>NZ_CP168493.1:1312500-2625000 GCF_042945595.1 Psychrobacillus sp. L3 | reverse complement strand
GCTTAAGAAAGCCGCAAATAAAAACACTGTTTAAGTTAAACGGTGTCCGACTCTAGACAAAGTCGATATAAATCGAGTTAGTCTAGAGTTTTTTATTATATAGAAAGGAAGAAAAATCGAGTTCGGAATAAGGCGGTCGCATTCCGCGGACGAACCCCCACGATTCATAAGTACGGAAACCGAGGCTATATGGTTCTAAAGCGATGGCATAAGCCCCTATCGTTTCTATAAACCCATAAACCGAGGCTATCCTCCCCTAAACAGATGTCATAAGCCCCTACCGATACCATAACCCCATAAAGCAGCGCTATATGCCCGTAAAGTGTGGCTATCCTCCCCTAAACGGATGTCATAAGCCCCTACCGATACTATAACCCCATAAAACAGCGCTATAAGCCCGTAAAGCGAGGCTATCTGCCCCTAAACAGATGGCAAATGCCCCTACCAACTTCATCAAACTCTAAGTGCTGGAAGACTTTATGTATAGAAATGATATTCGAGCATATCCTGTATTTCCTTACCATTCTCTTGCAATATATTCATAGGTCAAGGAAATTAAATTGCTTAATTGTGCAATATTTGAGAATATTATAGAGAAGGGTGTTTACGATAGAAAGGGGAATGGGATTATGAAACCAATTTACAGTTCTGCAAGGGAAGCTGTTGCAGGCATTCAAGACGGAATGACACTAATGGTAGGTGGTTTTGGCCTTGTAGGTATTCCTGAACAGCTTATTTTAGCTTTAGTTGAAAAAGGGGTAAAAGATTTAACGGTTATTTCGAATAACTGTGGAGTCGATGAGTGGGGTCTTGGGCTTTTATTAAAAAATAAACAAATTAAAAAAATGATAGGCTCCTATGTTGGGGAAAATAAAGAATTTGAACGTCAAGTGCTTTCAGGTGAAATAGAAGTGGAGTTAACACCACAAGGAACACTTGCAGAAAAAATCCGTGCAGGTGGCGCTGGAATTCCAGCTTTCTTTACGCCGGCGGGTGTTGGTACAGTGGTTGCAGAAGGAAAAGAAATACGAGTTTATGATGGCAAAGAGTATGTATTAGAAGAATCTCTGCGTGCGGATTTTGCATTAGTTCGCGCGGCAAAAGCGGATAAGTTTGGTAACTTAATTTACAATAAAACCGCTCAAAATTTTAATCCAATGATGGCGGCAGCAGGAAAGTTTACGATAGCGGAAGTAGAGGGAATTGTAGAAACAGGAGATTTAGATCCAGCACAAATACATACACCAAGTATTTATGTTCAAGGGCTTTTCCAAGCAACGCAAGAAAAAAGAATTGAACGTTTAACAACACGTTCATAAGGGGGAGATTCGATTGAATACACGTGAAAAAATTGCAAGAAGAGCAGAAAAAGAAATCGAAAATGGAAACTATGTCAATTTAGGCATAGGAATACCAACATTAGTAGCGAATTTCATCTCTCCTGATAAAACAGTTGTTTTACAATCGGAAAATGGTTTGCTAGGTATTGGACCTTATCCCACAGAACATGAAGTAGATCCGGATCTTATTAATGCTGGAAAAGAAACGGTAACAACTATTCCTGGATCTTCTTTCTTTTCAAGTGCGGAATCGTTTGCGATGATTCGCGGAGGGCATGTCGATGTTGCGATTTTAGGTGCGATGGAAGTGTCTGAAAATGGTGATCTTGCAAACTGGATGATTCCTGGGAAAATGATTAAAGGGATGGGCGGTGCTATGGACTTAGTGCATGGCGCGAAAAAAATCATCGTCATCATGGATCATTGTGCAAAAGATGGCTCTGCCAAAATAAAAAAAGAATGCGAATTACCTTTAACGGGTAAAGCCGTTGTGAATAAAATAATTACAGAACGGGCAATGATAGAAGTGACAGAAAATGGCCTTGAATTAAAAGAAGTGTTTGAGGGTTATACTGTACAAGACATTATTGATGCAACAGAAGCTACGCTTATTGTTCATGACGTTAAAGAGAATGTTTCGATATAATTTTATTCAGTAGTACGTAAAAACCTACTGAATAAAATTATATCAAGCCCCCGGCGGATGCCATAGATTTTGTAAAGGAGTTCACCCGGCGAGCCGGGTACAAAATCTAGGCTCAAATACGTCGAGACGTATTTGATTTAAGATCAGCTTGTAATTTATTCCGAAATCCATTATTATTAGTTTTAATAGAAGTGGACTGAGAAAAGGATTAGTAAATAACCCTCGTTTCTAAAGAGAGCTAACGGATGGTGAAAGTTAGCGTGACGAATTATTGAACTCGCCTTTGAGTCTGTATGAGTGAAATGTTAGTAGCTTATACCGTTTTCCGCGTTAAGGAGTCAAGTTGAGTGAAGTTTTCACTAATTTGGGTGGTACCGCGTGAGTATATACTCTCGTCCCTTAGTTTTTTAAGGGACGGGATTTTTTTATTTTAAGGAGGAATATTAATGAGCTTTAATCATGAAGCAATCGAAAAAAAATGGCAAAAGCACTGGCAAGAAAACAAAACGTATAAAATGGTAGATGATCCTTCCAAACCAAAGTTTTATGCTTTAGATATGTTCCCGTATCCTTCAGGAGTTGGACTTCATGTAGGTCATCCACTTGGATATATTGCTACGGACATTTTAAGTGCATTTAAACGTAAACAAGGCTATAACGTGCTACATCCAATGGGATGGGATGCTTTTGGACTTCCAGCAGAACAATATGCAATTGATACAGGGAATGACCCAGCTGAATTTACGGCAAAAAATATTGCTACTTTTAAACGTCAAATGAATGATCTTGGTTTTTCTTATGATTGGGATAGAGAAGTTAACACAACTGATCCTTCTTATTATAAATGGACGCAATGGATTTTCGTTCAGCTTTACAAAAAAGGTTTGGCTTACGTAGATGAAGTACCAGTAAACTGGTGCCCAGCACTCGGAACAGTTTTGGCAAATGAAGAGGTAATCGATGGATTGTCTGAACGGGGAGGTCATCCGGTAGAACGTCGCCCAATGCGTCAATGGGTGCTTCGTATTACTGCATATGCAGATAGACTTTTGGAAGATTTAGATGAACTAGATTGGCCTGAAAGCTTAAAAGAAATGCAACGTAACTGGATTGGTCGTTCGGAAGGTGCTGAACTTACTTTTGAAGTTGATGGCACGAATGAATCGTTCAGAGCATTTACAACTCGCCCAGATACTATTTTTGGTGCAACTTATGCAGTATTAGCACCAGAGCATAAACTAGTGGATACAATTACGACTGCAGATCAAATGGAAGCTGTGCAAGCATATAAAGACCAAGTGAAACTGAAAAGTGATTTAGAGCGTACCGATCTTGCAAAACATAAAACAGGTGTTTTTACAGGTGCATATGCAGTTAATCCAGTAAGCGGAGAAAAAATGCCAATCTGGATTGCAGATTATGTATTATCAACTTATGGTACAGGTGCAATTATGGCAGTTCCTGCGCATGATGAGCGTGACTTTGAATTTGCAAAACAATTTGACTTACCAATTGTAGAAGTTGTTTCAGGTGGAAACATCGAAAAAGAAGCTTATACAGAAGATGGTACATTGATTAACTCGGACTTCTTAAATGGCTTAAACAAACAAGAAGCGATTGCAAAAGCGATTGATTGGTTTGAAACGAACGGTAAAGGCGAAAAGAAAATTACGTATCGTTTGCGTGACTGGTTATTCAGTCGTCAACGTTACTGGGGCGAGCCAATTCCAATCATTCATTGGGAAGATGGCACATCTACACCAGTAGACGAGTCTGAGTTACCTCTAATGCTGCCAGTAACAACAGATATTAAGCCAAGTGGAACAGGGGAATCACCACTAGCAAATATTACGGAATGGGTAAACGTCGTAGACCCAGTTACAGGGAAAAAAGGACGTCGTGAAACAAATACAATGCCACAATGGGCAGGTAGTTGCTGGTATTACTTACGTTATATCGATCCTAACAATACCGAAGCACTTGTGGATCCAGAACTAGTAAAACGCTGGCTTCCAGTTGATATTTACGTAGGTGGAGCGGAGCACGCAGTATTGCATTTATTGTACGCACGTTTCTGGCATAAATTCCTTTACGATATTGGTGTTGTTACAACAAAAGAGCCTTTCCAAAAGCTATTTAATCAAGGAATGATTCTTGGTGAAAATAATGAGAAAATGTCTAAGTCAAAAGGAAACACTGTAAATCCTGATGATATCGTAAAGAGTCATGGTGCCGATTCTCTTCGTCTGTATGAAATGTTCATGGGGCCACTTGATTCATCTAAACCGTGGTCAACAAACGGGTTAGATGGCTCACGTCGATTCCTAGACCGCATCTGGCGTTTGTTAGTAGATGAGGAAGGAAACTTGAGCTCAAAAGTAACGAATACATCTTCTGCAAATCTCGATAAGGTGTATCATCAAACGGTTAAGAAAGTAACCGAGGACTATGAGGCAATGCATTATAATACTGCTATTTCACAAATGATGGTATTCATTAATGAAGGATATAAGGCAGAACTTATATCTAAAGAGTATGTAGAAGGATTTGTTAAATTAATTTCTCCGATTGTTCCACATATTGCAGAAGAGCTATGGAGCATCCTTGGCCATGAGGATACGATTACGTATGAAGCTTGGCCAACATTTGACGAATCTAAATTAGTGGACAATGAAGTTGAAATTCCAGTTCAAATTAGAGGGAAAGTACGTGCGAAACTACTTGTTTCAAAAGAAGCATCAAAAGAAGAACTAGAAGCATTAGCGCTTGCTTCTGATCAAGTTCAACAATGGTTGGAAGGGCAAGAAGTGAAGAAAATCATTGCGATTCCTGGTAAAATGGTGAATATCGTAATTTGATGAAAAACAAAAGCTGCTTTGTCTCTCGACATGAGAGACAAAGCAGCTTTTTTTCATTTCTTATCGTTTTTTTTCAAAATATCTAGCTATTTTAATTTTACATTTCAAGTGAATCAATTTCACAATTCAAATTTAGAGCATAAAACACGAACAATATTTAAGTGGAATGTGAGAATATGTATAATATACTCTTCATAAATCAGCATGATTTCCGCTGTAGGCAGACGCTTTCCGCGGGGGCGCCGCATTCGCGTCGTTTGTAATGTCTCAGCTGTCTCACTCATCCCGCTGGAGTCACTGCCTGTCGCTACAATCAACAAATTGAGTATTGTTCGTGTTTTAATAATTAAATGCTATTTATGGAATTAACTATAGTACTAAATAAAAAATAGTTCGAATATTCACCTTTAACAAATAAGTAGTCTGATAGAATAAAAGTGAGATGGAAGATTAAATCTACATTTTAGAATGGAGTTGCGTTCATGAATAGGTTAGTAATTATGACAGTCGGTAAAACCCATAGCGGTAAAACTACATTTGCGAAAGCTTTAGAAAAAGAAATGTCCAACTCGGTTGTGATCGATCAAGATAACCATCCTGAATTCCTCCAAACTTATTACCAAACTTTATTACCAAAACAAGGACATAATACGATCAAGTACGCTCTCACACAAACCATTGTGAATTATACAATTAATGAGACGAATTGCCACCTCATTCTTTGCAACTCAAATCGCAATCGTAAAGGGCGTTTGAAACTGCTTGAACAATATCAGAACAAAGGATTTACCAGCATTATTGTGAATTTTGATCTTCCAGAACATATTCTTAAAGAGCGGATTATGAAAGGCCAGAGTAGTACAACGATACTAAGGACCGTTTCATCTTTCGACGAAGTGCTTACTAGGCAGCAGAAAGAGACAAATAAAGGTGATGTGGTGGCGCCAATGGAAGGCGAAGCGGGCTATTTATTTGTAATCAAAAGCGTGGATGAAGTTCAGTCTGTTATTCGGGAAATTGTTACGATAGCTCAAAGTTAATAAGTGCTGCTTTCTAAAGGGAATTAGGAGAGCAAAGGAGGAGATGGGATTTGTATAATCAAGAGGAAAGAAAAAATTGCATGGATAAAATGATTGATAAAATAAAGTCTTCAGAACTTGTTGAAGGAATTATGGAAAATGCATTACAACAACTTTTGAAAAGCATTTAATGTTTTAGATTGAGCTTGTGCTTGTGTATCAAAGCCGGGTCCGCTTGACACGACGCCAATTAAAGTCCTATTATAAATCGGGAACCTTGATTCAAGGTTGATGAATATTAAAATAAAGCAAAAAGTGACAGTATGATCATTTTTGACTGTAAGCCGATCGAAAAATTGAAGAGGGGTGTTCCTTGATGGCGAATAGTAAAACGAATCCTAAAGTTGATGAATTTTTAAGCAAAGCTAAAAAGTGGAAGGAAGAATATGAGCAGTTGAGAAATATCGTTCTTGACTGTGAGCTGACCGAAGAATTTAAGTGGATGCATCCTTGTTACACGTTTGAGAAAAAAAACATCGTTTTGATACATGGATTTAAAGAATATTGTGCAATTTTGTTTAATAAGGGAGTCTTGTTAAAGGATGCACATGGAATTCTAATTCAACAAACGGAGAATGTACAGGCAGCGCGCCAGATTCGGTTCACCAATGTTCAAGAAATAGTTGAAATGGAAGACATCTTGAAAGCCTATATATATGAAGCAATTGAAGTTGAAAAAGCCGGTTTGGAAGTGAATTTTAAAAAGAATACAGAATACAAAATTCCTGTAGAACTTCAAAATAAATTCGATGATATTCCAGAATTAAAAACTGCTTTTGAAGCATTGACACCGGGTCGACAAAGAGCATACATACTTCATTTCTCTCAACCCAAACAATCCAAAACACGGGAGTCAAGAGTTGAAAAATATATGCAGCAAATTCTGGATGGTAAGGGATTAAATGATTAGTATATTCGATGTGAAAATACACAGTAAGTTTAATGATAAAAAAGAAACCATTTTGAACAAAGATTTTTCAAAATGGTTTCTTTTTTTTGTTGAAAATTTCGTTCAATTCTTACTCAATACTTGTGAATAATGCCGCACTCATTCCTGCAATTTTACCGGTTACAAGTGCGGAGGTAATATTATAGCCGCCTGTATATCCATGTATATCTAATACTTCTCCACAAAAATATAGTCCTTCTTTTTTCTTGGATGCCATTGTTTTTGGTTCTATTTCTTTTATGGACACGCCTCCGCCTGTTACAAAAGCTTTGTCTAGTGGCTGTGTTCCGTAAACATTAACGCTAAATTGTTTCAATAAATGTGCTAAAGCTCTAATTTTTTCGTGTGATAGATTTTGTCCATCTTCGCTTTCTTGGATTTCTGCATGTTGAAGTAAAAACAACAACCATCTTTCCGGAACCATACCTTTCCACACATTTTTAACTGCTTTTTTCGGATCTTCCTTAATAGAAGAGAGAAGGGCCTGGAAAGTCTCCTCTTGATTTAGTTCTGGTAAACTATCTATACGAACCTGTACAAGCTGTCCGCCGTTTTTCTTTTGTTCTTTCACGACGAATTGGCTACAGCGTAAAATGGCTGGACCACTTAGCCCGAAATGAGTAAATAGCATGTCCATTTGATGGGTAATGATTGCTTTTCCTTTTTTATTTAAAACAGAAACGGCAACATCTCTAAGGGCTAGCCCTTGCAGTTCTTTCGATTTAATAAAAGGTTCATTGGATAATAAAGGAACCTCTGTTGGATAAAGATCGGTAACGGTATGTCCGGCTTTTTCAGCCCAAGGATATCCGTCCCCTGTGGATCCGGTTTGAGGAACTGCTTTCCCTCCAACTGCAATGACTACTGCACCAGCAACAATTTCTTCACCAGTTGCAAGTCGGACACCAATAATCTTTTCATCATTCATCAATAATTTAGCTACTGGGGAATTCAACTTTATTTCCACATGGAGTCTCTTTAACTCATCCAGTAAGGCATTTACTACATCCATTGCTTTATTGGAAACAGGGAACATTCTTCCATGATCTTCTTCTTTTAATGCTACTCCAAGGTTTTCGAAAAACCCGATAATATCTTCATTATTAAAAACGGAAAACGGACTGAAAAGAAATCGTCCGTTACCAGGAATGTTTTTTACGATTTCTTCCTGAGGGAGTCTGTTAGTTACATTGCAACGACCTCCACCAGAGATTGCAAGTTTTTTCCCGAGCTTAGCACCTTTTTCAATTAACAATACTGTCTTGTTTTCAGCTCCTGCAGCTGCAGCGGCCATTAATCCCGAAGGACCCCCGCCTACTATAATTACGTCATACATAATAAGTTCACACTTTCCCTTTTTTCTTTATTATACATGATTGTGGTTTTCTTTCGACAGATGTAAACTGTAGTGTAGACAAAATATATGATTGGGCGGGTTTTATGTCATCAAATTTATTAAAAGGGACAATGATTTTAACGATTGGGCTCTTATTATCTAGAATTCTAGGTGTGCTTTACATTATTCCTTTTTATCAACTAATTGGAGAAGAGTATATCGGTCTGTATCAATATGCATATGTACCTTATTCTATCATGCTAGCAGTAGCAGTCTCTGGTATGCCAGTAGCTGTTTCTAAGTTTGTAGCGAAATATAATACGCTTGGTGACTATGCGACAGGTAGAAAACTAGTGAAATCAAGTATGGTAATAATGACGATAACAGGTGTGTTAGGATTTATTATTTTGTACACATTAGCAGAACCTATCGCAAGCTTAGTTATTAAAGATAATGATGCATTTGTAACAGTTCACAATGTAGCAACTGTTATTCAATATGTGAGTTTTGCAGTAATTGTCGTTCCAGTGATGAGCTTAATTAGAGGGTTTTTCCAAGGGTATCAACATATGACACCGACTGCTGTCTCCCAGTTGATCGAGCAGATTGTCCGTGTGATTTTTGTTTTAGCCGGAGCATTTCTAGTGATGAAAGTGTTTAAAGGCACAGAAAACACTGCTGTTTCTTTTGCTGTTTTCGCCGCGTTTATTGGGGCTATTGCAAGTATGTTTGTTTTATATTGGTATTGGAGAAAGTTGAAACCAGAATTTAATGAGCTACTTGAGGGAAGTGGAAATACAACTTCTAATGTATCTTTGAAAAATATATATAAGGAAATTTTAATATATACCGTTCCTTTTGCATTGGTAGGTGTCATTAATCCCTTATTCCAATTTGTGGATATGATTACGTTTAACAACGCTATGGCGCAGATTGGAATAAGCGGAAAAGAATCAGGCGTGCTGTTAGGGATGTTAAATCTTACGACTCAAAAGCTTGTAATGATACCGGTTATGCTAGCGACTGGGTTCTCGATGGCATTAATTCCATTTATCACGAGTTACTATGCAAAACAAGACTTTGTTCAAGTACGAAAATCATTAGATCAAGCATTTCAAATATTATTGTTTTTAACAATACCAGCTGCATTAGGAATTGCCGTATTATCCAATGAATTTTATCATTTGTTTTACGAGCAAAGTGATGTAGGTTCAACAGTATTGGCACATTACGCACCGGTTGCCATATTATTTGCACTTTATCCTGTAACGACTTCCATTTTACAAGGAATTGATCGTCAAAAACTGATCATTTTAAACTTATTAATCGGTATTTTAACGAAACTCGTGCTTAATACTCCACTTATTAAAGCATTTGAAACTGATGGTGCCATTTTAGCTACTTCTATTGGTTACTTTGTAGCGATTGCATTGAATATGGTTGCTATTACAAAAACTTTACAATATAAATCTAGTATGGTTATACGGAGAATTTTACTAATTGTAATCGTTAACGCAGCTATGCTAAGTCTTGTCTTCGTTTGTAAATGGGGAATAGAGCATCTATTTACGGTAGACAGTAAGTTTGGTGCATTACTAGTAATTTTCGTTACAGCTTCAATTGGTGCAGCTTTTTATGGCTATGTAACGCTTAGACTGGGTCTTGCACAAAAGCTCTTTGGAGAAAAGATTACACGTTTTACGAAAAAATTTGGTTTTTAGGAGAATGAAATGCGATTAGATAAATTTCTAGCACATACGGGATTTGGAACGAGAAGAGAAGTGAAGATATTAGTTAAGTCTAAAGCAATTCAAGTAAATGAAGTCGTTGTAAAAGACAGTTCGATGCATATAAAAGAAACTACTGATCAAGTTTCTGTATATGGGGAAATAGTTAAGTACAAAGAATTTATTTATTTAATGCTAAATAAACCAGCTGGTGTTGTATCTGCAACAGAGGATTCGAGAGATCGAACAGTAATTGATTTATTGGATGTGGATGTACATCATTTTGAACCCTATCCTGTAGGGAGACTAGATAAGGATACTGTTGGATTACTTTTATTAACAAATGATGGTGCTTTAACGCATCGTCTCTTGTCTCCAAATAAAGATGTACCAAAAGTATACTTTGCAAAAGTAGAAGGCTTAGTAGATGAATCTGATATTCAAGCGTTTGCAGATGGCGTAACGCTTGATGATGGCTACAAAACGAAGCCAGGAATATTAAATATTTTAAGTAACGGGTCTATTTCTGAAATTGAATTATCGATTACGGAAGGCAAGTTTCACCAAGTGAAAAGAATGTTCGAATCCGTAGGGAAAAAAGTAGTTTATTTAAAAAGGTTGTCTATGGGGGCATTAAAGTTAGATGAATCATTAGCTGAAGGTACTTATAGAGAATTAACGGAAGAAGAATTAGAAAGTCTTTAGAGTAGAAGAAGCTGTTCAATAAGTCACATTGCGACTTATTGGACAGCTTCTTCCTATTATGAAACGTCTAAGATGTCATATTAACGCGTTTATTCGTCGTGGTCCATTTGCCTCGTGTTGGGCTAATGACTAGGTCATTAAACGCAAGTACATTCAAATCTCGTTGAATTGTGCGAGGAGTGATGCCAAATTCATCGACTAAATCTTGAGTTGTAACAGTTCCGTGATCAAGGATGAACATATACATATCTTTAATTCGATTGAGCATCCGATCAGTAGTAGGTTTCAAAAGTAACCACTCCTTCATCTTCATATCTCGTGGCAAGACTAGCGGACGACTTGGGTGAAAAGCAACTAAGTAATTGCAATTTACAGCCCCTTTACTATATTGGTAGTCAGTAATTTGTTATCTGACAATTTAATTATAGTAGATTAACGATAAAATTTCTATAAAAAAACAGTTTATTTACAAAAACTTTATATATGTTTCCGTGAAATGAATAGGATAGACTTCTTTACTAAGCAAAAATAGAAGTCTGAAAATACCTTCTTTTTGTGTGATAAGCTGAAAAAAAGTGTAAAATAGCGTTATACGAATAGGGTAGGAGGAATTAACAATGAACTGGTTAGAATTAGCTAAACAAAAAAGACTGGAAATTGTAGCAGAACTACAAAGATTGATTCAAATTCCTAGTGTGCTTGATGAAACAACTGTTACGGAAGAAATGCCTTTTGGACCAAAACCCCTTGAAGCACTACTTCATATGTTGAGCGAAGGTGAAAATTCAGGGCTTATAACAAAGAATATAGATAATATGGCGGGACATATTGAAATGGGAGAAGGGGAAGAAATTCTCGGAATTCTGTGTCATGTGGACGTGGTACCAGAGGGGAAAGGCTGGACTTATCCTCCATTTGAAGGTGTTGTAGCAAATGATAGAGTATACGGGCGAGGGGCTATTGATGATAAAGGACCAACCATTGCAGCTTGGATGGCGATGAAATTAGTAAAAGAAGCAGGTATTGAACTTTCTAAAAAAGTACGACTAATTATTGGGACGGATGAGGAAAGTGGATTTCGCTGTGTAGATCGCTATTTTCAAAAAGAACAAATGCCTCAAATTGGTTTTGCACCTGATGCTGACTTTCCAATTATAAACGCTGAAAAAGGCATCGCCACTTTGATTTTTACACAAACAGGCTCATCTGATACGGAAACTATTCAATTTTTCCAGGCGGGGAAACGAACCAATATGGTTCCTGAAGAAGCATTTGCACTTATTTTCGGAGGATTACATTCCATTAAAGAGAAGTTTAATGAATTTGCACGTGAACATAACATTACTGGAGAAGTAGTTCAAGAAGGATCTATGTTGAAAGTATTAGTACATGGGAAATCGGCGCATGCAATGGAGCCAAATGATGGTGTAAATGCAGGAATCTTATTAGCAAAATTTTTGAAAACTATTAGCTTAACTCCTCATTCCAAAGCTTTTGTAGAGTTTTTAGTAACATCATTTGGAGATGAAAGTAGAGGACATGCTTTATCTTTAAACTTTACAGATGAAGTTTCTGGAGATACTACATTAAATGCTGGTGTCATTCATTATGCCCCAACACAAGGGTCTTGCACCCAAGTTAGTATGCGTTATTCGGTAAGTTACCCATTTGAAGAAAAGCTGAGTGCATGTAGAGAGATTCTTCGAAATACAGGGATTACGCTTGATCTTGGCTCTAATTCTAAGCCTCATTTTGTCGATAAAGAAGATATACTTATAAAATCATTACAAAAAGTATATGAGAGACAAACGGGAGAAGAAGCGAAATTGTTATCCATTGGTGGAGGTACGTATGCACGTGTTCTAAAAAAAGGCGTTGCATTTGGAATGCTCTTTCCAGGGAGAAAAGATGTAGCACACCAAGTAGATGAATATGTAGATATTGATGATTTAGTCAAAGCTACTGCAATTTATGCGGACGCAATCGTCGAACTAGCGGGAAAAAATACAAAAGCAGGTGACATCTAATGGCAAAAATATTGTGGAATGATCAAATTGTAAGTGAAGAGGAAGTAAAAATTGGATACGAAGACCGTGGTTATCAATTTGGAGATGGAATTTATGAAGTGATCAAAATTTATAATGGTGATGTATTTACCGCAATCGAACATATTGACCGTTTATATGCAAGTGCAGATAAAATTCAATTAGTCATTCCTTATACAAAAGATGTACTGCATAAAATGATTCATGAATTAATCGAAACGAATGAAGTGCAAAATGGTCAAATCTATTTGCAAGTTACTCGTGGCGCTAGTCCAAGGCAGCATAACTTTCCGATACCTGCAGTGGAGTCAGTACTGACAGCATATACAAAAGAAACTACCCGTCCATTAGAACAACTGGAGAATGGGGTAAAAGCATGTTTTGTAGAAGATATAAGATGGCTTCGTTGTGATATAAAGTCCTTAAATCTTCTTGGGAATGTCCTTGCAAAACAAGAAGCAATTAGTCAAGAGTGCTATGAGGCAATTTTACACCGAGGTGAAACAATTACAGAAGGTTCATCTTCTAATATGTACGGCATAAAAGATGGCGTACTTTATACACATCCAGTAAGTAACTTGATATTAAATGGGATTACAAGACAAGTTATTTTAGATTGTTGTAAAGAGGTTGGTTTACCTGTAGTAGAAGAAGCATTTACAAAACAACAAGCATTAAAAATGGATGAATTTATCATGTCTTCAACAAATGCGGAAGTAATGCCGGTTATTTCGATTAATGGGCAAGCAATTGGAAACAGTAAACGTGGTGAATGGACGGAAAAGATACAAAAAGCTTTTGAGAAAAAAATACCAACTTCTCATGAGACATGAACACACATTATTTTATAGGTATTAAGATTCCAAATAATCTTTCGGCGTCCATTATTGAAGCAAGAGATAGAACTAATTTGCATGAAACGCATAAAATATTGCCTGTTGCGGAGGACTTGCATATTACGCTCTATTATTTAGGTCAAACTGAGCAAAATTCCGTAGATCAAATAGTCCAGTCGTTAAATCAAAATATCGACTGGAAATCTTTTGATTTAACGACTAATGGAATCGCACATTTTGGAAATAATCTCACCCCTAGAGTTGTTTATACAGCATTAGAAGAAAGTGAATCTTTAACTTGCTTGCAGCAAAAGGTTATAGAAAAAATTTCAAATTATATAGAAATAGATAACCGCAAAGAGTTTAATCCCCATATTACGATCGCAAAAAAATGGGCATCAAAAGGATTGCAATCAATTGAAGAATTTCGGCTAGAAAGTACAACCTTTAGGGTTACTAATTTTTCTTTATTTCTAGTAAATCCAAATAATACACCTCGCTACGAGGAAGTATGTATCATGCATAGTGGAGGAGGTTAAGAAATGGCACAACTAGTAAAGCTTCAAGATTATATATCTCGTTATCAAGTCGATTTAAAGAGATATCCTACTCAATTCGTGCGTTTGAAGAGGCAACAGTGGGAACGAACAATAGTAAAATGGGAACAAGGATCTTTTGACTCTACATGGTTAGAAAAAGAAGATGAGGTAGAAGAATTTGAAAAAAAATCTTTTTTTTCAAAGCTTTTTAATCGCACTAATAAGGAAGAAAAATTGGAAGAAGATACATGGGAAGCAACGGAGTTACAAGAAGAAGATGTTGTCTTAGAGGAGACTACTACACTACATTTTGAGCCAAATATTGTGTATAACCCACAAACAAAAGAAGAGTTAAAGCGCATGTATTTAAATCAGCTTTTTCATTTTCAATTGAAGTGGGCTAGCTCAACATTACGCGAAAAGTCATACGTTGATCCAAAGCTTATGCGAGATAAACTATTACGAACACTAACTTTGCAGCTTCCAGATAATTACTTTTTGTTCTATTATCCCATTTTAAAACTAAAAAAAGCACCTGTTGAACTGGATATTCTTCTTATTCTGCCTACCGAAATTATTTGTCTAGTTGTCTTAGAGGCGAAAGATTTAGACGCATTTATAGGAAGCAGCGATCGATTTTGGATTCGAAAAAGCGGTAAGGAAGAGAAAAAGATTCTGAGCCCCATGGTTGGATTAAATCGGATGGAGTCAATTCTATTGCAAATTTTTAAGAAAGAAGAGATTGATTTGCCAATTAAAAAGGTAATTCTATCGAGAAATGGATATATTGATTATCCGGGTACTTCTTTTAATACGCAATTTGTGGATTGCAGAAAATTTCCTGAGTGGTTTTTGTCATTAAAGTCCTCTCCTTCTCCTATGAAGCATATGCAATTTAAAGCTGCTCAGTCGATCCTTGATCTAGTACAAACAACCTCTTATTCAAGAGCGGGTTGGGAAGTAGACAGTGAGGAAATAAATGAATAAAGTCGTCTTCATTGTGAACGAATATGCTGGTCAGGGAAGAGGGAAAAAAATATGGGCCTCTTGGAAATCCAAAATAACCTTTCCATACAGTTACTATCTTACAGAATTTAGTGGGCACGCCACAGAAATTGCTAAGAATTGTGCAGAAAATAGCGTGGAAGATGTATTTATAATTGCCATTGGAGGAGATGGGACAATTCACGAAATAATTTCTGGTGTAACTGAATATGAGCATGTTCGAATCGGAGTTATTTCTGCAGGTAGTGGAAATGATTTTGGTCGGACATTTTCTGTTTTTCAAACGGCAGAACAGTTACAGGAGTATGTAAATGACTTTGATCCATATGAGGAATTAGATTTAGGGAAACTAACATCAACTCAAGATTCCTATGTATTTATGAATAATGCAGGATTTGGCTTTGATGCGAAAGTAGTTTATTCTGTCAACAATTCCAAGTGGAAAAAGTGGTTAAATGCATTAGAATTAGGGAAACTAACGTACATACTATATGTGATAAAAGAACTATTAACATTTAATAGATTTTCCTTCACTTTACATACGGAAGAAGATACGATAAAGTTTGATGATGTTTGGTTTATTGTCGTATGCAATCAGCCGTTTTTCGGTGGAGGAATGAAGATATCTCCAAACTCTCAACCAAATGATCAATTAATCGAAATGACAGTAGTGAATAAATTAGCTAGATGGAAGTTATTATTTATATTCGGAACTGTTTTTTTCGGCAAACATACAAAATATAAAGAAGTCAAACAATTTCAAGCGAAGAATTTTAGAATAACAATGCATGATCAAGTATATGGACATGTAGATGGAGAGTTTTCTTGTAAGACATATGTAGATCAAAGTTATTCTTTTTCTGTACAATCAAAAGCTTGGAAATTGGCAAAACCAAAAAGTAAAGGGAGTTAATGTAATGAGGTTAAGACATAAACCATGGGCAGAGGATTTAATCAATGCTCATCCTGAAATTGTAATTCCAAATCCAGAAGAGCTAAAAGGAAAATGGGATATTGAATTTAAAAATAATAATCCACTCCATATAGAAGTTGGTACAGGAAAAGGTCAGTTTATTACTGGCATGGCTAAACAGAATCCTACTATTAATTATATTGGGATTGAGCTATATGATAGTGTTATAGTATGTGCATTAGAAAATGCGCTTGCTGCACAACCACTATCGAACTTGCGCTTGTTAAAAGTAAACGGAGCGGATTTGGCAAAGTATTTTGAAAAAAATGATGTAGACCGCGTCTATTTAAATTTTTCTGATCCTTGGCCGAAAATTAGACATGCAAAAAGACGTTTAATGCATGAAGGGTTTTTAAAACTATATGAATCTATTTTAGTAGATCATGCTGAAATTCACTTTAAAACGGATAATCGGGGTTTATTCGAATATTCTTTAATGAGCATGTCGGCTTATGGAATGTTAATAAAAGACGTTTCACTCGACTTACATGCAAACATGCCAGAAGATAATATTATGACAGAATACGAGGAAAAGTTTTCTGCAAAGGGACAACCAATTTATCGAGTAGAAGCAAAATACGTGTAAAAGGGGACCTGAGAGAATGGATACGTTTCAATTTCACGATATGTCATTAACTTGGCTAAAAGGCGGGACAACTTACATGGATGGGGGAGCCATGTTCGGTGTTGTGCCAAAACCATTATGGGAAAAAAAATATCCAGTCAATGAAAAAAATCAAATTGAATTACCATCGGATCCGCTTTTCATTCAATACAAAGGACATAATATATTGATGGAAGCTGGACTTGGCTTTGGAAAATTTACAGAGAAACAACTCCGCAACTATGGAGTGTCCGATCAATCTCAGGTGGAGGACGATCTAGCTCAACAAGGAATATTACCTGAAGATATCGATCTAATTCTCATGACGCATCTCCATTTTGATCATGCATGTGGGTTAACAAGATGGGAAGATGATAAGTTGGTATCGAGTTTTCCAAATGCGAAAATTTACGTCTCAGATGTCGAATGGAATGAAATGAGAGATCCAAATATTCGTTCACGAAATACTTATTGGAAAGAGAACTGGGAACCAATTGAAGGGCAAGTTATCCCGTTTTCAAATTCCATTGAAGTCGTAGATGGTATTGAGATGATTCATACAGGTGGGCATAGCGATGGGCATAGTATTATTTTGTTTAAGCAGAATGGGGAAACACTTATTCATATGGCAGACTTGATGCCCACTCATGCACATCAAAACCCTTTGTGGGTATTAGCATACGACGATTATCCAATGACTTCTGTATTCGCCAAAGAAAAATGGGTAAATGAAGGGATACAGCAAAATTACTGGTTCAGTTTTTATCACGATGCCTTTTATCGATTAGTAAAATGGTCAAATGATGGGAAAGAAATAGTGGATAAAATAGATCGAACACGATACTGAGATAATATCCATTTAATAAATCAGCTTAAAGCGTCCGGAATTGTATTCGGACGCTTTTAAAATTTGGACTATTTTTTTTCATTTCACACTGCGAAAGCTTAGTTATACATAGTAAAATTATTAAACTTTCACTAACTCCACAACTGTTCCCGTTTTTGCGTCAGCAGCAAATTCAAATTGTTCAAGTAGACCATTTTTTACGCGAGTAATTCCGCCTTTATATACATTTATATGAATAGCTTCTTTCTGAAAAGGTTCAGGACTCATGAAAATCCATGAACCATCTATTGGACCTTCCAGTTTAAATGAATTTTTTATTTCCTTTAAAACAAGCTCAGCAGATCGATTAATATCCATTTTACTTGCAGCTTGACTAGCGACAATTCCAATTACAATACCTGTTCCAAGACCCATCATATAATCACGAAGCTTCAATACTACTCCTCCTTGCGTCTTTTTTTTAGTGTAACATACATCACCATTCAAATAAATTTTTCGGAAGTCGAAGTTTATGTGTAGTAAACAGTTCAAACTTTTATTACAATAGAAAAGGAATCTACATTTTCTCTAAATTAAATTGATATGATGCTTTAGGAGGCTTTTTACAGATGAATGAAGAAACACGTTCGCTATTTAAAACATTAACAGAATTACCAGGAGCACCTGGTAATGAGTATGCAGTTCGGTCTTTTATGCGCAGTGAGCTTGAAAAGTATTCAGATGAAATTGTACAAGATAATTTAGGTGGTATTTTTGGCTTAAAAAAGGGCGATGAAAATGGTCCGAAAATTTTAGTAGCAGGCCATATGGATGAAGTAGGTTTTATGGTATCTGGCATTACAGATAACGGAATGATTCGTTTTCAAACGTTGGGTGGTTGGTGGAGCCAAGTACTGCTTGCGCAACGAGTAGAGATTGTGACGAATGAAAAAACAATTCCTGGTGTCATTGGATCGATACCACCTCATTTATTGAGTGATGAAATGCGAAATAAACCAATGGATATTAAAAATATGTTAATCGATATTGGTGCAGATGATAAAGAAGATGTTCTTCGCATGGGTGTTAAACCGGGAGATCAAATAGTTCCTGTTTGTCCTTTTACTCCAATGGCAAATGACAAGAAGATTATGGCAAAAGCTTGGGATAACCGTTATGGTTGCGGACTTGCTATTGAATTATTAAAAGAAGTGCAAAATGAGCAATTACCGAATATGCTTTATTCAGGAGCAAATGTAATGGAAGAAGTTGGCCTACGCGGTGCACAAGCTTCAGCGAATATGATTAATCCTGATCTATTCTTTGCATTAGATGCGAGCCCTGCAAATGATGCTTCTGGGAATAAAAATGAATTTGGTCAACTTGGAAAAGGAACTCTATTACGTATTTTTGACCGTACGATGATAACGCATCGGGGTATGAGAGAATTTGTATTAGATACAGCAGAAACACATAAAATTCCTTACCAATATTTCATCTCTCAAGGTGGAACAGATGCAGGTCGTGTTCATACGTCAAATGAAGGAATACCAAGTGCAGTAATTGGAATATGCTCTCGTTATATCCATACTTCTGCTTCCATTATTCATACTGATGATTATGCTGCAGCAAAAGAGTTGATTACTAAATTAGTAAAGACATGCGACCGAACAACTTTAGAAACAATAAAAGCAAATGTTTAATTGGGTGCCCTAGTGGCATCCTTTTTTCTAGATAGGAGATACATTGTATGAAAATATTAATAGGAACCAATAATAGAGCTAAAACAAAAGCTGTACACACAATCTCTGCATTATATTATCCGGATGCAGAATTTAAAAACGTCGAAGTACCATCACTTGTATCAAACCAACCAATGAGTGATGAAGAAACTAGACAAGGTGCTATTAACCGTGCCAAACAATTGATGGAGAACTCGGAAGCAACCTTTGGAATAGGATTAGAAGGTGGAGTGAATGAAATAGATGGAATCATGTATATTTGTAATTGGGGTGCTCTTTCAACAAATGATGGCACAATTTTTACTGCAAATGGAGCGGGTATCCCTTTGCCAATGGAAATTGCAATTCAGTTGAAAGCGGGTTCGGAACTTGGGCCGGTAATGGACGTCTATACGAATAAGAATGACATTCGGCACGAAGAAGGTGCAATTGGCGTATTTACGAATAATTTTGTTAAAAGAAGTGATATGTTCGAGCATATCATGTTGCTTCTAATTGGACAGTATGAGCTTTCTAAAAAGTTAATGTAGTTGCATGCAGTATGAATCATCGTTAAAATATATAGCAGTTATGCTTTGATAGGAGGAAGGTAAATGACTCGACAATGGATGCGATTATGTATCGCGTCACTAGCTGTCATTTTATTAGTAGGTTGTTCTTCAGTAGAAGAGCAAGCAGCAGATGGTATTGAGAATGCCAAAATAGTGTTCCAAGGAGATGCTGAAAAGGCTAATGAAAAAGTGGGTAACTTGAAAGTCTTCTTGCCAACGGGATTTTCTATTGAAGACGCATCGGATCAAACTAATATTCTATTATCTAAAGGAAAAGATTCATACATTTTATTTGTGAACCCAAATGAGCTTCCTGGAAGTCAACTATATTATGATTTAATGATTGCAGATACTAAATTAAAAATAGTTGAAAAGAATAGATTTGAACAAAATGGTCGTTTTGGTTTTGCAGCAATTATCCAAAACAGTGAAGATAACTTTGAATTAATCACGAGTATTGGTGGAATTAAACTTACAACTATATCGAAACAGCATAATATTGCTTCAAACTTAGAAAATATGATGCAGATTGTAAAATCAATTTCAACTAACTAAAGGAGGAAAATAAGTGGAAAACCTAACATCTATTGAACAATTTGACCAGCTTAAACAAGCTAACAAAGTAGTTTTTAAATTTACAGCGGATTGGTGTCCGGACTGTCATTTCATAGATCCTTTTATGGAAGAAGTAGAAGGGAATTTTGCGGATTTTCAATTTATATCTGTTGATCGAGATAAATTTATGGATCTTTGTAGTCAATTAGATATTTTTGGCATTCCTAGTTTCATTGTTTTTGACAAAGGGGAAGAAAAAGGACGTTTTGTCAGCAAAGACCGCAAAACAAAAGAAGAAATTGAATCGTTTTTGCAAACAATCTAATTAGTATCCAATGATGATGAAGCGCTGAGCGGACGAATCTTCGTCCGCTTTTAAAAGAGTAGGATAGCATCTTATCTCTCATTATCCAAACCAAATGCATCATGTCTTTACAAATTCCAAGAAGGCGAAGGACAAACACTGGATGCAATTAAAGGACGGTTGGGATTTTCTTAAAGAATTAGAAAGTGTATAAACTTTTGATCATAAGAGGTTGATTTTCGCTGCAGGCGGTCGCTTTCCGTGGGGTGAGCGATGAGCCATCGCCGCCGCCTTCCGCTTCAATCAACTGGGTAAATAATAAAGACAAAATGCTTGGTCGACATAATGAACTGGTGCTTATAATGAGTGTTTAGACAGAGATACATAGGGTAAAAGCTGATACGTGAAACCTTTCAACTCACTAAGTCTTAATCTCTACTTGGTATTCCTTTTATACCCAATGTCTAAAGTGCATATAAATCATTAGGTAGATGATTAGATTAGGTGGAACTTGAGAAAAATAGGTAGCATTCATTCATAAAGAAGTGCTGAGCGGACGAAATTGTATCTTCGTCCGCTTTTAAAAGAATAGGTGAGGATTTATTCACTCATTATTCAAACCTTATGTACTTTGTCTTTAAATATTTTAAGAGGGCGACGGACCAACATCTGCCACAAGATTACCGAAAAAAATGGATCGTGAAGTGACGCAGTCACTTCACGATCCACAAAAATTCCAACGGTAATAGTGTTAGTTGATGTTTCGTCCAAAGCACTCTGGTAATAGCAAAGACAAGATGTAAAGAACACTTGAGCTTTTCTTATGTATTAGAAATAAATTCTAAACGTTTGAAAATGATAACTGAAAAAGTAATTTTTTTATAAAAAGGAGGGGTAACAATGCAAGCACAAGAACTTATACGTTTATTAAAAACAAAACTATTGGAAGAAACATATGAATACGATTATAACCGAGAGACGAACAAGCTTCGCCTTACACATAAAACGATTAACAAAGGAATTGATATTTCCGTTCCTCCGATTTTAGCAAAATACGAAACAAAAAAAGAGCAAGTTATTGAAGAAGTAATCTATATGATTCATCAAACATTCCAAGCGATGGAAAAAGAAAAAGCTGGAGACATTAATCCATCTTCATCAATATATCCAGTCATTCGTTCTACATCCTTTCCTACAAAATCGAATGAAGGAAATCGTTTTATCACCAAAGATCATACAGCAGAAACGAGAATATATTATGCATTAGACCTTGGGAAAACTTATCGTTTACTTGATGAAAAAATGCTAGAAGGTTGGGGGATTCGTGAAACTGAAATTCGAGAGAGATCCATTTTTCAAGTTCGAAATTTAGTAAATAACTATAAAAAAGATGAAGTTGCTGGAAACATTTTTTATTTCTTCAACAACAATGACGGGTATGATGCAAGCAGAATACTCAATGAATCTCTACTAAAGGAAATGAAAAAGATAATTATCGGTGATATGACTATTTCTGTACCCCATCAAGATGTTATGATTATTGGTGATATAAGAAATGAAACGGGATACGATGTTCTAGCTCAAATGACGATGCATTTCTTTACAGTTGGAACTGTACCCATTACTTCATTATCTTTTATATATGAAAATGGAGATTTTGAGCCAATATTTATATTAGCAAAAAATCGAGTAGTGGAGGAGAAAGACAAAAAATGAATATTTTTTATAACCGTGATGGAGTTGGGGATGTTTTATTGCTTCAAATAACACCACAAAAAATTGAAAAAGTAATAACGGAAACTAAAGGTGATGTAACGTTTGTTAAAGATGCTCAATCTAATGAAGTAGTGGCGATCAATATTTTTAGATTTAGTAATTACGCTGAAATTCAAGATAACGGACACGTGAAATTAACGGAAGAAATGGTGTCTAAAATAGAACAAGCTTTAGTGTCCAATGAAGTAGATTACAAATTAAATGTAGATCTATCTCCAAAGTTTGTTGTAGGCTACGTGGAATCATTGGAACAACATCCAAATGCCGATAAGTTAAAAGTTTGCCAAGTAGATATTGGAGAACATATTTTACAAATAGTTTGTGGGGCACCAAATGTTGAAGTAGGTCAAAAAGTTGTCGTTGCGAAAGTGGGAGCTGTAATGCCTTCAGGAATGGTTATTAAAGACGCTGAGCTTCGCGGAGTGGCTTCTAGTGGAATGCTTTGTTCTGCTCGAGAATTAGCACTCCCAAACGCACCAGAAGTAAAAGGAATTCTAATTTTAGAGGAACAAGAAGAAGTAGGAAGTTCGTTTTTACGATAAAGAAGGAAAGCATGCCAATTTGGTGTGCTTTTTTTGTGCTTTTCTATAGATAAGTAAGGACGATAGCGGTTATTACTGTTAAAATAGAAGGTATCTATTAGAAAGAGTGATGAATTTGAAATGGTTTAAAAAATTATTTGCGACAACTGAAGATGAATTTAGAGAAGAACAAGAAGTAGAAGAAGAGGAACAATTGGTTACACCAACTCACTCTAGAACCCCTTTTCGGTTTCCATTAATACCGGATGATGAAAAGAAAGATGGCCTATATGGTGAGCTGAAAATAGACAAAGAAATAGAACAACCTATTAAAGATAATCAAATAAGAGATGACCAACCGTATAGACCTCTCTATACACATGAACTATGGCAACAAAAAAAGCAAGAACCAATTGTACACCGTGCACCCAAAAAAGAAATAATAGAACCACCTGTGAAAGAAAAACGGAAAAAAGCATTTACACCAACTCAAGTACCTTCACCTGTTTTTGGATTTTCGAGAAAACAAGAAAATAAAATAGAAGAAACAATTGAGCAGACGATAAGGGAAATAGAATTACCCTTTGAGGAATTAGCAATTACTGAGATCCCAAAACAAGCGGAAGAAAATGAAGTATTACCTATTGTGCCAGTTACTGAAGAGGAAAAAATATTACCATCAAACCATATAGATGAACAAGTACAAGTTACTCCATTAGAGAAGGTATCAGAAGTCAAACCAAGTAAACATAAAGAAAATATAAGACCGTTTAATGTGCTAATGCTTAAATCAGATAAAGAAAAAATGAATAATCTAGTAAAAGAGACGCCGGTCTATCAGCCGAAGAAAGAACCGATTGAGGTAGAAAAAACAGCTCTAGAACCGGATTCAAAACCAGCATTTAGTCCTTCGAATTATGCTAGGCCAGATTTAAGTTATTTACTTCCACCAGAATTGAAAAATGAAGATAGAGAATGGATGGAAGAGCAGGCATTTACACTTATAGAAGCATTATCTCATTTTCAGGTATCTGGTGAAATTGTTCAAATGGATCAAGGTCCTGCTGTAACACAATTCGAAATAACCGTAGCTCAAGGGACAAAGGTAAGTAAAATTCGAAACTTGGCAGATGACTTAAAGCTTGCTTTGGCAGCAAAAGATATACGTATTCAAGCTCCGATACCTGGGAAAAGTTCTATTGGTATCGAGATTCCGAATCGAAAATCAAGAGCTGTTCGATTATCTGAAGTGATTAATACAAATGTGTTTTTTGAATCCGAATCACCTCTTGAAGTAGCGTTAGGATTAGATCTTGCGGGAAAACCTGTGACACTGGATTTGCGTAAAATGCCCCATGGATTAATTGCTGGTGCGACAGGTTCAGGAAAATCTGTTTTTATTAATTCGCTACTTGTGAGTCTTTTGTATAAAGCAACGCCAGAAGAAGTAAAACTCTTATTGATTGATCCAAAAATGGTGGAGCTCGCACCATTTAATCATATTCCTCATCTGGTGAGTCCTGTAATTACAGATGTGAAGGCTGCAACAGCCGCGTTAAAATGGGCGGTAGAAGAAATGGAACGTCGCTATCAATTATTTGCTCACATCGGTGTAAGAGATATAAATAGATACAATTCACTTGCAACAGAGAAAAGACAATTTGCACAAAAGCTTCCGTTTATTGTGATTGTAATAGATGAACTTGCAGATTTGATGATGATGGCACCTACGGAAGTAGAGGATGCAATTTGTCGTATTGCTCAGAAAGCAAGAGCATGTGGAATTCATTTAGTATTGGCAACACAACGTCCATCAGTTGATGTTATAACTGGACTCATAAAAGCAAATATTCCTACACGCATTGCTTTTTCCGTTTCTTCACAAATTGATTCGCGTACTATTTTAGATCAGCAAGGGGCCGAAAGATTATTAGGAAAAGGGGATATGTTATATCAAGGTAATGGCATGTCTAGCCCAGTTCGTATTCAAGGAACGTTTGTAACAGATGAAGAAATTGAAACGATCATTGATTATGCAAGAACACAAGGAACACCTGAGTATATGTTCGAACAAGAGGAATTGCTTCAAAAGGCAGAGAATGTATCTGAACAAGATGAACTCTTTGAGGAAGCGTGTCGGTTTATTGTGGAGCAAGGTTCCGCCTCTACTTCCTTACTACAGCGAAAATTTCATTTAGGCTATAATCGTGCAGCAAGACTAATTGATGCAATGTATGAAAATGGCTATGTAACAGAGCAAAAAGGCAGTAAAGCAAGAGAAGTGCTACTTACAGACGATAGTCTGGAACAAATTTTTAGTTAATATAGTTTATTAATATTACCGATTAAATAATGATATAATTGGGAATACGTCTACTAAGGCGGAATAAACTATTTATGATTCGAATATGCATATAAATGGGGAATATCCCAGGAGGTTTACAACGTATGACAAAGTATCATTTTACAGGCATTAAAGGGTCTGGAATGAGCCCGTTGGCACAGATATTACATGATGTTGGGAACGAGGTACAAGGTTCTGATATTGAAAAGTATTTTTTTACTGAAAAACCATTACATGAACGAGATATAAATGTTTTATTATTTGATGAAGCTAATATTCAAGAAGGAATGACCATTATTGCGGGTAATGCATTCCCAGATAGCCATCCAGAGTTAATAAGGGCGAAGGAACTTGGTTTGCCAATCATTCGATACCACGAATTTTTAGGTAATTATATGAGTCAGTTTACTTCAGTAGCGGTAACTGGTGCTCATGGCAAAACTTCTACTACTGGACTACTCTCGCATGTATTAAGTGGATACAAACCTACCACGTTTTTAATCGGAGATGGTACGGGTAAAGGGATGAAAGATGCAGCTAACTTTGTATTTGAGGCATGTGAATATCGCAGACATTTTTTAGCTTATCATCCAGACTATGCAATTATGACAAATATTGATTTTGATCATCCAGACTATTTCCATGATGTTGATGATGTATTTAATGCTTTTCAATCCATGGCCATGCAAGTGAAAAAAGGGATTATTGCTTGTGGCGATGACAAGTATTTACAGAAAATTAAAGCGCCAGTCCCTGTACTTTACTATGGTTTCGGCGAACAAAATGACTTTGCTGCTAGGAACGTAGAAAGAACGACAGAAGGTACTTCTTTTGATGTATTTGTTCGTCATGAATTCTACCAACGCTTTACAATTCCTTTATTTGGTGATCATGCGGTTTTAAATTCTTTAGCTGTAATTTCTCTTTGTCATTACGAGGATGTACCTTCAGAAATTATTCAAAAAGGGTTAGAAACATTTGAAGGGGTTAAAAGACGCTTTACAGAAACGATTATTGGAGATCGTATGATAATCGATGATTATGCACATCATCCAACTGAAATTAAAGCTACGATACAATCGGCAAGACAAAAATACCCGAATCGACAAATTATTTCTATTTTTCAACCACATACTTTTACGAGAACGCAAAAATTTTTAAATGAATTTGGCGAGAGTTTGAATCTTTCAGATCAAGTTTACTTATGTGATATTTTTGGGTCAGCGAGAGAAAATGTTGGGGACCTAACTATTCAGACTTTAGCTGATATTATTGAAGAAAGTAATATTTTAACAGAAGAAAATGTAGATCAATTGCTCCATTATGATAATGCTGTCTTTTTATTCATGGGAGCAGGGGATGTTCAAAAATATCAACAAGCATTTGAAGAGAAGCTTGTTTAATAAGCGCATAGCTATCAGCTGAGCTTTTATACTTTCTGATTAAATAAAAAATGCTTAATCCATATTTGGATTAAGCATTTTTTATTTAAAGAATATTCGAAAGAAACGTAGTATAGTATTATATAGAAGAAGTTTAATTTTATTCTTTTAGGGTAAAAATGTTGTATAACAACTGAAGGAGGATACAAAATGGAAAATCTCTTATACATAGCTGCTATAATAGCTGCAATTGCATTTTTAGTACTTTGTATAAGCCTGGCAGTTACTTTATTTTCTGTGAAAAAGACATTAAATAATGTTGCAAGCACACTGGAAGGGCTAGATACAAATTTACAAAATGTGACGAAAGAAACTGCGGAACTTCTTCATAAAACAAATGAATTAGCAGAAGATATTCAAAAGAAATCAGAGAAGTTGAACACGGTTGTAGATGCAGTGAAAAATGTAGGAACGTCCGTTAATGGTTTAAACTATTCTATTCAACGGATTACTTCTTCCGTTTCTTCAGAGGTAGAAAAAAACGAAGAGAAGATTGCACAAGTGATTCAATGGAGTAATGTTTTGCTTGGCGTTAGAGACAAATGGAAAGAGCGTAAAGCGTTAGAAGAAGCAGGCTATAATGAATACGATTCGAAAAAAAAATAATAAGTTATTGGAGGAAGTCAAATGAGCAATTATAATCACAATAAACCAAATTATAATGATGCAAAACACAATAATGAGTATTATGAAAATCAATCATCGTATAACCAACAAATACAGTCTACGTATCCACCGCTACCTTACAATAACGAAAGTAGAGCAACTATTTACCGTAATGACGAAGTAAATGGCAAAGACTTTATCCTTGGAGTTCTTGTTGGTGGGATAATCGGTGCAGCCACAGCATTATTATTAGCACCAAAGACTGGGACAGAACTGAGAGAAAATCTTTCCATTCAAGCTGGTCAATTGAAAGATAAAACAAAAGATTTATCTTCTACTGCAATGGAAAAGACAACTCAATTGTCTAAACAGTTGCAAGAGCAATCAGGACAACTAGTAGAGAAAGTAAAATCGATTAAAGGTATGCCAACTTCTCCTCAAGATGATGGTACTGTATCTTCTGAGGGCGAAGAACCAATGGAATATATGGAAACTATTTCTCATACTTCAGAAGAGTTAACAGCAGACGAAAAGGACGAAGATGATGATGCAACATCAGTTGCAGAAGCAATAAAAGATGCAGTAGTAAATAACAAATCAAATAACTAATAGTAAAGTGGTAGTCCTTTAAGTCGTATAACGACATAGGGCTATCATTTTTATTTACAAGGGCAACGAACTAATCTCTTATTAACCAAACCTTATCCATCATGTCTCAATAGATTCCAAGAGGGCGACGGACGAACACCCGCCACAAGATTACCGAAAAAAGTGTAGATGGAGGTGACGTTGTCACTTCCATCTACACAATTCCAAGGTAATAGTGAAGTCGATGTTTCGTCCCAAGCACTCTAGAAATAGAGAAAGCAAGGTGCACTTAAAGGGCGATTGCGTTTTCTAAAAAGATAAGAAAGTATATGGATTATCAACCTGCGAAACCAGTGTTCATAGTACTTTAAAGAATTAAAGAATACCGCGGATTTCCGTTTCAGGTGGACGCGTTCCGCGGGGGCGCCGCATTCGCGTCTTTGCGATGTCTCATCTGTCTCCGAGGAACGAAGGCTAAGAGCGCCACATCGTGTGGCAACGCCTTCGCGACCAACATCCTGTTGGCCTCCGTCTGGAGTCGCCACCTTTCACTACAATCCATTAAGTGAGTAGTTCCTTATAAGAAAGTATATGAAATTGATATACTAGAAATCCAGTATTCACAAAGACTTGAAGTGATTTTAATGGTGTCTTCCTTAAGCAGGATTTCCTATATGTTTTTACTTTTATCGTACACAGTATACATGAATCAGCGGGTAGATGATTAGAATTGGTGGGGCCAAAAAAAATAGGTAGTATTCATTAATAAAGAAGCGCTGAGCGGACGAAATTGCATCTTCGTCCACTTTTAAAAGAATAGGAAAGCATCTAATCTCTCATTAACCAAACCTTACGCACCTTGTCTCTACAAATTTCAAGAAGGCGACGGACAAACATCCGCCACAAGATTATCGAAAAAAAGTGGATGGAGAAGCGACGCAGTCACTTCTCAATCCACAAAAATTCCCGCTGTAATAGTGTAGCAAATGTTTCGTGCAAAGCACTCTAGAAATAGAGAAGATAAGATGCACTTAAAGGACGCTTGCGAATTTTTTAACTAAAAACTATCTCTAATTGATCTCCGCCGAAGATTTCTTCATCAAAACCAGATGTCTGTCCATTCTTTAAAATTTGAAACGGACCCTTAGCTTCGGGTAAAGTCCAATTGGAAAAGCGGAAGACATCTTGAAAGATCCAAGAAGAGGTATTGACATCTTGCCATTGCAGAATCGAACCAATTGGGACTATATCTTCAGAAGTAATAGGGGTTGCTCTATTGGATACAATTGCACATGCTTTATATAATTCAACTTCTTTATTCTGAAAGATAACTTTAATTCGATCTACTAGTTTTCTATCTAATTGATCGGCAATTTGTTGAAGGGATGGAGCACTTTCTATTTTTAAGTTTAGAATATCATTATCTTGAACAGGATATTGTAGTTTCACTGGATTTTCATTCAACCATAAGGATGAAGTAAACTCTGGTATAAAGTGGTTCTTATCATTGATAGTAATCGTATATGGTTTTAATAGAGAAAGATAACTTTCTTTCTGGATCGCTACTAATACTTGCTCCACTGTTTGTGGGGTTTCTACTGTTATTTTGTCTCTCTCTTTTAGCGCGGTATAAAGAGGAGTTTTTTGGTTGTTAATAGAAACAATTGGTTCTACTATATGTACAACTCCTTGACATGTAACAGTTTTAACAGAAGCATCATCAAGTAAATCTCGAACTGTTGCCTCCCCATCTTTTCCGTCTTGACCTTCAAAAAGTTCAATCTTGTCGTTACTTTTAATCGTTGTTTTAGTATTAGCTTCATGTCCATTCAAATGAATAAGAGCTGGTTTCCCATGTTCGCCAGGGATATAAATGTCTCTTCCATTGACTTGAACAGCAAGTGCCGCACCTGGTTTTCCATATAGTTTTCGTGCCGATATATTCGCTGCAAGAAGTGCATCTCCGACAGTCATTTCTTTTAATTCAAATAGTCGAACGATTTGATTGTTTACTTCTACTGACATATATTGAATTGGTGCTCTTTTTGCTGCGATTGCAATACCAATAGGTGTAACTAATTCAGGTGTAACTGGAATATGATCTTCTTTCGTTAAATTTTGAATGGCATCAATTCCACGAACAGCTACACGGTTAGAAGGAAGCTCTAATTTTTCTGCAAGAATAGTAGTAAGTGATGGAGTTAAACTACCTCCTCCAACAAGCATCACTGCTTTTGTTGGTTTGTTATTATTCAATCGAAGGATCTCATTTGAAATAGAGGTAGCTAATTCAAGAGTAGCTGGTCGAATAACCTCTATGACTTCTTCTTTCGGAATATCTTGATCAAAGCCTAAAATATCTTGAATACGAATAAAATCATTTTGATTAATAGCTCGCTTCGCTTCTTCTGCGAGCGGGAAGTCTAATAAATAATGGTCGCTTAAGGCTTCTGTTATTTCATCACCGGCATTTGGAACCATCCCATATGCAACAACAGTACCGTGATCTGTGATAGCGATATCAGACGTTCCTGCACCGATATCGACAAGGGCAACATTTAGTCGCCTCATAGATGTCGGTATTAATACATTAATAGCAGCAATTGGTTCTAAAGTTAAGGCTTCCATCTCTAAACCGGCTCTCTTTAAAGCAGATAATAATGATTCTACGACAACTCTAGGCAAGAAAGTAGCGATTACCTCGATAGAAGCTACTGTCCCCTGTTGGTCAACTAAGCTTCCGATTTCTTCACCATCTAGTCGATAGTATAATACACTGTATCCAACACAATAATAATGACTAGAGTGTTTTTCAATATCTTTTTGTACTAAATTAGTTTGAGCTTTTTGAACCGCCGATAGCTCTAAGCGACTGACGTCTTCCTCTGAAAATATAGGTCTGTTTTTAATATCCATTTCTACCATGGCTTGTTCTGTTTTTAACGCCCGTCCAGCAGCAGCAACGCTTACTTTTTCAAGTGGTCCGTGTTTTACTTCTAATTGAGTTTTAATCGAAATAATTGCTTCCGCTACTTTTAGAACATTATGTATTTGCCCATCAACCATAGCTCGTTCTTTATGTTCCTCTACTAATATGTCGACAACGTGAAACGATTGATCTCTTTCTTCTAAGATGATTCCAACTACAGATCTTGTACCAATATCCAGCGCAAATAACTTGGATGACAAATTCTCACGTCCCTTTTCTTAAATTCGAATACTTTAGCGAGTTGAAGCGTTAAAATAAAATGCGTGACATTCATGTATGCATTGATTATAATATGTCTTATACCTAAAAATGTATCATAATCTTCAGTCGATATAAAGTATTGATGGAGAGAAGAGAGGAGAAATATCTATGAGTCATGTAGATTTAGAAGGATTACGCACACGTGTAGATGAAATCAACGTTGAAATTTTACAGTTGATTAATGAAAGAGCTGGAGTCGTTCAAGAAATTGGAAGAGTAAAAGAAAAACAAGGTGTAAATAGATATGACCCTCTTCGCGAAAGAAATATGCTAGATCATTTAAAAGAAAACAATAATGGCCCGCTTCCACAGTCCACAGTGGAGCACATTTTTAAAGAAATTTTCAAAACTGCTTTAGAACTGCAAGTGGACGATCAGAAAAAAGCACTTCTTGTTTCACGTAAAAAGAAGTCAACAGATACTATTGTAGAAATTAATGGTGAAAAAATTGGAACAGGTATACCTTCCTTCGTATTTGGTCCATGTGCTGTTGAATCTTATACACAAGTTGCAGAGGTTGCCGCAGCAATTCAAGCAAAAGGATTAAAACTTATTAGAGGTGGGGCATACAAGCCACGTACTTCTCCATATGATTTCCAAGGACTTGGATTAGAAGGCTTAAAAATATTAAAACAAATCTCACAAGAGTATGGATTAGCGGTAGTGTCTGAAATCGTTACACCTAGCCATTTAGAAGAAGCACTTGATTATGTAGATGTTGTGCAAGTTGGTGCTCGTAATATGCAAAACTTTGAGTTATTAAAAGCAGTAGGTTCCATTAATAAACCAGTACTTCTTAAACGTGGGATTGCTGCTACGTTAGATGAATTTATTCATGCTGCGGAATACATTATGTCACAAGGTAATGATCAAATTATTTTATGTGAAAGAGGTATTCGTACGTATGAAAGAGCTACGAGAAATACATTGGATATTTCTGCAGTACCAATATTGAAACAAGAGACTCATTTACCTGTATTTGTTGACGTAACACATTCCACTGGACGCAGAGATATTTTATTGCCTGCCGCGAAAGCTGCAATTGCTATCGGAGCAGACGGGGTAATGGCAGAAGTTCATCCTGACCCTGCAGTTGCATTATCCGATGCAGCTCAACAAATGAACTTAAAGCAATTCGATGAATTTTACGATTCATTACAAAGATTTATGAAAACTCATGAAGTACATGCATAATGAGATTATAATTATTCACAAAACCGACTCTTCTTATAGAGTCGGTTTTACTATATGATTGAAAATCATAGTGAACATACAGTATTATTTATATATAGTATAAATATTCATGGTAGTGAAGGAGGGTTATGCGTTGACTATTACAATATATGATGTAGCAAGGGAAGCAAATGTATCGATGGCAACCGTTTCACGTGTAGTAAATGGAAACCAAAATGTAAAACCTGCCACTCGTCAAAAAGTGTTAGCAGTAATCGAGCGACTAGATTATAGACCGAATGCAGTTGCAAGAGGATTAGCAAGTAAAAAGACAAAAACAGTTGGAGTAATTATACCAGATATTTCAAATGTGTTTTATGCGGAGCTTGTACGAGGAATAGAAGATATTGCGACGATGTATAGATACAATATTATTTTAACGAACTCCGATCAACAAGAAGACAAAGAAGTTCAACTACTTTCAACGTTATTTAGTAAGCAAGTAGATGGAGTTGTCATGATGAGTGATCAAGTAACAAAAGATATGTTTAGGGAGATGGAAAGGTCACAAGTTCCTATCGTGTTAGCAGGTACAATTGAGGCTTCTAACTCTTTTCCTTCTGTTAATATCGAATATCATGAAGCAGCAGTTGATGCAGCTAATCGTTTACTTCAAAATGGACATAAACGTGTTGCTTTTGTTTCTAGTTCGATATCATCGGCTATTAATCAATTGTTCAAGTTATCTGGTTATAAGGAGGCACTAGAAAAAGCCAATATAGAAATTGACTCAGATTTAATCGTTGGCATTGATAATACGTATGATGATGGACTTCTAGCTTGGAAAAAGCTTCGTGAGCTAAAAAATCCTCCAACAGCATTTTTTGCCGGAAATGACGAAATTGCCATAGGTTTAATACATGGTGCTCAAGATAATGGTTTTAGAGTTCCTGAGGATATCGAGGTTATTAGTTTTGAAAACTCCAAACTTGCTCGAATGGTTAGACCTCAATTAACAAGCGTGGTACTGCCTTTGTATGATATCGGAGCAGTTTCGATGAGATTATTGACAAAGTTTATGAACAAAGAAAAAATTGACGAACAAACTGTTATTCTTCCTTATCGAATAGAGGAAAGAGATTCCGTAAAATAATAAGGAAAACCACCAGTAGCTTATGTTACTGGTGGTTTTTGTAAGATTGTTGCTGACGAAGTAAGTGTAAAGCTTTATCAAGCATTTGTTTATTTTTCTCCGTAATTTCTGCTTTTCTGGGAATTGGTTCATATAGTGGATTTGGATCCTTCCAAGTTGGAATGAAGGGGATAGGAGCCTTTTTGGACCAACGATTTAGCCAGTTTTTCGGTAATTCACCTTCGGGAGCCTTTAGGCCATTCATTTCCATCCAAAGTAAGGACCAGGCACGAGGGACTACTCTCCATATATCATATCCACCACCTCCGACAGCAATCCACTTCCCATCACAATATTCATGTGCAAGTTCATGGGCCAATTTCGGGATTTCTTGATAAATTTTCATCGTGCCATACAAATGCGTTAATGGATCGAAGTAGTGGGCATCTGCACCATTCTGAGTTAAAATTACATCCGGTTTAAAAGAATCAATGATCTCTCTAAATGCTGTGCGATAAACTTCTAGAAATGAATCATCTTCCGTAAATGCATCAATTGGAAAGTTAAAGGAATAGCCAAAACCTTCTCCAGATCCTCTTTCTGTTATATTACCTGTCCCTGGAAAAAGATATCTTCCAGTTTCATGAATTGAAATTGTACATACATTCGGATCATCGTAAAAGCTCCATTGCACACCATCTCCGTGATGAGCATCTGTATCTATGTATAGAACGCGTGCATTGTATTTTTGCTGCATATATTTAATCGCTACTGAACTATCGTTGTAAACACAGAAACCTGAGGCGCGTCCTTTAAAACCATGATGAAGACCACCACCTAGATTAAGTGCATGGAATGACTTTCCTTCCATCACATAATCCACCGCAGTTAGGGTTCCTCCGACAAGACTAGCACTCGCTTCATGCATATGTGGGAAAATTGGTGTATCTTCTGTACCAATACCATAGCTTTCATATATGCTTGTTTCGGTTGTTTCAAAACTAGCTTTTTTTACCATTTCAATATAGTGAGGATCATGGGCTAAGCTTAATTCTTCGTCTGATGCAGTTCTAGGTGCTACTATATCCATAGATGATAAAACGTTCAATTCTCTTAATAAGTCGACCGTTAAAGTTAATCGTTTTTGATTAAACGGATGTGTGTCTGAAAACTTATAGCCTAATTGATCTTCTGAAAAGATAAACACTGCGTCCTTTTTCATAGATTCATTCCTGGATGATTTGGCCATAATACTTCGAAGCCCTCTGCTCTTATTGCTTCGATGAGTTTGAGAGGATTCATCGTTTTGACACGTAATACTAATATTTTGTAATCGCTTTTCACTTTATCGGGATACACCAAAACACTTAATACATTTATTTTCTGTTCATAAAAAACTTTAGATACTTCAAACAGAACTCCTGGTTGATTGGGTACACGAACTTCGATTTGAGATCCAGGCTGATGGGCACCTGTTAATTCAATAAATTTGTATAGTAGGTCAGATTCCGTAATCATACCGACTAGTTTACCTTGACTAACAATCGGCAAGCATCCAATACGATTTTCGTAAAATATATTTGCTGTTTCTTCTACAAAGTCTAGTGGATGGCCAGTAATTGGATTTATTGTCATGATTTCTTTTAATGGACGCTCATAAATTTCAGGATTTTGGATGCTCAGAAGTGACGATGGAGTAGCTTCTTTTAAGTCACTATCGGTCACAACACCAACGACCTCTCGCTGACCATTTATGATTGGTAAATGGCGTATTCTTTTCTCTTTTAAGAGTAGTAAAGCATCATTAATCGTATGGGAAGGGGTTAATGTTGGTACAGAAGTATTCATTATTTCTTCTACAATCATTGTGATAAACTCCTTTTCGATTTGACTAGCGCTTATCTTTTTAATACATAAATCGATTCATAAAGCGCAGCTGATCAAACTGTTGAATAGACTTGCTATCCACTCTGCTACCTATTTTAGCCATGAGACAGTTAGCAGGATGGGAACTAATCTCTGGATCATCTGTTGCAAAGTATTCTAATCCCCCAGCCTGCATCATTTTCTCCATTACTTTTCGATATTCCCAGACATTTAACCCCGTTCCTTTTAAATCCCAATGCCAATAATATTCAGTAGTGATTGTAATATAATCTTCCATCATTTCATCCATCATAGATACACGAAGAAGAGTTTTCCCTACTCCTGTTCCACGATACTTTGGAATTACTTCAATGGCACCAAGTTCGATTAAATTTTCCATCTTCCCTTGAGACCATCGTTCGAGTGGATCGGGGTGAAGAAATGTACTATATCCTACAATTGTCCGTTCATTTCGTACAATTATTATTCTTCCTTCAGGTAGATTGGCGATGTCAACGATGGCTTTATGTTGTTGAGCAGGTGCTCGGAAAGCAACTAAATCTTCATGGAATTCCAAATTAGCTATTACATCCGATTGCATCGGTCCTTCTACGATAAGGGTACCATGCTTTGTTTCTAGTACCACCGAATTATACGTTTTGTTATGTATCACAAATTCACCACCTATAAAAATAATGTCAATTGAAATTATTATACATGATATTTCTGAAAGAAAGCGATTCATTATCTAAAGATCGTAAAACATTCGAAAAAGTAAAAACATTAGCAAAAGTACAAAAAAGTATTGTAGAATAAAAGAGTATATTGAACGAAAGGATGAAGAGGATGAAAATAGAATTACTACCAGTAGTACAAGGTGACTATCAATTAAAGGACTATGATGAAACTGTAAAAAGTTTTCAATGGGAAGATGCAGAGAAGAATTTTTCTTGGTACGAGACTGGAAAAGTTAATATGGCTTATGAAGCTATTGATAGACATGCAGAATCTTATAGAAAAGATAAAATTGCACTGTATTACCAAGATGCTGATAGGAAAGAATTTTATACATTCCTTGACATGAAAAATAGGAGCAATAAAGCAGCAAATGTTTTTAAGCAAAAATCTAGTCTTATAAAAGGAGATCGTCTTTTTATCTTTATGCCCAGGTCACCAGAATTATATTTTGCACTACTTGGTGCAGTTAAAATGGGTGTCATTGTAGGTCCGCTATTTGAAGCGTTTATGGAAGGTGCAGTTTATGATCGCTTACTAGATAGTGAAGCGAAAGCTATTGTTACTACTCCAGATTTACTTAATAGAATTCCGTTGGATAAATTACCTCATTTAGAAACAGTTTTTTTAGTTGGGGAAAATATAGAAGAAACAGAAAAATTTATAGATTTTAATAAGTCATTAATGCAGGCGTCTGATTCTTTTGACATAGAATGGGTAGATAAAGAGGATGGTCTTATCTTACATTACACATCCGGTTCAACAGGGAAACCAAAAGGCATTTTGCATGTGCATTATGCAATGGTTCAACAATACCAGTCAATGAAATGGGTTATGGATATTAGAGATGAAGATATTTACTGGTGCACAGCAGATCCTGGATGGGTTACAGGTACATCTTATGGTGTATTTGGCCCATGGCTTGCAGGTGCTACTTCTCTTGTGCTTGGGGGACGTTTTTCGCCAGATGCATGGTATAACGCGATTGATGAGTATGGTGTGACGGTTTGGTATAGTGCCCCAACTGCATTTCGTATGTTGATGGGAGCAGGGGACGCGATTGTTAAAGCGCATGATTTATCCACTTTACGCCATGTTCTATCCGTCGGGGAGCCTTTAAATCCGGAAGTGATTAAGTGGGGTATGCATGTATTTAATAAGCGAATTCATGATACATGGTGGATGACAGAAACAGGAGCACAAATGATTTGTAACTACGGTTGTTTACCGATCAAACCCGGATCAATGGGTAAACCTTTACCAGGATTGGAAGCAGCCATTATAGACAATCAAGGAAATGTTGTTCCTCCATTCACAATGGGGAATCTAGCGATAAAAAAAGGTTGGCCATCTATGATGCGTCAAATTTGGAATAACAAAGAAAAATACGAGTCAACTTTTATGAATGATGAGTGGTATTTTTCAGGAGACTCCGCTTATATGGATGAAGAAGGATATTATTGGTTCCAAGGACGAGTAGATGATGTAATCATGACTTCTGGTGAACGAGTAGGACCATTTGAAGTGGAAAGCAAGTTACTAGAGCATCCTGCTATATTAGAAGCTGGAGTAATTGGTAAACCAGATCCTGTACGTGGAGAAATTATCAAAGCATTTGTCTCTTTGAATGCAGGATATAAACCTTCAGACGAATTAATTGCCGACATTCAGCAATTTGTTAAAAAAGGACTTGCTGCACATGCAGCACCTAGGGAAATTGAATTTAAAGAGAAGTTACCAAAAACCCGAAGCGGAAAAATTATGAGACGAGTATTAAAAGCTTGGGAATTAAAATTACCGACAGGGGACTTGTCAACGATGGAAGACTAATAAAAAGCCACAGCGACCTTAAAAATTAGGAAGCTGTGGCTTTGCATTTGGAAATAATATATAACTATTAATCATCACCGGTTTCATCGTCATCCTCTGGAGGAGTTGTTTTATCTCCATCGTCCGAAGTAATTGGAGGTATTACGATTTCCGTTGGTGGTTCAGGATTTTTTTCCTCTATTGAAACGATATTAGAAGCCGCTGATTGTAGTCCTGTAATATCAACAGCCACAACGATATATTCCCCTGTACCATTAATATTATAGGTATTATCTTCCGCTTCTAGTTTAGAAGCCATTAAGACTCTTTCACTGTTAACAACTTTATATATTCGATATCCAACAACATCAGATGATTCCGACTTGGTCCAAGTTAATGTTTTTTCAGAGAGATTAGCAGTAACGGTTTTTGGAGGACTACCATCTGCTTTAAACATTTCTTCGGATACTACATTACCTGCAAAAGTAGAGTTTTCAGGGAATAGTTTACTTGCGTTTCCACCAAATTTTCCAAGCATTCGTGTGATAAAATCTTCATTTACACCATAACCGCCTTTTACAACAAATTCACTTGGGGTAGATTCCAAAGAGCGATATCTATTCCCGTTGATCACTACATAAGATGATGATATTAAGCTATCATCTGGTGCAGTTGGAAGCATTGCAGCTTCATTAAATAAATCTGATTTGACTAATCCTGCTTGTGCACATGCATCAGACGGGGCCAACCCTGAAATACCACAGAATGATTTAGTAACAACCCCTTTAGGGACTGGGAAAGGATTTGGAGCAGCCACAAGCCCAGGATTTACGTCATACATGGCATTCATCATATTGGACCAAAACATATTTACTCGAACGCTTGGATGATTATAACGATTGTTCATATAAAATAAGGATAATTGATTATCATCGTAACCAAGCCATACGCCTAGAGAAATATTTGGATTGTATCCGACGAGCCAAGAGTCATTATGATTTTGTGTAGTACCAGTTTTAGCTGCAAAATCGGATTTAAATTTTAATCGAGAATTTGCAAGAGCTGCTGTTCCTCCAGACAACACATCCCGAAGCATATCGGTAATAATATAAGCAGTTGCAGGACTGAATACTTGCACTGGCTCCATTTTATGTTGGTAGATTACATTTCCATTAACATCTTCAATTTTTTCGATCATATAAGCATCGATGAATTGACCACTGTTTGCGATAGTTCCAAAGGCATTTGTATTTTCTTCAACCGTCGCTCCATTTGTCATCCCACCAATAGCTAAAGCGTGATTTGCATATTCATTATCTTCAATATGTTCAAATCCCATTTTTTTGAGGAAGTCCGTTGGCTTTCTATCCATGATTAAATCATACAAACGAATAGTCGATAAGTTTTGTGATGTTTTTAATGCATCACGTGCTGAAATAATACCTTTTTCTTGATCTTTCGTATAATTAGATGGTGATTCCTTCCATGTAGTACGTCCTAAATTTTCTAGTTTTACATCGACAACAGGGCTTCCAGCTCCAATGACCCCATATTCAATTGCAGGTGCATATACGAGTAAAGGTTTAATTGTCGAACCAATTGGACGGACGGCTTGTGTTGCATGATTATACTGTTCCAGATTATAATCACGTCCACCAAGGAACGCTAATATTTTACCTGTTCCATTTTCAATCATCATACTTCCTACTTGTACAGGAAAATCTTGCATGGTAATTTCGCCTGTGTTTGGATCTTTCACTTCTTTTGTATAAGTATGACCATAGGTATCGAATTCATCTTTTACTTTAATCATCGCTTCATACATTTCTTTATTGATAGTTGTATGAATTCGGTAACCACCTGTACTTATAGCCCTTTTTGCGATAATATCGTATTTTTCTTTGAGTTTAGATTCGTTTTTTAAGCGTTCCAGATCAATTCCATCTGCTGCGGCAAATTGTACTCTAAGTATTTCTTTTGCCCTATTTTCAATTTCAGAAGTTAACCATGGATACTTATCTTCCGAAACGACTTCTGGTAGTCTAAAATCTTTTGTAATATCATAACTTTTTGCAGAATTATAATCTTCTTCTGTAATATAACCCGTTTCTTTCATTCTGAATAAAACGGTCTTCATCCGCTCAATCCCAGCCTGCAATGCTTTTCCTTCTTTTAATACTCCGCCTTTTCTAAAGGGAGTATACGCGAATGGGGATTGCGGGATTCCTGCAATATAGGCTGCTTGTGGTAAAGATAAATCTTTCGCTTTTACATTAAAAATTCCATTTGCAGCTGTTTCGATGCCAGCAATATTTCTTCCGTTTGCATTTCGACCATAAGGAATGATATTCAAGTAAGTTTCTAATATTTCATCTTTCGTCATAAAGTGTTCTAGACGCATAGCTAAAAGTATTTCTTTTGCTTTTCGCTCATAGGATACTTCGTTTGTTAATATTTGGTTCTTAATTAATTGTTGCGTTAAAGTAGATCCCCCTGTTTTTGTATCAGAGTTAGTTACATCTTGAAGTAGACCACGGATAATTGCTTTAGGTACTATTCCATTATGTACTTCGAAGTATTCATCTTCTGTTGCTAAAACAGCATCCAACACATAAGGTGAAATGGAGGATAACTTAGTTTCAGTACGCTCAAGATCTGTCCTTAACTTACCAAGATATACATCTCCAGCAAAATAGATTTCTGAGGTTTCTTCGTAGTTAAATACAGCAGCTCTCATGTCTTTTTTATCACGTAAAGGTTCCTGTTTTACTAACGAAGCAAAATAACCAGCTCCAACTGATGCAGCAAAAATTCCAAAGGTAAGACCTACAATTAAAAGTAGTAAACATAAATTCCATATAACCCCGGATGAAATGCGTAGGCTTTTAGCCCATTTAGTTGTTTGCCATTTTTCAAATTTATCTTTGTAAAATTGGATTTTCTTTAACCGTTTATCCATCGATAGCTCGACCCCCAAATCAAGAATTATTATACCATAATCGATTATCAATAGACGATAGTTATTGACATACGTTTTAAATTATGTAAAATAGGTATATATTTTAACGTAGAAAAGTCCGAAGTAGTGATTGTGCATACTGTTTAGAGAGCTAGCGGTTGGTGAAAGCTAGTCAGTGTATAAAAACGAATTACAGGCTTGGAGTTAGACGTTTTCACAACGATATCGTGATTGAAGCGGAAGGATTTTTCCTTCAAGCTGGGTGGTACCGCGCTAATTGACAAAGCGTCCCTGCATGATTTATTTCATGCAGGGACTTTTTTATTTTATTTAGGAGGAGATTAAAATGTCAAATGCATTACTAGAAGATTTAAAGTGGAGAGGTCTTTTATATCAACAAACGGATGCGGAGGGATTAGAAGAGTTATTAAATAATGAAAAAATTTCTTTATATTGTGGAGTAGATCCAACTGCAGATAGTATGCATATTGGGCATATTGTACCCCTTCTTACACTAAGAAGATTTCAACTACATGGACATCGACCAATTCTATTAGTAGGTGGAGCAACAGGCATGATTGGGGATCCATCTGGACGATCAGAAGAACGACAACTTCAAACTATCGAGCAAATTGATCGAAATGTTCAAGGTATTAAAGCTCAAATGGAACAAATTTTTGACTTCCAAGCAGAAAATGGCGCTCAAATGGTGAATAACTATGATTGGAATGGCTCGATGAATGTAGTTGAATTCTTAAGAGACTTTGGAAAGCTTATTAATATAAACTATATGTTAGGGAAAGATTCCATAGCTTCTCGTTTAGATACAGGTCTTTCTTTTACTGAATTTACTTACACTTTAATACAAGGTATTGATTTCAAACATTTATTTGACCACTTTAATTGCCGAGTTCAAATTGGTGGGTCGGACCAGTGGGGGAATATAACAACAGGTCTTGAAATGATTCGCAAAACACATGAAGAGGAAACAAAAGCATTTGGCATTACGATTCCGTTAGTAACAAAAGCAGATGGAACAAAATTCGGTAAATCTGCTTCTGGTTCTGTATGGTTAGATGCGAAAAAGACATCTCCATATGAGTTTTATCAATTTTGGATTAATACAGCGGATTCGGATGTTATTAAATACATGAAAATATTCACGTTTTTAGAAAGAAGCGAAATTGAAGCATTCCAAGTGACGGTGGAAAATGAGCCGCATTTACGTAAAGCCCAAATTGCTCTTGCAGAAGAAATGACTCGTCTTATTCATGGTCAAGAAGCTTTAGACCAAGCTGTTCGAATTTCCCAAGCATTGTTTAGTGGAAATTTAAAAGAGTTATCTGCAGAAGAAATGAAAGACGCTTTCAAAGATGTACCATCTGTTGAAATGACAAAAGATGCAAAAAATATTGTAGATTTTATCGTTGAAGCGACTGTATCTCCATCGAAGAGACAAGCTCGCGAGGATGTAGCAAACGGTGCTATTTCAGTAAATGGAGAAAAAGTGACTGATGTAGCATATGAAGTAGGGGAAAGTGATCGTTTAGAAGATGAGTTTATGATTATCCGTCGAGGGAAGAAAAACTACAAAATGATCAAGTTTGTATAAAAAGTAAAGCTACTTCCCCATAATAGGGGAAGTAGCTTTGTTTTTTCTTAAAAGATAAGAAAGTATATGAATTATCAACCTGCGAAACCAGTGTTCATAGTACTTTAAAGAATTAAAGAATACCGCGGATTTCCGTTTCAGGTGGACGCGTTCCGCGGGGGCGCCGCATTCGCGTCGTTTGCGATGGCACACCTGTCTCCGAGGAACGAAGGCTAAGAGCGCCACATCGTGTGGCAACGCCTTCGTGACCAACATCCTGTTGGCCTCCGTCTGGAGTCGCCACCTTTCACTACAATCCATTAAGTGAGTAGTTCCTAAAAAGAAAGTATATGAAATTGATATACTAGAAATCCAGTATTCACAACGACTTGAAGTGATTTTAATGATGTCTTCCTTAAGCAGGATTTCCTATATGTTTTTACTTTTATCGTACACAGTATACATGAATCAGCGGGTAGATGATTAGAATTGGTGGGCCTGAAAAAATAGGTAGTATTCATTGATAAAGAAGCGCTGAGCGGACGAAATTGCATCTTCGTCCGCTTTTAAAAGAATAGGAAAGCATCTAATCCCTCATTAACCAAGCCTTACGCACCTTGTCTCTACAAATTTCAAGAAGGTGACGGACAAACATCCGCCACAAGATTATCGAAAAAAAGTGGATGGAGAAGTGATGCAGTCACTTCTCCATCCACAAAATTCCTGCGGTAATAGTGTAGCCAAAATTCTTTTTGCGACGAGTAACCGCAGGAGCAAATGTTTCGTCCAAAGCACTCTAGAAATAGAGAAGACAAGGTGCACTTAAAGGGTGCTTGCGTTTTTCTTAGAATAGAAGAAAAATCGAATCTGAAAAAAAACGCTCGCTTTCCGAGGACAAACATTCGCCACAAGATTACCCGCAAAAATGGATCGTGAAGTGACGCAGTCACTTCACGATCCAAAACTCTAACGGTAATAGTATAGACATTGTTTCGTCCAAAGCACTCGGATTATAGGAAAGATTAGTTGCGCTTAAAGAGAGCTTGCACTTTTCTCCATTTACAAAAACCTATTTTGCTCCTCCACGTTCGTCTACATGATGATTATGTTGTCCATCTTTAACTTGAAGATTTCTTTTCTCATCCTCACTTAATCTTTCGGGTTCGTTAAATCTTGCGCTAACGCCTTGTTTACTCAGCTTTCTGATTGGTGAATTATTCTTATTATTATTTATCAAATGATACACTCCTTTTTCGTCTATTCCTTTCTTAGTATTTCCACAAAATAGACAAATAGTCATGAAAATATTAAAAAAATTTAATTATTAATCAAAAAAAGATGAAAAATGAGTAAGAAATAGTATAGAATAATATATAGTAAGAAAGAGTTTAGAATAATATATAGTAGGAAATAGTGAAGGATAATATATAGTATATTTTTATTAAATTGGTCAAGGGGCTGTTAGTAATGGGTTCAAATAGATACATAGTTGATCGTTTCGATGATTTTTTTGTTGTTCTTTTGGAAAAAGATAATAAAGCAAATAAACTAGTCATTTTAAAAAATAAGTTTACGATAAATGCAAAAATAGGAGATTTACTAGAAATACATATTAATAAAGATAAATCTGGCTATGACTTTAAAGCTTTGAAAGAAGAGACAGATGTCACCAAACAAAGATTACTCGATTTAATCGAAGGTATGAAAATGGATACAAATTAATTAATATGGCACAAAGACGATCTGCTCTAAACGGAGTAGGTTGGTTTTTTTATATAATGACTAATAAAAAAAGCCCAAAAACCTTGATTTAACAAGGATTCTAGGGCTTTTAATGCTACTCTTTGCAGAGTATAGTTATTAACGAGAGTAGAACTCAACGATAAGAGCTTCGTTAATTTCAGCAGAAAGTTCGCTACGTTCTGGAAGACGAACGAAAGTACCAACTTTTTTGTCTGCATCAAATGATAAGTAATCAGGTACAAAGCTGTTAATTTCCATTGATTCGTTTACAACGTCAAGGTTTTGAGATTTTTCACGAAGAGAAATTTCTTGACCTGCTTTTAAACGGAATGAAGGAATATCAACGCGTTTACCATCGACCATAACGTGACCATGGTTTACTAATTGACGAGCTCCACGACGAGTGCGAGCAAGACCTAAACGGTATACAACGTTATCTAGGCGAGTTTCAAGAAGAATCATGAAGTTTTCACCATGTTTACCTTGCATTTTACCAGCTTTATCAAAAAGTGTACGGAATTGACGTTCGTTAACACCATAAGTGTGACGAAGTTTTTGTTTTTCTTGTAATTGTAAACCGTACTCAGTTAATTTTTTGCGTTGATTTGGACCGTGTTGTCCTGGTGCATAAGCACGTTTTTCTAATTCTTTACCAGTACCGCTTAGTGAAATACCAAGACGACGTGATAATTTCCATGCTGGACCTGTATAACGAGACATGAAAGATTCCTCCTAAAATTGGTTTTATTTTGTTGTAAAATAAGACCAGATGTATCCAAACTAGTAGACATTTTGTTTTCATGTATCATCGCCCATGCAGCCAAAGGGTTACGGGATACACCATCTATTCTATTGAATAGAGGAACAAAATGAGCAATCTAGAACATACAACTGCTGCATTTATTTTACACAAATTTCATTGTAACTTTTGAAGTGACTAAAGTCAATATAATTCATTCTTTCTTGAAATTAATTACTTTAACCGCTAATAGGAAATCAATTGACAAAATATTAGATGTATAGTCAAATAGAAGTATGCGATATATGATAAAAGTAACATATTCACTCTTGGAAAGCTAAGAGGTGTTAAAATGACAGAAACAACAATAGTGGAACAGATGAAAAGCCGTATGTTAGACATTTTGACAGAAAGTGCCATCTCAAATATATCAAGTATTAGTTGGTTTTATGATTTAAAATCTATACTTTCTGAATTTTTTGACATAGAGCTAGCAAACTACTATATTTATGATGCAGGTACATTTTTACAGCTTAAATGGAATCATTCATTGATCAAAAAATTAGATGCGATTAAATGGACTGAGATTGAATCATTTTTTTTTGAAAATAGTTTTACGTTTGCTCCATTACTTCAAAAGAATTTTTTGATTGATGGGGAAGTGTCCATTCTATTAAGAGATATGGAGAACCAACCTTTAGGATTGCTAACTATGGAATCTACTTCTAAATGGAGAGAATTTTCCTGCACATTAGAAGTAAATGATTTTATCGATATACTTAGTAAATTAGTGCTAACATTAAAGAAAACAATCTTTTTAACTCAACAGGAACATCAATACCGAAACCTATTTAATGTAACTAAAATGTTCCACTCTACACTTGATATTGGTCAGATATTGGAAGGGACTTTAAATGCTCTACAAGATGCTTTTCCTAGCTTCGATTCCATTTTAATATTGTCAAATGACCAAGAACGAAAACCATCCGTTCCTTATAAGTTGTTTGACTATACATCCGAAAGGCAGGCAACAATAGAAGCATATGTTTCGGGGGACGTTACATCTGAATTAGCTACAGACTTAGGGGTTCGCTTATTAAATGTTCCTATTAAAGGTAAACAAGGAATATATGGTATTATGCAAATGTCAACGCCACTTGACTATTTATTTTCGGTAAGACAAAAAGAATTTGCGTCATTGCTTGCCACTGCTACTGGAAATGCATTAGAAAATGCAAAGTTATATATTCAATCACATCGTTTGGTAGCAGATTTACAATTAACTAATGAAACATCACATAAGCTAAATATGAATTTATCACTAGAAGATATGCTTTTGTTTTTACGAAATCAATTAATGAAATCGTTTCATCCTGAACAAATTTGTTTCGTCTTTTTAGGAGACGAGGAGGAATACCAAGTATCCTCAGCTAGTTCAGGATTTTTTCATACGATTGATGGACAATTATATATTCAGCATGTGATTAATCATTTTATTAAAATGAGAGACCCGCTTTTTATTGCAGACCTCAATCGACTTGAAGACTTAAAAAATGAATATCGTTCTCTAGTTGCCGTTCCGTTAAAAGAGCAAAATCAGATAACAGGATTTAGTATCGTGTTGCATAGAGAGCCATACTTCTTTTCATTCGATAGCTTTAAATTAATGCAATCGTTAATTCAACACTCCTCCCTTGCAATTAGTAACTCAAAATTACGTAACAAATTGCAGGAAATGGTAAATCGTGATCATTTAACTAATCTCTATGCGAGAAAGTATTTAGACAAATATGTGGAAACATCGATGGAAAATGAAGAACGAGGTGTCTTCATACTCTTGGATATCGATAACTTTAAACAAGTGAATGATACACATGGTCATCAAGTCGGAGATGAAATATTAAAAGAAATTGCTACAATTATTCAAAAACGAACAGATGGAATAGGGATTGGAGCCAGATGGGGTGGAGAAGAACTTGCTATCTATTTCTCCCAAATGACTATTGAGCAAGGCATAGAAGAATCGAAACAAATAATTGCACAAATCCCTATGGAAACAAATCCAAGTGTAACAGTTTCAATGGGAGTGAGTGTGTGGGAAAGAGATCATCAGGTAACTTTCCACGATCTTTTCCATTATGCAGATATGGCTCTGTATGAAGCTAAAAATAACGGAAAAAATCAAATGCGTATTTTTGAGGCATCTCATTTTTAATAGGATGAGTGCCTTTTCTTTTTGTATCATTCCGTGTAGACTATATGTAAGCGTTTACAAAAAGGGGTGTAAGTGAAATGGAGAAAGAAAATTATCAAAAGGAAACGTTATATATTCATAAGGGGTATAGTTCTATTAATCATCATGATAGCCTGGCAGTTCCTCTATATCAAACTTCCACATTTGCATTTGAAACGGCTGAACAAGGGGCAAGAAGGTTTGCAGGAGAAGAAACGGGAGGAATTTACTCTAGATTAGGGAATCCGACAGTCAAAGTACTGGAAGAGCGGATGGCCGCACTAGAGTACGGGGAAGGTGCTCTCGCATTTGGTTCAGGAATGGCTGCGGTTAGTACGATTCTAGTTCATTTAACTAAGAGTGGAGATCATATTCTTTGTACTCGAGGAATATATGGTTGTACATTTGGCTTTTTAAATATATTGAAGGAAAAGTACAATATTTCACACGACTTTTCGACACTAGCAACAGAAGAAGAGATTGAAGCAGCTATTAAACCAAATACGGTTTGTATTTATATAGAAACTCCTATTAATCCTACGATGGAAATAGTAGATATCGGGCTTATAACGCAAGTTGCGAAAAAACACGGCATTCAGGTAGTGGTAGATAATACTTTCTCATCTCCTTATTTGCAAAATCCTTTGGAGTTAGGAGCAGATTTTGTATTGCATAGTGCTACTAAATATATTAATGGACATGGGGATGTTATTGCAGGAATTCTGGTTGGAAAGAAAAAAGAGGAGATAGAGACAATACGTTTGTCTGTGCAAAAAGACTATGGTGGTATCATTTCTCCGTTTGATGCTTGGTTACTTATCAGAGGTTTGAAAACAATGCATGTACGGATGGACCGTCATACAAAAAATGCAGCAGAACTTTTCTCTTTTTTACAATCATGTTCTATGGTAGAAAATATTTTCTACCCATTTGATGAGAACAACCCTCAATTCGAAATTGCCAAAAAACAAATGAAAGCTGGGGGAGGGCTAATTTCATTTACCGTTCAAGGTGGGATGAAAAATGCACAAAAGTTAATGAATGCATTAAAGTTAATAAAAATCGCTGTAAGTCTTGGAGATGCAGAGACACTAATTCAACATCCTTCAACGATGACTCATTCTGTCGTGCCAGAAAAAGAAAGATTAGAAATGGGTATAACAGATGGATTGCTCCGTCTATCAGTAGGTCTAGAAAACTCAATAGACTTAATAGAGGATTTACAGCAAGCTTTTTCTACGCTTTAAACCATATCTAGTCAATTTCCCACTTATCAATGAACGTTTTCAGGTCGCAATTTAAGTGGGAGTATTATTTTGGTAAATAAAGTACCGTCCTACCATCACTGGTAGAACGGTACTTTATTTATTCTATCGTGAAAACTCTTCCTCGCTCATCTTTGTACACGACATGTTGTCGATCAAGTTTTGTTGGTGAGTCAAGTCCAGCAGCAGATGCTATTCGGAAAAGTCCTTCACGCATCGTCAAAATATAATTGGTAACGCGATATTTCTTTTCTTCTACAACAAGTCCTTGTTGCAACTTCTTATCTGTAGTAGCAACGCCCGCGGGACATGTATTTGTATGGCATTTATGTGCCATGATACAGCCTACTGATATCATAAATCCTCGTGCAATTTGAACAAGGTCGGCTCCCATTGCTAAGGCAATCGCAGCTCGATCAGGTGTTGTAATTTTACCAGATGCAATAATCTTCACTCGATCTCTTACACCATATTTCTTTAATGCATCATCCAGAAGGATAAGAGATGATCTAAGTGGTAAACCAACACTGTCAGCAAGATCCTGATAAGTCGCGCCTGAACCGCCTTCGCCACCATCAAGCGAGATATGATCTGGTCCAATACCGGTTTCACGCATAAATGATGCTAGTTCTTCTGCATCTTGTTTGCTTCCGATTACTATTTTTATACCGACTGGTTTGCCGGAATGCTGCCGGATTTTATCGATAAAATCGAACAAAGTAGGATAGTCGTCGAATTGGTGAAAACGATTTGGGCTGTTGATTGTTTTATATGGAGTAACGTTTCGGATGGCTGCAATTTCCTCGGTCACCTTCGCTCCTTCAACGTGTCCCCCACGCATTTTCGCTCCTTGTGCTAATTTAAGTTCAAATGCTTTCACTTGTGGAATTTCCGCTTTCTCACGAAGTCGTTCCCAACTAAATTCTCCGTCTTCTGTACGGAAACCGAATAGACCTGAACCAATTTGTGCAATGATATCTGCTTCACCTGCTAAATGATGCTGGGACAGACCACCTTCGCCTGTATTCATCCATGCACCTTTAGCCATACCAATACCTTTCGATAAAGCTGTAATTGCATTTTCTCCAAGCGCTCCGTAACTCATCGCGGATTGTCCGAGCATACTACGAACACGGAAAGGATGTTTACAATTAGGTCCGATAATAATCGCATCTTCTTCTGGTATTAACCATGACAATGCAGGGATATCTTCCAAATGCTCTTTCCTTGAAAATAAATTATCTTCATCGAGCACATACCGCATTGTATCAACTATGACTTCGTTATCCACTCGCATTTCTTCATTTTGTTTCGTAAACATCGCATTTCGAATAAAATAACCTGCTTCATTAAAATTACGCTTCGAACCGAAACCAATGACACTGTTCAAATATTTTCCTGGCAGAACCATATGCAAATATTCCTCGCGGTTGAACGGTTCTCCTCCATTATCATTATCAAATAAATATTGTCTAAGCTCAGGACCAGTTTTTTCCAATATGTAGCGCATGCGGCCTAAAATCGGATAATTACGAAGTATGGCATGCTGCTTTTGCTTTCGATCATAAAAATATAAAAAGACAACAGCAATAATTGGTACGATAACAAGAAAAATAATTAGTAATGTCGTAGAAATCGAAATAGTTTCCATCCAAGACATCTTCCCTCACTCCTCTCTAAACTTATTAATAGTTTACCATTATAATCGACGATAAATCTTAAAAAGAAAATATATAAAGTATGTATGCTAGCGCATCCATTAAAGAGTGGTATTAGAGAAAATAAAGAGTATCACATTGATAAAGCTCCGTATAACGGACGAATTGACACTTCGTACGCTTTAATAGTAGAACAGAACATTATCTCTCCTTATCCAAAACAAATGCACCAAGTCTCTAAACATTCCAAGAGGGCAACGGACAAATATTCAACATAACATTACTAGAAAAGGATCGGAAAGTGACGATGTCACTTTCCGATCCTTTTGAATTCTAACGGTAATAGTTTGCTAAACACAATATAAAATTACCATCGAGGTGTGTGTGGAAAATATCTGTGTTTCTTACATATGTGTGATTAAAACTTGAATGAATTGTTCTAATCCTTCTTTATCTTGTTCTGAGAAACGTTCTTTAATAGGACTGTCGATATCAAGTACACCTAATAGTACTCCATCTTTTAAGATAGGTACGACGATTTCTGATTGAGAAGCTGCATCGCATGCAATATGTCCTGGAAAAGCATGTACATCAGGAACGATAATTGTTTCTTTAGTGCTCGCAGCTGAGCCACAAACACCTTTACCAAGAGATATTCTTACACAGGCAGGTAATCCTTGGAATGGCCCCAACACTAATTCGTCATCTTCCATTAAATAAAAGCCAACCCAATTAATTTGATCAAAAAATTGATTTAATAATGCCGACGCATTACTTAAATTTGCAATAACATTTTTTTCCCCTGTTAATAGGGCATCTAATTGTTTCGATAACATCGTATAATTAGATGATAAATTCTGTGAGTAATTCGTTTTTGTAAACATTTTTCATTCTCCATTCTCTATAAATAGTTTAAATTTGTCGTAAAATTGATGTAAATCGTTCACTTGATGGGCATCTGAACCGAACACTAAAGGAATTCCTAATCGTTTTGCCATAATAACATAGGGTAAAGGAGGGTAGCTTTCCAAACAATATGGTTTTGCAAGTCCTGCACTATTTAGGTCAAGTTGAAGTTGTTGATTTTTTATTTCTTTTAATATAGAAACAATTTCCTCTTGGTCATCTACTTTTTCGGACAACACATGCTGAAATTTATGTACAAGCGTTATATGACCAATTCGTTTAGGTTTATATTGTCCTAAATCACTCGTTATTGAATCCATAAGTGTTTTGTAATACAATCTATACACGGAGATTGGGCTTCCTACTTGTTTGATAAATTCTAAATAAGTATTTTTGGAGAAGTCAATACAAGTGTATGCGTTTTGAAATTGTAAAAAATGCACGGATAAAATAGAATCATCTAAATATTTCCCATAATTATTTAGAAATGATTTAGTCTCCTGTTCAAAACCAGAGATAAAGTCTATCTCCAATCCAGATGAAATAATAATATCTTTTCTATATTGTTTTTTCAAATCCTGTAAATCGGACAAATAGGACTCGAGCTTATTTATATCCATCCCACTGTCTTGATCAGGGGTAGGATCGCTGAAGTTTAATGGCAAAGGGGCATGCTCTGTAAAAGTTATTTCGTCAAACCCACTTTTAATTGCTTTTTCAATATATTGTTGAAATGAGTCAAGCGTTCCATGCGGACAGTAAGATGTATGGATATGACCATCTTTTTTCAAAAAAAAATCAACCTCCGCTCTTTAAAATACAAATATTTCAAAGATTTCATTGCTTTTCTATTGTTTTATGAAACAATAACATAAAAAGCATGGTAATATATATAGTAACATTTGAAAAAGAACTTTTGAACTTGGAACAGGGGGCTTACAATGAAGTATATCATCCCAGTGATTATTATACTTTTAATCATTGCAATTTTTGCATTTATAATAAGACGAAAACATAATTCAGAAATTGAGCGATTAGAACATGAAAAGCATCAAATTCAAAACAAACCTATTTTAGAAGAGATGACAAAAGTAAAACAATTAAATATGAATGGTCAAACAGAAGAAATGTTTGAAAGATGGCGAAGTACTTGGACGGAAGTAATGGACGTTCTAATGCCTAAAATCGATGTTCTTTTATTTGATGCCGAAGAAAATGTAGACAAGTTTCTTTTTGTTAAAGCTTCAAAAATTGAAAAAGAGCTTCAAACTTTAATTTCTACATGTGACGAGAAAATGTCGAGTATATTAAAAGAACTAGAAGAGTTAATTGGTAGTGAAGAGAAGAACCGTATAGAAATGGAACAATTAAAGGAGCAACATCGCGCTGCAAGAAAAACAGTACTTGCACACCAGTATTCATTTGGTGATGCAGTTCCAGCGCTAGAAAAGAAATTAGAGTCATTTATTCCTTATTTTGAAGAATTTGATAAATTAACGGAAACAGGGAATTACTTAAGTGCACGAGAAATTGTTATTTCTGTTCAAGATGATGGCCAAAAGTTTTTTCGTATTTTAAATGATATACCAACAGTACTTTCAGAAATTCAACATAAAATTCCAACGAGTATTCATGAATTAAGAAATGGTCAAAAAGAAATGGAAGAGAGTTCATACTACTTACAACATCTCGAAATGTCAGCAAAATTAGATGGAATTGAAGAAGAATTGAAGAAATTGAAAGAGGCAATTATTGATCTTAATGTGATTAAAACAGTTGCAAGAGTGGAAGAAATAAAAGATGAAATTGAAACATTCTATGATTTATTGGAAAAAGAAGTAATAGCAAAAAAATATGTCGATCAACATAAAGAAAAAACAGCGAGTCGCCTAAAAGAAGTTACTTCAGTTACTCGTGCTGTCAGTGAGGAAGCTGCTTATGTACAACAAAGCTATCGCTTACCTGAAAAAGAAGCAGAAATTCCGCAAAGCTGTTTAAAAGAACTGGAAGAGTTACATAAGAAATTTGAACTGCTTTCAATGCGTGTAGAAGAAGAACAATCAGCTTATTCAAGCTTACAAGAAGAACTAAATGAAATATCAGAAGAAATTGATCGCTTATATGACGAGCAAGATCGTTTTGCCAATCGTTTAAAAAACCTTCGTATCGATGAAAACAAAGCACGTGCAAAGCTAGATGATTTAAAAAACTTATTGCATGAAACGGACCGTATGCTACAGAAGGCGAATATTCCCGGTATTCCTGAAGACATGGATGTTCGTTTAGAGGAGGCAGAAGAACATATTTATGTAGCGATGCAAAGTCTCCAAGAAGTTCCGCTGAACATGATACTAGTGGATAACTACTTATCGCAAGCTGAAGCTTGTATGGAGGAAGTTCATCAAAAAGCAAAAGAAATGCTTGAAAATGTGTTATTAACTGAAAAGATTATTCAATACGGCAATCGTTATCGAGCAAATCATCCCAATGTTCATATGCGACTACTTGAAGCTGAAGAATCATTTAGACAACTAAGATATGCTAAAGCTTTGGAAGATGCAGCTACTGCAGTCGAAGAGGTTGAGCCAGGTGCTCTAAAGAAGATTGAAATACTTGTGAAAGAAGATACTTTGCGTACATAAAAAATATCTATTTTAGTATTTAGATTGTGTATACAAGTTTGAACCACCTCACTATAATTGTGAAGGTGGTTTTTTTCCGAAAAGGAGTGAATGAAACATGATTTATTTTGATAATAGTGCAACAACGAAAGCTCATAAAGATATAATCGATACATTTGTAACGGTGAACGAAAAATATTGGGCAAATCCTGCGTCTATCCATGAGTTCGGTCATCAAACAAACGAATTATTACAATCGGCAAGAAAACAAGTTGCTGAAGTGATTAAAACAACTAAAGAAAAAGTATATTTCACTTCTGGAGGGACAGAATCCAATAATTTAGCTATATTTGGATTAGCTAATAAATATAAGCATCGCGGAAATCATGTACTTATTTCTGAAATTGAACATCCTTCTGTACTAGAGTCCGCAAAAGAGCTTCAACTGCAAGGATTTAATGTAGAATATATTCCTGTCAATAAAGAAGGGTTTATCTCATTAGATTCTATCAAGTCACTTCTTCGTCAGGATACAATTTTAGTAAGTATAATGCATGTTAATAACGAAACTGGTGCCATTCAGCCGATCAATGAAATTGCTGCCCTAATTAAATTAAAAAGCCGAGCAGTTTTTCATATGGATGCTGTGCAAAGCTTTGGAAAAATGACTGTCAACTTTGAGGAACAAAAGGTGGATGCGATAACAATATCGTCTCATAAAATTCATGGTCTGAAAGGATCTGGGGTTCTTGTTTTAAGAAATTCTACTGAGATTACACCTATTCTTTTTGGCGGAGGACAAGAATATGGCATCAGAAGTGGAACAACATCCGTACCATTAGCTGTATGTACTGCAAAGACAATTCGATTAGCAAATAGCAATTTAGAAGAAAATAGTAAAATTATGAAAAATATGGCAGATGAGATCAGTACATTTTTACAAACTTTTTCTTCTATCAAAATCATTTCCCCGGAAATAAAAGCGCCACATATTGTCTCTTTTTCGGTTCGAGGAGTGAAAGGAGAAGTATTTATCAATGCACTTCAAAAAGAAGATGTGATCGTCTCCACGAGTAGTGCATGTTCTTCCAAACAAACAAAAACAAGTCATGTGTTAAAAGCAATGCATTTAGAAGATGATTATATTAAGGGAGTCATCCGACTAAGCTTTTCTTATTTGAACTCTGAGGAAGAAGTGCGGCAATTTAAAAAAATATTTACTAAAGTGATGAACGTAATTAAAGGAGACTAAAAAAGATGAAATGGGAAAAAATATTAGTTAGATACGGCGAGTTGTCAACAAAAGGAAAAAATAGGAAGACATTTATTACGCAACTTCGAAATAATATAAAATTTTCTTTTGTTGATTTGCCAAACTTTAATATGACAGCAGAGAGAGATCGAATGTTTTTAACTTCGAAGGATGAAGCTGAAATACAACAGTTGATTAAAAGATTGCCGAAAATATTCGGTATACAATCCTTTAGTCCAGTTGCATCATGCACGCAGGAAATGGAAGATATACTAGCAACTGCTTTGAAAATAATTAATAGTTTAGACTACCAAGATAAAACATTTAGAGTCACTGTTAAAAGAACAGATAAAAGATTTCCGTTGGATACGTATGAATTACAGCGAACAGTCGCAAGTCATGTGCTTAGTCAGTTTCCTAACTTAAAGGTACAAATGAAAGATGCGGATATTAATCTACGTATTGAGGTTTTATCAGATGCTGTGTATATGATGGCGGAAGTTATTCCGGGAGCAGGTGGAATGCCACTTGGTTCTAATGGCCGCTCATTGTTAATGCTTTCAGGCGGAATTGATAGTCCAGTTGCTGGTTATATGTTATTAAAACGCGGTGTACGTTTAGATGCAATTCATTTCCATAGTCCACCTTTTACAAGCGAACGCTCAAAAGAAAAAGTGATGGATTTAGCTAATCAATTGAGTCATTTTGGAGCATCGGTGAGATTACATGTCATTCCTTTTACTGATATTCAACAGAGTATTCAAGCTCAAATACCAGACAATGTATCGATGACTACAACAAGAAGAATGATGATGAAAATTGCAGACCTAGTAAGAGAAGAGATCGGCGCGCTAGGAATTGTTACTGGGGAAAGTTTGGGACAAGTTGCAAGCCAAACGCTAGAAAGTTTAACAGCCATTAATGCAGTTACAACTACACCTATTTTCAGACCATTAATTTCATCAGATAAACTTGAAATTATTGATATTGCACAAAAAATTGGGACATATGAAACGTCTATATTGCCATATGAAGATTGTTGTACGATATTTACTTCATCTTGTCCTAAAACAAAACCGAAACTCGAAAAAGTGGAGTACTATGAAAGCTTTAAGGATTTTGATGAATTAATAAAAGAAGCTGTAGAAAATAGAGAAGTTCTATCATTTCCAAACAGTAAGAAAAATAATTTTGAAAATTTACTTTAAAAAATAACAAAATATACCTTGCCTCCTTGTGTATGATTTTCGTGAAAACGACCATTCTAATTTCACAAGGAGGTGAGAGAAATGACAAACAATAACTCATCAAATCAACTTCTAGTACCAGGAGTAAAACAAGCAATTGATCAAATGAAGTATGAAATTGCTCAAGAGTTTGGAGTACAACTTGGACCTGATGCATCATCGCGTGCCAACGGATCCGTAGGCGGAGAAATTACAAAGCGATTAGTGCAACAGGCTCAATCCCAAATGAATGGGTATAGCAAATAAGAAAATAAAAAGATCGGCAGCTTAGGCTGCCGATTTTTCTATATAAAAGAAACTTTGAATAACAGCAATAAATTCAAAATGTAAAAAGAAGGCTCTCTTTCAAGGAGCTTTATAAACTATGTTAGCAATCTTGTTATATAAGTCTTGACCTTCAACAATATGGTAATTTGCAATTTTCTTACTCGGCATAATTACAATTATAATGCCCTTTTTCAAGGATTCATCTCGTTCTATACTGAACCAGATCTCGTCCGCACCGCCTTCACTTTTCAGAAAAACGCTATAAGTATCATACAGTTTGTCTTGCTTTAAACGTGGAATTCCCTTTATAGATGTATCTTGTAATTGAATGATTAAATCCGCAATCTCGTCTTTGGAAAGCATGATTCTCTTGTTCTTCTCCAGTTCCCCTGTGGACAAAGAAATCTTTCCAATAGTCTCAACTGTAGTCAAAGAAATATCTCCTACATTATACGATTCCAATGAAATTCCTTTGTAAACCCTATTAGCTATTTCAATAATCGTAGTTTCAGAATACTTAACGTAATCGTTATAACTAGTTACACAGGATATAACGACCACAAAAAATACCAATGTCCAAAGCCATCTTCTCTTTTCCTTTTTTCTCTCTATCTCCCATTTATTATCATCTTCTTCCAAATCATAGACTTTATACACCTCATACACCTCCTATGTTTTTTTATAATTCGAGAAAAACAAACAAAATCCTTTTTACATTAATGAACATCTCAGATTGAATTCACCTATCAGGTTGTTGATTTCTCCCCATTTTCGTTTCTTTAAACTTTAAGAGTTTATATGATTCAGGCGTTATATTATTTAAGTTGGTTGAAGATGAAAAAATAGATAGCATCTATTGATAAAGAAGTAGTGAGCGGACGAAATTGTATCTTCGTCAGCTTTTAAAAGAATAGGTAAGTATCTAATCTCTCATTAACCAAACCAAATGCATCTTGTCTTTACATATTTCAAGAGGGCTATGGATAAACATCAGCCACAAGATTTCCGAAAAAATGAATCGTGAAGTGACGTAGTTACTTCACGATTTATAACTCTAACGGTAATTGTGTAGTCGAGGTCTCGTCCAAAGCACTCTGGATGTAGTAAGAACAAGATGCACTTAAAGGAAGTTTGAAACCTATTAAAAACACAGAAATTTTTATTTGCATTTAAAAATCTGACTATTTACTTTATAATTAAAACGTAAGAACGAGGAGGAGATCAGATGAATAAACAAAATTTGATAGCACCAAACAATTACAATTTAGTTAGCGAATTTGAAAAATATAGCGCAGATGAAAAAAAGATAGCACTTATTTGGGAATCGGATAAAGGCGAAAATAAGTCATGTACATATAAACAATTAATACAAAGAGCAAATAAAGTGGCAAATCTATTTACAAAAAAAGGTCTTCAAAAGGGGGATGTCATTTTAATCATGGTTCCTCGCTTAATAGAGGCATATGAAGTATATATTGCCGCATTGAAAGCAGGTTTAGTAGTAATTCCGAGTTCTGAAATGCTTCGGGCGAAAGATATTGAATATCGTCTTATTCATAGTGAAGCAAAAGCTATTATTGCGTATGAACCATTTCTAGATCAATTCGATAAGGTGCAGCATCTCGACGAGAAATTACTACTAGTAATTGGTGAAGGCCAAGGAAGATGGACATCTCTAACGAATGAAATGACACATGAATCTGACCAGTTTCAAGCAGTAGATACATTAAAAGATGATATGGCTTTTCTATCGTATACTAGTGGTACAACAGGAAACCCAAAAGGTGTCGTACATACACATGGTTGGGCTTTCGCACATTTACGAACTTCTGGTCCTAATTGGCTTGGTATTAAAGAAGGAGATATCGTTTGGGCAACTGCAAGTCCTGGATGGCAAAAATGGATATGGAGTCCTTTCCTAGCAACGTTAGGGAGTGGTGCGATTGGTTATGTGTATAATGGGAAATTTGAACCCAAAATATATTTAAATAAGATTCAAGAGAAAAAAGTAAATGTCATTTGCTGCACTCCAACAGAATATCGATTAATGGCTAAAACAGAAGGATTATCGAACTTTGATCTTTCCTCTCTACATAGTGCTGTATCAGCTGGAGAACCATTAAACAGAGAGGTTATTGAAACATTTGATAGACTTTTTAGCTTGGAAGTTAGAGATGGCTATGGTCAAACGGAAAATACATTGCTTATTGGAACGATGAAAGGAATGGACAGCAGAATAGGCTCCATGGGGAAACCGACACCTGGAAATACAGTAGAAATAATAAATGAATACGGAGAAGTTTGTACCCCTGGTGAAGTTGGAGATATTGCAGTACATGTAGAGACTCCTGCTCTATTTAAAGAATACTTGAAGGATCCAGAAAGAACTTCTATGCAATTTAGAGGAGATTACTATATTACTGGTGATCAAGCAAAAAAAGACGAAGATGGTTACTTTTGGTTTGAAGGTAGAGGAGACGACATCATTATTAGTTCTGGTTACACGATTGGTCCATTCGAAGTGGAAGATGCACTTACAAAACATCCAGCTGTACAAGAATGTGCAGTAGTTGGAAGCCCACATGAACTACGTGGAACAATTGTAAAAGCGTTTGTTGTTTTACGTGAGCCATTAAAACAGGGTGCAGAGGAGTTAGTAAAAGAACTTCAAGAGCATGTTAAATCCATGACTGCCCCATACAAATATCCGCGTGAGATTGAGTTTATCGAAGAGTTGCCAAAAACAACTTCAGGTAAAATCAGACGTATTGATCTTAGAAAACGAGAAGAGCTGAAAAAATAGATTGGGAAAAAACACGGAGAACATGTGGTTCTTCGTGTTTTTTTGTTCTTATGGTAAATTTCAAAATTTATTTACTTTTTATTATCTAGTCTACCTTCACTTCTAATCTACTGGATTATTTGTCCATATAAAGGAACTTCTTTGTTTACTTTAGTGTGATAAAGTAATATAATAATGCATGTATTTTGGGTTTGAAAAATGGGGTGAAGTTTTGCAAACAGAAGAAAAACAAGGAATACTTATCGTAGCAATTGCATATATATTTTGGGGATTCATGCCGATTTATTGGAAGCTACTATTGAATGTTTCAAGTGATGAAATACTTGCAAGTCGAGTAATTTGGTCATTTATTTTTACATTATTCGTGGTTATCTTAAGCAAAAATTTTAAGACGTTGATCAGTGATTTAAAGGAGCTTTGGAAGAATAAGAAGGCTTTTTGGAGTCTCGTTCTTGCCTCGTACTTAGTAACAGGAAATTGGTTTACATACATATATGCAGTAAATGCAGGGTATATAGTACAAACTAGTTTAGGATATTACATAAACCCATTAATATCTGTCCTATTAGGCATTATCTTTTTAAAAGAAAAATTATCTAGGGCTCAACAACTTTCTGTAGCTATTGCGGGCGCTGGGGTTATTATCCTAACAGTTTCATATGGAGAAATTCCATGGATCGCTGTAACACTAGCTTTAACGTTTGCTTTTTATGGCTTTATTAAAAAAAGCTTGACGATTGATCCATTAAGAGGCATAACAATAGAAACAATGTTCGTTTTTCCAGTAGCACTTATTTATTTTGGATATTTATTAGTGACGGATCAAGCGGTTTTCTTCCAATCCAATGCTAGTACCATGATTTTACTAGCTTTAACTGGTGTAGCAACTGCGGTTCCACTTGTATTATTTGCAAAAGGAACAAAAATGATGCCACTTTATATGTCTGGCTTTATTCAATATTTTGCTCCAACTATTATGCTCCTAGTTGGCATCTTTGTTTATCATGAAAAATTTAGCAAAATTGAATTTATCTCATTTTCATTTATTTGGGCTGCATTAATCTTATTTACTATTTCTAAAATTGTAGAAGTAAGAAAAAACAGGTAGAGCTATGTCTACCTGTTTTTTATAAAAAGGATCGTTTTACTTTTTCCCAGTAGCTATTATTTTTTAATTTCACTGTTTTCACCACTTGATTACTTAATGCGATAGAAACAGTCTCGACATGTTGAATGCTTAAAGCTTCGTTGTCGGTACTCATGGACGGATAGTCATTCCAGTCTTTATGTAATCTAAGTTCAAGCGATCTACTACCACTCAAGATGAAGGAAGAACCAAGTGTTCTATATTCGTTATTATTTATGGAAGCAATTTCTGTTACTTGGATACAAGGTAGTAGTGGGTCTACTATTGCTCCACTAAGTGACTTATTATAAGCTGAGCTTCCAGTCGGAGTCGAAATAACCATTCCGTCACCTCTAAACGTCTCAAAAAGTTTCCCGTCAATAATTATGTCCAATACAAAAGTTTTGATGATATTAGACCGAATAGTGAACTCATTTAAACAATAAAATTTTGGATGATGATTAACCGATAATTCCAGTAAAGGGTATTTACGAACTTCCATTTCATTCTGTAACACAGCTTCCGCCAGTGCTTCCATATCTTCTATTAAAAAGTCACAATACATACCTAATGTACCTGTTGTTGAGATACCAGCATATAGACAATCTTCTCGGAATCCAGTCTTACGAACCGCTTGCAAAAAAGAACCATCTGAACCAATACTAACAATGATAGAAGCATCGATATCGTTTTCAACAACTTGAAAGCCATATTGTTTTATTACTTTTGCTAAAATGTCTTTTTTTTGTAATGATTCTATGTCATTCTTAGTATAAAGATATATTGCATTTTGGGAGTTCATCTTGCATTCTCCTTTCAAATTAGAATTAAAGATATTAATTTTCACTAGTTATTATCTAGCTACAGTGCTATACGCTTTTCTAAGTAATGTATGTATTTTACCATTTTATGAAACGTTTAGGAATTCTTTTCGTATGTTATGAGGAGAACAAAAGGAGGAGCAACAATATGAATATGAAACGTTGGTTTGCCATTTTAGGAGCATCCATATTATTAGTAATATCAATCTTTGTAAACACTCTATCAACTGTATTTTCAACGGACTGGACATCGTTAATGGATGAATTTGCATCTATATCTAATTCTGATTTTTATGAAACGGTATTAGAAGAAGGAGATATAGACAACCGAGTAGCTGTATTAACAGTCGATGGCACTATTCAGGATACGGGTAGTGCATCTTCTATTTTTGGAACAGAAAGTTATAATCACCAATTCTTTTTGCAACAATTAGATCAAGTGAAACAAGATGATTCTGTAAAAGCAATTGTATTGCAAGTGAATTCACCTGGTGGAGGAGTAGTCGAATCCGCACAAATCTATAAAAAAATTAAAGAGATTCAAGATGACACTGCAAAACCAATCTACGTTTCTATGGGAAGTATGGCAGCATCAGGTGGTTACTATATTTCGGCACCTGCGGATAAAATCTTTGTCAATAAAGAAACGATTACAGGTTCTATCGGTGTTATCATGCATAGCATTAATTATGGAAAATTGGCAGAAAAATATGGAGTAGAGTTTGTTACGATTAAATCTGGTCCTTATAAAGATATTATGAGCCCAACAAGAGACATGACAGATGAAGAAAGAAATATGTTACAAGTTATGTTAAACGAGTCATATGAAGATTTTGTTGATATCGTCGCACAAGGTCGTCATATGACAGTAGCAGAAGTGAAGAAAGTTGCAGATGGTCGAATTATGAGTGGTCGACAAGCTATTGAAGCAGGTCTGGCAGATGACGTTGGTTATTTGGAGGATGTTATTCAAGCGATTAAGACAGATCAAAAATTAGAAGATGCGGAAGTAATTGAATATGGCTACTCTCAAAGTCTTTCCTCCCTTTTTGCTTTGAAAGCACAATCTTTCTTAAGGGTAGATATGGAATCAAAATTAATCGGAAAACTTATAGCAGACAATAGTGCACCTCGAATGATGTATTTATATGGTGAAAGATAAGGAGGTTAAATGATGAGTGAAATTTTACAGTCGGAAGATAATAATGTGCAACCAAATGAATTAATAACCCAGCAAATAAGTGTAAAAACTCCTGAATTTGAACGAAAATCTGCTGGGTTTTGGATAAGATTTTGGGCATATTTTTCGGATATATTAATCTTATCCTCTATTGGAATGTTATTGATCAAACCCATTTTCCGCTTATTTTCATTAGAGATAAACGACCCTACCTGGTATGCACCATTTACATTAATAACATCCTTTCTTTTTTACGCATATTTTGTACTAATGACGAAGTTTTTCAATCAAACGGTTGGAAAGATGATTTTTGGCATTCTAGTTATTTCAAAGAATAATGATAAACTTACGTGGAGTACAATTCTATTTAGAGAGTGGATTGGTCGCCTGATTTCTGTCATTCCACTTAATATTCCCTATCTTGTTGTTGCGTTTACACCGAAAAATCAGGCAATTCATGATTTGATCGCAGATACTATAGTTGTGCATGAAGCTGTATACGGTAAAAATGAAAAAGGTGCATACAAACATACTTCCGTGTCAAAAGAGTTGCAAGAGCAGAACATATTCTAGTAAGATGAACATAAGAAAAAGGAGGCTACATATTATGGCTCAAGTAACATTTAAAAATAATCCAATAACATTAGTTGGAAAAGAAGTAGTAGTTGGAGAGAAGGCGCCAAACTTTACAGTTCTAGCAAACGATTTATCAGCGGTAACTCTTCAAGATTCAGCTGGAAAAGTACGTCTGATCAGTGTAGTCCCTTCCCTAGATACAGGTGTTTGTTCAACTCAAACAAATAAATTCAATCAAAGTGCTGCTAGTCTAGGTGAGGATGTAGTAATATTAACAATCTCAGTAGACTTACCTTTTGCTCAAAAGCGTTGGTGTGGAGCTAATGCTGCAGATGCAATTCAGACATTATCAGATCATCGCGACCTTTCTTTCGGAGAAGCATTTGGAGTGGTGATGCAAGAATTACGTTTGTTAGCTCGCGCTGTATTCGTAGTCGATAAAAATGATGTTGTTACTTATGCTGAATATGTGAGCGAAGGTACAGATCACCCAGACTATGAAAAAGCATTAGATGCAGTAAAAGCGTTAACTAACTAATAAAACAATCTAACCCACTCGAGTGAAGAGTGGGTTTTAATTTGAGGGATAAATATGCATACAAATGTCGAAAAAGTTTTTACGTTTATTGATCAAGAAAGTAGTTTTATAGAAGAACAAGAGTCTGTGACGTATATAGAAGGTGTGATTTACGCACTTGAATTATGGATTTCAGATAAAAAAACACCTTTAGTGACAAATCTTACTAAAGAGCAGATTAGAAAAGGGGTTCAACTTGCAATTCTAAAAGGGATGAAAAAGTCAGCCCAAGTAAACCATCAAATGACTCCTGATGCGATTGGCTTATTGGTATCCTATTTTGTGAAGGAAATGACGAAAGACAAAAAAGAACTTGCAATTTTAGACCCAGCTCTAGGTACAGGTAATTTACTTTATACGATTATGAATTCATTACCGTCTGAGAATCATGCTTTTGGAGTTGAAATAGATGACTTATTAATCCAGTTAGCAGCCCAAACTGGGGAATTACTAGCTTGTGATATTCAGTTATTTAGACAAGATGCTTTAAAGCCTTTATTAATCGATCCTGCTGATATTGTTGTAAGTGATTTACCTGTAGGATATTATCCAGATGCTGAAACTGCAAGTGATTTTTTCCTTCATAGTGAAGATGAAATGTCTTATGCACATCATTTGTTTATTGAACAATCAATGAAGCATGTAAAACCAGGTGGATACTTATACTTTTTAGTACCAGACACTATTTTTGAATCCAAACAAGCTCCAAGCCTTCATAAATTTTTGAAAGAAAATGGCTGGATTCTAGCAGTTATTCAGTTTCCATCTACTATTTTCAAAACAAAAGGACAGGAAAAAAGTTTACTCATTCTTCAAAAGAAAAGCGAACATTTAAGAGCTCCAAGAGAAATACTACTAGCAAAAGTTCCAAATATGTCGAATAAAGAAGCGATGGAATTGTTCTTTAAAAAAATCGATATATGGCAAGAAGAAAATTCTAAATGATGGTTGCTCGCCCTTACTCTGAACAGTACAATTAAACTACTTGTTCAAAGAAGGGGCGTTTTTTAATGGTTAATATTTTAGCGATTAATGCAGGTAGCTCGTCTTTAAAATTTCAATTATTGAAAATGCCAGAAGAAAAAGTGATTGCAAAAGGCTTAATAGAGCGAATTGGTTTAAGCGATCCTATTTTTACAATGACTACACAAAATGAACGAATACAACTAATCAAACAAGTGGACAATCATACACAAGCCGTAAAACTATTAATGCATCAATTAGTTGAAAAAGTAGTGATCAACACTTTAAATGATATTCAAGGAATAGGTCACCGAGTTGTGCATGGTGGGGAAGTGTATAGTGATTCCGTTTTAATTACGGAAAAAGTAATGACAACATTAGAGGAACTTTCGGAGCTTGCACCATTACATAATCCTGCAAATATTACAGGTATTCAAGAGTTTGCGAAAGAATTGCCTGAAATTCCAGCGGTAGCTGTTTTTGATACAGCATTTCATCAAACAATGCCAGAAAGCTCTTACTTATATTCCGTTCCATATAAGTACTATGAGAAATATGGCATTCGAAAGTATGGGTTTCATGGGACATCGCATAAGTATGTAGCTTATCGTGCTGCAGAGTTATTAAACCGACCAATTGAAACGACTAGATTTATATCTTGTCATCTAGGAAATGGAGCTAGTATTGCGGCTATAGATCGCGGGAGATCCATAGATACATCCATGGGGTTTACACCTCTAGCCGGAGTAACGATGGGAACAAGATCTGGGAATATAGATCCAGCTCTTATTCCGTACTTGATGGAGAAGACGGGGAAAAGTGCAGAAGGAGTACTAGATATTTTAAATAAAAAATCTGGAATGTTAGGTGTTTCTGGATTTTCAAGTGATCTGCGTGAAATTGTAACAGAAGCTTCAAAGGGAAATGATCGTGCACAGTTAGCGCTGGATGTATTTGCAAATCGTATACATAAATATATTGGATCTTACGCTGCTCGGATGAATGGCGTAGATGCAATAATTTTCACTGCAGGAATAGGAGAAAATAGCGAGGTTATTCGAGAAAAAGTTTTAAGCGGTCTACAATTTATGGGTGTCTATTTGGATCATGATTTAAATAAACTACGTGGCAAGGAAACATTTATTAATTATCCTCATTCGCCAGTAAAAGTACTGGTAATCCCTACGAACGAAGAGATAATGATAGCAAGAGATACGATGAGATTAGCAGGATTATAGAGGGTTTGAACGAATCATCTACTCTGATAAATCAACTAAGGCAAGGTCTCACCCTAACGTGCAATCATAATTGATTTTTTATCAAATTGAATCAATTTCATAATTCAAAGTTAAAGCATAAAACACGAACAATATTAAAATGAAATGTGAGAATATTTATAATTTCTTACTCATAAATCAGCATGATTTCCGCTATAGGCGGACGCTTTCCACGAGGTGATCGATAAGCAAATCAATAAATTAATAATTGTTTGTGTTTTAATAATTTAATACTATTTATGAAATTAACTCAATTAAGAATTAATTGGAAAATAGGTGACACGAAGAGTGCTCTAGTATAGTTGAGTTGTGATCTCGGATCTCTGTGCAAAGCTTTCGCCTTAGCAGAAGTTGTAGAGCTAATTAAAAGGGAGTCACATTCAGTTGAGTGTGGCTTTTTATCCACATAGTTTTCTCTTTGGTTCCGAGTTGTTTTATTATTATGATAGTAGAGTAGAAGGAGGTACAAGTTAGAATGAAAAATTATGGGGTATCAATAGTTTTAGAAAATGAAGAGAGCTATGATCTCGAGATTCAAGGCTCCGATGAAGAACAAGTTTTTAGTAAATTATTTTCTCGAATTTCAGGAGTAATTAAAATTTATCCATACGATGATGTTGTGGTTTTTATTAACTTTGATAAAGTATTAAAAATTCAAATTCAACCATTAGAAGAATAATAAAACACTTAATCAGCTCTTATGGTTTTTTTTATGAAATAAAGTAGGACATTGGAAAAGTGGAGCAAGATAATAGTGAAACCGTTTTTAATACAGAGTAATTGAGTAATGTAAAAACAAGATGCTCTTAAAGGACGCTTACGCTTTTCTCAAAGAATAAAAAAGCAATCTCAATTGGGATACGTTGAAAAGGTTGATTTCCGCTGCAGGTTTTCCTTTTATTCCCAACATCTAAAAGTATACATAATTCATTAGGAAGCTGAATAGCGCTGGCGGAACTTGAGAAAAATAGGTGGCTTCCATTGATAAAGAAGTGCTGAGCGGACGAAATTGTATCTTCGTCCGCCTTTAAAAGAGTAAGAAAGCATCTTATCTCTCATTATCCAAACCAAATGCATCATGGCTTTACATATTCCAAGAGGGCGACGGACAAACATCAGCCACAAGATTACCGAAAAAAATGGATCATGAAGTGACGTAGTCACTTCATGATCCATAACTCTAACGTTAATAGTGTAGCTAATGTTTCGTCCGAAGCACTCGAGAAATAGAGAAGACAAAATGCACTTAAAGGCCACTTGCGTTTTTCGTAAGATTAATCGTCTTTTTCTTCAGTACGTACTACTAAAACGTCGCATGCTGCAGAACGAACAATGTATTCAGATACACTTCCTATAAGGAATCGCTCAACAGCATTTAGCCCAGTAGCTCCACAAATGATTAAATCTGCCTCTATTTTTTTCGCTATGTCTTTTGAAATCATTGTTTTGGGTGAACCATATTCAACTAAAATGTTTACATTGTGAACCCCACCTGCAATTGCTTCTTTTTTATAGCCTTCTAGTAAATCTTCCGCAAATACTTGTGCTCTTTCTGCGATAGAACGATCGTAAGCTTCGATTGCTGCAAATGATCTTGTATCAATGATATTGATTAAATTTAATGTTGCATTATTCCTTGCAGCAATGGAAACAGATTTTTTATAAGCCAACTCCGCTTCTTTTGAACCATCTACAGCAACTAGAATTTGTTTGTATTTTAATGTCATTTTTAATACCTCCTATTTCTTATTATATTTAGATAATTCGGTATTTATTTCTGTATTCCTTCTATTTTTTAATATTAATGGCTTATTGCGAACTTTTCTCTAATAATTTATAAATTATTGAAGCATTTTAAATATATAAATGATAAAATGAAGATGTTTTAACAGATTCATTTTATTTGGGTCATTTCTTAAAAATATATACATAAGGGGATATGGAAATGCGTATTGGTATACCAAAAGAAACTAAAAATAACGAAAACCGAGTGGCTATGACGCCAGCTGGTGTGGTTACTTTGAAACATAATAATCACGAAGTAATCATTGAAACAGGTGCTGGTTTAGGTTCTAGTTTTACGGATGAGGATTATATTGCTGCAGGAGCAACAATTGTACAAACTGCGGAAGAAGCCTGGAATCAAGAGATGGTTATGAAAGTTAAAGAACCTACTCATGAAGAATTTTCTTTAATTCGTGAAGAATCTATTCTTTTTACTTATTTACATCTAGCACCAGAAGAAGATTTGACAAAAGTGTTACTTGAGAAGAAGGTAACAGCTATTGCGTATGAAACGGTTCAGCTTCCAAATAACTCATTACCATTACTAACTCCGATGAGTGAAGTAGCAGGTCGTATGGCAACACAAATTGGTGCACAATATTTAGAGAAAATTAATGGTGGTAAAGGAATTTTACTTGGAGGAGTTCCAGGAGTATCACGTGCAAAAGTAGCAGTAGTTGGCGGTGGTATCGCTGGTACAAATGCTGCTCAAATTGCTGTCGGTATGGGAGCACAAGTTACAATTATCGATTTAAACCCTGACCGTCTTCGTCAATTAGAGGAATTGTTTGGCGGAAATGTGCAAACATTAATTTCAAACCCATATAATATTGGGCAAGCAGTAAAAGAGGCAGATTTGGTAGTAGGTGCAGTTCTAATTCCAGGTGCCAAAGCTCCTAAACTTGTTTCAGTGGAAATGATTAAATCCATGTCTCCAGGTTCTGTTGTCATTGACATTGCAATTGACCAAGGTGGTATTTTTGAAACTTCTGACCGTATTACTACTCATGACAACCCAACTTATGAAAAACATGGTGTTGTACACTATGCTGTTGCTAATATGCCTGGAGCGGTGCCTAGAACCTCTACAATGGCGCTTACAAATGCAACGGTTCCATATGCTCTACAAATTGCTAACAAAGGATATAGACAAGCTTGCTTAGATAACCTTGCATTACAAAAAGGTATTAATACATTAGCTGGTCACGTTACTTTTAAAGCGGTTGCAGAAGCACAAGGACTTCCTTACGTAGACGCTGCTACACTTTTAAATTAATAAAAAAATTTTGAACACCCAAAGGTTATTCAACACTTTGGGTGTTCTGTTATTTGAAAACAATAATGGAGTGAATGCAATTGGCTTATTTATTGGTTGGTTTAGCAGGAGCATTAGGGGCTTTAACAAGATATTCGGTTGGACTCCTACTCTATTCACATTCAGTATTCCCCTATGCAACACTAATTGTAAATCTAGTAGGTTGTTATCTTCTTCCTTTTTTAACATCAGCAGTTTTTCATAAAAGTAGACTCTCTACTAATGTGCAGACAGCTATTTCTACAGGTTTTCTAGGTTCTTTTACAACTTTTTCTGCGTTTAGTGTTGAAACAGTGAAATTATTGCAGCAAGGGGAAGTTATAGTTGCTGTTTTATACATATTGATTAGTGTAGTTGGCGGGATTGTAATGAGTAATCTAGGTTGGAAACATGAGGTGGGGAAATGACTGCAATTGTTGCTGTATCAGTAGGTGGATTTTTAGGGGCTATCCTCCGATTTTATTTTGCTCAAAAGTTGAATGAAAACCTGGGAGGCAAAATACCTGTTGGGACACTTTTCGTCAATTTAATTGGTTCTTTTACATTGGGATTGATTGCAAGTATTAGTTTAAATGAAATGTATGTATTATTTATAGGTACTGGGTTTTTAGGTGCATTTACAACTTTTTCTACTTTTAATAAAGAATTAATGGCACTTCAAAAATTCCCTCGAAAATGGATAATATATTTTATCGTTACATATGTCGGGGGATTATGTATAGCATTTCTAGGGTATTCTATTGGAAAATAAACAAAAGCACCCTATGAAAGGATGCTTTTGTTTATCTTATAGAACAATCAATTCTTTCGGGAACTTCGTGAGCACTTCTACGCCATCTTCGGTAACAACAACGTCATCTTCAATGCGCACACCAGTGATTTCAGGGTGGTAAATGCCTGGTTCAATTGTGAATACCATTCCAGTTTCTAGTTTCATCTCATTTACACCAGTAATGGATGGGAATTCGTGTACGGAAATTCCAAGTCCATGTCCTAAACGATGAGTGAAATACTCTCCGTAGCCTGCTTCTGTAATAACATCGCGGGCAATTTTATCAAGAGCCATTGCAGTTATTCCTGGTTTTACTGCATTTACAGCCGCTTCTTCGGCACGGCGAACAGTTTCATAAACTTCACGTTTCTCAGCGGAAGGTTCTCCGAAAGCTACTGTTCTTGTAATATCAGAGCAATAACCGTTGTAAATAACTCCGAGATCAAATAATACTAAATCCCCTTTTTGGATTTTACGATCACCTGGTACACCGTGAGGAGATGCCGTTTTAGGTCCGCTTAATACCATTGTATCGAAAGCCATCTGTGAAGCGCCTTTTTCTTTTACTGCTAATTCAATGGCATTTAAAATTTCCAACTCTGTTTTGCCTTCTGCAATCTCTTTACACCCAACTTCAACTGCATAATCAGCCAGCTCAGCAGCTTTTCGCATATTAACCAATTCATCTTCTGATTTAATGACACGTAATTCATTTATTTTTTCATCAATTCTTGAAATTTGAATAGAAGCGATTCTCTCTTGAATTGCTTCTTGGCGCTCCACACTCAAATGCGCCTTTTCAATTGCTAAAGTATTAATAGTGCCGATATGACTTTGAATTGTATGAACAACAATATCCCAAGCATTTTCTGTATCTTGATGGCCAACAATATCGCCAGTCCATCCAGCTGCTAATGCATCAGGAACTTCCATCTGAGGACAAATGATAAATGGTGTCGCTTCCTTGAAAATTAAAACACCAAGCAAACGTTCATGCGGATTGCTTCTAAATCCAGTGAAATAAAAAACATTGTCTGGAGTTGTTATGAAAGCAGCGTCGATATTATTAGATTGTAAATAACTTTGAATTTTTTCTACTTTTTTCATCTTAGCACCTCATTTTTATTTATAAAATAAGAATAGCAGAATAAAGGATTTCTAGCATTAAAGTTGAATGAATACTAAAGGAAAAATAAACAAAAGGGAGTGAATGAATGATGCAAATTAGTTATCATGGACATTCGGTAGTGAAAATAAAAACAGGGAACTATACAATTTTAATTGATCCATTTATTTCAGGGAATGGAATGACAGATTTAAACGCCTCTGATGAAAGACCAGACGCTATTTTGTTAACGCATGGTCATAATGATCACGTTGGTGACACAATCGATATTGCAAAACAAAGTAATGCACTTGTTGTAGCACCCTTTGAGCTTGCCGAATATCTAGCAACGCAAGGAATCACTACCCATGAAATGGGATTAGGTGGAGCTTATCAATTTGATTTTGGAAAAGTTAAATACACTCATGCTTTTCATAGTTCTTCATTTGATACTTCAGATATTGGGACTATTTATACCGGAATGCCAGGAGGAATCTTGTTTACGGCAGAAGGCAAGACTATATATCATGCGGGAGATACCGCTCTTTTTGGGGACATGAAACTGATTGGTGATCGAAACAATATAGATGTTGCCTTTTTACCAATTGGAGATAATTTTACAATGGGACCAGAAGATGCTGCTTATGCGACAGAACTTCTAAAACCAAGAATAGTAGTACCAATTCATTACAATACATTTCCAGTCATTCAACAAGATCCAAATCATTTTAAAGTGTTAGTGACAAATTCCGAAGTTCAAATTCTAAATGCTGGAGGAATTGTGCAACTGTAGCTTACTAAGAAAATGTGAATAATGTGGTACAATAAACGTACAACAATCGTTTGGATGTGACTACATGACAACAAAACATGAGCAAATTTTAGCATATATAGAAAAGCTCCCAGTTGGAGATAAAATATCTGTTAGAAAAATTGCAAAAGATCTAACTGTAAGTGAAGGAACTGCTTACCGAGCGATAAAAGAAGCAGAAACAAGAAGGCTTGTTAGTACAATCGAACGAGTTGGAACAATCCGAATTGAATTAAAGAAAAAAGAGCATTTTGAACGATTAACATTTGCGGAAGTTGTAAATATAGTCGATGGGCAAGTTTTAGGCGGAAAAGCCGGTCTTTATAAAACGCTAAATAAATTTGTTATTGGTGCAATGCAAGTGGAAGATATGATGCGTTATGTAGGACCTAGCAATTTACTTATAGTTGGAAATCGTCTCCAAGTGCATGAGCATGGATTGCGTGCTGGAGCAGCCGTACTTGTAACGGGTGGTTTTGATGTGTCAGAGAAAATAAAAAAAATAGCGGATGATTTAGAGTTACCTGTTATTTCAACGAGCTATGATACTTTTACAGTTGCTACAATGATTAATCGTGCAATAGACGATCAACTTATAAAAAAAGATGTATTGCTTATTGAAGATATATATATTCCTTTAAAAGATACGTCCTTTTTACAAACAAATGATTTTGTAAAGCGATACCGAGAATTGAACCAATTAACTACTCACGGAGGGTTTCCGGTTGTAGATGCATCCAATAAATTAGTAGGTATTGTAACAGCAAGAGATGTTATTGGTAAAGAGAGTCATGAACTCGTGGAGAAAGTGATGACGAAAAATCCCATTGCCATAACATTGAAAACAAGCGTTGCTTCAGCAAGCCATCGAATGATTTGGGAAGGAATTGATTTGTTGCCTGTTGTTAAAGATAACAATAATTTAGAAGGGGTCATAAGTAGACAAGATGTTCTAAAAGCATTGCAAGCAGCTTCCAGACAACCGCAAAACGGGGAGACAATTGACGATATAGTAAAACAACAAATAAAGGTAATTTCTATCGAGGAGTTCATTTTTGAGTTTGTCGTTACCCCTCAGATGACCAATCATTATGGGGCTATGTCTTATGGAGCCTTTTCCATTCTTTTGACTGAAACTGGATCCCAAACGTTGAAAATTCGCAAACGTGGAGAAAGCGTAGTGGAAAATATGACTATATATTACACGAAACCAATACAATTAGAAAGTATACTTCGTGTAAATGTCAAAGTGTTAGAGATGAGTAGAAAAGTAGCAAAAATGGACTTAGAAGTATTTAATGACAAACAACTTGTAGGAAAAGCAATGATCACGTATCAACTGCTAGAACGTTAATAAAAATGATGCAGCTCTTAAGCTGCATCATTTGTTTAACTCTACTTCCTCTTGAACAAATTGTCCGTAATGCTTGAATACTTTATAATTATAATACATAAAATAACCACCTATTAAGATAAATAAAGCAGAGATTACATACGTAACGGACGAAGGAAATACAATGATAAAGTTTAATCCAAAAAACAATAATAATGCACCTAAACAAATGGAAGCCTTCGCTGAAAACCATTTTTTCCGAATAGGTAGTGAAGTACGAAACTGTTTTGTTTTAAAATAAAAATACCATACAAAAGAAACAATAATTGCTAATATAAATATTCCATTAAGAAACATAATGAACCTCCAATAAAAAAGTAAGCTTTCATTATTGTAAAGGTTAATTTGTGAAAATGCGAATAGAAAACTTGATTAAGTGGAGGAAATGAAATGAAAAGACAAATCATTGACACAATTGAAGAGGCTAGCAAAATAATTATACATAGACATGTAAGGCCAGATCCGGATGCTTATGGTTCTCAAATAGGGTTAAAAGAGTTAATTTCGTTTAATTATCCACAAAAAAAAGTATTAGCAACAGGAAATCATGAAAATACATTAGACTTCTTAGCTCATCCTGATAACGTTACAGATGACGATTTCAAGGATGCTTTAGTTATTATTACGGATACCGCAAATACGGAAAGAATAGATGATGAGCGATACAAGTTAGGTAAAGCAATTATTAAAATAGATCATCATCCAAATGATGATGCTTATGGTGATCTATTATGGGTGGATACGAACTCAAGCTCCACAAGTGAAATGATTTGTGAACTATTTGATGAAGCGAAAGATTATAAGGGTTGGAAAATGAATGCAGATATTGCGAGATTACTGTTTGCTGGAATAGTTGGGGATACTGGTAGATTCATGTTTCAAAGTACTACATTGCAAACAATGACATATGCAGGAGAGCTACTTTCTTATGGATTTGATCGCACGGAATTATTTAACGGAATGTATGAAGTGAATAGAAACTTGCTCCATTTAAAAGGTTATGTATACGAAAACTTTAGCATGGATGAAAACGGGGTCGGATTCGTTAAACTGACAGCGGAGATTTTACAGAAATACAATGTTGCTGAATCTGAGGCTTCCTTATTAGTAGGATCCTTAGCAGATGTAAGAGGAATGAGATGTTGGGTATTCTTCATTGAAGATACAAAAGAAATCAGAGTGCGTCTCCGCTCAAAAGGCCCTATTATTAATGTGATTGCAAAAAAATATGGTGGCGGTGGACATCCACTGGCTTCCGGAGCTTCCGTAAAAACTTGGGAGGAAGCAGATCAGGTAATCGAGGATTTAAAAAAGTTGTAAATTGAGGTGTTGTATATGGTAACGGTATATCCACAAATAGTAACTTCAGCGGATATGCTGAAAAGTACGATTCAATTGGAGCAACTTATCCAAAAACTGAAATTGAATAATGCAAAGGCAGCCGCCATTACAAACAGTAGGTTGTATGGTATGTTGCCTTTTTGGCACGAATTAAAAAAACACCAAATTCATCCGGTCATTGGACTTTCGATTAAAATTAACTTTGATAATCAACCCTGCTCCATAATACTTTACGCTAAAAATAGTAATGGATATGAAAATATCCTGAAAATTTCAAGTAGTTTGGAAACTAGAGAGTTATCTGAACTACCGAAAAAATGGTTGCAAGCATACAAAGAGGGATTAATCGTCGTCTATAAATGCGACGATTCCTTTACTCCTAATACAATGGGTGAATTAGCTGAAATCGTCGGTCCTACAAATTTATATGCTGGAATTGAACGTCCAAATGGGATAAAGCAAGAAATAGAAGTGGAAATTACCTCATTTGCGGAGAAACTTTCAATACCAATTACTGCTTTTCATATGAGTCGGTACATAGAGAAAGAAGATGCGTTTGCTTTTGAAGTATTAAACGCGATGGATCAATCAGTTAAAATGACTGATCGTAATCGATTAAAGCCTTCCGATCATTCATTTCATGTACTTTCAAGTGAAGAATGGTTCGATTGGTTTTCAGACGTTCCGGAGTGGCTTGAAAACACAGAAAAGATGTTAGAAAGTTGTCAGGTATCATTTGAACAGCCATCCCAATATATGCCTAAGTATCTGTTACCACAATCCATTTTAGCAAAAGACTACTTACGTGACCTTTGTGAAGAAGGATTAAAAATTCGAGTGAAAAGTATCTCGCCAAAGTATGTCGAACGTTTAAATTATGAGCTTCAAATCATCGGTCAGATGAATTATGAAGATTATTTTTTAATTGTGCAAGATTTTATAAAATTTGCTAAACAAGCAGGAATTTTAACTGGACCAGGACGGGGATCTTCCGCAAGTTCACTCGTTGCTTATTCACTTTTCATAACCGATGTGGACCCGCTCGAGTATGGTCTCTTGTTTGAACGCTTTTTAAATCCGGAACGTATTACCTTGCCGGATATTGACATAGATTTTGCTGATTCAAAGAGAATGGAAGTAATACAATACGTAGCTGAAAAATATGGAAAACAAAATGTGTCTCAAATTATCACATTCGGAACACTATCAGCAAAAGCAGTGGCAAGAGAAGTAGCTAGAGTGTTTGGGTTTGAATCATCCACACTAGAGGCAATCTCTTCCTTCATTCCTTCTAAATTAGGGATTTCTTTAAAAGAAGCATACGACCAATCGCAAAAACTACGTGACTTCATCGCAACAGAAGAAATTCGAAAAAAATGGTTTACCGTAGCGATGGCATTAGAAGGGTTACCTAGAAATGCCTCCACACATGCTGCAGGTGTCATACTTTCACCAGTACCTCTTGTGGATGTAGTGCCTATCCAAAAAGGCCATGATACGATATTTTTAACGCAATGGCCTATGAAAGAAATAGAACAGATTGGCTTGCTCAAAATGGATTTTCTAGGTTTACGAAATTTAACAATTATCGATCGTATATTAAATCTAATTAACTATAAAAAATCTTCCCAATTAACCTTAAATACTATTCCATTAAATGATGAGCAAACTTTTCAACTGTTACAAAATGGGGATGCGACAGGTGTGTTTCAACTTGAATCTGCAGGAATGCGAAGTGCACTAAAACAAATAAAACCAACTAAGTTTGAAGATATAGTTGCGATAAATGCTCTCTATAGACCAGGTCCGATGGAAAGTATTCCTCTCTATGCAAAAAGAAAGTTAGGACAGCAAGCTGTTACGTACGAACATCCAGTATTAGAACCCATTTTGAAAGAAACATATGGTATTATCGTCTATCAAGAGCAAATTATGCAAATTGCTTCACAAATGGCAGGTTTTACTTTTGGAGAAGCTGATTTACTTAGAAGAGCAGTAAGTAAAAAAAATAGAGAAATACTTCAAAAAGAAAGAACCCATTTTATTAAAAAGGCAAAACTACTTGGACATACGGAAGTTGCTGCTTCATCCGTTTATGATTTAATTGTTCGATTTGCTGATTATGGATTTCCTAAGAGCCATGCTGTAGCATATAGTATTATTTCGTATCAGATGGCTTATTTAAAAGCTCATTTTCCTGTTGAGTTTTACTGTGCCCTATTAAGTTCAGCGGCAGGAAATCAGGAGAAAATAAATCAACTATTAATGGAAATGAAACAAAAAGGTATTACAGTTCTACCACCGTCAATTCAATATAGCCAACCATACTTTTCTGTTGAGAATGGAGCTGTGAGATTTGGATTACAAGCTATTAAAGGAGTTTCGCATTCTTTTACACAAAAGCTATTGCAACAAAGAGTGAATAAACCAACAAACTGGATAGATATTTTTGAATTCGCCTCTGATTTAAGTGCTATCCATTTTACCAGGAAAAATATAGAACCTCTGATTAAAGCTGGAGCGTTGGATGAATTGAAAGAAGAAAGGGCAACATTACTGGCAACATTAGACCCAGCAGTAAAATACGCCGAACTTGTTAGTCCAATGGAAGAAAATGATTTGTTTGGCGGAGATGCTTTTCATTTTGGAAAATCAAAATATATAAAATCCGATCCATTGCCATTAATGATAAAGCTTCAATTTGAAAAAGAAGTACTTGGACAATATTTTTCGGAACATCCAACTGTTTCTGTGAAAAAAAATGTCTCTGAAAGAATCGACAACATATGGGATGTGCAACAGTCAACAAAAGAATGGAAAGTAAAAATAGTTGGCCTTATTCAAGAAATTAAAAGGATTCGCACAAAAAAAGGGGAGTCCATGGCTTTTGTAACTGTACAAGATGAAACTGGAAGTATTTCAGTTACTTTATTTCCAGAAGAGTATACAAGATTTAATTTATTATTAGAGGAGCAGACAATCATAAGGATAAATGGAAAATCTGAACGGCGAAATGGAAAAACTCAAATAATAACCAAATTAATATCAAATGACTAGGGCTCCGCTTTCCAAATTAAAGATTGTTTAGCCAAGACTGTACTCATTTGTACAGTTTTTTCTTTACGTTTTGGCAAATATTTTGTATGCTAGTAACTATCAGTGGTCAGACCACTTTGTAATAAATGGAAGAGTGAGGATGTATGAATCCCAAAAATAATTCAAGCAAAATGTTTTTAGAGATTGTTAAGCGTCTGAGAGAGCTGATTAAAGAAGAAAATGTTGCAGTTGGAGGTAAATTGCCCTCTGAAAGAGAATTAGCAGAAAGAATGCAGGTTGGTAGGTCAACTGTAAGAGAAGCGCTCAGAAGTTTAGAATTACTTGGATTAATTGAAACAAGAAGAGGAGAAGGAACTTTTCTTTCTGATTTTCGTAAACATCAATTAGTAGAGTTATTATCTACCTTTGTTTTACAAGAATCTAAGTCTAAAAAGGACGTTCACAAGACAAGGGAAACATTAGAAAAAGAAGCGATTCGAACAATATGCACCTCAGAAAACTTTTCAAGACAGTTCATTTGGGATGCGTTCCTACTTAAATTGCAAAATGAAGAGGTAATTCGTGAGGATATCATTAGAGAAATAATTATTCTATCCGATAATCGCCTTGCATTGAAAGTATGGTTTTTGTTAAAACAATTTGCTGGGGAACCTTATAGAAATCCAATGGGAACAGAAGAAAAAGAAACGTGGAGAAAATTGCTCAATGGCTTGAAAAATAGAGACGAACAATTGGCAGTAACTCTATATAACGAATGGCTTTTGTTAATCCAGTAAGGAAGAATTACTATCCTTTCAAATAATTCTCTAGCAACAGAGCCTTGCGCTTTTTTAATGAACAGGGGAGATAAATATATGATACGAGATATTTTTAGAAATAATCATAAAAAGAAATATGTAGCAATTCCTGCAGATAAAGTCAAAAATGACGTGCCAGAAGGAATTATGATGAAATGTCCTGAATGTAGAAAAAACGTATTTACAAAGGACTTAATGAAAAACTTAAAAGTATGCCCATCATGTGATCACCATATGAAAATGACAGCATTTGAGCGCATGGAAATATTTTTAGATGAGAATTCATTTGTTTCCATGGATAATCATCTTCAAACAGTTAACCCATTAAACTTTCCAAGCTACACTGAAAAAGTAAAATCAGATGTGAAAAAGACTGGTTTAAATGAGGCAGTATTAACAGGAGTAGGAACATTAGAAGAGCAAAAAGTAGTGGTAGCGATAATGGATTCCCATTTTAGAATGGGTTCCATGGGTTCCGTGGTCGGAGAAAAAATTACAAGAGCAATAGAAAAAGCGACGGAACTGAAAGTGCCTTTTATTATATTCACTGCAAGTGGTGGAGCGAGAATGCAAGAAGGGGTTTTGTCCCTCATGCAAATGGCGAAAACATCTGTCGCTTTAAAAAGACATAGTGATCAAGGTCAATTATATATTTCTATTTTGACACATCCAACTACTGGTGGAGTTTCGGCGAGTTTTGCTTCCGTTGGAGACATTAACTTAGCAGAGCCGAAAGCGTTAATTGGATTTGCTGGTCGAAGAGTGATTGAACAGACAGTACGCGAAAAACTTCCAGAGGATTTCCAAACGGCCGAGTTTTTATTGGATCATGGTCAATTAGATGCTGTCGTGCACCGAAAAGACATGCGTGAAAAAGTATCGTTACTTGTGAAAATGCATGTCCATAAGGAGGTTACAACGTGGTAAAAACATTGCCTTTTGAAGAACCGATTGTTCAATTGAAAACAAAAATTGATGAGTTAAAAGAATACACTGCAAGGGCAGATGTAGATATGACAGCGGAAATCGAAAAACTAGAAGAACGATTAAAAAAGCTAGAAAAAGATATTTATGAAAATATGCAGCCTTGGGACCGTGTTCAAGTAGCGCGACATCCAGGACGTCCCACTACAAGAGATTATATTGAATTATTATTTACAGATTTTATCGAACTCCATGGAGATCGGTTATACGGAGATGATGCAGCAATCATTGGTGGAATTGCGTTTTTAGAAGGAAATCCACTAACAGTTATTGGGCATCAAAGAGGAATTGATACAAAAGAAAATATAAAACGAAACTTTGGGATGCCTCATCCAGAAGGATACAGAAAAGCTCTTCGTTTAATGAAACAAGCGGAAAAGTTTAATCGCCCTATTATTTGTTTCATCGATACGAAAGGTGCTTATCCAGGGAAAGCAGCCGAAGAAAGAGGACAAAGTGAAGCAATTGCAAGAAATTTAGTGGAGATGGCGGGCTTAAAAGTCCCTGTTATAAGTGTTGTAATCGGAGAAGGTGGAAGTGGAGGAGCACTTGGTTTAGGTCTTACAAACCGTATTCAAATGCTTGAAAACTCTACTTACTCGGTTATCTCACCTGAAGGGGCAGCTTCAATTCTTTGGAAAGACTCATCTCTTGCAAAGCAAGCGGCTGAAGCAATGAAAATTACAGCACCTGACCTGAAAGAAATGCAGATTATTGATACAGTTATTAAAGAAGTGCATGGTGGTGCTCATAGAGATCCTGAAACACAAGCTAAATATATGAAAGAGGCTCTTATTAATTCGTTACAAGAGCTTTGTAAATTATCAGCGGATGAATTAATTGAAGACCGTTATAAGAAATTTAAAAATATAGGGGTTTTTAGTGAGGAGAATGCGTCTGTTTAGACGCATTTTTTTTTTGACCCATTTCGTGTTAAGCTTGAGTTATTAAATACATAGAGTGGAGGGGAAATTTTTGAAACGTATAGGTGTTTTAACAAGTGGTGGCGATGCTCCAGGGATGAATGCAGCGATTCGTGCTGTAGTGAGAAAAGCAATCTATGAAGGGTTGGAAGTAGTAGGGATTTTTCATGGATACCAAGGACTAATTGAGGGGAATATGGAATTACTAACGTTAGGATCAGTTGGTGATATTATTCAAAGGGGTGGAACCAAGCTTTTCTCCGCACGCTCTCTTGAGTTTCGAACGGAAGAAGGACAACAAAAAGCGGTTGAACAGTTAAAAGCAAATGGAATTGAAGGGTTAGTTGTAATTGGTGGGGACGGTTCTTATCGTGGATCCATGACGCTAACGAAAAATGGTTTTCCATGTGTTGGTATTCCAGGAACAATTGACAATGATATACCAGGCACAGATTATACACTCGGTTTCGATACTGCTTTAAATACAGTGATTGAATGTATAGATAAAATAAGAGATACTGCAACTTCTCATGATCGCACATTTATTATTGAAGTAATGGGTAGGGATGCTGGTGATTTAGCTTTATGGGCTGGACTTGCAGGAGGAGCAGAAACGATTATTATTCCGGAAGTAGAATTCGACATGGAGGAAATAGTCGAAAAATTAAAGAGTGGTACAACTCGTGGTAAAAAGCATAGTATCATAATTGTTGCAGAAGGAGTCATGAGTGGTTCGGAATTTGCTTCTCACCTTATGGCGCATGCTAATATTGACACTAGAGTATCTGTATTAGGGCATATTCAACGAGGTGGTTCTCCAACTGGCCGCGATCGAGTGTTAGCTAGCTTATTTGGAGCTAGAGCAGTCGAAGTATTACTTGCAGGACATGGAGGGCGTGCAGTTGGCATACAGAATCATCAAGTGGTAGACTATGATATGAATGAAGCATTTGAAAAAGGCGAAGATTTTGATTTATTAATGTATCAATTATCGAAAGAGTTATCCATTTAGTAGAATGGAAATAACTTTTATATAGAGAGGACAGGACAATGAGAAAAACAAAAATAGTATGTACAATTGGACCCGCAAGTGAATCAGAGGAAATGTTACAAAAACTGATTGAAAGCGGTATGAACGTTGCTCGTTTAAACTTTTCACACGGAAATCACGAGGAACATGCTACAAGAATTCAAAGAATTAGAGAAGTATCAAACAAATTAGGAAAAATTGTAGGGATATTATTAGACACAAAAGGCCCTGAAATCCGCACACATAAAATGGAGAATGATGGTATTGAGTTGGAATCAGGTCAAACAATCGAAATCTCAATGGTCGAAGTATTAGGAAATAGTAGCCGTTTTTCCATAACGTACGAAAAGTTAATCGAGGATGTACAAGCAGGTTCTATTATATTACTGGATGATGGGCTAATTGAATTAATCGTTACAAAAATTAACACGAACGATGGAGTTATAACAACCTTTGTCCAAAACGCAGGGACTTTAAAAAACAATAAAGGTGTTAATGTTCCAGGGGTATCTGTGCAGTTACCTGGTATAACGGAAAAAGATTCAAAAGATATTTTATTTGGTATTGAACAAGGTGTAGATTTCATAGCAGCATCATTTGTTCGACGTGCAAAAGATGTATTGGAAATTCGGGAGCTCCTTGAAAAGAATAACGGTTCTCATATTCAAATTATCCCTAAAATTGAAAACCAAGAAGGCGTAGATAATATTGATGAGATTATTCAAGTATCGGATGGTCTAATGGTAGCAAGAGGAGATCTTGGAGTAGAAATTCCTGCGGAAGAAGTTCCATTAGTTCAAAAGAGCCTTATTCAAAAATGTAATGCCGCAGGTAAGCCAGTCATTACAGCTACTCAAATGTTAGATTCCATGCAGCGTAACCCAAGACCTACTCGTGCGGAAGCAAGTGACGTAGCGAATGCGATATTAGATGGAACAGATGCTATTATGTTATCGGGTGAAACGGCGGCGGGTTTATATCCAGTAGAAGCTGTACAAACAATGGATAAAATTGCAAAAAGAACGGAAAATGCGGTAGATTATCGATCAATCGTTACGAAGTTAAGTAAAGCACGCGAAGTAAACTTAACTGATGCAATTGGTCAAGCCGTTGCTCATACGGCGATAAATTTGAAAGTAAAAGCGGTTATTGCGCCTACTGAAAGTGGACATACAGCAAAAATGATCTCTAAATTTAGACCAGGTGTTCCAATTATTGCAGTGACTTCTTCTAGTGTGCCTTCTAGAAAGTTAACACTAGTTTGGGGCGTGTACCCTATTGTTGGTAAGAAAGCTTACTCGACGGATGAAGTATTAGAAGTGGCAGTCGAAGAAAGTATTCTTCATCATTATGTGACACATGGCGACTTAGTAGTCATTACAGCGGGTGTTCCAGTTGGTGAGGCAGGTACAACTAATTTAATGAAAGTTCATGTTATTGGCGACATGGTTGCTAAAGGACAAGGAATTGGCAAGCTTACCGCTTTTGGGAAAGCAGTTGTTGTTAGTAATGCACGAGAACTTCTTGGAAAAGACACCTCTGATAGTATCATTGTTACAGTTGGTTCTGATCGGGACATGATTCCTGCTATTGAGAAATGTAAAGGACTCATTACAGAAGAAGGTGGACTAACTAGCCACGCTGCTGTAGTTGGACTGAGTTTAGGTATTCCTGTAATTGTTGGTGTTAACAATGCTACTAGTTTAATCAGGAACGGACAAGAACTTACGATTGATGCTGAAAGTGGTGTTATTTACCACGGTAAGGCAAGTATAATTTAACCAAAAGTAAACCTTATCTAAAAATTGCCTCACCATAAAAGGTGAGGCAATTACCATATATATGGAGGGTGAATACATGAAATGGATTATAAGTTTATTTATTGTCATTCCAGTAATAGAATTATATATTTTACTTTTATCCGGTAAAACCATCGGAGTAAGTAATACATTTCTTCTCATTTTAGCATCCGGAATAATAGGAGCTTACTTTGTAAAAAGACAAGGAATGAAAGCATTTAGAGAAGTTTCAGAGAGTATAAAAAATCATCAAGCACCTGGAGAAGCAGCTATCAATGGAATATGTGTTTTTATTGGTTCTGTATTAGTCATTTTTCCTGGTTTTATATCAGATATTATAGGTCTATTACTTTTGTTTGGTCCTTCCCGAAATCTATTTAAACCACTAATTTATAAATGGATTCGTAAAAAAATGAAAAAAGGTCAAGTGATTGTCATGAAGACTTTGTAAAATCTATCCATTTGTTTGCGATTAAATAAATGAATGGACTAAATAATATTCCTATAAATCCAAATATTAAAATGGCTGCCGCGCTTAGAAAGAATACGTGGACAGCCTTTATTTGCATAGAGGAAGACCATAACATGGACTCCACAATATGCCTAGTCAACTGAACAAATACATATAGCAGTAAGATAATGATCCCTACTGTATGTTGATTTAGTAAAAAAAAGTAAATACTAAGTGGTATCAATATTAAGCCAGTCCCAAGAAAAGGTATGCTATCAACTAAGGAAATTAAAAAAGCATACTTTAGTGGTTGATGCAGACCCAAAGCGGTGAAACCAATAGTTAGTAAAATAAAAGTTAATAAAAATAGTTTCACTTCTACGGAAATAAATTTGTTCATAACCCCAGAAGACTTCTTCAAGGCTTTTTCACTAAAACCTCTTGTTTTTTTCGGAAGGTATACTAAAAACCACAGTCGATTTTTTAAAGATTCATGTAACGATAAAAATAATCCCATACTAAAAAGAAAAAGTTCAAAAAAATAGGAAGGTAAGTGAGTAATGTAAATCAATAGATTATTCATTAAATTATTTAATATAGTTTGAAATTCCTCTTCAAACATTGAAAATATGGGAAGTCTTTTTAACTCGATAACCGGTAATTTTACAACATGGCTATGAATAAGTGGTATTAAATCAATAAGAGTTTGTACTAAAAAGAATAGTAATAATAGAATCCCTGTTAATATGAGGAATTCCGTTAGCAGAACACTTAAGATTATTGGGATCTTGAACTTATTGTAAAAAAAATTAGTAATAGGGTGTAAAAAATATCCGCATAAAATCGCTAGAGCTAAAGGGTATGCAATTAATAATATTAGTATAATAATTCCAATTGGTATCCACTGAGAAATAATTTCTTTCTTATTTATTTGAAAAGCAATCATTTTCACCCAATCTTTTCAACTATTTGGAAGCTAAAACACTATTTTTTAATATTTTTAAGCGTTTTCATTCACAAAATCGCCCAAATTGATTATAATACAATAGTAAGCATGAATAAGGTACATTTCATAACCAGATAGATCATTATTCGCTGACTTAGGGAGACAAAGTATTTATTCTGGACAAGAAGGAGAGATTTTTATGACAGCAACTACTCGTGGTTTAGAAGGTGTTGTAGCAACGCAGTCTGCCATCAGTTCAATTATTGATGACACACTTACATACGTTGGTTATGATATTGATGATTTAGCAATAAATGCAAGCTTTGAAGAGGTAGTATTTCTACTATGGAATAAACGCCTTCCAAAAGCGGATGAACTTGCAGAATTAAAACAACAACTGGCTGATAATATGTCAGTTCCTCAAGAAATACTTAACCATTTCAAAACTTATCCAATCTCAAAAGTTCACCCTATGTCAGCTCTTAGAACGGCTGTTTCTATGCTTGCATTATATGATGACGCAGCAGAAGATATGTCTGATGAGGCGAACTACTTAAAAGCCGTTAAACTTCAAGCTAAACTCCCAACTTTAGTGACAGCATTTTCTCGAGTACGTAAAGGACTTGATCCGATTGCACCTAAATTAGATTTAGGTTATGCTGCAAATTTCATGTACATGCTATCAGGTGAAATGCCAGAAGAAATTGAAATTGAAGCATTCAACAAAGCATTAGTTCTCCATGCAGATCATGAACTGAATGCATCAACATTTACAGCTCGTGTTTGTGTTGCAACCCTTTCTGATATGTATTCAGGTGTGGTAGCTGCTATTGGTGCTCTTAAAGGACCATTACATGGTGGAGCAAACGAACAAGTGATGAAAATGTTAACTGAAATTGGTTCAGTCGACAACGTAGAAGACTTTATTAATGCAAAACTTGCAAACAAAGAAAAAATTATGGGCTTTGGTCATCGTGTGTATAGAAAAGGCGATCCAAGAGCAAAACATTTGCGTGAGATGTCTAAAAAATTAACAGCTCTTCGCGGAGAGTCTAAATGGTATGATATGTCTGTGAAAATTGAAGATATCGTAACTGGTCAAAAGAATTTACCGCCGAACGTTGACTTCTATTCAGCTTCTGTATATCATTCTCTAAATATTGATCATGATTTATTTACACCTATTTTTGCCGTATCACGTGTATCTGGTTGGACCGCACATATTTTAGAGCAATATTCAGATAACCGTTTAATTCGCCCACGTGCAGATTATATCGGACCTGGTATGCAAAAATATATCCCAATTGAAGAAAGATAATAAAATTTTCTTAATGGATTAGGGCTGAAACACTTTTGTGTTTTGGACCCTATGATTATGAAAGTAGGAGGAAATGACAAATGACAACAGGTAAAATCACAGTTGAAAACGGTGTACTTAATGTACCAAACACAGCAATAATTCCTTTCATAGAAGGAGACGGAACAGGTCCTGATATTTGGGCAGCTGCATCACGCGTTTTAGAAGCTTCTGTAGAAAAAGCGTATAATGGTGAAAAGAAAATTGAATGGAAAGAAGTACTTGCAGGTCAAAAAGCATTCGATCAAACAGGCGAATGGTTACCACAAGAAACTTTAGATGTTATTGATGAATATTTAATCGCTATAAAAGGCCCGCTTACTACTCCAATCGGTGGTGGTATTCGATCATTAAACGTAGCGTTACGTCAAGAACTTGACCTATATACTTGCCTACGTCCAGTTCGTTATTTTACAGGAGTACCTTCTCCTGTAAAACGTCCTGAAGATACAGATATGGTTATCTTTCGTGAAAACACAGAAGATATTTATGCTGGAATCGAGTATGCAAAAGGTACAGATAATGCAAAAAAACTAATTGACTTTTTACAAACTGAATTTGGCGTTAAAAACATTCGCTTCCCAGAAACGTCGGGTATTGGTATCAAGCCGATTTCTGAAGAAGGAACGAAACGTTTAGTACGTGCAGCGCTTAACTATATTATTAAAGAAGGTCGTACTTCTTTAACATTAGTTCACAAAGGTAATATCATGAAGTTCACGGAAGGTGCTTTCAAAACTTGGGGTTACGAAGTAGCTGAACAAGAATTTGGCGACAAAGTGTTTACTTGGAACCAATATGACAAAATTAAAGAAGAACAAGGTACAGAAGCTGCTGATAAAGCACAATCTGATGCACTTGCAGCTGGTAAAATCTTAGTGAAAGATTCAATCGCTGATATCTTCTTACAACAAATTTTAACTCGTCCTAAAGAGTTCGATGTAGTAGCTACTATGAACTTAAACGGAGACTATATTTCGGATGCTTTAGCTGCTCAAGTTGGTGGTATTGGTATTGCTCCAGGAGCAAACATTAACTACGTAACTGGACATGCAATTTTCGAAGCTACTCACGGTACAGCTCCTAAATATGCTGGTTTAGATAAAGTAAATCCATCTTCTGTAATCCTTTCAGGTGTATTAATGCTTGAGCATCTTGGATGGAATGAAGCTGCAAAATTAATCATGGATTCAATGGAAAAATCTATTGCTGCTAAAGTTGTTACTTATGACTTTGCTCGTTTAATGGACGGGGCAACAGAAGTTAAATGTTCTGAGTTCGCTGATGAATTAATTAAAAACATGTAATCAGTAATTGAAATTTGTTTTTTTTAGAGAGGGTATCCCCCTCTCTTTTAACATTTGAATAAAGGAGAGATTTCAAATGACAATAAAACGAAATAAAATCTCAGTTATCGGTGGCGGATTTACAGGAGCTACTACTGCATTCTTATTGGCTCAAAAAGAACTTGGAGATATCGTATTAGTGGACATTCCACAAGCTGAAAATCCAACTAAAGGTAAAGCTTTAGATATGGCTGAAGCTGGTCCAGTTCAAGGTTTTGATGCTAACATCATTGGTACTTCAAACTATGAAGATACAAAAGACTCAGACGTAGTAATTATTACTGCTGGTATTGCCCGTAAACCAGGTATGAGCCGTGACGATTTAGTTCAAACTAACCAAAAAGTAATGAAAGCTGTAACTTCTGAGATTGTGAAACATTCTCCTAACACAATAATTCTAGTATTAACTAACCCAGTTGATGCGATGACTTACACTGTTTATAAAGAATCAGGATTACCTAAAGAACGAGTAATCGGACAATCTGGTGTACTTGATACAGCTCGTTTCCGTACGTTTGTAGCACAAGAACTAAACCTATCTGTGAAAGATGTAACTGGTTTTGTACTTGGTGGACACGGTGATGACATGGTTCCTTTAGTAAGATATTCATACGCTGGTGGTATTCCGTTAGAAAAGCTAATTGACGCTGCTCGTTTAGAAGAAATTGTTGAACGCACTCGTAAGGGTGGAGCTGAAATCGTTAACCTTCTTGGAAATGGTTCTGCTTATTATGCACCAGCTGCATCTTTAGTTGAAATGGCAGAAGCGATTTTAAAAGATCAAAAACGAGTACTTCCTTCCATCGCTTATTTAGAAGGAGAATATGGTATGGAAGGTATTTATCTTGGAGTACCAACTGTATTAGGTGCTGGCGGTATCGAAAAAATCATCGAATTAGAATTAACAGAAGAAGAAAAAATGTTGTTGAACAAATCTGCTGAATCAGTTAAAGCAGTAATGAACGTTTTAGCTTAATGCAAATAATATGAATCGAGCTGAATATACCTGCTCTATTTAGACTGTAGACAATCTCGATATTAATCGAGATTGTCTACAGTTTTTTTAAAGAGATAAGAAAGTATATGGATTTTCGTCCTGCGAAACCAGTGTTCCTAGTACTTTAAAGAATTAATTAATACCGCGGATTTCCGTTTCAGGTGGAAGCTTTCCGCGGGGTGAGCGATGAGCCGTCACCGCCGCATTCGCGTCGTTTGCGATGTCTCATCTGTCTCCGAGGAACGAAGGCTAAGAGCGCCACATCGTGTGGCAACGCCTTCGTGACCAACATCCTGTTGGCCTCCGTCTGGAGTCGCCACCTTTCACTACAATCCATTAAGTGAGTAGTTCCTAATAAGAAAGTATATGAAATTGATATACTAGAAATCCAGTATTCACAAAGACTTGAAGTGATTTTAATGGTGTCTTCCTTAAGCAGGATTTCCTATATGTTTTTACTTTTATCGTACATAGGATACGTGAATCAGTGGGTAGATGATTAGAGTTTGTGGAACCTGACAAAATAGGTAGTATTCTTTGATAAAGAAGCGCTGAGCGGACGAAATTGCATCTTCGCCCGCTTTTAAAAGAATAGGTAAGTATTTATTCTCTCATTAACCAAAACAAATGCATTATGTCTTTACATATTTCAAGAAGGCGACGGACAAACAACCGCCACAAGATTACCGAAAAAAGTGGATGTAGAAGTGACGCAGTCACTTCTACATCCACAAAAATTCCCATGGTAATAGTGTAGCCGATGTTTCGTCCAAAGCACTCTAGAAATAGAGAAGACAAAATGCACTTAAAGGACGCTTGCATTTTTCTTAGAGTTAAGAAAGTATATGAAATTGATATACTAGAAATCCAGTATTTACAACGACTTGAAGTGCTTTTTAATGGTGTCTATCTTACGCAGGATTTCCTATATGTTTTTACTTTTATCGTACATAGGATACGTGAATCAGTGGGTAGATGATTAAAGTTTGTGGAACCTGACAAAATAGGTAGTATTCTTTGATAAAGAAGCGCTGAGCGGACGAAATTGCATCTTCGTTCGCTTTTAAAAGAATAGGAAGGCATCTAATCTCGCATTAACCAAACCTTATTTACCTTGTCTCTACCAATTTCAAGAGTGCGACGGACAAATACCCGCTACAAGATTACCAAAAAAAGAGTAGCTGGAAGTGACGCGGTCACTTTCAGCTACACAATTCCAACGGTAATAGTGTAGCCAATGTTTCGTCCAAAGCACTCTAGAAATGGAGGGGACAAGGTGCACTTAAAGGGCGCTTGCGCTTTTCTTATACTTATTGTTAAGATATAAGTAGTATACTGATTGGGGGATGAATTGTTGTTATTAGGGAAAACAATCAAAATAGGTAGGAAGATTGAAGAACTCTATATAGGCGAGAAATTAACCATTACTGAAAAGATAGAAGACAAAGATTTACTTCTATACTTAGGGTTAACGAATGATAACAATCCGTTGTATATACAGCATGATTTTGCGTCCAAAACAGTTTATGAAAAACCAATTGTTCCAGCAATTATGTTATGTGGGATTATAACATCTTCTATTTCAAAATATTTACCCGGACCAGGATCCCATATAACGAAACAAATATTAACTTATCCAAAACCAGCGTATCATTATTCTGTTATTGAGTTCACTTTTGAGGTGAAAGAAATACATATAAAAGCAAATAATGCGATCATTCATATTACTGCTATAAATGAGGATGACCAAACAGTAGTAGATGGGACATTCCATGTTTCACCACCAATGCTAGAAGATCAAGATGCTAAAAATGGGAAGTGATTTTTAGTCGGTTGATTTGGGATGGGGGTTTCAAATCAAATTGGGGGTAATAAAATGAAAAAAGTATTAGTTGTAGACGATGAGAGTTCAATTGTAACATTATTAAAATATAATTTAGCAGAAGCAGGATTTGAAGTAATGACAGCTAGCGATGGTCGTGAGGGTTTAAATCTTGCTATAAATAACCATCCAGATGTTATCGTGTTAGATTGGATGTTACCATATATGGATGGTATGGAAATATGTAAAGAGCTTCGAATGAAGAAAATTCAAACACCAATTATCATGCTTACTGCAAAAGATGAAGAGTTTGATAAAGTGTTGGGTCTTGAATTAGGAGCAGACGACTATATGACAAAACCATTTAGTCCAAGAGAAGTAACAGCGAGAGTTAAAGCGATGATTCGACGTTCTGGCATGTCATCGGAAGCACTAAACTCGGGATCTAAATCGTCCGAAGAGTTATATATATATGGCGCATTACAAGTTTTTCCGGATCGTTTTGAAGTATTACTAAACAATAATCCTGTTGAATTTACGCCAAAAGAATTTGAATTACTAGTTTATTTGATCGAAAATAAAAATAGGGTATTGACTCGAGATCAGTTGCTGAGTGCCGTGTGGAATTATGACTTTGCAGGTGATACCCGAATTGTGGATGTTCATATTAGTCATCTGCGAGACAAAATAGAAGAAAACAGTAGAAAGCCAATATTTATAAAAACAATACGAGGTCTTGGGTATAAATTTGAGGAGCCTAAGACTCAATGAAAACGTATAAATCACGAATTTTGCGTACTTATTCAATATTAATCGGAGTAATATTAGCTGGACTAGGAATTGTCCTTGGACAGCTTTTTCCAATTTTTGTTGAACACTCCATAAATAATGTAATGTCCGCGAAACTTGAAAAAGTATCCAACTATTTAAGTGCTACTAATCTTCCAAAAGAAGAACAAAATAATATCAATGAAATGATGTCTTCAATCTTGCGAAATGATTCCATTTTTAGTGTGCAGCATTCCGTTTGGTTACTCTTGTTTTTTTCGTTATTAGCAACTTATCTTTTGGCTTTATTTCTTGGGGCACGTATATTTAGAAAATATGCTCAACCCATTGATCATCTTACCGAAACTGCGATGGAACTTGCTAGAGGAAACTATCGAATTAGAGCATTCGAAGATGATTTTTCTGGTATGTCTAAGTTAAGTAATTCCATCAATATTCTTGCACGAAATTTACACGACATTTCTATTATGCGTGAAACGGAAAAAGAGCGATTAAAAACGTTAATCGAAAATATGGGCAGTGCTTTAATTATGATTGATGGAAACGGAATTGTGACTATTGTCAATCGTTCCTTTTTAGACCAATTGCAACTATCATTAGAAAATGTAGATGGTAAGCTTTTTCGTAAAATAGGGTTGCCTCATAACATAGAAACATTTATTGATAAGCTCTTTTTAACCGAATCTTCTAACCGGGAACAACTTCACATTCAAAGAAATCTTCATACATATTATATGGATGCATATGGTGCTCCTGTAATTGGGGAACATGGAAGATGGCTAGGGATTGTAGTGGTCATGCACGATATAACAGAACTTATAAAACTAGAACAAATCCGCAAAGACTTTGTTGCCAATGTTTCCCACGAATTAAAGACGCCAGTTACTTCAATAAAAGGATTTTCTGAGACGTTATTGTTCGGTGCATATAAAAACGAAGAAACCTTGCTATCTTTTCTAGAAATTATTCATAAAGAAAGCAATCGATTACAAATGCTTATTAATGATTTGCTGGATTTATCAAAAGTTGAACAAGTTGGATATAAAGTAAACATAAATAAAGTGAAACTTAGTGAAATTCTCATTCGTGGTCTTGAAATGACTACGCATTTAGCTGAAGAAAAAAATATAATAATTGAAACAATAGTAGATGAAAATGTTCATGTCTTAGGGGATAAAAATAGACTTATTCAAATAATGATGAATCTACTTGCAAATGCTATTACGTATTCTCCCGAAAATACAACTATACGAGTGAATATCTATAGAAGCAAAACGTTCGGGGTTTTCCAAATCCAAGACGAAGGAATAGGAATAAAAAAATCAGAGATTAATCGAATATTTGAGCGCTTTTACCGTGTTGACCGGGCGAGAAGTAGGAATTCTGGTGGTACAGGCCTTGGACTTGCAATTGTTAAACATCTCGTTGAAGCACATCACGGATTAATAAAGGTAGAAAGTGAAGTTGGGAAAGGTACAATATTTACTGTATCTATTCCAATTGTTAAAAGTTAACGGAGGTCAATATGAACAATCAACCCTTTATCCCAATTATTATTGGGACAGATATAAATGCATACAATATGGCAATTTCATTCCATGAGGAATATAACATCAAGCCAATCTTAATTGGGAAAGAAGAAATGTCTTTTACCAAATGGAGTAATATGATCGAGCATGTAGAAATTCACTCTAATCTTTGGGATAAAACAGCATTTGTTGCAGTCTTAACTGAAGTTGCAGAGAAATACAAGATAGCGGGAAAACAATTATTGCTTGTAGGCACGAACGATTTTTATGTACGTTTAATTATAGAAAATGCAGAAGTTTTGAAAAAAATGTATGTATTTAACTATATGTCAGAAGAACTGATGAATAATTTACTTGTGAAAGCGAATTTTTATAAATTATGTGAAAAACACGGGATTGATGCACCTAAAACTTACTACTATTCTTGTTTAACAAAGGAGCCATTTTTGGAAGAAGTATTATTTCCTTTAATTATTAAGCCAAGCAATGGTGTCCAGTATTATAAAAACAAGTTTCCGGGGCAGCAAAAAGTATACCGCGTAGAAAATAGAGACGTGTTAAATGATGTTATTAACCAAGTAAATGCAAGCGGGTATGTGGAAGATTTGATCATACAAGATTATATTCCAGGCGATGACACATACATGTGGGATTCTGTTATTTATATGAGTTCGAAAGGTAAAGCACAATTAAGCACATTTGCCCAAGTAGTACTTCAGGAGCATACAGTAACTGCAATTGGTAACTACACGGCACTTATTACGAGATACAATGAGGAAATGATGCTAAAACTTCAACATTTCTTAGAAGCAGTCGGATATGTGGGATTTGCAAACTTCGACCTGAAATATGATGAACGGGACGGTAAGTTTAAAGTATTTGAAGTAAATATTCGACAAGGTCGTTCTAGTTATTATACGACTGCTTTGGGACATAATATGGCACGTTATTTTGTAGATGATGTTATTTACAACAAAGAAAAACCTCTTACCTTGTTAGACGAACATTATTTATTTACGGTTGTACCAAAAATTGTTTTAAAAAAGTTTGTAGATAATAAAGAAATTCAAATGGAAATAAGACAACTTTTGAAAGAAGGAAAGTGGGGTAATCCACTGTTCTATAAAAAGGATAAGCACTTAATGCGTAAGTTATTTTTACTTGCTCGTCAGTTTAATTACTACAAAAAGTATAAAAATAATAATTGGTGAGGAAATTTACATTATTTTCACATTCTATTTACAATCATTTGCTATATTGAAATAGACCCCTTTTCCAAACGATTTGTCTAAAAAAAGCTAGCACATTGCTAGCTTTTTTTTATTTTAGTCCATGTTTCTTAATTATTACAAAAGTGTTACTGGTGCCAGGCACCAGTAACACTTTTGTAATAATCTTTATTTTTTGAAACTAAAAGCATGGTTACTACGTATAAGAGATATACATAGAAAGGGGAAATGAAATGAGTACTAAGAGATTGATATCTATTATTGTTGTTTTATTTATAGGGGTTATTTTATTATCTGCTGTATTTACTTCTTGGTATACGGTAGATGAATCGGAACAAGCAATAGTTATTACATTTGGAGAAGCTAGTGATCCTATAACAGAATCAGGCCTTAAATTTAAGATACCTTGGCCAATTCAAAAAGTAGAAAAGCTTTCAAAGGAGACGTTTAGTCTGCAGTTTGGATATAAGCAAGCGCCTGATGGAGAAATTACTTCCTTTGATAAGGATACAAAAATGATCACGGGAGACGATAGCATTGTCTTAACGGATTTAGTAGTTCAGTGGAAGATTACAAATCCAAGAGCGTATTTGTTTAACTCGGAAAATCCTCAAGAAATGCTTCATGATGCAACATCAGCTTCCATTCGTTCAGTTATCGGAAATTCGAAAATAGATGATGCGCTTACATCTGGAAAAGCACAAATTGAAACGGATACAACGGAATTACTTGCTTCATTAATTGAGAAATATAATATTGGAATTACCGTACTTACAGTCAAATTACAAGATGTAGAGTTACCAAACGATGAAGTGCGTTCAGCATTTATGGCCGTAACAGATGCAGAAGAAACAAAAAATACAAAGGTGAACCAAGCTGAAAAATATGAAAACCAAAAAATGAGTGAAGCAATTGGAGAAAAAGATGCGATCATTTCAAATGCAGAAGGTATAAAAACTTCTCGCATCGAACATGCAAAAGGGGATGTAGCTTTATTTGATAAATTGTTCGCAGAATATCAATATAATAAAGAGATTACGAGAGAACGACTTATAATGGAAACGTTAGATGCTGTATTACCGAATGCACAAATTTATATTATGAATGATGAAGGTGGAACGATGAAGTATCTACCGCTTCAATCATTAGGGTCTAACAAACAAACGAGTCCAACAGCTACAACGAATACAGAAATAAAAACAGAAGAAGGGAGCGGACAATAATGGCAGATAATAATAATCCGTTTTCCAACTTAGAAGCAAAGTTTAAATCTGTAGAAAATAAACCTAAAACGGAAAAAGCGCCTGCTGATTTTAAAAAACACTATAAAACATTTATTGCAATTTTTCTAGCTTTTATCGTGATAGTTATTGCATTTGCAAATGTGTACGTTGTGAAAGAAGGCGACTACAAAATAATTCGCCAATTTGGTGAAGTAGTAGATGTGAAATATAAACCAGGTGTTTATATGAAAATCCCATTTGTTCAAAGTGTAACGACAATACCAAAATATCAAATGAACTATAAACTTTCAGAAAAAGAGATTAACACAAAAGATAAAAGACGTATTATTATTGATAATTACGCAGTCTGGCGTGTTGTAGATCCGAAACAAATGATTAAAAGCGCGGGAAGTCTAGTCGGAGCAAGCTCACGTATGGAAGAGTTCATCTACTCGGTCGTTCGTTCAGAGCTTGGTCAATTAGAATATAATGATATTATTAATGATGAAAATTCATCTAGAGGTAGCCTAAATGATAAAATTACAGCCGAAGTAAATAATCATTTACTAAAAGATAAGTATGGTATTGAAGTAGTCGATGTTCGTATTAAACGAATAGATTTGCCAGAAGAAAACGAACAATCTGTTTATAATGAAATGATCTCTGAGCGGCAAAAGATAGCGCAAAAGTTTTTGTCAACCGGTGATGCGGATAAACGACGTATTGAGGCGGAAACGGACCGTAAAGTAAAAGAAATGTTAGCAACTGCTAAAAAAGAAGCTGCCATTATTGAAGCAGAAGGGGAAGCGGAGGCCGCGAAAATTTACAACTTATCGTTTTCGAAAGACCCAGAGTTCTATTCTCTCTATCGAACGTTAGAATCCTACAAGAGAACAATTGGGCCGGATACGATGATTATTATTCCTTCTGCCTCACCATATGCAAGAATTCTTTCGGGATACTTAAAATAGTATATGAATCGTCATTCCCCTTACTCTCGTGGTAAGATATAGGGAATGACGGTTTTATTTTTCTTCATTCGGCAGTATTCATTGGACTATATTATCGAGCGGGCCAGATGCACAAAAATGCCGCTTTTCAAAATTAAAGGAGTGAACTTAATGTCAACAGAAAAAATTCTTTTATTAGATGGAAATAGTCTCGCATATCGAGCGTTTTTTGCGCTACCTTTATTAACAAATGAACATGGTATACATACGAATGCTGTTTATGGTTTTACACTGATGCTTCAAAAAATAATGGAGGAAGAAAATCCAACTCATATTTTAGTTGCATTTGATGCTGGTAAAACCACTTTCAGACATTCCACTTTTGGTGAATATAAAGGGGGTAGACAGAAAACACCACCTGAACTCTCTGAGCAATTTCCGTATGTCCGCAAATTAATCGATGCGTATGGCATTAAAAGATATGAGTTAGAAATGTATGAAGCGGATGATATTATCGGGACACTTTGTAAGCAAGCGGACGAGAATGGGCAACAAGTAATTGTGGTATCTGGAGATAAAGATTTAACGCAGCTTGCTACTGAAAATACAACCGTATATATCACAAGAAAGGGTATCACTGATATTGAAAAATATACCCCATCTCATATTGAAGAAAAATACGGTTTAACCCCTCTTCAAATTATTGATATGAAAGGGCTCATGGGGGATGCTTCAGACAATATTCCAGGGGTTCCTGGGGTTGGTGAAAAAACAGCTATCAAATTGTTGAAAGAGCATGGATCTGTAGAAAGCTTGTATCAAGCATTAGATACAGTTAGTGGAGTGAAATTAAAAGAAAAACTCACGGCAAATGAAGAACAAGCAAAAATGAGTAAAACGCTTGCTACTATTGAAACAAGCGCTCCTATCGAAGTATCAGTAGATGATTTGATATACACTGGTCCAAATATGGATGAAGTGACCGCTGTATGGAAAGAACTTTCTTTTAAAACGTTACTAGATAAATCAGAACACATTACAGATGAACAAACGACTACAGAAGTGAGTTTTGAAATTGTAGAGGATATTAATCCATCTATTTTAAAAAGTAAGATGGCGATTCATCTGGAAATGTTTGATGAACAATATCATACAAGTGAATTGTTAGGGATAGCCCTTTTTGATGGGGAGCATTCCTATTTTGTCTCTGGATCTAAAGCTTTTCAATCTGAAGTCTTTTGTGAATGGCTGGAAGATGAGACGAATGTAAAATATTTAGTTGATTCGAAAGCTACCCAAGCTGTCAGTCGAAAACATAATGTAAGTTTAGAAGGCGCAGATTTTGATCTACTTTTGGCAGCCTATATCGTGAATCCTTCCATTTCTTCCGATGATGTTGCTACAATGGCGAAAGAATTTGGCTACTATGAAGTGCTGACAGATGAAAATGTGTATGGAAAAGGTGCGAAAAAGGCAACTCCTGTGTTAGAGAAACTTGCGGAGCATGCTTGTAGAAAAGCACAAGCAGTTTGGACATTAATGCCTAAACTAGAAGAAAAATTAGAGGGAAATGAACAATATGGTTTATACAAAGATTTAGAATTACCGCTAGCATCCATACTAGGAACAATGGAATCCGATGGTGTGAAAGTGGATGCACATGTATTAAAAGAAATGGGTATAGATTTACAGAAAAAATTACTTACTATCGAAAAAGATATTTATGCTTTAGCGGGACAAGAATTTAATATTAATTCACCAAAACAATTAGGTGTTATCTTATTTGAAAAAATAGGATTAACGCCATTGAAGAAAACCAAAACAGGCTACTCTACCGCTGCGGATGTACTCGAAAAGTTGGAGAGTGAGCATGAAATTATTTCGTATATATTAAACTATCGTCAATTAGGGAAGCTTAACTCAACGTACATCGAAGGTTTAATGAAAGAAATTCATGAAGGTGACCAAAAGATTCATACAAGATACCAACAAGCCTTAACCTCAACAGGTAGACTAAGTTCCATTAATCCAAACTTACAAAATATCCCTGTAAGATTAGAAGAAGGTAGAAAAATTAGAAAAGCCTTTGTTCCATCTCATCCAGATTGGGTGATGTTCGCAGCAGATTATTCGCAAATCGAACTTCGCGTACTTGCCCATATGTGCAATGACGAGAAATTAGTGGATGCATTTATTAATAATATGGATATTCATACGAAAACAGCGATGGACGTATTCCATGTTGAAAAAGACGACGTGACATCTGATATGCGACGTGCTGCAAAAGCAGTAAACTTTGGAATTGTCTATGGCATTAGTGATTATGGTTTATCTCAGAACTTAAATATTACGAGAAAAGAAGCAGCAATTTTTATTGAAAACTATTTAAACAGTTTTCCTGGTGTAAAAGGATATATGGATGATATTGTTCGGGAAGCAAAACAAAAAGGGTATGTGACAACTATTCTAAATAGAAGAAGATACTTACCTGAAATTACGAGCTCTAATTTTAATCTTCGTAGCTTTGCAGAACGGACTGCGATGAATACGCCAATTCAAGGGAGCGCAGCAGATATTATTAAAAAAGCGATGATTGACATGGCGAAACGATTAAAAGAAGAAAATATGCAAACGAAGATGTTACTGCAAGTGCATGATGAACTGATATTTGAAGCACCAAAAGAAGAAATTGCATTACTCGAAAAAATCGTACCAGAAGTAATGGAGACAGCAATCAAGCTAATCGTTCCTTTAAAAGTGGAATATGCATATGGTTCCTCTTGGTATGAAACGAAGTAAGGAGTTTTAGTATGCCAGAATTACCAGAAGTAGAAGGATTAGTTCGCTCGTTAAAACCAATTGTTACAGGTAAAACAATACTATCAGTGGACGTATCGGAAACGATTATTGCTTCTAAAGCAAATGGAAAAGAAGCGATTTTAAAAGGGTTAGATGTAGAATCTTTTCGTAAAGCATTACAACATATGACGATTGAACGTATCGACAGACGGTCCAAATATATTTATTTTCATTTAGTGAAAGATGGAATACCTTTCTTACTCGTTTCTCATCTTGGTATGTCAGGCGCTTGGTTTTATGTGAGAGGCTTACATGAGATTTTAGAAGATAAATTTAAACGGCACACGCATGTCATCCTCCATCTTGTTGGGGGTGACATGCTCGTTTATGCAGATATCCGTCGTTTCGGTGAGTTGCGTTTTCTAAAGAACGAAGAAGATCATCCGCCTTTATTACTAATGGCTCCTGAGCCTTTTGACCAAAATGCTTTGGATCATTATTTAGGTATGAGTATGCTGTCTAAGTATGAAAATAAAGCGATAAAAGAATTTATAATGGACGGTCATGTTGTTTCGGGATGTGGAAATATTTATGCAACAGAAGCATTGTTCCGAATGCGAATTCACCCAGGGAGAAAAGTAAAAAGAATTAGTAAAGAACGTAAAATACAATTATTCAACGAAATTGTTATTGTTCTTTTAGATAGTATTGAGCAAGGAGGAAGTAGTATTTCTGATTACCGAAAAATTAATGGTGAATCAGGGAATATGCAAAATAGATTGCAAATGTATGGAAAAAAGAATTGCCCTATTTGTAATAGGCAAACACTGCAACAAACAATTGGTGGGCGAACGTCTACTTATTGTGGAACATGTCAGAGGTAATGGAGGAAACAAATGATTATTGGTTTAACAGGAAGTATTGCGAGTGGGAAGAGTACTGTGTCTAAAATGCTGAAAGAACTTGGATATCCGATCATTGATGCTGATTTAGTTGCGCGTGTTGTCGTGGAAAAAGGAACAGAAACACTCGAGACGATCAAAGATATATTTGGAGAAGTGATTATCTCAAAGGAAGGAACGCTGAATCGCGAAAAGCTAGGGGATATTATTTTTTCTAGTCCACACGATAGAAAACAGTTGAATGATATCATGCATCCTGCAATTCGAGAAGAAATGCTACGACAAAAAGATGCCTTATTGCAAGAAGGGTATGACACAATTGTCATGGATATCCCTTTATTGTTCGAAAGCAAGCTTCAATCCTATGTGAATAAAATCTTAGTTGTAACTGTGACAGAAGAAACTCAATTAGAAAGACTGATGGCTCGTAATAATTATTCCTTAGAGGATGCAAAGGCAAGAATTCAATCCCAGCTACCTCTTTCCATTAAAGAAAAAGGGGCGGATGCTGTCATTTATAACAATGGAACTTTAGAAGGTACGAACGAACAATTAAAGAAAATATTGTCTATTTGGGATAGCTAGTTAGGAAGAAATAAAAAACTTTTCTGAATTCTAATATAAGGCTACATAATTGTGATAATGTGTTATACTATTTCAAGGTTATAAAATATAAAGTATCACATAGTTACAGGGGGATTTTTTTCATGATAGCTTCTATCGCAATAAACGGATTTGGACGTATTGGACGAATGGTATTCCGCCAAGCAATTGTACAAGAGGACATTAATGTCGTAGCAATTAATGCAAGATACCCATTAGAAACATTAGCTCACTTAATCAAATATGATTCTACACATGGCACTTTTGCAGGAGAAGTTACAATTGAAGATGATGTGCTAGTAGTTAATGGTAAACGAGTTCAAATCGTAAACGATCGTGATCCGGCAAACTTACCTTGGAGAAAATTGAATGTTGATATCGTAATTGAATCAACAGGCAAATTTAATGACGGTGAAAAAGCTGTAGCTCACATAGAAGCGGGAGCAAAAAAAGTAATTATTACAGCTCCTGCAAAAAATGAAGATGTAACGATTGTTATGGGTGTAAATGATCATCAACTAGACGTATCCAAACATCATATAATTTCAAATGCTAGCTGTACGACAAACTGTTTAGCTCCTGTTGCAAAAGTGTTAAATGACACATTTGGAATTGAAAATGGACTAATGACAACCGTGCATTCTTATACAAATGATCAAAATAACTTAGATAATCCGCATAAGGATTTACGTCGTGCTCGTGCTTGTGCTCAATCTATTATCCCTACATCAACTGGAGCAGCAAAAGCACTAACGATTGTGTTACCAGAATTAGAAGGAAAGATGCATGGCATGGCTTTACGTGTACCAACACCTAATGTTTCTTTAGTAGATTTAGTAGTAGACTTACAAAAAGATGTAACTGTCGAAGAAGTAAATGCTGCATTTGTAAAAGCTTCAGAGGGATCGATGAAAGGAATACTTGGTTTAACGATGGAACCACTAGTATCAATCGATTTCAATACGACCACAAATTCAACGACGATTGATGGCTTAACAACGATGGTTATTGGAAAACGTAAAGTTAAAGTTCTTGCTTGGTATGATAACGAGTGGGGTTATTCAGCACGTGTAGTAGATTTAGCGAAAATGGTTGCTTCAGCTCTTTAATTTACCTATCCTCTTTCAATTTTTTGAAAGAGGATTTATTATGTGTTGCATAATTTTTAAAAACAACATATAATGAGAATCGTGTACTTCACGTACACCGACTACTTAAAGGGTTAGGACCTCTTTGGACTAACTTTCCCCCGTGGTAGTCAACTTTGATTTTTAAAATTTTTATACCAAATTTTATCAAAGGGGGAAACGGACATTGGAAACAATGGGACGTCACATTATTGCAGAACTATGGGAGTGCGATTTCGACAAACTTAACGATATGACATTTATCGAGCAAACTTTTGTTGATGCTGCTCTAAGATCTGGTGCTGAAATCAGAGAAGTTGCATTTCACAAATTTGCGCCACAAGGTGTAAGTGGAGTCGTTATAATTTCCGAATCGCATTTAACGATTCACAGCTTTCCAGAGCACGGTTATGCGAGCATTGATGTGTATACATGTGGTGATTTAGATCCATCAATTGCGGCTAACTATATTGCAGATGCTCTTAATGCTGGAATACGAGAAACGATTGAGATGCCCCGTGGAATGGGTCCACTAAGTGTACCTAAATCACGTTTGACAGTTCAAGCATAATAGACTTTTAGCCAAAATGAGTGAGCAGAGGAAGAGATTCCTCTGCTTTTTCGATTTTATTGAAGAATATTGCTATAATAGGGATATAAATTAACGGTAGGAATTAGGAGAGATCAATATGAGATGCCCAACTTGTCAATATAATGGCACAAAAGTTGTCGATTCGCGTCCAGTAGATGACAATAAAGCCATTAGAAGAAGGAGAGAATGTGAGGATTGCGGATTTCGGTTCACAACATTCGAAAAAGTAGAAGAAACGCCTTTAATTGTTGTAAAAAAAGATGGTTCTCGTGAAGAATTTAGTCGTGAAAAAGTCTTACGCGGACTAATACGCGCATGCGAAAAAAGACCAGTTGCATTAGAGGAGTTAGAAAATCTTGTGTTTTCCATCGAGAAAGAGTTGCGAAGAACGGGGAATTCAGAAGTGAGGTCAGATGAAGTTGGAGAAAAAGTTATGGACAAACTGTCAGAGGTAGATGAAGTTGCCTACGTTCGATTTGCGTCTGTATATCGCCAATTTAAAGATATAAATGTTTTTATAGATGAACTCAAAGAAATATTAAAGAGAAATCCGTCTTTATAAGAAAAGCGTAAGCGCCTATGTCTGCCCCGACAGGCAAATGGGGAAAAGCGAGGAGGCAGCTCCTTAGCCACCACAGCTTTTTCACATTTGACCCCGAGGGGCAAGGCGCTGGAGTCTGGACAGATACTAAGTAAAAAGTGTAACTTTCTTATCTTATAAGAAAAAAGGGGAGTAGGCGCAATTGTCGATGTTATATAAGGAGCTACAGCCAGCTGACATGTATAAAATTCGCTTGCCATATTCTTTTTCAGATTATGATCGTCAATTATTAACTTTATTTTATCAACCATTAGTTGGAGCAGAAGGTATTAGTTTGTATTTAACTTTATGGGCGGATGGAGAGTTAAAAAGTAGCGAACAATGGCCACATTACCAACTGATGAATGTGTTAAGTGTTTCGATTGGAAAGATTTTTCAAGCGAGAATTGCTTTGGAGGCAATAGGTTTACTTCGTTCATGGCAAAAGGCAGAAGAGGGAACACGGTTTTTCTATTATGAACTTTCTGCTCCTCTAGATGCGGAATCCTTTTTAAAGGATCCATTATTGTCAATGTTTTTACTGAACAAAATTGGAGAAAATGCATATAAGCAATTGAGAAATCGATTTATTCAAACGTCCAACTGGAATGAAGGATTTAAAGATGTTTCTCGTACGTTTATGGATGTATTTAAACCCTCTACAAAAAGTGGTGAACAAATTTCATATGACGAGGAATTTGAATCGAAGAAAAGAAATAATTCACTTCCGTTTTATTATGAGGATTTTGATTTTTCTTTATTACAAGAAGGTTTGTCAGATCAACTCGTTCCCAAATCTGCGATGACGATTGAAGCAAAAGAAGTAATAGCGAAACTCGCTTTTTTATATAATCTAAATCCAATTGAAATGCAAAAAGTTGTCATTCTTGCATTAGATGATGAACTGCAACTAGCTGAAGCAAGATTAAAAAAAGCGTGCGCCGATTATTATAAATTGACGGTATCGAAAAAGGCACCAATTATACAAAATGTAACCCAAACTAAAAACACTGTTCCTGAAAATAAAACAGCCTTAACAAAGGAAGAAGAACTTGTTCACTATTTAGAAACTACTTCCCCTGTGGCTGTTTTAAGGGATATTGCTAAAGGAAAAGAACCTATACTTGCCGATGTTCAGTTGGCAAATCATTTGGTGACGCACTATAATATGCCGGTAGGTGTTGTGAATGTTCTATTACAATATGTGCTCCTACGTACTGATATGAAATTAACGAAAAACTATGCAGAAAAAATAGCATCTCATTGGATGCGAAAAGATGTAAAAACAGCGAAAGAAGCAATGGAGCTTGCTAGAAATGAACATGAACAATATATGAAATGGAAAAATGAAGGTTCTAAGCAAAAGACTTATGCAAAAAAACCGACACGAGAAGAGAAAGTGCCAGATTGGTTTTACAAAAAAGACGGAGAAACGAAACAATCTGGGGAATCGACCAATGGAATTCAAAATATAGAAGAAGAACGAAAAAAACTTTTAGCTGAACTAGGCGTCACGGAAAGGTAGGTGGTTTTATGGAAAGAATTAATGAGACATTAAAGAGGGTCATAACACCTGAATTTTCCTCCAGACTGGATGACATGAAACGAGAAGTGTTAGAAAATCCAGATATACAAAAGTTTCTAGAAGAAAATGCAGCTACTATTTCGAAAAAAATAGTTGATCGAAGTTTAAGCAAGTTATATGAATATAATTCTCAAACGCATCATTGTGAATCTTGTCAATCACTTGAATTATGTACGAACTATATGAAAGGCTATGAACCAAGGTTAGTTTTAGATCGCAATCTTATTGCCTTGGAATACGTACGCTGTAATCGTGGAGTAATTGAAGATGAACGTAGGAAAGTAACCTCTATGATTGATAGTATCCATATGCCAAAAGAGGTTATGGAAGCGCATCTGGCGGGTGTTGACCTAGAAGATGGGAGCAGAGTGGTTGCTGTTAGAGCGGCGAAAGATTTTTTAAATGAGTGGGAGCGTACAAGTGTTCTTCCTTCCAAGGGTCTTTATATTTATGGCAAATTTGGTGTAGGGAAGTCCTATTTGCTTGGAGCACTAGCAAATGAATTAGCAGCAAGGCATATTCACTCAGTGGTCGTATATGTACCGGAATTTTTGCGAGAAATGAAACAAGCGATTCAAGATCAGTCACTTGCTGAAAAAATCGAGTTTGTCAAACGAGCTCCTGTATTAATGCTAGATGATATTGGTGCCGAAACAATGTCTAGTTGGACAAGAGATGAAATACTTGGAACCATCCTGCATTACCGAATGTCAGAGCAGCTTCCTACTTTTTTGACTTCCAATTTTAATTACGATGAATTAGAACATCATTTATCATTTACACAAAGAGGAGAAAAAGAGGTAGTAAAAGCTGGGCGTATTATGGAGAGAATACGAGCTCTTACCATTCCAATTTCGCTTCAAGGAAAGAATTGGCGAGACAAGAAATAACGACTTGCAAATGATTTTTGAGTGGCGTATAATCATTGACATAAGAATAATGAAATGCATGGAAGAGGACAATAATCAGTTTGTACGACTTTTTAGAGAGAGAAGCCTAGGCTGGAAGCTTCTTAAGTATCGGCAATCGATTTACCACCTCGGAGCAGTAATTGTGAACTAAATTAGCAATTACCGGTGACCGGCCCGTTAGCCGATGCAGAGCTTCGTCTATTTGTATTGTTGGATAGACAGAAGAAGGGTGGAACCACGATTTAACCTCGTCCCTTTTTAGGGATGGGGTTTTTTTATGTTTTTTTATCTTATAAACAAAGTGATATTAATAAGAGGAGTGTTCATAATGACAGAAGTTATTAAGTTGAAATTTCCAGACGGAGCAGTAAAAGAGTTTCCTATGTCGACATCGACAGAAGAAATTGCTCAATCGATTAGCCCTGGATTACGTAAAAAAGCACTTGCAGGTAAATTAAGTGGACAATTAATTGACTTAAAAACTCCTATTACAAAAGATGGGGACATTGCAATTATTACTCCAGAATCAGATGAAGCATTAGAAATATTGCGTCATAGCTCAGCGCATTTACTAGCGCAAGCGGTGAAACGATTGTTTAAAGATGTAAAACTTGGTATAGGTCCAGTTATTGAAAGTGGATTTTATTATGATATTGACTCCCCAGAACCAATAACGGCAGATGATTTAGTGTTAATCGAAAAAGAAATGAAAAAAATTATCAATGAAAACATTGAAATTGTAAGATATGATGTATCACGTGAAGAAGCTTTCGATAAATTTAAAGATGATGAATATAAAGTAGAACTTTTAGGTGCTATCCCAGAAGGGGAGCAAGTTTCTATTTACGAACAAGGGGAATTCTTCGACCTTTGTCGAGGTGTACATGTTCCATCTACAGGTAAATTAAAAGAGTTCAAATTACTAAGCATTGCCGGAGCATACTGGCGTGGAAATAGTGATAATAAGATGCTTCAGCGTATTTATGGTACTGCATTCTTCAAAAAAGAAGAACTTACACATCACCTACAAATGTTAGAAGAAGCAAAAGAACGTGATCACCGTAAAATCGGGAAAGAATTAGATCTATTCATGAACTCTCAAAAAGTAGGGCAAGGGTTACCATTATGGTTACCAAATGGGGCAACAATTCGCCGTGTAATTGAAAGATATATTGTAGATAAAGAGTTAAAGCTAGGCTATAAGCATGTTTACACACCTGTATTAGGTTCTAAAGAGCTATATGAAACATCAGGTCACTGGGAACATTACCAAGATTCTATGTTTCCTCCAATGGAAATGGATAACGAAACATTAGTATTGCGTCCAATGAACTGCCCACACCATATGATGATTTTCAAAAATGGGATGCATTCTTACCGCAATCTGCCTTTACGTATTGCAGAACTTGGTACAATGCACCGCTATGAAATGTCTGGAGCAGTTTCAGGTTTACAACGTGTTCGCGGAATGACATTGAATGATGCTCACCTTTTCGTACGTCCTGACCAAATTAAGGTTGAATTCCAAAAAGTAGTGGAGTTAATTATCTCCGTTTATAAAGACTTTGATTTAAAAGACTATTCTTTCCGTCTATCTTACCGTGACCCAGCGGATAAAGAAAAATACTTTGATGACGACGCAATGTGGGAAAAAGCACAAACTATGTTAAAAGAAGCTATGGATGAGCTTGGTTTAGATTACTTCGAAGCAGAAGGAGAAGCTGCATTCTACGGTCCTAAGCTTGATGTGCAAGTAAAAACTGCAATTGGTAAAGAAGAAACGCTGTCAACTGTGCAACTTGACTTCTTGTTGCCAGAACGTTTTGATTTAACTTACGTTGGAGAAGATGGAAAGCCACATCGTCCAGTCGTAATTCACCGTGGCGTAGTTTCTACAATGGAACGTTTTGTTGCGTTCTTAATTGAAGAATACAAGGGAGCATTCCCAACTTGGTTAGCTCCAGTGCAAGTAGAAATTATTCCTGTATCAAATGAAGTGCACTTTGAATATGCGAAACAAATTGAGGAACAATTAGTGGCTGCCGGTTTACGTGTGGAAATGGATGATCGTGAAGAGAAACTTGGTTATAAAATTCGCGAAGCACAAATGCACAAAATTCCTTATATGCTTGTCCTGGGAGATAAAGAATTAGAAGCCGGCAATGTAAACGTACGTAAATACGGGGAGCAGAATTCTGAAAGTATCCCATTTGATGAATTCTTAGCTAGAATTCAAGAAGAAGTTTCACATTAATTTTACTGTTGACATGCTATGTACAACGTGATATAGTTATTAAGGTTATTGAATACAAGTTTGTGGTATAAGAAGAGGCTGCCCGCTTCTCACCTGTTCGACACAGCAAGTTGTTGACTGGTAGGCACACGATCGACTGTAATATGTAGGTTGCTACATGTTAACATATCGGCGGGCAGACATAAATCTTATGTCTGCTCGTTTTTTTATTTGATCGAAAACGGCGTAAGTAATTCGTTTCTACGGAATTTATGCCCAAACCATGTATTCGCGACACTATTTGGAGGTGGATTGTTATTAGCAAAGACATGTATGTGAACGACGGCATTAGAGCCCGCGAAATACGAGTTATCGATCAAAATGGCGATCAATTAGGATTGAAAACACGTAATGAAGCACTTGAAATTGCCGGCCGTGTAAATTTGGATCTTGTCCTTGTGGCTCCTCAAGCCAAGCCACCAGTCGCTCGTATCATGGACTATGGTAAATTCAAATTTGAGCAGCAAAAGAAAGATCGTGAAGTTCGTAAAAATCAAAAGATCATCGTGATGAAAGAGGTTCGATTGAGCCCAACGATCGATGAACATGATTTCCAAACGAAATTAAAAAACGCGATCAAGTTCCTTGAAAAAGGAGATAAAGTGAAAGCATCTATTCGTTTTAAAGGTCGTGCCATTACTCATAAAGAGATTGGTCAACGAGTATTAGATCGTTTTGCTGAAGCTTGTACGGAAGTATCCACAATCGAGTCAAAACCGAAAATGGATGGCCGTAGCATGTTCTTGGTACTTGCACCAAAGAACGAAAAACAGTAATAGAGTACAATTGTTTAGGAGGAATTCGACATGCCGAAAATGAAAACTCACCGTGGAGCTGCGAAGCGTTTCAAAAAAACGGGTACAGGAAAATTAGTACATGACCGTGCTTTTGGAAGCCACTTATTCGCTAACAAATCTACTAAAGCTAAACGTAAACTACGTAAATCTAAAGTAGCTTCATCTGGAGACTACAAACGCATCAAAACTTTACTTACTTACATGAAATAATTTGAAATTCAATCATTCGAAAGAATAGCAGGAGGTAATGAACTATGCCACGCGTAAAAAGCACACCAGTAACAAAAAAGCGTCGTAAAAAGGTATTAAAATTAGCTAAAGGTTATTACGGTTCTAAACATACATTATATAAAGTAGCAAACCAACAGGTTATGAAATCTTTAATGTATGCATACCGTGACCGTCGCAACAAAAAACGTGAATTCCGTAAACTATGGATTACACGTATCAATGCAGCAGCACGTTTAAACGGACTTTCTTATAGCCGTTTAATGCACGGATTAAAATTAGCTGAAATCGAAGTTAACCGCAAAATGTTAGCTGACCTAGCTGTGACAGATGCTCAAGCATTTACACAATTAGCAGATTTAGCAAAAAAAGCAATTACTAAATAATATTAGATGAAAAGGCTGATAGAGATTCTATCAGCCTTTTTTGTACAAGGAGTATACGATGGAAGAGATAATCCTGTTATTTATTTTAGTCATGTCATTGATCGCTTTTTTTGTAATGGGTTTTGATAAGTCTCAAGCAAAAAAACATAAACAAAGAGTTTCAGAGCGTACTTTGTGGATGCTCGCATTATTCGGCGGAGGTATAGGAGCTTATTTTGGAATGCAATTGTTTCGTCACAAAACGAAGCATACTAACTTCCGTGTTGGGTTTTTGATGTTAATGATTATTTATGCATTTTTAATCTTTTGGATAGTAAAAGCGAACAACCCTATGATTGTATAGGATTGTTCGCTTTTTTAATTCTTGCCAGAAGGTTTTCTGAGATACTCAGAGATTTTTTGAGATACTCAAGGATTTTCAGAGATACTCAGAGATTTTCTGAGATACTCCGAGCATCGTGCAGAATAGTTATTTTAGTTTATTATTTATGCTTCATCCTGCATTAATTGTTCGATGGGGCTTTTCCAACTAATTTTGGCTGCTGGGTAATTCATCTTAATTTCATTTTGTAGGAAACGAAAATCTTCTTTAGTAAAGCCTTGAAGCTTGTCAGGATCCTTTGTCCATACGAAAATAGATACAACTTCAAATGCTTGATCGGTAGTACCTAAATATTTTTCTCCTTCAAAAATGACACCTTTATACGTAATGAAAAAATTTCTACGGACATTTTTTATATCGTCATAAAAATAATACGCTTCCTTCTCATATGCTTCGTCGAGTTTTCTTTTCGGATCAAACAAATAACGTAGAATTTTATAAAAACCATATATTATTATGGCGATTATGAGCAATCTTAGTAAATGGACCATTTCTAATGTCCTCCTTGTAAAATACATAGTATCTGATATACGATAGAAGACGTGATTTGGTTTCAAAATATATTAATTTTTTGGAGGAAAGTATGAATTTAGAAAAACTTTTTACAATGCAGAAAGCATTAGACCAATATATTCAATCAAACAAACAAGTGGTGGAAGATGTCTTTATAAAAAAAGGATTAGCTTTATTTGTCGAGCTTGCTGAATTAGCGAATGAAACAAGATGTTTTAAGTTTTGGAGTGAAAAGGGTACATCTGAACGAAGTGTTATATTAGAGGAGTATGTAGATTCTATTCATTTTTTGTTGTCCCTTGGTATTGAAAAGAATCTCCAACACTTAACGATATGGCCATTGGAAGAAAGAGAAGGAGATTTAACAGCTCTTTTTCTTTCTACCTCTAATTCAATCCATCAATTTTTAAACGAGCCAACGATGGAGACCTACAAAGAAGTGTGGATTCAATACGGGGCAATTGCTAAATTACTTGGTTTTACGAGTAAAGAATTAGTTGCTGCGTATATTAGTAAAAATGAAAAAAATTATGATCGCCAACGATCAGGTTATTAACTTAATGCAACCGTTAGCTCCATTAAGTTATAGGCTAAGATGAATTTCATAAATATTTTGTAAATGCTTTCATGATACTTTATAATAAAATCGTAGAAACTATTTAGGAGGTCGAAATAATGACGAAGCTAGATGAAACATTGACAATGTTAAAAGATTTAACAGATGCAAAAGGAATTCCAGGAAATGAACGTGAAGCACGTGAGGTAATGGAAAGATACATAGCTCCCCATGCGGATAAAATTGAGTATGACAATCTAGGAAGTTTAATCGCAGAAAAAGTGGGCGATGCAGACGGTCCTAAAATAATGGTAGCGGGGCATCTAGATGAAGTTGGATTCATGATTTCTAAAATTGATGACAAAGGATTTTTAAGTTTTCAAACAGTAGGTGGCTGGTGGTCACAAGTAATGCTTGCGCAACGTGTAACAATCGTTACTCGAAAAAATGGTACAGTTACTGGAGTCATTGGTTCGAAACCTCCACATATTCTTTCACCGGAAGCACGTAAAAAACCAGTAGATATTAAAGATATGTTTATCGATATTGGTGCATCTTCAAAAGAAGAAGCAATGGAGTGGGGAGTACTACCTGGTGATATGGTTGTTCCATATTTCGAATTCACTGTGATGAACAATGAAAAGTTACTATTAGCAAAGGCTTGGGATAACCGCATAGGTTGTGCTATTGCAATTGATGTATTAAAAGGATTAAAGAACGAAAAACATCCGAATATTGTTTATGGAGTAGGAAATGTACAAGAAGAAGTTGGTTTGCGTGGGGCTAAAACTTCTACTGTGAAAGTAAAACCAGATATCGGTTTTGCGGTTGATGTAGGTATTGCAGGAGATACTCCTGGAATCACACCAAAAGAATCAACAAGTAAAATTGGTGCTGGTCCACAAATCATTTTATTCGATGCATCTATGGTATCGCATAAAGGGTTACGTGATTTAGTAGTAGATACTGCGGAAGAAAATAATATTCCTTATCAATTTGAAACAATTCCAGGGGGAGGGACAGATGCAGGATCTATGCATATTTCATTAAATGGAGTTCCTGCATTAGCTATTGGAGTTGCGACTCGTTATATTCATTCACACGCTGGAATTTTACACCGTGATGATTATGAAAATACAGTAAAATTGATGATAGAAGTAATTAAAAAATTAGACAGAGATACAGTAAATAAAATTACATTTGGTTAAAATAGACGTCTAGAAAGGCTTGAATTAGTCTTTTCTAGACGTTTTATAATTTAATAAAATGTATAAAAATTCAATTGACTTTATTTTTATTCACACTTATAATAAATAATACATAAATATACGAAAAAAGGAGTTTTTATTAATGAAATTGCTGGAATGGGTTAACTTAAAGGTTGTTGATAGTTTAAAAGGGAAAGATTTATTGACGCTGTTAGATTACTCAAAAGAGGAAGTTAAAGATTTAATCCAACTAGCAGTTGAATTGAAAAAGTTGACGAAAGCAGGGAAGTGTCCTCCCTTATTAGAAGGTAAAACATTAGGGATGATTTTTGAAAAACACTCCACACGAACTAGGATTTCGTTTGAGGTAGGCATGAAGCAATTAGGTGGAAACGGTATGTTTATGCATGCACGGGATTTGCAAATCGGTCGTGGAGAGTCTGTTTATGATACGGGAAACGTATTGTCGGGTTATTTAGATGGGATTATGATTCGGGCGAATTCCCATGAAATGGTGAAAGAACTTGCAGAACATGCAAGTATCCCTGTTATTAATGGATTAACGGATATTTTTCATCCATGTCAGGCATTGGCGGATATTTTGACAATCCATGAAGTGAAAGGATATACGGCTGGCTTGAAAATTGCGTATATCGGAGATGGAAATAACGTAGCACATTCCCTTGTAATTGCAGCAGCATATATGGGTATGCATATCGCCGTTGCGACTCCGATTGGTTACGAAGCTAATGAAGGGATTATGGAAAAAGCTAAAACGATTGCTTTAGAAAATGGTGGTTCTTTATTCGTATCAAATGATCCGGTAGAAGCAGCTATAAATGCGGATGTTATTTATACCGATGTGTGGACATCGATGGGGCAAGAAGCGGAAGCTGAAAAACGTTTAGCAGATTTTAAAGAATTCCAAATCAATGAAGCACTAGTGGCAAATGCGAAGAATAATTATATGTTCTTGCATTGCTTACCTGCACATCGTGAGGAAGAGGTTGCGACATCTGTTATTGATGGACCTAATTCGTATATTTTTCAACAAGCTGAAAATCGCATGCATGCGCAAAAAGCGGTGCTTGCATCAGTAATGGCGTAATAATTATTTTAGTAAGAGGTTGCAATGACAGGGTTTGTCTAGCAACTTGAAATAGAAATAGGTTGTATTTTTCTTCAGTCTACACGCGATGTCGTTCGTCAAGATGGATGACTTCATCGCTACATAGGAAGAGTGATTCGGGAGACGCTGAATCACTCTTTATTATATTAAAGAAAGACAAAAGAATACTTATTTATTCATCTTTTCTATTTTTACAATTTTATTTGGGTTTAAAATGTTATTTGGATCTAATGCTAGTTTAATCTTTTCCATCACCTGTAATGCCTCACCATGTTCAGCGGCTTGGTATTTTTGTTTACCAACGCCAACACCATGTTCACCCGTACAAGTCCCGTTGCGAGCTAGTGCATATAGAACGATTTTTTCGTTGAATGTTTCAGCTTTAGCTAATTCTTCCGGGTTGCTCATATCGATCATTAATAAAGCATGGAAGTTACCATCACCTACATGACCAAGTATCCCACCAGGAAGTTCAATAGCATCTAGTTCTTTTCGTGCAAAAATTACAGCATCGGCTAGCTCTGAAATAGGAACACAAACGTCCGTTACCATCATTTTCTTCCCAACATGACTGTGGATATAGGCATAAGCCAAATTATGTCGTGCCTCCCATAGTTTTGTACGAGCGGTGTTATCGGTTTCAAATTGAATTTCCTCACAGTTGTGATCTTCCATTATTTCTTTTGTGAATTCAACATCTTGTTGTAGCCCTGCTTCATTACCCTCGAATTCTAAAAATAATGTAGGGTTATCCGCATAATCTGTTCCACTAAACTTATTCACTTGTCTAATAGAACTCTCATCTACTAATTCCACCCTAGCAATTGGAATGCCTGCTTGTAAAATGGATGTAACAGCTTCTACAGCATTTTTCACGGTTGGGAATACGGCTCTTGCTGCTGTTGTAAACTCCGGAATCCCATAAACTTTTAATGTTAGTTCTGTGAAGCAACCCAATGTTCCTTCAGAACCTACAAAAAGTCCGTTCAAATGGAAACCAGATGCTGATTTAGCAGCTAAATTCCCTGTATGTATGATGGTGCCGTCTGAGAGAACAACCTCTAGATCGCGCACTTGATCACGCATTACACCATATTTTACGGTTGTCGTACCACTAGCATTTGTTGCTGCCATTCCTCCTAATGTAGCATCCGCTCCTGGATCTACCGAAAAGAAAAGTCCATATTTCTTTAATTCTTTATTTAATTGTGTTCTTGTTACACCTGGTTGGACTTTTACAAGTAAATCCTTTTCACGAACTTCTAAAATTTTGTCCATTAATGAAAAATCAATTGAAATCCCATTGTCGTATGGTATTACATGTCCTTCAAGGCTTGATCCTCTACCAAAAGGAACAACAGGTACTTGAAGATTATTTGCCACATTCATAATTTTACTAACATCTGCAGCTGTTTTTGGAAAAACCACTACATCCGGAAGACTAGCATCATGGTAAGACTCATCTTTACTATGAAGCTCTCTAACTGTTTGATTGACTGATACTTGATCTTCATTTAAAAATTCATTTAAAGCTACTACTATATTTTCTGTGGTTGTATTCATATTTTCTCCTTTTTCAAAATTATATTTGTCGATAAGTTCTAAGATAAGTTTATAATAAAAAATTGAAAAATAATATAATTGATTCGTGAAATTTTTCACAAACATTTTCTAAAAATAAAAATCATCCGTGAAGAGTAATATCTCTTCACGGATGATTTTTAGTGTGCAAATGCAGTTGCGAGTTCATTTAATACAGCATCTTTTTTTGTGTCATCCGTTGTATTCCACCATTTTTCAAAAAAAACGCCAAGGCCTGGCAGCAAATGTTCTTCTCCTCTTTGAATGGCGTCTTCTACTACAGCTCGAATTTCAGTTGCATTGTTTCCTTTCATATTAGCTGATATTGCTTCTCGAATTTGAAAGTCCATTTTTTATCACTCCTCGAAATTATGTTCCCCAAACTCTCGCAAGCTATACATGAATTTGTTACTATTAAATAAAAAAGGCGGTTACATATAAATGAAACGAATCGAATCCCAACAAAATGCGCTTGTGAAGCATTGGAAAAAACTATTAAGTGTTCGCAAAGAACGTGATAAAACAGGCGAATTCATCATAGAAGGTTATCATTTAGTAGAAGAAGCGATCAAACGAAAAGAAAATGTGCTAACGATTATGATAAGTGATAGTGCCGATGTTCCTGAAAATTGGGATGTCGATAATGTAGAAATGGTTGAAATAAATGATGTCATTAAAAAAGAACTTGCTGAAACCGAGCATACACAAGGTATATTCGCACACTGTAAGCAACAAACTGTAGGGGAAACAGAACAATCTAAATGGAATCGTTTGCTATTAATAGATGCAGTTCAAGATCCAGGAAATATAGGCACAATGGTTCGTACAGCGGATGCTGCTGGGATTGATGCTGTAATCCTTGGAAAAGGTTCCGCAGATGCTTATAATTCCAAAACATTACGATCAGCACAAGGTTCCCATTTTCATATCCCTGTAGTAAAAGGGGATTTACATGCATGGGTAGATCAGCTAAAAAATCGCCAAGTACCTGTTTTCGGTACTGCTTTTGAAAACTCTACTCCATTCAATGAAGTCAAAAAAAGCGATTCATTCGGATTAATCGTGGGTAATGAAGGAAGTGGCATCAACCCAGAACTGCTAGAAAAAACAGATCAGAACATAATCGTGCCACTTTTAGGACAAGCTGAATCATTGAATGTGGCAGTTGCAACAGGAATTCTTTTGTATGGTCTAACTTTAAAATAAATCCCACTTGAAGAAACGGTCAAAACTCCGTATAATAGAATGTAATTTGATAATTATAAAAAGCTGTCATCGGGAAAAGTATATATGACCATTCGAAATAGAGGGATTTTACACCTTGACTGAAAGTGTAAATGGAGAATGCGTATAGAAGTTCACCCCGTTAGCTGCCGCCGGGACCAGCAATTGCTGTAAAGGTGTGCCGGTGTAGAGCCGTTAGTCGAATTGAGTGATTGCACGAAATATTGTGCAATAATCAGGGTGGTACCGCGAAATTAGTCCTCGTCCCTTTTATAGGGGCGGGGTTTTTTATTTTGTCTAGGAAAGTTAGTGTCTTAGACATTTCTAAAAAGGAGGATGCAAAACATGGAAGCACAACTTCAACAGTTAAAAGAAGAAGCGTTACAAAAAATTGAAGCTTCAGGGAACGTCAAAGAATTAAATGATGTACGTGTTGCTTATTTAGGGAAAAAAGGTCCAATTACGGATTTGCTTAAAGGAATGGGTAAACTTCCTGCAGAAGAACGTCCGAAAATGGGAGCACTTGTAAATGTTGTTCGTGAAGAGGTAACAGAAGTGTTAGAAACTCGCATGACATTACTTCAAGAACAAGCAATCCAAGAACAATTAGCAAAAGAATCGATTGATGTCACTTTACCAGGTCGCCCGGTGAAAACAGGAAATCATCATCCACTTACTCGTGTAGTAGAAGAGATTGAAGACTTATTCATTAGCATGGGCTATGAAATTGCGGAAGGTCCAGAAGTGGAAAAAGATTACTACAATTTTGAAGCGTTGAACCTACCTAAGGGACATCCAGCTAGAGATATGCAGGATTCTTTCTATATTTCAGAAGATATTTTACTTCGTACACATACATCACCAGTTCAAGCTCGTACGATGGAAGCAAAAGAAGGCAAGCCGATTAAAATTATTTGTCCGGGTAAAGTTTACCGTCGTGACAATGATGATGCAACACATTCACATCAATTTACTCAAATCGAAGGCCTTGTTATTGGTGAAAATATTCGAATGAGTGATTTAAAAGGAACATTATCTGTATTTGCAAAGAAAATGTTTGGTGACGAACGTGAAATTCGTCTTCGTCCAAGTTTTTTCCCATTCACAGAGCCATCTGTTGAAATGGATATTTCTTGCTTCAAATGTGGTGGCAATGGCTGTAACGTATGTAAGAAAACAGGTTGGATTGAAATTTTAGGTGCTGGGATGGTTCATCCAAATGTACTTGAAATGGCTGGCTATGATTCGAAAAAACTATCTGGATTTGCATTTGGTATGGGTCCAGAACGTATTGCAATGTTGAAATATGGAGTGGAAGATATTCGTCATTTTTATACGAATGATGTGCGTTTCTTATCGCAATTCCACCGAACAGAAGTGTAAGGAGGAAATGACATGTTAGTTTCTACGAAATGGTTAGCAGAATATGTGAATACACAAGGACTTGATCCAAAAGAATTAGGTGAAATGATCACTCGTTCAGGTATCGAAGTTGATGCAGTAATCGATCGTTCTCAGGGAATGTCAAATGTAGTAGTTGGGTATGTAAAAGAAAAAGTGAAGCATCCAGAGGCAGACAAATTGAATATATGCCAAGTAGACGTAGGGGAAGAAACAACACAAATTATTTGTGGAGCTCCAAACGTTGCAGTGGGTCAAAAAGTAATCGTTGCTCGTCCAGGGGCAGTTCTTCCTGGTGGCATTAAAATTATAAAAGCAAAACTTCGCGGAGAAGAGTCGAACGGAATGATTTGCTCTCTTCAAGAGTTAGGTATAGAAGGACGTCTTGTTCCTAAAGCATATGCAGAAGGTATTTACGTACTTCCGGAAACAGCGACTCCTGGGGAAAGTGCTCTTTCACTACTTGGATTAGAAGATACAATTCTTGAACTTGGCTTAACTCCTAACCGCTCCGATGCACTTAGTATGCTTGGTGTAGCTTATGAAGTTGGAGCAATTCTATCGGAAGATATGAAATACCCAGAAGCAGCTTACAATGAAAGTAATGAAAAAGCATCCGATTACTTAAACCTACGTGTAGATGCAATGGAAGAAAATCCAATGTACGTAGCAAAAGTTGTAAAAAATGTAGTAGTAAAAGAATCACCTCTTTGGTTACAGCACCGATTAATGGCTGCTGGTGTTCGTCCACATAATAACGTAGTCGATATTACGAACTATGTATTAATGGAATACGGTCAACCACTTCATGCATTCGATTATGACCGATTAGAAACAAAGGAAATTGTCGTTCGTCTTGCAAATGAAGGTGAAAAAATTGTAACGCTTGACGATCAAGAACGAACACTTAAATCGAACCACTTAGTGATTACAAATGGCAAAGAGCCAGTTGCAATTGCAGGTGTAATGGGTGGAGCTAATTCAGAGGTTCACAATGGAACAACGACTGTTGTAATCGAGTCTGCTTACTTTGCAGGTGGATCAGTTCGCCAAACTTCAAAAGATCATAACTTACGCAGTGATGCGAGTGCTCGTTTTGAAAAAGGAGTAGATCCAAATCGTGTCATTTTAGCTGCGGAGCGTGCGGCAAGTCTTCTTGCTGAGCTTGCTGGCGGAGAAGTATTAGCTGGATCAGTGATTGTTGATGAGCTAGACAAAGCTCCAGTTGAAGTAGTTGTCTCCCCAGACTTTATTAATAATCGTTTAGGAATGAAAATATCTTTAGAGGATATGACATCTATATTAACAAGATTAAAATTTGACTACCAAGCAGCAAATGGCTACTTATATATCAAAGCACCAACACGTCGTCAAGATATTAGAATTCCTGAGGATATTGTGGAAGAAATTGCTCGTATGTATGGATATGATGAAATTCCAATGACATTGCCAGTGGAAGAATCTAAACCAGGTGGATTAACGTCTTATCAAGCAAAACGTCGTCAAGTTCGCGCATACTTGGAAAGTGCAGGTCTTTATCAAGCAATCACGTATTCTTTAACTTCAAAAGAAATGTCTCAAAAATTTGCATTAGAAACTGCTCCTGTAACTGAATTATTAATGCCGATGAGCGAAGAAAGAAGCATCCTTCGTCAAAGTTTGATACCGCATTTACTGGAAGTTGTAACATACAATACTGCACGCCAAGCGGATACAGTAGCTCTTTATGAAGTAGGATCTGTTTTCTTAGGAGAAACGGAATCAGGTTTGCCTCATGAACAAGAACATTTAGCAGCAGTCATAGCAGGTAAATGGGTAGAGCATAGCTGGCAAGGCGAGAAAAAAGCAGTTGATTTCTTCGTATTAAAAGGAATTGTCGAAGGGTTAATGGGCATATTAGGTCATTCAAAAGAGCTTACTTTTGAACGCACTGTGGTAGACGGATTACATCCAGGACGCACTGCTTTGATTAAACTTGCTGGAGAAGAAATTGGTCTTATCGGACAATTACATCCATCAGAACAAAAAGCGCGTGATTTGAAAGAAACATATGTAGTGGAAATGAATTTAGCGAAAGTATTAAATAAAGAAGCAGATGCATTATACTATGCGCCAGTTTCTAAATTCCCATCAATAACTCGTGATATTGCTCTAGTAGTAGACAGTGAAAAAGCGGCTGGCGAGCTACAAGCGATCATCCAATTATCAGGTGGAAAATTACTAAAAGGTGTACATCTATTCGATCTTTATGAAGGAGATAAAATGGAGCCAGGTAAAAAATCGGTTGCATTCTCTCTAACATACTTCGATCCAGAACGTACACTAACTGACGAAGAAGTAGTAAATGCGCATAACAAAGTATTAAAAGCACTTGCAGAGCAAGCAGGAGCAGAGCTAAGAGGATAAATAAATTAAAAAGAGCAGCACCGAATTTGGTGCTGCTCTTTTGTGTATCTATATTTGTGACCGTATAAATATATTTCAGACAGGATAGAAATAATATGACCAAACGGAACTATTTCTGGCCGTAATAAAAAATAGGACCGGACGGATAAATTTCAGACCTGTATTCCTTAAAGCTAGCTAGTGTTACCCTATTAAGTACATTCAACTATATTCTTCGTTTACGAATCGTCAATACAATACCAAATAGTACACCAATAAATGACATAATGGAGATAATGAAATAAAACGATTGTCCACCCAATTCTTTATAAATATACCCTCCTGCATAAGAGGCGATTATACTCGATAATCCAAAGAATAATAGCGCAAGAACAGTTTGTCCAGTAGCACGCCATTCTTTTGGCATAATTTGATATAAATATTGAATCGCTGCAGTATAAAAAATAGGGAATGTAAGCATCTGTAATAGTTGCACAAGTGCTAGAGCTATAGGGCTTGTTACAAAAGCAGATGCGATGAAACGAACAAAATAGAAGAACGTAGCAATCGTTATAATTTCAAGCTCTTTTCCTTTTCGAAGCCACCAAAAACTTAAAGCAAAGATAACAATTTCACTCGTAGCAGATAAGAAGAAGGTAATTCCTACTAAAGAAGTATCTCCTCCCAGTGCTCTTATATGAATTCCTAAAAACGTATCGTTCATACGAGCAGGTATCGAACAAATAAACACGAGCGCTAAAAACAGGAGCATTTCTTTATTGTTTAATACTTGTTTAAAACCTGCCATTGTCACAGGTTTAGATGAGGCCTGTACTTCGGGCATAAACCAAATAACGCCAAACGAAATAAAGCCCAGTAAAACAAATAAAATAGATACACTGCTCATACCGAAGTAATCCATTGCGAATCCTACAATTAAGGATAAAACCGCAAAGCCGAGTGCCCCATATGTTCGAATGGATCCATAGCTGACACGCGCCATTTCAGAAACGGTGAAATTAAGGCTTTCTGTCAGTGGATCAAGTGGCATTAAGAAAAAATAAACTAATAGCGCAAAAATAACCAACATCACGAAACTATTAACGTTAAATAAGAAGTAACCAAAAACGGAAGTTAAACAAACGAGTAGTAGCATTACCTTACGAATCGTTTTAGTCTTATCACTGATGAATCCCCAAAATGGTTGTGCAATTAACGTCACAACCCCACCCGTCCCTACAATTAAACCTATTTCACTGACGGATAATCCTTGTTCTCCCAAATAAACAGGTAAAAATGGGATAAAGATCGCAAGTAAACCAAAAAACAAAAAATTATACCCTTTTAATAATACTTGTACTTTCAAAAAAATTCTCCTTCTTAAATAAATCTAATCATCTACAATTTATATTGAGTTTGACATATTTCCATATTGTAACTGATTTTCGTACAAAATTGCTTTCTTTTGTTAAAAGAAACTAGCATCCCTTCATTTATTCACAATTCAGAAAAAACATTTGGTATAATTTATGCTATAAAAGGGTGGAATATATTAATGAGAAGAGTAGATGTAGTGTATGCATTGATCTATAACGAAAGTGAAAAGAAGGTTTTGATGGTTAATAATGTTGGATCCAGTTGGACTCTCCCGGGTGGTGCGGTTGAAGTAGAAGAAACATTGGAACAGGCTGTTATCCGTGAAGTGAGAGAAGAAACTGGTTTAACGGTTGAAGTGGAGAAAGTTGTGGCATTAAATGAAGCTTCTTTTGAACATAAGGGGAAACATGCATTATTTATAACTTTTAAAGTAAATATCATTGCAGGACATTGCTCCATTCAGGATGAGGATGAAATAGCAGAAATAAAATGGGTAGATGTTCAAAAAGCGAATGAGCTAATGCCTTATTACCCTGGAGGTGTAGATGGGTTATTGAAATCGTCGATACCTTATCTATTTCAAAAATAGAAAAATATATAAAACAGGAGGAGTTTTATTGAAGTATACAAAAGTATGTATTGTTTATATGCTTTTACTGATTTTGGTAGGATGTAACTCTTTAGAATCCAAAACACTTCCACAACTTTACAAAGGTGAATTTGCCGATGTTGATCAAATGATTATTTTAGATGGAACTACAGGCCACCAAAAAATTGTTTCAGAAAAAGTAGTAATTGACGAATACCTTGAGAAAATCAAAGATATTCAATTCATCCCTGAAGATAAACAAGAAACTGTTAAGGGATATAAATACGCTAGTACATTATTTAAAGGCGAAGAGTCATTCATGTTTACTTTGAATCAAGTTAACAATCATTATTATTATACAGAACCTGATATGTATCCAATTGTAGACGAATTTTATCAAGGCTTGGATATCCAGCAGGAATAGGCGAGGGGGATAAGCATGTTAAAAAAGAGATATGGGAATCGTTCAGATTGGAAAAGAATTGTTAAAAGAGAGTATGTGCAATCCTATATTGAGACAAAAGAGTTTACGGGAACTATAACACTATTACATTTAGTTCAAGTTAAAGAGCCTTTATGGGTAGATTATGACGATCAAAGCAATTGTATTGTAGACAATGGATATACGTGGATGCAGCATTTCCCTGTTGGCGAAAATTTTGCTCTAACTACAATGTTTGATTCAAAAGGCGAAATAGTCCAGTGGTATATAGATATTTGCAATGAAATAGGAATAGAAAATAATGTGCCATGGTGGGAAGATTTATTTCTTGATATTGTCATATTACCTACGGGAGAGATTATTCTTTTGGATGAGGATGAACTAGAGGAAGCATTAGTTGGTGGAAGCATCAATCAAAATATGTATGACCTAGCTTGGAATGAAACGAATAGAATTATCTCGCTTATTCGAGAACAAAAATTTCCTTTACTTCAATTTTCAAAAGATCATAAAGAACTGTTAAAAGCACAATTTCAGAGGGGAGAATGAACATAAGGAAAGTGGAAGTAGTTTCTTATTCGGATGATTGGAAGGAAAAGGTTTGAAGAGGAGGCGGAGAAACTTCAAAAGATTTTTGGTTCGGAAATTATAACGATACACCATATTGGTAGTACTTCTGTGTATGGTTTACGCGCGAAACCAATTATTGATATAATGCCGGTTGTTCGGGATATTAATAAAATTGATGCATTTAACGACGCAATGATTGTAATTGGCTACGAACCAAAAGGAGAAAATGGACTTCCTGGGCGTAGGTATTTTCAAAAAGGCGGAAATAATCGAACGCATCATGTTCATATATATGAAATGGATAGTCCAGAAAAAGAAAGATATATTGCTTTTAGAGATTACCTAATCAAGCATCCTACAGTGGCAATAGGGTATGGAGAATTAAAGGAAGCATTAGCAAAACAATTTCCTTATGAAATTGAGTCTTATATTAAGGGAAAGGAACAACTAGTAAAAGAGATTGAACAAGCTGCAAAGAAGTGGTACAAGGTAACGAAAGAAACTTCCACCGTGCATTTGGCGTTTATGGTATATGTGTACAAAATGGCAAGTTACTTGTAATCAACAAAAAAGGTGGCCCTTACATAAATTGCTACGACCTTCCAGGAGGCAGTTTGGAAGATAGAGAAAGTTTAGTAGTTGCAATGAAAAGAGAGTTTTTAGAGGAAACTGGATTTGAAGTCGATATTATTAAAAACATAGGCATTACCGATTTCACGCTTTCCTCGGATTGGAGAGGTTTGACAGATGAATATCATATTGCAGTTTATTATTTAGTAAAGCAAATAGGAGGAGATTTAATAGAACCAGAACAATTTGAAGGGCAAGACTCACTTGGAGCTGTATGGGCTTCGGAAGAAGAGATTTCCATTGGAAATGCCTCACCATTAGTCTTGAAAGCATTCGAATGGCTAAAAACAGGTGATTTAGGGTTAAAAGAAAACTATTACCCAAAGTGGAAAGTAATTAAAAGTAAAAAGTAAAAGGAGTAGAATGAATGCTAAAAAATGAGATCACTAAACTTTTAGGTCTAGATTATCCCATCATTCAAGCACCAATGGCCGGGGGAATTACTACTTCTAAGTTTGTAGCTATTGTATCCAATAACGGAGCTCTTGGAATGATTGGAGCAGGGTATTTGAGCGCGCATGAATTGCGCCAACAGATTAGAGAAGTAAAGCAGTTAACAGCAAATAATTTTGGTGTTAATTTATTTGTACCGAACGATTTTCAGATAAAAGAAGATGAAGTAGAAATGATGAATAAACTGTTAAATCATTATCATGGGGAATTGAATATTCCAGTTGAAAAGGTTATTCTACCGATCGTGGAGAATGTTTTTCATTCATATATGGAACAAATACAAGTTGTTATAGAAGAAAACGTTCCTATTTGTTCCTTTACATTTGGAATTCCAACTGTAGAAGTAATGGGGAAATTAAAACATTACAATGTAATAACGATTGGTACAGCTACCACTGTGACAGAGGCAGTTGCAATTGAAAAAATAGAAATGGATGCAGTAGTTGTGCAAGGAAGTGAGGCAGGAGGACATAGGAGCAACTTCTTAAGTGACCATGAGGAAAGTTTAATTGGTTTAATGACTTTAATTCCACAGGTTGTGGACAATGTAAGCATTCCAGTTATTGCAGCTGGAGGCATTATGGATGGAAGAGGACTAATGGCTGCATTATGCCTAGGGTCTAAAGCTGTTCAAATGGGCACTGCATTTTTGACATGTGAAGAAAGTGGAGCACACCAAGTACATAAAGAATCAATCCTTCATTCGAAGCAAGATGATACTAAGTTAACTCGTGCATTTTCTGGTAGATGGGCAAGGGGTATGAAAAATAAATTTATAGAGGAAATGCAAAATCACGAAGCTTCAATTCCCGGTTTTCCAGTTCAAAATGTGCTAACGCAATCAATTCGAAAAGCTTCTGCCAATCAAAATAACAAACAGTATATGTCACTTTGGTCTGGTCAAAATTCCACACTTGCTAGAATCGAAACAGTAGAAAGACTAATTCAGCGTGTCATAGAACAAGCTAATAGAATATATCAAAATGTATAATTATTCGAAAATACTGTAGATATGTATAAATTACGTATAGCCTGCAGTATTTAATAATAAGTGACGGTACACGATATTCAATGACTACGCTTTTAGTTGCCGGATGGAATTATTGTATCTGTATTTATCAATTGAAAACTATATTTTGTATTCATAATAAGGTTCTTCTTGCTCCATATCATCAAACCATTTCATACCTTTAAAAAGTAAAACCAACCTTTTCTAAAATTTTTAAAGAGACTGTATTATGAGGATTGCTGAAGCTGTCACGAGGTCTACTTTACCATGGTTTTTAGCTAGTTCCAAACAAGCAGATGCCGCTTCGGTTGCATAGCCCTTTCCCAAAAAAAATTTACTAAAATGATAAATTAACTCTACCTCATTTACTGAGCCTGTCATATTAAATCCTGCTGAACCAATTACTTCATTCGTTTCTTTCTCTATTACAGCGTATACAGATAAACCTTTATCTACGTGACATTTACGATAACCTTCTATAACTTGTAGTTATACTTCATGGGAGGTTGCTCCATCACATAATGCCATCACTTCTTCATCCCCGAAAAATTGTTTCACGTACTCTAAATGAGCTTCCTCCAATACACATAAATACAATCGATCTGTTTCAAAAATATTATCCATTCAATCACTACTATTCTAAAATACTTCACCAATTAGCTATATTTTATCATTCCTAAACTGTTCTGAATATTATCTCTATAGATAGAATCTATAGAAATGTAATAGGAAAAATTGATGAGAAAATTTTATCTGCACCATTATAAAAGCTAAATTTATAACTAGTTATCAAATTATTCTTGGTATTCATGCATTTTTTACAATATAGCAAAAATTATCTGCGATTTTTTCACTGTTATTAAACTGTAATTAGTTATGGATTATGAGAGAAGAAATTAATAAATTTAAAAACAGTTGATATTAAACACTTCTCACTTACAAAATAAATTATTTTTATTTAATTAAGAAAATTGGCACGACTCTTGCATTATAGAATAGTGTAAAACACAATTAAATTTTTTTAGGGGGAACTTACAATGACAACACCAGAAATTTTATATTCCGTAAAAGCACAAAGAGGACCCGAGTTACGTTGTAAAGGATGGAGACAAGAATCGATTTTACGTATGCTTGAAAACAATATGGAGAATGCAGAGAAACCGGAAGAGCTTGTCATCTACGGTGGTATCGGGAAAGCGGCTCGTAACTGGGAATCCTACCACGCAATTGTAAAGTCATTAAAAGAGTTAGAAGATGATGAAACACTAGTAGTTCAATCTGGTATGCCGGTAGCGATTTTCAAAACACATAAATATGCACCAACCGTTGTCATGGCAACGACAAACATTATGAAAGCAGATTGGCCAACATTTTATGATTTACAAGATAAAAACTTAACGATCTACGCAAACTATACTGCGGCACCTTGGGAATATATCGGCACGCAAGGGGTAATCCAAGGAACATTTGAAACCCTTTCTGCGATTGCTCGCCTGCACTACAACGATTCACTTGTTGGAAAAATCCTTTTAACTGCAGGAGCAGGGGGAATGGGTGGTAACCAAACACGTGCGATGACGATGCATGGTGGAGTAGCAATTCTTGTGGATGCAGACGTGAAAATCATCAAAAGAAGAATTGACAAAGGATTCATCGATGAACTAGCGGGTTCACTTGACGAAGCAATTGCTAAAGCGAAAGATTATGCAGCTGCTGGAAAACCACTTGGTATTGCAGTCGTAGGAAACGCTGCAGATGTATTTGAAGAAGTGCTAGAAAAAGGCTGGTTACCGGATATCTCTACATCGATGACACCAGGTCATGATCCAATATCTTACTTGCCATCCGGATATACAGTAGAAGAAGCAGAACATCTTCGCGATACAGATCGCACTTTATACTTGGAAAAAGGTCGCGAAACAATGATTCGTGAATTGAAAGCGCTTATTAAATTCATGGATCTAGGCGTTCATTCATTCGAATATGGAACAAGTCACCGAAAAGAATGTATCGATGCAGGAATGGATGCAAAAGAAGCGAAGCGTCTTCCAGGTTTCGTCGCGGAATACATCCGTCCACTATTTTGTGAAGGTCGCGGACCATTCCGGTGGATCTGTTTATCAGGAGAAGCAGAAGACTTACGAAAAATTGACGATATGATTTTAGAGAAATTCAGCGACGATCACCTGGTAACACGTTGGATCAAGCTGGCAAAAGAACATATTCCCATCGAAGCTCTTCCAGCACGTATCTGTTATATGGGCTTTGGTCAACGTAAAGCATTTGCATTAGAAGTAAACGATATGATTCGCCGTGGGGAATTAGCTGGACCAGTTGCGTTCTCTCGTGACAATCTAGACTCAGGTTCTATCGTGAATCCGACATTCGAATCAGAAAATATGAAAGACGGCAGTGATTTAATCTCTGACTGGCCGATGTTGAACGGACTATTAAACGCAGTCGGCATGTGTGATTTGATCGCCATCCAAGCGAACTATTCAATGGGTGAAGCGGTTCATACGGGCGTTACAATGGTAGCGGACGGAACAGCGGAATCGGATATGAGACTAGAAGTAGCAATGACTGTGGACTCTGGAATTGGAGTTGTTCGCCACGCGCAAGCTGGTTATGAAATTGCACAAGACGTTGCGAATGGAAAAGGAAAGTTAACGGATGAAAGCATTAAAATTCCATTATGGTGGAAACGTGAAGCTACATTTGGACCGAAAGATCTTAAAAAAGAAGAAGCGAAAGCTTAATGTATAAATAATTTAACATAAGAAAAACAGCGCGGAATTTGATAAAAATATTCCGTGCTGTTTTTTATCTTATACTGTAGGTTTTTCCAAATCATGTTTTTTAATATGATATTGCAAGCTTTGCCGAGTGATGCCAAGTTTTTTTGCAGCCTGCGATACATTCCAGTCGGATTGCATTAATGTTGTTTCAATTAGTTGCTTTTCCGAACTTTTAAAGATTTTTTTCAGTGGTCTTTGCATTTCATTACTTTGATCAGCTGAATTATTTTTATGCGCCATTAGTATTTTTCCTCGTATATAAGATGGAAGATGATCCACTTCAATAACATCTGCATTTTCAGGTACTCGTATAATTAGGTTTTCTATCAGATGCTCTAGCTCTCGAATGTTCCCGGGCCACGAATATTGAAGCAAACTTTTTTGTAGTATATTCGAGAGGTCTGGAACTCTTTTAGTAAACTTTGCTTGAAATGATTTTAAGAAATAGTTGATGAAAAAATGTACATCTTCTTTCCGTTCTCTCAGTGGAGGAATATAAAGACTTGTATGGGCAATTCGATAAAACAGGTCAAGACGCATTTTGTTTTCGGCAATTAGTTTTTCTGGATCTTCGTTGCATGCACTAATAACAGTACACTTTACAGGTGCCACATCATTCGAACCTACTTTTCGAACTAGTCGCTCTTGTAAAACTCGCATTAATTTTGTCTGTAAAGTAACCGGCATTGAATTTATTTCATCCAAAAAAAGTGTTCCATCTTGTGCATATTCAAACAATCCAATTTGGTCTGTAGCACCTGTATAAGCACCTTTAACAGTTCCAAACAAAGTGCTTTCAAGTAAATTTTCAGGAATTGCAGCACAGTTTATGGCAACAAAAGGTTTGTCCGCTCGAGGACTATGATTATGCATACTTTGTGCGAATAATTCTTTACCAGTGCCTGTCTCTCCCACAATTAACGTATCCGCATTATGTATAGAAACATTTTGAGCTTCCTTGATAAGGTCTAAAAGGACAAGACTTTTTCCTTTTATATCATTAAACGTAAAAATAGTTCCGTTCTTTGAATGAGCTTTTTCTTCTCCTTTAATGTTTGCCTGTCTTTTTAGTTCGATTGTTTGATGAAGGCGATCTTTCAATTTGGATTCATTTGTACTTAGTGAATATACAGAAATAGTTTTTCCGTCTTTTTGAATTGGATATGTACTGTAGTTAACATATTTAGGTATCCCATTAACGGTGGAATGCGCACGATACCTTGAGTAAATTGGCTTTCCAGTCTTAAATGTATGTCGATGCTCTGAGTATTGCGGATTATAATTGTAAACGGACCATAAATGTTTACCAAGTATATCTTGACTCGATAATCCCTCCATTTTTTCCTGCGCATCATTATATAAAGTAATTTCTCCTTCAAAGTTGCTCATCATAACCCCTTCATCAAGAGATTCAATTATTTTTTCTAAACAATATAATCGCTCTTCCACTGAGGTAGATTCTTTATTAATCTCTTTTAAACATAAGAAAATATAGGTAGGCTCTTCAGAAAAAACTTTAACGTTAACTGAAAACTGTTTGTCATTTATATCTAGTAGAAATGTATCATTATTGATTAAATGATTCGTATTGTAGTCAATTAAATGAATAATAGATTCTCCAATTGTCACATTTATAGGAAGTTCCTCTTTTATGTCATACCAAAGAATTCCAAGGTCCTCGTTTATAGCAATTACACCATCCACAAAACTTCTTACTATTGATCCGATTGTAGAAACAAGCAAGATATATCTACTCCTTTCAATTATAAAATTATCAATAGTATAGCATGATTCTGAGTATTTAGAAGAGTCTGCATGTAAAATTTATCTGCACCTATCCAAATAGCATAGAATTCAAGGTTTTTAATCTTTCTTGTATAGTTTTTAGATAATTCGAAAAATTTATCTGCGGTATTTACTGTTTTTTTGCATGTATGTGTGAACTGAAAAGCATTTTGTCATAGAAAGAAATTCTAAAATAACTTAGGTATAGCTAATTTATTTGTGATAAAACATTTATTTTTTATGAATTAAGAAAATTGGCACGACTCTTGCATTATAGAATAGTGTAAAACACAATTTAATCTTTTAGGGGGAACTAATCATGACAACACCAGAAATTTTATATTCCGTAAAAGCACAAAGAGGACCCAAGTTACGTTGTAAAGGATGGAGACAAGAATCGATTTTACGTATGCTTGAAAACAATATGGAGAATGCAGAGAAACCGGAAGAGCTTGTCATCTACGGTGGTATCGGGAAAGCGGCTCGTAACTGGGAGTCTTACCATGCCATTGTGAAATCATTAAAAGAATTAGAAGATGATGAAACACTTGTTGTTCAATCGGGTATGCCAGTAGCGATCTTTAAAACACATAAATATGCACCAACCGTTGTCATGGCAACGACAAATATTATGAAAGCAGATTGGCCAACATTCTATGATTTACAAGATAAAAACCTAACAATCTATGCAAACTATACAGCGGCACCTTGGGAATATATCGGCACGCAAGGGGTAATCCAAGGAACATTTGAAACCCTTTCTGCGATTGCTCGCTTGCACTATAACGATTCACTTGTTGGGAAAATCCTATTAACTGCAGGAGCAGGGGGAATGGGTGGTAACCAAACACGTGCGATGACGATGCATGGTGGAGTAGCAATTCTTGTGGATGCAGACGTGAAAATCATTAAGAGAAGAATTGACAAAGGATTCATCGATGAACTAGCGGATTCACTGGATGAAGCGATCGCGAAAGCGAAAGAATATGCAGCTGCTGGAAAACCACTTGGTATTGCAGTTGTTGGAAACGCTGCAGATGTATTTGAAGAAGTACTAGAAAAAGGCTGGTTACCGGATATTTCTACATCGATGACACCAGGTCATGATCCAATATCTTACTTGCCATCTGGATATACAGTAGAAGAAGCAGAACATCTTCGCGATACAGACCGTACTTTATACTTGGAAAAAGGTCGCGAAACAATGATTCGTGAATTGAAAGCGCTTATTAAATTCATGGATTTAGGGGTTCATTCATTCGAATATGGAACAAGTCACCGAAAAGAATGTATCGATGCAGGAATGGATGCAAAAGAAGCGAAGCGTCTTCCAGGTTTCGTCGCGGAATATATCCGTCCACTATTTTGTGAAGGTCGCGGACCATTCCGTTGGATCTGTTTATCAGGAGAAGCGGAAGACTTACGAAAAATTGACGATATGATTTTAGAGAAATTCAGCGACGATCACCTGGTAACACGTTGGATCAAGCTGGCAAAAGAACATATTCCAATTGAAGCACTACCAGCACGTATTTGTTATATGGGCTTTGGTCAACGTAAAGCATTTGCTTTAGAAGTAAACGATATGATTCGCCGTGGGGAATTAGCCGGACCAGTTGCGTTCTCACGTGACAATCTAGACTCAGGTTCCATCGTGAATCCGACATTCGAATCAGAAAATATGAAAGACGGCAGTGATTTAATCTCTGACTGGCCGATGTTGAACGGACTATTAAACGCAGTCGGCATGTGTGATTTGATCGCCATCCAAGCGAACTATTCAATGGGTGAAGCGGTTCATACGGGCGTTACAATGGTAGCGGACGGAACAGCGGAATCAGATATGAGACTAGAAGTAGCAATGACTGTGGACTCTGGAATTGGAGTTGTTCGCCACGCGCAAGCTGGTTACGAAATTGCACAAGACGTTGCGAATGGAAAAGGAAAGTTAACGGATGAAAGCATTAAAATTCCATTATGGTGGAAACGTGAAGCTACATTTGGACCTAAAGATCTTAAAGAAAAAGCAAAGGTATAGGGTTCTGAAAAATGTAAGGAAGAGATCTATATTCTATTAGATCTCTCCCTGCTATTCACTACTTCTTAAAAGTATTACTTTTCTATTCTTGAATAATGGATTTAAAAAATTGACTAAATCTAAGGGGACTATTAAATGAAGAAGAATATTTTTCTAACTATCGTTATGATTTTTTCTCTAATTTTAGCTGCTTGTGGTACAACTGATGCTAATGCAGGCAAGGGTAATGGTTCAAGTGTAGAAAAGAAAAAACTTAAAGTAGCGACAGAAGCCAATTATGCACCATTCGTTTATTTAGATAAAGGGGAAATTACAGGATTTGACGCAGATTTTATGAAAGCGGTTGCGAAAGAAGCAGGTTATGACATTGAGCTTGTAAATGTCGGGTGGGATCCTTTATTTGTAGAAGTAAAAGATAAGCTTTCTGATTTAGGTATATGTGCAATCACGATTAATGACGAACGAGAACAGACATATGATTTTTCTGTTCCATATTATTTATCTACAAACGAAATTCTAGTTCCTGAAGGTAGTGATATCACAAGCGCTGCAGACTTAAAAAACAACAAGGTAGTTGCGGTTCTAGGTGGAACAACAGGACAGGAAGCAGTTGAAAGTGTTCTTGGAAAAAATCACAAAAATATTAAAAAATTCGACAATAATAATCTAGCTATCTTGGAAATGATTAGCGGAGGAGCAGATGCAGTTGTTGCAGATAATGCAGTAGTCGAAGAATATGCAAAAAACAATCCAGATAAAAAGCTAGTAGTTATTAAAGACGAAGAAGGTTTTGAGAAAGAGTTTTATGGGATTATGTTTCCAAAGGGCAGTGAACTTAAAAAAGATTTTGATGTAGCTGTTACTAAGGTATTAGAAAATGGTACGTATGCAAAAATTTATGAACAATGGTTTGGTGCTGAGCCGGACGTGGTTACGCTGTTAGAACAACAGAAAAAGAAGTAAATTTGTTCAAATTGCGTAACTCCCTAAGCGTAGTTACGCAATTTTGGTTCCAATGGGGGGGATATCAATGGATTTTAGACTAGATATTATAGTAGAGTATATTCCTTTCTTTCTTAAAGGTACGGTACTAACAATCGGATTGTCGATAGTTGGGATACTAATAGGAACTGTATTAGGACTATTAATTGGCTTAGGGAAAATGATGCGTAATAAGTTCATTTCATTTATATGTAATTGTTATATTATTTTTTTCCGTGGAACACCTTTATTTGTCCAAATATTATTAATTCACTTTGGTATTGTTCCTATGTTAATAGGACATACAAACGGTATAGTAGCTAGTATTATTGCACTTTCCTTAATTGCGGGTGCATATATATCAGAAATTTTCAGAGCAGGAATTCAGTCAATTGATAAAGGCCAAATGGAAGCTTCGCGTTCACTTGGAATGAATCATATCCAATCGATGAAAGATGTTATTTTGCCACAAGCTTTTAAAAGAATGATTCCTCCTTTAGGGAATGAATTCATCGTGCTTATTAAGGAATCATCTCTAGCGGCTATCGTTGCAACTCCAGAGCTAATGTATTACGGACGAGCACTAGCAAGCCAATATTACCGTGTGTGGGAGCCATATCTTACAGCTGCACTTATTTATCTCGTGTTAACTACTTCTTTGAGTTTCTTATTAAATCGTCTTGAAAGAAGGTTGGCAACAGAATGATCCAAGTGAAAAATTTAAAGAAATCGTTTGGTAGTAATGAGGTTTTAAAAGATATCAACGCATCTATTAAGCCAAAGGAAGTAGTGGTGGTTATCGGGCCATCTGGATCAGGGAAATCTACTTTTTTAAGATGTCTGAATCTACTCGAATCTATTACGGACGGTTATGTGGCAATCGAAGGTGTTGATATAACAGATAAAAAAACAGATATTAATAAAGTAAGAACAGAAGTTGGTATGGTATTTCAGCAATTTAATTTATTTCCACATAAAACTGTAATTGAAAACATTATGCTTGCCCCAATGAGAGTAAGAAAGTTATCAGCAGAACAGGCAAAAGATAGAGGCATAGAACTTCTTCGTAAAGTAGGGCTTAAGGAGAAAGCAAACGCTTATCCAGATTCTTTATCTGGTGGACAAAAACAGCGAGTAGCTATTGCCAGAGCCCTTGCAATGGAACCCAAAATAATGCTTTTTGATGAGCCGACATCAGCCTTGGATCCAGAAATGGTTGGTGAAGTGCTGGAAGTGATGAAACAGTTAGCTCTTGAGGGTATGACAATGGTAGTAGTGACACATGAGATGGGTTTTGCACGTGAAGTTGGAGATCGTGTTTTGTTTATGGATGGTGGTTTTATCGTAGAAGAAAACATTCCTAAAGAATTATTTGAAAACCCGCAGCAAGAAAGAACAAAATCGTTTTTAAGTAAGGTTTTGTAAAAAGATAAAAGAGCATTCTTAAACTGTCTATTATGGGGTGAAATAATGAGTAATTTACAAGAATCAGTGGATAGTCAACAAATGAACATTGGAGAAAGTCAAAAGATCTACTCCTTTAAAAACTTTTTGAGGTTTTTCTGCTTTAGTGCAATTGGGATATTTATGTTTTTTATTCCAATTGATATAAACGACAAAAATTCCATACCGTTAGACCATCTTGTAACATGGCTTAGATCGTTGTCCGGAACCGCTAATGCTTATTACACGATTATTCTAGTATTGTTAGGAGCAGCTTACCCATTTTACACAAACACTTGGCGGAAAAGTAAAGTTGAAATGGTGTTATCTGGATTCAAGGTGTTAGGAGCTATTGCAGCGATTCTCGTGTTGTTTGAAATTGGTCCTGCTTGGTTAATGGCTGAGAATATGGGACCATATTGGTTTTATAGTTTGCTCATCCCAATCGGGGTATTAGTTCCGATAGGAGCTATCTTTTTGGCTTTACTAGTAGGATATGGGCTTCTTGAATTTATTGGGATTTTTATGCAACCGATTATGCGACCAATTTGGCGAACGCCTGGACGATCAGCAATTGACGCAGTTGCTTCATTTGTAGGGAGCTATTCGATAGGTTTATTAATAACGAATCGGATATATAAAGAAGGAAAATATACGAAAAAAGAAGCGATTATTATTGCAACTGGTTTTTCCACTGTATCCGCTACTTTTATGATTGTTGTGGCTAAAACATTGGATTAAATGCATATTTGGAATCTCTATTTTTGGCTAACATTTTTAGTTACTTTTGTTGTAACAGCTATTACCGTAAGGATTTGGCCAATAAATAAAATGAGCGATGATTATTATGCGGAGGAAGGATTTCCCGAAGAAGTTATTAAAGAAAAACGATTAAGATATGCTTGGGAGCAAGCCATGAATACGGCTCATAATGCACCAAAACTAAAAGATAATATTTTTGTAAACGTAAAAGATGGATTAGTAATGGCAATGGGTATTTTGCCGTCGATTATGTCCATTGGGTTATTTGGATTAGTTTTGGCTAACTTTACTCCTGTCTTTGATTATCTAGGCTATATTTTTTATCCATTAACTTGGATTCTACAAATTCCAGAGCCGTTTCTTGCTGCAAAAGCTGCGGCCATTAATTTGATAGATATGTTTTTACCTTCATTAGTTGTTCTAAAAGCTAGTATAGAAACCCGATTTATTATTGGCTCTCTCTCCATTTCAACCATTCTATTCTTTTCGGCATTGATACCTTGTATTCTTTCAACGGAAATACCTATTAAGATGAGCCATATATTAGCAATTTGGTTTTTAAGAACGGTACTTACGCTCATTATTGTTACACCACTTGCATTTTTATTTCTTTAAACTTATCAACAAAAATTGGTTTGGTAGTGAAAGGAGTTTTTGGAATGAAAACAAGAGTTGATTTAGTCATTAGTAACGCCGCTGAAATAATAACTTGTACTGGTGATGGTATGGCTGGTATTGGAGTTTTAACAAATGCTTGGATTGCTATTAAAGAAGACAAAATCGCAGGAGTTGGTTCAAAAGAAGAGATTAGTAGTAATTTTGATATAGAACATTCAAAAAAAATTGATGCTACCGGAAAAGTTGTTGCACCGGGGTTTGTGGATTGTCATACTCATCTTGTTTTTAATGGTACACGTGTTGAAGAATACGCAGCAAAACTAACCGGAAATGATCCTGAAAAATTGAAAGAGCTTGGAATTACAACAGGTCCTAACCGGACAATTGAGTTAACACGAGATGCATCAAAAGAAGAGTTATTTCAACAATCTAAGAAAAGAATATTGTCCATGCTTGATTATGGAATTACAACAATTGAAAGTAAAAGTGGTTATGGTTTAACTACAGAAAGTGAAATAAAAATACTAGAAGTGGGAAGAAGATTAGATAAAGAGACTCCTGTAGATGTACTTAATACATTTTTAGGTGCGCATGGATTTCCAAAAGGTATGTCGAAAAGCGAATACCTGGATGTTATTATCAATGAAATGATCCCTCAGGTTGGTGAGCGGAAACTTGCAGAGTTTTGTGACGCTTGGTGCGATGATGGATATTATACTGCGGAAGAATCCAAACAAATTTTAGAAGCTGCTTTGCAGTATGGCATGAAACCCAAATTACATGCGGATGCCTATTCATACATCGGAGGTACGGACTTAGCGGTAGAGATGAACATGGTTTCTGTAGATCATCTAAACTACACACCTGTAGATGTTATGGAAAAACTTGCGAAATCGGAAGTAACGGGTGTATTAATGCCAGCGTTGGATTTTGCAGTTGGTCATAAAAGACCTTTTGAAGCGAGAAAAATGCTTGACATAGGGATGAAGATAGCTCTTGCAACTGATCTTTGTCCTGCATGTTATACAGAATCCATGCAATTTGTCATTAACCTTGCCTGTAGATTATATAAATTCACAGTAGAAGAAGCAATAAAAGCGGCTACATATGGCGGAGCACAAGCGCTAAATTTAAATGATAGAGGAGTTATACAAGTTGGTAAACTTGCAGACTTACAGATCTGGGACATTCCATCTTATAAACACATTGCATATGAACTTGGTACAAATATTGTAGAGACAGTTATTAAAGATGGAAAAGTTGTAGTTTGCAGATGAAATATATCTAAATAATTGGAGGATTTACAATGACACAAAAACAATACGCCACCGCTGCTGAAAAAGTAAATGAAGAACGTTTATTAGAATTATTTCTAGAGCTAGCAAAAATTAATGGACCAAGTTCGAAGGAACAACTAGTAGCAGATTATTTAATTAAAGCATTAACAGAACTTGGTTTCACACTTGAATTTGATGAAGCACATAAAAAATTTAATGGAGAAGTAGGGAATTTGATTGCATGGAGAGAAGGAACGGATTCATCCATTCCTCCACTGTTTTTCTCCACACATATGGATACAGTTCTTCCGACAAAAGACCTGAAACCGATAATTAAAGATGGTATTATTTATTCGGACGGTACGACAATCTTAGGTGCAGATGACCGTGCAGCATTAGCGTCATATCTAGAAGCGATTAGAGCAGTGATTGAAAGTGGAATTCCACATGGTCCTATCGAATTTGTATTAACCGTGAATGAACAACCAGGACTTGTTGGAGCAACTCATATGGATTATAGCAAAGTAAAGAGTAAGGATGGTTATATATTCGATAGCAGTGGCGATGTTGGTCAAATTATATTAAAGGGACCTTATAGTAGTAGAATTTGGTTAACAGTGGAAGGAAATGCAGCTCATATTGCACTAAACGCTGAGGAAGGCAATAGCGCTGTCCTTATTGCTTCAAAAGGATTATTAAACATGAATCTTGGAACAATTGATGATGAGACACTTGCCAACATTGGCATTATAGAAGGTGGAGAGCTTACATCGATTATACCTGGTACTGTTAGGGTTGCAGGGGAAGTTCGTAGTTTTTCAAAAGAAAAATTAGAAAAGCAATTGCAGCATATGGAGGATGTTATGCAAGAAGCAGCAGAGAAAAACGGAGGTAAATTGACAGTTAGAATTGAGAAGAAATATAGTGGTTTCGATATTCCAGATGATCATATTTTAACAAAAACGGTTGAAACAGCTGCACATAATATAAAAGTCAATCCGTATTTAACGGAAACTCTTGGTGGCGCTGATACGAATGTATTAAATGAGAATGGATTAACATGTATTACGCTAGGAAATGGATTCCAAAACATTCATTCTTTTAGAGAATGCTTGAGCGTAGAAAACCTAATAAATACTGGTCGACTTACGGCGGGATTAATTGAACAATGGTACAACAATCATAAAAAAGAGTAATTTTCTATAGTTGAGTTAATTTCATAAATAACAATTAATTATAAAATAACGAACAATGATTATTTTTTTGATTGGAGCGACAAGCGGCGACTCCAGCGGGATGAGTGAGACAGATAAGACATCACAAACGACGCGAAGCGGCGGTGATGGCTAATCGCTCACCCCGCGGAAAGCGTCCGTCGATAGCGGAAATCATGCTGATTTATGAGATTGAGTCAGTTATCTGTTTAATGAAAACATACAACATACAGGAGTGAGCATACATGACAAATGATAAATTAGTAAAATTAGATGGTATTACATTAGACAGACATAAAATCGAAAGTGTTGTTTATGGATCAGCAAAAGTAGAAATTCCAGAAGCAGATTTAATAAGAGTTCGAGCGAGTCGCGAACGAATTGAAAAACAACTGAGAGATGGAAAAGTTATTTACGGAGTAAATACGGGATTTGGAAAGTTAAGTGACATCGAAATAGAAAAAGAAGACATCGCCAAATTACAACTTAATTTACTTCGAGCAGATGCAGTTGGTGTAGGTGATCCATTGCCAACTCCAATAGTTCGGGCGATGATGACGCTTCGTGCAAATGCGCTAGCAAAAGGATTTTCAGGGATTAAAGAAGATACTCTTTTATTGTTAGTCGAAATGATTAATAAAGGTGTACATCCAATTGTTCCTTGTAAAGGGTCTGTGGGAGCTAGTGGAGATTTAGCTCCACTAGCGCATGTTGCGATCGTTTTAATAGGAGAAGGAAAAGCTGAATTCGAAGGAGAAGTTCTTTCGGGTGGGGAAGCTTTGAAACGAGCAGGTTTAAAACCAGTTACATTAGAAGCGAAAGAAGGCCTTGCATTAATAAATGGAACACAAGCAATGACTGGCGTTGGGGTTGTCGCTATTAATGAGGCAGAGCGTCTTGGTTTAGCTGCTGATATGGCGGCATGTTTAACAATGGAAGCGTTACAAGGAATTATTTCCGCATTCGATCCTGAATTATTAGCAGTTCGCCCTCATCCAGAGTTAGAATTCGTTGCATCTCGAATGAGAAATTGGTTAGAAGGAAGTAAACGCATTACCCATCAAGGGGAAGTTCGCATGCAAGACGCATATTCGATTCGTTGTATTCCACAAGTACACGGGGCATCTTGGCAAGCATTTAATTATGTAGAGGATAGATTGAAAGTTGAAATTAATTCAGCGACAGATAACCCAGTAATCTTAGAAAATGGAGAAATTATTTCTGGAGGTCATTTCCACGGACAACCAATTGCACTTGCAATGGATTTCTTGAAAGTAGGAGCAGCAGAATGGGCGAATATTTCAGAGAGAAGAACAGAGCGACTTGTGAATCCACAGTTAAGTGGCTTATCGCCATTTTTAGCGATGGATCCAGGTTTAGAATGTGGATTGATGGTTGTCCAATATGCAGCAGCTGCACTTGTTTCGGAGAATAAGGTGCTGGCACATCCAGCAAGCGTTGACTCTATTCCGACTTCTGCTAACCAAGAAGATCATGTAAGTATGGGGACGATTGGCTCGCGTCAAGCTCGTGAAATTATCCATAACAGTGCTCGTGTTATTGCGATTGAACTAATCTGTGCTTCACAAGCTATTTACTTAGAGAAAGCTGAAAGTCAATTAGCTCCAGCTACAAGAAAATATTTAGAAATTGTTCGAGGCATTTGCCCTCCATTAGATGGAGATCGTGCTATTTCTGATCAAATGGAAGAGTTGGCACAATATATCTTACGAGCGGACGATTTAAAATAACACTAAGTAAGAAACCAATTCTAACTGTTGAACGTACAAACAACAGTTAGGGTTGTTTTTTCCTAAAACATATTATCTAGGGGGTTTTAATGTGGATGAAATTGAGGTAATAGATTTTGAAAAAGTAAAAAATGATGTAGTTAAATGGAGAAGATATTTTCATCAGCATCCTGAATTATCGTACGAAGAGATAAATACATCTCAATTTGTTTATGATACGTTAAAATCTTTTGGAAGTATTGAAGTAACGCGACCGACAAAAACAAGTGTAATGGGTCGTTTATTAGGAAGTGAGCCAGGTAAGGTACTTGCAATTCGTGGAGATATGGATGCTTTGCCAATTACAGAAGCAACAGATTTACCATTTGTTTCAGAAAATTCAGGCATCATGCATGCATGTGGTCATGATGGGCATACAGCAATGTTACTTGGTGCAGCAAAGATTCTTGTTCAAAGGAAAGATAAAATAAAAGGAGAAGTGAGATTCATATTCCAACACGCAGAAGAATTGTTTCCTGGGGGAGCTCAAGAGATGGTGAAAGCAGGTGTGTTGGACGGAGTGGATAAGATTATAGGACTTCACCTCTTTACAATGATTCCTACCGGAAAAATTGTGATTCCTTATGGGCCATTCACTGCAAATTCAGATATATTTAATATTAAAATTGTGGGTAAAGGGGGCCATTCCTCACAACCACAAGAAACAATTGATCCAATTTTAATAGGGGCGCAAGTTGTTAATAACATTCAACATATCATCGCAAGAAATATTGATCCATTAGACCAGGCTGTTGTCTCCATTACAGAATTTAACGGTGGTACTGCTAAAAATATTATTCCTGATTCAGTAAAAATTGGTGGCGGGGTAAGAAGCTTTAGTGAAGAAGTACGTGTTAATATCTCCAAACGAATAGAAGAAGTAGTAAATGGAATAACAAAAGCTCATCAAGCAACATATGAGTATGAATATGAATTTGGTTACGCTTCCGTCTATAACAATCACGAAGTTACAGGGGAAATAGAAAAGCTAATTGAAGAGAAATTTGGTCCAAATATTATTATGGAAATCCCACCTTTTATGGGGGGTGAAGACTTTTCAGCTTTTTCTCAGAAAGTTCCTGGTTGTTTCATTGGAATTGGAGCAGCAAAAGATAAAGAAGAACTAAATTTTCCACATCATCATCCTCGTTTTGACTTTGATGAAAGATCGTTGGAAATCGGGCTCAAGCTTTTAATCGAAGCACCTTTTAAGCTATTAAACTAACATAAACAGCATCTATGCGAAACACTAAATGGAAACTAATCCACTAAAAACTATTATAAAAGGATGAGATGCTATGTTTCAAGAACCAGTAGTTGCAGCAATGGTAATATTAGGGTTGATTGCCCTTGGAGAAGTAATATCGATAATAACTAAAGCAAGAATACCTATGCTATTTATAGCATTAATGGGATATCTCGTGTTAATTTGGATTGGGGTATTGCCAAAGAGTATGATCTTGAATTCCGGCTTTGTTACTGTTGGAACTGTGTTGGGTACCGCTCCTGTTATTGTTCATATGGGAACGTTAATTCCTTTGAAAAGTATAAAACTTCAGTGGAAAGCTGTAGCTATCGCAGTGTTAGGTATTATTTTTGCTTCAGTGCTAATATTAACACTTGTCACATTAATATTTGATTATCCTGTTGCGGTTGCTGGAGTAGGTCCTCTTACTGGAGGTATAATAGCTCTCCTTGTTACGTCAGAGGGACTAAAGGAGCTAGGTCTAGTTTCTTTAGTAACAGTTCCGGTATTAATTATGGCGGTACAATCACTATTTGGTATACCAATTGCAACTAATATTCTTCGACGTTATGCACTTAAAATCCGTTCGGAAATGGATAACGGAACATATATTTCGGAATTAAAAGTAATAAAAAATGGTGAACTAGTGAAAGATAAGTTTTTTCTTCCAGAAAAATATCGTAGTAATTTAATTCTTTTATTCTTATTATTTGTCGGCGGAGCAATTGCAATTGTTCTCGGGAAATATACCGTTATTCCATATAGCTTATGGTCTCTAATTATCGGTGTGTTGGGAAGAGTAGTTGGATTTTATCCGGAGCGGGTAATGGAACGTGCGAATGCATTTACAATAGGTATGGCAGGAATAATATTCCTAATAATTATTATGATGAATGACATTACATTTGGTCAATTTATTGGATATTTGCCTGAAGTGTTCACTATTATTATAGTAGGTATAATCGGAATTATTGGTGGTGGTTATCTTGGCTCGAAGTTATTTAAATGGGATCCACTTAAAGGTATTCCGGTTGCCCTCACTGCTACGTTTGGTTTTCCAGGTGATTACATTGTCTGCGAAGAAGTTAGTCGTAGTGTTGGAAGAGATAAAGAAGAAGAAGAAAAAATCTTTAATGAAATTTTAACTCCAATGCTCGTTGGTGGGTTTACAACTGTAACGATAGGCTCAGTTATTATTGCAAGTATATTAATAAGGACTTTATAATTTAGCACGTTTTAATTTCTGAATATTAAAAATGCATTAAATTAAATGAGCTAGTGCCAACGATAAAGGGTTACGGTGAAATCCGTAACCCTTTTAAACTTGTCATCTCTATCTTCATCCTGAGTTTTTGGTACATATACTAGTCAATGAAAAAATGTTGGAACTTTTTTTCGACTCCTTTTATCACGTTTGTTAATTAACAACCTTCTTATATAATATTATTTTAGAGTAGGGCTGAGTAGCCACAGTCGCATCCAGAAATCTTTATAATGGTAAACACGTATCTCCTATTATACACTTATCTCTTTACGTCGGTTCGCGGGAGGGATATTTAGTTCCTCGCGATATTTACTAATAGTACGTCTAGCAATCGCAATCCCTTTTTCTATATTAAAGTGATTTGCAATTTGTTGATCTGAAAAAGGCTTGCATTTATTTTCTTTCTTTATGATATTTTCTAAGAGTAATTTAACCTCCGTTTGGGATATTAAATTTCCATCGTTTCTTTCTAGCTTAGAAGTAAATAACTTACGAAGATCAAAAGAACCTTTAGGTGTTTGAATGACTTTATTCATAGTTGCTCTGCTAACTGTTGACTCATGCATCTCTATCTCACTAGCAACTTCTTTCAAAGTTAGAGGCTTAAGTGAGCTAAATCCTTCTTTAAAAAAGCTATCTTGTTTTTTTATTAAAACCTCGACTATTTTTAAAATGGTCAAACGGCGCTGTTCGATACTACTAAGCAACCATTTATAACTTGCGAATTGATTATTAATATATTTGGATGTTTCATCCTTAACATTCATTAAGTCTGTGTACTGATTGTTAAAATGGATTTCCGGTAAATAACTTTCGTTTAAGTAATAAATCAGATTTCCATCCTTATATTCCACTATAATATCCGGAACTAAATATTCAACTGAAAAATCTGAAATACCAAAGCAAGGAGTTGGATTTAGTGTTTGAATGAAATCAACCGTATCTTTAACGGCTTGTAATGATATCTTCATACAACGAGAGATATCATTCCATTTTCTATTAGCTAATAAGTCTAAGTGATGTTCAATAAGTCTTTTTGCTAATTTTTCTTCTGGATAATCGTATGTTATTTGCAAAAGCAAACATTCCTTCATACATCGTGCACCTAAACCAATAGGTCCAATCTGTTGAAGAAGATGAATTCCTCTTTCTATTGTTACTTCATCAAAGAGTTCATCACTAGTTAAATGTAAAAAACCACTATCATCCAAATTGTGTATAAGATATTTTAAAAGTTTCATGTCTATATCATCTGTGAATAGTAACTTTGCTTGTTCAACTAAGTTATGTCGCATATCAATGTTTTTAGTTTGTGCATAGTCTATTAGTTGTTGAGAGGAGCCAGTTAAAATAGTTTTTCCATTTGATCTTTCAGGATACAAAAAATCTGGAGGTTGCTCCTCCAATTCGATTAATGGGTTTTCTAACTCTTGCTCTTTTATGTATTGATATAGATCGAAAGTGGAATATTGCAATAATTCAATTGCTTGTTTTAGTTGAAAAGTCATGACTAAACTTTGTTCTTGTCTGTGTGTAAGTATGAGTTCCATCGTATTCCTCCTCATCTATTCTTACGTTTATTCGAGAGCGCTTACATTAGGACGTACTTAATTATACTACAAGTATCTCAATTATTTAATAGAAATATATGAATATTGCGAATTATTTAAATGCGAAAAAACCTCTTTATTCCGGTATCCAGTATTAATGATTCTAGGATGGTAATATGAATAAAGACCTTCATCTTTACTTGGACTTAATCTTTCTTGTTTTTTTCTTTCCTTTTACCGGGCAAAGTTTATATGATTCAGTATGAGTAGGATTAGAGTTGGCGGAACCTAAAAAAATAGATAGCATCCATTGATAGAAAAGCACTGAGCGGACGAAATTACATCTTCGTCCGCTTTTAAAGGAATAGGAAAGCATTTTATCTCTCATTAACCAAACCTAATGCACCATGTCGCTAAATATTTCAAGAGAGCTATGGACAAACATCCGCCACAAGTTTACCGAAAAGAGAGGATCTGGAAGTGACTCAGTCACTTCCAGATCCTCTATAAAAGTCTTCGTTAATAGTGTAGCTAATGTTTAGTCCAAAGCACTCTGAAATTGGTAAAGACAAGATGCACTTAAAGGACGCTTGCGCTTTTCTTAAAAACAGGGATTAGTTCAATAAAATGAAAAGACTTTTATCCGAAGTTTTTGCTTATAATCTTTTCTTATTCGCAATTCTAATCGCTTTTTGCGTATTGGCAAAATGCCATTTCGTAATGGATTTTAAAAATGTTTCTCCATGTTTTAAAAAAATATTTGCCGCTATTTCATCGACTTTTGAACTTGCTCCTTTTGGAATGGTCGTATTTGCAATTTTACTAAGACGGTCCATTTCTATTAAAAAAGCATATCTTGCAATAATGGATGCTGCTGCAACAGAAACATGCAATTGCTCAGCTTTTGTAGAAAACAGAACATTTTCCCGAATGATTTCTTTTTCGGCTTTAATATGATTATAGTAAATGCCTCGTTCAGCAAACTGGTCTATTAATATATATGCAGGTTTTTCTGGATTCATTTTATTCAACACATGCTTAAGTGCTTGGTTGTGCATAAGGGCTTTTATTTTCCCTTGGGACCATCCTCGTCCTTGGATGTCATTATACTTTTCATTTTTTAAAACGAGCACACTATGCGTTAATGTAGCCATTAAATCTGGAGCCATTTTCCGCATAACGTCATCCGTTAGCATTTTTGAATCTTTTACTCCAAGTTCTTGTATCAATTCAATTTGATCTGCTCGAACAAAACATGCTGCTACTGTTATTGGGCCAAAATAATCTCCGGTCCCAGTTTCATCAGACCCGACGACAGAAAAAGAGGAGAAGTTGGGCGGTAATGTATCACCTTTTGCCGTGCCACTAATAACCTTTTCCTTGGAGTTATTGGAAATTCCTCCCCATAAGGAAGCTTCACGAGAAGCACCATTTCCTTGAAACATTACTTTACCAGACTTATAAATGGTAATGGCTGTATCTGATAGTTTTGCAGCAAAGACTACCCCAGGAGCAGCTCTTTCTACTTTATATTGTGCATAATGAACTTTCACTTTTTCTATTTCTTTTGGTTGCATTACTAAAACTTCGTTAGACATTCGTTCGTTCCTTTCTTCACATCGCAATCTATTTCGTGTTATTATTATTAATAGGATTTTCTAGGGGAGGGAACGTCTTTGTCAGAACAACAAAAAACGAGAATTTCTGTTGATATATATGGACAGAATTATAAAATGGTAGGTTCCGAAACTTCTGGTCATATGCGTCTTGTTGCCTCCATGGTAGATGATAAAATGAGAGAAATACATTTTCATAACGGCAAGTTAGATGTTGCTAAACTAGCAGTACTGACTGCGGTCAATGCAGTAAACGATTACATAAAAGCAAAAGAACAATTAGAGCTTCTAGAAGAAGAATTGAAAAAGTTAAAGGACTGAAAAAATGATAGATATTCTGATTTTACTATTACTTATCGCTGGATTTTTTACTGGTGCAAAACGAGGATTAGTTTTACAACTCATCCACATGACTGGTTTTATCATCGCACTTATCGTTTCCTATACTTATTATAAACCACTTGCAGAGAAATTTGTTTTATGGATTCCATTTCCTGCTGTAACTGCTGGATCTAAACTTACTATTGCAGTGGAGAGTTTAGATTTAGACCAAACATTTTATCGTATTATTGCATTTGCGCTCATTTTTATGGTCGTTAAATTTGCACTTCATTTATTAGCGTCGATGTTTGATTTTTTAAAGTATTTGCCTATACTTGGTTTTATAAGCAATATGATTGGAGCGGTTTTAGGATTTATTGAGTTTTATTTCATTTTATTTGTGTTATTATACGTTTTTGCCTTACTACCTATCGATATTATTCAAAATTTAATATCAAAATCTAGTTTGACGTCATGGATATTGAATCACACACCAATACTTTCAGAAGCAGTAAAAAGTTGGTGGTATATCTATATGAAAAAATAACTTCTCTCAGTAGAGGGAAGTTTTTTTTCGAATGAAAGGGGTTCTATTGATGGATAAAAAGACCATTATTCGTACATTAGAAAAAATTGCTTTATATATGGAATTGCAAGGAGAGAATCCTTTTAAAGTTTCGGCCTTTCGAAAAGCTGCACAAGTTTTAGAACTTGATGCACGTAGTCTTGCTGAAATGGATAATATTCTATCTTTAAAAGGAATTGGTGCTGCTACGGGAGCTGTAATTGAAGATTTAATGAATGAAGGACAGTCTTCCTTACTATTAGAACTTCAAAACACAGTTCCTAGTGGACTGCTACCAATGTTAAAAATACCAGGACTTGGTGGAAAGAAAATTGCCAAGCTTTATAAAGAATTACAAATAGACTCAATTGATGCATTGAAAGAAGCTTGTGAAGCAAAGAAAGTTCAGTCCTTAGCAGGATTTGCTGCGAAAACAGAAGAGAAAATATTAGCGGAAATTGCAAGCTTCCAATCGAAGCCGGAAAGAACTGCAATTTGGCAGCTAGAACCAATCGTAGAAATGATTGAAAGAAAGCTTTTAACTATCCCAACGATTGAAAAGTTTTCTGTTGCAGGATCTTATAGAAGAGTAAAAGAAGCAAGTAAAGATATCGATTTCATTATTGGGACAAGTTCACCTCAAGAAGTACGAGAAGAAATGTTAAACGTACTTCCAATTATAAAAATCATTGCAGCCGGAGAAACAAAAGTTTCGGTAACACTAGCAGTTGAAAATGAAGTAGATGTGGATTTTCGAATAGTAGATTTGCATCAATATGCTTCTGCTTTAAACCATTTTACAGGTTCTAAAGATCATAATATTAAAATGAGACAAATCGCAAAAGATAAAGGCATGAAAATTAGTGAATATGGTGTAGAGTTGGAAGATGGGACCGTACAGCATTTTGAATCGGAGAAAGCGTTCTATGCGTACTTCGATTTACCCTATATTCCTCCAACTGTTCGAGAGGATGGCTCCGAGTTTAAAAAACTAGATCAATTGCCCTCTCTCGTAACATTGGACGATATAAAAGGCGATTTTCATATGCACACGACCTGGTCTGACGGAGCCCATTCGATCGAAGAAATGGTGGAAGCATGTAGAGCGAAAGGTTATTCTCATATGGTCATTACCGATCATTCCGATTATTTAAAAGTAGCGAATGGTCTCTCCAAAGAGCGCTTATTAAATCAAATTGAAACAATTTGCAAATTAAACGCAAAATATACAGATATCGAAATATTTGCAGGTACGGAAATGGATATTTTACCAGATGGTTCGCTTGATTTTGAAGATGAAGTATTACAGCAACTCGATTTCGTAATTGCTTCCATTCATTCAAGTTTTAGTCAGCCACAGGAGAAAATTATGGAACGTTTATTAAATGCGATAAAAAATCCACATGTGCATATGATTGCTCATCCAACAGGAAGAATTATTGAACAGCGTGATGGATATAATCCGGATGTACCAACTTTGATTGAGTGGGCAAAGGAATACGGAAAAATTTTGGAGTTAAATGCTAATCCATATCGTCTAGATTTAAAAACGGATTACTTAAAATTAGCAAAAGAAGCTTCCGTTCCAATTGCCATTAATACAGATGCCCACCATATAGACCAACTGAAATACATGGATATAGGCGTACGTTATGCGCAAAAAGCTTGGCTTCACAAAGATAGTATTGTAAATACGTGGACATTAGAGAAATTCAAGCAATTTGTTAAGAAATAATTAGGAGGTGCCTCAGTGATAGCTGAAAGAGCACTGAAAACGTTAGAATATTATAAAATTCGAGAAGAAGTTGCCAAGTACTGTACCTCTTCTGTTGGAAAAAGTCATATTGATAAACTTGTTCCTTCTGTGGATTATGCAGAAGTGACAAAGCTTTTGGAAGAAATGGATGAAGGGCTAACAGTTCTTCGACTTAGAGGGAATGTTCCAATGGGTGGCATTACGGATATACGTCCGCATGCTAAACGAGCACAGATCGGCGGAATGTTAAGTCCAGTAGAATTAATGGAAACAGCTAGTACCATTCGAGCGAGTAAAATCTTACGGCAGTTTCTTGAGAATGTTGCTGAGTCAGAAGATGTGGGAATTCCTCATTTTCTGGAAAAAAAAGAAGCAATGCCAATCCTCACAGCACTAGAACATGAAATAAATAATTGTATTGATGAAAACGGTACTGTTTTAGATAGTGCTAGTAGTACGCTTCGTTCGATTCGGCAACAATTGCGTATTCAAGTTAGTCGAGTACGAGAAAAGTTAGAAAGCTATACAAGAGGCGCCAATGCATCTAAAATGCTATCTGATTCGATTGTTACGATTCGTAATGATCGATATGTAATTCCGGTGAAGTCAGAATATCGAAGTCACTATGGTGGGATTATTCATGATCAGTCGTCTTCTGGACAAACCTTATTTATCGAACCATCAGCAGTTGTTCAGCTAAATAATGATATTCGTGGGTTAAAAGTAAAAGAACAAGAAGAGATTGAACGTATTCTAATTAAACTAACTGCTGAAGTTGAAATAGTTGGACATGAAATTTTCTTGTTAGTAGATATTTTAGGTGAAATAGATGTTATTTTAGCAAAGGCAAAATATGGACAAGTTGAAAAATGCACGATGCCTCATATTAATAATAAAGGGTATATTCGTTTAGTCAAAGCAAGACATCCACTTATTTCAATTGACACTGCTGTGGCAAATACGATTGAATTTGGAAAAGATATTACGGCTATCGTCATTACAGGTCCGAATACAGGTGGTAAAACCGTTACGCTTAAAACGGTTGGGCTCTGTACATTAATGGCGCAAAGTGGAATTCCTATCCCTGCTTTAGACGGTTCTGAATTGTCGTTATTTGAATCCGTATTTGCAGACATTGGAGACGAACAATCTATAGAGCAAAGCTTAAGTACATTCTCTTCACATATGGTTAATATTGTAGATATACTTAAAAAATATGACAATCAATCTTTAATTTTATTCGATGAGCTTGGTGCAGGTACAGATCCTCAAGAGGGAGCAGCTCTTGCTATTTCTATCTTGGATGCGGTTCATGGCACAGGTGCACGCGTGATGGCAACTACCCATTACCCCGAACTAAAAGCATACGGGTATAATCGCCCAGGTGTTGCAAATGCAAGTGTGGAATTTGATATTGAAACATTGAGTCCAACTTATAAGTTGTTAATAGGAGTTCCCGGACGCAGTAATGCATTTGAAATCTCCGAACGACTTGGACTTCCGTCATCTATCATTGTACAAGCACAATCATTTACGGGTACGGACCGAGGAGAAGTCAATTCGATGATTGCCTCGTTAGAAGAAAGTAGAAGACAAGCTGAAAAAGATGCGGAAGAAACAGAAGTTAAGTTAGAAGAAGCTCGGCTAGTAAAAGAACAACTAGAACAAAAACTTGCGCAATTAGACCAGAAAAAAGAACAGTTTGAGCAAAAAGCAAAAGAGAAAGCGAAGAAAATAGTAGACGATGCTAGACGCGAAGCAGATGGGATTATTAGCGAGTTACGTAAAATGCAAGCGAATACTCATTTGTTGGTAAAAGAGCATGAGTTAATTGACGCTAAAAAACGTTTGGACGAAGCTTTGCCAAATAATCCAATTCTTAAAAAGCAAAAGAAACTGAACGAACTTGCCAAAGAGTTAAAAGCTGGGGATGAAGTAAAGGTGATAAGCTTTGGTCAAAAAGGGACTTTACTTCAAAAACTCTCGAAGTCCGAATGGTCTGTTCAAATTGGTATGCTGAAAATGAAACTAGATGAAGCAGATTTAGAATATATAAAACCGGAAAAACAAAAACAAACGGTCTCAGTTAATTCAGTTCGCGGGAGAGATTCCCATGTGAAGCTAGAGCTTGATCTTCGAGGGGAACGGTATGAAGATGCGATTATTCGAACAGAAAAGTATTTAGATGATGCAATTCTTTCAAACTATCCGCGCGTATCCATTATTCATGGCAAAGGAACCGGCGTATTAAGACAAGCCATTCAACAATTCTTAAAAAATCATTCTCGTGTGAAGAATTACAGATTTGGAGAAGCAGGAGAAGGTGGACATGGGGTAACTGTTGTTGAATTAAAATAACAGCGGAGTTTTGAAACTTTTTAGTTGTTAGAACGTAGAGTAAGAAAAGTTTAAAGGGGTTTTTAGTATGGTACTTTCTAGTTTTTGGTCCAACCCATTAGTGGATTCTGCTGGTTATTTTAGCGTTGTCGTTTTATGTTTAATTGTTTCCATGGTTTTATTCGAAATTGTTACCAAATATAAAAACTGGGAAGAGATAAAAAAAGGAAATGTAGCAGTAGCTATGGCAACTGGAGGGAAAATTTTCGGTGTCTGTAATATTTTCCGCTATTCTATTGAACAACATAATTCATTATTTGAAATGATAGGTTGGGGTCTTTTTGGTTTCACACTACTCATTCTTGCATATTGGTTATTTGAATTTTTAACCCCGAGCTTTCATGTGGACAAAGAAATTGAAGAAGATAATCGATCAGTTGGGTTTATTTCTCTTATCATTTCCGTAGGGTTGTCATTTGTCATTGGTGCTAGTATTTCTTAGGAGAGATTACAATGGAAAAATTATCGAAAGTTTTAATTGCTGTAGGCATATGTTTTGTCTTAGTTGGAATAGTATATTTAGTAATGAATTAAATAGTAGTAATTAAAAGAATGAGTTAAATGCTCATTCTTTTTTTTGAAAGAAAGTATATGGATTATCGTCCTTAGAAGCCAGTTCATAGTACTTTTAAAAATCAAATAATATCTCAGATTTCCGTTTCAGGTGGACGCGTTCCGCGGGGGCGCCGCATTCGCGTCATTTGTGATGGATCATCTGTCTCACTCATCCCGCTGGAGTCGCCACCTTTCACTCCAATCCCTTAAGTGAGTATAACCTAAGTTAGAGTTACTATTGCTAGGAATGCAGTATACACAACGACTTGAAGTGCTTTTTAATGGTGACTACCTTTAACAGAATTTCCTATATGTTTTTACTTGTACTGTTCATAGAATACATGAATAAGTGGGCAGATGATTAGAGTTGGTGGAAACTAAAAAAATAGATAGCATCCATTCATAAAGAAGCGCTTAGCGGACGAAATTGCATCTTCTTCCGCTTTTAAAAGAATAGGAAAGGATTTATTCTCTTATTATCCAAACAAAAAGCATTTTGTCCTCACAAATTCTAAGAGGGCGACGGATAAGCATTTGCCACAAGATTACCGAAAAAAGAGGATCTGGAAGTGACGCAGACACTTCCAGATCCTTCATAAAATTCTTCGTTGATAGTGTAGCTAATGTTTCGTCTAAAGCACTCTGGAAATAGGAATGACAAGAGGCATTTTAAGGACGTTTGCGCTATTCCTATAATTAAATTGAATTGTCATTCATTTTTCTTTATAATAAATAATAGGAATATTCATACTATTATAATATAGAGGGGGTTTAACAATGACAGAAAAACAATGGCTTGCCAATTATCCGCCAGAAATACCACATGAACTTCATTATGAAGCTATACCAGTTCAGGAATATTTAACGAGAGCGTATAAAAAGTTTCCAGCGAAAGTTGCAATACATTTTATGGGAAAAGATGTAACATACGATGAATTATATGAATCATCATTGAAGTTTGCAAATTACTTACAATCGCTAGGAGTACAAAAAGGTGACCGGGTAGCAATTATGTTGCCAAATTGTCCACAAGGAGTGATCGGTTACTACGGTGCATTATATGCAGGTGCAATTGTGGTACAAACAAATCCATTGTATACGGAAAGAGAAATTTCGTATCAAATGAAAGATTCAGGTGCGAAAGTAATTTTAGCTTTAGATATCCTTTTCCCGAGAATCTCTAAAGTAATAAAAGAGACAGAGTTAGAAAATGTTATTATCACTGGGATAAAAGATTACTTACCTTTTCCTAAAAATATGATCTATCCATTTATACAAAAGAAGCAATACGGATTTAGTGTAAAAGTCGAACACCGGGGAATGAATCATTTATTCCCAGAAATTATGAAAGTTGCGAAAGCGGATTCTATTAATCTACCATTTGATTTTGAAGAGGATATTGCACTCCTTCAATACACGGGTGGAACAACTGGATTTCCAAAAGGTGTAATGTTAACACATAAAAATCTAATCTCCAATGCATCCATGTGTAATGCTTGGCTTTACAAATGTAGAAAAGGGGAAGAAAGTATATTAGGAATTCTACCATTCTTCCACGTATATGGTATGACTACTGTGTTAATCTTGTCTGTAATGTTGGGGAATAGAATGATCTTATTGCCTAAGTTTGATGTGGAAACTGCACTTAAAACAATTGATAAGCAAAAACCAACTTTGTTCCCTGGAGCTCCAACTATTTATATCGCTATCTTGAATCATCCGGATGTTCAAAAATATGATTTATCTTCGATTGTGGCTTGTCTAAGTGGTTCAGCTGCATTACCATTAGAAGTACAAGAAAAATTTGAAAAAGTTACTGGTGGTAAGTTAGTAGAAGGTTATGGGTTAACGGAAACTTCTCCAGTTTCACATTCGAATTTAATTTATAGTAACGAAAGAGTCAAAGGTTCGGTAGGAATACCATGGCCGGATACAGACTCTGCGATATTTGGAATTGATTCTTCCGAACCGTTATCACCTGGAGAGATAGGTGAAATTGCAGTTAAAGGACCCCAAGTAATGAAAGGCTATTGGAATAGACCGGAAGAAACTGAAAAGACGATGCGAGACGGATGGTTGCTAACGGGGGATTTAGGGTATATGGATGAAAACGGTTTCTTTTTTGTAGTTGACCGTAAAAAAGATATGATTATTGCTGGTGGATACAATATCTATCCGAGAGATGTAGAAGAGGTTCTATACGAGCATCCAGCAGTTCAAGAATGTGTAGTAGCCGGTGTACCAGATCCATATCGCGGTGAAACGGTGAAAGCCTTTGTTGTATTAAAAGAAGGTGCACATATTACAGAAGAAGTATTAGACAAATTTTGTCGTGAAAATTTAGCTGCTTTTAAAGTTCCTAGAATATATGAATTTAGAACAGAACTTCCAAAAACGGCTGTTGGAAAAATTTTAAGAAGAACGTTAATCGAAGAAGAAAAAGAAAAGTTAAAACAAGTAGTCAACAGTTAATGATGATTGACATGATAAAAAAATAAATATAATATAAAAATATGAATGAATAATCATTCATATTTTTATTTTGGTGGTGTTTTTATTGAAGAAAGATAAACCTAAATATAAACAAATTATCGACGCAGCAATTATTGTGATAGCAGAAAACGGCTATCATCAATCGCAAGTTTCTAAAATAGCAAAACAAGCTGGCGTAGCTGACGGAACAATTTACTTATATTTTAAAAACAAAGAAGATATACTAATTTCCGTTTTTGAAGAAAAGATGGAGATGTTTGCAGATAACTTAAATGAAATTGTGAAAGAAGATATTACCGCTTCTATGAAGTTATTCAAAATGATTGAAAATCATTTTATTGTTCTAGCAAGTAATCATCATCTTGCTACAGTCACTCAATTAGAACTACGACAATCTAATTTAGCATTACGACTAAAGATTAATTCGATATTAAAGACGTACTTAATATGGCTAGATGCTATATTAAAAGAAGGCATTGAAAATGGAGAATTTGATCAATCCATCGATATTCGCTTAGCAAGACAGATGGTTTTTGGTACAATTGATGAGACGACTACTTCATGGGTCATGAATGAGTATAAATATGACTTAGTTGACCTTACGGGAAAAGTACATCGTCTATTATTAAAAGGAATCAAAGCTTAGGCAAAGGGGAAGTGAAAAGATGGAATTTTTGTCATGGACTATTGAAGATGGTGTAGCAACAGTTACAATCAATCGTCCACCAGCAAATGCATTGGCACGTGGGGTTATATTAGAAATAAATGATTTGCTAGATGCTGTAGAAAAAGACGAATCCGTACGAGTTATTTTATTGAAAGGTGAAGGAAGATTCTTTTCTGCAGGAGCGGATATTAAAGAATTTACTTCTATTTCTAGTGGAGAAGAATTTTCCGAGCTTTCTGCAAGTGGGCAATCTATTTTTGAAAGATTGGAAACGTTTTCAAAGCCAGTGATAGCTGCGATTCATGGAGCAGCACTAGGTGGCGGACTTGAATTAGCGATGAGTTGTCATATCCGACTTGTTGCTGAAAATGCTAAACTTGGTCTTCCAGAATTACAATTAGGATTAATACCTGGTTTTGCTGGAACGCAGCGTTTGCCCCGTTACGTTGGTTTTGCGAAAGCAGCAGAAATGCTCTTAACGAGTGATCCGATAAGCGGAAAAGATGCAGCGGCTTTTGGTCTTGCTAATCATGCATATCCAGAAGATGAGCTATTTGATAAAGCACAGGAACTGGCAAGTAAAATTGCGAAGAAGAGTCCAGTTGCAGTTAAAGCAGCACTTGAGATGCTTCAATTTGTGAAACCTGCCTCCTATTATGAAGGTGTGAAAGCAGAAGCGAATGCTTTTGGAACGGTTTTTGTTTCCGAAGACGCAAAAGAAGGTATATCTGCATTTTTAGAGAAAAGAAATCCTGATTTTAAAGGGAAATAAAATAAAATAGCTTGGGAGGAAATTCTAAATGAATATTTTTGTTTTAGTAAAACGTACATTCGATACAGAAGAAAAGATTGTTGTAAGTGGTGGTAAAATCCAAGAGGATGGCGCAGAATTTATCATTAATCCATATGATGAGTATGCTATTGAAGAAGCAATTCAAGTACGAGATGCACACGGTGGAGAAGTTACAGTTCTTACAATGGGCGGAGAAGATGCAGAAAAACAACTTCGTACAGCACTAGCAATGGGTGCAGATAAAGCTGTTCTCATTAATACAGAAGATGATTTAGAGGAAGTAGACCAATTCACTGCGGCTCAAATCATTTCGGAATATTTAAAAGATAAAGATGCGGATTTAATTTTAGCTGGAAACGTTGCAATTGACGGTGGGTCAGGTCAAGTTGGACCACGTGTAGCAGAATTACTAGGGATTAATTATGTAACAACGATTACAAACCTTGAAATTGATGGGTCTACTGTGACGATTAAACGTGACGTAGAAGGGGATACGGAGATTCTAGAAACTTCATTGCCTCTATTAGTTACTGCTCAACAAGGTTTAAACGAGCCACGCTATCCATCTTTACCTGGAATTATGAAAGCAAAGAAAAAACCTTTAGAAGAAGTAGAGTTAGATGACTTAGATATGGATGAAGATGATGTAGAAGCTAAAACAGAAACAATTGAAATTTATTTACCTCCAAAAAAAGAAGCAGGTAAAGTATTAGAAGGCGATCTAGCGGATCAAGTAAAAGAGTTAGTTCATTTACTTCATTCAGAAGCAAAAGTGATTTAACCTTTACCATCAGTTGCCAAAGATAACAATACGTCAAATCGTATTTGTTTCTAATCAAATTTACACTCAAAATGGGAGGAAATTAACATGTCTAAAAAAGTATTAGTATTAGGAGAAGCACGTGAAGGTGCTCTACGTAATGTTTCGTACGAAGCAATTGCTGCTGCAAAACAAATTTCTAACGGCGGAGAAGTCGTTAGTGTTCTCTTAGGAGATTCAGTGAAAGAGTTAGCTGTTGAATTAGGGAAATATGGTGCGGACCGCGTTATTACAGTAGAACATCCGCATTTAAAACAATACACTTCAGACGGATACGGACAAGCGTTACTTGCTGTAATTGATCAAGAAAAACCAGAAGCAATTGTTTTTGGGCATACAGCACTTGGTAAAGATTTATCACCAAAAATTGCTAGTAAGCTACAAGTTGGTTTAGTTTCGGATGTTACGGCTATTGATGGTGAAGGAGATGCTGCTGTTTATATTCGTCCGATCTATTCGGGTAAAGCTTTTGAAAAAGTAAAAGTAAAAGATGGAATTGAATTTATTACCATTCGTCCTAACAATATTGCTCCTCTTGCGAAAGATGATAGCAAATCAGCAGATGTGTCTTCACTTACAGTTGATATTACAAACCTTCGTACAATCATTAAAGAAGTAGTTCGTAAATCTTCTGAAGGTGTTGATTTATCAGAAGCAAAAGTCGTTATTGCAGGTGGACGTGGAGTGAAGAGTGAAGAAGGTTTCGAACCTTTAAAAGAACTTGCTAAAGTACTTGGTGCGGCAGTAGGTGCATCACGTGGTGCATGTGATGCAGATTACTGTGACTATTCTTTACAAATCGGTCAAACTGGTAAAGTAGTAACACCAGATCTTTATATTGCAGCGGGTATATCAGGTGCAATCCAGCATTTGGCGGGAATGTCAAACTCGAAAATAATCGTTGCTATCAATAAAGATCCTGAAGCAAACATCTTTAAAGTAGCGGACTACGGTATTGTTGGCGACTTATTTGAAGTAATTCCTATGCTTACAGAAGAATTTAAAAAACTTAAAGTAAATGCTTAAAAAAGATACTTGGCTCTATCAAAAGGAGCCGAGTTCTTTTCTTTCAAGCTAAAATGTAGATGTAGTGATTTTAGTCTGATATAATCAAAACATAGTTAGTCTAAGGAGGAATTTTAAAATGGCAATTGTACACGGAACTGATCAAACTTTTAATCAAGATATAGAAGAAGGTTTAGTATTAGTAGATTTTTGGGCAACATGGTGTGGTCCATGTAAAATGATAGCTCCTGTTTTAGAAGAAATGGATGCTGAAATGAGCGATAAAGTTAAAATCGTTAAAGTAGATGTGGATGAAAACCAAGCAACTGCTAGTCAATTTGGCATTATGTCTATCCCAACTTTAGTATTATTTAAAGATGGTCAACCAGTAGACAAAGCGGTTGGTTTCCAACCAAAAGAAGCTTTAGTTCAATTCGTAGAAAAAAACGCATAATATAAAACCGGGTCCTAAATGGTGCCCGGTTTTTTTAAAAGATAAGAAAGTATATGGATTATCAACCTGCGAAACCAGTGTTCCTAGTACTTTAAAGAATTAAAGAATACCGCGGATTCCGTTTCAGGTGGACGCTTTCCGCGGGGGCGCCGCATTCGCGTCGTTTGCGATGGCACACCTGTCTCCGAGGAACGAAGGCTAAGAGCGCCACATCGTGTGGCAACGCCTTCGTGACCAACATCCTGTTGGCCTCCGTCTGGAGTCGCCACCTTTCACTACAATCCATTAAGTGAGTAGTTCCTAATAAGAAAGTATATGAAATTGATATACTAGAAATCCAGTATTCACAAAGACTTGAAGTGATTTTAATGGTGTCTTCCTTAAGCAGGATTTCCTATATGTTTTTACTTTTATCGTACACTGTATACATGAATCAGCGGGGCTTGAAAAAATAGGTAGTATTCATTTATAAAGAAGCGCTGAGCGGACGAAATTGCATCTTCGTCCGCTTTTAAAAGAATAGGAAAGTAATTTATTCTCTCATTAACCAAAACAAATGCATTATGTCTTTACATATTTCAAGAAGGCGACGGACAAACAACCACCACAAGATTACCGAAAAAAGTGGATGGAGAAGTGACGCAGTCACTTCTCCATCCACAAAAATTCCCATGGTAATAGTGTAGCCGATGTTTCGTCCAAAGCACTCTAGAAATAGAGAAGACAAAATGCACTTAAAGGACGCTTGCGTTTTTTTTACTGAATTCAGCTAATGTCCTCACTTCTATAAAATGATAATAGGTGATAATATGAATGATTTAATTCAACAAAAATGTGCAATCCTACCAGATCAACCTGGTTGTTATTTAATGAAAGACCGACAAGGAACAATTATCTATGTTGGTAAAGCGAAAATATTAAAAAATCGTGTGCGTTCTTACTTTACCGGGTCTCACGATGGAAAAACACAAAGACTTGTACAAGAAATAGTTGACTTCGAATATATTGTTACATCGTCCGAGCTTGAAGCATTAATACTTGAACTTCATCTAATAAAAAAACATGATCCGAAGTACAATATTATGTTGAAAGACGATAAAACGTATCCATACATTAAAATTACAGCTGAAAAAGACCCTAAACTTATTATTACTAGACAAGTAAAAAAAGATAAAGGAAAATATTTCGGCCCCTATCCTAATTCTCACGCTGCGCATGAAACAAAAAAGCTACTTGATCGATTATATCCCTTGCGAAAATGTCAAAAGATGCCGAACCGAGTTTGTTTATATTATCATATGGGGCAATGTTTAGCACCTTGCGTGAAAGAGATTGAAGATTCTGCATATAGTGAAATAATTCAAGAAATATCTAGCTTTTTAAACGGTGGTCATTTGCATGTCAAAAAAAAGTTAACAGACAAGATGCATGCAGCAGCTGAAAATTTAGAATTTGAGCGAGCCAAAGAATATAGAGATCAAATCTCTCATATTGAACAAGTGATGGAAAAACAAAAAATGACGATGAATGACTTTACGAGTCGAGATATATTTGGATATTCAGTCGATAAGGGATGGATGTGTGTCCAAGTTTTTTTCGTTCGTCAAGGAAAATTAATCGAAAGAGATGTATCTTTATTTCCCCTTTATCGTAATCCAGAGGAAGAGTTTCTCACGTTCTTAGGTCAGTTTTATGCTAAATTGGAACATATTAAACCGAAAGAGATTTTCGTACCTAGCAATACCGACTTACATTTAGCGACGGAACTATTAGAAATGAAAGTAATTATTCCACAAAAAGGAACAAAAAAGAATTTAGTTGATCTAGCTGAAAAAAATGCAATTTTAGCATTGAGCGAAAAATTTCATCTTATTGAACGACAAGAAGAAAGAACGGTTGGAGCTGTTCAAGAATTAGGTCAACTTATGGGGATAGCTACACCAAATCGGATAGAATCGTTTGATAATTCCCATATCCACGGCACTGATGCAGTTTCAGCTATGGTAGTATTCGTCGATGGGAAAGCATATAAGAAAGACTATCGAAAATATAAAACAAAAACCGCAGCTAAACATGATGATTATGGTGCAATGCGTGAAGTTGTTCGTAGAAGATATACCCGTGTTTTAAAAGAAAACTTACCAATTCCAGATTTAATAATTATTGATGGTGGTAAAGGGCAAATAGAAGCTGCTAGAGAAGTTATAGAAGACGAGTTAGGGTTGGACATACCAATAGCTGGGCTTGCAAAAGACGGAAAACATCAAACGTCTCAGCTTTTATTTGGGGATCCTATGGATATTATCCCGATGAAACGTACAAGTGAAGCATTTTATTTGTTACAACGAATTCAAGATGAAGTGCATCGTTTTGCTATTACCTTCCATCGGCAACAACGAGGAAAACATACTATTGCATCTTCTTTAGATGGCATTGAAGGCATTGGTCCAAAGCGGAAAACCTTATTATTAAAGCATTTTGGTTCGCTGAAAAAAATGCAAGTTGCAAGTAAAGAAGAATTTATAGAAGCGGGGCTTCCTGAAAAGTTAGCGGATATAATGGTTAGTCATTTTCAGAAAAGTTTATTGTCTTCTGAATAGTGTTATGGTATGGTTGAAACAATTTAATAATCACTTAAAAAGTGAAGATAGAGGCGCGAATTGACAAAAGTACTCAACAGGAGGATGGAAAGATCCTGTAATCGTTGAGGAAAGGGTCATTCGCCGAAACATAGAAAAGCTTTTCCTTTTCATATGTTGGTTCTGCATTTAATAAATGTAGGATTGTCAGAGTGGATTATTCTGGAGGGCTATCTCACATGGACAATTTTTTTGACCGTGTATGAGACAATGCTTTTCACAATATGTGAAAAGCATTTTTTTATCTTTAGCTTATCATTGAAACAAGGGAGAAGATGTACATGAGCAAGATAGTAATGAAGTTTGGTGGAACTTCGGTTGCGACAACCGTAAAAATTGCAAATATTGCACATCGTATTAGTCGAGAGAAAGAAAAAGGGCATGACATTGTAGTTGTAGTGTCTGCAATGGGTAAGACTACAGATGATTTAGCTAACTTAGCTTATGAATTATCAGAAACACCAAATAAAAGGGAAATGGATATGCTTCTTTCCACGGGAGAGCAAGCAACCATGTCCTTACTTTCGATCAAATTAAACGACATCGGAATTGATTCCGTTTCTTTAACAGGTTGGCAAGCAGGTTTACAAACAAATGAAGTACATAGAAATGCAAAAGTAGTGAAGTTAGATGCAACTAAAATTTTGAATGTACTTGCTGAAAATAAAGTAGTAATCGTCGCGGGATTTCAAGGAGTGTCCGAGTTAGATGAAATTACAACACTTGGTAGAGGAGGGTCGGATACAACGGCTGTAGCAATTGCAGCTTCTATTGCAGCTGACATTTGTGATATTTATACAGATGTAGATGGTGTATTTACTTCTGATCCTAGGTTTGTAACGAAAGCTAGAAAGTTAGCGCAATTAGAGTATGATGAAATGCTTGAATTAGCCAATTTAGGAGCAGGAGTTTTACATCCTAGGGCTGTAGAATTTGCTAAAAACTACAAAATTCCCTTACGTGTACGTTCAAGCTATAACGATGAAGAGGGAACGATTTTAAAGGAGGAAGTAGATGTGGAAAATAACTTAGTTGTTCGTGGGGTAGCTTTTGAATCTGATATTGTCCGTTTAACAATAGAATATGAAGTGGCATTTAATGGTTCATTGGCTTCTATATTTACTACCCTTGCAGCAAATCATATAAATGTGGATATTATTGTTCAGTCAATTGTTGAGGGTGTAAAACCTGCTGTTTCTTTTTCTATAAAAAAAGAATCGTTAGCGGAAGCAATAACTGTTTTAGAATCCAATAAACAAGTGCTAGGTTTCACTTTTGCAGATTTTGAGGTAGGGCTTGCAAAGGTGTCGATTGTTGGTTCGGGAATGGTTTCTAATCCTGGTGTTGCAGCACAGATGTTTGATCGTCTGAGAAAAGAAAACATTCCAGTGAAGATGGTAAGTACATCTGAAATTAAGGTTTCTGTTGTCGTTCCACAAAATGACATGATCCAAGCTGCAAATGCTTTGCATGATGAGTTCGGGCTGGCACTTGTTTAATAAGAAAAACGAAAGTGTCCTTTTAGTGCATCTTGTCTTTACTATTTCCAGAGTGCTTTGGACAAAACATCAGCTACACTATTAACGAAGAATTTTATTGAGAATCTGGAAGTGACTCAGTCACTTCCAGATCCTCTTTTTTCGGTAATCTTGTGGCAGATGTTTGTCCGTCGCCCTCTTGGATTGCGTAGAGACACGATGTAATTGGTTTGGATAATGAGAGATTAGATGCTATCCTACTCTTTTAAAAGCGGGCGAAGATACAATTTCGTCCGCTCAGCACTTCTTTATACATGGATGCTAGCTATTTTTCTCTAGTACCACCTACTCTAATCATACACCCACTGATTCATGTACACGGTGGACGGTAAAAGTAATAAACAAACAAGCCCTTATATGAGTAAATGCACAGTTTATTAATCCTAAACAGAGTCCCTTGCAGCTATTTCCTTTATCTATTAATTAGAGATGTTCCGCATTGATGTCAAAAAATCAACAGAATGAGTAGGGAAAATAAAAGGTTTCGGGAATGTCAGACATTTCCGAAACCATTTTATCTTTAATCTAAGCAAGCAATGTACTGAACGACATGTACATTGTTTTTGTTTTAAATGCAAATCGGTTAGTTTAGATAGTTGCTTTCAAATCCCATTTGATCTGAAACGTAACAATTCCATTTTTCTTTACTTGTTCGTCAAAGCACTCTGCCATATACCCACCAATTTTCTGTTGTTGTTCGGCTAGAAAGCCAGCCTCTAATCGATGACTTCTACTAAGCCCGCTTTGCGGTAGATTATACGTTTCTAAAGTATAGTATGCGGAATCCTTTGTTGTTTTTTCTAATTTCAAAGTACCCCAACCAGCTTCGTGAAAGAATGTTAAAGCTTCCTCCATGGTATATAGTGGAAACTTTCGGGCTAGATCTTTTCCGGCCCAGTATAAAATATCTTTTTCATGTTTTCCGAGAATAGAAGCAAGAACGTGATCTCGTATTAATTCATATCCAAAGGAAGTTACATGTGAATGTTCCTTTTCATTCAAGTAGCAACCCTTCTTTCTAAAAAAATGTCATTTGTACTTGTTTATTTTATCAGAAAAAAATTCAGTTGGTAAGAGTAATAGTTTGTGAAAAAGGAAACGAATCATTATAGAAAGATGTAAGCTTTAAGAATTTAGAAAAAAATAAAGATGCCTTGACGCTCTAAAATGATGAGAGTACAATGGATATGTCATAAATACGTAACATGATGATGTGAAAAAGTGGTGAATTATATTGCTTTTTTACAATAGTATTCAAGTAAGCCAAATGGAAAATTGAGGGGGGCAACTGTTTTGTCGAAAAATCGCGAATTTTACTGGCGTCGATTACATTCACTTTTAGGAATAATTCCTGTTGGTTTGTTTTTGATGGTACATTTAGTAGTAAACCATTTTGCTACAAGAGGAGCAGATGCATTTAATAACGCATCGAATTTTATGGAAAGTTTGCCGTTTTTGCTTATAATGGAAATCTTCATAATTTATTTACCATTATTGTTCCACGCATTTTACGGAATTTACATTGCATTTACAGCGAAAAATAATCCGAAAAATTTTGGTACTCTTCGTAATTATTTATTTATTTTACAACGTTTTACTGGAATTTTTCTTGTTGTATTTATTGCCTGGCATGTTTTTGAAACGAAGATTCAAACGGCAATCGCAGGGGATGAAGTTAATTTTGATATGATGGCAAATATTTTATCAAATCCATGGATGTTTGGCTTTTATATCGTTGGGATCGTAGCTGCTACATTCCATTTAGCTAATGGTATTTGGTCATTCTTAGTTAGCTGGGGCTTTACGCAATCACCTAAATCCCAACAAATTGTTACATATGTAACATTAGTAATCTTCTTAGCGTTATCTGTAGTTGGTGTACAAGCTCTATTAGCGTTTAGATAAGATCCTTCTACAAGTTCAACTACTATTAAATGAGGAGTGAGATAAACATGGCAAAAAGTAAACTAATTGTTGTCGGCGGTGGATTAGCTGGATTAATGGCAACAATGAAAGCGGCCGAAGATGGCACGCATGTAGACCTATTTTCAATAGTTCCTGTAAAACGCTCACACTCTGTTTGTGCTCAAGGTGGTATTAACGGAGCTGTAAATACAAAAGGTGAAGGTGATTCACCAACAGTTCATTTAGATGACACTGTATATGGTGGGGACTTCTTAGCAAATCAACCTCCAGTAAAAGCTATGGCAGATGCTGCACCTGGAATAATTCACTTATTTGACCGTATGGGTGTTATGTTTAATCGAACACCTGAAGGGTTATTAGACTTCCGTCGTTTCGGTGGTACATTAATGCACCGCACTGCTTTCGCGGGAGCAACGACTGGTCAACAATTACTTTATGCTTTGGATGAGCAAGTTCGTCGATTCGAAGTCGATGGATTAGTTACAAAATTCGAAGGATGGGAATTCCTTGGAATAATAAAAGATAATGAAGGCGTTTGTCGTGGTATTAAAGCACAAAACCTTCAAACAATGGAAATTCGTGCATTCCGCGGAGATGCTGTTATTATGGCAACTGGTGGGCCAGGAATTATTTTCGGTAAAACGACAAACTCAATTATTAACACTGGTTCTGCAGCATCAATTGTATATCAACAAGGAGCTCATTATGCAAACGGAGAATTTATCCAAATTCATCCAACAGCAATTCCTGGTGATGACAAATTACGCTTAATGTCAGAATCTGCACGAGGTGAAGGTGGACGTATTTGGACATACAAAGACGGTAAACCTTGGTATTTCCTTGAGGAAAAATATCCTACTTATGGAAACCTTGTACCACGTGATATTGCAACTCGTGAAATTTTCGATGTATGTGTTAACCAAAAACTTGGTATTAACGGTGAAAACATGGTTTATCTAGACCTTTCTCATAAAGATTCACATGAACTTGACGTTAAGTTAGGTGGTATTATCGAAATCTATGAGAAATTTACAGGTGATGACCCACGTAAAGTTCCGATGAAAATTTTCCCGGCTGTTCACTATTCTATGGGTGGATTATGGGTAGATTACGATCAAATGACAAATATCCCTGGATTATTTGCTGCAGGGGAATGTGATTATTCACAGCATGGAGCCAACCGTTTAGGAGCCAACTCTTTACTATCTGCTGTATTTGGCGGTAGTGTTGCAGGTCCTAATGCAGTGAAGTATATGAAAGACTTGAATACTCATGCGGTAGATATGGACGATGCTATTTTTGATGCGGAAGTTAAACTTGAACAAGAGAAATGGGATCAAACGTTAGCGATGAAAGGTACTGAAAATGCTTACTTACTTCATAAAGAACTAGGTGAGTGGATGACAGATAATGTAACGGTTGTTCGTTACAACGACAAACTTGAAGCTACGGACAAAAAAATCCTAGAGTTACTTGAACGATATGAGAATATTAATATGGATGATACACAACAATGGTCTAACCAAGGTGCATCATTTACTCGTCAATTAAAAAATATGCTATATTTAGCACGTGTAATTACATTAGGTGCACTTAATCGTAACGAAAGTCGTGGAGCACATTATAAACCGGATTTCCCGGAACGAAATGATGAAGAATTTATGAAGACGACGATGGCTAAATTTGATCCAGCTACTGGAGCTCCGATTTTCCATTACGAAGATATAGATGTATCACTTGTTGCACCTCGTAAACGTGATTATTCTTCTAAGAAGGGAGAAAATTAATAATGGTTACAGCAACAGAAACAAAAAAAGTACAAGTTGAAATATTACGTCAAAATACACCAGAATCTACACCTTATTGGGAAAAATTTGAAGTGAACTGGCGTCCAAATATGAATGTTATTTCTGCATTAATGGAGATTCGACAAAATCCAGTTAATACGGACGGTAAAGCTACTACTCCAGTAACTTGGGATATGAGCTGTTTGGAAGAGGTATGTGGGGCTTGTTCGATGGTAATTAACGATAAGCCACGTCAGTCTTGTTCTGCTCTTATAGATCAACTGACACAACCTATTCGTTTGGCGCCAATGAAAACTTTCCCAGTTGTTCGAGATCTTCAAGTGGACCGTACACGCATGTTTGACTCTTTGAAAAAAGTAAAAGCTTGGGTTCCAATCGATGGTTCTTATGATCTTGGTGAAGGACCTCGTATGCCTGAACGTAAACGTCAATGGGCATATGAGTTGTCAAAATGTATGACTTGTGGTGTATGTTTGGAAGCATGTCCGAACGTTAATAGTGGTTCTTCATTTATGGGCCCAGCACCACTTTCACAAGTTCGTTTATTCAATGCACATCCAACAGGTGCTATGAATAAAGACGAACGTTTAAATGAAATTATGGGTGATGGTGGCCTTGCAAACTGTGGTAACGCACAAAACTGTGTCGTTGCATGTCCAAAAGGTATTCCATTAACAACTTCCATTGCAGCTTTAAACCGTGATACAACGGTTCAAATGTTCAAAAACTTCTTCGGAAGCGACCATATGGTTGACTAATTAAATAATAGGGAATCTGTGTAGAATATTAATTTCTATGCAGATTTTTTATTTGTTTGATACAATAAATGAATATTCATTCATTTATAAGGGGGGATTGTTACCATGAGAATTACTTACATAGAAGATATTAAGAGTTGGGAAGAGGAATTTACGTTTTATTCCGAGGTGAGTGTTCGTTTTTCGGAAACGGATATGTATGGTCATTTAAATAATACGGTAACTTTTGCATATTTTGAGTATGCACGTATAGAATATTTAAAGCATATACAGTTAATGAATGATTGGCTAAATCCGAATGGTGAAACGATTCCAGTGGTAGCTGATTTGCAATGTGATTATATGATGCAAGTCTTTTTTGACGAGAAATTACGTATTTATGTAAAAGCAAATTCTGTTGGTTCATCATCCGCTGATCTTCATTACATGGCAAAGAATGAAAAAGGTGAAATCGTTTTTACTGGTAGGGGAACAATTGTGCAGATTGATAAAAAAACTGGAAAAGGTTCTAAATGGTCGGATGAAGAAATAAAAATTTTTAAAAGTGAGCATAACTAGCCGTCACCTACTCTCCCTACGCTACATACGTTAGTAGAAGAGTGGATAGGGGGCTATGGCATTGTATGATAGTAATCAGCATCGATCAATACTGACGAACAGGGAACGTCAAATTTTTCAGTTATTAGTAGAAGATCATTCTACGAAAGAAATATCTATTCAGTTATCTATAAGTGAAAAAACAGTAAGGAATCATATTTCTAATACGATACAAAAACTTGGGGTATCGGGTAGGTCTCAAGCGATTGTTGAATTATTACGTTTAGGTGAATTGTCGTTGAATTAACCTTATTCTGCAGCTCAAGTCTGCTAATGAATAGGGTTAAAGTCTTCGGTAGACGCTGAAGATTTTGTAGAGAAGTTTATCTTGCTACCTCGATTCAAAACCTAGGAGGAAATACGTTTTAACGTATTTTATTTAGAATCCTTGCCATTTTCCTCAGAACACGTCACAATAATACTTAGTATGTATCGTTTTGAGGAGTGATGGATCAGATGGCAGATGAAATAAAGAATGTAAAACATAATCACGATGAAGTAGCTTTTTTAGAAAAAGAACTTAGACATATATCAGGTATTATAAAGCAAAAAGGGCGTCAAATGTTACATGCCTATACAATTACTCCCCCACAGTTTGTGGCACTACAATGGCTCTTGGAGCATGGAGATATGACAATTGGTGATTTATCAAATAAAATGTATTTAGCTTTTAGTACAACGACCGATTTAATTGATCGTATGGAAAAGAGTGCGCTTGTTCAAAGGATAAGAGATGAACAAGATCGTCGAGTAGTGCGTATACATTTGTTAAAAGAGGGCGAACGTATAATAGAAGAAGTAATTGCCAAAAGACAACATTATTTAGAAGACATACTAGATCAATTTAATTCAGACGAAGTAACGAATCTATCTACATTACTAGAAAAACTACACCAAGAGATGAAAAAGAACTGAGGAATTCAAGTGAAAGCCCCGATTGGCGTTATAGACTCTGGAGTTGGCGGGTTAACGGTTGCAAAAGAAATAATGCGACTATTACCAAGTGAAGAAATTATTTATATAGGTGATACGGCAAGATGTCCATATGGACCGCGTTCTGAAGGAGAAGTACGCAAATTTACCTGGCAGATGGCAATTGCTTTGTCGAAAATGAATATAAAAATGCTTGTTATAGCTTGTAATACAGCAACGGCAGTAGCACTTAATTCATTGAGCAAAAAATTGCCTTTTCCAGTAATTGGCGTTATTTTTCCAGGGGCGCGTGCGGCCATGAAAGCCACAAAAAAAAATGAAATTGTAGTGTTAGGTACAAGCGGTACGATTAAAAGCGGAGCTTATGAAACTGCGATTGCTTCTTTAAATACGTCCAGTAAAGTGATACCTCTCGCCTGTCCTACCTTTGTGCCTCTTGTCGAAAGCAATGAGTATGAAGGTGAATTTGCTCGTAGTATGGTTTTTAACACGTTATTACCATTAAAAAACGAACAATTCGATACTGTTATTCTTGGATGTACTCATTATCCTTTATTGCAACAGTATATTGAGGAATCAGTTGGTCCACAGGTAATAGTACTCTCTTCAGCGGAGGAAACTGCCCAAGAAGTATTGGGGTATTTAAACTTCCATCACATGCATAATCCAATTGTCGGCTATAAAAAACCGATATTTTATACAACCGGATCTATTCCCATATTCAAGACAATCGTAGAAAAGTGGTTAGAATTGCCGAATGCAGATGTAAGAACTATATCATTCACATGACCCTGTTAGCTTGAGAATCCTCGAAAAACGGGGTTTTCTTTTGCTTACATATCCGTTTAAAAAAGGAGAAATTTATGACAACTAGAACAGATGGTAGAGAAGTAAATCAATTAAGAGATATCCACATGCAAACAGATTATTTAATTCATCCAGAAGGCTCCGTTTTAATAACGGTAGGACGTACAAAAGTCATTTGCAATGCAACAATAGAGGACCGAGTACCACCATTTTTAAGAGGACAAGGTAAGGGGTGGATTACAGCGGAATATTCCATGCTACCTCGTGCAACAGAATCGCGCACACAACGAGAAGCGTCTAAAGGGAAGGTTACAGGTCGCACCATGGAAATTCAACGCCTAATAGGACGAGCATTGCGTTCAGTTGTGGATCTAGAAAGTATCGGAGAGAAAACCATTTGGATTGACTGTGATGTAATCCAAGCAGATGGTGGTACTAGAACGGCGAGTATTACAGGGGCTTTTGTTGCCTTAACAATTGCTCTTGGAAAACTGTACAAAGAAAAGGGTTTGCAAGTATTCCCAGTACGTGAATATTTAGCTGCAACAAGTGTTGGGATAGTAGAAAATATTGGTGTGGTATTAGATTTAAATTATGAAGAGGATTCTACAGCTACTGTTGATATGAATATCGTGCAAACGAGCAGTGGAGAATATGTAGAACTTCAAGGTACAGGTGAGGAATCCACTTTCTCCAAAAAACAATTGTTGGAGTTACTTGAATTTGGAGAAATAGGTATTCAACATTTAATGGAAGTTCAACGTGCTGCACTTGGTGAATTAGCGACCAAAATTGGCGATAAAGGACAGGTAACAGAATGAAAAAAATAATTATTGCTACTAAGAATAAAGGAAAAGCAAAGGACTTTGAAGCGCTATTTGGACCTCTCGGATATGATGTGCAAACATTGCATGATGTGGCAGACGATATGGATGTCGAAGAAACAGGGACTACATTTGAAGAGAATGCATTAATTAAAGCGACAGCACTCTCTGAGCGTTTACAAACGATGGTGATTGCTGATGATAGCGGACTTGAAATTGACGCATTAGACGGTCGCCCAGGTATCTATTCTGCGAGATATGCTGGAGAAGAGAAAAGTGACGAAGCAAATATCGATAAAGTACTTGAAGAGCTTGTAAACGTGGAGGAACTAAATCGCTCTGCTAGGTTCGTTTGCGCAATTGCAATTGCATCTCCCAATCTAGAATCAGTTACCGTAAGAGGCACTTGCGAAGGTGTCATAGCAAAAGAAAGAAGAGGGACTAATGGATTCGGCTATGATCCAATCTTTTATGTTCCTTCTGAAAATAAAATGATGGCAGAGCTATCGGCGGAAGAAAAAGGAGCAATTTCTCATAGAGGAAACGCGATTAAAAAACTTTCCGATCATCTTGCCGATTTATTATAAACGAGCAGGTAATGGGATGAAATTATTACTAATGAGTGATACACATGGTGATAAAAAAACGATGGAACAGGTTATGCAGTATCACCAAGATGTGGATGCTGTGATTCATTGTGGTGATAGTGAACTGGATTTTTCTTATTTTGAAGATAAATCTGTACATGTTGTTAAAGGGAATTGTGATGTAGATTCTCACTTCCCTATTGATGTTACTTTTCAAGTGGAAAACGAAACAATCTATGTGACGCACGGACATTTATATCAAATAAAATCGACGCTTATGCCATTATTTTATCGTGCCCAGGAAGTACAAGCATCTGTTGTATTCTTTGGCCATTCTCATTTGCTCGGTGCAGAAGTAAATAATGACATTCTTTTTGTTAATCCAGGTAGCTTACATCAGCCACGTGGAAGAAAGGAAAAAAGCTATTCAATTGTGGAAAAGTTGGACAAACAATGGAGGGTATCCTTTTTTTCTGCAGAACATCGATTACTTGAACAAGTTCATTTTGAATGTTAAAGATCTAAATGTGTTATTAATTTGTGAGTTAATCTAAGAATTCTACCAGGTTGTTTAGAAGTATTGAATTTCGCATTTGGTATTAGACCGGGAGTAATATCTTTAATAACTAGGAGCAAAACATTTTAATAATTCAACTTTAAAAAATACGAAATAGCATTGACTTAAAGTAATTATCATTATATAATAAATCTTGTCTTTCCTATCTGTGTGGTGGGGGAGTACTTGGTCTCAGTAGCTCAGCTGGATAGAGCAACGCCCTTCTAAGGCGTCGGTCGGGAGTTCGAATCTCTCCTGGGACGTACCGTTTTATAACGTTATATTTAGAGAAATAAGCACTTTCGCTTATGATTCATTTTTACAGTACTCGGTCAGTCGAGATTCTGTACTAAAGAATTGTAGGTGGAGGTGCTTTTTTCTTTTGACTAAAAAGAAGGGGATATTTGATATCCAAATTGAACAACCGTTATTTCATGTAAGAACACAGGTGAAGAAGCGGAATGATTTACAGATTAAACAAGCATTGACTGTGATTATAAAGCAACTTGAAGTAAGTGGCTGTCGTGAAAGAACGTTATACGATTACCGTACAATTGTGCATTACTTTATCAGGGAACTAAGTTGAATTTCTGATAGTTATAACCAGCGATGTTATTTACACTTGGTTAGAAAAGATAGATGAACAAATGCTTTACCTATTACAAGTAATTGTAAAGTAGAATAATCTCATCAGAGATGAATACAAAGAAGATAACAGTAATTTATTTATTACGATTAATAAATTAAGAATTTGTAGTCTCACTTCAAGAGAATACTTACTTCGAGCCATAAAGAATACTCCCCCTAGGTAAACAGATTTTATTTGTTCATCTGTCTACCTAATGGGGAGCATATCAGTTCAATAACGAACAAGCGGTGCCCTATTTTTAACTAAAAAGCATTTGCGATTTTAAAAATAATAGCTAATTTTCTGAATGACTAGTAGTATATTTTACGCGCACCATCAGTCGTTGTTACTTGGAAAAGCAAATGTTGACACGGATTCGCTGTTTTCTTCAAACCATTTTTCTGAAATGGTTTTGGTTTTGGTGAAGAAGCGGACTTGGTCAGGCCCAAACATATGCCCCTCGCCGAATCGAGAGCGTTTCCAACCAGCAAAGTTATGATAACCAACAGGAATTGGAATTGGCACGTTTACCCCAACCATGCCGACATCAATTTCCGTAGTGAATTTGCGAGCGGAGGCTCCGTTATTCGTGAAAATTGTGACACCGTTACCGAGCTCATGTGCATTGATTAAGTCGATTGCTTCCTCTAATGAATCTACCCGGACGACGTTACGAGCAGGACCAAAAACTTCTTGCTCATAAATTTCCATGCCAGGTTTGATGTTGTCTAATAGGGTAGGGCCAAGATAGAAGCCGTTGGAATTTTCAGCGATGTCTGGGTTGCGACCATCGCATACGAGTGTAGCGCCTTCTTCTAGGCTACGGTCGATAAAGCCAATGATCGCGTCCTTTGATTGCTTTGTAATAACAGGTCCAAAATCAACGTCTGAATCTGTGTACGGCCCCACTTTTAATTTTGAGATTTTATCAGCCAGTAATTTGACAAGGTTATTCGCTGTTTCTTCGCCAACGGGAATGATTGTGGAAATGGCCATACAGCGTTGGGAAGCGGCTCCATAAGCAGCGCCTATAAATGCATTTACGACCTGTTCTAAATCTGCATCTGGCATGACAATCATATTATTTTTACCGCCACCTAATGCCGTAACGCGCTTGCCGTATTTTGAACCGGTTGTGTAAATATAATCAGCGACTGCTGTGGATCCGACAAACGAAATGGCTTCAACAGCAGGGTTTTCTAATAGCTCGTTGACCGCATCCTTGTCGCCATTGATGACTGTCCAAACACCATCTGGTAAACCCGCTTCTTTCCACAGTCCCGATAAAAATAATGCGGAGCAGGGCACGCGCTCGGACGGCTTTAAAATGACGGAATTGCCGACTGCGACCGCCATACTTGTCATGGCAAGTGGCACCATCACTGGAAAGTTGAATGGGGAAATAGCTGCAACGACGCCGAGTGGTACTTTTGTGGAATAAGCATTAATATCTCCGCCCACATTGACGGAGTAATCGCCTTTTAATAGGTGAGGCGCATTGATGGCTAAATCGACGGATTCTAAACCACGTGTGATTTCACCTCTAGCATCCTCGATTGTTTTACCGCTTTCGATACAAATGATGTCGATAAGCGCATCTATACGATCGGTCATCAATTGACGAAACTTCATAACAATTTCAACGCGTTTGCCAACTGATAGCGCGCGCCATGCTGGAAAGGCTGCTTTAGCAGTTGCAATTGCGCCTTGCACTTCCTCTTTTGTTGCAATAGGGACACGTGCAATCACTGCCCCTGAACTTGGATTGAAAACATCTGAGAAGTGACCACTTAAGCCCGCAACGATTTCATTATTAATAAAGTGCCCTAGTTCTTTTACCTCTGTATTCGTTACCATTCAATCATTTCCCCTTTTTGTTTTACGCATTTGGCAGTAGTTCATTTAAAGCATGCGTAAGTTTTTCAACAATCAAATCTTTTTCTGCTAATGAAATAATCAGTGGTGGAGCGAGTGTTAAAGTATTGTTAAAGCCTGCAACCGTGACACCATTTTTTCCGATGATTACCCCTTGTTCTTTACATAAAGAAATGACTTTATTGACAATAGTTACATCAAGTGGCGCTTTGGTATTTTTGTCACTTACAAGTTCAATGCCAATCAGTAAGCCTTTACCGCGGATGTTGCCCACATTTGGATGATTCTTTAAGCGTTCTTGTAGTTCTGCATGGATAATTGCTCCCATTTCTTCTGAGCGAGCAAATAAATTTTCATTTTCCAGAATTTCGATATTTTTGAGGGCAACTGCACAAGCCGCTGGAGAACCCCCGAATGTGTTGATGTGGCGGAAAAAGTCGTACTCCTCGCTCCCTGCAAATGCCTCATAAATTTCGCGACGCACAGCTGTAGCAGATAACGGCATATATGCGCTTGTTAAACCTTTTGCCATGGTTACAATATCCGGCTGAATGCCATAGTTTTGGAAACCGAATGCTTTGCCTGTACGACCGAAGCCGCAAATTACTTCATCGACAATGAGCAAGGCCCCATGCTTTTCACAAACTGCTTTTACACCACGCAAATAGTCCGCATGTGGCATTATCACGCCGCCGCCCGTAATAATAGGCTCGAGTATAACGCCGGCAATCGTATCGGACATTTCCCACGTCATGACATTATCGATCGCCTGAACAGACGGTAGGGCAGCTGGCTCTGTAAAATGATCTTCGTTTGCACGGTAGGCATCTGGTGGTGCAACATGAATGAAACCAGGTGCTAACGGTTCGTATTTATATTTGCGCTGTGCTTGTCCTGTTGCCGCTAATGCCCCCATTGTACTGCCGTGGTAAGCGCGATAACGAGAAATAAATTTTGAGCGATTTGTGTGCCCTTTTTGCTGATGGTATTGACGTGCGATTTTGAAGGCGGCTTCATTCGCCTCTGAACCGCTATTAGAGAAAAAAACAACATAATCATCGCCTAATAATTCGCTGATTTTTTCGCTTAGTTTAATGGCAGGGATGTGCCCAACGGATAGGGGAGTATAGGTATTTTCCAGTAATTGCTCGTAAGCGACCTTGGCGATTTCCTCTCGCCCGTAGCCAACGTTTACACACCATAAACCAGACATGGCATCTAAATAACGTTTCCCATCAATGTCCGTTATCCACGCGCCTTTCGATTTCTGAATGATTGCCGTCGCGTTTGGGTTGTAGGGCTTCATGGAATGCCATACATATTGTTCATCTTTTACTTGCCAATTTTGACTCGTTAAATTCTTCATCAAACATCATCACTCCTTCATTTTATCTTATGCTATCAATCCATCATTTATATTATTCTATAGACATATTATTCAGTTTATTCGGAAAAGTAGATTTGAACATAATGTAAGATAAATAAACTTTTAGTATTATTTCCGTATATCCCGAATACACTTGCTTTATAGTTTTTATAATGAATCACTTATTAATAACTATGAAAGAGAGGACTTGCATATGTTTAAAAGTAATCGCAGTCGATTACAGGAGTTGATTGAACGATTTAGTCAATTTGGTGCAACTGTCAATGGAGGCGTAACCCGTTTGTCCCTATCAAAAGAGGATGTATTAGGGAGAGACTATTTTTGTGAAATATGCAAAGGGTTAGGCATGGATATTCAAATAGATGATATGGCCAATATCTATGCGACTCTACCAGGAAAAAAAGATTGCCAACCAATCGTAATAGGATCACATTTAGATTCTGTTGAAAAAGGTGGCAGGTTTGATGGTGTCTTAGGTATTTTAACAGGCATAGAGGCGATACGAACGTTAAAAGAAAACGACGTTGAGCTCGAGGTTCCATTAATGCTTGTGAATTTTACGAATGAAGAAGGTGCACGCTTCGATCCGGCGATGATGAGTTCCGGTGTACTCGCTTCAAAATTCAGTAAAGAAAAAATGCTGAAGTCTCTCGATAAAAATGGCATTACTTTTCAAGAAGCATTGCAGGCAAGTGGCTATGAGGGGGAGCGAGGAAGTCGTTTAACAGATGCGCTTGCTTATATTGAGTTGCATATTGAACAAGGACCAGTGTTAGCAGAAAAGCAGTGTGATATAGGTGTGGTCGAAGGCGTTTTAGGCATGGTGTGCTATGAAATTACCGTGACAGGTGAATCAAATCACGCTGGCACAACACCGATGTCGATGCGTAAAGATCCGATGATTGTGGCGTCTCGTCTAATATCGTCTTTACATGAGCAGTTGGGCAAAATTGACGAAGAGCTTGTGTTCACATTTGGGCGTATGCATGTGGCACCAAATATTCATACAGTCATTCCGAACGAAGTAGTGTTCAGCATGGATTCGCGTCATCAAAATCCCGCGGTGATCCGTAAAGTGGAGAAACTATTGACAGGCTTAGTTTTAGAGGAAAGCGGTTGCCACATTCGCCCGGTGAAGCTATGGGGGCGGGAGACGGTATTTTTTGATGTAGCTATTTGCAATGAAGTGGAAAAATCATGTCAGGAACTTAGCTATTCCTTCCATCGAATGTTCAGTGGGGCCGGGCATGATGCGCAGTATATCGCGAGCTTCATCCCCTCAGCAATGATTTTTGTTCCAAGTATCAATGGGAAAAGTCATTGCGAGGAGGAAGAAACAACATTTGAAGACTGTGCCAAGGGAGCAGACGTGTTATTGGCAACCGTGTTGACATTACAAAAGAAGTTCAGCATGGGTGGCAAATACACACTAAACCAATGAACTAGCATATTCCTAGATGTTAATAAAATTTACATTCATTAATGGAAAGGTGAGATTAGTGTGAAAAAAATAATTACAGGTGGACTTATAGCAACAGCCTCAGATATGTATGAGGCAGATATTTTAATAGAGAACGGTAAAATTGTGCAAATCGGCAAAAACTTATCAGCTGATGGAGCGGAAATTGTAGATGCAACGGGTAAATACGTGATGCCGGGGGGGATTGATCCTCATACGCATTTGGATATGCCGTTCAACAACACGGTGACAGACGATGATTGGAAGTCGGGTACAATCGCGGCTGCCTTCGGTGGGACGACGACCATTTTGGATTTTTGCTTATCTGCGGGAGAAGAAAAACTTGCGACGGCTGTGGAAAAGTGGCATGTAAAAGCAAAGGGTAAATCGGCCATAGACTACGGTTTCCATTTAATGATTGGTGATTTAACGCCTGAAACAGAGGACGAGTTACCGTTGATACTAGAGCAGGAAGGGATTACGTCAGTCAAGGTGTTCATGGCTTACGCGAAAGAATTCCAGGCGACAGACCGTACGCTGTTCAAAGCTTTTAAAATCGCAAAAGACATAGGTGCTGTTGTCATGGTGCACTGTGAAAATGGCTCAGTCATCGACGAATTAGTAGAGGAGGCGAAGCTAGCTGGTCAGACGGCGCCAATTTATCACGCACTGACGCGTCCCGCTGAATTAGAGGGTGAGGCCACGAAACGGGCCATAGAACTAGCGCATATTGCAGGAGCCAAGCTTTATGTTGTACATGTGACGTGTAAAGAAGCACTAGATGAAATTATCGCAGCGCGTGAAAAGGGCTATGATGTGTATGGGGAAACATGTCCACCTTATTTAACACTCGATCAGTCAGCGTTAGGACAGCCAGGCTTCGAGGGGGCGAAATATGTTTGGTCACCACCACTTCGTCCGAAGTATCATCAAAAGCATTTGTGGAATGCGTTGAAAGCCAAGCAACTGCAAACAATTGGCTCGGACCAATGTTCATTTAGCTTTAACGGGAAAAAGCAATTAGGGTTAAATGACTTTTCTAAAATTCCAAATGGTGGACCGTTTATCGAAGATCGTTTCAGCATTTTATTTTCTGAAGGTGTGGTGAAAGGACGAATATCCATCCATGACTTCGTCGATATGATTTCGACAAATGCCGCAAAAATTTTCGGCTTATATCCACAAAAGGGAACGATTGCTATTGGTTCTGACGCGGATATCGTAATTTTTGATCCTGCGGTAAAACGTGAGATTTCAGCGAACACCCACCATATGAATGTCGACTACAACCCATATGAGGGCTGGGAAGTGACAGGAGAGCCTATCAGTGTACTTGTGCGTGGAGAATACGTCATTAAAAACAAACAATTTGTAGGCGAATTAGGCAGTGGCCAATATATCAAGCGTGCACTGCAGCCGACGACTGTACAAACTATCACCGTGTAAACATCAATCCATGAGGGGGAATGTTTCAATGAACTCGCAACTCGAACGAAACTTTGTGGAAATGAGTAGCAGGATGACAAAAAATGAAGCAATGGAAGAGGCTAATCGCTGTCTGTACTGCTATGACGCACCTTGCATTACAGCATGTCCGACAAGTATTCAAGTTCCGAATTTCATCAAAAAAATTGCTTCCAATAATATGAAAGGTTCGGCCATGACGATTATGGAGGCAAATCCGATTGGTGCAAGCTGTGCGCGAGTATGTCCGACCGAGGTGTTATGTGAAGGAGCATGTGTGTTAAATTCATCGACAAAACCTATTAAAATAGGACAATTGCAACGTTATGCAACAGATTGGGCGATGGAATCAGACGTCGAGCTATTTAAGAAAGGTGAACCAAATGGACAAAAGGTAGCGATTGTTGGCGCAGGTCCAGCTGGTCTATCGGCGGCGCGTGAACTTAGTCGATTCGGCTATAGTGTCACAATTTTTGAAGCAGAAGCAAAGGCAGGTGGCTTGGGCAACTATGGAATTGTGTCATTCAGATTACCCAATAAAGTAGTGGATTGGGAAGTGGCTCAAGTTGTAAAGCTTGGTGTGGACATTAAAACAAACACAAGAGTAGGCGTAGATATATCTGCTGATAAAATTTTAGCGGAATATGACAGCGTTATTTTAGCGGTTGGTATGGGGGTCGTGCCTAATCTTGGCATTAAAGGTGAGGAGCTAGATGGCGTTCATGATGCCATTGAGTTTGTAAAGCGCACGAAAATGGGTGCACTAACGGAAGACTTAATCAATAAACGTGTTGCGGTTATCGGTGCAGGTAACACAGCCATCGATGGTGCAACCTGTGCTGTGCGACTAGGTGCGGAGCAAGTGGACATTCTTTATAGAAGAACAGAAAAAGAGATGACTGCCTATCAATATGAATATGAATTTGCTAAACAGGATGGCGTTGGATTTAAGTGGCTGACAGCGCCGAAACAGATTATTGGTGATGAGGCAGGGAGAGTAGTGGGACTTGAATGCGTCAAGATGAAGCTTGGAGATGCTGGGGCAGACGGTAGGAAACGACCTGAGGTAATCAAGGGATCTGAGTTTGTTTTAGAGGTGGATGCGGTCATTAAAGCAATTGGGCAAACGCGCTTTGTCTCGCTCATTGAAGCGTTTAGATTACAGCATACGAACGGAGTAGTAGACATTGACGAAACGACTTTGCAAACATCGAATGACAAAGTGTTTGCATGTGGAGATGTCGTGTTCGGCAATGGCCAAGGGGAAGCAATGGTGGTAACAGCTGCACAGCAAGGTAAAGATGCTGCTTACACCATTCATAAGCATTTGAGAAAACCGAGCGAGAATGCATAGGGGGATGTAGCATGGCAGACTTACGAATTGACTTGGCCGGGATTAAATCACCGAATCCATTTTGGTTAGCATCGGCACCACCGACAAATTCGGGCTATCAAGTGCAACGTGCATTTGAAGCGGGCTGGGGTGGCGCAGTTTGGAAAACATTAGGAGAACCAATTTTAAATGTTTCATCGCGATTTGCGGCTGTCAGCTTTAACGGACAGAGAGTAGCGGGCTTTAATAATATTGAGCTCATTACGGATCGTCCGTTAGAGGTTAATTTACAGGAAATTCTTGAAACGAAAAAAAGATTTCCTAATCATGCCATTATCGCTTCATTAATGGTAGAGCCACAGCAGGAAAAGTGGCATGAGATTGTCAAAAAAGTAGAAGCTGTGGGGGTTGATGGTCTTGAGCTTAATTTTGGTTGTCCACATGGGATGGCAGAACGAGGAATGGGAGCTGCCTCTGGTCAAGTACCTGAATTGGTTGAAAAGCAAACGTACTGGGTGAAGGAAGTTGCACGTACACCTGTTATCGTCAAGCTAACGCCAAACATTACGGATATTACGATGACGGCAGAAGCGGCAGTGCGTGGTGGGGCAGATGCTGTTAGTATGATTAATACGATTAACAGCTTAGCGGGTGTCGATTTAGATTCATGGAATACGGTGCCGCATGTTGGTGGGAAGGGGGCACATGGCGGATATTGTGGTCCTGCTGTCAAGCCGATTGCACTAAATATGGTTGCAGAATGTGCACGGAATCCTTTCGTCAATGTACCAATTTCAGGAATTGGTGGGATTTCAAATTGGCAGGATGCTGCGGAATTTTTGCTGATGGGTGCAACAGGCGTACAAGTTTGTACAGCAGCGATGCACCACGGATTTAGTATTGTCGAAGATATGATTGATGGACTTAATAACTATTTGGATGAGAAGGGCATTTCCTCAGTGATGGATATAGTCGGGCAGTCGGTTCAACGTTATTCTAACTGGGGTGACTTAGATTTAAACTACAATATTGTTGCTGAAATTAATAATGATGTTTGTATTAATTGCAATAAATGCTATATTGCGTGTGAAGATACGTCGCATCAATGTATTGACCTATACACAGAGAGTGGTCGCCCTATGCTAAAAGTACGTGAACAAGATTGTGTAGGCTGTAATTTATGCGCGATTGTGTGCCCCGTAGACGGTGCGATTTCGATGGTCGAAAGAATGTCAACTATTGCGCCAATGACTTGGAACGAACGTCAATCACTTATCAGCAATTTTACTCGATAAAAAAGAGAACGATTGTTTGTGCGTTAACTGGAAATATAATATAAGGGAGAGACATGTATGGCGAATGGTGGAGATTATTTAAAATCACCAGATTTACTTCCAGTGACACATCAAAAAAGAAGTATCGGGACATTTGGTTTTGCAGTAATTTGGATAGGGATGGCCATCGTTTTAGCCGCCTTTGCAATTGGTGGATCAGCTATTATGACTTTGTCATTGCCTATGGTAATTTTAGCGACTGTGATAGGTTCCGTTTTAATCGGTGTATTTATGACATTAATCGGTGACATTGGTATTGAGCACGGCTTATCCTTCCCGGTTTATATGCGTGCCCCATTTGGTACAATTGGCACGCACATACCATCCCTCGTTCGTGGGGTGACAGCTGCTTGTTGGTTTGGGCTTAACACCTATTTTGGTGCAATGGCTATCAATGGGATTTTGAATTTATTATTTGACTTTAATAATTGGTTTTTATGTTTCCTTGTTTTTGCGGCATTACAGTTAATTAACACCTCGCTAGGCATTAAATCCATTGAGCGCTTTGCGGATTTTGCTGCGCCGGTTATTATATTAATATCGTGCTGGATGTATATTACGCTTGCCGATCACGCAACGGCTCAAGGGAAAAATGTGTGGACTTGGATAGAATCACCGACGACAGGGATGGCAGCTTTTACAGCATTCATGGTTGTGATGATGGCGAACATGGGATTCTGGGCAACGTTAGCAGCTGATATGCCAACACTATCACGTTTCTTTAAAGCGCCAAAAAATGAACGCAATTGGTTCAAGCGCAATAAAACGCAGTTAATTGGTTCTTTAATCGTGATGCCGATTACCAATACATTTATGGTAACTATAGGTGCAGTGGCTTATATGGCAGTGGCATCTGCGGATCCGATAAATGCCTTGCAGCAAAGTGCAAGTGGAATTGTGTTAGGGGTTTTATTGCTAATGATTGTGTTAGCGCAATGGTCAACAAACACGTCCGCAAATGTTATTCCTGCGGCAACGATTTTCTCAAACATTGGCGGACCAAAAGTGCCATTCTGGGCTGGTGTTATAATAGCGGGGGTTATTGGGATTGTAGTACAGCCGTGGAGCTTATTTGGCGTATTAGTCGATGCGTTATTAATCATTGGCGGTATTTTAACAGCAATTGTGGGGATATTATTCGCCGATTATTATTTAATCCGTAAACGTCGTGTGAACGTAAAAGAACTGTACGAGTTAGACGGCCAATATAAATATATGAATGGCTTTAACGTAGCGGGGTTAATCGCTTGGGTGATCGGTGGTGCCTTAGCGAATATGTTCCCAACGTATTCTTCATTGGTGGGCTTTTTCGTGGGGGCAATTGTGTACTATGTCTTGGCGAAATATTGGTGGTTTAAAAAGTACCCGCAAGCCGAACTAAACAATCCTAGTGACGCGGAGTATTTAGGTATAACAGTTGGTCATGATTGGGACGATATCGACGTGCAAGAAATTGAAGAAAAAAAGGCTGAATAAAAAAGTGGGGTGTGTCTATGTCGGATCATTTGTTAAGTTTGGATGAAATGGAACAAGTAGATGACTATTTAGACAAGGGCTTTAAAGTCCATTCTGTACAGGAAAATTTAAGCGGGATGTTTGTCGAGTTTAAACGGCAGGAAGAAGAAATAACTTTGCAGATTTTGACTGCCGAAGCGCGTAAATATTTTGCGGCAAAGCTCCTAGAACAAACCCTGTTGTAAGCAGGTATGTCAATTTAATATGAAGTGGTGAAAACTCTATTCTATTACATACTAGAATAGAGTTTTAATGTTGTCTTTTTATCTTCATTAGCAAATGGTTGGCCAATTTAAAAGTATCGATTTTGTAAGAAATATAGAGGTTAATATGTTAGAACGGTCAGAAAATTTAAGTGTTGGATTCTGATTTTGTGAAGTTGATCAAGTGTAGTGAATAGTACTTGTGAAATCTTAAAAACAAGGAAAGGGCAATATTTTATTTGAGGAGTGAATAGGTTGACGAGGAAATATATGAGAGTTTCACTAAACAATTCGTTTGCAACTGAGTTGTCGTGAATTATCTTATAGTTATATTATTAGTAGACTGATTAGATAGAGGAGTTGGAAAAGAATATTTTCGCGCGATACAAAATATTTTATTTTGTCTTTAGCCTGATGGCGGTAGCTTTTGTTTTGACGGGATGTGGAACATCAACAGAAAGTGGGCAACTAGAGGAGTTTGGGGTTCTTTTTTCACCTTATCTGATTTAGATAGAGCTCAATCGCGTGCTACTATATGAGTTGCATCAATGGCTATCATTTCATCTGAGACGAAACCTTCCGATATCGCCTGAATAAGTGGGCTTTCTTGTCGTATAATAGGCATAGAGCATTTCACATGTCTGTTAATGTGTGTGTAATGACTATCATTATATAGGATTTTGGGAGGTACTCTATTTTTTCTCACTTTATACTTAAAGCCGGCGGGGCTCAGAATTATGAAATTGATTCAATTAGTAAAGCTATTCTAAGCCAAGCAAATGAATTCGAAGATGAGTATTATAAGTTGCAAAATACATAAAGATGCATAATGTTGTCAGTGCATATAGTTTAAGAGAAAAATGGATTCCAACTCGAAAAAGTAAGTTTTTATAACAATTCACTTCATTAAAAGCATTTACACGTATTATGCTCATTGAATAGAAAAAACGTTAGTGTATAAGGGTTTAAAGGCTCTAGAAAACGTCCTCCTGGGGAAGTAATTTAGTAAAGTATGAAGCAATAAAAATATAAAGGGGATTATTTGAATTTAATGATTCATGAATAACTCTCTTTATCATATAGTATATGTATGATGAAAACTTTCTTACTTGCAACATTTAGGTTAGCATCTATTGGTTGAGTGAAACAGTCGACATAAAAAAAGTTAAATAAAGCTTGCAAAATGTTAAATTTCCATTATAATAATAAAGTAGCTAAATTTGGTCACGTTGAAAATATTGTTCCAATAATGCTATGATTTCTTTGATCTTAAGTCTCAGTAGCTCAGCTGGATAGAGCAACGCCCTTCTAAGGCGTCGGTCGGGAGTTCGAATCTCTCCTGGGACGTTTCAAGGCTCTGATAGGTTCATTTAGAGTCGACATTAAAACGCTTCAATTCCTGGTTATATTAGGAATTGAAGCGTTTTTTTGTTTTATGAGAATTCCTTTAATGTAGATAGAGTTTTAAGTTTAAACATACATAGTACACACCTCATTATTTGAACCTCATTTCTTCTTTAAATTTTCCGCTCTTGCTATTTTTTATTTAGATAAGTCCTAAGTCAAACCTAAATTGTTCTATTTGCAACGCCGTATTTACGAGCTGTCCTTTAAAATAGGAGGAAGTGTGTGATTCACTAAAACCTGATTTGTTTACAATTCCATCTGCTATAGATCGTTTAAATAAGCAAGTCAATCCATTTCGTGACTTTCGACTTGAAATAGACGACCAAAAGTTTTCAAATGCCCTTAACCAGCTAAAGAGTGAATAATTTTTGCGCAGAAGTATTTTCCATTGATATAAAACATATGTTTGCATATAATAAGAACAAATGTTCTTTATGGAGGGGTTAGTGTGAAAGAAAAGCTTTTGAAAGCCATGCGTTATGGACAATTAATGGATGTGATGTATTTATCGAGAAGTGGCGAAGTGACGAAACGGCGGATAAAAGTTTTGAAGTTGCAAGGTGAATCATTTCAAGCGTATTGTTTCACGAGACATGCAAAACGTACTTTCCTTATTGAAAATATTCTCGCTTGCATTCCTGTCATGAACAGAAAGAAGGATATAATCTAATGACTTATTTAAATGATCATTTCGATGAAAAACTCGACTTATCTAAAGTCCGAGACAGGGGTTCAAAGAAGTGGGTGGCCATGATGTTGCCAGAGCATGTGAACCTCATTCGACAATATAACGAAGCATCCAAGAAAGAACCACGCCCCCAACTGGATGAATGGGATTTAGAAGTAATACAAGAATTAATTGGAATTGCTATGAAAAGAAATGTAGACGTGGAAATGAAAACATGGAAAGACGGAGAATTTTTTTATCGGATTGGTAGGATAACTTGGGTGGACTTAAATAAAAGAATAATTGAAATGGAAGATACTTTTCAATCGTTTACATTAACTTTGGGTGAAATAGTAGATGTTACTATTTTTGAGTAGAACAAAATCTAGCGAATTCCGCTTTAAAAGATGCTTCAAAGAGATTTGGAAAACTAATTATAAATCCAACATTTAAGTTTTAACCCTCCTTTTCTCAAAGATAGGAGGGTATTTACATTTTTTTTTTAGAAGCATAGGAAAAAAGAACAAAATGATATAGTATATACATATGTATATATCTATGGTAAAGGTAGGCGAGTAAAATGAAGGAAAAAAATTATGGTCTAAAAAACAATGAAAATGTTATTTTCTTTCCAGGCATGGTTAATAAACTAATAAATGATGGTATAGCCTTTGCAGAAGAAAATAATTATGTGAAAGCAGCGGGATGCTTTGATGAAGCAAAAAGGTATGTGGAACTGGATGATACGATTTTGAGTGTTTACATACTTACTTTGTTAGAAACAAAACGTCAACAAGAAGCCAAAGAAATTTGTGAGAATTTAATGAAGAAAAAATCTCCTATGTTCGAACAAATTGTTGAATTATATTTGACTATTTTACTTGATTTGAAAGACTATAGTGAAGTAGATGTCGTGTTAAATAAACTGCTTGTGGATAAAAGTTTTTCGAAGGAGCGAAAGAAAAACTTTATTCAGTTAAAAGAATTAAGCGGAAAACTTGCAATGGAACAAGTAAATAAACTACATATGGATAATTCTGTTTCTCCAAATATTGATTTAGAAAAGTTCAGAATAGATGTATTTACTAAGCTACATTTAGAAGAGCAGGAACAGTTATTGCAAAATTCCTTTTTTCAAGATGTTACAAAAGCTATACCAGACATCATTAAAATTGCAGAAAGTAAAAAAGTCTATCCTGCAGTTCAGTCACTTGCTTTATTAGTGCTAGGAGCAATTGGTGAAACAACCGAAGTAATGATTGAAAAGTTTGGTTTTAAGGAAAAAATTAACCCTGTTACGCCCCCGGCTCCAAATGCAGTGGATCGAATAGAAAATATAAATTTATATGTTCATAAATTTTTAGAAAAAACTCCTTCTAAAATTGAAATGACTGTTGGACTAGTTCATAGTCATGCGTATGCATTATTCCCATTTGATTGGGTAGGCTATAGTGATGAAACGGTGGCAGAAGGGTATATAAATTTTGTAGATACATTATTAGGGCTGGAGAATGGGCAACCAAATGAATTGTATGAACTCATCAAATTAGTGGACGACTCTACCGCAATAATAGATAATGATTAATGTTGAAAGTCTATTCAACTATGCTATAATATACAAGTTGTCAATATAATTAGTGAAAACCTGTCCTGTTACTTATTATTACAGGCTGCTAAATTATGTAATTTATTTTTGGAGGTAGAATATATGTCAGTAAAATGGGAAAAACAAGAAGGTAATAATGGTCTGTTAACAGTGGAAGTTTCTACAGAGGTAGTAACTAAAGGTATAGACCAAGCATTCAAAAAAGTAGTAAAACAAATCAATGTACCAGGTTTCCGTAAAGGGAAAATGCCACGTCCAATGTTTGAAAAAATGTATGGCGTAGAATCTTTATTCCAAGATGCTTTAGACTTCATTCTTCCAGAAGCTTATGGAAATGCTGTTGACGAAGTTGGAATTGATCCAATCGATCGTCCTGAAATCGATATAGTAACAATGGAAAAAGGACAACCGCTAGTATTTACTGCGAAAGTTGTTGTAAAACCAGAAGTTACTCTTGGAGATTACAAAGGTTTAGAAGTAACTAAATTAGAAACAGAAGTAACAGATGCAGAAATTGAAGAGCAACTTCAAAGCCAACAAGTTCGTTTAGCTGAACTAGCAGTAAAAGAAGATGCAATCATTGAAGGAGATACTGCTGTAATCGACTTTGAAGGATTTGTTGGAGATGAAGCATTTGAAGGTGGAACTGGGACAGATTACTCATTAGAAATCGGTTCTAACACTTTCATCCCAGGATTTGAAGAACAACTAATTGGTTCAAAAACTGGCGAAGAGAAAGACGTAACTGTAACATTCCCAGAAGAATATCACGCTGCCGAATTAGCTGGTAAAGAAGCAGTATTCAAAGTTACAGTAAAAGAAGTAAAAGGAAAAGAACTTCCTGAGTTAAATGATGAATTTGCGAAAGAAGTGGATGCAGAAGTTGAGGGAATCGACGGATTGCGTGCTAAACTTAAAGAAGTAACTGCTGAAGAGAAAAAACAATTGGCTGAACAAACGCTTCGTGATGATCTAGTAGAAGCAGCTGCTGAAAATGCAACAGTCGATATTCCAGAAGTAATGATCGAGACTGAAACGGACCGTATTCTACAAGAGTTTGGTCAACGTTTGGAACAACAAGGAATGAACTTAGATCTTTACTATCAATTCTCTGGTCAAAGTGAAGATGCACTGCGTGAACAAATGGCAGAAGATGCTAAAAAACGCGTGAAAGTTTCATTAACTCTTGAAGCAATTGGTGAAAAAGAAGAAATTCAAGCAACAGAAGAAGATATAAATGCAGAACTTGAAAAAATGAGTGCACAATTTAATATGCCTGCTGAAGATATTAAAAAAGCACTTGGCGGTACTGCTGTACTTGAAAACGATCTACGTTTCCAAAAAACAGTTGATTTCTTAGTAGAAAACGCAAAAATTTCATAATTTAAGTAAAAAGCGTTATAATAAATAGAACAAGGTACAGTAAAATTGTCTGTGCCTTGTTTTAACTATACATAGATTTTCCGACATTAACAGACATACTTAAACTTATTATTTGATTCCTTCTAAAGAATCTTGTAAGATAATTGCTTGAATAGGGGTGAATATTTTGTTCAAATTTAATGATGAAAAAGGGAACTTAAAATGTTCTTTCTGTGGTAAACCACAAGAACAAGTTCGTAAGCTAGTTGCAGGACCAGGCGTATATATTTGTGATGAATGTATCGATTTGTGTTCTGAAATTGTAGAAGAAGAACTTGGTGTAGAGGAAGAAATAGAATTTAAAGAAGTTCCAAAACCAAAAGAAATATTATCCATACTAGATGAATATGTAATCGGACAAGAGCGAGCAAAAAAATCACTTGCAGTAGCTGTTTATAACCATTACAAACGAATTAATTCAAATAGCGTAATTGATGAAGTAGAATTATCTAAATCGAACATTGTGTTAATAGGTCCAACTGGTAGTGGTAAAACATTACTTGCCCAAACGCTTGCGCGTATTCTGAATGTTCCATTTGCAATTGCAGATGCTACATCATTAACTGAAGCGGGTTACGTGGGAGAAGATGTAGAAAATATTCTTTTAAAGCTGATTCAGTCAGCGGACTATGATATTGAACGAGCAGAAAAAGGGATTATTTATATCGATGAAATAGATAAAGTAGCACGTAAGTCTGAAAATCCTTCGATTACACGAGATGTTTCAGGTGAAGGTGTTCAACAAGCACTTCTTAAAATTTTAGAAGGTACAGTGGCTAGCGTTCCACCTCAAGGAGGTCGTAAGCACCCACATCAAGAATTCATTCAAATCGATACAACGAATATTTTATTCATCGTTGGAGGAGCATTTGATGGAATAGACCAAATTATTAAACGTCGTTTAGGTGAAAAAGTAATTGGATTTGGAGCAAATCCCAATAAAGTAGAAGTAGAAGCAAGTTCCGTACTTGGTCAACTTATACCAGAAGATTTGTTGAAATTCGGTTTAATACCAGAATTTATTGGGCGTTTACCAGTATTAGCAAGCTTAGAACAATTAGACGTTCCAGCGCTTGTGCAAATTTTAACGGAACCTAAGAATGCACTTGCAAAACAATATCAAAAAATGATTGAGCTCGATAATGTGAAACTAACATTTGAAGAGGAAGCATTAGTAGAGATAGCGAAACAAGCAATTGAGCGTAAAACAGGTGCTCGTGGACTTCGTTCGATTATTGAAAATATTATGCTTGATGTTATGTTTGAGTTGCCATCAAGAGACGACATTGCTGAGTGTGTTGTTACAAAAGAAACAATCACGGAACAAGCAACTCCAAAGCTTTTGTTAGCAGATGGAACTGAAGTAGGAAAAGATAACGAAAAAACATCGGCTTAAATAAGCCATTGAAATAAGCTGGCTTCCAATTATGCGCTTGCTAAGTGCAATCAAGGATGTCAGCTTTTTCTCCTTATTTATATTCATAGAAAAGCGAGAGAAGTCGCTTAGACTAGACAGTACTAGATAGGATAGGTTTACTGTTTAATTAGTGAATAAATCGGACAGAATTAGACGGAGGTGACTTTCCAAAATGACAGAAAAAAATAAGACGTATTATCCTGTATTACCACTACGAGGCCTGCTGGTCTATCCGACAATGGTTCTTCATATTGACGTCGGCAGAGAACGCTCTGTTGCAGCTTTAAATGAAGCAATGTCACGAGAAGAAAAAGTGTTTCTTGTTGCCCAAAGAGATATGAATATAGTACAACCAACTGTGGAAGATTTATACGATGTTGGAATTTTAGCATATGTCAAACAAATGGTGAAGTTACCAAATGGAACATTTCGAGTACTAGTGGAAGGTTTGCAAAGAGCCATTTGGGATGAATTCAAAAAAAGAGAAATGTACGATGAAGTTTCGGTCTCTGCCTATATTGAGCCAGTGAAAGTAGACCAAGAAGACGAAGCGCTAATGCGAACTTTAATACATAATTTTGAAAAGTATTCAAAGGCATCGAAGAGCGTATCAGAAGAGACTTATAAGTCGGTTGTAGATATTGCAGAACCTGGAAGACTTGCGGATATGGTTGCTTCGCATTTACCATTAAAAGTGTCAGGTAAACAAGAAATTTTAGAAATTATGGATATAAAAGAGCGTTTAGAAACATTAATAGGCCGTTTGTACAATGAACAAGAGATTCAAAATTTAGAAAAAAAAATTAGCAATCGTGTTAAAAATGCAATGGAAAGAACACAAAAAGAATTTTATCTTCGAGAACAAATGAAAGCTATTCAAACAGAGCTTGGTGATAAAGAAGGTAAAACCGGTGAAGTTGCAGATTTGAAAAAAAGAATTGAGCATGCAGGTTTACCTGAAACGACGAAAAATAATGTGTTAAAAGAATTGGATCGTTATGAAAAACTTCCAACTCAAGCGCCAGAAAGTGGCGTCATTCGAAACTATATTGAGTGGATTGTTTCAATTCCATGGTCCAAATCAACAGAAGACACGCTTGATATTAAAAAATCAGAACAAATATTAAATCGTGATCATGAAGGTTTGGAGTCAGTGAAAGAAAGAGTTTTGGAATATTTAGCTGTTCGTCAATTGACTAAATCGCTTCGTGGTCCAATTCTGTGTCTAGCAGGACCCCCCGGAGTAGGTAAAACCTCTTTAGCAAAATCGATTGCAGAATCATTGGGCCGTAATTTTGTTCGGATTTCGCTAGGAGGAGTTCGCGATGAATCAGAAATTCGTGGGCATCGCAGAACATATGTGGGGGCAATGCCGGGACGTATTATCCAAGGAATGAAAAAAGCAGGAACGATAAATCCGTTATTTTTACTAGATGAAATTGATAAAATGTCAAATGATTTTAGAGGAGATCCTTCTGCAGCTATGTTAGAGGTGTTAGATCCAGAGCAAAATAATACATTTAGCGATCATTATATCGAAGAAACATATGATCTATCAAATGTTTTATTTATCGCAACAGCGAATGATTTAAGTACAATTCCAGGTCCACTACGTGATCGAATGGAAATAATCTCTATCGCAGGTTACACGGAGATAGAAAAGCTTTCCATTGCAAAAAATCATTTATTACCAAAGCAAGTGAAAGAACATGGTTTAACTAAAACACAACTTCAAGTGAAGGATGAAGCGATTGTAGACGTAATACGCTATTACACACGTGAGGCAGGAGTAAGAAGTTTAGAACGAGTTCTTGCAAATATGTGTAGAAAAGCTGCACTTCAGATCGTTTCTGGTACGAAAAAACGTGTAACCATCACATCGAAAAACATAGAAGAAACAATTGGGAAGAAAAAGTTCCGTTATGGACAAGCAGAAGTGGAAAATCAAATTGGGGTGGCTACTGGGCTTGCGTATACAACAGTGGGAGGGGACACGCTTCAAATTGAAGTTTCTTTATCTCCTGGTAATGGCAAGCTTCAGTTAACTGGTAAACTTGGAGATGTGATGAAAGAATCAGCACAAACGGCTTTATCATTTGTCCGTTCGAAAGCTGAAAAGATCGGAATTGACCCTAATTTCCACGAAAAATTTGATATTCATATACATGTTCCAGAAGGAGCAGTTCCAAAAGATGGACCTTCTGCTGGAATTACGATTGTCACAGCATTAGTTTCCGCTTTAACTAAACGTCCAATTCGAAGAGAAGTGGGAATGACAGGAGAAGTTACACTAAGAGGTCGAGTATTACCAATCGGTGGTTTGAAAGAAAAAACATTAAGTGCACATCGCGCAGGTCTCACTACAATTATTTGTCCGAAAGACAATGAGCGCGATATTGAAGATATACCAGAAAGTGTTAGAGAGGTCTTAACTTTTAAGCTTGTTTCCAATGCTGAAGAGGTACTTCAAATAGCATTAGAGGAGTGAAAGCATGAAAGTAAATAATGTAGAACTATTAATAAGTGCTGTAAGGCCAGCTCAATATCCAGAGGGAGATTTACCGGAATTTGCCCTAGCAGGAAGATCGAATGTTGGAAAGTCATCTTTCATTAATAAAATGATTGGTCGAAAAAGCATGGCCCGTATTTCGTCAAAGCCTGGGAAAACACAAACATTAAATTTTTATAAACTAGAAGAAGATTTGCTCTTTGTAGATGTACCTGGTTATGGATATGCGAAAGTTTCTAAAACCGAACGCGCTGCATGGGGGAAAATGATTGAAACGTATTTCACATCTCGGGCTATTTTAAAGGCAGTTTTATTGATTGTCGATTTAAGACATCCACCTAGTGCAGATGATTGCATGATGTATGACTTTTTGAAGCATTATAATATCCCGTGTATTGTTATTTCTACCAAAGCAGATAAAATCCCAAAAGGTAAATGGGATAAACACAAGAAAATGGTGAAAGATGAACTGCAAATGGATAAGAATGATCCTTTAATTGTTTTCTCATCTGAAACAGGACTTGGATTTGACGCAGCATGGGCAGAAATTGAGCGTAGAATGTAATTTTAGATTGCTGAAAATGGTTATCATAAATAAAAAAAGATTATAACTGATCATTTAGGGAATAATAGCCTATAAATGATCAGTTTTTTTTGAAATATAAAAAAGTAATATGAAATTTGTATACAAGGAATACAGTATTCAAAACGACTAGAAGTGCTTTCTAATAGTGAGTCTTTAATACACTTCTGTTGATTAGCTAATTATTCCCGATAACATATGTGAATTAACTGAGTTAACTAACAAATTATATTATAGAAATAGTGCGCAGTATGCCTCCGCGCTTGCCGCACCTTGCATGAGCCAACTCGTGCTGCGCCCGAGTGGGTCTCATCCTTCGGCTCATGCGGCCCGACGCGCTCCGGCAATAAGTATCCTCATTTTCTAAAAAAATCCAATAAATGGATGAATGAAACATAACAGGTTTTGAACGCGACATACTACCCATTGAAAGTGATAAAACCTATTCCGAGCGCGACAAACATCTCTTAGTAAAGCCATTACTTGGCATGAGATGCGCCTATTAATGGTGCACTATTACAACGTTGAACATCTGCCATAATATGGTAGGGTAATCGCGCTGATTAGCTAGCAAACTTCATTGGATTGGAGCGGCAGGTGGCGACTCCAGCGGTATCAGGGAGACAGATGAGCCATTACAAACGACGCAAATGCGGCGGTAATGGCTCATCGCTCACCCCGCGGAAAGCGTCCGCCCTGCAGCGGAAATCCAAGCGGCATCTGATTAGTACGCACTATTTAGAATAATGCGCCTTTTGTAAATGTAGACAGATCCCTTGAAATGATACAGCAAGTTTGATAAAATTATTTTGTAATCATTCTAATCTAGGGACGTTAATTTCATAGCTTGTTCACAATTGTTTCAAATCATGTGAAAACGCTATGGTATAATTGGATTAATGAAATGAACGTGAAAGGGTGACATGATCCCATGCATACAATCGTGGTAGGTGTCAATTACCGCACTGCTCCCGTGGAAATTCGAGAAAAGCTTTCTTTTGTTGAAACAGAGCTTCCGAATGCCATGCAAGCATTGCAGGATCAAAAAAGCATATTAGAAAATGTCATTGTCTCTACTTGTAATCGCACGGAAATTTATGCGACCGTAGACCAATTGCATACAGGAAAATACTATGTGAAGCAATTTTTAGCTAACTGGTTTGATGTCCCTTTAGAAGACATATCTCGTTATTTATTTATTCATGAGGATGATCAAGCAAATAATCACTTATTCCAAGTTATAGCTGGTATTGATTCGATGGTTCTTGGCGAAACACAAATATTAGGACAAGTGAAGAAAAGCTTTTTAGATGGACAAGAATACGGGACGACCGGAACTATTTTCAATCAGTTATTTAAACAAGCTGTAACATTTGCTAAACGTGCTCATGCAGAAACTTCTATTGGCGAAAATGCAGTATCTGTATCTTATGCAGCAGTAGAACTTGGAAAGAAAATCTTTGGTTCATTGAACAATAAACATATTGTTATTATCGGTGCTGGAAAAATGGGAGAGCTTGCTATTCAAAATCTTCATGGTAGTGGAGCGGGCAAAGTAACGGTTATTAACCGGACATTTGAGAAAGCGGAAGTATTAGCATCTAAATTTGATGGTACTGCAAAACCGATGGACGAGCTCCAATGTGCGTTGTTAGAGGCGGATATATTAATAAGTTCAACAGGTGCAACAGAGTACGTTATTGACTATGAATTAATGCAGTTTGTTGAACGTCTTCGTAAAGGCAAATCTTTATTTATGATAGATATAGCAGTACCTAGAGATTTAGATCCTCGTATCGGGGATTTAGCGAATGTATTTCTATACGATATTGATGATTTACAAGGGATTGTAGACGCGAATTTAGCAGAACGGGAACGAGCAGCTGCTGAAATTAAGACATTGATACAAACCGAGATAAAGCAATTTAATGATTGGGTAACAACATTAGGAGTTGTGCCAATAATTTCTGCGCTTAGACAAAAAGCAAATCGTATTCAAGAAGAGACAATGGCTTCTATTGATAATAAAATGCCAAACTTAACCGATCGAGAACGTAAAGTTTTAAATAAACATACAAAATCTATTATTAATCAACTGTTAAAAGAACCAATTCTACAAGTAAAAGAATTATCGACGGCCAAAGAGTCAGTGCAACAACTTCAATTGTTTCAACAAATTTTTGGGATAGAAGAAGATGTACAAAAAGAGATTTTGATACAAGCCGAAAGAGAAAAAGTTAATTTAAAACAAACTTTATTGGCATCCCAAAAATTGAAAGAAGAATTATCCTATTAGTGAAGTAAAAAGGAGGCGTTTTTGTATCTGTATGTGTCATAATGGATATAGAAAACGTCTTTTTACATATTAAAAAGTATTATCTTACTATTTACTGCTCAGTGCTTTTCCCTGAAGTGGGAAGATATGGGAGCTTCGGATTTTAATAATATAAAGGAGCTTATTATGACTGATCTTGCGATGACAAGGCTACACGAGATAATGGTCATTCTACAATCCGTTAGCCTTGTTTTTTATTTTGTTGATTATCTAAATAAAGAACGTAGTGCACATCGTATAGCAGTTTGGTTGCTTTCCACTGTGTCGGTGTTGCAAACGATTTTTTTAGTTATGTATATTATAGAAACAAAAAGATTTCCAATTTTATCGCTATTTGAAGGAATTTATTTTTATGCATGGCTAATTATTACACTTTCCATTATATTGCAATTATTTTTCCGACTTGATTTGCCAGCGTTCTTTTTAAATATTATTGGATTTATTTTTATGACCATACATACATTTGCGCCAAATCAATTAGAACAAACAGCAGTTGGAGATGGCCTACGATCTGAATTATTAGTTATTCATATTATATTTGCGATGTTAGCGTATGCAGCATTTTCTCTTTCGTTTGTTTTTTCATCGTTATATTTAATTTTGTATCGAGTGCTCAAAAAGAAAAAATGGTCTAAACAATTTTCTCGATTACCTTCCTTGACACAAGCAGAAACTGGAATGACCTTAGCAATATTAGTGGGGATTCCACTATTGTTTGTAAGTTTGGTCCTTGGGTTACAATGGGCATATGTATCATTAAGTGTTTTTTCTATTTTTGATTTTAAAATCGTTAGTTCCTTAGTATTATTAATTATTTATATTGTAGTTCTTCTTTTAAGAAAACAAGCAAGATTTAAAGGAACGAATTATGCATGGATTCACATATATGCATTTTTATTTGTATTGATTAATTTTTTATTGATTAGTCCATTATCCCAATTTCATCTTTGGTAATAAGAAAGGTAGAGAAATAATGCGTAAAATTATTGTTGGTTCTAGAAGAAGTAAATTAGCTTTAACACAAACAAATTGGTTTATTCAGCAAATGAAAGATATTGGTGCACCTTTTGAATTCGAAGTAAAAGAAATCATAACAAAAGGCGATCAAATTTTAGATGTGACCTTATCGAAAGTTGGAGGCAAAGGTCTTTTTGTAAAAGAAATTGAACAAGCACTTTATGACAATGAAATTGATTTTGCTGTACATAGTATGAAAGATATGCCTTCCGTATTACCTCTAGGCCTTGTAATGGGTTGTACACCTAAACGTGTGGATGAACGTGATGCTTTTATCTCAAAAGGACATGTAAAATTTGCTGATCTCCCAAAAGGTGCGATTATTGGGACAAGTAGCTTGAGACGAAGTGCACAGCTCTTATTATTACGTCCAGATATCGAGATTAAATGGATAAGAGGAAATGTAGATACGAGACTCCAAAAGCTTCAAGACGGTGAGTATGATGCCATTATTCTAGCAGCAGCAGGTCTAAAACGCCTTGGTTGGAGTGATGAAGTAGTGACGGAGTATCTATCCATTGAAGATTGTGTTCCAGCAGTAGGACAAGGTGCGCTTGCAATTGAATGTCGTGAAGAAGATGCAGAATTACTTGCGGAGCTTAGAAAACTATCAGATGAAGATACGTGGAATGCTATTCATGCAGAGCGTGCATTTTTAGCTGCGATGGACGGCGGATGCCAGGTACCGATTGCAGGACATGCAGTGATTAATGGCGATGAAATTACCATGACTGGTTTGGTTGCAGCACCTGACGCATCTGTTGTGTTTAAAGAAGTAGTGACGAGTAAAGACGCAGAAACGGCTGGTAAAGAAGTGGCGCGTTTAGTAACAGAGCAAGGAGCATATGACCTAATTCAAAAAGTGAAGGCAGATTTAAATGTTTAACAAGCCTTTATTAGGTGAGAACGTTATATTTACAGGAATTTTAAGATCTTCGGAAGCCGTGGATCTTACCCTTCATTTTGGAGGAAATCCTATCGTTGCGCCGCTCATTGAAACACAAGAAATTGTTTCTAAAACGGATGAGGAGCAATTGTTTGAATGCAAAGCTTATGACTGGTTAATCTTCACAAGCCAAAGCAGTGTAGATGCTTTTCATTCGAAAATGATAAAGTATGGTCTAGAACCTTTCATGTTTCAAGCGAAAATTGCAGTGGTTGGTTCGAAAACGGCAAATGCTGTCCAGAAAATAGGGTTAAACGTAACTTTTACGCCATCTATTTTTAGTGCAGATGTATTTGTGCAAGAATTTCCTGCCATTTCTTCTTCGAATGAAACATGTATGTTTTTTAAAGGAAGTTTAGCCAAAGATACGATTACAAAAGGTTTAGTCAATCATGTAGATGAATGGATCATTTATGAAACAGTAGAAGTGGAAGAGAATATAGGACAAGTGATTGAATTAATAGAAAGCGAAGAAAATTGCTCCATTATCTTTACAAGTCCATCTACAGTAAATGTTTTTCATCAACAAATTGGGGATAGAACTGGGTACGAAGCATTCACAATTTGTGCAATCGGTCATATTACAAAAGAATACTTAGAATCATTAGGTGTTGCAGTACATGTAATGCCTAAAACTTATATATTAACAGAAATAATCCATGCATTAGCGGAGTGGAAAGGAAGAGGATTATGACAGAATTATTATTTCAACGTCATCGTCGATTAAGAAAAACAGCGGGTATACGAGCAATGGTAAAAGAAACATATTTACATAAAGAAGATCTAATCTACCCAATCTTTGTTGCAGAAGGAAAAAATATTAAAAATGAAGTGGCTTCCATGCCAGGTGTTTTTCAATTTTCTTTAGATCGTTTAGGGGAAGAAGTAGATGAAGTAGTTGGCTTAGGTATTCCATCTGTTATTCTATTTGGTCTTCCGTTAGAAAAGGATGCAGTTGGAACGCAAGCTTTCCATGACCATGGAATCGTTCAAGAAGCAACAAGGTTCATAAAAAAACGCCATCCTGGGTTAGTTGTCATCGCGGATACTTGTTTATGTGAATACACAGATCATGGACATTGTGGAGTAGTAGATGCCAGTGAACAAATATTAAATGATCCATCCCTTGATTTATTAGTGAAAACAGCTGTTAGTCAAGCACAAGCAGGAGCAGATATTATTGCACCTTCCAATATGATGGATGGATTTGTGGCTGCAATTCGTCATGGTTTAGATGAAGCAGGTTTCGCAGATGTGCCGATTATGTCGTATGCTGTGAAATATGCTTCGGCTTATTACGGTCCATTCCGTGATGCTGCAGACGGAGCACCTAAATTTGGGGATCGTAAAACATATCAAATGGATTACGCTAACCGAGTGGAAGCAATTCGTGAAGCTTCATCCGATGTGGAGGAAGGAGCAGATTTCTTAATCGTGAAACCAGCCCTAGCATACTTAGATATCATTCGTGATGTGAAAAATAACTTTGATACACCAATAGTAGCTTATAATGTAAGTGGTGAATATGCAATGGTCAAAGCTGCTGCAGCAAACGGATGGATTAATGAAAAAGAAATCGTTCTAGAATCTTTAACAGGGATGAAACGAGCGGGAGCAGATATCATTTTGACGTATCATGCAAAAGATGTTGCACGATGGTTGGAGGAGAAATAATGATTAAATCATACGAATTATCAAAGCAAGCGTTTACAGAAGCGAAAGAATTAATGCCAGGCGGGGTAAACAGTCCTGTTCGTGCATTTAAATCTGTGGATATGGATCCGATTTTCATGGAAAGTGGAAAAGGAGCTATTCTTACAGATATCGATGGCAATGAGTATATCGATTATGTTCTATCTTGGGGACCTCTTATTTTAGGTCATACAGAGCCGAATGTCGTGAAAGCAATTCAACAAGTCGCAGAAACGGGTACAAGTTTTGGTGCTTCTACATTGATTGAGAACAAACTTGCAAAACTCGTGATGGAACGTGTTCCATCTATTGAAATGGTGCGTATGGTTTCTTCTGGAACGGAAGCAACAATGAGTGCACTTCGCTTAGCGCGTGGTTATACAGGGAAAAATAAAATATTGAAATTTGAAGGTAGTTATCATGGCCATGGAGATAGCTTGCTGATTAAAGCTGGTTCTGGTGTTGCTACATTAGGTTTACCAGACAGTCCTGGAGTTCCAGAATCCATCGCAAAAAATACGATTGCGGTGCCTTATAATGATTTAGAAAGTGTACGTCACGTATTCGAAAACTTTGGAGATGATTTAGCAGTTGTCATTGTTGAACCAGTTGCAGGGAATATGGGTGTCGTTCCACCGGTAGAAGGATTTTTAGAAGGTCTTCGTGAATTAACGGAACAGTATGGAACTGTTTTAATTTTTGATGAAGTTATGACAGGATTCCGTGTTGGTTACAATTGTGCGCAAGGTTACTTTGGCATTTCACCAGACTTAACATGTCTAGGGAAAGTAATTGGCGGTGGTCTTCCGGTAGGCGCTTTCGGTGGTAAACGTGAAATCATGGAAATGATTGCTCCAAGTGGTCCTGTCTATCAAGCTGGAACGCTTTCTGGAAATCCACTTGCAATGACAGCGGGATATGAAACATTAACTCGTTTACACGAAGATTCATATGAGCATTTCATTAAACTTGGGGATTTACTCGAAAAAGGATTCCGTGAAGCAGCTACGAAGTATAATATTCCGCACACGGTAAATCGAGCTGGATCTATGATTGGATTCTTCCTTACGAATGTTGATGTTATTAATTTTGAAACTGCCAAAACATCTGATTTGGAGTTATTCGCCAAATATTTCCGTTTAATGGCCGAAGAAGGTATATACTTACCACCTTCCCAATTTGAAGGGCTGTTCTTATCAAGTGCTCATACCGAAGCGCATATTGAAAAAACGGTACAAGCTTTTCATATTGTATTTGAAAAACTTTCAAGAAAATAAAGAAGATAAAGCCTCGCAATTATTTGCGAGGCTTTTCATATTTTAAGAAGTTTAATCATAAGTTGTCCTATATGAAGGAGGATGACTAATGGAAGTGAAAGTATGGGACGAAAAAGAGCAGTTTCTTTTTCCAAAAAGTTTTGGAATACCAAAAGAAGTGAAAAAGGTGGAAGTTACACCACAATTCGAACATAAGGTAACAGAAGAATCGATTGAAATAGTAGGGATCTATCATATTACATGTCACGTTGAATTCGAAGAGGGAGAACATGCACATCATGCAACGAGTGAGTTTACACAAATTGAAGATTTAGATGTGCAGGGAGAAGTAGGTTATTTTGAATATGCTGTTCCAATGAGTGTGGAAATAGCAAAAGATAAAGTGCAACCCGGCTGTTCTCCAACCTTGAACGTTAAACATGTCAATTCCAATACAACAGAACATGCATCCATTGAAATTGCTTGGTTAGTTCGTTGTGAATACGAAGCACCAAAAGAAAATAAATCGGATTCAGTTCAAAAACCAGAACAAAATGTACATCCAAAAGTTTCAAAAGAGGTAGAACAAGTTGAAAGTTCCATCTTAGTAGAATCAGAGCTTCAATTTATTTTAAATTTAGATGATGGCATGTCAAAGCTTACATTTCCATCAAATTATATCCCTGTAAAACAAAAAGCAGAGCAATAACAAAAAGGCAAGTATAAGAAAATCCCAACTTGTCGGTATGATTAATACACGTATTGTTTGGAATCCACAAATAGGAATAATGATTCCTTTGCAGTAAAAACGAGTTATCCTTAACCATACGGGTAGTAAAAGAGGGTTATATCCTCTTCTCATCGCACTCTCTCCTTTCACGAATTTGACTTAACACTTGACTTGACGAAATAACCTTAAATTAGGTACAATATGAACAACTAAATAAAGATGCAATGAATGGGAAGAGTAAAATGAATTGGTTATCGAAAGAAAGGAAACAACTTGCTGAAATGTTTCTGATAATCACCATTTGAAGGTAGCCCATGAGCAGCTTTTGTGAACAAATAGTAGCAAATGCCGGTTTGAAGCCGTTATCTAATTGAGAGCGTGATGCATTTTTTTGCATCTGCGAATAAAGGTGGTACCGCGAACAAACTCCTTCGTCCTTTAGTGACGACAGGAGTTTTTTTTATATTCTTTTTTAGGAGGAACAGCAAATGACAAACGAGACAACGATGCCAACGAAGTACGATCCACAGTCGATTGAAAAAGGCCGTTATGAGTGGTGGCTAAAAGGAAAATTCTTTGAAGCGCATCCAGAAAGTGAGAAAGAACCTTATACCATCGTAATTCCACCACCAAACGTAACGGGGAAATTACACTTAGGTCACGCTTGGGATACTACATTACAAGATATTCTAATACGTATGAAACGTATGCAAGGATATGATGCACTTTGGTTACCTGGGATGGATCATGCCGGTATTGCAACGCAAGCAAAAGTAGAAGAAAAGCTACGCTCTGAAAATATTACACGTTATGATTTAGGACGTGAAAAATTTGTCGAAGAAACTTGGAAATGGAAAGAAGAATATGCTGGTCATATTCGTGCACAGTGGTCAAAATTAGGTCTAGGATTAGACTATTCACGTGAACGCTTTACATTAGACGAAGGGCTTTCAAATGCTGTAAAAGAGGTATTTGTTAAGCTATATAACAAAGGTTTAATCTATCGTGGTGAATATATTATTAACTGGGATCCAGCAACGAAAACTGCACTTTCTGATATTGAAGTCATTCACAAAGATATACAGGGTGCATTCTATCATATGCGTTACCCACTAGCAGATGGTACTGGTTCAATTGAAATCGCAACCACTCGACCAGAAACTATGTTAGGTGATACGGCTGTTGCGGTTCATCCAGAAGACGATCGCTATAAACATCTTATCGGAAAAACGGTTATTTTACCTATCACAAATCGCGAAATTCCAATTATTGCGGATGATTATGTAGATATGGAATTTGGTAGTGGAGCAGTAAAAATTACACCTGCACATGACCCAAATGACTTTGAAATTGGTAACCGTCATAATTTAGAACGCATTTTAGTAATGAATGAAGACGGTACGATGAATAAAAACGCTACAAACTATGATGGAATGGATCGTTTTGCTTGTCGTAAACAAATTGTTCAAGATTTACAGGACGCTGGTGTTTTATTCAAAATTGAAGAACATTTTCACTCTGTTGGACACTCAGAACGTAGTGGAGCAGTTGTAGAACCTTATCTTTCTACACAATGGTTTGTTAAAATGCAGCCACTTGCTAATGAGGCTATTCAGCTACAACAAGCAGAAGGAAAAGTTAACTTTGTACCGGACCGCTTTGAAAAAACCTACTTACAATGGATGGAAAATGTACATGACTGGTGTATTTCTCGCCAATTATGGTGGGGTCACCGAATTCCTGCTTGGTACCATAAGGAAACAGGAGAAGTATATGTAGGGCATGAGGCTCCTGTAGATAGTGAAAACTGGGAGCAAGAAAATGACGTATTAGATACTTGGTTTTCTTCGGCATTGTGGCCATTTTCAACACTTGGCTGGCCGGATAATGAAAATGAAGAGTTTAAAAAGTATTACCCAACAAATACACTTGTTACCGGTTATGATATTATATTTTTCTGGGTTTCCCGTATGATTTTCCAAGGAATCGAATTTACAGGCACACGACCATTTGAAGATGTTCTGATTCACGGACTGGTTCGTGCAGAAGATGGTAGAAAAATGTCGAAATCACTCGGAAATGGTACAGATCCAATGGAAGTGATTGAAAAGTATGGTGCAGACTCACTTCGCTATTTCTTGAGTACTGGCTCATCTCCAGGGCAAGACTTACGTTTTTCTACTGAGAAGGTAGAAGCAGTTTGGAACTTTGCCAATAAAATTTGGAATGCATCTCGTTTTGCATTAATGAATATGGATGGTTTAAAATTTGGAGAGATAAACCTAACCGGTAAAAAGTCAGTTGCTGATGCATGGATTTTAACTCGTTTAAATGAAACAATTGAACAAGTTACACGACTTTCTGAAAAGTATGAATTTGGCGAAGTAGGCCGTGCACTTTATAACTTCATTTGGGATGATTTCTGTGATTGGTATATTGAAATGTCTAAACTTCCTCTAAACGGAGACGATGAAGAAGCGAAGATGATGACACGATCTGTGCTAGCATATGTTTTAGACAATACTATGCGATTATTGCATCCATTTATGCCTTTCATTACAGAAGAGATTTGGCAAAACCTACCTCATGAAGGAGAATCTATTACAGTAGCTGCATGGCCAACTGTAAATGAGGCACTTTCCAATAAGGAAGATGCTGCGAGCATGAAATTACTAGCGGAAATTATTCGTTCGGTACGTAATATTCGTGCAGAAGTGCAAACGCCAATGAGTAAAAAAGTACCGTTATATATTTCAGCTAAAGATGCAGATACATTAGCAGTATTAGAAGAGAATGCAAAATATTTAGAACGTTTCTGTAATCCAGAGCCGTTAGTAATCGGTCAAGGAATCGAAGCACCAGGTCAATCCATGTCTGCAGTGGTAACAGGAGCTGAATTATTCTTGCCGTTACAAGGATTAATTGACATCGAAGCAGAAAAAGCTCGTTTAGAAAAAGAATTAGAAAAATGGGCGAAAGAAGTGAAGTTAGTTCAAGGGAAGCTATCAAACGAACGATTCGTTTCCAAAGCACCAGATGCAGTGGTAGCGGAAGAACGTGCAAAAGAACAAGATTACCTAGAAAAACATGCAACCGTGATGAAACGTATTGAAGAATTGAAAAATATGTAAGTATAAGAAGAGTGAGCCGAATGATTAACTCGGCTCACTCATTTTTGTGGGAAAGCAATGAATAAAGTAGTCTGAGCACCACATAAATGGTTTGATTACCACATAACCAATTTCCAAATAAAAAATTCCAGGTTAGACGCTCATCTGACCTGGATTTTTTGTTATTTTTTTGTTAATATAATCCATTATTGGAATGGCGATATCTTTTTTAGTTGTAGCATAGTATGACCTTGCTCCAACCGGATCTTCGATTTCATTGAACAACCAATTTCCATCTGGAAGTAAAAGGAAGTCAATTCCAATATAATCGCTTTTCAAAGCTGTTGCAATTTTTTCTACATCTGCAAGTTGTTGAGAGTTCAAAGAATATGCTTCAACTGTGCCGCCTAATGTGAAGTTTGACTTAAAACTATCAGCTACACCAATTCGTTTAACTGCTCCAATTACTTCCGTTCCTAGCATGAACACTCTAACATCTGTTGCTTTTGTTTCGATATAGGTTTGAGCGATTATTGTCTTAGATAAGTGCTCTTCGAAGAACACTTTTGCCTGTTCTTCTGACTGAATTAGTTCTACTTGCGTCCCACCATGACCATCCACTGTTTTTAAGACAATTGGATAATCGCAAATATCGGAAATTGTTTTTATTTTCCTAGTAGGAACAGATGGAATTCCTAAAAGTTGGACGAGTTGAATTGCTTTGTATTTATCATTTGCAATGACATTTACTTCTGCACGGTTAAACATCGGAAGATTATGTTCCTCTAATTGTTTCGATAACTTTGGATTTCTAGCTCTGAAAAAGATGAAATCGGCTTCGGGGATAGATGAGTTTTGATCGTCTATTACCGTAAGTGTATGTCCAAATCTTTCAGCAGCTATTATTAATCGTTCAATAAAACTGCTATTTCGTTCTATTTCTTTCAATTCGTATATTAATAAACCTTTCATATTACGACAGCGCCTACTTTGGAAAGTATATAACGGATCATTGCATCTCCTACATTTATTCCAGTTACATTGTATAGATTACGGATATGCGCAACGCCGTTCACTTCGCAAACTAATGGCTCTTCATCTTCTCCGAACAACAAATCGACACCGGCAAATTCTGCATTTAATGCTTGAGCAGCAAGTATCGCTACCTCTTTTTGTCTTTCCGTAAGAATGATAGGTGAAGCTGTTCCGCCGTTTGTAATATTTGCACGAAAATCTGTTTCAGAATGTCGGTACATACATGCAACAACTTGTTCACCGACAACATTTACACGAATATCACGGCCTCTACTTGACTCAATAAACTCTTGGAAAACAAATTCTTTTCCATTCAGTTCTTCCACTTTATCGAAAAACTGTTTTTTAGTTTCGATTAAATATACTTTCATACCAAAAGATCCATGTGCTTCTTTAATAATCATAGGTAGATGAATCGTTTGTAATACTTGCTCATAGAATCCAGTATGCTGAATTGTAAAGTTAGCATACACTTTTGGAGCTATAATGGTTCTTGGCATTGGAATGTGAGCCTTTGCTAATTCCATATATTGCATTGCTTTATTGTCACAAATTTCAATAACATCTGGATCATTAAAAACGGGAATTCCTTCATTTTTAAGAAACTTTGCTAATAATATGTCTTTATCTAAAAAGACGACAAAGTCCGGTTTTTCATGTAATCCATGCTGGACGTCCATTAAAAGCTCATAATTTTTAACTAGTGTTGCTTGAATTCCTTGCTTATTAGCTGCTTCTTGAAGGAGGAGAGCTTGATCGATAAATTTTTCATCTGTAAGACTACCGTTGTATACAATCCAACATGTTTGCATAATGATTGACCTCCGCTAATGCGTGATATAATAGTATCCACAAGAAGTTTAGCACGAATTTAATCTAGAAGGAATAGGGTGAAGTAAGTGGAAATAACTAATTTTAATATATATAAAAAAAAGTGGAAAGTACTAAGTGAAACGATTATTAAACCAGGATTAGAATCTATTCAACTAGCTTTAGATAAACTAGGAAACCCACAAGACAAACACCGAATAATACATGTAGCTGGTACGAATGGAAAAGGTTCGACTATTGCATTTTTAAGTGCTATAGCTAGAGAACATGGAATAACTTATGGATCTTTTACGTCACCGTGTATTATAGATGTTCATGATCAAATTCAATTGAACGGTCAACATGTAACATCTGAACAAATGGATAGAGCATTTCAAAAGATGCAACAAGCTGGACTTAGTGGGATGTTAACTGATTTTGAATTATTGACGGTGACAGCTTTTCTAGTATTTGAAGATGTAGCGGTAGATGTCCTATTCCTAGAAGCTGGTATGGGTGGAAGGTTTGATAGTACGAATGTAATGAAAAAGTCAATTGCTGTTATTCCTAGTATTTCGATTGATCATACCAATTTTTTAGGAGAGACAATCGAAGAAATAAGTTGGCATAAAGCAGGAGTTTTGAAAGAGAATGGAAAACTAGTTATAGGTCTGTTAGTAGAAGAAGCAAGAAATGTATTTATAACAGAAGCAAATGAAAAAAGTACATCTGTCATTGAGTTTGAGAGGGATTTTATTGTAGAAAACAATACATATACATATGGAAATATTCAATTTGAGCAATTACATCCTAGAATGATTGGCGAACATCAAATGTCCAATATGGCGCTAAGTATAACTGCATTAGTAGAATGTGGTTTTAGTTTAGAGGAAAGCAAAACTCAATTGGCAGTGGGACAAGCCAGTTTATCTGGAAGAATGGAGAATATAAGGGGAAACATTTATTGTGATGGAGCCCATAACCAAGCGAGTATTGATGCATTAGTAGAGACGATAAAAAAATATTTTCCAAATAAACGAATCCACTTTATAATTGGTATTTTAAAGGATAAAGATTATGTGAGTATGTTAAGAAGATTAGAGGAAGTAGGGTCCTCATTTGAATTTGTAGAATTTCACCATGAACGAGCTTTATCTGCTAAAGAGTTGTATAAACATTGTTTACATGAAGTCAAAGTAGTTACTAAAGATATAGATAAAGTTAATATTGGAAAAAATCTAAATATTGATATAACTATTATCACGGGTTCTTTGTACTTTATCTCAGAAATTAGAAGTAAAACAGGAAAATAGTATTTGAATTTTTCTGTAAATTACGTGTTACAATTTAATTATTAGGGTAATAAGCTTATTGTAATAGAAAAAAATGCAAAGAGGAGATTAATAGTCCTATGAATTATACACATAAAGCAAAAAATGTAATGGTAATAATGTGGCTATTATGCGTGCCTTTAGGTACGTTGTTAGTATATTTAAAATCACCAACGCAACTATTTGACTGGGAGCATTATGGATACTTTTTACTTTTAGCTTTATTATCAAGCATATTTCCCTTCTTTATCGCAGGCTCAACCCTTGTTTTAGTATTGTGGGTCAATATGGCTATCTTTTTGAAATTTGGACTATTAGCTGAACTTATTTCTATGCAATTATGTCTGTTTCCAATTATTTATCACATGAAGATCAATCGTCAGACACTTTATAAATATTTTTTCAATTCTTTTATGTTTTTTAGTCTTTCTGTTTTATGTGGTTCACTCGTCATGGCATTAGGTTATGAAATAGGAAACGTAAACATGAAAGATGTGGTTTTATATGGTTCGATCTATGCAATTACTTATATATTATTTAATCATGTAATTTTATATATTCGTGAGTATGTATGCGGTTTCAATCCGATACTATTAACAAAAGATTTTTATTGGGAAATTTCTTGCTTATTAATGACACTACCATTTGGTATAAGCTTATATCTTTTCGAAAACTCTATAGGCACTACGGCATTATGGCTCTTAGGAATACCGTTAATTACAATCACCTTTCTCATCCGTATGTATAGTAATTCAGAAAAAGTGAATGCTGATTTGAACAAAGCCAGTGAGTTTGGGCATCAGCTAGCAGAGCGAATGACAAGTAAAGAAATTTTGGATATGTTTTTAGAGCGATTAGCAAATATGTTTCCGATTGACTGTGGGTATATTGTCGATAATGTAGATGATCAGTTTTTCATTTTACGTGCAATAGAAGATGGTGTGAATAAAGAAATTCAATTCGCACATGAAGATATAAAATATAGTCTAGTTGGTAAGGGATATGAAAAAGGTATTCCTGTTTTATATAAAAAACAGTCTGAGTGGAATTATATGATGCCTCCGTTTTTAGCGAATGATATGCAAAGTGTCATGTGTGTACCGATTTATCGCAACCAAAAAATAGAAGCCGTGCTAATATTAGCTGCAAGAGAGAAACATGTATTTGAACCCTATCAGTTGAAGATCGTACATTTATTATGCTCTTATTTCGCAGTGTCGCTAGAAAAAGCAAGGTATGTGAAAGAAGCCGTTGAAAAAAGTGAGATATGTGAATTAACAAAAATTCACAACTACCGATATTTGGATAAGCAATTGGTACTGAATATGAAAAACTTAGAGGAAGGTAAGTATCATTCTGTCTCTTTAATCATGTTAGATATCGACAAATTTAAAGGAGTCAACGATACTTATGGCCATCAAAGCGGAAATCTAATCCTACAAGAGTTTGCACAAATTATTAGCCAAGAAATTGGCTCCAGTGGAACTGTTGCGCGGTACGGAGGGGAGGAGTTCGTTATTCTGCTCCCAAATTATTCGAAATTACAAGCAATCGCTATTGCAGAACAACTTCGTCGAAAAGTTGAGCAAACACCATTTATTGTCCAGTTAGATTTAGATGAAGTTTCTAGGGAAGAAATTATTTTTATTACTGCAAGTATAGGTGTCTCCTCAGCTCCAGAGGATAGTGATGAAGGAATGGCTTTATTAAGAAATGCAGATCGTGCACTTTATGTCGGCGCAAAGCAGGCTGGTCGGAATAGAGTTGCGGAGTATGTGAAGTAGGAACATTTTAATAGCTCTCGAAACCTAATATTGCACTTCCTGCTCAATTTAAGGTAATTACCTAAAATATTTCTGTATTAACATAAGATTACGACCATCTAAATTTTTTTATTAAAGAACTTGGAAATTTAGAATGAATTGTCCATGTTGATCAAATAAAGTTTACTATGCATGGTGAAGAACAAATGTACGAAATGGATTCGGAAGAAACAATTTTTGCAGAAATTCAATTGACTACGTTTTATTATAATGAACTAAAATAATGGAGAATTAAAATGATCATATTTTATACATTATTATTTTTCTTATACGGCTTAATTTCCGGCTCCTTCTTCAATGTAGTAGGACTACGCGTTCCTAAAGGGGAGTCTATTGTAAAACCTCCTTCCCATTGCACAGTATGTGATCGAAATCTAACGTTATTAGATTTAGTGCCGGTATTTTCCTATCTTTTTTTAAGAGGGAAATGTCGTGGGTGTGGGACGAAGATTCATTGGATGTATCCCTTGATGGAGCTTTCAACGGGAGTCTTATTTGCTTTTGCATTTGTCCAACTTGGATTTTCAAAGGAATTGATCGTAGCTATCCTATTTATTTCGTTGCTTGTGATAATTACGGTATCGGATATTGCCTATATGCTCATACCAGATAAGATTCTTTTATTCTTCGTAATTCCTTTAATTGCCGGCAGGATACTATCGCCTTTAACTCCTTGGTGGGATAGTATAATCGGAGCGGTTATTGGGTTTGGGATTTTATTTTTGATTGCAGTGTTGTCGAAAGGCGGAATGGGTGGCGGGGATATTAAATTGTTTTTTGTCATCGGGATTGTTTTAGGTATTACGCAGACTTTAGTAACTCTATTTTTGGCGTCTTTCATTGGTGCTATTGTAGGTGTTATTTCTTTGAAGATTGCAAAGAAGGGACGTAAAACTCCCATACCATTTGGGCCATCGATTGCTGTAGCTGCAGTTATTTCATACTTTTACGGAAGTGCGCTTGTCGATTGGTATGTAAATTTGTTTTTTTAACGCGATAAATTTTATGGACGAGCCGACATAGGTCTCGTCTTTTTTTATTTACCGCATGTTAAGGTTGTGAATAAAAGAGGTGAATTCATGCCAATTAGAAGACGGAATTCAAGGAATAAAGTAATATTAGCGGGAATACAAGGGTTAGTGATAGGTGTTGTTGGCGTTTTACTTTTTGGATTTATATTAAGTTTATCGAATGAAAAGAAAGTAGCAGATACTGAACAAGTTTCAACTCCTTCAAAGGTGGAAGAAGAAATAGATGAAATAGATAAAATAGAAGTAAGTGCAGATGGTGCCCTTCCATTCAAAGCGAAACAATATGGCATGTTTACGACAAAAGAGAGCGCTTTTGCCTTTATAAGTGAACAGCCGAGCCTTCAAAAAGCGAGCATTATTAATGTGAACAATCAATATTACGTGTGGAGTCAGCTGTTTGTGAATGAAGTGAGTGCTTCGGAAAATGAAAATTTACCTACTTTCATTAAACCTTTAACTATTTCCACGAAGAGTTGTGAAGATCCAAAAACGAAAAATATTATCAATCTATTACAAGAAGAAAAAATATCAAAAAATTATTTTGATAAGCTTGCAAAAAAAGAAGATTATCCTGGCGATTTGATGAGCGTTGTTGCTGCGATATCAACGTTTACGGATGATTCTGCCGTTATTCGATTATTAATTTTGACTCATTATTTGGAACAAAATAATTGCTTGAAATTGAATTTCTGATACTAAAATGACGCCAAAATGAAGTTGTACACATTTCTCGCACAATTCCCATTTTTACAATTCTTTTGTATCCTATTGTAAAGGAGGAATTAACATGAAACTAATAACAGACAGAAAAATTATCTTAGCAAGTGAGTCGCCAAGAAGAAAAGAGCTTTTTAGTAGTTTAGGTATTCCGTTCGAAGTCCAACCATCTGGAGTTTTAGAAGAGTTAGATGGTGTTTATGATCCCGAGCAAATGGCGATTGCGATTGCAGATTTAAAAGCTACTGCAGTTTTCCGAAGAAATTCAGATGCGATTGTCATTGCTGCTGATACTACAGTTCGAATTGGAAAAGCGCTATTATCTAAGCCCACCAGCAATGCTCAAGCCAAAAAATTTATTAAATTACTATCTGGGAAAGTTCATAATGTTATAACAGGAGTTTCTATATTAGGACCTAATATTAGTGTCGCTTTCTCGGAATCCACTTTAGTGAAATTTTATGAGCTTTCAGATGAGGAAATCGAAGCCTATGTGGAATCTGGTGATCCGCTAGACAAAGCAGGTGGTTATGGGATACAAACGATGGGTGGATTATTTGTTGAAAAGATTCAAGGAGATTATAACAATGTGGTAGGTCTACCTTTAAGTCGTTTGTATCGAACGCTACTTAATTTAGAGGTTATAGAATTTGCTAAGGAGAAATCCAAATGACAGTGAATTTGCCACCTTCTTTAATGATTCGTGATGTGCATTTAGCAGATCGTCCCCGTGAAAGATTAATAAGACAAGGTGCTGAAAGTTTATCTAATCAAGAATTGATAGCTATCTTGCTTCGTACTGGTACGAAGCAAGAGTCAGTTCTTCATCTAGCTAATCGAGTCATCACCTTTTTTGAACAAATTCAAGAATTAAAAAATGCGACTATAGAAGAAATGATGTCTGTGAAAGGTATCGGGGAAGCAAAAGCTGTCCAACTTTTAGCTGCGGTTGAGCTGGGGAGAAGATTATCCCAGCAACAAACAGATAATAAGTTTACCATAAGATCTCCAAAAGACGCCGCAACTTATTTAATGCCCGATATGACTTCTTTGAAACAAGAACATTTTGTTACACTTTTTTTAAACGTAAAGAATCAAATACTTCACAAACAAACCATTTTTATCGGTTCTCTCAATGCATCAATAGTTCATCCACGTGAAATCTTCCGCGAAGCTGTGAAACGTTCAGCGGCATCTATAATTTGCGCACATAACCATCCCTCCGGAAATCCCGCACCATCACCCGAAGATATTGATGTAACCAAACGATTATTAGAAGCAGGACAGCTTATGGGGATTGAATTATTAGATCATGTCATCATCGGAGATCATCAATTTATTAGTTTAAAAGAAAAGGGGTACATGTGACACTGTGCATTTTCCGTTCTATCCGTTATAATGTGAGTTATGACTTTAAAAATAACATAGAGAAACTCGCGTTAGATGGAAAGGGAGTAAAAAATAGTGTTTGGATTTGGATCAAGAGATGTAGGTATCGATTTAGGAACAGCGAATACGTTAGTATTTATTAAAGGTAAAGGTATTGTTTTAAGAGAACCATCTGTAGTAGCTAAAAACGTACAAAATAGATCTATTGTTGCGGTAGGTAATGATGCAAAAAATATGATTGGTCGTACACCGGGTTCTATCGTAGCGATTCGTCCAATGAAAGATGGCGTAATTGCTGACTTTGATACAACATCTGCAATGATAGAATATTATTTAAAAAATGCAATGAAAGCAGCAGGTATGTCATGGAGCAAACCAAATGTGATGATTTGTGTCCCATTTGGCATTACTTCTGTCGAGCAACGTGCAGTTATTGATGCAGCGAAACAAGCTGGAGCTCGCGATGCAGTAACTATCGAAGAACCATTTGCTGCAGCAATCGGTGCAAATTTACCTGTTTGGGAACCTACTGGTAGTATGGTCGTTGATATAGGTGGAGGTACGACAGAAGTAGCAGTCATTTCACTAGGTGGAATTGTAACAAGTGAGTCTGTTCGAGTAGGCGGAGACGCGATGGATCAGGCGATTACTAGTTATGTGCGTAAAACGTATAATCTAACAATTGGTGAACGAACTGCGGAAGCGATTAAAATTGAAATTGGATCGGCTAGAGTAATGGATACAGAAGATCAGATGGATATTCGTGGACGAGATCTAGTTACTGGCTTACCGAAAACTATTGAAATATCTTCAAAAGAAATTGCTAATGCACTTCGTGAATCTATTGCTGCCATTATTGATGGTGTGAAGAAAACGCTTGAGCAAACACCTCCAGAACTATCAGCAGATGTAATGGAACGTGGAATTATGCTTACAGGCGGTGGAGCACTACTTAAAAATTTAGATAAAGTTATTAGTTATCAAACGAATATGCCTGTATTTATTGCAGAAAACCCATTAGATTGTGTCGCTTTTGGTACTGGGAAGGCACTAGATCATATGGACTTATTGAAACGACAACAAACGAAATATTAAGGGGTAGTGAGATATGCCACAGTTTTTTTCAAATAAGCGATTAATATTGCTGCTTGTAGGAATGATTTTTCTTGTGGCACTCATCAGCTTTTCGTTACGAGAACGTGATCATGCATCTGTTCCGGAACAACTAGTTAAAGACGTGGTCGGCTTTGGACAATCCATCTTTTCAAAGCCGACACACTATGTTACTGGAGTTTTTAGCAATGTTGAATCATTACTTAATACATATGATGAAAATAAACGATTAAAAGCTAGATTAGAAGATTATGCTACCTTACAAGCAGATGTGAATGATTTAGAAATACAAAACAAGGAATTACGGAAAATTGTAGATATAAAAGAAAGTCTTCGTGCATATGATCCAATTCAATCTACTGTTATTGCAAGAAATCCTGACCAGTGGGAAGAAAAGATCATTATTGATAAAGGAAAGATTCACGGGGTAAAAGTTAATATGGCTGTTATGACTGCGCAAGGCCTAATTGGGAAAGTAACGTTGACTACACCATATTCATCTACTGTAGAACTATTATCTACACAAAATCCGAATTACAGGGTATCCGCAGTTATTGCAGGTAAAGAAGAAGTATTTGGATTAATCGAAGGATATGATGAAAAACGAAAAGAGCTTATATTAAAGCGAATCGATTCCGAGTTTGAAGTGAAAAAAGGACAAAAAGTTACTACATCTGGTTTAGGTGGAATTTTTCCAAAAGGTATTTTAATCGGAGAAGTTACGGAAGTGACTACGGATGACTACGGCTTAACAAAACTTGCTTATGTAAAACCAGCAGCCAGTTTCTCCATTTTAGATCATGTTATTATTTCGAAACGTTCCATTTCTGTAATAGATGGAACGGATGGAAAAAATACAGAGAGCGATTTAACAAAAGGTGCGGGTGACGGCTCATGATTCGTTTATTAGTAATTATCATTTCGGTTCTATTATTTTATATGGAACCGATTTTTGGACTTTTTTCTCCCATTGAGCTCAATAATGATTTCTATATTTTAGTTCCTCGTTTTTTAATCATGTATTTAATATTTGTCTCCATATATTATGACCGAAAACGTGCTATGATCTATGCAATATTTTTTGGACTCTTGTATGATGTCTTTTTCATTGATATTATTGGATTATATTCTTTTATTTATCCTCTCATGTGTTTAGTTGCTAGTTTTATTGCAAAATATGTACATCAGCATTTAGTTGTAGCGACGCTTATAACACTAATTTTAGTGACGGTTGTAGAGTTATTATTGTTTTTATTTTATACTTTTATAGGGATAAAAAGCATAACATTTACAGATTTTTTACAACATAATCTTTTACCAACGATGATTGGTAACTTAGTCTTTATCGTGATGTTCGGGTGGGTTTTTAAATATATTCTTCTAAATCGATTTAAACAAAAAACATTATTACTTCAAAAATAATGTTTAGGTTTAAATGGTGAATCTGAGGTGGCTTGATTGACGAAAAAGCAGTTAATATCTATAAAAGGAACGAAAGAGGGCCTTGTATTACGCCTAGACGATCAGTGTTCATATACAGAACTTTTAGAAGAATTAGCAAAGAAGGTTTCTGATGAGGGTTTTGAAGGTCAAGCTGAGGTACTTTTACAACTAGGAAATCGATATTGCAATGATGAACAAGCGAAAGAAATTATTAACTGTGTTCAACAAACAGAACATCTTCGAGTAGCGAAAATTCAAAGTGAAGTAATGACTGTAGAAGAATGCAATATAAGATTGTTAGAAAATCAGTCGGAAACTTATGTAGGGATTGTACGATCTGGCCAAATAATTACCGCAATAGGTGATTTAGTTGTTATTGGAGATGTTAATCCGAATGGTCGAGTTGTTGCGGGTGGTAATGTGTTTGTATTAGGACGTTTAAAAGGAATTGCGCATGCTGGATCTAATGGAAATCGAGATGCAGTTATTGCAGCTTCCTGGTTAGAAGCTACTCATTTGATCATAGATAATGTCGTAGAAACAATGACAGATGAGTTAACTATATTATCTGAACATCCTGAGATGGAATGTGCTTATTTACATGCAAATGGTTTTATAGCAATTGATCGTTTGCAAGAGCTTCGATTAATAAGACCGAATCTATCAACATTTAAAGGAGGAAGCTAATGTGGGAGAAGCAATCGTAATAACTTCTGGGAAAGGAGGAGTCGGTAAAACGACGACAACTGCAAACCTTGGAACTGCATTGGCTCTTCAAGGGAAAAAAGTTTGTTTAATGGACACTGATATCGGTCTAAGAAACTTAGATGTCGTTCTAGGTCTTGAAAATAGAATTATTTATGATTTAGTAGATGTCATAGAAGGACGTTGTAAAGTGCATCAAGCGCTAGTGAAGGATAAACGTTTTGAGGATCGATTATTTTTACTACCAGCTGCTCAAACGACCGATAAAAATGCAGTAAACCCAGAGCAGATGAAAGAGCTTGTGACCGAGTTAAAACGGGACTATGATTATGTGTTAATTGACTGTCCTGCTGGTATCGAGCAAGGGTATAAAAACGCAATCGCAGGAGCAGACAAAGCAATTGTTGTCACAACACCTGAAATCTCAGCAGTTCGCGATGCAGACCGTATAATTGGGTTACTAGAGCAAGAAGAATCGATCGATCCACCGAAATTGATTATTAATCGCATTCGCCAGCATTTGATGAATAAAGGCGAAGCGTTAGATATTAATGAAATAACGACTCATTTATCGATTGATTTATTGGGAATTATAGCTGATGATGAAAGTGTTATTACTTCTTCGAATAAGGGGGAACCTGTTGTCATGGATCCCTCGAATAGAGCTGCACTTGGGTACCGTAATATTGCACGTCGCATTTTAGGCGAGTCTGTACCTTTAATGTCAATGGACATGCCGAAAAAAGGTGTAATGTCTAAAATCAAATCTATTTTTGCAAAATAAATATAAGCCGACTACCAAATTATTTGGTAGTCGGTTTATTTTTTTCATTAAATAGTCTCCTATTTCATATATATATCTAGTAGGGGGAATGTTATGCTATCGAAAAAAAAATGGATATTTGCACTTGTATTTGTAATGCTATTCTTCATGTTGAATAAATTTGAAAATAATGATGTATTATCGACTAGTTACTCCACATCACTTTTAGAACCTCAAAAACCAAGTGCGATTTTTAAAAGAGTAGTCGAGTGGATAAAAAAACCGGATGATCTTATTAGTGTAAATGCACCTATTGCAACTCCTCCTTTAATCGATTATAAATCGATTCAGCCTTTGTTGGAGGGAGCTATTTTATCGATTAATAATTCTCAAGATCTTTATGCTTCTGAAAATGGCTTTATCATATTTACTGGATATACTAAAAAGACAGGAAAGACTCTTTCTATCTTATATGATACTGGGGAAACTGTGACGTTTGGATTTGTAAAGGAGTTTCATCAATTACCATATACAACGATTAATGCAGGGGATAAATTTGCGTCTGCGGACAGTGAGCTACTTTATATTAAAGTGGTAAAAGATGGAAAAAATTTGGGTGTAAATGAACTTATTGAGTGGCTATCGGAAACAGATGAATAAAAAGGTTTTCAAAGTGCATCCCATCATGATTCCATTTTTTCTTTTCTTCTACTTGTCTGGAGAAATTGCTGTTTACTCTATCTTATTTGGTTCTCTATTATTTCATGAACTAGGTCACTTATTTGCAGCAAAACTTCTAGGGATAAGAGTGAACTCCTGCACGATTTTACCATATGGCGGTGAAATTAAAATGGAGCAGTTTTCCAAAAATACTAATACAGATCAGCTTTTAGTAATATTATTTGGGCCTTTTTTTACGTTTCTATTATTGATCTTTTTCAGTTTGGTTGATCTTCCACAGAAAAATATCATGGTATTTATCCAGTTTGTTATTTTTTGCTTTAATTTACTTCCTGTTTATCCGCTAGACGGAGGACGAGCTTTATTGCTGTTTATACCAGATAAATATGTTGAAGTAATTGGTTTTTCTCTCTTTTCTAGTTTATTCATTTTCTGCGTGAGTTTATATTATTTTCCTAAAGCGCTTTCTGTTACAATTGTTTTTTTATTTTTAGCGCTTCAAAATTATTCGTATTGGAGATTTCGGAAGTACAAGCTAGCATTCGACTATGTAACGAAAAATGCTTGACTAGATATTGTGTATGTGGTAATATTCTAATGTTAATGTTTGTAGCAGCACCCGTTGTTACAACCGCTCTGAAAAGGTTAAAGTGTTCGAGTAATCGAGTCACCTTTTGTAAGGCGAGTCTTAGTCTAAGAGGAGGTGCAAGTATGTACGCAATTATTGAAACTGGTGGTAAACAAATCAAAGTTGAACAAGGGCAAGAAATCTACATTGAAAAATTAGATGCTAATGCTGATGAAGTTGTAACTTTCGACAAAGTTTTATTCGTAGGTGGAGATGATGTTAAAGTTGGTGCTCCATTCGTGGAAGGTGCTACAGTTACAGCGAAAGTTGTAAAAAATGGCAAAGCTAAAAAAATCATCGTTTTCAAATACAAAGCGAAAAAGAACTATCATAAAAAACAAGGTCATCGTCAACCATACACAAAATTAGTAGTAGAATCTATTAGTTTATAAGATGATTAAAGTGACTGTAACAAAAGATCAATCAGGTCTTATTCATTCATTTGAAATGAAAGGACATGCTGATTTTGCGGAATATGGAAAAGATTTAGTATGTGCAGGTGCGTCTGCTGTATCATTTGGTGCAGTTAATGCCATCATCGCACTTACAGAAATCACTCCTATTATTAAGCAAAAAGGTGACGGAGGCTATTTATACGTCGAAGTGCCAGGCATATCAAATCTAGAAAAAGCTGCTAACATGCAGTTAATTTTAGAAGCGATGATTGTTTCTTTACAAACGATTGAGCAAGATTATGGGAAGTATATAAAAATAACCTTCAAAAAGTAGGAGGTGGAACATATGTTAAAATTAAATCTTCAGTTTTTCGCATCCAAAAAGGGAGTAGGTTCGACTCGTAATGGTCGTGACTCTCAATCAAAACGTCTTGGCGCTAAACGTGCTGATGGACAATTTGTATCAGGCGGATCTATTTTATATCGTCAACGCGGTACTAAAATTCATCCGGGTGAAAACGTTGGACGTGGTGGAGATGACACACTTTTTGCGAAAGTTGACGGTGTAGTGCGCTTTGAGCGTTTCGGCCGCGACAAGAAAAAAGTAAGTGTATATCCTGTAGCTCAAGAAGCTTAATCAAAAAACAAAAGGACTGCATTTATGCAGTCCTTTTTCTTTTCTCAAGAATAAAACTTAAATAGCTGGAAATTTTTTTACAATCTTTAAAGACACTAGCTTCTGCTTTTCTTAAGAAGAAAGTATTCTTTTTTTATTTAGTAACTGCCCGGACTCCAGCGTCTGTGCTTCTGCGCAAAGCTCGTCGCAGAAGAACATTGCCGCATTGGGGTCAAATGTGAAAAAACAGCGTTGGCTTAGAAGCAGCCTCTTCGCTTTTCCCCATTTTGCTCCTGCGCAAGCACATCGCAGAAAAACTCGCCTGAACGGGGTAGACATAGGCGCTTAAGCTTTTCTAATTTCTCACAAGAAAAAAAGGGCTAGACCTGTTATACTTGAAAAAGGACAGTTTAATACGGAGTGTGTAAACGAATATGGAGCCTAAACAAATATCAATTAATGAAGTATTGCGTCATACGATGCATGATTTTTTAAATAATCTACATTTAATTCAAATGAATTTAGATATGGGTAGACACGAAGAGGCAAAAACTCTTATTCGCACATACTCACAAAAATGCACCCAATTTTTCGACGTGAATAATATAGGTTTGTATAATACAAATGAATGGCTACAAACATTCAGTATGGAATACAATAAAGTATCGTTAGAAGTTCAAACAATACTCTTTAAAAGGGGTGCGGAACAATACGATTCCCCTTTAAAAGATTATTTAAAACGATTCATCGACACAATATATCCTTTGCTGAAAGGTTATCAAGAACAGATATTAAGCATTCGTTTATATTCCCATGATGTATTAGAAGTTCAGGTAGAATTAGTTGGAGAATGGACTTCATATACTTGGATCGATGAGTCTTTTACAGACTTATTTCGTGTGGAGAAAGAAATGAACACAGAATCCCGAATAAAATTTAAGTTAATTGCAACTGAGAGATTGGAGTGAAATAAATGTTTGTTGATCACGTAAAAGTGTATGTCAAAGGTGGAGACGGCGGAGATGGTATGGTTGGATTCCGTCGCGAAAAGTATGTGCCTCTAGGAGGTCCTGCAGGTGGGGACGGAGGAAATGGTGGAGATGTTATTTTCGTAGTAGATGAAGGTTTACGTACGTTAATGGATTTCCGTTATAAACGAATTTTTAAAGCAAACCGTGGGGATCATGGAGGCAGTAAGAATATGCATGGAGCAAATGCGGATGACTTATTCGTAAAAGTTCCTCCAGGTACTGTTGTAATGAATGAAGAAACTGGTCAAGTTATTGCTGACTTAGTGGAACATGGTCAAAAAGCAGCTATTGCTAGAGGGGGACGCGGTGGTAGAGGGAATTCTCGTTTTGCGACTCCTGCCAATCCCGCACCAGAGCTTTCTGAGAAAGGTGAACCAGGGTTCGAGTTAAATGTTACGTTAGAACTTAAAGTTTTAGCGGATGTTGGTTTGGTTGGATTCCCAAGTGTAGGGAAATCGACTTTATTATCCGTTGTGTCGGCTGCAAAACCAAAGATCGCTCCTTATCATTTCACAACCATTGTTCCTAACTTAGGAATGGTCGAAACGGAAGATCATCGAAGCTTTGCGATGGCGGACTTACCAGGATTAATCGAAGGTGCACATGAGGGTGTAGGCCTAGGTCATCAATTCTTGCGTCATATTGAGCGTACACGAGTTATTGTGCATATGATCGATATGTCAGGACTCGAAGGACGAGATCCTTATGAAGACTACTTGACGATTAATGACGAATTAAAACAATATAATCTACGTTTAACAGAAAGACCCCAACTTATAGTTGCAAATAAAATGGACATGCCTGAATCGGAAGAAAACTTAAAAGCCTTCCGTGAAAAAATTGGAACTGATGTGAAAATCTTCTCAATCTCTGCAATTTCTCGACAAGGAGTACAAGATTTACTTTTCGCTATTGCCGACTTGTTAGAAGATGCTCCCGAATACCCATTAGAAGATTTAGTCGAAGAAGAAACAGAAACATCTGTTATGTACAAATATGAAGCGAAAAAAGATGATTTCACGATTTCAAGAGATGATGATGGATCATTTATTTTAGCTGGTGGAACAGTGGAACGCTTATTTAAAATGACTGACTTCAGCCGTGAAGACTCAATTCGCAGATTCTCTAGACAGTTGAGAGGGATGGGAATTGATGAAGCGCTTCGTTTACGTGGTGCTAAGGATGGAGATACCGTACGACTATTAGAATTTGAGTTTGAGTTTATCGAATAGGGAAATGAGGAAACCGTATGAAAGATGTGACGCATCAACGCTTTTATTTAGTAAGAGAAGATGTTCTTACCGAAGCAATGCAAAAAACTTTGGAAGCAAAGCATCTTCTCCAATCTGGAAAAGTGTCTTCCATTTGGGATGCAGTAAAAGAAGTTGATTTATCTCGAAGTGCTTTTTATAAGTATCGTGATGCGGTTTTTCCTTTCCATTCGATTGTACAGGAAAGAATATTAACGGTATTTCTGCAACTTGAGGACAGAGAAGGCACGCTTGCTAGACTTTTGCAACTTGTTGCAGAATCTTCCATTAATATTTTGACCATACATCAAACTATTCCGATCCAAGGAAGAGCAAGCGTTACATTGTCTTTAGATGTTACGGAGATGACAAAACAACTAGATGATTTTATCAATGAAATGAAGCGACTAGACTTTGTGGAATCTGCTGAAGTAATTAGTTCTGGTGCTTTGTAAGGAGGATTACATATGGCAATACAAAAAGTGGCTTATCTTGGACCAGAAGCTTCCTTTACGCATTTAGCAACTAAAGCATTATTTCAAAGTGATTTGCTTGTATCTACCCGAACGATACCTGAATGCATTGAGTCAGTAGTAAATGGGAAAGTAGATATTGCTGTCGTTCCTCTGGAAAATGCCTTAGAGGGGACTGTTCCGCTAACAATTGATTACTTATTTCATGAAGTAGATTTATATGTGATTGCGGAAATACAAGCTCCAATTGAGCAACATCTAATGGTTCATCCTAATAATGAAAAAAAGTGGGAAGAAATAAATACGATCTTCTCTCATCCGCATGCTTTAGCTCAATGTCATAAGTATTTATATTATCGTTTTGGCAAAGTTCTTCTTGAACAAGCAACTTCAACGGCAGCGGCAGCTAAGTTTGTTTCCGAAAATGAACAGGACTGTATTGCTGCAATTGGAAATTCATCCGCAGCTACTGAATATGGCTTATCGATTGTTGGACATAATATTCATGATTTCCATTTTAATCATACACGTTTCTTTGTTCTTTCAAGAAGCAATCTTTGCATACAGAAGAAAGTGCATATTGATCAAGTGAAAACGACTGTTATGATTACTTTACCAAAAGATGATCGTTCTGGAGCGTTACATCAAGTGCTTTCTGTTTTTGCATGGAGACAGCTCAATTTGAGTAAAATTGAATCCCGCCCATTAAAAACAGGCTTAGGTCAATACTTTTTTGTGATTGATGTTTTAGAAGACGAGCGAACGCCAATGATGATAGGGGCTTTGGAAGAGTTAAGGGCTTTAGGATGTGAAGTTAAATCACTAGGCTCTTATTATACATACGAAACCTAAGAGACACTTTTTAGCTGATGAGTTGATATTTACAATAAACAATAAAAGCACCTTCCTATTCGGCACTGACTACCCTTTTTGAGACAGGAATAAAAACCCCTATTATGCAGCCAATTGACGGTATTGAATCGGCGATTGGCTGTTTAATTTCGTTTGAATACGGATATTGTTATAATAAGTAATGTATTCTTCGACGATTTGTATCACACATGCATTCGTTGTGCGATAGATATTGTCTAGATAGAACGTTTCAGACTTTAGCGTGGAATGAAACGTTTCGATTGGGGAATTATCAGCTGGCGTGCCTTTGCGGGACATGCTCATGGTAATTCCTTTTTTTTTGACTGCTTTTTGATAAGCATAGGACGTATAAACGGAACCTTGGTCACTATGCAGAATACATCCTTCTGGTAGATCTGGCAATTGATTGAGCGTGTCCAACACAAAATCGGTGTCTTGTTTGAAACCGATAGTTTGTGCCACAATCTCGCCATTGAAGACATCGAGAATACTAGAAAGATACATCATCGATTGGCCAAAAGGCAAGTACGTAATATCTGTAACTAACTTCTCCAAAGGACTAGAAGCTGAAAAATCCCGTTCCAATAAATTCGGTGCGACATATGCTGGCTGTCCCGTACGCTTCCTTTTTTTCACCTTTACTCTACATTGCCAACCATATTTTTGCATAGCACGCTGCACAGTTTTCACACAAACTCCTGTGTATAGAGCGGAAATCTTTCGATAACCATATCGGAACTTATGTTGTTTGCACATGTCGCCAATCTGTTGATCTCGAATCTCCTTTTGTGTGATTTGATCGGCATTCTTTCTCCAACAATAGTAAGATGACCGACCTACACCAAGGTGACGACAAATCTCTCCGACAGGCATAACGTTCTTTAATTCTTCAACTAATTGGATCACTACTTTTGGCACCACTTCCTTTCCAATTCCTCGTACTTTTTTAAAACTTCAATCTGCTGTTTCAAATATCGATTCTCTGCCTGCAGTTTGGCAGTCTCACTGCCATATTCCGGTCCTTTACCGAAGGTATATTGTTTACCGACTGGTTGATGGAGACGGTGGATTTCTCCATTTCGATACCAATGCATCCATCTCTTCAATTGCGTTTTGTTCCGAATACTCAATTTTTCCATTACTTCCTTTACTGGTACCTTAGCCAATCGCATTTCTATCGCCTTCATTTTCACTTCGACTGGATAACTGACTCTTGTCCCCATAGAAAAAACACCTCCGTATTGAATTTAGGTATTGTATACCCGTTTTTCAACGAAAGGTGCTTTTATTTGTCTCATTTATTTAGGTCAGTGCCTTCAAATGGAGGTGCTTATTTATTTGGGTTAGTATAGGTTTCGCCTAAAGGGATATCTATTAGTTTTTTCAATAATAATCCTTCCAATCTGGTATAACTGCCTACTGTCTTTTCATAAGTTTAACATGAAGGGACTTTAGAATGTTTTGAAAACATGTGACCATTTGAAATTGATATACATATTTTATAGGGAAGGAAGGAGGAAAACTGTGCACGTTCATATCGTACAAAAAGGAGACACTCTTTGGAAAATATCGAGAAGCTACGATGTTTCCTTTGATGAATTAAAGAAGTTAAATGCACACCTGGCAAATCCAGAGTATATTGTTCCGGGGATGAAGATTTTTATTCCTGAAACGAAAAAGATGGAGTCTACGAGACATCCATATAGCGAGGAACGTCAAGTTAAGAAACAAATGGTTAAGAAGGAGGAAGTCAAGATTCAACCACATCAAGGAACTAACAAAAATTACCAACCGACTCATCATATGCATCAAACTCATCCACATCACGAAACTCATCACCATCACCCGCATCATCCAGTTCATCCAGTTCATATATCGCATGCAGTTCATCCGATTTATAAAGCACAACCAGTACATCCGATTTACAAAGCAATGCCTGTACCTGTACCAATTGCCCCATCCGCTCCACCAGTTCAACAAGCACCGCCACTAGCTCCACCGATTCAACAAGCACCACCAGTTCATACCTATACTATGCCCTATCATATAATGCCTGTACCAGAAATAGAAATGACTCCTTCACCTCAAGGGTGGAGACTTATTGAATCTACATCGATTCATATAAATATTCATAATGAAGATCGTGAAAAAGAAGAAATTAAAGTAATAAATGAGGCAAATCCGATAAATCAAGTTCAACCAATGGCTCCAGTTCAACCACCACCACAGCCACAGCCAATTCCAGCGCCACCTACTCCACAATATGTGAGTCCAATAATGGAAGAACCTTCTTCCGAGTTTGTACCAATGTATCCGTACGAACCAATGTGTCAATGTGAACAATGTCAGTCCATGCAGTCATTCCCATACATGGAACCAGATATGCAGGAAATGCAACCTTATGGGCATTATCCATATATGCCTGTATGCTACGTGCCAGTATATCCGTGTCCGCCACATCCATGTCCACCACATCCGTTCCATCACTTTTAAAAAGTGAATAATTATATTAGACAAATCAAAAAGAATGTATGGAAATGGGAAAATGAAAATGGCCTTTTTTCTGTAAAAAAGTATTCGACGGTGGAACAGGCAGAAAAGATTCGTTTAATTCATCAAGAGTTACAGCAACTCGATAAGCCATTTATATTACCTGTTATGGAGTCTGCACAAGAAGACTTTATAATACAACCTTGGTTTAAGGGGACACATTCAGTTGATTATGGAAGTGAAAGAGATCGAAAAGAAGTCTATTCCTTATTAAGTGAGTTACATGAAACGAATCGATTGATCAAGTGGGAAGACTCCAACTTGTTGGGGCAGTTTGATTTAATCGCTAAGTGGCAAAACCGGTTTTTAAAAATGAAAGAGATTTCTTATTTTGCAGAATTTTATATGGGTGTAGAAAAAACGAAGATGCTTATCCAATATGGTGAAATTGCATTGAATAATATACAATCGTTTAGTAATCAGGATATTACGATATTGCATGGAGATGTTGTACATCATAACTTTTTGTCCAATCAAAAAGCATACAAAATGATAGACTTTGATCTTGCTGTAATTGGTCCAAAGGAAGTGGAAGACATCTTGTGGATGCATCGTGTACTACCGGCAATTGACTATGACATTTATTTTTTGATTCATGAATTTCCATTATTAGAAAAGGTCGTTTTAAAACATAAAGAAGCACTGATGTATCCAAATGAATTATATAGGGAATGGCTATATGCTTATGCGTTGCCAATAGAGAGAAAGCAAAAATTTATTGATCAACTAATTCCATATACAAATAAAGCACTAACAGAATGGCCAAAATTATGCTATAATTTAAGTCACTTATAAAAGGATGAATAAGCGTTGGTCGCTCATTTAAAGAGCGACCTTCTTTCTTGTTGTCTATACTATTATGTTATAATAGGTCTGACGATTGTGAGGGATACATAGAATGTATGATTACATAAAAGGTCAGGTGACCCGTGTTACACCTGAGTATGTGGTAATAGAACAACAAGGAATTGGATATCAACTTTTTACACCAAATCCATTTGCTTTTCGAAAAAGTGAAGAAGTGATTCAAGTGTATACACATTTTCATGTAAGGGAAGACACACAGCAACTAATGGGTTTTTTAGATCTTTCTCAAAGAGAGTTATTTAGAAAGCTTATTCTTGTTTCTGGCATTGGTCCAAAAGGTGCTTTAGCAATTTTAACGAGTGGCGAACCAAATCATGTTATTCAAGCAATAGAACGTGAAGATGAATCTTTTTTAGTGAAATTTCCTGGAGTTGGGAAAAAGACTGCTCGACAAATGATATTAGACTTAAAAGGGAAATTAAATGATTTAATAGATGTGGAACAATTCGATTTTACACAAGACGAACCTACATTATTTGACTCAAATCACGCAAATCATGAGTTAGAAGAGGCGATGCTTGCATTAACTGCTTTAGGTTATTCAGAGCGTGAATTGACGAAAATTCGTCCATTGTTAAAAGGAAATGAATCTCTGCAAACAACAGATGATTTCATCAAAAAAGCACTTCAATTATTATTTTCGGGTAAGTAAGTAAGTAAGTAAGTAAGTAAGTAAGTAAGTAAGTAAGTAAGTAAGTAAGTAAGTAAGGAGGTTCTAGAAATGACAGATCGTGTAATATCAAGTGAAGTTTCTAATTTTGATGAGCCATTTGAGCAATCGCTTCGTCCTCAATTATTATCACAATACATTGGGCAAGATAAGATAAAAAATAATTTAGAAATTTTCATCGAAGCTGCCAAAATGAGAAGTGAAAGTTTAGATCACTGTCTATTATATGGACCTCCTGGACTTGGTAAAACAACACTTGCAGCTGTTATTGCAAATGAAATGAATGTCCAAATACGGATGACGAGTGGTCCTGCAATTGAACGACCAGGAGACTTAGCTGCTATTGTTAGTTCGCTTGAACCTGGAGATGTTTTATTTATAGATGAAATTCATCGGTTAAATCGCTCGATTGAAGAAGTACTCTATCCTGCCATGGAAGATTTTTGTTTAGATATTGTTGTTGGAAAAGGCCCATCTGCTCGCAGTGTTCGATTGGACTTGCCGCCTTTTACATTAATCGGTGCCACTACACGAGCAGGCGCGTTATCAGCTCCACTTAGAGATCGTTTTGGCGTGCTATTAAGACTCGATTTTTATGATGAAGAGGCTCTAACTTCGATTGTTGTCAGAAGTGCAGAGTTATTTAATGCTTCGATCGATTATGAATCTGCTGGAGAAATTGCGAGACGTGCAAGAGGAACTCCACGTATTGCAAATCGTTTGCTTAAGCGTGTGAGAGATTATGCACAAGTTCGAGGGAATGGACATATCTCATTGGATATTGCCAGGGAAGCATTAGAACTTTTGCAAGTCGACCCAAGAGGCTTGGATCATATTGACCATAAACTGATCACAGCTATGATTGAACGTTTCAGAGGTGGCCCTGTTGGTCTAGACACGATAGCAGCAAGCATCGGGGAAGAATCTACAACCATTGAAGATGTGTATGAGCCTTATTTAATGCAAATTGGTTTTATCCAACGATCTCCAAGGGGAAGAGTTGTATCGTCGCTCGCTTATGAACACTTAGGATTTCCGTTACCAATTGAAAAAGATAACTTGTAAAGGAAGTAAGCTATATGAAAGTAGAAGATTTTGATTTTGATTTACCAGAAGAGTTAATTGCACAAACCCCGCTTCTTGACCGGACAAGCAGTAAACTGCTAATAGCGGATTATCCAAACAATTTAACTAAACATGAAACTTTTTCTGCTATTCTCGGTGAATTAAATGCAGGGGATTGTCTAGTATTAAATGACACGAAGGTAATGCCAGCTCGTTTAATGGGCATAAAAGAAGAGACTGGGGCACATGTAGAAGTTCTCTTGTTAACGCAAATAGAAGGCGATCATTGGGAAACGCTAGTGAAACCTGCGAAGCGTGTAAAAATAGGAACAAAAATTACATTTGGCGATGGTCTATTAACCGCAGTTTGTACAGAACTAAAAGATCACGGCGGACGAATATTCCGAATGGAGTATAAAGGTTTGTTTTTCGAAGTGTTAGATCAGCTTGGTGAAATGCCCCTTCCACCTTATATTCACGAAAAGTTGGAAGATAAAGACCGCTACCAAACGGTTTATGCAAAAGAACAAGGTTCAGCTGCTGCGCCAACTGCAGGACTTCATTTTACAAAATCACTTTTAGATGAAATTCAAGCAAAGGGTGTTAAAATAGCTTTTGTGACGCTTCATGTTGGGCTAGGCACATTCCGACCAGTTAGTGTCGATTCGATTGATGATCACGAAATGCATTCAGAGTTTTATCGTGTTTCTAAACAAACTGCACAGACGATAAATGAAGTGAAACAAGCTGGTGGAAAAGTTGTTGCTGTAGGGACTACCTCCACAAGAACTTTGGAAACAGTTGCCTCCAAATTTGAAGGCAAGATAGAAGAAGACAGTGGTTGGACATCCATCTTCATTTATCCAGGATATGAATTTAAATGTATTGATGGGATGATTACTAACTTTCACTTACCAAAATCTACACTAGTTATGTTAGTGAGTGCGCTTACTTCAAGAGATTTTATATTAAATGCATACAACGAAGCAATTGACATGCGTTACCGCTTTTTCAGTTTCGGTGATGCGATGTTGATAAAAGGAAGGAACTATTAAATGACAGCTATTACGTATGAATTAATCAAAAAAGATAAACAAACAGGAGCTCGTCTAGGGATAGTACACACGCCACATGGTTCTTTTGAGACACCTACGTTTATGCCGGTAGGTACACAAGCTACCGTGAAAACCATGGCTCCAGAAGAGATTAAAGGGATGGACGCTGGGATAATATTAAGCAACACATATCATTTATGGTTACGTCCAGGGCATGATATTATTCGCGAAGCAGGCGGATTGCATAAATTTATGAATTGGGATCGTGCCATTTTAACGGATTCTGGTGGATTTCAAGTATTCAGTTTAAGTGATATGCGCAAAATTGAAGAAGAAGGTGTTCACTTCCGAAATCATTTAAATGGAGATAAATTATTTTTAAGTCCTGAAAAATCAATGGAAATTCAAAATGCCTTGGGCTCGGATATTATGATGGCTTTTGATGAATGTCCCCCGTACCCTGCAACATTTGAATACATGAAAGCGTCTGTAGAACGGACATCTCGCTGGGCTGAACGTTGTTTAACAGCACATACAAATACAGACAAGCAAGGGCTGTTTGGGATCATTCAAGGAGGAGAATACGAAGAATTACGTCGACAATCTGCAAAAGATTTAGTATCATTGGATTTTCCGGGTTATGCAATTGGAGGTCTTTCAGTAGGAGAACCAAAAGATGTGATGAATCGTGTACTTGATTTTACGGCTCCTATGATGCCCGAAAATAAGCCGAGATACTTAATGGGAGTCGGGTCACCTGATTCTTTAATTGACGGCTCTATTCGAGGGATAGACATGTTTGACTGTGTGTTGCCTACTCGTATAGCACGTAATGGTACATTTTTCACGTCAAAAGGTCGTTTAGTTATTAAAGGAGCAGCATATGCGCGCGACTTTGGACCAATCGATGAAAAGTGTGATTGTTATACTTGTCAAAACTATTCCAGAGCATATCTTCGCCATTTATTTAAAGCGGATGAAACTTTTGGATTACGCTTAGCATCTTTCCATAATCTTCATTTCTTAATGAATTTAATGAAAAATGTGCGTCAAGCAATTCGTGAAGATCGCTTGCTTGATTTCAAAGAAGAGTTTTTTGAAGAGTATGGTTATAATAAACCAAATGCAAAAAATTTCTGATTCTTGTATACTGTAAATAGAGAAAAAGGAGGGGATAAAATATATGGGAAGTTTAACAGGCTTATTGCCGATTGTTGCAATGTTCGCTGTGATGTGGTTTTTCATCATTCGTCCAGCACAAAAGCGACAAAAAAATACATCACGAATGCAAAATGATCTTAAACGTGGAGACCAAATTATTACAGTTGGTGGCTTACACGCGAAGGTAGATGCAGTAGATGATAAAACTATTTTTGTAGTAGTAGCAGATGGAACTCGTTTACAATTTGAACGAGTTGCAGTTGGACGAGTTATCTCGGAATAATAAAAAGAACTTACTCAGGATTAATGAGTAAGTTCTTTTTTATTGGGTACAGTAATTACGAGGTGATAGGATGAACGATATTCTCATCATTATTATACGTACTTTTATATTATATTGGTTAATATTGGTTATTCTTCGTTTAATGGGTAAAAGAGAAGTAGGAGAACTGAGTATTTTTGACTTGGTCGTTTTTTTGCTAATTGCCGAAGTTGGTGCCTTTGCTTTGGATGATCCTAAAAGTAATTTTTTTCATGCAGTTTTACCAATGATTATTTTGTTAATAATTCAAATTACTGTTTCTTATATTTCATTGAAAAATAAAAAATTCCGGGATGTGATGGAAAGCAAACCATCCATCATTGTGAAAGATGGTATCATTAATGAAAAAGAAATGAGAAAACAGCGTTATAATTTAGATGACTTACTACAACAGCTAAGAGAACAACAAATAGGATCTATTCAATCTGTTAACTATGCATTTTTAGAACCGTCTGGCAATTTGTCTATCTTCAAAAAAGACAGTGAACAATTTGTTTTTCCACTTATTTTAGACGGTGAAATTCAAAAAAATCACCTTCAAAGAATTGGTAAAGACGAAAAGTGGTTAATGGAACAATTACAAGCACAGTACATAGACGATGAAAAGAAGGTGTTTTATTGCAGTTATGAGAATGATTCTTTATATATTCAACTTAAAACTTCTTTTTAGATGTACGTAGAATTTGTAGTATGACATTGACTTCCTTTCTTTTTATTTGTCCGAATAAAACTAATCCAACCGTTAAATAAAGCAATGTAAATAAACAATCCACAATTAACGAATGTTCTCCAATAGAAAAGAACAATGGCCGTGAAATAATGGTGAGTAAGAATATAATATATGGAAGAGCAAAAAAGGAGAAGCCAATTTGTGCTTCTTTTTTCAGTTTTAACGAAGCAATATGTAAAAATGAAGTGATTAATACACCAAAACCAATCGCAACAATTGCTCCCTTTTCTTGAATAGATGCTTGAGAAGCAAGAAAAAATAGTAACAATAATTTACCTACTCCACCATATAGAGAGTTCAAAAATGCTGCTTTAGAATTATTTAATGCTTGTAAAATAGAGAACAATGGACTCTGGATATAATAAAAGAAAAAAATAGGTGACAAAATTTTCATATAAGTTGTAGCATTTTCTACATGAAACAGGGCAGAAACAAGTTCTCCACCGTGTAAATAGAATAATGTAGCAGCATAACAGCCTGTTAAGGTAGAGAATTTTAAGGATAGATGAATTCTTTCTTTTAAAAGCGAATTGTTTCTTCTTGCAAAAGCATCGCTTACAGCTGGGATTAATACGACAGACAGTGCATATGGAATAAAAGACGGAAAGAGTAGTAATGGTACTAAAACACCCGATATAACTCCATATAGGGTCGTTGCGGCAACACTTGTAATACCAGTTATTGCTAGAGCTTTGATGAAAATAATGGGCTCTAAAAACCATGTAAAAGATCCAAATAATTTACTACCTGAAGATGGGAGAGCAATAGATAAAAGTGGAGAAAGTGGATAAGCGGTTGAAGCTTTTCTAATAGCTTGCTTCGCTTTCCATTTTACATACTTCCATCTCAAATAAAGTAAAGACGCAATCTCTCCAAGTAAAGACATACCCATTGCATAAGCCGCTGCTTCTTTAGGGGAAGCAGAGTGAAGTAGAAGAGGTAATAAAAAACTAATAAGTAGAATTCGTATTATTTGTTCCATCAGTTGGGAAACTGCCGTCTCTTCTATACGTGCAATTCCTTGAAAGAAACCTTTTAAGATTCCGCCAGCAGCAGCTATTGGTACTATAGCGATGGTGACATAGAGTGTCATTGTAATGGCATCATTCTTCAATAAATTTTCAGAAATAAATGGAGTGACATAAAGGAAAATAGGAGTAAATGCTAGAATAGATATAACAGTGACAATGACAGATGTTCGCATGACGGAGAAATAGCTTGAAACTGCATTTCTTGTTCTTAGTTCAGCAATAATTTTGGACATTGCTATCGGAATTCCAAGCTGAATAAGTGACAAAAAGAAAATGAAAGCAGGATAAGCAGTCATATAAATGCCGTAAGCTTCTTCTCCTGTTAATCGGACAAACTGCATGCGGTAAATAAAACCTAAAAATTTGGATAAAAAGATGGCGAACATTAACAAAATGGATCCTCTTAAAAAAGTAGACATCTAAACACTTCCTTCTCAAATACAGGAACATCGTTTACAATAACAATATGCTTACTAGTTGGTACATTATTCTTTAGATGGGGTGCGGTATTTTGAAAATCACTTACGAGGAAATTTATTTACATGTACTACCTGCTTTAGAAAGTAAGAAAAGTGAGTTCGAAGTCTATCGATATAAAAAAGTTTCTGAGCAAGATATATGGAATTTTTGTATTACGAAAAAATGGAAAAAGAAAATTGTACCAGAAATACCCCTTCACCATATTGTGAACGATATACTTTCTATATCTCCAGCAGAGTTTATGACGTTTGAACAAATCGAAAACTCGAAAACGTCGAACTGGTTCTCAGATATCAATCAAGAAGAATTGCAATTATTATTAAATCCCAAAAAAGAAGCTGAATGAGTAATTCGTTATTTGACACTGAGCGCATCGTGTTTCATAATAAATATGTTGCGTTTTTTGTAGCTTTAGAAAATATACACATAATTATTTAGTAATTGTTTAGCTCCAGCTGACATCCAATCGAAGTATAATATCAGTTTAAAGTGGTGGTGGAAAAACTACTTTCTCAAAAACTATTATTTATTTGGCGATTTGAATTGACTTTTGAAGCTTATTAGGAGGAAATATACATATGAAAGCTAGAGGACGCATAGTAGCGTTTTTGTTACTCATCGTTATTTTTGCAGGGACAATCAGTCCTACTGTTGCAGGTGTTTTAAATAACATTAAACTTGGTTTAGATTTACAAGGTGGATTTGAAGTTCTTTATCAAGTGAAGCCTTTGGCAGGTAAAGAAGACCAAAAAATTACAGAAAAAGTTGTAACAGATACGGCAGCTGCTCTAAATAACCGTATTAACGCATTAGGTGTAAATGAACCGAGCATTCAAATTGAAGGTGGAAATCGTATTCGGGTTCAACTTGCTGGTGTAGAAGATCAAAACACAGCACGCGAGTTACTATCTACCGAAGCAAATCTTACTTTCCGTGATTCAGATGATAATATTATGCTGGATGGGAATGATTTAAAACAAGGTGGAGCAAAAGATGCTTTTAATCAACAGGGACAACCAGTTGTAACACTAAAATTAAAGGACGCTAACAAGTTTGCGGAGGTTACTTCTGAACTAGCTGCAAAACCTGCTCCAAATAATGTTTTAGCTATTTGGTTAGATTATCAAGATGGAGATTCATACGCGGCAGAGATTTTAAAATCAAAGCCTAAATTTATTTCCGCGCCAAGGGTATCACAAAGAATTAGTTCAGACAGTGTAGAAATTTCTGGTTCATTCACTGTTGAAGAAACTAAAAACTTAGCAAGTATCTTAAATGCGGGTGCATTACCTGTTCATTTGGATGAAATATATTCAACATCTGTAGGAGCGCAATTTGGATCTCAAGCATTAAGTAGTACAATATTCGCAGGTATTATAGGTATTGCAGCGATCTTTATTTTCATGCTTTTCTACTATCGCTTGCCTGGTTTAGTTGCTGTGATTTCGTTAATTGTTTACATTTTCTTAATCCTTGTAGTATTTGATTGGATTAATGGCGTGTTAACACTTCCAGGTATCGCAGCAATCGTGCTCGGTGTTGGGATGGCGGTGGATGCTAATATCCTGACCTATGAGCGAATAAGGGAAGAATTACGAGTTGGTAAATCCGTTAAAAAAGCATTTGATACCGGAGCAAAAGAAGCATTCACAGCTATTTTTGATGCAAATATTACAACACTATTAGCTGCTGGAGTGTTATTCTTCTTTGGTACAAGCTCTGTAAAAGGGTTTGCAACGTTATTAATTATTAGTATTTTAGTCGTTTTCATAACAGCTGTATGGGCTTCGAGAATATTATTAGGGTTACTTGTAAACAGTGGTTATTTTGATAATAAGCCTGGCTGGTTTGGTATTCCTAAAAAACGCATTCATTCTCCTGAAGAAGAAGTTGATACGTTAGACTTAACTACAAAATTTGATCGTATAGATTTTGTTCATAATCGTAAGATATTCTATACTCTATCCATTGTTTTAACAATTGCAGGAATTATTCTGTTGAGTACAATTAACCTAAACTTAGGAATTGATTTCTCGAAAGGAACACGAGTAGAACTTCAATCAACAGAATCATTAACGAAAGAGTTTGTAGCTGAAAAAATTGCGAAAATTGGCTTACCTTCTGAAGATATTGTCCTTTCTGGAGATAATAGTAATGTAGCGGTCATTCGTTATAAAGAAGACTTTACACAAGCTGAAATAAAGACACTAAAAACGGAAATGACTCAACAGTTCGGAATAGATCCAAATGTTAGTAGCGTATCTCCTACGGTAGGTAAAGAGCTTGCAAAAAATGCAATATACGCTCTCCTTATTGCAGCTTTAGGTATCGTAATTTACGTGGCATTCCGTTTTGAATGGAGAATGGGATTTGCTTCAATTGTTTCATTACTTCATGATGCATTTTTAATGGTATCTATTTTCAGTATTTTACGATTAGAAGTAGATATAACATTTATCGCAGCTGTCTTAACGATTGTCGGTTACTCGATAAATGATACAATTGTTACATTTGACCGTATTCGTGAAAATTTACATCGTAGCAAAAAGATTACAACAGAAGAAGAACTTGCGACGATTGTTAATAAGTCTTTAAGACAAACACTTGGTCGTTCTGTGAATACCGTGTTAACCGTGATTTTAGTAACCGTAGCACTTCTAATATTTGGTGCAGAAGGTATTCGAAACTTCTCGATCGCTTTATTAATTGGTTTAATTGCTGGTACGTATTCTTCTATCTTTATCGCAGCTCAAATATGGTTTGATCTAAAAGTGAAAGAGTTACGTAAAACTGGTGGAATTGAAGTGAAAAAAGAAGAGAAAAAATGGGGTTCTGATGAGCCAGTAGTCTAATAGTTAGTTTCCAATTTGTTTGCTAAATGGATGGAACAGGGTATATCATGTATATATTCTGTTCCATTTTTTTATGGAAATTAGAAAGAGGTGCTGAAGTGAAATTTCAATGGTCATTATTATTTGGTTTATTATTCGCTCTGATGATTGCATTATTTGCTGTTTATAACGTAGGTGCAGTTCCTGTGGATTATGTATTTGGAACAGCAGAGTGGCCGCTGATCTTGGTCATTTTAGGCTCTGCACTATTAGGAGCTCTGCTTAGTGGTTCTGTTGCAATATATCGCTCATTTTTTCTTTCACGTAAAGTAAAAAATTTAGAAAAAGAGCTAGGAAAGAGAGAGGCATCTATCGGAGTACTTCAAACTGAATTAGATGCACAGCAAGAAAATCGTATTAGTGGTGCTGGAGATTTAGTTATTGTAAAAGACGAAAATAAGACGATTTAATCAGAAAACCTTTTGGCAAATGTCAAAAGGTTTTTTTTCCATCAAGCTATATCATTTCTTGTAGTATAATAAAGTTTGAGGAAGTGAAAAAATGATTCAATCAAAGAAAAGATGGTCTATTTCGAGACCAGATGATAAACTCGTTTCTACTTTTGAAAAAGAACTATCTATACCTCGAGTATGCGCAAAAGTATTAGTTTCAAGAGGCTTTCAGACAGTACAGGAAGCAAATAGTTTTTTACACTTAACGGAAGAAAATATACATAACCCATTTCTACTGAATGGGATGGATCAATTAGTAGAACGTGTCCATAGAGCCATCGACCAGCAAGAAAGAATTATGGTATATGGGGACTATGACGCTGATGGAATTACGAGCACTACAGTAATGATGAAAACACTTCTATCATTGGGTGCAGACGTAATTTTTAAAATTCCCAATCGATTTATTGATGGCTATGGACCGAGCGAGCGCTTATTTCAAGAGGCATTTGACGAAGGGGTTAAATTAATAATTACTGTCGATAACGGGATTTCTGGACTCAAACAAATTCAATTTGCAAAAAGTCTTGGGATGGACGTCATTGTTACTGATCATCACGAACCAGGAGAAGAACTTCCGGAAGCAGATATTATTATTCATCCAGGACTGAAGGGAACTACTTACCCATTTCCGTATTTAGCTGGAGTAGGTGTGGCATTTAAAGTAGCACATGCACTAACTGGAGAAATTCCGACAGAATTGTATTATTTAGTTGCTATAGGTACTATTGCGGATTTAGTTTCATTAACCGATGAAAATCGTTATTTTGTTCAAAAAGGTATAAAACAAATGAAGCGAGCAAATTCTTTAGCAATAGAAGCACTGGCGAATGTTAGTGGGGTGGAAGTTTCAACCATAAGTGAAGAGTCCATCGGATTTATGTTTGGGCCTCGTATAAATGCGGTTGGAAGATTAGGGGAAGCATCCCCAGGAGTAGAATTATTTTTAACAGACGAACAAACGAATGCATTATCGATCGCTAACATGTTGAATGAGAAGAATAAAGAACGTCAAGCAATTGTTAAACAAATTACAGATGAAGCTGTAGCAATGATTGAGAAAGAGAATACCTTAGGTGGACCAATTGTTATTGTGGTTGGTAAAAAGGATTGGAATCCAGGTGTACTAGGTATTGTAGCTTCGAAACTTGTAGAAAAGTATTATCGACCGGCAATTGTTTTAGGAATCGATGAAGAAAAACAGATTGCAAAGGGATCTGCTAGAAGTATAGAAGGATTCCATATGTATAAGGAACTTGCGAAAAATGGGGATATTGTTCCTCATTTTGGTGGGCATCCCATGGCGGCAGGGATGACTTTTCCTCTTGAGAATTTAGAGGAATTTAAAAATAGATTACAAACTCAAGCGAAAGAATGTTTGACAGATGATCAGTTAATACCTGTTGTTTTAATTGACGTGCCACTTGAAATGCATGAAGTTACAACAGAAGCTATTGAATCTTTACAAAAACTGGCTCCATTTGGAATGGACTTTGCAAAACCGGTTTATTGCATTGAAGAAGTAGAAGTTGCATCTGTTCGAAAAATTGGTTCTGCGCAAAATCATGTGAAGATGGAGCTTAAACAGGGCTCAATTGTGTTAGATGCAATTGGTTTTGGAAAGGGTGAATTAGCAGATGAAATTTCACCAACAGCAAAACTTTCGTTTATAGGGGATTTACAGATTAATGAATGGAATGGTCTTAAAAAACCTCAACTAATGATTCAAGATGTCAAAACAAATGATTGGCAACTATTCGATATTCGGGGAATTCGTCAAGTAAATCGCTGGCTTCCCATGATTTCACGTGAAAAAAGTATATTTGTTGCCTTTAATGAAACAACAATTTCTCATTTCGCCACACTTATTCAAGAGAAGATTTGGCAACATAAGGATTTGATTGAACAGCAAATAACATCTGATTATGTAATAATACTAGATTTGCCTGCGGATGAATCTGAATTGAATAAACTACTGGAATACCATGATTGGTCAAGAATCTATGCACATTTTTACGCGGTGGATTCTACTTATTTTGAAGGCATTCCGTCTAGAGATCAATTCAAATGGTATTTTTCTTTTTTAGCGAAACGCAAAACATTTGCATTAAAGCAACATATTCATGAGTTGTCCAAACAAACTGGTTGGAGTCAAAATACAATTAATTTTATGTCAAAGGTGTTTTTTGAACTTAATTTTGTTAGAATAGACAATGGGATGTTGGTATTGAACGATTATCTGGCTAAAACAGATTTATCAGAAGCACCAGCCTATAAACAAAGAGCGAAAAAGATAGAACTTGAACAAAAGCTATTATACGCCCCGTATATGGAGCTGAAACAATGGTTTGAAGAGCGAAAAGCAGTACAAACCGTTCCTGAGGAGGAGCAAGTATGGATTTAAAGCAATATGTAACAACTGTCGAAGATTGGCCAAAACCGGGTATTAGTTTTAAGGATATTACAACAATTATGGATAATGGCGAAGCATATAAATATGCAACAGACCAAATTGTAGAGTATGCGAAAAAAGTAAATGCTGATATTATTGTAGGACCAGAAGCGCGCGGATTCATTATTGGATGTCCGGTTTCGTACGCACTTGGAGTTGGTTTTGCTCCTGTACGAAAAGAAGGCAAACTTCCTCGAGAAGTCATTCGTGCTGAATATGGTTTAGAATATGGTAAAGATGTTTTGACTATGCATAAAGACGCAGTTAAACCAGGGCAAAAGGTATTAATCGTGGATGATTTACTTGCAACTGGTGGAACAATAGAAGCAACTATTAAGCTAGTGGAAGAACTAGGTGGAGTTGTAGTAGGTTGTGCTTTTTTAATCGAGTTAACATACCTTGATGGTAGAAACAAATTAGGTAACTACGATATTTGCACTTTAATGCAATACTAAATATCGAACCAGGCGGATGAGAAATGCTCGCATTCAGTCTGTGAATACACCTACGAACTCATTAATTGATTTCAAACTAGGGTGGACTTTACAAGTCCATCTTTTTTTATATACAATATAGCTTATATACTATTCTAGAAATATAACGAAATCAGGTGATTTAGCATGGCAAAAGATCAAGTGAAGACAGCAGAAGATGTTTTCGATACACTCTCCACGTATATGAATGGAGAGCATGTTGAATTTGTCAAAAAAGCATATAATCTAGCAGAGCATGCTCATCGAGAACAATTTCGTAATTCTGGTGAACCATATATTTTACATCCAATTCAGGTAGCCGGAATTCTTGCTGATCTTCAAATGGATCCAGAAACAGTTGCTGCTGGCTTTTTACATGATGTTGTGGAAGATACCGAATATGCACGGGAAGATATCGTTCGGGAGTTTAATGAAGAAGTTGCACTATTAGTAGAAGGTGTAACAAAACTAGGCAAGATTAAATATATGTCGAAAGAAGAACAGCAAGCAGAAAATCATCGTAAAATGTTTATCGCAATGGCTCAAGATATTCGCATTATATTAATTAAACTTGCGGACCGTCTACATAATATGAGAACCCTAAAACATTTACCAGAAGAAAAACAGCGTCGTATTTCGAATGAAACGTTAGAAATATTTGCCCCTCTAGCCCATCGATTAGGGATATCTGCAGTTAAATGGGAGTTAGAAGATACATCCCTTCGTTATTTAAATCCACAACAATATTATCGAATTGTTAATTTTATGAAGAAAAAACGTACAGAACGTGAGTCATACTTAACAAATGTTATGAATGATATTCGTCTTCAACTAGATGAGATGGAAGTTGATGCAGATATATCAGGTAGACCAAAACATATTTATAGTATTTATCGAAAAATGGTTGTCCAAAATAAACAGTTCAATGAAATTTATGACTTACTTGCCATGCGGATTATTGTGAACAGCATCAAAGATTGTTACGCAGTGTTAGGTGTTATTCATACGTTATGGAAACCGATGCCTGGTCGATTTAAAGACTATATTGCAATGCCAAAACAAAATTTATATCAATCACTTCATACAACTGTAATCGGTCCAAATGGTGACCCACTAGAAGTTCAAATTCGAACAGAAGAAATGCATAATATTGCCGAATTCGGGGTTGCAGCACATTGGGCATATAAAGAAGGGAAGAAAGTGGAAGTAAACAAACAAACAATCGACTCAAAATTAACTTGGTTTAGAGAAATTCTTGAATTTCAACAAGAATCATCGAATGCGGAAGAGTTTATGGAGTCATTGAAGTTCGATTTATTTTCCGATATGGTTTATGTGTTTACCCCGAAAGGAGATGTCATTGAACTTCCTGCTGGCTCTGTTCCCATTGATTTTGCTTATCGTGTTCACTCAGAAGTAGGAAATAAAACAATCGGTGCAAAAGTAAATGGTAAAATGGTTCCGCTTGATACAAAGCTCAAAACAGGAGACATTATAGAAGTATTAACCTCTAAACAATCATTTGGTCCAAGTCGTGACTGGGTCAAAATTGCTCAATCTTCTCAAGCAAAAAATAAAATCAAACAGTTTTTCAAAAAGCAACTTCGTGACGAAAATGTGATAAAAGGTAAAGAGCAAGTTGAAAAAGAAATTAAAGCACAAGAATTTGACTTGAAAGAAGTATTGACTGCAGAAAATATTAAAAGAGTTTGTGAAAAATATGCATTTGCAGGCGAAGAAGATTTATACGCTGCGGTAGGTTTTAATGGAATTACAGCCCAGCAAGTAGTAAATCGTTTAGCTGAGAAAATGCGGAAAAAACGTGACCAAGAAGAAGCATTAGAAAAAATTACAACGGAAATGAAAGCTCCTGTTGTTAGAAAATCAACGGAGTCTGGAGTTATTGTAAAAGGGATTGAAAATTTACTTATACGTCTTTCCAGATGTTGTAGTCCAGTGCCAGGAGATGAAATAGTTGGTTTCATCACGAAAGGCAGAGGTGTATCGGTGCATCGTTCTGATTGTCCGAATGTACAAAATGATGAGTCCCACTCACGAATTATTGAAGTGGAATGGGAGCAGAACGACACATCCGTGAAAAAAGATTATCAAGTGGATATTGAGGTATCTGCATTTGACCGACCTGGATTATTAAATGAAGTGTTACAAGTTGTAAATGAATCGAAGACACATATAGCAGCTGTTACCGGAAAATCGGAAAATGATATCGCTACTATTCATTTGACGATTAAAATTACAAACATTGCTCATTTGCATAAAGTGGCAGATCGCATAAAGCATTTGCCGGATGTGTATTCGGTTCAACGAATTATTAATTAAAGGAGTTATTATCTCATGAAGGTTTTACTTCAACTATGCAAAAATGCTTCTGTGACAGTAGATGGTAAAGTAACTGGTTCGATCGACCGTGGGTATGTATTATTAGTCGGTATTACTGCAACAGATAGTGAAAAAGAGATTAACTATTTAGTGGATAAAATTGCTGGTTTACGTTTATTTGAAGATTCGGAAGGTAAGATGAATCACTCCATTACCGAAAACGGGGGATCCATACTTTCCGTTTCTCAATTTACATTATACGCAGATACACGTAAAGGTAGGAGACCAAGCTTCATTAATGCTGCGCGTCCTGAGGTAGCAAAGCCATTATGGGAACTTTTTAATCATCAGTTACGGAGAAAAGGTTTTGTTGTTGAGACAGGTGTCTTTGGTGCTATGATGGATGTTACTTTTACAAATGATGGTCCCGTGACAATCATGTTAGAAGCATAAAAGAAGTGCAAGTGCCCTTCAAGTGTACCTTTCTATACTCTGCCCTGAGTGTTATGGATCGTGAAGTGACTGTGTCACTTCACGATCCATTTTTTTCGGTAATCTGTTGGCGGATGTTTGTACATCGCCTTCTTGGGATATGTAAAGACAAGATGCATTTGGTTTGGTTAATGAGAGATTAGATACTGTCCTATACTTTTAAAAGCGGACGAAGGGTCAATTTCGTCCTCTCAGCAGTTCTTTATGAATAGTAAAAAAGACTATAGGTAAACTCAATTTTTATCGAGTTTGCCTATAGTCTGAACTATAATGGCATTCTAAAGTCAATACAGTTTATTTAATTTGTGCATCAAAATAATTGATAACACCGTTGTATATTCCACGAGTTGCCTGTTCTCTAAACTGTGCAGTAGTCAATTGACGTTCCTCGGATGGATTACTTAAATAACCTAACTCTATTAATATTGCTTTTTGTTTATTTTCTCTAAGAACTAAATAGTTTCCTTGCTGTGTCCCACGATCATTAAGTGAAACCATGTCACCAAGCTCTTTATGCACATAAGAGGCAAGCTCTTTTTGATAATCGTACATGTAATAGGTCGTAAAACCATGAACTGAACTGTTTTCGATGGCATCATAATGAAGGCTAATAAAAGCATCAGCTGTAGCCTGGTGAGCAATAGAAACACGCTTACGTAGATCTACGTATACATCGGACTCTCTAGTCATCATGACATTTGCACCAGCTGCTTGTAATTTAGAAGCCAATAACTCGGCAGTTAAAAGGGTGATATCTTTCTCATCGGTACCCAGTGCTCCCGTCGTTCCACGATCATTTCCTCCATGACCAGCATCAATAACAAGTGTCAGTCCTTTTAACGTACCTTTTTCTCGCTTTGCCAATGGTTCTTTAGTAGAAGATGGCAAGTTGTCATTTGAAGAAACAACCCAGCTAGCTACATAAGCAATCGTATCATTTGTTAGGTCTATTTTATACCAATCATCTATTTTTTCTAATACGGTAAATGTTTCACCCGCATCTACACGAGCAACTACATCGCTACTAGTTGTGCTTTGAGATCGTAAATTAGTTCCGTTATATAGAATTTTAATTGTTTCGTTTGTAGTAGTTGTAGTTGAAGTAGTAGTTGACATAGATGACTTTGGCTGTTCTGTATAACTGCCATAAAAACTATAAACCCATCCTTTTTTGCCATTTTCTAATTCGATTTTCACCCAATTATGTTTTTTTTCAATTATTGGTAACAATTGATCTCTTAATACTTGTCCAATATTTTTGGAAGAAAGATCTGCTTTTGAACGAACATTTAACACATCAACAGAAACTAAAAAAAATTCTCCGTTTGAAGAAGTAGTTTCTTCTTTAGGCTCGTCCTTTATTACTTGGTCGACAATTGTAACATACTCACTATGTACCCATCCTTTTTGATCATTGAATTGTATTTCAATCCAATCTCCTTCTGTTTTAAAGGCTGAAATTTGGCTACCTTCTTGTAATTGACCAATTACTGCTGAAGATAAAGACGGCTCCGATCGCACATTTAATTTGTTTACTTTGGAAACAACCTGTTTATTGGTCATTTCAATTGATTCAAACTTCGTGTACCAGCTAGCAACCCATCCAGTAGAGTTACCAAATTTAATATGAAGCCAGTCACTTTCTTTTCCAATTACAGTGAGTTTATCATTTTGTCCGACAGTACCGATAATATCGTATGTAAGACCAGGACCAGAACGAACTTTAAGGGAAGAAACATTTACGGTCACTTCATTTTCTTGTGCATACGCGTGAATGATGGGGATAATTAGTGCAATAGTAAGAATAAAAATGGTCATTTTTTGCATTAGTTTGTCGATCATTGAATCCCTCCTAATCCTATTGTAAATATTCTGTCATAAAATTTCTACCTTTTATTGAAAAGGGTTGACTTATTTCATTCCTGTCATTAAGATAAAGTATAATTAAAAATCAAAATCAAGCCGATGACCGAAAAAGTAACTGTTTTCAACGGATGAAAAGAGAAGGAAAGACGTGGCTGAAATCTTTCCTACATACGCACTCAGTGAACAACATTCGAGAGGTTTTTTGTCGAAAGAGATATTCTTTAGTAGGCAGAAACGGTACTGGTCGTTATCCAGAAAAGAGAGGGTCAATTATTTTTGGCCAACTAGGGTGGAACCGCGGAAGCTAATACAAGCTCTCGTCCCTTGCTATTTAGCAAGGGATGAGGGCTTTTTTATTTGTAATAGAAAGGGGCAATTGCCATGGACATTAAAGTACCTAGAGGAACACAAGACATTTTGCCATCCGAAACAGGCAAATGGCAAGTAGTGGAAGAGTTGATACGTGAAACATGCAGTCTGTATCAATACAAAGAAATACGGACTCCGATTTTTGAACATACCGAATTATTTACAAGAAGTGTAGGAGACACTACTGATATTGTGCAGAAAGAAATGTATACATTTCAAGATAGAGGTGATCGTTCCTTAACGTTAAGACCTGAAGGAACAGCATCAGCAGTACGTGCATTTGTGGAACATAAAATGTTTGGGTATCCGGATCAACCGGTAAAATTATATTATATGGGACCGATGTTCCGTTATGAGAGACAGCAAGCAGGAAGATATAGACAGTTTGTTCAGTTTGGTATTGAAGCAATTGGTAGTGCGGATCCGGCAATTGACGCGGAAGTAATTTCTCTCGCAATGGCTGTTTATCAGAAAGCTGGACTCAAAAAGCTAAAACTAGTTATAAACTCGCTAGGTGATACAGAGAGCCGAATTGCACACAAAGAAGCGCTAGTTAATCACTTTGAGCCGCATATAGAAAATTTTTGTTCCGATTGTCAAAATAGATTACAAAAAAATCCTCTTCGCATTTTGGACTGTAAAGTGGATCGCAACAATTCATTAATGGCAAATGCTCCTTCTTTAGCCGATTATTTAAATGAAGAGTCAGCAGCTTACTTTGAAAAAGTAAAAGAGTATTTGTCCATTTTGAACATTCCATTTGAAGTAGATCCTAATTTAGTTCGAGGGCTTGATTATTATAATCACACAGCATTTGAGATTATGAGTGCTGCTGAAGGTTTTGGTGCAATTACAACACTAGCTGGAGGTGGACGCTACAACGGGCTTGTAGAAGAGCTTGGTGGGCCAGATTCACCTGGTATTGGATTTGCAATGAGTATTGAACGACTTCTGCTTGCAGTGGAAGCAGAAAATAATAAATGGGCAGATCTTTCTAATCTAGATGTTTATTTAATCGGTATGGGTGAGTCTGCTAAGAAAAAAACAGTCGAGCTTACAAACGTATTTCGACAAAATAATATTACAGCAGAAATGGATTATTTAGATCGAAAAATCAAAACCCAAATGAAATCAGCGGATCGCTTAAAAGCAAAATTTGTGCTTGTTATTGGTGAGGATGAAATAGAAAAAGAAAGTGCAATGCTGAAAAATTTATCGAATGGAGAGCAAAAGCTTGTTCCGTGGAATGAATTAGTAGAAAAACTGAAAAATAGCATTTAAGCTTGAGTGGAGGAAGTATAATGAAAAGAACACATACTAGTGGCGAATTAAATGAACATCTTATTGGGGAATCAGTACAATTAATCGGTTGGGTACAAAAACGAAGAGACTTAGGTGGGCTAATATTCGTAGATGTAAGAGATCGTTCAGGTCTTGTGCAAGTAGTTTTTAACCCGGAAATTTCGGAAACAGCTATTCAAATCGCGGAAAAAATCCGCAATGAATTTATCATCGAAGTACATGGGACAGTAGTTGCACGTGCAGCAAATCAAGTAAATCCAAATATGCCCTCTGGTTCTATAGAAGTTCATGCAACAGAAGTAGTTATTATTAATGAGGCAAAAACCCCGCCATTTGCTATTGAAAATCAAACAGATGCTGGAGAAGATATTCGATTAAAATATCGTTACTTAGATTTAAGAAGACCAGTTATGTATGACATTTTTAAAATGAGATCAGATATTACTAAAACAGTGAGACGTTTCTTAGATGATGAAGGGTTTTTAGAGGTGGAAACACCTATTTTAACAAAATCTACTCCAGAAGGAGCACGTGATTATTTAGTTCCTAGCCGTGTTCACGGAGGAGAATTTTATGCCTTACCACAGTCTCCGCAGTTATTTAAGCAAATGTTAATGGTATCTGGATTTGAAAAGTATTACCAAATTGCTCGATGCTTCCGCGATGAAGATTTACGTGCGGACCGTCAACCAGAATTCACACAAATCGATATGGAAATGAGTTTTCTATCGATGGATGATATTCTCGAGATGAATGAACGCATGATGAAAAAGATCATGAAGGATGTAAAAGGTATAGATGTGACGATTCCATTCAATCGGATGAACTATGATGAAGCAATGGATCGATTTGGTTCTGATAAACCGGATGTTCGCTTTGGATTAGAATTAGTTGACCTATCTGAAATCGTGAAAGAAAGTGCATTTAAAGTATTTGCTTCTGCAGTTGAAAATGGAGGACAAGTAAAAGCAATCAACGTAAAAGGTGCAGCTGCTAACTATTCCCGAAAAGATATCGATGCACTTGGCGAATTTGCAGGTGTATACGGGGCAAAAGGTCTTGCATGGTTAAAAGTCGACGAAGAAGGTCTTAAAGGACCTATCGCTAAGTTTTTCGAAGGAGAAGCTGCTACGGGCTTAATCGGAAAATTAGAAGCATCTGCAGGAGATTTACTATTGTTTGTAGCGGACAAAAAATCTGTTGTAGCAGATGCATTAGGGGCGCTTCGATTAAAACTAGGGAAAGAGCTTGAGTTAATTGATGAAAGCCGCTTTGAATTTTTATGGGTTGTAAATTGGCCGTTATTTGAATACGACGAAAAAGAAGGGCGTTACTATGCGGCGCATCATCCATTTACGCGACCATTTGATGAGGACCTCACTTTAATGGACACAGATCCAAGTAAAGTGCGTGCTCAAGCTTATGACTTAGTCTTGAATGGTTACGAGCTTGGTGGAGGTTCACTACGTATTTATTCAAGAAATGTCCAAGAAAAAATGTTTGAGATTCTTGGTTTCTCGGCTGCAGAGGCTAAAGCGCAGTTTGGATTCTTAATGGAGGCATTTGAATATGGAACACCACCACATGGCGGTGTAGCATTTGGTTTAGATCGTTTAGTAATGCTTCTTTCTGGAAGTACAAACTTACGCGATACAATTGCTTTCCCTAAGACAGCAAGTGCAAGTTGCTTGTTAACACAAGCACCTAGTTCAGTAGCTACAGCCCAACTTAAGGAATTAAGCCTAAATGTTATTGTTCAGAATAGTTAAATAATAACGCATTGTAATTATTGATGTTTCAAAAAACATGTGCTATTATACAAGTAATACGAATCCTGATGTGTTCGCAGCATGCCAATCAGTTTTGACCGAACAATTAAATCGTCGGGAGTCTAACTTTTATTATGTATGACATGCCCTTCACGGGACGCCAGAAATAGTAAAGAGGACACCCACCTGCTACTTGCGGGTTCAAAACGATACGCTCTTATTTGTCGGCACAATTGGGATTCGTCCTAATTCAATTTTAATCCCTCTAGCAAGAAATGCTGGAGGGTTTTTCATGGGAATAGAAATAAAACCTTTTCTACTTAATGATTTTAGTTTCAATTGCCCGCAACAGAGAGGCTTGCTTATCATGGCTTAACGAGGGGCTTTCGCTTTTTTTACATATTAATCCTACTAATCTGATATAAATGGAGTGTTTTATAATGTTACATCAATTTTCAAGAAATGAACTTGCAGTTGGGACAGAAGGAATACAGTTATTAAAAAATACGACGGTTGCTATTTTAGGGGTTGGAGGAGTAGGGTCCTTTGCTGCAGAAGCTTGTGCAAGAAGCGGAGTTGGACGGATAATACTAGTCGATAAAGACAATGTAGATATTACCAATATTAATCGTCAAATAGTTGCTTACCTCTCAACAATTGGTCGTTCGAAATCGGAAGTGATGAAAGAACGTATTGCAGATATTAATCCAGCTTGTGAAGTAATTGATATGCATATGTTTTATACAGATGAAACGTATGAACAGTTTTTTGCGATGAATATTGATTATGTAATTGATGCATCAGATACAATTATATATAAGATTCACCTGATGAAAGAATGTTTAACGCGAGGGATTAAAATAATTTCCAGTATGGGTGCAGCAAATAAAACGGATCCCACTCGCTTCAAAATAGTGGATATATCTAAAACACATACGGATCCAATTGCAAAAATTATTCGAACAAAACTACGAAAAGAAGATCATATTACAAAAGGAATTCCTGTTGTATTTTCAGATGAAAGCCCAATAATTGTACGCGAAGATGTAGTTGAGACGGTAGGGAAACCAGATGCAGCAATTCGCAAAGCGAAAATGCCACCATCTTCGAATGCATTCGTCCCCTCTTCAGTAGGCTTAATTTGCGCAAGTTGGGTAATAAATGACATAACAAAATCAATTCCTATTAATCGTGTGCAATAATTAGTTGAAATATTTTCCTTATAGCCTATACTATAATTAAAGCAATTACAATAGTGATCAACTGAGGAGGGGATAAAAATGACTGAAACAAACAACCAAGATGCTCCGAAAAAGAAAATGACATTACAAGAAGCGGTAAAACAAAAACTAGAAGAAAAGAAAAATCAAGCTTCTGGTGGTAAATTAACAGGCAACGGCCCTGCAGCTAATCAAAAGGCGAAAAGTCAAATGACCAAAAAAGTAAGCAATACCAGAAGGAAAATGGGCGTTTAACTTATCGACTTGATTAGGTTTCCATAAAAAATCCAGCTAAAGATTCTTTAGCTGGATTTTTTATTGTTTTGGGAACTACAAAATATTACGATTTGGCTAACTGTTTGTATATGTCACCACTTTGTCTCAACTCACTTCAAGAGGGTGCGAACGAATATTCGGTATAATCCACAAATATTCCCTGGGTAATACTGTAGCTACTGTTTAGTCATCAGTAATCGGAAAATAGTGAAGACAAGGGATCTTGAATGTTTTTACTTTTACAGTCCTAGTACACATGAATCAGTGGGTAGATGATTAGAATTGGTGGAACCTGAAAAAATAGATAGCATCTACTGATAAAGAAGCGCTGAGCGGACGAAATTGCATCTTCGTCGGCTTTTAAAAGAGTAGGAATGGGTTTATTCTCTCATTATCCAAACCTAATGGACCATGTCTCTACATATTCCAAGAGGGCGACAAACAAACATCTGCCACAAGATTACCGCAAAAGTGTAGCCGATGTTTCGTCCAAAGCACTCTAAAAATAGTGTAGACAAGATGCACTTAAAGGGAGTTAGCGCTTTTCGTATTCGTCATCGCTCCATTTTAAACTTCTCCAAACGACTATAAATAGCTGCGAGACGTTTTTCTTCGCCAGCTTCTATTGGTTTATAAAACTTTGTCCCAACTAAATTATCTGGAAGATAGGTTTGGTTGACCCAGCCACCAAAAGTGCCGATTTTATGATTATGTGGATAAATGTATCCTCCGTGTCCGAGGTCTTTTGCTCCAGCGTAATGCGTATCTTTTAAATGGCTCGGGATGTCGCCTGTTTTTCCTTGATGAATACTTGTAATCGCTGCATCTAAAGCAGAATATGCCGAGTTTGATTTCTCCGATAAACACATTAAAACTATTGCATTTGCTAAAGGAATACGTGCTTCTGGTAGCCCTATTCTTTCTGCGGCTTGAATGGCAGCTAGAACTTGTGGTCCAACAGAAGGATTTGCAAGCCCGACATCTTCATAACTCATCACGAGCAATCTTCTCGAAACAGCGACTAAATCCCCGTTCTCTAGTAAATGTGCTAAGTAATAAAGAGCAGCATCTGTATCACTTCCACGTACCGATTTTTGAAGAGCAGATAAAAGATTATAAAAATGGGATCCTTTTTTATCTCCAAACACTCCGACTCTATCTACTAGACTATTCAATATAGAATCTTCCACTTTTGTCACACCATCTTCTTCATAGCTAGCGAATATCGTAGATTCTAATAGTGTTAAAGCTTTTCTTGCATCCCCATTTGCTGCTTCCGCTATTTTCTTTCTTTGTTCTATAGTTATGGCAATTGGCATTTTTCCAAGCCCTTTTATCTTATCCTCCAATGCTCTTTCAAGAAGAATATCCACATCTTCCGTTGTTAGACGTTTTAGTTGTTTAATTTCTCCGCAACGGGATCGTATTGCTGGATTTACATCGTGAAAAGGATTTTCAGTTGTTGCACCAATTAGTATAATAGATCCGTTTTCGACATGAGGTAAAAGTGTATCCTGTTGCAGCTTGTTGAATCGATGGATTTCATCTAAAAACAAAATGACTTTCCCGGTTAATCTTGCATCTGCCACGACATCTTCTACATCTTTTTTTCCAGCTTTAGTAGCGTTTAGAGCAACAAAAGGGAGTTTAGTCGTGCCTGCGATTGCGAAAGCAAGTGAAGTTTTACCGACCCCAGGATCACCGTATAAAAGCATAGAAGGGACGTGCCCGTTTTTTATCATTTTATATAAAGCGGTATCTTTGCCTATGACATGCTGCTGGCCTGCTAATTCATCTATTGTTTCGGGTCTCATTCGATATGCTAATGGTTCATTGCTCAAAATGATCTCTCCTTGTTCAAACATCTGTTCTTTAATTATATCGAAGATTGGTTAAAAAGTCATTTTGGAGTCGTTCTATCAAGTAATTATGCTATACTAGGGAAAGAATTTTTTATGTTTGGTGAAATACCCGGACCCGAATACGCTAAGGCGATTTAGATATCTAATGAGGTGGAATATATTGAAGTTTTCAACAAAAGGACGGTATGGTTTAACGATTATGATAGCATTAGGCAAACAGTGTGGAGAAGGACCACTTGCACTTCGTCAAATTGCAGCAGACCATAATTTATCGGAAGCATATTTAGAACAAATTGTTTCACCATTACGGAATGCGGGACTTGTTAAAAGTGTTAGAGGTGCGTACGGTGGGTATATGCTTTCAAGGGAACCAAATGAAATCACGGCAGGTGACGTTATTCGTGTACTTGAAGGTCCCATTCAGATAGTAGAAGGAATTGAAGAGGAAGAGTTGCCACAACGCGAATTATGGATGCGTATCCGAGATGCAGTAAAAAATGTGTTGGATACAACAACTATTGAGGATTTAGCGCAACATACAGATGAAGATCCAACTAACGCTGGATATATGTTTTATATTTAAGGAGCAGGTTGAATTGACTAGAATATACTTAGATCATGCAGCGACAACCCCGATGGCGGAAGAGGTCATCAAAACATTTACAGAAGAAATGAATAAAGAATATGGCAATGCCTCAAGTATCCACCAAACTGGAAGAAGTGCACGCAAAAAATTGGATGACTCAAGAAATACTCTTGCTGCAAGTATTGGTGCCCATGAAACAGAAATTATCATTACAAGCGGTGGGACGGAGGCAGATAATTATGCTATTTTCGGCACAGCTTATGCGCGTACAATTGAAGGGAAGCATATTATCACGACACAAATTGAGCATCATGCAGTACTTCATGCTTGTGAACAACTAGAACGAGAAGGATTTGAAGTCACTTATCTACCTGTAAATAAAGAAGGAATAATCGATGTTTGTGAATTGAAAAATGCACTTCGAGAAGATACTATTTTAGTTTCCGTCATGTATGGCAACAATGAAGTCGGGTCTATTCAACCGATACATGAAATTGGTGATTTATTAAAAGACCATCCTGCCTATTTTCATACAGATGCGGTACAAGCATATGGCGGGATTCCTTTAAATGTAAACGATTTACAAGTTGATTTACTCAGTGTTTCTAGTCATAAAATTAATGGACCAAAGGGAATTGGCTTTTTATATCAACGAAAAGGAATTCATCTGAAACCATTATTATATGGCGGGCAACAAGAAAGAAAGAAACGTGCTGGAACAGAAAATGTACCGGCAGTAATTGGATTTGCAAAAGCAGTTGAGTTAAAACAACAAAGTTTAGAATCAACGATCAATTCTTACAAGGAATTGAAATATGCATTTCTACACCAACTGGAAAGTAAAGGCGTTGAGTTCACCATTAATGGTTCACAAAAGAATGTTCTGCCTCATGTTATAAACCTTAGCATTCCAAAAACCGACGTGGAGACATTTTTAATCCAACTGGATTTAGCGGGAATTGATGCTTCCAGTGGTTCAGCATGCTCGGCCGGTTCTATTGATCCATCCCACGTCTTAGTTGCTATGTTTGGTGAAAATACACCGGAGCTTCGAAATTCTGTTCGATTTAGTTTTGGTATAAATAATACAGTAGCGCAAGCGATAGAAGCTGCAAATAAAATAAGTAAAATTATTCTAGGTTCATAACGAATAATTGAAATGAGTGAATACAGTGAAAAAAATAGAAGATACAAGAGTAGTAGTAGGAATGTCGGGTGGCGTGGATTCTTCCGTCGCAGCTTACCTATTAAAAGAACAAGGGTACGATGTTATCGGCATCTTTATGAAAAACTGGGATGATACAGATGAATTTGGCGTCTGTACAGCTACCGAAGACTATGAAGATGTTATTAAAGTCTGCAATCAAATCGGGATTCCGTATTATGCAGTAAATTTTGAAAAACAATATTGGGATAAAGTGTTTACCTATTTCTTGGAAGAATATAAAGCAGGAAGAACACCAAACCCAGATGTAATGTGTAATAAAGAAATTAAATTTAAAGCATTTTTAGAGCATGCATTAGCACTTGGAGCTGACTATTTAGCCACTGGCCATTACGCACAAGTGGAAGTAAGAGAAGGTCAAACAAGAATGCTACGCGGGAAAGACAACAATAAAGACCAAACCTATTTTTTAAACCAGCTAAACCAAGAACAATTAGAAAAAGTGATGTTTCCAATTGGTCATTTGGAAAAGAAAAAGGTACGAGAAATTGCACTTGAACAAGGACTGGCAACTGCAACAAAAAAAGATTCCACTGGAATTTGTTTCATCGGTGAAAGAAACTTCAAAACATTTTTGGGTCAATATTTACCTGCGCAACAAGGCGAGATGGAAACAATGGATGGAAAACCAATGGGCAAACATGATGGACTAATGTATTACACAATTGGTCAACGTCATGGATTAGGAATTGGTGGTTCTGGTGATCCATGGTTTGTTATCGGAAAAGATTTAGCAAGAAATGTTTTATTAGTTGGGCAAAACATTAATAATGATGCACTTTTCTCCACGAGTTTAACTGCGACTAATTTATCTTTTACAACCACATCTGACAAGCAAAAAAACTTTGATTGTACAGCTAAATTCAGATACCGACAAGAAGATGTCGGAGTTCAAGTGGAAATACTATCGGATAGTGAAGTGTCTGTTATTTTTGAAAAAGCCGTTCGAGCGATCACTCCTGGACAAGCAGTAGTTTTCTATCAAGGGGACGAATGTATTGGTGGAGCAACGATTGACAAAGTATTCAAAGATGGATTGCAACTGGATTACGTTGGCTAATTGGAGGAAGTATATGAATTACAATGAATTAGGAATACAGGCTATTCAAGAAGAAAACTATGAAAAAGCCGTTGAGTTATTTACAAAAGCTATCGAAGAAAATCCGGAAGAGGCAATTGGATATATAAATTTCGGTAATTTGCTCGCATCTATGAATGAAAATGAAAGAGCGGAAAGATTCCTTCAAAAAGCAATGATGCTAGATGAACATGCAGCAACAGCATACTATAGTCTAGCGAATTTGTATTATGATGCAGAACGTTATGAGGAAGCTGCAAAACTGTATGAAAAAGCTATTTCAAATGGAATTGAAGGTCCAGATGCCTATTTCATGTTAGGCAAAAGCTTTGAAAAAACAGGTCAAACAAAGTTATCCCTTCCTTATTTACAACGAGCATATGAACTAGACTCGAATGATAGTCAAATTAAGCTAACCTATGCAATAGCATTAGCAAGCTTTGAAATGTTTAAAGAAGCAGAACCAATTTTAAAGGAAATATTAGAAGCAGAAGCTGAAAATGCGGATGCACACTATAACTTAGGTGTTTTATATGCTGTGTCTACTCCAAATACTGAAGCAGCACTTTATCATTTAAAACAAGCATTTACGATTCAACCAACTTATGATCAAGCACGTTATGTGCACGATATGATCTCTCTTCGTAATTAACTTTATTCTGCAGAAAACATTTGCTGAATGAAGTTAAAGCCCCTGGCGGATGGTATAGATTTTGAATTGAGCTAGTTCAATTCAAAATCTGGACGAAAATACGTCAAGGCGAATTTGATTTGCAATTTGGAGGCGTTAGTATGACAAACGAAATGAATAATGAAAAACAATTTATTACGGGTCGTCCTATCGTCTCAATTTTTCACAATCCCCAAAATTTGTTTTCTATTATAAAACTAAAAATTAAATCCACTAATACAACCTACATAGAAAAAGAAATAATTGTGACCGGTTATTTTCCACAACTCGTATTAGAAGAATCATATAAATTTACTGGACTTGTAAAAAATCACCCTAAGTATGGCGTGCAATTTCAAGTAGAGACCTTTCAAAAAGAAGTTCCTGCTACCGAACAAGGTATAGTCCATTATTTATCGAGTGATATGTTTCCGGGGATCGGTAGAAAAACAGCTGAACAAATTGTCAAAAAACTTGGTCAAAATGCCATCAATAGAATTCTAGATGATCCTGCTGTATTGGACATCATTCCAAGACTCGCAGAAGATAAAAAACAAACATTGAGAGCTGTTTTAGAGCAAAATCTAGGTTTAGAAAAAGTGATGATTCAATTGAATGAATGGGGGTTCGGTCCGCAAATCGCGATGAAAATATATCAAGCTTACCGAGAGGAAACGATTGATGTATTGACAAAGAACCCATATCGTCTTATCGAGGAAGTGGAAGGCGTTGGATTTATTCGGGCAGATGAACTGGGCTATAAACTTGGCATTCAAGGAAATCACCCGGATCGTATTAAAGCTGCCATTTTTCACTTATTGCAATCCGCGTCATTAAGTGAAGGTCATGTATTTTTATATGCGGAGCAATTACTTGAATCTGTTAAAAGATTATTAGAAAGTGCCCAAAGAGAAGAAATCACTTTTGAAGCAATAACGAAATGCTGCTTCGAATTAGCCGAGGAAAGTCGAATTTTTGGGGAAGTGAATCGTTTTTACATCCCTTCACTCTATTTTTCAGAAGTAGGGATAAGTTCTAAAATCGAAACGTTATTGAATGAAAATGATACTCATCATAAATTCCCCCTTGCTGAGATGAAAAAACACCTTGGAGGAATTGAAGAAAGATTAGGCGTCCAATATGCAACAACACAAGTTAAAGCGATCGAAACGGCTATAAATGCCAGTATGACACTTTTAACGGGTGGTCCTGGGACCGGGAAGACTACCGTCGTACGAGGAATCGTTGAATTATATGCAGAACTTCATGGACTTTCTTTAGAACCAAAAGAATGGGCAAAAGATAAAAAACCATTTCCTGTTGTACTGGCTGCACCCACTGGTAGAGCCGCAAAACGTTTAAGCGAATCTACCGGATTGCCAGCAATGACAATCCACCGCTTATTAGGATTTAACGGCCAGGAAGATGCGGATTCTGAAGGAAAAGAAATTGAAGGAAAACTAATTATTATAGATGAAACATCCATGTTAGATACTTGGCTAGGGCATCAGTTATTAAAAGCTATTCCTAAAGATGCACAAGTCATCTTTGTAGGTGACCAGGATCAATTACCTCCTGTTGGACCAGGGCAAGTTTTAAAAGACTTATTAGCCTCTAAAAGAATCCCAACGGTCGAATTAATAGATATTTATCGCCAATCAGAAGGTTCTTCTATTATTGAGCTAGCTCACGAAATGAAAAAAGGAACTGTTCCGAAAACGCTGTTAGACAAAACAAAAGATCGCTCATTTATTAAAGCCTCTACAGAACAAATTCCTAAAGTAGTAGAACAAGTGCTGAAAAGTGCTTTAACAAAAGGACATTCGATAAGAGATATTCAAGTACTTGCACCCATGTATAGAGGACCGGCTGGAATAGATGCGTTAAATAAAATGATGCAAGAAATGGTGAATCCAAATACAGATGGAAAACGAAAAGAAATGGTATTTGGAGAAACGATTTATCGTATTGGGGACAAAGTATTGCAGCTTGTCAATCAGCCAGAAAGCAATGTTTTTAACGGAGATATGGGGGAAGTAGTTAGTATATTCAAAGCTGCTGAAACGGTGGAGAAAAAAGAAATGCTTGTTATTTCGTTTGATGGCAATGAAGTAACATACGAAAAAAATGATCTCAACCAAATTACTTTAGCATATTGTTGCTCCGTGCATAAATCCCAAGGTAGTGAATTTCAAACCGTGATTATGCCTGTCACAAGAAGCTATATGAAAATGCTTCGAAGAAATTTATTATATACAGGCATTACAAGAGCAAAGAACTTTTTAATATTATGTGGAGATCCTGAAGTTTTTAAGTTTGGAGTAGAACGTACCGATGATTTACAACGATTAACAACGTTGAAAGATCGTTTAACTGTAAGTGAGGAAAAGAAAGAGGAAATAGATGAACAGAGAGAAAAAGTTATGGATGAAATGACAACAGGACCAAATTTCTTATCCGCAGAAAATTATCATTTAATTGATCCGTTAACCGGGATGAATGGAATTTCCCCATATGATTTCTTGGAGATGGATAATTGACATCCAGTCGATAGTTTTTTATAATCAAATGCATAGAGCAAAATGATGACAGAGAAAGTACACTTGTTACCTGAAAAAGAGAAGGATTCCTTGGCTGAAAGAATCTTCAGAAACGAACAAGTTGGAAAGCTACTCTTGAGTGCAGTTAATACCTGCCGTTTAGCCGCGTTAAGGTTACTTGAGAGACACAATAATTATTATTGTGTAACTAGGGTGGTACCGCGAAATAATAGCTTTCGTCCCTTTTTTAGGGATGAGGGCTTTTTTTATTTTATTTTATTTTTAATATTAGGAGGAAAATTGAATGAAACAATTAACAGGTGCACAAATTAGACAAATGTATTTAGATTTTTTTATTGAAAAAGGACATGCACAAGAACCATCTGCTCCACTTGTACCAATCAACGATCCATCACTACTGTGGATTAATAGCGGAGTTGCTACGTTAAAGAAATACTTTGACGGGCGTGTAGTGCCGGAAAATCCACGTATAACAAATGCACAAAAGTCCATTCGTACAAATGACATTGAAAACGTAGGGAAAACAGCTAGACATCATACGTTTTTTGAAATGCTAGGAAATTTCTCAATTGGCGACTACTTCAAGAAAGAAGCAATTCATTTTGCTTGGGAATTCCTAACCGATGAAAAATGGATGGCATTCGAAGCTGAAAAATTATCCATAACGATTCATCCAGAGGATGAAGAAGCATATACTATTTGGAAGAATGAAATTGGTATTCCAGAAGAACGTATTATTCGACTAGAAGGGAACTTTTGGGATATTGGAGAAGGTCCGAGTGGGCCTAACTCTGAAATATTTTATGATCGTGGAGAATCATACGGGAATGATTTAAATGATCCTGAGTTATACCCTGGTGGAGAAAATGAACGTTATTTAGAAATTTGGAACTTGGTATTTTCGCAATTCAACCATAATCCAGATCATACGTATACTCCATTACCAAAACAGAATATTGATACGGGTATGGGATTAGAACGCATGGCTTGTGTCGTTCAAAATGTACCAACCAATTTTGATACAGATTTGTTTATCCCAATTATTCGCCAAACAGAAGAAATATCAGGCAAATCGTACAATACGAATGTTGACTATGACATTGCTTTTAAAGTAATTGCAGACCATATCCGTACTGTTGCATTCGCTATTGGAGATGGTGCACTTCCATCGAACGAGGGTAGAGGGTATGTACTAAGAAGATTACTTCGTCGTGCTGTTCGTTTTGCAAAACAATTAGGAGTAGACAAGCCATTTTTATACGAGTTAGTTCCAGGCGTAGGTGAAATCATGAAAGATTTCTATCCGGAAGTAAAAGAAAAGCAAGATTTTATTATGCGAGTGATTAAAACAGAGGAAGAACGTTTCCATGAAACACTTCATGATGGACTATCTATTTTAGAAAAAGTAATAGAAGAACAACGTGAAAAAGGAGAAACTTTCATCCCTGGTACAACTACATTTACGCTTTATGACACATATGGTTTCCCAATAGAATTAACGGAAGAATATGCAGAAGAAGCAAAAATGACAGTGGACCACGAAGGGTTTAAAAAAGAAATGGAAGCTCAGCGTAGTCGTGCGCGTGCTGCTCGTCAAAATGTGGATTCTATGCAAGTACAGTCTGAAGTTTATGGTAATATTCATGACGAAAGTGAATTCGTCTATGAAAAATTATCGGTTACAACGAAAATAACAACCATTGTACACGGTGATGTGCTTGCTAAATCTGCCAATGAAGGGGATGAAATTCAAGTAATCCTTTCCCAAACGCCTTTTTACGCAGAGAGTGGAGGTCAACTAGCTGATCATGGAACAATTGAAAACGATACATTTAGAGGTTTTGTAAAAGACGTTCAAAAAGCTCCAAACGGGCAAAACTTACACACTGTTATCGTTGAATCTGGGGAACTAAGAACAGGTGCGGAAGTTACAGCGACTGTCGATCGTGTATTACGTGGTCATACGGTGAAAAATCACTCAGCTACCCATTTACTACACCAAGCATTAAAAGATGTACTTGGAACACATGTAAACCAGGCGGGCTCCTATGTTGGACCAGACCGTTTACGTTTTGACTTCTCACACTTCGGACAAGTTACAAAAGAAGAATTAGAGCAAGTTGAACGAATTGTTAATGAAAAAGTGTGGGAAAACATACCCGTTGTTACTGGTTATCATAATATAGATGAAGCGAAGAGCATGGGTGCAATGGCTTTATTCGGTGAAAAATACGGCGATGTCGTGCGAGTTGTTCGAATGGGTGAATTCTCACTTGAATTATGTGGTGGTGTTCATGTAAAAAATACCTCTGAAATAGGATTCTTTAAAATACTCTCAGAAAGTGGTATTGGAGCTGGGACAAGAAGAATAGAAGCTGTAACTGGTAAAGGTGCTTTTGAGCTTGTAAAAGAAGAAGAACATGCATTAATAGAAGCTTCTAACCTTCTGAAAGCTCAACCAAAAGATTTGGTTACCAAATTAACGCAAACATTGAATGAATTTAAAAGTATTCAAAGAGAGAATGAATCACTATCTGCGAAGATTGCAAACAATCAAGCTTCATCTGTTTTATCTTCTGCTCAAACAATCAATGATATTACAGTCCTATCCGTTAAAGTAGAGGCAAAAGATAACAATCAATTACGCCAAATGATGGACGATTTAAAACAAAAACTTGAAAAAGCAGTTATTGTCCTTGGTGCAGTTGATGGAGAAAAAGTAATGATTTCTGCTGGGGTGACAAAAGATATTAAGGGTGGAAGCTATCATGCAGGAAATATTGTCAAACTTGTTGCTGAGCAATGTGGAGGTAAAGGTGGAGGTAGACCGGATTTCGCCATGGCAGGTGCAAAAGATGGAAGCAAGCTTGAGAGTGCTCTAAATTCAGTATATGAATATATAAAAACTATTTAACTTTAGGAAGAAGAATTTTCTATTTAGCACAAAGTGTGATGATTGCTTATAATTCTTACCATCAAACGTTAAAAGCTAGATGCAATGTTTTTTACCAACATTAATCGTAGGAGTAAATTTACCTAGGCTTATTTGATACTATTTCCAATTTCGGTTATACTGAACAATAGATATGTAAGACTGCCTACTAAAACTGAAAGCGAGGTGCTGATCATGAGTTCATTCGATCAAACGATGAAATTTAACTTCCCAGAAGAGTCTATGGAACAGGAAGTAAAACATGTGATGCTACAAGTTCACTCTGCACTAGAAGAAAAAGGATATAATTCAATTAATCAAATTGTTGGCTATCTACTATCTGGTGATCCAGCTTATATTCCTCGCCATCAAGACGCACGTAATATGATACGAAAATTAGAACGAGACGAAATATTAGAAGAATTAGTGAAGTACTACATTAAAAAAAATAATGAGGCTTAAGCATGCGAATAATGGGTTTAGATGTAGGTTCTAAAACTGTCGGGGTCGCAATTAGTGATGCGCTCGGATGGACTGCACAAGGAATTGAAACAATTAAAATTGACGAAGCGAACCTAGAATTTGGTCTAAAACGGATTGAAGAACTCGTTGAAGAGCATACCGTCACCGAATTTGTTGTTGGTTTTCCAAAGAACATGAACAATAGTATTGGTCCACGCGCTGAAGCGTCCGAACAATATGCAAAGTTGTTAACCGAAAAATTTCATTTTCCAGTTACAATGTGGGATGAAAGATTGACAACAATGGCTGCAGAACGTATGTTAATAGATGCAGATGTTAGCCGTAAAAAACGGAAGCAAGTGATTGACAAGATGGCTGCTGTAATGATTTTACAAGGCTATCTAGACAGAAAAAATAGATGAGGTGACTGCAAATGGATCACGGACAAGAAAATATTACAGTTGTAGATGAAAACGGAAATGAGCAGCTTTGTAACGTATTATTTACTTTTGAATCAGAGGAATTTGGAAAGTCATATGTTCTTTATTACCCAATCGGTGCTGAAGAAGATGAAAATGAAGAAATAGAAATTCATGCATCCTCTTTCAGCCCTAATGAAAACGGAGAAGATGGCGAATTACTTCCAGTCGAGACGGATCCTGAATGGGAAATGATCGAAGAAATGTTAAATACGTTTTTAGATGAAGAAGAAGAAGAAGACGAAGACGAAGAATAATTATCACTTAAAAGGATGGAAAGAGGTCTCCTCATTCCTCCTTTTTCTTTTTGTATAAAGCTAGATGAGCCAACTCAAATAATTTTCATTTAATAGTAATAACTACAAAACACACTGTACTTAGCAAACCCAATTAATGCAAGACGCCCGTTGATTTAGCCAACATCTAGTATGGAAAAATGGTAAGCTTTTACTTCCTTTGATCGTTTTAATTGGCTGCTAGGAACTCTGTAGATTTGGCTAGGTGCTTATAAGCGTGTTTTAGGATCGGACAGACATTGCTTAGGTGCTTATAGCGTCTTTTTAGGTGGACATGCCTTCGGGAGGAGCTTATGAAAGACCAGGTGCTCTTTAAGGGCGCTTGCGCTTTTCCTATTATCTTGTATAATAAAATGGAATTAAAGGGGGAGAACCCGTGGGAAATGAATCCAAAAAAGAAATTATGTTTAATCGAATGAAAAATAAGAAAAAAGAAGTGAAACTTGTTCGACGGATTGTATTTACTATCACATTATTCCTTTTAATTGTTGGTGGAATAGGAGGATATGTCTCCTATAATTATGTAAAGAGTGCTTTAAAACCGTTGGATCCTAATTCTGACAAAGTTATCAATGTTCAAATTCCAATTGGTTCTGGTCTAGAATCAATTTCCTCCACACTTGAAAAAAACGGAATAATAAAGGATGCAAAGATATTTAAATATTATGCTAAATTTAAAAATGAATCGGACTTTCAAGCAGGAGATTACAATTTAACAAAATCGATGACATTTGATGAAATTATTAAGAGTTTAAAAACAGGGAAAGTATACCGTAAACCATTGTTTTCCATCACTATTCCAGAGGGATTAACGTTAGAACAAATTGCTGCAGTAGTAGAAAAGAAAACGAGCTACACTGCAGCGGAATTTCTGGCCCTTGTAACCAATGACGCCTTTGTTGACCGAATGATGGTGAAATATCCAAATTTATTAACAGAAGACATTAAAGGGGAAAATGTAAGGTATGCATTGGAAGGATATTTGTTTCCTGCCACATATCCATTTTATGAAGAAAAGCCTTCATTAGAAGAAATTGTGGAAACGATGTTAACAAATACAGATAAAACAATGTCTAGTTATTCCGAATTTCTTCACTCAGAAGATAAATCCGTTCATTGGTTACTAACATTTTCTTCTTTGTTGGAAGAAGAAGCAACCGCTCAGACCGACAGATCATTGATTGCTAGTGTATTTTATAATCGTTTAAAAGCTAAAATGCCTTTACAAACGGATCCAACTGTATTATACGCGCTTGGAAGCCATAAAGAGAGAGTTCTTTTTGAAGATTTAGAAGTAGATAGTCCTTACAATACGTATAAAATTCAAGGGTTGCCCCCTGGACCAATTGCAAATTCTGGGAAATCATCTATAGAAGCAGTGTTAGATCCTTCCAAAACGGACTATTTATATTTCCTTGCGGATAAAACTGGTGAAAATCACTTTTCGAAGACATATGAAGAACATCTTAAAAATGTGGACAAATATTTGAAATAAATAATAGCAGGAGAAGGAAGCAAGTCATATTCCTCCTCCTGCTATGTTATGACTAAAGATGGCTTTTACTTTAAACAGAAAATACTTTCTGTGTTAAGTAACCATATAAGATTACGCCGAGGTGTAATTGATTTGTTAAAAAAGGAGTAACGGTTATGGATGCAAAGGAAGATTATATTAAAAAGCTTATAAGACCACGTGCGGATATTTTTATTGAAATGGAACAATACGCAAAGGAACATCATGTTCCAATCATGCAATTAACAGGAATGCAATCATTAATTCACTTACTTTCTTTGCAAAAACCTAATTCACTTTTAGAACTCGGTACTGCCATTGGTTATTCTTCGATGCGCATTGCATCTAAATTAGAAAATACAAATATTGTAACGATTGAAAGAGATAAAGAAAAAGTAGTGATTGCAAATCAATTCATCGAGCGAGCAAATTTACAAAATCGCATCCAAGTCATTGAGGGAGATGCATTGGAAATTTCCGATGATTTGTTTCAGGATACTCGTTTTGATGCAATATTTATTGATGCGGCAAAAGGTCAATATAAAAAGTTTTTTGAAAAGTACGCACCATTTTTAAAAGATGGAGGCGTTATTTATTGTGATAATTTATTGTTAAATGGATTATCCGACCTTCCGATGAGTGAAGTACCGAGAAGGAAAAGAACCATGGTACGAAACCAACATCAATTTACGGAATGGTTGATAAATCATCCGGACTATGACACATTGTTCCTACCAGTTGGAGATGGCATGCTAATTAGCATAAAGAGGTGAAAAAATGAAAAAAACGGAACTTTTAGTAACTCCTACAAGTATCAATCATATGAAAGAATTAATCCAAGCAGGAGCAGATGCCTTCTTAGTGGGCGAACAGTTTTTTGGTTTGCGACTTGCAGGAGAATTTTCTGTGGAAGATATTGAAGTTGCAACAAAACTAACAAAAGCGCATAATAAAAAAATATATGTAGCGATGAATGGGCTTTTTCATAATGATAAAGTAGAACTATTGGCTCCTTATATCCAAAAAATGCAGAAGATTGGTGTCGATGCAATAGTTTTTGGTGATCCTTCCGTTATTATAGCGAGAAGAGAAGCTGAAGTGGCAATTCCTCTTCACTGGAATACCGAACAAACTGCGACCAATTATTTTACTGCAAATTATTGGGGGCAACGTGGCGCAACAAGAGCGGTTCTTGCAAGAGAACTAAGCTTAGATGAAATAGTAGAAGTCAAGGAAAATGCAGAAGTACAAATCGAAGTACAAGTGCATGGAATGACATGTATTTTTCAATCGAAACGTGCGTTACTAGGTAATTATTTCTTATTTCAAGATAAAGCAATGGAAGTAGAAAATCGCTCCAAAAATAACAATATGTTTTTGCATGATAAAGAACGCTCGAACAAATATCCTATTTATGAAGATCAAAATGGTACACATATTTTCAGCCCTAACGATATGTGCATGATTGATGAATTAGACGAGCTTTTAGATGCAGAAATAGATAGTTTGAAAATTGATGGAGTTCTACATGATCCAGCATATATCACAGCAATAACGGGTTATTATCGACAAGCGATTGATGCGTTTTATGATTCACGATCTGCTTATAAAGATATCAAAAAAGAACTTTATAAAAAAATTGAAGAAATACAACCTCCACTAAGACCACTTGATACTGGATTTTTCTTTAAAGAAACGGTGTATTAAAGAAAGTGGAAGATGCCTAAAGGCGAGACAATAACTGAGTAAAAAGAGAACTTTCTTATCAGTTAAGAAAGGGAAGGTAACGCGTGACAACAAAAATAGATAAAATAAGTGAACAAATTGATGGCAAACGAGTGATCACCAAAAAACCAGAACTATTAGCACCTGCGGGGAATTTAGAAAAGTTGAAAATTGCTGTGCATTATGGGGCAGATGCTGTCTTTATCGGTGGACGAGAATTTGGTCTTCGATCGAATGCGGGGAATTTTTCAATTGACGAAATGCGTGATGGTGTGGAATTTGCAAAAAGTTATGGAGCAAAAGTTTATGTCACAACGAATATATTTGCTCACAATGAAAATATGGATGGCCTGGAAGAATATTTACAAGCAATTGAATCAGCTGGAATAACTGGTATTATTGTAGCGGATCCATTAATTATTGAAACTTGTCGAAACTCTGCTCCAAGATTAGAAATTCATCTAAGTACCCAACAATCTTTATCCAACTGGAAAGCAGTTCAGTATTGGAAAGAAGAGGGATTACATCGTGTTGTGTTAGCAAGAGAAACAAGCGGTGATGAAATACAGCTAATGAAGGAAAAAGTAGATATCGAAATTGAAGCTTTTATCCACGGTGCTATGTGTATTGCATATAGTGGGAGATGCACGCTTTCCAATCATATGACTGCTCGGGATTCTAATCGCGGTGGTTGCTGTCAATCGTGTCGTTGGGATTATGACTTATATGCGCAACAAAATGGTGAGGAGCAGGCTTTATTTGAAGCAAATGCCGTACCATTTGCTATGAGTCCTAAAGATTTAAAGCTTGTAGAGTCCATTCCAAGAATGATAGAACTAGGTATTGACTCATTGAAAATTGAAGGGCGCATGAAGTCGATTCACTATATTGCAACAGTTGTAAGTGTTTACCGTAAAGTAATTGATGTATACTGTGAAGATCCTGAAAACTTCAACATGCGAAAAGAGTGGTTAGAAGAACTTGAAAAATGTGCTAATCGTGAAACGGACACGGCATTTTTTGAAGTGGAACCAGGTTTCGAACAACAGATGTATGGGGTACATGATAAAAAACTAGGATTTGACTTTGTGGGTCTTGTACTGGATTACAATGATGAAACCCAAATAGTTACTTTGCAACAACGTAATTTTTTCAAACCTGGTGAAGAAGTGGAGTTTTTTGGACCAGAAATTGAAAATGTTCGAATTGTACTAAAAGAAATAACGAATGAAAAAGGACAATCATTGGATGCGGCAAGACATCCATTAGAAATTGTACAATTCAAATGTCCGGTGAAATTGTATCCAAATAATATGATGAGAAAAGGGATGAAATAATGTCTAGTAGAACCCCTCTTATTATTGGGATTACTGGTGGTTCAGGTTCTGGTAAAACGAGTGTAACAAATGCAATAAGTGAAGTTTTTAAAAACCATTCTGTTGTTGTAATTGAGCAAGATTACTATTATAAAGATCAAAGTCATCTAAAGTTTGAAGAACGATTAAATACAAATTATGATCATCCTTTAGCATTTGATAATGATTTACTTATTGAGCATATTCATAAATTGCTGAACAATATTGCAGTCGAAAAGCCAGTTTACGATTATGCACAGCATACTCGTTCAACAGAAACAATTGTAATTGAACCAAAGGATGTAATTATTTTAGAAGGAATATTAGTATTGGAAGATGAGCGTCTTCGAAATTTAATGAATATAAAATTATTTGTCGATACGGATTCTGATTTACGTATTATTCGTCGTATTTTGCGAGATATCCATGAAAGAGGACGTACTGTAGATTCAGTAGTAGACCAATATATTAATGTCGTTCGTCCAATGCACAATCAATTCATTGAACCAACCAAAAGATATGCGGATGTAATTATCCCTGAGGGTGGTCAAAATGAGGTTGCGATAGATTTAATGGTTACAAAAATAAAAACTATTCTTGAAACTGACGTTATTGTGTAATATGATGATTGTGGATTGACAATTATTTCATGAAATTCATATCATTTAAAATCTCAGCATATGAATGGTACATGAATATGTTTAAGTGTGTATTTAAAGGAGTGTATGAGAGTGTCAACAGAGAAACAATATCCAATGACAGTTGCTGGTAAACAGAAGCTAGAAGACGAATTAGAACTATTAAAAACGGTTAAACGAAAAGAAGTAGTAGAACGTATTAAAATTGCAAGAAGCTTTGGGGATCTTTCTGAGAACTCTGAGTATGATTCTGCAAAAGAAGATCAAGCATTTGTAGAGGGAAGAATATCTACAATTGAATCGATGATCAGAAATGCGGTAATTATTGAAGAAGAAGAAAATAATGATGTAGTTTCCTTAGGGAAAACGGTAACATTTATTGAAATTCCTGATGGAGACGAAGAATCATACACAATCGTTGGTTCAGCTGAAGCAGATCCTATTGAGGGACTAATTTCAAATGATTCTCCTATTGCAAGAGGTTTACTTGGAAAATCTACAGGAGATAAAGTGAAAATCACCACTCCTGGTGGAGAAATGGACGTTCAAATTATTTCGATATCTTAAATTTGAGAGGCAGTAAACATAATTGTTATGCACCATACTAGTGAGAGCGTTTTCATTAGTTTGTGTGCAGCCTACATATTTAGGTAGTAATTCACTACTGAGAGGTAAACTTATCGTTTACCTCAGACTGTAGACAAACTCGATAAAAATCGAGCTTGTCTACAGTCATTTTTTTATAAAATAGAAAGTAAGAATAATTGAGTCCGAAAGAGATACTCGCTTTCTGCTGACTAATAACCGGTCTTCTCCTTCTCTTACGCTTTAAGCGGGGTCTGGTCGCAAATAAATATACCGCTGCACTAAATCCTAGTATGTGTAGAAAAAATGCATCGAATAGTTTTTTAAAGAAATACAAAAGTATATGAAATTAGCTGCAAGTAAGAATTAAAAGTTGTGCCCTTAATCTTACAATGGTTTGATCTTGATTATTTTTTACTTTTACTATCCACAGTATACATAAATCTGTGGGTGCATGATTAGAGTAGGTGGTACTAGAGAAAAATAGATAGTATCCATTGGTAAAGAAGCTCTGAGCGGACGAAATTGTATCTTCGTCCGCTTTTAAAAGAAATAGGAAAGAATCTAATCTCTCATTAACCAAACCTAATGCACCATGTCTCTACATACTTCAAGAGGGCGACGGACAAACATTCGCCACAAAATTACCGAAAAAAATGTAGCTGTAAGTGACGCAGTCACTTACAGCTACACAATTCCAACGGTAATAGTGTAGCCTATGTTTCGTCCAAAGCACTCAGGAAATAGTAAAGATAGTATGAACTTAAAGAACGCCAGCGTTTTTCTTATTAAACGAAACAAAATGAGCTTTCTATTCGTCTTATTTAAATATCCAAATTCATTAAGGGGGAATACTATGTCAAATTATAATCATAGAACGAATTCTAGATTAAACAAAAACAACCGGAAGAAAAAAGGGAACAACATATTAAATATCCTTATAGGAGTAGTTTTACTATTAATTATTATAGTAGTTGTAAACATTGTAACGGATAAAGGAACGGACTCTGCAAAGGAAAAAAAGGAAGCAACCCCTAACGAAGAAGTAAAATCTGAAGATGTAAGTGCAGATAACACTGATGAAGCAGATAAGGCAGTTATTCCAGCTGAAGGTGACGATGTTAAAGAGGAATCAAATACGGAAAATCAAGCGTCTTCAGTTGAAGAAGAGTCAAAAAGTGATGGGAATGTAACGGTAGTTACCGAACCCTCGAATAATTCAAAAATAGATGAGATAACTATCGACCCTACTTGGACACCTATTGGTACAACTCAAACAGGTGAGCATGTCTCCAGTTATGACAGTCACTCGGTTGATTATGCTGAAAAAGTTAAAGCGCTATCGTATGGTTCAGGATTAGACGCTTCTAATATGTTTGTAAAGCGTTTAGGTAATGGAGGAAGTCCACAAAAATCTGTTGGTACCGTTACATCAAAAGATGGGAAGGAAATTTATCGAATTCAATTAGAATGGATAGATGGACAAGGATGGATACCAACGAAAAAAGAAAAACTAAAATCTCTAGATGACGCCTCTTGACGAAAGAGGCGTCTTTGACTTATGTTAAAAGGAGTGCTTTTTTTAAGAAAGGTGGAAACAAGATGAAAATTGCAGTAATTGGGGCAATGGAACAAGAAGTGGAATTATTAAGAGATAAAATTGAAAATGCGGAAACAACCATTATAGCAAATAGTGAATTTACAGTGGGTACATATAAAAACCAGGAAATTATTTTATTGAAAAGCGGTATTGGAAAAGTAAATGCAGCAATGACAACTACTATTTTGTTAAATGAATTTAAACCTGAATATGTGATTAATACTGGCTCTGCTGGAGGTTATGATCCAGCCTTAGAGGTTGGAGCTATCGTTATTTCGGATGAAGTTCGACATCATGATGTAGATGTTACAGCATTTGGCTATGAAATAGGGCAAGTTCCACAGCTTCCAGCAGCTTTTAAAGCGGATGCTCATTTAATGAAACTTGCAGAAGAAGCGGTTAGAGAAATAGGAGAACACCAATCAGCAACTGGGTTAATTGCTACTGGTGATATTTTTATGCATAATCCTGAGAAAGTCGAAGCTGTACGCAATAATTTTCCTCAAATGAAAGCGTGTGAAATGGAAGCAGCTGCGGTAGCACAAGTTTGCCATCAATTTGATGTACCATTTGTCGTAATACGTGCGTTATCAGATATTGCAGGAAAAGAATCTTCTATAAGTTTTGACGAATTTTTACCTGTTGCAGCAAAACATTCTACGGAAATTGTTTTGAGTGTCATAGAAAAATTATCATTTTCATAAGATAGATTTGTAATGGAAAAAGTTCTGTAATATTTATTCATTCATATGTTATGATGGAAGTATAAAAAGGCTTTCGTTATAACAAGGAGGGATATTGTGATTTTTATCATGGCCTTGTCTATTTTAATTACTGCAGTACTAGGTTTTATAATGATAGCAGAGACAAGCGAAGATTAATCTCTAAGCTCTTTTGGTGTTAACATCAAAAGAGTTTTTTTCATGTATATAGGATTGATATAGTTTTACAAGTGCACGCTTTTCAATTCTGGAAACGTAGCTTCTCGAAATTTTCAATTGTTTCGATATCTCTTTTTGGGTCATCGGTTGATAACCTATTAGGCCATAACGACGTACAATTATTTCTAACTCTCGTTTTTCTAAATTTGATAAATGCTTATATAATTTATTCATATCTTCTTGATCAACGAGTTGTTCATCTGTGCTTTTTTCAATACCTTGTAGTAAATCGGTGATTTCTAAAGAATGCCCGTCTTTATCCATACCTATTGGTTCATGTAATGAAACATCTTTTTGAACTTTTTTTAGTGACCGCAAATACATAAGTATCTCGTTTTCAATACATCTAGCTGCATAAGTAGCTAGCTTTGTTTTTTTTGTTGGTGTATAACTATTTACTGCCTTCATCAATCCAATCGTACCTATTGATATATAATCATCGAGAAGCTCATGTTTTGGGTGAAATTTTTTTACCACATGTGCCACTAATCGCATATTGCGTTCTATCAGTTCATCTCTTGCTGTCATATCACCTGCTAGAAATCGATCAATCATTACTTTTTCTTCCTCAGGTGTAAAAGGCTGATGGAATGCCTGACCCTTTAAGTAACCTAGAACAAGCGGAAGTTCGGAGACAATACCTATAAAAGCAGTAAAGAGACCAGAGATTGTGTTCACCTCCATCTGTTTATAGGATTAGTATATGTCGAAAAATGCAAGAATAGAACGTAGGAACAAGTATAAGCACTTATAAAAAAAGAAAAAGACTATGTTATTGAAGTTGGGAAAATAAAAAAACGACCGCAGTCGCAGCCGTTCAAGATGAAAAGTTAAATTTATACTTTTCTGAGGGTAAATGTACTAATCATTAAAAATGCAAATAAAATAAATAAGAACATGTAAGTTACCGGAGGAACGTAATTGATAGCAAAATAAGATAATGTTACGATGACGCCTGCTACAGTAATTGGAAGTCCAGTAAAGTATCCATTAGGTTCTGAAATATTAAATCGTGCAAGTCTAAATGCACCACAAGCAATATAAATTACGGTAATAATCATTCCTGCAACACTGAAATCTTTTAATACTAATGAATATATGAGCAATGCTGGAGCAACCCCAAAAGAAATGATGTCGCTCATGGAATCGAGCTGTTTACCCAATTCAGATTCAAGTTGAAATTTTCTAGCAACCATTCCATCAAATCGATCTAATAAACCAGCTACAAATATAAATAACACGCTATATGTGTAATGTCCATTCATTGTTGCCATAATTGCTGCACCACCAAAGGCAAGATTAGCAATCGTAATCATGTTTGCTGCCTGTGATTTCAATTTTTTTACGGTATTTATCATAACGTTTTGTAAATACATTGCAAATCACTCCTTTACAAATTATATATCTGTTCATTATACTTCGGTTAAGAAAAAATTGTAAGCTATTTTTCATAGGGGGATTAAAATGAGAGAAAAATTATACCAATCAATGATTGAATTAACAAACGGAAAGTGGACCTCCTACATTATCAAAGGATTTGCACAATCGAAATTGAGTAAAAAGATGATTCCATCTTATATTAAATATTTTGATATAACAATTCAAGAAATATCGAACAATATCCAGGATTTTTCTACTTTGCATGAATTTTTTATTCGAAATGTTAAACAAGAATCAAGACCAGTTGAACAATTAGAAAGTGCCGTTGTAAGCCCTGTGGATGCGAAAGTAGAAAAGTTTGGAACTATTTCACTGGATGGTGTTTTTCATGTAAAAGGAAAATCTTATACTCTACGAGATATCATAGGATCTGAAAAACTAGCAGATGAGTATGTAAATGGAAAATATATTGTTTTATATCTTAGCCCCGCTGAGTATCATCGTATCCACGCACCTACAGACGGCAAGGTTCTTCGTCAATATATACTGGGGAACAAATCTTATCCAGTTAACAAATGGGGGCTGCAGTATGGTAAAAATACGATAAGCGGTAACTATCGTTTATTAACTGAGATAGAAATGCCTAACACGAAAAATTGTTTTTTTATAAAAGTTGGAGCAATGTTTGTGAATTCTATTGAACTTACGAATACATCTAAAGGCTGGATCAAAGGCGAAGAAGTGGGTTATTTTTCGTTTGGTTCAACGGTCGTTATGTTATTTTCGGAGGATAGTATAGAATTTGCTCCGACAGTTCAAGAAGGGAAGTTTATCCGAATGGGTGAGTTAGTAGCAAATATGCTATAATCATTAAGGAAAAGCGCAAGGCGCCTGGAGAATAGACAGATACTTTGTGAAAAATATAATTTCTTATTCATAAAAGAAAAGTGCCGAATTGGAGTGTTCGTTGTTGTATTCATATTTTATTCCAAATGAATTTGTAAGAAGCGTCTTTCATATTACTCCAAAACTTTTGGAGGAAAAAGGGATCAAAGGTATTATTACTGATTTAGATAACACGTTAGTTGAATGGGATCGACCGGACGCAACGCCCCAACTAATTGAATGGTTTGCATCGATGAAAGATGCAGGTATTCAAGTAACAATAGTGTCAAATAATAAGGAAATGCGTGTGCAATCATTTGCAGATCCCATAGGAATTCCGTATATTTGTAAGGCTAAAAAACCGTTAGGGAAGTCTTTTCAACAAGCATTGAAAAAGATGTCTGTAAAAAAAGAAGAAGTCGTTGTAATTGGAGATCAGCTTCTAACGGATGTATTTGGTGGAAATAGACAAAAGCTTCATACAATTTTAGTCATACCGGTAGCAAAATCGGATGGATTTATTACGAAGTTTAACCGTCTTGTAGAGCGAAGAATTTTTCGCTATTTAGATAAAAAAGGGCAAGTTACATGGGAGGAAGAAGCGTGACAGAAGCACCAAAATGTATCGGTTGCGGTACAACTATTCAAACAGAAAATATAGGGGATCCAGGATATGCACCTGCATCTTCTTTAGAAAAAGATTTTATTATTTGTCAACGTTGTTTTCGGTTAAAAAATTACAACGAATTACAACCTGTTTCCTTAACGGATGACGATTTTTTACGCATATTAAATGGTTTAGGAACGCGAAAAGGACTAATTGTTAAAATCGTAGATATTTTCGATTTTAACGGAAGCTGGTTACCGGGGTTACATCGTTTTGTTGGGAACAATCCAATTCTATTAATCGCAAACAAAGCGGATTTACTTCCAAAATCAGTGAAGAAAAATAAAGTGATTAACTGGATGAAGCAGGAAGCGAAAAAACTAGGTCTTTCTCCCATTGATGTCCTTTTTGTTAGTGCACACAAAGGAACAGGAGTACCAGAAGCAATTGATGCAATTGAACATTATAGAAAAGGTGAAGATGTTTATGTGGTAGGTTGTACTAATGTTGGGAAGTCAACGTTTATTAACCGAATCATTAAACATGCAACTGGGGAAGATGCGGTTATTACAACTTCTCATTTTCCAGGCACAACCCTTGATATGATTGAAATTCCGCTAGATGATACCAAGGCATTATATGATACGCCAGGAATTATTAATCATCATCAAATGGCACATTTCTTAGATCCATCTGAACTTAAATTTATAACACCGAAAAAAGAAATTAAACCAAAAGTGTTCCAGTTAAATAGTGAACAAACTTTATTCCTTGGTGGTTTATCCCGTTTCGATTTTATTAAAGGGAAAAGATCTGCATTTACTTGTCATATTGCAAATGAGATTCCAATTCATCGGACAAAACTCGAAAATGCGGATAATTTATATAAAGAGCATAAAGGAAAGTTATTATCTCCACCTTCAGAGCAGTTTGTGGATTTGTTGCCGCCTTTAGTAAGACATGAATTTAAGATTAAAGATCCGAAAACGGATATTGTATTTTCTGGCCTTGGATGGATTACTGTTCAGCATGGCGATGTAATTGTTGCCGCGCATGCACCTGTAGGAGTGGAAGTTTCTATTCGTCCATCGCTTATTTAGGAGGAAATAGGATGAAAAAATGGTTTGCTGTAATTGGAAATCCGATCTCTCATTCATTATCTCCTTACATGCATGAAACATGGCTTAAAGAAAATAATATTGATGCGAGTTATATTCCAATACATGTGGAGGAAGGAAAGTTAGGGGACGCCGTGAAGGCACTCAAGCTTTTGGGATGCAGTGGTTGGAATGTTACGGTTCCTTATAAAAATGAAATTATTCCTTTTTTAGATGAAATAGATGATTCTGCTAAAGGAATTGGAGCAGTAAATACCGTTGTAAAAACGGAAGATAATCGATTTGTTGGGTACAATACGGATGGATTAGGTTTTATCCAATCGCTTGGACCCATACCAACCGACAATCAAATTCTATTTCTTGGGGCTGGTGGTGCAGCTCGGGGAATTGCACATGCATTAAAGCAATCTGGATTTAGAAATATTTTTATCGCAAATCGGACACGTGCAAATGCGGAACAATTAGTGAATGATTTGCAAATGGGACAAGCCATTGATTTGCAAGAAGCAGAAGAACGTTTATATGAATTTGATATTGTTATTCAAACAACCCCTCAAGGGATGAAAAATCAAGAAAATACGTTGCCAATTCAGCTCCATAAAATAAAAGAGCATGCAATTGTTGCGGATATTGTATATAATCCATTAGTTACCCCTTTTTTAGAGGAAGCAAATAAATACAATGTTCGCACAATCAATGGTTTAGGTATGCTCGTGCATCAAGGAGCCATCGCATTTTCATATTGGAACGGAATAAAACCGAATTCAGATAAAATGGTGGAAAGATTAACAGAGCAATTAGGAGGAAATTATGTTAACAGGTAAACAAAAAAGATTTTTGCGTAGTCAAGCGCATCATTTGCAACCTATTTTTCAAGTAGGTAAAGGTGGAGTTAATGATGCAATGATCAAACAAATTGGTGAAGCACTTGAAGTTCGAGAATTGATTAAAATTAGTATTTTACAAAACTGTGAAGACGAAAAGCATGAAGTTGCAGAAACACTTGCAAAAGGTACTAATGCAGAACTAGTGCAGTTAATCGGCTTAACAGTTGTATTATACAAACCATCGAAAAATAATAAAAGAATCGAGTTACCAAAAGCGAGTCGTGCATGAGTAAAAAAGTAGGGATATTAGGTGGCACATTTAATCCACCTCATATAGGTCATTTAATCATCGCCAACGAAGTGCTTTCAGCATTGAATTTAGATGAATTACGGTTTATGCCAAACGCAACGCCACCTCATAAAAAGAAGGACGAGCGTATTACAGTGGCTGAAAGGCTAAAAATGGTGCAACTGGCAATAAAAAATGTTCCGAAAATGGCTGTTGAAACGATTGAAATGGATCGTGGCGGCACATCCTATACATTTGATACAATGGAACTTTTACAAGCGAGAGAGCCTTCTACAACGTTCTTTTTCATTATTGGTGGAGATCAAGTTGAATATTTACCAAAATGGTATCGAATAGACGAGCTTGTAAAAAAAGTGCAAATAGTGGGAGTTCCTAGACCAAATACTTCGATTGAAACTGCATATCCTATTATTAAATTGGAGATCCCTCAAATTGAATTATCTTCAACCCTTATACGAAATCGACTGGAGAATGGAAAAACAACTAAGTTTCTCATTCCTGAATTAGTGAGAGATTTCATTCAAAAGGAGAAGTTATATGAAATTCGATAATCTTCTGGAACAAATAAAAGAACGAATGCCATTACAACGTTTTGAGCATACAAAAGGTGTGGCAACAACAGCTATTCGTTTGGCTCAGAAATATGGAGAAAATCCAGAGCATGCTGAAATTGCTGGGATTTTGCATGATGTAGTGAAATTTGCGGATAAAGAATGGCTGAAGCAGATGATTATTTCAGCGCATTTAGACCCGCTTCTATTAACATTTCATCATGAGTTATGGCATGGACCAGTTGGAAGTATCGTGGCCAAAAATGAGTTTTTGATAGAGTATGAAGATATTCTCCATGCTATTCGTTTTCATACAACTGGAAGAGCAGGAATGTCCAATTTAGAAAAAATTATTTATATCTCGGATATGATAGAGCCAAGTCGGAATTTTCCGGGGATAGAGTTTTTAAGAGAAAAAGCTGAAATAGATTTAGAAGAAGCAATGATTAGTTGCGTGACACATAGTATTACATTTTTGATTGAAAAAAAACAACCGGTATTTCCGGATTCATTTCATTGTTACAATGATTTGATGCAAAAGAGAGGAAAAGTGAAGGAATGAATTCTTCAACATTATTAGAAATAGCTTATAAAGCAGCCGATGACAAACGTGCAGATGATATCGTTGTACTTAATATGCAAGGGGTATCGTTACTTGCGGATTACTTTTTAATCTGTCATGCAAGTTCAGATCGACAAGTGCAAGCTATTGCAAAAGAACTTTCAGAACAAGCGACTATCGCAGGGTATAATGTCAAACGTTTAGAAGGTTTTGATGAAGCACGCTGGATTTTAGTTGATATGGGAGATGTTGTTGCACATGTGTTCCATAAAGATGAACGTTCTTATTACAATTTAGAACGTCTTTGGGGAGATGCACCAATGATTGAAGTTGGAATCGATGCATAATGGCAATGTACGACCGGTTTGCATTTATCTATGATCGATTGATGTCCGATATACCATATGCAAAGTACGCGGAATGGGTGCAAAAAGAAGCACCCACTTCTGCTGGTACTAAGTTAATCGATATCGGCTGTGGTACGGGTGTATTAAGCGTACAATTTGCCCAAGCAGGTTATGAGGTACTTGGGGTTGATTTATCTGAAGCTATGCTGACAATTGCTCAAAATCGTAGCGACGAAAATAATACCTCTATCTCGTTTATTTGTCAGTCCATGGTTGAATTAGATGGTGTTGAAGAAATGGATGTAGCAGTTATTGCAATTGATTCTTTAAATTATTTAAATACTTTAGAAGAGGTTGAACAAACGTTTCATCATATTTTCCGATCGCTTGTGAAAGGCGGTCAGTTGTTCTTTGATGTCCATTCCCTTTATAAAATGGACGTCATCTATCCAGATGGACCTTTTACTTATGAGGATGACCAGGTTGCATACATCTGGAATACTGAATTAGGTGAAGATCATCATTCCATTTATCATGATATTACTTTTTTCGTTCGAGATGATACAAAATATTATGAGCGGTTTGAAGAAACGCATTATCAACGAACATTTCCAGTAGAGAAGTACGAAAACCTTCTGAAAAAGGTTGGATTCTCTTCTGTTTTTGTTTCTACTTCTATTTTTGAGGAACAATCGAAAGAGGAAGTAGAAAGATTTTTTATACATGCAGTAAAATAATCCTTTCCAAATAGGGGTAAATTTAGTATAGTTTCTTTAACTCCATATAATTTACCTCTAATTTAGAGAGGATGATATTACTGGTTCTTTCTTTTTTCCAAAAATACAAGAAGCAACTGTTGCTCCCAACGACTGTTGTTATTGCAGTAACTTTCTTCTTTATAAACTCCCAACTCAGATCAGCAAATCCCACAGCTGAAATAATTCAACCTATACCATTTTATGAATCATCCCAAGTAGAAGAAGCATTAATTGAATATGAGGAAGAAACACGTATATTTGTCGAAGTAAAAGGTGCAGTCTATAAGCCAGGAGTCTATGAACTTTTAACTGGAGATAGGGTCTTAAAAGCAATTGAGCTCGCAGGAGGCTATTTACCAACTAGCGATAGTAAAAGCATTAATCATGCGCTAAAAGTGGAAGATGAAATGGTTATTTATGTCCCTGTTGAAGGGGAAGAAACAGAAGAGGTACTCAGCCAATTCCTAAACCCGCAAGGAGAGCGTACGGACTTAGTTAATATTAATAAAGCCGATGCATTGATACTGACAACTTTACCAGGTATTGGGCCAGCAAAAGCAGAAGCAATTATTGCTTATCGAGATGAATCTGGCTTATTTAAAGAAACACAAGATTTAATGAAAGTAACAGGCATCGGAAAAAAAACATACGAGAAATTAGAATCGCTCATTACTGTGAAGTAAATAATTGTGATGTTGACGTTTGATTGTACAAACTACTAAACTAAGAGAAGTATTAATTTTGGGGGTAGTTATATGGAGCGTATTACATGGGACCAATTTTTCATGGCACAGAGCCATTTACTTGCTTTAAGAAGTACATGTACACGATTAGCGGTTGGAGCAACCATCGTACGAGATCGTCGAATTATGGCAGGCGGATATAACGGTTCTATCTCAGGTGGCGACCATTGTATCGATCATGGTTGTTATGTTGTAGATAAACATTGTGTACGTACAATTCATGCGGAAATGAACGCTCTTTTGCAATGTGCTAAGTATGGTATATCGGTAAGTGGAGCAGATTTATATGTCACGCACTTTCCTTGTTTGCCATGCACAAAATCGATTATCCAAGCGGGGATTTCTCGACTCTATTATGCACAGAATTATAAAAATAACGACTATGCTATGAAGCTGTTAGTACAAGCAGATATAGAGGTTATCCAAGTTCCATTTGACGAGCGTAAAATTGACTTCTTAAGTGATGAAAAAGTTGCCCTTTATACAGAGCTAATATCAAAACTTCGTGAGAAAGGAGCAAGTAAGGAAGAATTGGCACCTTATGAAGAGAAGGTGACAGAATTATTCGGACTATAGTTATAAGAGGAAATTTGATCTATATTGCTATATTTATTGTAATTGCAGCTATCGCTGCTTATGAATCGGTCACCGTTTTGTTTATGTTTGTACTTGTTTTTTCTTGGTTAATCTATAAGAAAAAGCATAGTTTATTTATCTTAGGTACTATTCTCATTGGTTTTTTTTCCTATTTTTATTTTAATGCTACAATTCCTAAGCCTTCTAATGTAGGAGACATTTCTGAAATTACGTGGACTGACGATTATCGAATTAATGGCCGATTTGTTCGAGGATTTGCGTTTGGTAATGATCGCAAGAAATGGTATGTGCAATTCAAAATACAGTCAGAGCAAGAAAAAGAAATATTAATGAACACACCTCTATCTGGTAAAACTTTCAGGATAGATGCACAAGAAGCTCCCAAGAGGCCATTGTCGCATGCATATGCTTTTAATATGGATGATTATATAAAAAGTAATGGAGCTGTTGGACAAGTAGAAGTAGAAAATTATCAATATGTAAGGGAAAGCCATGGCTTTGTAAGTTTTATGGCGACAAAACGATTTGAATTAAAGCGGCATATTCAATCGACATTTCCTGTATCCTTACAAGCGGAAGCAGAAGCATTATTAATTGGCAGTCGTGAACAAATGCCTTCAGACTTGCAAAATGCCTATCAAACATTAGGAATAACACATCTATTTGCTATTTCTGGACTTCATGTAGGCTTAGTTACTCTTCTTTTGCATGAAATACTCATTCGCAGCGGGATAAGAAGGGAAACGGCAAATTGGTTGCTAATCATTGCACTTCCTCTCTATGTATTTTTAGCGGGAGGAGCACCATCTGTTTGGCGATCAGTTTCTGTAACAGAAATTGTGTTAGTTAGCATGTTGTTAAAGCGGAAAATTGCGATTGATGATGCTTTTTCTCTAAGTGTAATTGGATTTGTTTGTTTAAGCCCTTGGGTTGTTTATCAAATTGGTTTTCAATTATCTTATTTAGCCGCATTTTCTCTTATATATTCTTCTATTCTTTTGAATAATTGTACTTCCTATTTAAAACAATCATTTGTTATTACGGCTGTGTGTCAGCTCATGGTATATCCTATTTTAGTCTATCAATTCTATGAAGTATCCATTTCTTCTTTCCTCGCAAATTTAGTTTTTGTCCCATTATTTTCTTTTATTGTACTACCAGCCAATCTTTTTTTCCTATTATTAACGTATATATCAACTTCAATTAGTAACCTACTCTTTTCCATTTATGAGCCTCTTCGAAATATATTGGGTGTGATAATAACTTATTTCGGTAGTTTGCCTTTTCAATTATGGAATCCGATGAAACCTACCCTTTCATACATTTTTTTCGCCTATTTTGGCGTGATCCTATTTTTTATATCAATGGAGAGAAGAAAAAATAAGCTGTTTAGTTTCATTTTACTTATTTTACCTATGGTAATGATGCATATCACACCTTATTTGGATGCATCCACTAGAATTACATTTCTAAATGTAGGGCAAGGAGATTGCACTATTATTGAAATGCCATATCGAAAAGAAGTCATCATGATCGATACAGGTGGATTATTAAGATTTGAAGAAGAAAAGTGGAAAGAAACAAAAGAAGTGTATGAAATAGGGAGGCAAATTGTTGTTCCATTTTTAAAAGGAAAAGGAATTACAAAAATTGATACGTTAGTTATTACTCATGCGGATGCAGATCATATGGAAGGTGCGGAAGAAGTTTTAGAAGTGATAAGGGTAAAAGAAGTTCATATTTCTCCAAATTCACATAAGAAAGAAGTAATGAAAGATTTAATGGAAGAAGTAGGGAGACAAAAAATTCCTCTATTTGAAAAAAAAGAAGGGGATCAAATAGCATCCAAATACTTTCAACTTCACTACATTAGCCCAGCGGATGTAGAATATGAAGGCAATAATGATTCACTCGTACTTTCAATGAGAAATGATCATTTCCAAGGACTTTTTACAGGAGATTTGGAGAAAGAAGGAGAAGAGGAGCTTGTTCGCAAATATTCAAAAGAACTTCAGCAAACTACATTATTAAAAATAGGTCATCATGGAAGTAAAACATCAAGTATACAATCTTTTTTAGAACTTACTCGCCCTAAAATTTCCATTATTTCAGCTGGATACAATAATCGGTATGGTCATCCGCATCCTGAAGTTGTAGAACGTTTAAATAACTTGAAACTTCCTTTTTTACAAACAGGAACAGATGGAACGATTGAAGTAGAGATAACAAAAAAAGGAGAGATACTTGTAACAACACCATAATAGAAAAAATGGTTCCGTCTATATAGACAAAACCATTTTTTCTTTTTATTATCGAGATACGAACTCAACAATTACTGCAATAGCGAACATAATTGTAAAAAATCCAAAGGAGACACCGAAACCTACGCCTGAGTCGATTGCGTCGTTACGTTTCGACTGTACATTTTGTTCAAACTCATTCATTGTTACCCCTCCTATTTCCACCTAATTATATCGGATTGCCATTAAAAAATCTATATGCAAACCATCGATTTTCAGATGTCTTCTAGAATGTCACAAATTATTCACTAAATCTGCTGTATAATAGGGTTAATTACGTAAAGCAAGGAGATTTCCCGGATGATTTCAGAAAAATGGATGAAAATAGCGAACAATAAAATTTCAGTCGTATATTTATTAGTTGGAACAGAAGCTTATTTTATTGAAGAGACTTTAAAAAGACTAAAAAGACAATTAAGTGAAAATGGTGAACTAGAAGTAATTAATTTTGATTTAGAAGAAAAAAATGTAGAAGAAGTTATTTACGAATCAGATACGCTTCCATTTTTTTCGGATAAAAAACTTGTCATTGCTCGAAATGCATTCTTTTTGAAGGCAACAGAAAAAGGGAAAGAAAAAGTTATCCATGACACGAGTATTTTAGAACAATGGCTTCAAAATCCTTCTCCTACAGCAGTTACTGTTTTTATTGCACCTTACGAGAAACTAGATGAACGGAAAAAAGTAACAAAAGCGATGAAACAATATGCCGATATTATAGAAGTTTCTAGTTTACAGGAACATGATTTGAGAAGTTGGATATTACACGAAGTTTCTAATTTGGAAAAAATAATTTCAGACGAAGCTCTATCCTTTTTAATCGAAGTTGGTGGATCTAATTTAGTCCATTTACAAACCGAGTTATTGAAAATAGCCACTTATTTAGGTGAATTAGCTGAAATTGATGTTGAAACAGTGAGGATGCTTCTTGTACGAACATTAGAGCAGGATGTATTTACTTTGGGGAATGCTTATTTAACAGGAAATAAAAGTGAAGCAATTGAAATTTATCATGATTTATTAAAACGAAAAGAAGATCCCTTGAAGTTGAATGCTTTAATAGCTTCACAAGTCCGTTTAATGATTCAAGTAAGCCATTTAAAGAAAAAGGGGTACCATGCCCAACAAATTGCAAATCAACTAAAGGTGCACCCGTATCGCGTAAAATTACTATTCGACAATCCAAGTCTACAAAATGAAAAAAAACTACTTACAACATTAAACGATCTTGCAACAGTAGATGTACAGTTGAAAACATTGAATATTAATCGAAACAGGATATTAGAAATGTTTTTGATGAAATGAGAGAGTGATGTGCGTATAGAAAACTACGGCCAGCAGACATTCATGTAGAAATTAGAAAGTGCACAAAAACGCTAATTTATTTGCATTCTCTCAAGTCGCTCATCCGTTTTGGAACAAAAAAAGAAAGACTGACCGATAGATATCGGGTCAGTCTTTTTAATTACGCTTTTTTCATTAATTGAGCTTTCTTACGAGAAGCTGCGTTTTTATGAATTAAACCTTTTGTAGCTGCTTTTTCAACTTGTTGAATCGCAGTTTTAATAAGTTCTTTTGCGTTTTCGTCGTTATTAAGTGCAGCAGTATCAGCTTTTTTTACAGCAGTACGCATAGCTGATTTTGCTTTCGTATTTTGAGCATTTAATGTCTCATTTTTCTTAACACGTTTAATAGCGGATTTAATATTTGGCATACCTTTCACCTCCTAATAAGGTCTGAGATGATACTTTAATGTGTTGAAAACTGTCTAATACAACAAGCATTATTTTAACAAACGAAAAAACAAATTGCAATATATAAATGCTAAGAATATTTACTTGACACTTGTACAAACTATTTTAGAGGTGAATTTTATGTGGGGACGAACTGATTTATTAGATGAATCGGATGAAATGGTAAAGCATCGAACCGCAGTAGAAAAAGACGTTTTAACAGATTCAGAAGGTATAAAATTTGAGGAAAGTCGAATCGGAGCAGTATTAATAACTTCCATCGAAGTAAATGAAGATGGGGAAAAAAGAATAGGAAAGAAAAAAGGGAAATATATAACATTAACTGACTTGACCGTTAATCCAGATGATCAAGAAAGTTTTGAAGCGTTAAAGAAAATCTTTATTCAAAAGTTAGAAGAGATGCATGGAAATTTATCCTTAACAAAATCATCTAAAGTTTTAATAATTGGCTTGGGTAATTCTACCATTACCCCTGATGCCATTGGTCCGAAAGCGATTGAATATTTACAAGGTTCTTCTATATCTCAGATGGAAAACAATGTAAAAGTGGTTATGTATGCTCCGGGAGTAACTGGACAAACTGGATTTGAAACAAGTAATTTTATTGAGGCGATAAGTAAAGCGTTTAAACCGGACTTAATCGTTGTTTTAGATGCACTTGCAGCGAGAAATAGTGAACGACTTTGTAAAACTATTCAACTTACAAATACAGGTATTCATCCAGGTTCCGGAGTAGGAAATGAAAGAAAAGAAGTATCAGAAGAAGTTTATGGTATACCAGTAACTGCAATAGGTATTCCTATGGTAGTAGATGGTCCGGTTCTATACGCAGATGCAATGGAGCATGTTATTCATTATATTGCTTCTAAAATTGAAGAAAAAGGAAGTCCGTCTTCTGCTTTAGCTGTGACTCCAATGGTATCAAATAAAAAATCTTCACTTGATAAAAAGGTGTTACAACCGATTTTTGGAGAATGGGTAACTTGGCCAACTGAAGAAAAAAGAAAGTTATTTGAGGAAGTATTTGTTGGAAAAAACTCATCTTTATTTGTTACACCAAAAGAAACTGATGCTTGGGTGGAGCAATATGCATATTTGCTATCAGAGGGAATTGAAACGTGGATTACAAATAGATAATTTAGATCCAATTGCCACTATTTCACCCATACTGAAGGATTAGACAACTTTTCACGTGCTTCTTCTGTGCATGCTCGTCGCAGAAGAACGTCAACTCTAATGTTCTAAAAAAACTCTTCTCATCATACGATTATTTGAGGAGAGTGGAAATTATGGCTAATTCCCTGAAGAATTTAACGAGCATTTTATTACTATTATTTTTAACTCCCATTATTATTGCTACAATCCAAACACCTCTTTCATCGAAACAAATAGTAGAAAATAAAAAAGAGGACACGCCTGTAGTTTATGCGGCCCAATTAGAATCAAAACCGGACATCACAGAAATAATAGAACCTAAAAAAGCTTTTGTATATTTCACGCATGCTCATGAAGCATATCGGCCTATACTTGCAGACAAAGGAGAAAAGATTGCAATATATGATCCGATAACGAATATTTCTACCTTTCAAGAGCAAATAGCTGCCCAATTTGCATTTCACCAAGTGGATACACAGTTTTTAGAGGATCATAACCCAGATGTAATGGATAATTATTATACGATTCGACCATTTGTTCAGAATGCAATAGCACATAGTGATTATGATATTGTTTTGGATATTCATAGAGACGCACAGAAAGCAAAAGTGACAACTCTTCAGATTGGTGAAGAAACCTATGCAAAATTTATATTTGTTATTGGTGGTGAGCATGCCAACTACAAATGGAATGAACAACTAGCGCAAAATCTCTCTGACCAATTAAATAAATTAGTTCCTGGGATATCTAGAGGGATTATTGTTAAAACAGGTAAAGGAGTAGACGGTGTTTACAACCAAGATCTTGCTAAAAATCTATTAGTTGTTGAACTTGGTGGTGTTGATAACACAGAACAAGAAGTAGATCGTTCCATTGCTATTTTAGCAAAGGCTATTTCGAATATGTTCAATCAGCAAATACCTTCTTAAACTAGAAGAGATTAAGAGATTATAGCTTAATCTCTTTTTCCTGTTGAAAATGTATATTCGTATATTCCTATTGTTTCTTGGGGATAATATAGTCGGAAACAGGTTTGTTGTTTCCTCAAAAGAATACTAGTATCAAAGTATCTCCATCCATTGGACTTGCATTCAGTAGGTGCTTATAGCAAATGTTTTGGTGCTGATAGCGACTATTTAGGAGGACATAATCTCAGTAGGTGCTTATAAGCTCGCTTTTGGTGTTTATAGCGACTATTTAAGTGGACATGTACTCGGTAGGTTATTATTGGATACAGTGGAACTTTAAAAAAATAGATAGCATCCATTGATAAAGAAGCGGTGAGCGGACGAAATTGCATCTTCGTTCGATTTTAAAAGAATAGGAAAGTATTTAATCTCTCATTAACCAAACCTGATGCACCATGTCTTTACATATTTCAAGAGGGCGACGGACAAGCATTCGACACAAGATTACCTAAAAAATGAATCGTGAAGTGACGCAGTCACTTCGCGAATAAAAACTCTACTGATAATAGTGTAGCCATTGTTTCGACCAAAGCACTCTGAAAATAGTAAAGACAAGATGCACTTAAAGGCCGCTAGCGCTTTTCTCATTCGCTAGATTGTCTTACTATCAGGTTTTTGTTAAGATTAAATTCTGAGAAAAAATAAATAACATAAAGCGCAAATAATACATAATAACAATAAATTGTGAAATGAAAACTATTATGCGTTACTTAACGACATGTTGTCTGTTATAATTCTTAGTAGTTTAATTAGGAGTGAACAAGCATGAATCATGAACAAAGAATGGAACGTCAGAAAAAAATCCGTAACTTTTCGATTATTGCCCACATTGACCATGGAAAATCAACCTTGGCAGATCGTATTTTAGAGAAAACAAAAACATTAACTTCTCGTGAAATGAAAGCCCAGTTACTCGATTCGATGGACCTAGAGAGAGAAAGAGGAATTACCATCAAACTGAATGCAGTTCAGTTAACGTATACAGCTAAAAATGGAGAAGAATATATCTTTCATCTGATTGACACACCTGGACATGTCGATTTTACATATGAAGTTTCCAGAAGTTTAGCCGCATGTGAAGGAGCTATTTTAGTTGTCGATGCTGCACAAGGTATTGAAGCACAGACGCTAGCAAATGTGTATTTGGCATTAGATAATGATTTGGAAATATTGCCGGTTATTAACAAAATAGATTTACCTGCTGCTGATCCAGAACGTGTAAGAAAAGAAGTGGAAGAAGTAATCGGACTTGATGCTTCGGAAGCAGTTCTTGCATCTGCAAAAGCAGGAATAGGTATCGAAGAGATATTAGAACAAATTGTAGAGAAAGTTCCTGCGCCAACTGGAGATTCTTCTGCACCGTTAAAAGCGTTGATCTTCGACTCCTTATTTGACCCTTACCGAGGCGTAATTGTATATATCCGAATTATGGAAGGAACTGTTAAGCCGGGAGACACGATAAAAATGATGTCTTCAGGTAAAGAATTCGAAGTTGTTGAAACGGGTGTATTCACACCAAAAACAACGCAACGGTCAGAGCTAACTGTTGGAGATGTTGGTTTCTTAACTGCTTCGATGAAACATGTAGGAGATTCTAGTGTAGGGGATACTATTACATTAGCTTCAGACCCTGCAACAGAAGCTTTAACAGGATATCGCAAAATGAACCCTATGGTATTCTGTGGATTATATCCGATTGATAACACGAAATACGTAGACTTACGTGATGCACTTGAAAAGCTACAGTTGAATGACTCAGCACTAGAGTTCGAACCCGAGACATCTCAAGCTTTGGGATTTGGTTATCGATGTGGTTTCTTAGGTTTACTGCATATGGAAATTATTCAAGAGCGCATCGAACGCGAATTTAAAATAGATTTAATCACAACCGCGCCAAGCGTTGTTTATGATGTGAAGCTAACGAACGGTGATACCATGAAAGTAGACAACCCATCGATGATGCCAGATGTCCAAAAAGTAGATACGATTGAAGAGCCATTTGTGAAAGCTTCCATCATGGTTCCAGAAGACTATGTAGGGTCTGTAATGGAATTATGCCAACGTAAACGTGGTAATTTTATTACAATGGATTTCTTATCAAAAGCACGTGTTAATATCATTTATGAAATTCCGTTATCTGAAATTGTTTATGATTTCTTTGATTCTTTAAAATCAAGCACAAAAGGATATGCTTCTTTTGATTACGAATTAATTGGATATAAAGAATCGAAACTAGTGAAAATGGATATTCTGCTGAATAGTGAAAAAGTAGATGCTTTAAGCTTTATCGTCCACAAAGATTTTGCTTATGACCGCGGAAAAGTGATTGTTGAAAAATTAAAAGCCCTTATTCCAAGACAACAATTTGAAGTGCCGGTTCAAGCTGCCATTGGCCAAAAAATTGTAGCGCGTTCTACCATCAAGTCAATAGGTAAAAACGTGTTAGCTAAATGTTATGGTGGAGATATTTCACGTAAGCGTAAACTTCTTGATAAACAAAAAGAAGGTAAGAAACGAATGAAACAAGTTGGTTCTGTGGAAGTACCGCAAGAAGCATTTATGGCAGTTCTTAAAATGGACGAGCCGAATAAATAAAAAAAGGAAGGAGGCATTAGTAGCCTCCTTTTTCCTTTATAGAAAGCAGGAAGTCATATGGCACGTGGTGTATATATCCACATTCCTTTTTGTCATCAAATTTGTAATTATTGCGATTTCAATAAATTTTTCTTTCATAACCAGCCGGTGGATGAATATATAGAATCATTAGGTAGAGAGATGGAATTGTATACGGAACAATATAAAGATGAACCAATTGAAACTATTTTTATCGGTGGGGGAACTCCTACATCTTTATCTGAAGCTCAGTTAGAGAGATTATTTTCATTGATCCATCAATACATTCCCTTAAAAGATGTCGTAGAATTTACCTCTGAAGCGAACCCTGATGAGTTAACATATGAAAAAATGAAACTAATGCACACTGCTGGAGTAAATAGATTAAGTATGGGAGTTCAAACATTTGATCAAGAGCTATTAAAAGTAATTGGTAGAACGCATTCGAACGAACATGTGTATACAGTAATTGAAAATGCTAAAAAGATAGGATTTCCGTCTATAAGCATGGATTTAATGTATGGTTTACCAAACCAAACAATGGAACAGTGGAAGCATTCTTTAAAAGAAGTATTTCGACTGAAAGTCCCTCATATATCAGCTTATTCTTTAATAGTTGAACCAAAAACGATTTTTTATAACTTAATGTCAAAAGGAAAACTTTCTTTACCAGGGGAAGATTTAGAAGCGGAGATGTATGGATACTTATTGGATGAAATGCAAAAGCAAGGTTACCTTCAATATGAAATCAGTAACTTTTCCTTCGAAGGGAAAGAATCTAGGCATAATTCACTTTACTGGGATAATGATGAATATATTGGATTAGGAGCAGGAGCTCATGGCTATGTAAATAATAGTCGATATTCGAATCACGGACCTTTAAAGAAGTATATGCAAACCTTGGATTCAAATGAAAAACCTATTATGCTACAAAAAAAAGTTACGAATGTTGAAAAAATGGAAGAGGAAATGTTTTTAGGATTGCGTAAAAACGCAGGAGTTTCTTTAGAAAAATTTAAAATTCGCTTTGGAAAGTCATTACAAGATATTTATGGGAGTCAGTTAGATGAACTTGTTCAAAAACAATTGATTGTTATTGAAAATAATTACGTAAAACTTACTCGTCGTGGTCGATTTGTTGGAAATGAAGTATTTCAATATTTTCTTCAATAAAAAAATCATATTCGTTGACAGTTTTCTTTAGATTTGATACCTTTTATATGAGTATTAGCACTCTCAATGAACGAGTGCTAACAGAGGTGATAATCATGCTAACTAATAGGCAATTATTAATATTGCAAGTAACGGTAGATGATTTTATTGAAACCGCTCAGCCAGTTGGATCTCGTCAAATTTCGAAAAAGGAGGAAGTTCCATATAGTCCTGCTACCATTCGGAATGATATGGCTGATCTAGAAGATATGGGTTTCCTAGAGAAAACACATACTTCGTCTGGGCGCGTCCCTTCCGAAAAAGGATACCGTTATTATGTCGACAATATGTTAACTCCACAACGAATATCGAAAGACGAGATTAAGCAAATTCGATCTGTTTTTGAAGAACGAATGGTGGAGACGGAGCAAATTATTCGTAAATCAGCAACGATTTTGTCTGAACTAACGAATTACACCTCCATACTACTAGGAATGGATGTTAGAAAACATCGGGTAAAACGATTTTCAATCGTCCCACTTACAGATGATTCAGCAGTTGCGATCATCGTTACAGATAGTGGACATGTTGAAAATCGAGTATTTTCAATCCCGGAAACTTATACTTCATCGGATATTGAACGAATGGTTAATTTGCTAAACGACAGCTTAATAGGAGTTCATTTACATGAACTGCCAAGAAAGTTGGAAGCTGTTACACATTCTTTATTGAAACAGCGTGTAGGACATTTTAATAACCTTTTAAGTTCATTTAATAAGTCCATGGGGGTAGAGCAAGAGGACAAAGTGTACTACGGTGGTAAAATGCAACTGTTGAATCAACCTGAATTTAATGATTTAGAAAAAGCTCGAAGTATTATGTACTTGATGGATCATGTAAGACAAATTCCTAGTATTTTCCCTATTGATAAAAAAGGCATACAAATCCGAATCGGTTCCGAAAACAATCACCTTGCAATGGAAGATTGTAGTGTTATAACGGCTTCATATGCAATTGGTGAAGAGCAAATGGGTTCAATTGCGATAATTGGTCCTACTCGCATGGATTATAAGCGTGTCGTTTCTTTACTCGATGTAATGAGTACCGATTTATCAAGAGAATTATCAAGAATTTTAAATGGCCATCAAGGATAAGGGAGATGCAAACATGCCAAAACAAAAAGATGAAACAGTAGAAGAATTAGAAATTGAAAAGTTGGAAGAACAAGAAAAAGAGGCTACTGAAGTAGAAACTACAGAAGCAGCAATCGATGAAGTTTTGGAAGTGGATGAACTTACGCTTGTTAAACAAGAATTGGAAGAAGAAAAAAACAAGTCCATTCGATTAAGAGCGGATTTTGAAAATTATAAGCGCAGAGTTCAACTAGACAAGGAAGCAGATTATAAATACCGTGCACAGACTGTTTTAACAGACGTTTTGCCAGTATTAGATAACTTCGAACGTGCTCTAGCGGTTCCAACGAAATCAGAGGAAGCAGCTTCTTTAGTCAAAGGTGTAGAAATGGTTTATCGCACTTTACTAGATGCTGTATCAAAAGAAGGTCTTGAGCCAATTGAATCAGAAGGTGCTCCTTTTGACCCTAACTTCCATCAAGCGGTTATGCAAGAAAAAGACGACTCAAAAGAATCTGGAATCGTGCTTCAAGAATTACAAAAAGGGTATAAGTTAAAAGATAGAATACTACGACCTTCTATGGTTAAAGTAAACGAATAGTTCAGTCTGAAAAGAATTATTCTACAGAATAACACTATACTTAGTTATAAATTAGGAGGAAAAATATATGTCTAAAATTATTGGTATTGACTTAGGAACAACAAACTCATGTGTATCTGTGTTAGAAGGTGGAGAACCAAAAGTAATTCCAAATCCAGAAGGAAACCGTACAACACCATCTGTAGTTGCTTTTAAAAATGGAGAAAAACAAGTTGGAGAAGTAGCTAAACGTCAATCTATTACTAACCCAAATACGATTGCTTCTGTTAAACGTCTAATGGGTACAAATGAAAAAGTGAAAGCAGAAGATAAAGAGTATACACCACAAGAAGTTTCTGCAATGATTCTTCAATACTTAAAAGGGTATGCTGAAGAATACTTAGGAGAAAAAGTGACGAAAGCTGTCATTACAGTTCCTGCTTACTTTAACGACGCAGAGCGTCAAGCAACAAAAGATGCTGGACGTATCGCTGGACTAGAAGTTGAACGTATTATTAACGAACCAACTGCAGCTGCACTTGCATACGGTTTAGATAAAATGGATCATGATGAAAAAATTCTAGTTTATGATTTAGGTGGGGGTACATTTGACGTATCTATCCTAGAACTTGGTGATGGTGTATTTGAAGTACTTGCAACTGCTGGAGACAACCGTCTTGGTGGAGATGACTTTGACCAAATAGTAATGGATTACCTAGTACAAGAATTCAAAAAAGATAATGGAATTGACTTATCACAAGATAAAATGGCCGTTCAACGTCTAAAAGATGCAGCTGAAAAAGCGAAAAAAGATTTATCAGGTGTCACATCAACACAAATCTCATTACCATTCATCACTGCAGGCGAAGCTGGACCTCTTCACTTAGAAGTTACAATGACTCGTGCAAAATTCGATGATTTAACAGCACGCTTAGTAGAGCGTACAATGGTACCAACTCGTCAAGCAATGAAAGATGCAGGTTTATCAGCGTCTCAAATCGATAAAGTTATCCTTGTAGGCGGATCTACTCGTATTCCAGCCGTACAAGATGCGATTAAAAAAGAAACTGGTAAAGATCCACATAAAGGTGTAAACCCAGATGAAGTAGTAGCAATGGGTGCAGCAGTTCAAGGTGGAGTATTAACTGGGGATGTAAAAGACGTTGTATTACTTGACGTAACACCTCTTTCTTTAGGTATTGAAACTATGGGCGGCGTATTCACAAAGTTAATCGAACGTAATACGACAATCCCTACGTCAAAATCTCAAACTTTCTCAACTGCAGCAGATAACCAGCCAGCAGTAGATATTCACGTGTTACAAGGTGAGCGTCCAATGGCAACAGATAACAAAACGCTTGGACGCTTCCAACTTTCGGATATTCCACCAGCACCACGTGGTATTCCACAAATCGAAGTAACATTCGACATCGACAAAAACGGTATCGTAAACGTTAAAGCGAAAGACCTTGGCACACAAAAAGAACAAAATATTACAATCCAATCGAACTCTTCACTTTCTGATGAAGAAATCGAACGTATGGTAAAAGAAGCAGAAGCTAACGCAGAAGCAGATAAAGTTCGTAAAGAAGAAGCTGAAGTGAAAAATGAAGCAGATCAATTAGTCTTTATGACAGAAAAAACATTAAAAGATTTAGAGGATAAAGTATCAGAAGAAGAGAAAAAATCTGCTGAAGATGCAAAAGAAGAGTTAAAAGCGGCACTAGAAGCTGGTAACTTGGAAGAAATTAAAACGAAAAAAGATAAGTTAAACGAAATCGTTCAACAATTAACAATGAAACTGTACGAACAAGCGCAAGCAGATGCTGCTGCAAATGGCGGCGGTCAAGCGGATGCAACGGATGACGGTGTTGTTGACGCAGAGTTTGAAGAAGTAAACGACGATAAAGATAAGTAAGATAGTCGGTAGGGGAAAAGTCAAAGACCGTTTTCGGCTTTGGCTTTTCTTTCTGTTTAGACTAGATTATTTTTCCGTGTTACAATATTCATTATATGTAGGTAAAGAGTAGGAGAGTGAAAGATGAATAAGCGTGATTATTACGAAGTACTTGGTTTGTCTAAAAGTGCTTCTCCAGATGAGATAAAGAAAGCTTATCGAAAGCTTTCGAAACAATATCACCCCGATATTAACAAAGCGGCAGATGCTGAAGATAAATTCAAAGAAATATCAGAAGCATATGAAGTGTTAAGTGATGACCAAAAACGTGCACAATATGATCAATTTGGCCATGCGGGACCGAACCAGGGATTTGGTGGCGGTGGAGATGGCTTCGGTTTTGAAGATATTTTCAGTTCATTTTTTGGTGGTGGAGGTGGATCGCGTAGACGAGATCCGAATGCACCAAGAAAAGGTGATGATCTTCAATATTCCATGACAATTGAGTTTGAAGAGGCAGTATTTGGGAAAGAAAAAGAAATTGAAATTGCGAAAGAAGAAACTTGTGATACATGTAGTGGGAGTGGAGCAAAACCTGGAACACACCCAGAAAAATGTTCACATTGTAATGGAGCAGGTCAAGTAAATGTGACGCAAGATACTCCATTCGGACGTATTCAAACAAAACGTGCATGTAACCATTGCCATGGAGCAGGTAAAATTATTAAAGATAAATGTGCAACTTGCTATGGTAAAGGAACAGTTAATAAACGCAAAAAAATCAAAGTTACCATTCCAGCTGGTGTAGATGATGGCCAACAACTTCGAGTAAGCGGTCAAGGGGAACCAGGTATTAATGGAGGTCCTGCTGGAGATTTATATATTGTATTCCGTGTAAAAGCAGATCCACGATATGAACGTGATGGGGACGATATTTACTATGAATTGCCATTAACGTATGCACAGGCAGCGCTCGGGGACGAAATCGAAGTGCCAACTGTACAAGGTAAAGTAAAACTAAAAATTCCTGCAGGAACTCAATCACAAACGAAATTCCGCTTAAAAGGAAAAGGTGTGAAAAACGTTCATGGTTACGGAGTTGGTGATCAGCACGTTATTGTGAAAGTAATCACGCCGAAAAAACTTACGGAAAAACAAAAACAATTACTTCGTGAATTTGCCGAAATAAGTGGAGATATTCCAGAAGAGCAAGGCAGCTCATTGTTTGATAAGATTAAAAAGACATTAAAAGGTGAATAAAGGAGTTGTGCGCAAGTGAAATGGTCTGAGCTATCTATTCATACAACAAACGAAGCGGTAGATGCGATAAGTAATATTTTGCATGAAGCTGGTGCAAGCGGGGTAGTCATTGAAGACTCGGAAGAGTTAGTGAGAGAAAGAGAAGATCGATTTGGTGAAATTTATAGCTTAAATCCAGATGATTTTCCAGTAGATGGAGTTCGTGTTAAAGCTTATTTAGCAGAAACTAGCTTTCTATTAGAAACGGTAGAAGAGATCAAGCTTGCGGTTAACAACTTACAAAACTTTAATATTGATATTGGACATAATGTTGTAACGGTTCAAGAAGTAGATGAAGAAGATTGGGCAACTGCTTGGAAAAAATACTACCATCCAGTGAAAATCTCTAATCGTTTTACAATTGTTCCAACATGGGAAGAATATGACAGAGTAAGTACTGATGAGTTAATAATTGAACTAGACCCTGGTATGGCGTTTGGAACAGGTACACATCCAACCACTGTAATGTGTCTTCAAGCCTTAGAAAAAACAGTACAACCGAATTCGAAAGTGATCGATGTAGGTACTGGTTCAGGTGTCCTTTCTATAGGTGCAGCAAAACTTGGGGCAACATCTATTCATGCACTAGATTTAGATGAGGTAGCAGTGACTTCAGCCAAAGAGAATATAGCATTAAATCATGTAGAACATTTGATTGAAGTGACGCATGGTAATTTACTTGACAATGTAAGTGAACAAGCAGATATCGTAATCGCAAATATTTTAGCGGAAATAATTATGACATTTACCGATGATGCATTCTCAATAGTGAAGGAAGAAGGTTTATTCATAACTTCTGGAATAATCTTTGCTAAAAAAGAAGACGTAAAAAATGCATTGCAAAAATCCGGCTTTGAAATTGAGGAAGTTATGATGATGGAAGACTGGGTTACAATCATTTCCAAAAAACCGCTTCTATAAGGAGATTGTTATGCAACGTTATTTTACGAATGAACAAATCGATGAGAATAATAATATAACAATTACTGGGGATGATGCGCATCACATGATTCAAGTGATGCGTATGTCACCAGGTGATGAAGTATATGTAGTTGCTGAAAACAGCACATATACAATGACAATTGTAGAGGTATCTGCTAAATCTGTCTTGTTGAAAGCGGAAGAAAAGCTTGAACAAACAAACGAGATGCCGTTAATAGTTTCAATTGTTTGTGGTCTTCCAAAAGGAGATAAGTTAGAGCTAATAACCCAAAAAGCGACAGAACTCGGCATGCACACACTTTATCCGTTTGAAGCAAAAAGATCGATTGTAAAATGGGATAAGCAAAAAAACGAGAAGAAAATTGCTCGGTTACAAAAAATTGCGAAAGAAGCAGCTGAACAATCTCATCGTTCATCTATCCCTAACATACATACGCCAATTTCGTTAAAAGAGCTATTAGAAATTGGCACAACATACGATGTGAAATTTGTTGCAGATGAAGAAGATGCTAAGTTGGAACACCGCCAGAAATTTGCTGAACAATTAAAAAAGGTGCATGATAAAAAATCGATACTTATTGTATTTGGCCCAGAAGGTGGACTAGATCGTTCGGAAATAAAAAGCTTATTAGAAAATGATTTTCAACCTATTTCACTTGGACCAAGAATTCTTCGAACAGAAACAGCACCGTTATACGCGCTTGCTGCAATTTCTTATGAATATGAATGAAAGAGGTGTAAGGAGATGTCATCCGTTGCATTCCATACATTAGGCTGTAAGGTTAATCATTATGAGACAGAAGCTATTTGGCAATTATTTAAAGAGAATGGCTATGAACGAACAGATTTTGAAAAACAGTCTGATGTATATGTGATCAATACATGTACAGTTACAAATACGGGCGATAAAAAAAGTCGCCAAGTCATTCGTCGGGCCATTCGTCAAAATCCGGATGCGGTTATTTGTGTAACAGGGTGTTATGCACAAACATCACCAGCAGAAATTATGGCGATTCCAGGAGTGGATATTGTCGTTGGAACGCAAGAACGAACAAAGATGCTTGATTATATTGAACAATACAAAGTAGAGCGAAAACCGATTAACGCGGTTGGAAATATTATGAAGAGTCGTGTGTATGAGGAGTTAGATGTGCCTTCCTTCACGGATCGCACCCGTGCATCATTAAAAATCCAAGAAGGTTGTAATAACTTCTGTACTTTTTGTATAATCCCATGGGCTCGCGGACTTATGCGTTCTCGTGATCCAGAAGAGGTTGTCCATCAAGCTCAACAACTAGTGGATGCTGGTTATTTAGAAATCGTCTTAACAGGAATCCATACTGGTGGTTACGGAGAAGATTTAAAAGACTATAATTTAGCGCAGCTTTTAAGAGATATTGAATCGAATGTAAAAGGGCTTAAAAGGCTTCGTATTAGCTCTATTGAAGCTAGCCAAATATCCGATGAAGTAATTGATGTTCTGCGTGATTCGAAGATTGTTGTAAGACATCTACATATCCCTATTCAATCTGGATCAGATACTGTACTTAAAAGAATGCGTAGAAAATATACAATGGCATTTTTCGCTAATCGATTAGATCGTTTAAGAGAAGCACTTCCTGATTTAGCAATAACTTCAGATGTAATTGTCGGTTTCCCTGGTGAAACCGAGGGAGAATTTATGGGAACCTTTCATTTTATTCGAGATCAACGTTTTTCAGAGCTTCATGTTTTCCCATATTCTAAGCGCACAGGTACTCCTGCTGCTAGAATGGAAGACCAAGTTGACGAAGAAGTAAAAAATGAGCGAGTTCATCGTCTAATCTCTTTAAATGACCAATTAGCAGTAGAATACGCTTCTCGTTTTGAAGGAAAAATATTAGAAATTATTCCAGAAGAGAAATATAAATTGGATTCTAAGACGAATTTAGTTGAAGGATATACTGATAACTACTTAAAAGTTGTTATTCCTGGTTCAGAAGATTTAATCGGAAAGCTAGTTCGTGTGAAAATCACTAAATCCGGTTATCCATACAACGAAGGTCAATTTGTTCGAGTATTAGATCACATGGAAGAATTAGTCTAAAATAATGAGAAAGTCAGTGACGAGAATCTCACTGGCTTTTTTTTATATTTTCAATTATGATGAAGAGGTACGGACAACTTCCGAGAGGGGAATATAAATGACACAAAATATTGCTGCATTAATCGACCATACATTGTTAAAACAAAATGCTACTAAAGAACAAATTGAAAAATTATGTGAGGAAGCAAAAAAGTATACATTCGCATCTGTATGCGTAAATCCTACTTGGGTAAAGCTTAGTGCTGAACTATTACAAGAAAGTCCAGTGAAAGTATGTACGGTAATTGGATTCCCATTAGGTGCCAGCACTTCAGAAGTAAAAGCATTTGAAACAAAAAATGCGATTGAAAATGGTGCAGATGAAATAGATATGGTTATAAATGTAGGGGCTTTAAAAGATGCTAACTTTGATTTCGTGAAAAATGATATAGTAGCAGTAGTGAATGCTGCAAAAGAAAAAGCAATTGTTAAAGTGATTTTAGAAACGTGTTTATTAACAAATGAAGAAATAATAAAAGCAAGTGAACTATCTAAAGAAGCTGGGGCTAATTTTGTGAAAACATCTACAGGTTTTTCTACTAGTGGCGCTACTGTAGAAGCTGTAAAACTTATGCGTGAAACAGTTGGCGCAGACCTTGGTGTGAAGGCTTCTGGTGGAGTTCGTAGTCTAGAAGATTTACAAGAAATGGTTGATGCGGGGGCTTCTAGAATTGGTGCAAGCTCTGGTGTGGACATTATGCAAGGATTAACAAGTAAATCTGATTATTAATTTAGTTGTAAGTATTGACCAAGTCGAAACTATACGATATAATTTTTTAGAACATAACACATGGTTATGTGCTTGACGTGTGTTCGGAGGGAGGGAAAGAGAGATGTCAAAAACTGTCGTTCGCAAAAACGAATCGCTTGAAGATGCTCTTCGCCGCTTCAAACGTACTGTATCTAAAAGTGGTACAATTCAAGAGGTAAGAAAGCGCGAGTTTTATGAAAAGCCAAGCGTGAAACGTAAAAAGAAATCTGAAGCTGCCCGTAAACGTAAATTCTAATTAATTGAAATTTACAAAGCTTCGAAGCTGTGGTTTCTAAAACCCAAGCGTGAAAAGTAAAAAGAAATCAAAAAATGCACGTTAACGTAAGTGGTTTTTTTATCCCGACCATCCCTACGTTCCAAACACGTACTTTATGATTAACATTTACAATTGTGTAAACCGAGAAAATTTATTTTCTCGGTTTATTTTTTTGAAACTTTTTCTATTCTACTCCGTAAAGAAGTATATACAAATAGAAGAAGGGAGGTTAAAGGATGAAATTGTCTCGGTACATTATTTCTTTTTTTCTATTATTTTTAACTTTTTTCATGATGGTACCTGTAATGGCAACCGCAGATGCTCCAATAGTGTACAAAATACCAATTTATAAAGAAGTAGAAAAAGGATTATATGCTTTTTTAAAAAGATCCATTCATGAAGCAGAAGAAGCAGGCGCTGATGCAATTATTTTAGAGATCAATACGCCTGGAGGATTTGTAGATTCCGCTGAAAAAATAGTCAATTTACTTGATTCTACCTCGATTCGAAAAATTGCGTATATAAATTCGGAAGCGTTGTCTGCTGGTGCTTATTTAGCGCTTCATACGGATGAGATTTATATGTCGCCAGGTGGAACAATAGGTGCAGCAGCTGTAATCGACAGTAGCGGAAATACTGCTGAAAAGAAGGCAAATAGTGCTTGGATAGCAAAGATGATTAATGCTGCGGAGTTAACGGGTAAAAATCCAATTTATGCACAAGCAATGGCAGATGAAACCGTTCATCTTCCAAAGTATAGGGCAAAAAGCGGTGATTTGTTAACTCTTACATCTTCTGAAGCATTAGAGGTCGGTTATTCAAACGGAACCCTAAGATCTCTAAAAGAACTGCTAGAAATAACAAATCTTGCTGATGCAAAAATTGTTGAAACCGAAGAAACTTTTACAGAATTACTTGCAAGATTTATTACTAACCCGATTGTTGTACCAATCTTATTATCTATTGCTAGTCTCGGTTTAATTGTAGAATTATATTCTCCAGGGTTTGGTGTTGCAGGTACGATGGGACTTATATCTTTGGTGCTATTCTTTTTTGGACATTTGGTAGCTGGCCTTGCTGGTTATGAAGCGATTATTATTTTTATTATCGGAGTTATATTAATAATTGCGGAATTTTACTTACCAGGAGGAATAAGTGGTATATTAGGTGCAGCGGCTATTATTTTTAGTATTGTATTAGCTGGTGGTAACATTTTTCTAATGAGTATTTCTGTATTAATTGCTTTAACAGTAGCTATAGTGGGAATGGTGATCATAATGAAGTTCTTTGGAAAACAATTGAAAGTGTTAAGCAAGGTAATTTTATCAGATGCAACAACTACAGAACAAGGGTATGTGTCTAACGAAAATAGGCTTGAGTTAATCGGAAAAATTGCCGTGACGATGACCCCTCTTAGACCTGCAGGATCCATACGTATACATGACGAGCGTATAGACGCGGTTTCAGATGGAAGTTTTGTAGAAAGAGATAAACATGTTATCATTATAAAAGTAGAGGGTTCTCGTATAGTTGTGCGAGAAGTTTCAAAAGGGGAGGAAATAGAATGATTGATGGTACTATGATTGGATTAATTGTAATAATTGTTTTAGCGTTTATCGTGTTATCTGTATTTTTCACATTTTTTCCAATCGCATTATGGATTTCAGCACTAGCAGCAGGGGTTAAAATTAGTATCTTTACTTTAGTAGGAATGAGATTACGAAGAGTAGTTCCATCTCGCATCGTCAATCCACTTATTAAAGCGCATAAAGCTGGGTTAAGCGTTTCTATCAATCAATTAGAAAGTCATTATTTGGCTGGTGGTAATGTAGACCGCGTTGTTAATGCGTTGATCGCAGCACACCGCGCAAATATTGCACTCACATTTGAACGTGCGGCAGCAATTGATCTTGCAGGACGTGACGTATTAGAAGCAGTGCAAATGTCTGTAAATCCTAAAGTTATTGAGACGCCATTTATCGCGGGTGTTGCAATGAACGGGATTGAAGTAAAAGCGAAAGCGCGTATTACAGTTCGTGCCAATATCGATCGTTTAGTCGGTGGTGCGGGTGAAGAAACAATTGTTGCCCGAGTTGGGGAAGGAATTATTAGTACGATCGGTTCTAGTACAAGTCATGAGCGAGTACTTGAAAATCCGGATTTAATATCTCAAACTGTATTAGCTAAAGGATTAGATTCTGGAACTGCATTTGAAATTCTATCGATTGATATTGCGGATGTTGATATAGGTAAAAATATTGGTGCAGAACTGCAAACTGAACAAGCAGAAGCAGATAAGAAAATTGCTCAAGCAAAAGCAGAAGAACGCCGTGCAATGGCCGTTGCTTCTGAACAAGAAATGAAAGCAAAAGTAGTAGAAATGCGCTCGAAAGTAGTAGAAGCAGAAGCGGAAGTGCCTTTAGCAATGGCAGAAGCACTACGTGAAGGAAATATTGGTGTAATGGATTATATGAACTATAAAAATATTCAAGCTGACACTAGCATGAGAGATTCAATTAGCAAAGTCGGAGGAGACAAACCTTCTACTGAAGAACTTAAAGACTAATAATATAGGGAAAAGGAGGTTTTCTCCTTGAGTAGTAGTATCATATTAATAGTTATTTCGTTAATCGTCAGTACTTTATTGAAGAAGAAAAAAGCACCTGACCAAAGTCCGGTAAAAAGAGCGCAGCAAGTAAAGCCTTTTGTAGAAAATCCATTTAAAGATCTAGGAGATTTTGCGAAAAATTTTATGGAAGAGCATAAACAGCAATTGGATAGTGGAACACCGATTGTTAAAAAAGCGCCAGTTGTGGTTGAAAAATTGGAGCGAGTGGTAAGCAGGGATCAAGGGACTCCAAGATCTTCTGGTCGACTATCAATCCATCAAGTAAATAAAGTGGAGAAGCAAGTATCTAAACCGATTATTACTCATATCTTGCCTAGTTCCCAAGATGAACTAGTAAGAGCGATTGTATTTTCGGAGATTCTTGCACCACCAAAATCGAAAAGATAACTCATGAACACCCCTTTACATGCATAAAGTCATGTAAAGGGGTGTTTTTCTGAATAAATTATTTCCACTCCATGCGAGTATTATGATTGAAAACTTTAGCGAAATTATTTTAGATTATGAAGTAACCATTCTTCGATTGAAAGAAAACAATTTAGTTTGTGCTTACGATGATTTCCTTTTAGAAATTCAAGCAAATGCTTTAGAGATCAAATCACTATCTATGGAACAGCTCCGAATAGTTGTCGATGAACTCATGTATTTCAAAATTACGAGGAAGGAAAAACAGTAATGCAACAGCTTATACAAGTAAAAGTACCAATAAAAACGGATCAACACCTTTTATTTCAGCGTTTATTTTCAGTGAATATTGTTATTTATCAAGTGTACAGTTCAGAACAGTACCTCTTTTTTTCTATAAGAAGAAAAGATTTAAAGCTTTTCCGAAAGGTCAGGAGGTCATTACGGCTCTCCGTTCAATTAGAAGATAAGGTGAAGGAAGGGACAATTTCTTCTCGGTCTTTTTCAATTATTGGTTTTCTATTATTTATCATCATACCTGTTATTCTTGCGCAATTTATATGGAGTATTCAAATTGAGTCAGATTCGCCAGAAAGCAATGTTCTTCTCTCGGAAGAACTTAAGGTATTGAACATTAAAGAAAAAATACGTTCGTCTAGTTTGCCTTCCGAACAAGAAATAAGGCAGAAAATATTGCTAAAACATAAAGAATACTCATGGGTACATTTTACGAAATCGGGATCCAAATTTACTGTAACCCCCATGCTTGCTCCTATTCAGTCGGAGCGTGAGATAAAAAATGCACCACCAACGCATCTAATTGCGAAAAGAAGTGGAGTTGTTACTGACTTTGAAATAGTAAAAGGAGTAAGGGCTGTTGAAAAAAATGTCTCAGTAAACAAAGGAGATATTCTGGTAAATGGTTTTGTCACACAAGGAGATAAAAGAATTATTACTAGTGCTGAAGGGAAAGTATTTGCTAATTATTGGATTGAGCTTGAGTTTGAAATTCCTCAAAAGGTTAGTTTCATGAAACCAAATGATCGAAAGCTTGTCGTTCAGAGAAAAGGGGACAAAAAAATCGAATACTGGAAGGAAATCTCTCTTCCTACTCTTCTCCGAAATTACCTGGAAGCAGGATATATAAGAAATTTAGAGGAGGAGGTTTATATATTAGATCAGCAATCGATGGAAAAATTAATACGCCCGTTACTTTATCAAAAAATTATAAATGAACTTCCTGCAGGTAAGCAAATTCTCGAGGATAAAATTTTACAGGTGACTATTCAAAATGATAAAGTAAAAGGGAAAGTATTATTTTTGATAAATGAAAATATTGCGATTCCACAAGTTATACCCCAAGGAGACGAAGCATGAGCGAACATACACAATTAGACCTTAATTTGAAAGACACTGCCGAGGCAGTAATGCTTCTTGGCATATCAGATAAAAATCTAAAGCTTATTGAAGAGGAACTGAAAGTACAACTGATCACTAGAGGAGAAACAATAAGGATTGCTGGAGACGAAAAAAATGTGGAAGAAGCAAAAAAGTTGATGGAGCAACTTCTTGCAGTTGTTCACAAAGGGATTAATATAAATCTCCGTGATGTTTCCTCCGCTATTGAGATGAGTATTAACGGTACGATTGAGTATTTTTCTGGGTTATACGACGAAGAAATTGCAAAAAATACAAAAGGAAAAGCGATTCGAGCTAAAACAATTGGACAACGGGAATATATACAAGGTATACGGCGATTTGATTTAGCATTTGGGATTGGTCCAGCTGGAACGGGTAAAACGTATTTAGCTGTAGTAATGGCAACACAGGCTTTGAAAAACGCCCATGTGAAAAAAATCATTCTAACACGCCCTGCTGTTGAAGCAGGTGAAAGTCTAGGTTTTCTACCAGGAGATCTAAAAGAGAAGGTAGACCCGTATTTAAGGCCGTTATACGATGCATTACATGATGTTTTAGGAATGGAGCAAACGGAACGACTTATGGAACGTGGGACGATTGAAATTGCCCCTCTCGCATATATGCGAGGAAGGACATTAGATGATGCCTTCGTAATATTAGATGAAGCACAAAATACAACTAAAGCACAAATGAAAATGTTCCTTACCCGTATGGGATTTGGTTCTAAAATGGTAATCACAGGGGATAAAACCCAAATTGATTTGCCAAAAGGAGCTGAATCTGGATTAATCATCGCAGAAAAAATATTAAAAAGTGTATCGGGAATCCATTTTCAATATTTAGAACAAGGAGATGTCGTTCGTCATCCACTTGTCGCAAAAATTATACAAGCTTACGAAGAACAGCAGCCTTAATTGGTTGCTGTTTTTGTTTCTAGAGCACTCCACCGCCAATACGAGAGCACTTTCCACCTATGCGATAGCGTTCACTGCCAATACGAGTGTACTCCAAAAAGTTCCCTAGGTAATACTGAAGACAGTATGCACTTATGGAAGCTAGCGTTTTCTTAAAAGATTAAGAAAGTAGATGAATTTCTACTAAGTATCTGTCCAGACTCCAGCGCCTTGCCCCTCGGGGTCAAATGTGAAAAAGCTGTGGTGGCTGGGGAGCTGCCTCCTCGCTTTTCCCCATTTGCCTGTCGGGGCAGACATAGGCGCTTGCGCTTTTCTTATATGTAATTTTGGAATTATTTTTATATCAATCTAAAAGTAAGGTATAATGAATTTACCAGTAGTAAGGGAGATGAGAGTATAGTGAATTCTATCTTATTGAAAATGAAGCAGTGGAGCAATTATAAGCATCTTCCTTTAATTATTATCTCTATTACTGCTATTATTATGTTTTTCTTATTAATAGGAAATGTAAAGGAAAATACATATGATATTAAAGAATTTCAGTTATCCCCTGAAACCATTAGATCCGTCAAAACAATGGAAGATAGCGTCAAAACAGAACAAGAACGTGAAAAAGTAGCAGCAGAAATTCAACCTTATTATCAATTCCAAGAAGAAACTGCAGATAACCAAGCTGCTATTATTCGATCCATCTTCGATAGTGTTATAGAAATCAAAAAAGAAACAATCCCAGCAGAAGAAATAGAAAGTAGACCTAGTCAACTCAATAAGTTAAAAAAAGAAATGGAGAAAATTGCTGATAATGCAAGTAATGTATATTTAAGCGAGGATGCTTTAACGGCGATCCTAAGCCAGAGTCCTACAACGCTAACTCAATCTAGCGAAACCCTAGTTTCTTTTGTAAAAGAGACATTGGGTGAAAGAATTCGATTAGAAAATATTCCGGAAAAGAAAAAAGAATTAGAGGAGAAAGTTAGGAAATCCTTTAATTATTCGCATTCATATATGAACGCACTTGTATCCATTGCTCGTTTTAGCATTGTCGAAACAGACATTGAAAATAAAGAACTAACAGAACTTCGAATAGAGCAAGCGAAAGCAAGTGTTGATCCAACAAGAATTTTACAAGGGCAAATCCTCGTACAAAAAGGTGAAATCATTGATCGAGAAGTTTATAGACAACTGAAGCTATTAGGAATGCTTACAAATAAATTTTCTTATAAACCTATTGTTGGAGTGGCATTATTCGTATTGTTAACAATGTGGGTTTTGTATGTTCAAACGATAAATGGAAAGGATAAAACGATCGAAAGTTCGAAGTCCTTACTCGTTGTTCTGTTTAGTTTATTTATTTCTGTTCTAATAATGAATGTTTTACAGTTTATATCCTACAATTTCGATGTTGTGATAGCATTTATTTTTCCAACAGCCATTGTATCGATGCTCGTATACCTTTTGGTTAATGAACGAATGGCTTTTATAACGACCATTATTATCGCCGCTTATGCTGGATTTATATTTCAAGAAGGTTATACAAATGTATTTCAAATGGAAATCTCGTTATATATTTTATTTGGTGGGATTTCTGGGGTTTTTGCATTGCAAAGAATGCGGAATAATTCTCAAATTCTTCGTTCCAGTTTAATTGTAGCATCCGTTAACATTGTATTTATCGTATTTTATTTATTAATGACAAAAACGACATATGGTTTAACAGACTTACTATTTTACTTTGGAGCAGCAATCTTATCAGGTATTTTATCAGGAGCATTAACAATCGGAATATTGCCGTTTTTTGAATCTGCTTTTGGAATTCTATCCACGATGAAACTAATCGAATTATCAAATCCTAATCATCCTTTACTGAAAAAAATATTAACAGAAACACCAGGAACATATCATCATAGTGTAATGGTTGCAAACTTAGCGGAAGCCGCTTGCGAGGCAATAGGAGCTAATGGTTTGTTAGCGAGAGTTAGTTGCTATTATCATGATATTGGAAAAACGAAAAGGCCAGGCTTTTTTATCGAAAATCAAATGAATGGGTATAATCCACATGATAATTTACCTCCCGAAGCAAGTCGTGATATTATTATTGCTCATGCAGTAGACGGGGCAAATATTTTGCGCAAGTATAAAATGCCGAAAGAAATTGTAGATGTTGCTGAACAGCATCATGGAACAAGTTTGTTAAAGTTCTTTTATTACAAAGCGAATGAGAAAAATGATAAAGTAAAAGAAAAAGATTTTAGATATAATGGTCCAAAACCACAAACAAAGGAAAATGCTATTATTTCGGTAGCGGATAGTATAGAAGCTGCAGTTCGTTCAATGAAAGAACCAAACGCAGAAAAAGTTCATGCACTAATTGAATCAATAGTTAAAGAGAAGCTTCAAGATGGACAGTTTGATGAATGTGATTTATCTTTGCGGGAAATAAAGAAAATAAAAGAGAGCTTCTATACAACTATGAACGGGATCTTTCATTCACGAATAGAGTATCCAAAATAAGAATAAAGGTGGCACGAAAAATGCTAGAACTTGATGTAATGGATGAGACAAATACATTATCTGAACCAACGATGGAACTTGTTGAAAAAGTATTGCAATTTGCAGCAGAACAGCAAAAAGTAAAAGATGGAAGTGAAGTTAGTGTAACGTTTGTTACAAACGATGCCATTCAAGAAATAAATCGTACGTATCGCAAAAAGGATGTTCCTACCGATGTGATTTCATTTGCTATGGAAGAAATGGGTGATGGAGAGATCGAAATAAAAGATGCAGATATTCCAACACTCTTGGGAGACATCGTTATTTCTGTAGAACGTGCGAACGAACAAGCGGAATCGTATGCTCATACATTCGAAAGAGAACTTTGCTTTTTAGCTGTACATGGTTTTTTACACCTACTTGGTTACGATCATGGGACGAACGAGGAAGAAAAAGTAATGTTCGGTTTACAAGAAACAATACTACAAGCTTTTGGTTTGAAACGTGAAGGCCATGGACATTCCTAAGTTTCTGAAATCGTTTAAATATGCAACTCATGGAATATTGCACGTCATAAAAAGTGAACAAAATTTTCGTTTTCATTTATTAGCCGCAATCATTGTGTTGATTGCAAGTATGATAACTGGATTATCAAGTCTTGAATGGATAATCATAATTATATTAATAAGTGGCATGTTCATGATAGAATTAGTAAATGCATCTATTGAGCGAGTAGTAGACCTAGCATCACCCGACTTTCACCAGCTTGCTTTACAAGCAAAGGATTTAGCAGCAGGTGCATGCCTCGTCTATGCAATAAGTAGTGCGATTGTCGGTTTTATAATTTTTATCCCCAAATGGTGGGGAATCATATTTTAGAGGTGAAAAGATTGAATAAAGAAAAATTAATGGAAGCTTCCAAAACAGCTAGAGAGAAAGCGTATGTACCTTATTCAAAATTTCCTGTAGGAGCAGCGCTTTTAACGAAAGATGGAGAAGTTATCCATGGTTGTAATATTGAAAATGCATCATTTGGATTAACAAATTGTGCAGAACGTACAGCAATATTCAAAGCTGTATCAGAAGGAATGAATAGTTTTGTTGCAATTGCTGTAGTTGCCGATACGGAAGGTCCAGTCTCTCCATGTGGTGCTTGCAGACAAGTGTTAGCGGAGTTTTGTGATGGTAATATGCCGGTTTATTTAACCAACTTAAAAGGAAATGTATTAGAAACAACAGTTTCAGAACTGTTACCAGGTGCTTTTACAACGGGGGATTTAGACTATGCAACAAAATAATGCAGGTTTTAAATCAGGATTTATCTCCATTATTGGAAGACCAAACGTTGGGAAGTCAACCTTTCTAAATCGAGTAATAGGACAAAAAATTGCGATAATGAGTGATAAACCCCAAACGACTCGTAATAAAGTGCAAGGAGTTCTAACGTTAGAAAAAAGCCAAATGATTTTTATCGACACACCTGGTATTCATATACCAAAACATAAACTTGGGGATTTCATGTTGAAAGTGGCCAAAAATACTTTGCGTGAAGTGGATGTCATTATTTTCATGGTCAATGCAACTGAACCAAGAGGAAAAATTGATGAATTGATCATGGATATGCTAGAAAACAATGAGACACCTGTTTTTCTTGTCATCAATAAAATTGATCAAGTGCACCCTGATGAATTAATTAATATTATCAATTCTTATAAAACCAAATATGATTTTGCTGAAATAATTCCTATCTCAGCGCTTCAAGGAAACAATGTAGATAGATTACTCGAAACGATTCAAAAGTATTTACCGGAAGGTCCACAATATTATCCAGCAGATCAAGTGACGGACCATCCAGAACGTTTCATCATTTCGGAGTTAATCCGAGAAAAAGTACTCCATTTGACTCGTGAAGAAATTCCGCATTCAATCGCGGTAATCATTGATAAAATAAAAAAAGAAGAAGTCACAGAGAAAGACATGATCCGAGTGATGGCTACAATTGTAGTAGAAAGAGATTCCCAAAAAGGAATTGTTATTGGGAAAAGAGGAGCTTTGCTGAAAGAAGTTGGAATTAGAGCTCGTCAAGATATTGAAATGTTGCTTGGAACTAAAGTATTTTTGGAGTTATGGGTAAAAGTGCAAAAAGATTGGCGCAATAAATCCGCTCATTTAAGAGATTACGGGTTTAGAGATGACGATTATTAAGAAATGCGGAAGTGCTGGGGTTTGCACAGATGATAAAGAAGGAAGGGAAGGCGATTGCTCCAAAAAGTAGAGGGGATAGTCTTGCGAGCTTCTTCATATGGGGAAACGGATAAGATTGTTACCATTTTTTCTAGAGAACTTGGAAAAAGAGCAGCAATGGCTCGTGGAGCGAAAAAGCCCACGAGTCGTTTAGCCTCCATTTCGCAGCCGTTTACATATGCCTATTTTTTAGTACAACAAGGGAGAGGTATGGGTACTCTTCAACAAGGAGAAATCATCGATTCTATGCGTTCGATTCGGGAAGATATTTTCACCACAGCTTATGCTAGCTTTATTATGGAATTAGTAGATAAATTAATCGATGATGAATCTCCGAAACCCCATCTATTTACCATCTTACAACAGGCACTTCAAGCCATTTCGGAAGACTATGATCCGGAAGCGATTAGTCTATTTGTTGAATGGAAGCTGCTACCTACTGCTGGAATTTATCCCGTATTACACCAGTGTGTGAATTGTGGGGCAACAGATGGCGAGTTTGCATTCTCCTTTGCTCAAATTGGATTTTTATGTCATCGATGCTTCTCGATAGATAGATACTTGATAAGACTGACACCAGCACAAGTCAAACTTATTCGTACCTTTTATACAGTACCTATCGAACAAGTAGGTAAGCTGACTCTAAAAAAAGAAACAAAGGGTTTTATAAAAAAAATTGTTCGTACGATTTATAGCGAGCAAGTTGGTTTACGTCTAAAGTCACAAGGGTTCCTTGACCAAATGGAGAAAACGCCAGAATTTTATACCCCCAAAAAAGATCCAAGTATAGAAGAGTAATTCTTCATGCTTGGATTTTTTTCATGGAGTTAAACGGAAAAATAGTTTGGAGAAGATTGACTCAGCTTATTGCAGGGCCGTGATGTGCTTGATTTCATCCGCCCCTTAAGACGGTTCATGTGCCCCTACTCTGTCCTATAAGCCCCTACGGAGAAGTTATATACCCCTAGAACTTGCATATGTACCTTAAGTGGGTTTATGTGCCTCTACCCTATAAGCCCTCTACCAAGAAGTTATATGTCTCTAGAAATTGAATACGCATTGAGAAATACCGTATGCTACAGGGTGGCATTTGTCTAGGTTTCTCCAAATTCAAATAAAAATCCAGATCAGAAAAAGTCTGATCTGGATTTATTATTTTAAAATTGTAATTGACTTTCGATGTATGCTTTAACATCAGCAATTGGCATTCTTGTTTGTTCCATAGAATCACGGTGACGAACTGTTACTTGATTATCCGTTTCCGAATCGAAGTCGTATGTGATACAGAATGGAGTGCCAATTTCATCTTGACGACGGTAACGTTTACCGATTGATTGAGATTCATCATAGTCAACCATGAAGTGTTTGCTTAGGTCAGAGAACAAAGCTGTAGCACCTTCTGATAACTTTTTCGATAAAGGTAAAATTGCAGCCTTAACAGGAGCCAATGCAGGGTGGAAACGCAATACAGTACGTTTATCGTCACCTTCCAATTGTTCTTCATCAAATGCTTCACAAAGGAATGCAAGCGTGACACGGTCAGCCCCTAAAGATGGCTCTATGCAATAAGGTACGTATCGTTCATTCGTAATTGGATCGATATAGTTAAAGTCTTCACCTGAATGCTCCATATGTTGTTTCAAGTCAAAGTCTGTTCTATCTGCGATTCCCCAAAGCTCTCCCCAACCAAATGGGAATTTGAATTCAATATCTGTTGTAGCATTTGAGTAATGAGAAAGTTCATCTTCTGAGTGATCGCGTAAACGAATACTATCTGCGTCTACACCTAGGTTTAATAACCATTCTTTACAATAGTTACGCCAGAATTCAAACCATTCCATATCCTCACCTGGTTTACAGAAGAATTCTAATTCCATTTGTTCGAATTCTCTTGTACGGAATGTGAAGTTACCAGGAGTAATTTCGTTACGGAAACTTTTTCCTACTTGAGCAATTCCGAAAGGCATTTTTTTGCGCATCGAACGCTGAACATTTTTGTAGTTTACAAATATTCCTTGTGCCGTTTCAGGACGCAAAAATATTTCATTTGTAGATGCTTCGGTTACGCCTTGAAATGTTTTAAACATTAAGTTGAACTGGCGAATTTCAGTGTAATCAAAAGCGCCACATGATGGACAAACAACATCATGTTCTTTCATGATTTCTTCCATTTTTTCGAATGAAAGACCATCAATAACCATTTCGATTCCTTTTTTATCAAGTGCATCTTCGATAATTTTATCAACGCGATGACGAGATTTACATTTTTTGCAGTCAACCATAGGATCATTAAAGTTTCCTATATGACCAGAAGCAACCCAAGTTTTTGGATTCATTAATATTGCAGCGTCCAAACCAACATTATAAGGAGATTCTTGCACAAATTTTTTCCACCAAGCTTTTTTAACATTGTTTTTTAGCTCTACTCCAAGAGGGCCATAATCCCAAGTGTTTGCCAGACCACCATAAATTTCAGAACCTGGGAAGACAAATCCTCTTTGTTTTGCTAAACTAACTACATTTTCCATTGAAATTGACATATAAAGACCTCCATTTTTTGAATGCTTTTAAAGATGAGCAATAAAAAAACTCGTCTCCGGGCCAAATTAGCCCGGGGACGAGTAATATACCCGCGGTTCCACCCCGATTGATTGTAATTACAATCCTCTTTAAAAGCATAAGCTCCAAGCTGCCTTTTCCTGTACTGTGGACTTGCACTATCACCACTCGCTTATTTTACAGTACTTATAATACTCTTCAACGCTTTATTATTTGTTGATATTGTAACACGAGCCTGTTTACTTAGCAATAATAGGTCGACAACGCTTGAAGTTAAATATTTTAAAAATAGCCTTCCTCTGCAAGCTCGTCGCAAAAAAAGAAGTGCTCCTACGGTTACTCATTTAAAGTTTTTCAGTGAACTCTAATTAGTCTCGGGTGAGTAAAAATTGGTCTCGAAGTGCCATAAAGTGTAAAAAAATCCACATGGTTTAGCAACTCTTGATTTCTAAAAAGCATTTTGCAATTAGTATTGAGTATTGAAAAAGTGTATTTCCAATAAATTTGCTACTAAATAGTTTCTGCTGTCCAAGCTCGTAGAAAATAAATATACTGCCACGCTAAATACTTTTAACGGAGTCATTTCCTGTTTCATGTTAGCTTCAATTCAACTTACTATTTCAGCAATGTTTACTTTTATTGTACAAAATTATATGATGCAATCGGCATCTCGTAATAATTGGTGGAGTTACAGAAAAAATGAATAGCATCCATTGGTAAAGAAGCGCTGAGCGGACGAAATTGTATCTTCGTCCGCTTTTAAAAGAATAGGAAAGTATTTAATCTCTCATTAACTAAACCTAATGCACCATGTCTCTACCTATTTCGAGAGGGCGACGGACAAACATCCGCCACAAAAATTCCAATGATAATAGTGTAGCCAATGTTTCGTCCAAAGCCCTTAGGAAACGGTAAAGACAAGATGTACTTAAATGACGCTTGCACTTTTCTTATTTTGATAGTGGTATTATTATGTGCTACAATAATTGAGTATTAGTATAACACTTTGAGGCGGTGAGTCCGATCGAACTCAACAAACGGCAAAATGAGATTTTGGACATTGTAAAAGGAAACGGCCCCATTACAGGAGAACAAATTGCGGAACGACTACATTTAACGCGGTCTACGTTAAGACCCGATCTTGCAATTTTAACAATGGCTGGATTTCTAGATGCTCGTCCGCGAGTTGGTTATTTTTATTCCGGAAAGAAAACAAGTCAATCTATTTCAGATAATATTGCTCAAATGCTTGTAAAAAACTTTCAGTCTATACCTGTTGTTGTAGAGGAAAGCATGACTGTTTATGATGCTATATGCCATATGTTTTTAGAAGATGTAGGGTCATTATTTGTAGTTGATAAAACATCATTGTTATCTGGAGTACTTTCAAGGAAAGATTTTCTGCGAACTAGTATTGGAAATCAGGATTTAAATAAAATTCCAGTACATATGATTATGACAAGAATGCCAAATATCACGTACTGTTTGAGAGAAGATACGATTATAGATGTCGCAAATAAATTAATGAGTCGACAAATTGATTCATTACCTGTTGTAAAGATGCGAAAAGATGGTTTAGAGGTAGTTGGAAGAATAACGAAAACGAATATAACACGTGCTTTCCTATCATTAGCCGATGACCACGATTTGTGAGGGGGAAAACTATGAAAATGCTTAACCTATTTATCGTCTCAGATTCGATTGGAGAAACTGGGGAATTAGTGGCAAAAGCGGCAATAAGTCAATTTAGACCTGGTCTTCAGCATACAAAATTGAAAAGATTTACACATATTGATTCGCTAGATCATATAAAAGAAATTACGGAACTTGCGAAAGAACAAAATGCCATTATTTTGTACACACTTGTTCAAACAAATATGAGGGATGCATTAATAGAGTGCTGTAAACAATATGACTTAGAATCAGTAGACTTAATCGGTCCCGTACTTAACTTATTGGAGAACAGTTTGGGAGAAAAACCATTTGAAGAACCTGGATTAGTTCGTAAATTGGATGAAGACTATTTTAAAAAAATAGAAGCGATAGAATTTGCGGTAAAGTACGATGATGGGAGAGATCCAAGAGGATTACTACAAGCTGATATTGTTTTAATTGGCGTTTCTAGAACATCCAAGACTCCATTATCCCAATATTTAGCAAACAAAAGATATAAAGTTGCAAATGTGCCACTTGTTCCAGAAGTAGAGCCACCAGAAGAACTTTTTCTAATAGATCCCGCAAAATGCTTTGGTCTTGTTATTACTCCAGAAAAGCTCAATTTTATTCGAAAAGAAAGATTAATAGCAATTGGTTTAAATGATGATGCTAGTTATGCTAAAATAGAACGGATAAATGATGAGATAAAACATTTTGATAAAATTGTTCAAAGAATCGGTTGTCGAGTAATTGATGTGACAAATAGAGCTGTAGAAGAGACAGCGAATGAAGTTATTAATCATATCTTTAAAAATAATTAAAAGAAAAAGAGCCGATTCACATTTGTGAAAAGGTTTTTTTGTATTGTCTATCGAATAAAGTAATAGATTAATAAAATGAAATGATTTATAATTATTATTTGTGGAAAAAAGAATATTTTATCTATGAAACTTTTTTTATGAATTATTTTGTCGATTCTTGCAGGAATTTTATTAATTCTCTCGAATTAAATCAAATAGCAAGTAAAGATGGTGAAATAATGACGAATCGTATAGAAGAAGAGCTTATCGAACAAGTTAGAAATAACAATGATATCGTCGATTTAGTTAGCGAATATGTTCAACTTACGAAAAGAGGGAGAAATTATTTTGGTTTATGCCCTTTCCATGGGGAACAAACACCGTCTTTTTCAGTAACGCAAGAAAAACAAATTTTCCATTGTTTTGGTTGTGGTGCTGGAGGGAATGTTATTACCTTTTTAATGGATATCGAAAATCTTTCATTCCACGATGCGGTAAGTAAACTTGGAAGTCGTATAGGATTAACGATAGAAGAAAGTTCCTCCAATAGTTCAGAAGTAAAAACACCCATCTCTAAAGAAGTAGTCATTATGAAAAAAGCACATGAATTTGCAAGTGAATATTTTCATCATTTACTGCTTCATACAGAAGAAGGGGAAAATGCATTAAATTACTTAGAGGAAAGAGGGTTTTCAAAAGAAATCATTGAAAAGTACAAAATTGGCTGGTCCCTACAAAAGTGGGATGCACTTACAACGTTATTAGAGCGGAAAGGTATGGATTTAAAAGAAATTGAGAAAACTGGGCTCATTATCCGAAAAGAAAATGAATTAAAGTATTTTGATCGTTTTAGAGGCAGAATAATGTTTCCTGTTTTCGATGAAAGCGGTCATGTTATTGCATTTTCCGGGAGAGTTCTAAATAAATCCGAAAATGAAGCAAAATATTTAAATAGCCCAGAGTCGCCAATTTTTCAAAAAAGCCAAGTACTTTATAACTTAGATAAAGCTCGACCTGATATTAGAAAGCAACGCAATGTAGTCGTTTTTGAAGGCTTTTTGGATGTTATAGCGGCAGCAAAAGCGGGTATAATTAATGGTGTTGCAACAATGGGTACAGCTTTAACGTCTCAACATATAACAAAACTAAACAGATTAACATCCAATGTTACGCTTTGTTATGACGGGGATAAGGCTGGTATGGAAGCGGCTAAAAGAGCCTCGACGTCTCTCCAAGCTCAAAATATTCAAACGGAGATAGCTATTATTCCAGATGCTATGGATCCGGATGATTATATAAAGAATTTTGGTGAAGAGGCATTTCGAACGAAAATTATTGAAAAACCGCATTCCTATTTATCTTTTATGATGATTGTTTTAAAAAGAGACAAGAACTTTAATAATGAAAATGATACTTTGCAGTATATTCAAGAAATATTGGAAATACTGAGTGAAAGAAACTCTTCCGTAGAGCGTGATTTATATATTCGACAAATTTCGCAGGAAACTAATGTTTCAGAGGAAGCAATCTATCAGCATTTAAGGAAACTTCAAGGAAAAAAAGCAAAGCAATCTAAAAACCAATCTATAACTCCTCTTCAAATAAATACAGAATTGAAAAAAAAGAAAAGAACTTTAACAGCGGATGAAAGAGCAGAAAGGATTTTGCTTTCCCATATGCTTCACAATCCTCAAATAATTGATATAGCTAGAAATATTTCTGGTGAACAATTTTTTATAAGAGATGCTTATGAAGCTTCTTATGTAAGACTAATGGGGTTTTATGAAGAATATCCAGAAGGAGATTTCCAACGCTTCTTAGAAGTAATCAATGATACAGAACTGAAGAAAATAGTTATGGAAGCAGCGCTCTCAGAACGTGATCCAGATCATGAAACAGAGGAAGTCATGGACTGTTTGCGCCATATTAGAAAATACCGGGTAGAACAGCAAATTGAACAAAAATTACACGAAGCAAAAGAAGCGGAGAAAATGACTGATATGGTAAAGGCTCTACAGCTTGCTCAAGAGGCGATACAGTTAAAAAAATCTTTAGCAACTTTTGAGAAATAATCCGGTATCAAAAGGAGGAATTCTTATGGCGGACAAGTCCGAACGTACAAAAGAAACTGAAATCGAAGTATCATTAGAAGAAGCAAAAAAACAATTGATTGAACTAGGGAAAAAAAATGGTGAGTTAACTTACCATGATATAGCCGAAAAACTTGCTCATTTTGAGTTAGAGTCTGATCAGATAGAAGAGTTCATTGATCATTTGGAAGGTAAAGAAATTGAACTGAGCCGAAAAGATGGGGATGAAGAGGATTTAGATCGTTTAATGAAAGGAAAAGAAGAAACTTTTGATTTAAATGATTTAAGTGTACCACCAGGTGTTAAAATAAACGATCCAGTTCGTATGTATTTAAAAGAAATTGGACGTGTTGACTTATTAAAAGCATCGGAAGAAATCGCACTAGCTGAACGAATTGAAAAAGGAGATGAAGAAGCTAGAAAACGTCTAGCGGAAGCAAACCTTCGATTAGTAGTAAGTATTGCGAAGCGGTATGTAGGGCGCGGTATGTTGTTTTTAGATTTAATTCAAGAAGGAAATATGGGACTTATTAAAGCTGTTGAAAAGTTTGACCATCGTAAAGGGTTCAAATTCAGTACGTATGCGACTTGGTGGATTAGACAAGCTATAACGCGCGCGATTGCGGATCAAGCGAGAACAATCCGTATTCCAGTGCATATGGTAGAAACAATCAATAAGTTAATAAGAGTTCAACGTCAATTGCTTCAAGATTTAGGCCGAGAACCATCTCCTGAGGAAATAGGAGAAGAGATGGACTTGCCGCAGGAAAAAGTTCGTGAGATTTTAAAAATTGCACAAGAGCCTGTTTCTTTGGAAACACCAATTGGTGAAGAGGATGATTCGCATTTAGGCGATTTTATCGAAGATGCAGATGCACAATCTCCATCCGACCATGCTGCTTATGAACTTTTAAAAGAGCAATTAGAAGACGTTTTGGATACCTTAACGGACCGGGAAGAAAATGTATTACGTTTACGTTTTGGTTTAGATGATGGACGTACAAGAACTTTAGAAGAAGTGGGGAAAGTGTTCGGTGTAACTCGTGAACGTATTCGTCAAATCGAAGCGAAGGCACTTCGAAAACTTCGCCATCCTTCTAGAAGCAAACGTTTAAAAGACTTCTTAGAATAAAAAGAAAAGACATCCTTGTTGGAAGGATGTCTTTTTTCTATTACGACAAAATGTTATACTATTGACAATTGCAACATGAAATGAGGATGTGTAATGTCACTTCAGCGTAAGCAAATAGTATTAAATGAAATAGCTTTTTGGAAGAAAAATAAGCTGTTACCCGAACACTACTGTGACTTCCTAATGGCCTTATACGCACAAGGTGAAGATACAGGAATAGAAGAGAAAGAAAATTCATCAAAAGCGATTTTAGCGAAAGATAGAAAAAACAAGACCATTTTATATACGATACTTGGAGTAATTACATCCATTTTATTGGCTTCACTCTTATTTATGACTACTGTCGTATTCCTCCCAATTATCGTTTCAGGAATTACAATTGTCATGTTTTTATACATAGCTGTTAAATTGTTAAAAAATAAATCCGTTTTCTCGCCTTTATTAATGGTGTGTTCAGCTCTTTTATTGTTAGCAGTTTCTTTTAAAGTTTGGGAAGCTTATTTTACGAATTATCCATCTGTATTAATTTGCTTAATCTTAGGAAACTGTATCATTTGGCTTTTGTCTGGCTTATTCCAAAAGTTAGTTTATTTTAGTATTTCTGGAATTATTGGTATCATGTTTACCTTATTTTATTTGTTTTATTTTTATTTTTAGAGCTTTTATTCTTCCAATGTTTTAAGGAGAGAATCAATTTCATAATTCAAATTTAGAGCATAAAACACGACCAATATTAAAGTTAAATGTAAGAATATGTATAATGCATTTTTCATAAATCAGCATGATTTCCGCTAACGTCGGACGCTTTCCGCGGGGTGAGCGATGAGCCATCACCGCCGCATTCGCGTCGTTTGTAATGGCTCATCTGTCTCACTCATCCCGCTGGAGTCGCCGCCTGTCGCTCCTATCAATCAATAAAGTATTGTTCGTGTTTTAATAATTAAATGCTGTTTATGAAATTAACTGGAGTAAGAAAGTATATAAATTTTTTATGCAATGAACAGGTTGATTTCGGCTGCAGACGGCCGCTTGCAAGTCGGGCAAGCATCAAGCCGCTAATACATGAAGCCTTTCAACTCACTAAGTCTTGATTTCTATTTGGTTTTCCTTTTATTCCTAACGTCTAAAATATATATAATTCATTTGATAAATGTATAGAGCTGGCGGAATCTGCGGAAATAGATTTCATTTATTGATAAAGAAGTCCTGAGCGGACGAAATTGTATTGTATCTTCGTCCGCTTTTAAAAGAATAGGACAGAATCTTATCTCTCAGTAACCAAACCTAATGCACCATTTCTCTATATATTTCAAGATGGCGACGGACAAACATCTGCCACAAGATTACCGGAAAAAATGGATCGTGAAGTGACGCAGTCACTTCACGATCCATAATACTAACGATAATAATGTAGCTAATGTTTCGTCCAAAGCACTCTGGAAATGGTTGAAGACCAGGTGCACTTAAAAGAATTTTGCGTTTTTCGTAATGTCATATGCCATATGTTATATTTATAACTGTGAATTTACTTTCTTTTTAGTATAATAAGAATGTAAGCGTTTTTTTAACAAAGGGGATGGAAGAAATGAATTTTGATTTAACACAAGAACAACAAATGATTCGTAAAATGATTCGTGAATTTGCGGATGAGGTTGTAGCTCCAGGTGCAATTGAGCGCGACAAAACAAAAGCGTTTCCACAAGAAATCTTCAAACAGTTAGCTGACATGGGGATGATGGGCCTACCGTTTGCGGAAGAGTATGGCGGAGCTGGGTCTGACACTGTCAGTTTTGCAATTGTGACAGAAGAATTAAGTCGTGCATGTGCATCGACTGGTATTACATATTCTGCACATATTTCACTTGGTGGAGCTCCACTTAATTTATTTGGAACAGAAGAGCAAAAACAAAAATATTTAGTTCCAGTATGTACGGGGGAATCATTCGGTGCATTTGGATTAACTGAACCTAACGCAGGGTCCGATGCAGGAGGAACTCAAACAACTGCAAAAGAAGATGGCGAAGACTTCATAATTAATGGAAATAAAGCATTTATAACAAATGCCAGCTATGCAAAACATTTAGCGTTAACCGCAATCACAGATGTGAAAGATGGGCAGAAAGAGATCTCTGCGATTATTGTACCTACTGATGCAGAAGGTTTTACAGTAATAGATAATTACGAAAAAATGGGATTAAATGCATCTAATACTACTGAATTAGTACTTGAAAACGTTCGCGTTCCACAAGAAAACCTACTTGGTAAAAGAGGAAATGGTTTTAGACAATTCTTAGTAACTCTTGATGGAGGTAGAATTGGTATTGGCGCTATGGCAGTTGGTATTGCTCAAGCTGCTTTTGACCGAGCACTACGTTATTCAAAAGAAAGAAAACAGTTTGGTAAAACTTTATCTGAGTTTCAAGTAACGCAATTTAAACTAGCTGATATGGCAATGAAAATAGAATTAGCTCGAAACATGGTGCATAAAGCTGCATGGCTGAAGGACCAAGGACGCGCATTTGGCAAAGAGGCTTCTATGTGTAAATTATATGCGTCGGAAATTGCCATGGAAGTTGCAGACCAAGCAGTTCAAATTCATGGCGGTTACGGTTATATGAAAGAATACGAAGTAGAACGTTTTATGAGAGACGCTAAACTTTTAGAAATAGGAGAAGGAACGTCTGAAGTACAGCGTATGGTTATTGCAAGACATATTGGATGTTAATCGAATTTATGTCTAAATTGTCACAATACAGGAAAACCCCTCTTTAGGACTTTTCGTTTTCACGAGAATGCAGTACAATATTAGTGTTGACTAATTCTATGTTAGAATGAATGTATCAAAAGGGAGGGTTATCTATGAAAAAGAATCCAATAATTCCATTTATCTTAATTATGGCGTTTGGTATCGGTCTAATTTTCTTCTTATCTATTGAAGGCGTGAATAACAAAGGAGAAATAGCAGCCGATAAAGAAGCGGCTGAAAATGGTGGAGAAGTTGCATCTACTGAGGAATTTGATCCTGCTACATTTGCACAAGGGAAATGTATAGCATGTCACGGTGGTAACTTTGAAGGACAAGGTGCTGCACCTTCTCTAGTAGCGACTAAATTATCTGAAGACGAAATTAAAGATGTTTTAAAGAATGGTAAAGGCGGTATGATGCCAGCTGGTCTAGTACCTGCTGAAAACATCGACGCTATGGCAGCTTGGGTTAAATCTTTAGGTGAAAAATAATAATTGTAAAAAGACCTCGATTCTTAAAAAGAATCGAGGTCTTTTTTTATTTTTGCTATAATGGATGATGAGGTGTTTAAATTGAATGCAAAAAATTTGTCGGAACGTTTAAAAAGGGTAGCTTTTTTTGTTGAAGAAAATACAATTCTTGCGGATATTGGTAGTGACCATGCCTATTTACCCTGCTATTTAGTTCACACTGGGAAAATAACTACTTCCATTGCGGGGGAAGTGGTAAAAGGTCCTTTTGAATCCGCACAAAAACATGTGAAAAGTGAAGGGTTAGAAAAACAAATAGATGTACGTTTTGGAAATGGCTTAGAAGTTATACAAGAAGCAGACAATGTGCAAACGATTACGATTGCTGGAATGGGTGGTCCGCTTATAGCTTCCATATTAGAAGCTGGAAAAGACAAACTTACAACTGCTGAAAATTTAATATTACAGCCAAATGTTCATGCGAAAGCAATTCGAGAATGGGCAATAAAAAGAAATTGGAAAATTGTGAACGAAACCATATTAGAAGAGCATGATAAAATTTACGAAATTGTCGTACTTAAAAAAGGTAAAATGCAGCTAACAGAGCAAGAATTATTAGTTGGCCCAATTTTAATGAAAGAAAAATCAACTGTTTATAAAAAGAAATGGACGAATGAATTAAACGAATGGCAACGGATCGTCAACCAGTTAAATAAAATAGCGCCATCAACGGAGGTACAACATAAGAAAGAAGAGCTCGAAAGAAAAATTGCTCTAGTGAAGGAGTCATTGTAAAAAATGAAGCATACAAATGGTCAACAGATCATCTCCCTATTTGAACAATGGGCACCTAAATCGCTTGCTTTAGAAGGAGATTCCATCGGACTTCAAATAGGTACGCTAAACAAGCCGGTTTCTAAAGTACTTGTTACACTCGATGTGAGTCCAAAAGTAGTAAAAGAAGCAATAGAGCAACAATGCGAGTTAATCATTGCGCATCATCCTCCAATATATCGAGGAATGAAACATATGCGAACGGATTTACCACAAGGAAGCTTAATCGAGCAATTAATCAAGCATGATATTGCGGTATATGCAGCGCATACAAATCTCGACATTGCGACTGGTGGAGTAAACGATTTACTAGCAAACGCATTGCAACTTGAGAATGTGGAAATATTAGAGCAAACAACTGCTGAGAAGTTAATGAAATTAGCAGTATTCACTCCTAAAGAATCGACGGAACAAGTTAGAATTGCTTTAGGAAATGTGGGAGCAGGTCAAATTGGTTATTATGCAAATTGCAGCTTCACTTCACAAGGTGAGGGACGGTTTAAACCCTCTGATATTGCTGATCCTTATATCGGTAAAGCAAATGAAGTTGCCATTGTAGCAGAAGATAAAGTGGAAGTAGTATTCCCTGCTTCTATTAAAAATCGTATTCTAAAAGCATTGCTTACGATACATCCTTATGAAGAGCCTGCATATGATTTATTTCTACTAGAAACAGAAATAAACGAAAAAGGGCTTGGAAGGATAGGGACGCTTCCAACTCCGGTAAGATTATCCGAATATGCACAAACTGTGAAAAAGCAGTTGCACGTCCCTTTTGTGCGTGTAGTTGGAGAGTTGGATAAACTTGTTCAAAAGGTTGCAGTACTTGGTGGGGATGGAAATAAATACATTCACACAGCAAAAAGAGCAGGGGCTGATGTGTTTATTACAGGGGACATGTACTTTCATGTGGCACAAGATGCTGAAGCAATGGATTTGGCAGTGATTGATCCTGGTCATCATATAGAGCAGATTATGAAGGATGGCGTTGCGAATTATATGAATGCGGCTTGTATTGAAAAGAAACTTGCTTGTACATTTGTCCCGTCTAAACTTTCCACAGAACCATTTCAATTCATGTAAAAAAGTATATGGATTTTCCTCCTGCAAAAGCAGTCTTCATATTACTTAAAGAATTAAATAATATCGCTGATTTCCGTTTCAGGTGGACGCTTTCCGCGGGGAGAGCGATGAGTCATCACCGCCGCATTGGCGTCGTTGTGATTTCTCATCTGTCTCACTAATCCCGCCGGAGTCGCCACCTTTCACTACAATCCATTAAGTGAGTAGTCCTAACAAGTAGAGATGAATAAGTGGGCAGATGAATAGAGTTGGTGGAACCTGAAAAAAATATATAGCATCTATTTATAAAGAAGTGCTGAGCGGACGAAATTGTATATTCGTCCGCCTTCAAAAGAGTAAGAAAGCATCTTATCTCTCAATATCCAAACCAAATGCATCATGTCTTTACATGTTTCTAGAAGGCGACTGACATACATCCGTCACAAAATTACCGAAAAAGTGGATGGAGAAGTGACGCAGTCACTTCTCCATCCACAAAAATTCCTCTAGTAATAGTGTAGCCAATGTTTCATCCAAAGCAATCTGGAAATAGTAAAGACCAGATGCACTTAAAGGACACTTGCGTTTTTCTTACTTAGATATTAATTGGATACGGTTCAATTCTATCTACTGGTTTTGGTATTTTAATTTTTGGTAATATTTTTTCTGGTATTACTTTTTTCGTTGTATCATGAGTAGTAGGGTCATTTGGATCGTATTTTTCTAAAAATTGGATAACTTCTTTTACAATAGGAGTAGGTGTAGATGCTCCTGCTGTAACTGCTATATGATTAATACTTTCTAACCACTCAAGCTTAAGTTCTGAAATGTCTCCGATACGATAAGAAGAGGTACCTGCAATTTCCTCCGAAACTTGCGTCAATCTATTCGAGTTATTACTCATCGGATCTCCTACAACTATCAATAGATCGGCTTCGCCGGCTTGTTCTGCAACCGCTTCTTGTCTTACTTGTGTTGCAAGGCAAATTTCTTTGTGAACTTCTATATGTGGGAATTTTTCTTCCAATTTTTTCATCATATCCACGACATCCCATTGTGACATCGTAGTTTGATTTGTAACAAGAAGTTTATCCGTTTCAATCGTTAAATTATCAATATCCGCTATTGTTTGCACAAGATGCACTTTATCTGGTGCAACGCCAATCGCACCTTCTGGCTCAGGATGACCTTTTTTCCCAATGTAAATAATGTCATACCCTTCAGCAGTTTTTTCTTTAATTAAGTCATGTGTCACAGTCACGTCCGGGCATGTTGCATCTATCGAAACTAACCCTCTTTTACGTGCAAGTTCCTTCACTTCGGGAGACACACCATGTGCAGTGAAAATTACTGTTCCTTGATCGACTTTAGAAAGAATATCTAAACGATTTTCACCATCAAGTGTAATAATACCGTCTTTTTCAAATGCATCCGTTACATGTTTGTTGTGGACAATCATTCCTAAAATATATATTGGCCGGGGAAGAGATGTATCTAAAGCTGCGTTACGTGCAATGACCATTGCATCCACAACCCCATAACAATATCCTCTTGGCGAAATTTTTTGTACAATCATTGTGAGAACTCCCTTCAATACGAGCATACTCATATTATAACGGAGCTACTGAATGAATTCAAAGCTTTAAAATGGTGGCTGAAATATTCGTGGTAAGGAAGCCCCGGTTGAAACGACGGATGAAGTTGTTCGGGCAACAGCTGGGACACTTGCAGCGGCAGTTGTAGCAGCGGTTGCAGTGGTAGCCACAGCGGCAGCAGCCGTTGCACTTGGTACGGCTTGAAAGCCCTTATAGAGCTTCCAAAGGGCGGGCATGTTTTGGAGCATTGGTGCATATTGCCTTACCATTGGTGTGATTTGTTGTGCAGTATTTAAAAACTTATCAGCAGTTTGTAAATACGACGACGCTTTACCTGTAGCAGCACCAGCCGCTTGTTGAAGACCAGACTGAGTTCCTGGACCACCGAAAATTCCAGTCGCTGCATTTCCTACATGACCACCGAACCCCCCAGCTCCAGCATTCCCTGCATGACCACCGAACCCCCCAGCTCCTCCATGCCCTTCTTGACCACCGAATCCACCAGTCCCACCGGCCTGCCCTCCTGGACCTCCTTGTTGAAAACCTCCAAAAAGACGTCCTAAGAAGTTGGTTGGTTGTGAACCATGTGTATTATTTGGTATTCCGAACATACTCTGTGAAGGCTGGTGAGTATTTACAGGAGGCGAACTATTAAAATTAAAGAAATCATTTGCCCTAGATTGTGAAAACGGATAAAAAGACTCATAGCGCATTATATCATCTCCTTTCATCAAAGTGAGTCCTTCTATTCTATGCAAATTATACGTTTTGTGTACAATCGTGGTACAATAAAGAAATGTGAGGGAGGGACTCAAATGTCCAAATATACAGATTATAATTTTCAGCCTTTTTTACAAAATGCAATTGATAAATTAGGTTTTCAAGAACCAACGCCGATTCAAAAAGAAATAATTCCGCTTGTTTTAAAGGGAAGAAGTGCGATTGGTCAAGCGCATACTGGAACAGGAAAAACACATAGTTTTTTGATCCCAATTGTTGAAAAAATAGATGCTAGTAAACAAGAAGTACAAGCAATTATTACATCTCCAACAAGAGAGCTTGCAACTCAAATTTATAAAGAGTTGAACAAGTTAGTAGAAGGCACAGAAATTCAAACGAAGTTGTTTATTGGTGGTACGGATAAAGCCCGCACCATCGACAAGTTGAAAACACAACCTCAAATTGTCGTCGGTACACCAGGACGACTTCGTGACTTAACGGTTGAACAGGCATTGCTTGTGCATACCGCAAATATTCTAGTGGTGGATGAAGCAGATTTAGCATTTGACTTAGGATTTATTAATGAAATCGACCAATTTGCATCGCGCATGCCAGAGCAATTAGAAATGTATGTATTTTCAGCAACTATTCCGGTAAAGCTTCAACCATTTTTAAAGAAATATATGGATTCACCAGTCCATATTAAAATTGGCGAAAAGCGTCCAGTAGCGGATGGAATCGAATTTACTGTAGTTCCTGTTAGAAGTAAATCACGTAAAAAGCGTTTGTTAGAAGTAATCGAAGGAATTAACCCATATTTGGCAATCATTTTTACGAATACTAAACAGCATGCGGACGAAGTGTCCAATTACTTACAAGGTAACGGTTTAAAAGTAGGTGTTGTCCATGGGGACATCTCGCCTCGTGACCGTAAACGTGTGATGAAACAAATTCATGAATTAGAATTTCAATATATTGTTGCAACAGATCTGGCGGCACGTGGAATTGATATTCCCGGGGTAAGTCATGTTATAAATTATGAAATTCCAGATGATCTAGAGTTTTTCGTTCATAGAGTCGGAAGAACAGCTCGTGCAGGATTAACGGGATCTGCTATTACATTATTCGAACCTTCTGATGAAGATGCTTTAATTCATCTAGAGAAAATGGGAATTGAATTTAACCATCGTGATGTAAATAATGGTGAATGGTCAGAGTTAAAAGAGAGACATGCTCGTAAAAATCGTACGAAAAACGAAAATGAAATAGATGCTAAAGCAAAAGCAATGGTTCGCAAACCGAAAAAAGTAAAACCAGGTTATAAACGCAATATGAAATGGGAAATGGAAAAAGTTAAAAAGAAAGAACGTCGTATAAAAAATCGTCAAAAATAAGGGGGCTTTTTCAATGCTTTTAGGATCACATGTTTCCATGAGCGGAAAAGAAATGCTTCTTGCTTCCAGCAAAGAAGCAGCTTCATATGGTGCCAATACATTCATGATTTATACTGGTGCTCCTCAAAATACACGTCGAAAACCAATTGATGAGTTGAATATTGAAGCAGGCTTACAGCATATGAAAGAAAATGGCATGTCTCATATAGTAGTACATGCCCCGTATATTATCAATTTAGGAAATACAACAAAACCAGAGACTTTTGCTTTAGGTGTAGAGTTTCTACAAAAAGAAGTGGAACGAACTGCAGCAATTGGAGCAACACAAATCGTTCTGCATCCAGGCGCTCATGTTGGTGCTGGTGCAGATGCTGGAATTGCTAGAATTGTGGAAGGGCTTAATGAAGTATTGGAGCAGGACTTACCAGTACAAATTGCACTTGAGACAATGGCTGGAAAAGGTTCCGAGTGCGGAAGAACTTTCGAAGAGTTAGCTCAAATTATTAATGGGGTCCAAAATAATCATCGGCTCTCCATTTGTTTAGATACTTGTCATATTCATGATGCGGGCTATGATATCGTAAATGATTTCGATGGTGTCCTAAATGAATTTGATAAGGTGATCGGTCTCGATCGATTAAAAGTACTTCATATAAATGATAGTAAAAATGTTCGTGGGGCAGCAAAAGACCGACATGAAAATATTGGTTTTGGTGAAATTGGGTTTGATGCACTACAATATATCGTGCACCATCCTCAATTAATGCATATTCCGAAAATCTTAGAAACGCCATTTGTTGGAGTGGATGCTAAAGATAAGCAAGCGCCATATAAAGCGGAGATTGAAATGCTTCGTTCCAAAACATTCAATCCCGAAGCAATCGATTCTTTAAGAGTTTAATAATTATTGTACCCTCATTTTTCTCGTAAAATGGAGGGTACTTTTTCTTTGAATTGTTGAAATAAATTAACTGCTCTTTGTTCTCCTAAAATGCTAATCAGTTTTTGTTGAATGTTCATTGGAACACCTAATAATAGCCAGGTTAAAGAGATTTCTTGGAGAAGTGGATATACCTCTTTTATTTCTTTATCGGATAATTTTATATCTAATTCCTTAACTAATTTTTTGAAATCTTTTATAGAACTTGTTTGTAATTCATGAATAAACCTCGAAATATCCAACCTATCATCCTCTCAAGATATATTTATTTACACTTTCACTATTTTCCTCTATACTTTAACTTTGTAAATCGTAATGATTATTGATTAGAATAGAGGAATATAAATGGGTAAACCTTTGATTCAATTACAACATGTTTATTATCAATATGAACAAACAGAGGCATTAAAAGATATTTCTTTAAAGATAGAAGAAGGGGATTTTTTAGCGATTATTGGCCCTAATGGTTCTGGTAAGTCTACTCTTTTAAAAATAATACTTGGCTTATTAAAGCCTACTAAGGGTAAGGTGTTACTGTTTAGTAAACCTGTTCCTTTGTTTAAGGAGAAAGAGCTAATAGGCTATGTCTCTCAAAAGTCCAATGCATTTAATACTGGTTTTCCTGCCACAGTAGAAGAAGTAGTGAAAAGTGGTTTAGTAAAGAAAGTAGGCTTATTTCATTCGTATCCTAAAAATGTGAACACGAAAGTGAGTGAAGCGTTAACTTCTGTAGGTATGGAAAAGTTTTCAAAAAAAAATATTGGCGAGTTATCTGGTGGCCAGCAACAACGTGTTTTTATCGCTAGAGCATTAGTGAGCAATCCGAAAGTTTTAATATTGGATGAACCTACAGTAGGTGTAGACAGTAAAAATGTTCGCTCATTTTATCATATGTTATCTCATCTAAATCGGGAACATCAAATTACAATTGTCTTGGTAACACATGATGTGGATGCTGTATCGAAAACCATTAGTCATGTCGCTTGTCTCAATCAATCCATTCATTTTCATGGTTTTCAAAATGAGATGGATTCGATGAGTGATAAACAATTAGAAGCGTGGTATGGACACTCCGTTCGGAAAGTGACACATCGAAAAGAGGAACAATCATGATTGAATCATTAATTCAATATCAATTTTTACAAAATGCCTTTATTTCAGGATTAATTATTGGTATTATTGCTCCATTACTTGGCGTGTTTATCGTCGTTCGTCGACTTTCTTTAATTGCGGATGCATTAAGTCATGTAACGTTAGCTGGGATTGCTGGTAGCCTATACTTGAGCCAATCTGTTGGAGTATTAGCATTTCTAAATCCATTATATTTAGGAATAGTAGCTTCGGTTACCGGTTCTCTTTTTATTGAACGACTCCGTAGAATGTACAAGCACTATGAAGAGCTAGCAATTCCGATAATTATGTCTGCGGGATTGGGTTTTAGTGCTATTTTCATATCATTAGCAGAGGGTTTTAGTTCCGATTTATTTAGCTATCTATTTGGTTCTGTATCAGCTGTAAGTCGCCAGGATTTATGGATTGTTATTTGTATTGCACTAATTGTCATTGCTTTTTTAACATTATTTTACAAAGAGTTGTTTGTCTTATCTTTTGACGAGGAATATGCAAAGGCTTCAGGTCTACCTGCAAAGTGGATTCATATATTATTTATGATTGTTACCGCATTAGTTATCGCTGGGTCTATGAGAATTGTCGGTATATTACTTGTTTCTTCGCTCATGACATTACCTGTTGCTGCAGCGATGCGAATTGCGAAAGGGTTTAAACAGGCGATTATTTTTTCAGTACTATTTGGGGAGCTTGCAGTGATTATCGGGTTAGTAAGTGCATTTTATATGAATTTAGCCCCAGGTGGAACAATTGTGGTAACGTCTATAATAATCTTACTTCTTACACTTACATTAAAAAAAGTGTCTATGAAAGGAGCCGTTTCACAATGAATATTGAAAAAGCTTGGGATATCCTAAAAAAAGAAGGCTTTAAGAAAACGGATAAACGAGAGCAAATCTTAGATATTTTTTCAAAAACAGAAAAATATATAACTGCTAGAGATATTTTAGATATTATGATGGTTGAACATCCGGGGATGAGTTATGATACCATCTATCGTAATTTGAGCACTTTTGTTGATCTTGGTATTTTGGAAGAAACGGAGTTATCTGGTGAAAAACATTTCCGTATGCAATGCGAAATGGATCACCATCATCATCATTTTATTTGTATGTCATGTGGTAATATTAAAGAAATTAATTTTTGTCCTATGGAAGTATTGCAAAATGCTATTCCAGCGTATCAAATTGATAATCATAAATTTGAAATATACGGTAAATGCCCGGAGTGTCATTAAAAAACACCGCCAAATTCTTCTTGGCGGTGTTTCTTTTCACATTTTGTTCAAATCAAGTTATTTTTGCGGTTTCTTATCATCTACGGAACAATGTTACCTCTCACAAGCTATTCCATCTTTATCTCGATCTTTACTCGCGTTGGCTTTGTATAGTTCCGCCGATACAGTTGGTTTATATTTTGTTTTTCCGCCTTTGTTAGTAACTTTTGTGTCTTTAGCCACTCCGCCTGGATATTCTTTATTTAACTCTGTGCAGTTTTTAAATACCTTGGCAGTAGCTGCATCAGTAGAAGTAGGGGAGAAGGTAGAGATACCCAAGACTAGCGTAGTTGTGAATATGATTGTTAAAATTTTTTTCATTTTATTTCCTCCTAATCGTGAAAGTAACTGCATTTTTAGTAATAGAATCAATTCCTTCTAAAGTATTGAAGAGCATAAGTAAAAAAGTAAGTATATTACTATGTCACTTGCGTAAAGATAACTATACGTCAGCGGAAAGCGAGTGTATTTTTCCAGCATTGCTTTTTTCTTACTTTCTATTGGATAAAAAAAAGTCTGTAGGCAAACTCGTTTTATTGAGTTTGCTTACAGACTAAACGCGAGGAATTTTCCTCACGCTTTTTGCAATGCGAATTCTTTCTCAATCCACGTATTTGCTTCAATCCAGTTATTTACACGGATAACCCCTTTAGGAGCAGGTTGTTGATTATATGGTGTGTTAAACAATATAACAGGTATATCTAGTTCTTCGTGAATTTCGACGGCGTTATCATGCTTATCTTCAAAGAAAGCATGGACACCATATTTCCTAGCCGTTTCAATTTTGTTATGAGAACCGATTAGCTCGATATGATCATAAAGTAATTCTTGTTCTTTAAACCAATTAATCGTAACATCCATTACATTTTCCCCGCGAGCTGAGATGAAAAACAATTCATACTTTTCTTTCCACGCAGATAACACAGCGTGTGCATCTGGCTGAATAGGGGAAGTAGCATAGATGGTTGACTCTGTTTTTCTAAACCATTCATAAAAAACTTTTTCATCAACCTGAAATGCTTTTGTTAAATCATACTCTTTAATATCGTCTAGCTTCAAATTGCAATTAAACGCACTATTAATATGTGGAAGTAAAGAAGTAGGAGATGTTACTGTCCCATCTATATCTATTCCGAATCGTACATTCTCCATATACTTAACTCCTTACGCTTGTTGTTTTTCTTTTTCTAATTTTTCCAGTTCTTGTTTTGCAAAATATTCTGCAGCAATTTTATCAATTTCAATTTTAAGTTCTTCTACCATTGTTTCTTCTGGCACTTTACGTACGATTTTACCCTTCATAAATAAAAGCCCTTCGCCACGAGCGCCAGCGATGCCGATATCTGCTTCACGTGCTTCACCTGGTCCATTTACTGCACAGCCAAGTACAGCAACTTTAATAGGTGCTTTAATATGTGAAATATATTCTTCTACTTCATTTGCAATAGATATCAAATCTATTTCAATTCGGCCACATGTTGGACAAGAGATAAGTGTTGCAGCATTCGAAGAAAGTCCAAATACTTTTAATAGTTCACGCGCAACTTTCACTTCCTCGACAGGATCAGCACTTAGAGATACACGCATTGTGTTACCAATACCCATACTTAGCAATGTACCAAGTCCTGCTGCACTTTTAATCGAACCAGCGAATAGTGTACCAGATTCCGTAATTCCTAAGTGAAGAGGGTAATCGAATGCTTGGGAAGCTTTTGTATAGGCTTCAATTGCTAGACTAACATCTGATGCTTTCATTGACACAATAATATCGTGAAAATCTAAATCTTCTAGAATTTTAATATGGTGTAACGCGCTTTCTACCATACCATCTGCGGTAGGATAGCCGTATTTTTCTAAAATTTTCTTTTCAAGTGAACCAGCATTTACACCAATTCGGATTGGAATACCTTTCGCTTTCGCTGCATTTACAACTGCTTCTACTTTTTCTTTACGTCCAATATTACCTGGATTTATACGAATTTTATCTGCACCTTGTTCAATTGCAATAAGTGCAAGCTTGTAATCAAAATGAATATCCACTACTAAGGGGATATGAATTCTTTTTTTAATTTCACCAATCGCATAAGCAGCACGCTCATCTGGACATGCAACACGAACGATTTGACAACCCGCTTCTTCTAGTCGCAAAATCTCTGCGACTGTTGCCTCTACATCATGTGTTTTAGTTGTCGCCATACTTTGGATAAATAGCTCATTGCTTCCACCTATTGTTAAGTCTCCAACTCGAACTGGGCGAGTTTTGGAACGATGAATTATTTCACTCATGAAATTCTCTCCTTCTTGAGGCTTTATGCCATCACTATCCTCCATTTTATCAGTCAGAGGAATGAAATTACAAGGAAGAAACCTCTATCTTTCATTTTTGCAAGCTTCATTCGAAGAGTAGACAGGTAAAAATATTAATTCCCCGTCTTTTGCCGTTTGATTTATTAAATGTGGGTTCAATTGATAAAAGTCTATTAGTCTTTCTTGATGAGTAATCGATTTATTAGTGGGATACATAGAAAAAAGAGCATACAATGTATCACCTGAATGTACTTTTATAGAAATATAATCCATTGTTTCTACACATTCTTCTGATGGATAAAAAGCAAGAGGAATCGTACCTTCGAACATATCTACTTTAATAATATAGAGTGTAACGAGAATCATAATAGTTGCTACGAATATTTTCATATAAAAACCCCCTTGTCCCACTATATGCAGGAGAGGAGGGAATATGTTAACGCTTTATCGGATAGTGTTTGCTTGCTAAAAATAAATACACCAAAGTGATCATATAAATGGCAAGTTCAAAATATCCGCTGGACCTATGAAAAATCGAAAAACCGATTGAAATAAGCATTGGTAATGTGCTTGCAAAAAGTGCAGTTCTCCACATATGCCGGTACTCACCTTTTCGTTTTAAAATGGAAAGGATAATCACGCCAATATAAGCAAAAATACTAATTCGAATAAAAATAAATAAAGTATTTAGCACAAATAATAAAACAAAAGAAAAAGGATAAATTAACCACTTAATGTCTTTAAGGTATTCAAATAACTCTTCCATATTTGTTTCTTGAACGGATAATCCATTTATGAATTGGACAAAAGAAATGATGGTAATGATCAATACATAAGTAAATATAAATTGCATAACCTTACCAATTGGAACAAGTCGAAATGCCGCAATTTTTTTTGGGTTATGTAAACTTGCTTTAAATAGCTGAAATAAATTCATCAAATTCACCCTTTCTTCTACATTTTATCACCTGTTTATCATAGAAAACAAAGTAATTAGAACGCATATGTTAAGAAAATATAAAGAATTGCTAGATTCACTTTACAATTCCTTTATAATTTAACCATAATAGAAGATAGATAGACAATGTGTAAAATAGGAGTTGACGATTACTTGGACCTCAATTGGCAAGAAATGCTTTTCGAATTTTTTGGTGGACTAGGTATTTTTTTATTCGCCATTAAATACATGGGCGATGGCTTACAAAAAACCACTGGAGATAGATTAAGAGATTTACTGGACCGTTATACAACGAATCCCCTTACGGGAGTTATAGCAGGTATACTATTTACTGTATTAATACAATCTAGTGCTGGGACGATCGTAATTGTGATAGGTCTAGTTAGCGCTGGATTTATGACTTTGCGACAATCCATAGGAGTCATTATGGGAGCAAATATAGGTACAACTATAAAAGCTTTTGTTATAGGTTTTGAAATTGGAGATTATGCGCTTCCAATTATGGCGATTGGGGCGTTTTTAATCTTTTTCTTCAAAAGGAAAATGGTACATAATGTAGGAGAAGTTTTATTCGGCTTAGGTGGTTTGTTTTTAGGACTCGAATTAATGATGAAAGGCATGAGTCCTTTACAAAATCTACCTTCATTTACAGAGATGACTCTAAATGTAAGCAATCATCCTATACTAGGAGTAGTTGCAGGAGCGATAATGACCGTGTTCATCCAAAGTTCTAGTGCTTCTGTTGCAATTTTACAAGGATTCTATGCTGAACACTTAATTTCATTAAAGGGTGCTTTACCGATTTTATTTGGTGATAATATTGGGACAACGATTACTGCCATTTTAGCTTCATTGGGAGCAACAGCTAGCGCTAAAAGAGCAGCAGCTTCCCATGTGTTATTTAATATAGTTGGTACCATTGTGTTTCTAATTTTTTTAACCCCATTTACTTTGTTTATGGAATGGATATCAGGGGTATTTTCCTTGGAAAACAAAATGCAAATAGCTTTAGCGCACGGGACATTTAATGTGGTGAATGTTATTCTTCAGTTTCCTTTAATCGGTGCTTGGGTATTTTTATTGACGAAGTTGTCACCTGGGGAAGACTTCTCGACAAAATACAAAACAAAGCATTTAGAAGATGATTTCATAGAAGAATCCCCATCCATTGCAATTGGACAAGCGAAAGAAGAAATACTACGTATGGGTAATTTTTGTGTGCAAGGTTTAGAAAAAACTTTTCACTATTTAAAGTTTAGAAATAAACAGGAAGCCCAAGAAGCTTATCAAATGGAAGATGCGATTAATCATTTGGAAACGAAAATTATAAACTACCTAGTAAAGATATCTTCCCAGCCTTTATCGAGACAAGATTCAAGTAGACATTTTATGTTAATGTCTACAGTTCGAGATATGGAAAGAATAGGCGATCATTTTGAAAATATTATCGAGTTAATTGATTATCACGACGAGCATCGCTTTCAACTTACAGATGACGCATTGGAGGATATTTCAGAGATGTTTATGTTAACCATAAATACTGTAAAAAAAGCTATAGAAGCTTTAGATTTAAACAGTGACCGACTTGCAAGAGAGGTTACAGAACAAGAAGAGGCAATTGATCGGATGGAGCGGCAATTTAGAAAGAATCATTTTATCCGATTGAATGAGGGGCAATGTTCTGGCCATGCTGGAGTAATTTTTGTCGATATGTTGAGCAATTTAGAAAGGGTTGGCGATCATGCAGTAAATATTGCAGATGCCATCTTAGGTAAGCGAATATGATAGAAATAATTGGTTGGATACTTATCGTAGCTAGTTTTATTGTTGCTTTTATCGGAACTTTCTATCCAATAATCCCTTCCGTAGTATTTATGGTATTAGGTTATATTATTTATGGCTTATTTTTCTCTTTTGCAGATTTGAATTGGTTATTTTGGGCAATTCAACTTTTATTTGTTCTGCTACTAATTAGTGCAGATATGGCCTCGAATGCATTCGGTGTTAAAAAATTTGGTGGCACAAAAGCTGGAATGTGGGGAAGTACAATTGGGTTAATTGTCGGACCCTTTGTTATTCCGGTGGTTGGTATTTTACTTGGACCTTTTCTTGGTGCAGTATTAGCTGAACTAATATTTACAAGAAAAGGGTTAAAACAAGCGATAAAATCGGGAATCGGTTCTTTAGTTGGATTCCTCACTTCTTCCGTAGTTAAAATAATTATATTGACGGTAATGTTAGTAATCTTTATTATCTTCGTATAATTTCAGTCAAAAGTATGAGATATATAATTTTAGTCGATTTTAATTGAACGTTTTCCGTTAATTTGATACGCTAATACATGGAAAGAATTTTCTAAAATATTCTTTAGGAGGAAACAATAATGGCATATGAATTACCAGAATTACCTTATGCATATGACGCACTTGAACCACATATCGACAAAGAAACGATGAATATTCATCACACGAAACATCATAATACCTATGTTACTAATTTAAACAACGCGGTTTCTGGAAAAGCAGACTTAGAAAACAAATCTGTAGAAGAATTAATCGCTAACTTAGATGCAGTTCCAGAAGATATTAAAACAGTTGTACGCAACAATGGCGGAGGCCACGCAAACCATTCATTATTTTGGCAAATTCTTTCACCAAACGGTGGCGGAAATCCAACTGGTGAATTAGCGGAAGCAATTGATGCGAAGTTTGGTAGTTTTGATGCTTTCAAAGAAGAATTCGCTAAAGCAGCTACAACTCGTTTTGGTTCTGGTTGGGCATGGTTATCAGTTGTTAATGGAGAGCTAGACCTTTCATCTACAGCTAACCAAGACTCACCAATCATGGAAGGTAAAACGCCTTTATTAGGTTTAGACGTTTGGGAACATGCTTACTATCTAAACTACCAAAACCGTCGCCCTGATTATATTTCTTCTTTCTGGAATGTAGTTAATTGGGATGAAGTATCAAAAAGATACGCAACTGCAAAATAATTTCATAAAAAAAGAAACTTTGCACACACTTTTTCGTCAAAAAGTGTGTGCTTTTTATGTTACACTAACATATAGCGAAATTTATTAACTTAATTGGATTAAAGTTAATGCCTCTGGTTAAAGGAAAGCATTTTGGCAAGCAGAATAGAAGATCTTGCCCCAATTAAGCCAAGGCGAATTTGATAGAAGTAGGTGATCCCCATGCGAAAAACTCCCAATAAACGTGCACAAAGTGTAAAAGCTAAACAAAGAGCTAATATTACCTTTCGCATGAATATACTTTTCTTTTCTATTTTCCTTTTGTTTACATTATTAATCTTAAGATTGGGTTATTTACAAATTGTAAAAGGGGAAGACTATAAAAGAACGCTCGAACGTACAGAAGAAATTGCAGTTAATACAAGTGTACCAAGAGGGCGTATTTTTGATAGTGAAGGACGAATTCTTGTAGATAATGAGCCACAGCGTGCCATTACTTATACAAAAATGCAAACGACGAAATCAGATGAAATGTACGAGATAGCTAAAAAGTTAAGTAAGCTCATTCAAAAGAATCCAAAAGCAATTACTAAAAGTGATTTACAAGACTTTTGGCTTTGGAAAAACAAAGAAAAAGCATTAGAGTTAGTATCTGATGAGGAACGTAAAAAAATTGAAACAGATGAAAACCTATCAACAAAAGAAAAGAATATTGAAGCTAATCGTTTAACAAGAAGTAGAATACCAGAAGAGGAATTACAATCATTTACGCCAAAAGAGATGCAAGTCATTGCAATTTATCGTGAAATGGTTGCTGGCTACGCACTGTCCCCACAAATTATTAAAGGTGGAGAAGTCGCTAATAAGAGCTTGAAACCAGGGGAAATTTCGGAAGAAGTTACGGTAGAAGAATTTGCTCAAGTATCTGAGAGATTAAGCGAATTAAAGGGAGTAAATACAACTACTGATTGGAGAAGAGTATATACTTCCCCTTTAGCAATATTAGGAACGGCTTCATTGCCAAAAGAAGGTATACCAAAAGAGCGACTCGATTATTTCTTATCAAGAGGCTATTCTAGAAATGATCGAGTCGGAAAAAGTTATATTGAACAACAATACGAAGAAGTGCTTCAAGGCAAAAAAAGTGTAGTAAAAAATATTACAGATGGAAAAGGAAGAGTAATAGATACTAAAACAGTTGACGAAGGTAAGCCAGGGGAAGATTTAGTCTTAACCATGAATAGTGAAGTTCAGATGGCACAGGAAGAAATACTTGAAAAAGAACTTTTGAGATTGAAACAAATTCCTGGAACGAAATATTTAGATAGAGCATTTTTTATTATGATAAATCCTTATACTGGTGAAGTTCTTTCTTTAGTCGGGAAGCAAGTCGTAAATGATCCTGTAACAGGAAAGCCAAAAGTTCGGGATTATGCTTTCGGCTCATTTACAACTTCTTATGAAGTAGGATCAACTGTAAAACCTGGAACTTTGCTAACTGGGTACCGAGAAAAAGCAATTGAAATTGGAGAAAAATTCATTGATGAGCCTATACGTATTAAAGGTTCCGAAACAAAGAGCTCAGTATTTAATAGATCAGGAAGAATTCTACTCAGTGATTCAGAAGCAATTGAACGTTCTTCCAACGTATTTATGTTTAAAACTGCATATAGCATTGCTGGTAGAGTTTATCAACCAAACCAAGGGATTAATTTTGGAATAGATGCTTTTCAGAAAATGAGAAATGGCTATGCACAATTAGGCTTAGGTGTTCGAACAGGGATTGATTTACCAGGTGAAGTGTCGGGTGTAGAAGGTGGAACTAAGATGGGGAAATTACTTGACCTTGCGATTGGTCAATATGATACGTATACCCCTTTACAACTTGCACAGTATGCTGCCACTCTTGCAAATGGTGGCAGTCGAATTCAGCCCCATGTGGTGAAGGAAATAAGAGAACCATCCACTGACGGAGAACAACTAGGAGGAGTAGTCAAAGAATTTACTCCTAATGTATTAAATACAATTGACAATACAAAGGCTGAAATTGCACATATTCGTTCGGCCATGCAATTAGTGTATTATGGAAGTAAAGGTTCCGCACATTCAGCGTTTGGAAACTCTAAATTTAATGGAGCCGGGAAAACGGGAACTGCACAATCTTCTTTTTATGATGCGGCGCAAGATAAAAGTTTTAGTACTGTTAATTTAACGCATATTGGTTTTGCGCCATTTGATAACCCAGAGATAGCATATGCGCTAGTTATTCCTTGGGCTTCCCTTGAATCTAACTACAAGTCTAGTTTTGCCACACCCATTGCACGTGAGCTAGTAGATAAGTATTTTGAAATTCAACAAAAAAATGAAGCTTTAAAAGAAATCGATTCGACTACGACTCCTGCTATTAAACCTGCTTTTACTAACGATAAAATAGATGAAGAAGAGACGCAGACTAAATAATAACTAAAAACTTACCATCCTAAAAGTTTACTAGGATGGTAAGTTTTTTTTAGTTTAAAAGTATATGAAATTGGCTGTTAGAACTTCAGTATCCATGGTGTTTTTAGTTGGACGGGATTATCTGAAGCTGATTTGCGACATCTTACATAAAGTTAACTCTTTAAATGGAGTAATGGTTGCTGTCAGTGTTAAATTTGTTGCTTTCACCTTGCATTTAGTTGCTCAATGACAGTTTTTAACTTTCTAGTTGTGCATTTGGACTTAGTAATACTATCGAACCTTTTGTTTTCCCAAAATAATAGTGTAGCTGATGTTTAGTCCAGAGAGCTAAAGAAATATTGAAGCACAAGATGCATTTAAAGGTCGCTCATGCATTTCATATTTCACACTATTCAATTTACAAAAGCTTTACAATTCATTCACATCGACTCAACATATACCCTTTATAGTAAACCTTGTAAGGCAAATAGAAACAAAACTTTAGGGGGATATACCTGATGAAGAATTGGAAGTACTTATTAATGGCATCAATGGTAGGATCAGCATTAACACTTGGAGCTTGTGGAAATGATTCAAGCACATCAAAAACTGAAGGTACCGCAACAGAAGGAACTTCTACTGAAGGAACAAAAGAAGTTGCAATTGAAGGTAAAGTAGCTGGAGATGGTTCAAGTACAGTAGCACCTATCATGGAAGCAATTGTTGAAGAATATGCAGGAGTACAAAATAAAGTTCAAGTTACAGTTGGAGTTTCTGGTACAGGTGGAGGATTCGAAAAATTCATCGCTGGATCAACAGATTTCTCAAACGCTTCACGCCCAGTTAAAGACGAAGAAAAAGAAAAACTTGCAGCTGCAGGTATCGATTTCACGGAATTTAAAATTGCTTATGATGGTATTTCACTAGTAGTGAATAAAGATAATGACTGGATAGACTCTTTAACAATGGAAGATCTACAAAAAATGTGGACTGAAGACGGAACTAAGAAAAAATGGTCTGATATTAATCCGAAATGGCCAAATGAAGAAATCGTATTTTATTCACCAGGAACAGATTCAGGAACGTATGATTACTTCGATGAAGTAGTGCTAAAAAAAGCTGATTTGGTAAAGGCAGCTACTCTTTCAGAAGACGATAATGTATTAGTACAAGGTGTACAAGGTGATAAAAATGCCATTGGTTTCTTTGGATATGCTTACTATTTAGCTAACAAAGACACACTAAAAGTTGTAAAAGTTGGTGGAGTTGAACCTTCAAGCGCAACAATTGAATCCGGGGAATATGCACCACTATCTCGTCCATTATTTGTTTATGCAAAAAATAGCGCTTTAAAAGACAATGCAGCAGCTTTTGATTTCATGAAGTATACGCTTGAAAATGCTGCTGAAATGTCAGAAGCAGTTGGATATGTAAAACTTCCAGATGCTGATTATAAAAATGGTTTAGCTGATTTAGAAGCTTTAAAATAAAAGGTCAATCTGAAAAGTAAAGAGACGGGTAGCAGGTATGCTACTCTTTTCTTTCGTTTGGTAAAAGGGGGAGTCAATATGACTCAAAAAAGGTTAACTGGTCATTCATCAGTTCAAGAGTTAATTGCAAAATCGAGCAGTAAGAAACAAAAAAAAGTAATTGAAAAGATTATTCCTATCATCCTTTTACTTATTGCTTCCGTTTCGGTTTTGACGACTTTTGGCATCGTTTTTACACTAATCATTGAAACTGGTATTTTCTTCTCAAGAGTGCGGATTACAGATTTTCTTTTTGGAACAGAATGGTTTCCATTTGCAAATACAGAACAACTATTTGGAATTCTTCCTTTAATAGCAGGTACTTTAAAAGTGACATTAATTGCTGTTATCGTTGCTGTTCCATTTGGTATTGCTTCTGCTGTATTTTTAAGTGAATATGCAAGTGATAATACAAGAAGAATTATTAAACCGATTTTAGAAGTTTTAGCGGGTATTCCAACGATTGTATATGGTTTTTTTGCTTTAACTTTTGTAACGCCGTTATTACAACAAATTATCCCTGGATTAAAAATATTCAATGCATTAAGCCCAGGTATTGTTGTAGGGATAATGATTTTACCAATGATTGCTTCGTTATCTGAAGACGCCATGTCATCCGTTCCTAGATCCATACGTGAAGGTGCACTAGCAATGGGGTCAACCAAATTAGAAGTTGCTATAAAAGTAGTATTACCTGCTGCTCTATCGGGAATTATTGCTTCCGTTGTACTTGCTATTTCACGGGCAATTGGAGAAACGATGATTGTTTCATTAGCTGGAGGTTCTACTCCAAAATTTGATTTTAATGTGACGGATTCTATTCAAACAATGACCGCATATATAGTTCAGGTGTCATCTGGAGATGCAGGATATGGAACAACTATTTATTACTCTATATATTCCGTAGGATTTACTTTGTTCATATTTACACTATTGATGAACTTTATTGCTCACGTTATTTCGAAAAAGTATCGGGAGGAATATTAAGATGAAATATGTAAATCAAGAATCAGTAGTAAAAAGAATGAATAGACGACTTATTACAAATCGTGTATTTAAAACACTATTTTTCTTTGCAACTTTATTTGCATTAGTCATACTTGCCATTCTATTTTATAGAATTACTACTCAAGGAATTGGCTATTTAACACCAGAATTTTTCAAGAATTTTGGTTCTCGTTTTCCTGCTAAGGCTGGAATAAAGGCGGCTTTAGTTGGTTCCATTTGGTTAATGTGTGTTGTGGCACCTGTCTCCCTAATATTAGGTGTAGGTACTGCAATTTATTTAGAGGAATATGCAAAGAAAAACAAACTTAATGACTTTATTCGGATGAATATTTCAAACCTTTCTGGTGTACCTTCCGTAGTATTTGGATTACTTGGTTTAACTATTTTTGTCCGTACTTTATCCCTTGGAAATAGTATTTTAGCTGCAGGATTTACAATGAGTTTATTGATACTACCTGTAATAATAGTCGGAGCGCAAGAAGCAATTCGTTCAGTACCTAAAGATGTTCGGGAAGCTTCATACGGAATGGGAGCAACAAAATGGCAAACGATCACAAGAGTTGTTTTGCCTTCTGCTATTCCCGGAATTTTAACTGGTGCAATTTTGGCTTTGTCACGTGCAGTTGGGGAAACGGCTCCTTTAGTAGTAATCGGTATACCTGTCATTATTCAGTTTTTACCAGAGAATTTGCTGAGCCAATTCACAGCACTACCAATGCAAATTTATGATTGGTCTAAAAGGCCTCAAGCGGAATTTCAACATGTTGCTGCTGCTGGAATTTTAGTATTAATGATGTTTTTATTAATCATGAACTCCATAGCCATTATTATTCGAAATAAGTTTCAAAAGAGATATTAAACCAATGGGTAAATAGGAGGAAAAATAATGGTACAGGTTATCGAAAAGGCATCATTAACTACTACAGAGTCATCAAATATTGTTTATAATACGAAGCAATTAAATTTATGGTACGGGAATCATCATGCACTTAAAGATATCGATCTACAAATCAAAGAAAATGAAGTGACTGCAATTATTGGTCCTTCTGGATGTGGTAAATCTACTTATATTAAAACGTTAAATCGAATGGTGGAATTAGTTCCGACTGTTAAAACATCCGGTGAAATTTTATACCGTGAGCGTAATATTTTTGATGCAGATTATGGTGTAGAAGAATTACGTACGAAGGTTGGGATGGTTTTCCAAAAGCCAAACCCATTTCCAAAGTCGATCTACGACAATATTGCATATGGTCCAAGAATTCATGGTATTAAAAACAAGAAAATACTTGATGAAATTGTTGAGAAAAGTTTGCAAGGAGCAGCTATTTGGGATGAAGTAAAAGATCGTTTATCAACGAATGCATACAGCCTTTCAGGTGGTCAACAGCAACGTATATGTATCGCTCGCTGTCTAGCGATAGAACCTGATGTAATTTTAATGGATGAACCGACATCAGCACTTGATCCAATTTCTACGTTAAAAGTAGAAGAACTAATTCAAGAACTGAAAACGGATTACTCCATTATAATTGTTACACATAATATGCAACAAGCTGCTCGTATTTCAGATAAAACAGCCTTTTTCTTAAACGGAGAAGTGGTGGAGTTTGATCAAACGGATGTTATTTTTTCTACACCAAGAGATAAACGAACAGAAGACTATATTTCAGGACGTTTCGGATAACGAAGGGAGTTAAAAAAGATGGTAGGTAGAGAGAAATTCAACGCGGAATTGCATCAAGTGCAGAATTTGATGCTTGAATTAAGTAATATGGCCATTAATACACTGAATGAATCCATGGATTATTTATTAGCAAGCGATATAGAAGGTGCCCTTACAGTTATTAATAACGATATTCATATTAATCACATGGAAGAAGAAATTAATGACCGGGTTATTTTACTAATTGCCAAACAACAACCTGTAGCTACTGATTTACGAAGATTAATGGTACTGATAAAAGCAGCATCGGATATGGAACGAATTGGTGATTATGCTGTAAATATTGCAAAAGAAACAATTAGAATAGGGAAAGACGAGCATATTGCTCCGATTCACTTATTAGATGAAATGCGTGTTAAAACAATTGCAATGTTGAAGCAAATTTTAGACGCTTTTATGAATGAAGATATCGAGGAAGCAAAGAAAATTGCGAAATTAGATGATGAAATAGATGCGATGTATGGTCATGCGATTAAAACACTTCTATCTGTTGGAGTAGAGCAACCAGCACAACTTAGTCAAATTACACAACTCTCTTTCGTATGTCGTTATTTGGAAAGATCGGCAGATCATGCGACAAATATGGCAGAGCGAGTATTGTTTTTATTAAAAGGAAAACATTATGAATTAAATAATTAAGAATAAAGGCCACTTCAAAAATTCATTTGAAGTGGCTTCTTTCTTATTTATTCGTTATTTTCTCAGCAATTTGTTTCATCGTCAAAGAAGAATCCAATTCATATTCCCCGATTTGAATACGCCCAGTCAAATTCTGTGCATCTAGATAGTCTTCAAAATCTTGTTTATTTTGAATGATACCAGTGTTTTCTAATGCGGAACTAATATCTCTTGAATTCATGCCTGGTTGCACTATTAAAATAGAATTAGAAGTGCTTTTTTTAGGGGTGGATTCTTTGTCTTCTTTTTCCTTAATTTTTGCGTTAACTTCTGTAATGTTTTCTTTTTTTACGTTCTCTAAGTTTAGTTGGAGCTGAGCAAGCTGTTGCTTAACAATTTTCAATTCGGCTTGGGACTTTTCATATGCTTCTACATTTATCGCATGCGAAGATTTAATTTCACCTGATGTGGATAGAAGTTGGATTTGAAATACGGCACCAGCAAGAAATAATCCAATGCCCAACGAACGGATGGAGCCTCTTTTCATTTATTTTCCACCGCCTATGACGGATTTCACTTCTTCAACAGTTAAGGAGGATCTTTTGCTTATTTCTGGTAAAGAATAACCTTGTTTGTGTAATTCCAGTACTTGGCTTTTTATAATTTCATGAATGACAGATTTTGTTTTTTGTTTTGCGGGTAGAGCTATGTTAGTTGGTTCCATTAATAATTCTTCTTCTACCATTTTTAGTCTCCTTTTTAGAGCACTTGTTTCTTGATATAATGTAAAAGAGAGGTCTTCCATTTCTGTCTCCATTTTCTTAACAGAATCTTTTACGAAAAATGAAACAATGATTAATATAATACCGATAACCATAATGATGATTGAGTAGTCCATAATATTCACCTCTAATTAATAACTTCCTCTTATTATAGTAACATATTCCAAAAAACTTTGAATAAATTCTTTCTTTAAACTGTAGATTTAATTTGTTTATATGCTATAATGGATTAGTCGTATAAATCATGCTCAGATTTTATATTTCATCTTGTAAAAGAGTGGGAGGGACAACCATGCGCGTTAATATTACATTAGCTTGTACAGATTGCGGAGAGCGCAACTATATTTCTAAGAAAAACAAGCGTAACAATCCAGAACGTCTTGAACTTAAAAAATATTGCTCACGTGAAAAGAAATCGACTCTTCATAGAGAAACTAAATAATAACTTAAACCAAAACCAATTTCGGTTTTGGTTTTTTTCTATGGAATTATGGAGGGGAAGGTATGGCAAAAAAAGAAGCAAGAGAAGAAATGAAAAATCAATTAGCAACTCTAGATAGCATGTTATATCATACATACTCAGAACAAATTGAAAATCGCTTTCTTATTGAAAAAGATGTCGACCAAGCATCCATTATCGGCGTAACAATATCTGCTTTTCCAGAAGTGGATACGGAACGAATTATAAAGAGGCTATGGGAGATGGGGAAAACAGTCGTAGTTCCAAAATGCAGCCCTAAAGAACGAACAATGACCTTTTATAAGTTGGAAAATTTTAATCAACTTGAGACGGTTTATATGCAGTTATTAGAGCCCAATCCACTTTTAACAACATATATATATCCTAATAGTATTGATTTGCTTGTTGTGCCTGGTATTGTATATGATTCATTTGGTTATCGAATTGGTTATGGAGGAGGGTACTACGATCGCTTTTTATCAGAATACAACGGACAAACAATTTCTCTAGCATTTGATTTTCAAGTGTGTGAAGTTGTGGAGCGTGACAACTTTGACCTTCCTGTAAATAAAATAATCACGAATTCACAAATCATTCCATGTCAATTAAATCGTCAAGAGGTGTAATTAGATGAAAACAGTATATGATGTAATGCAACTTTTAAAACGATTTGGAATATACATATATACGAAAGATCGATTAGCAGACTTAGAAATGATGGAAGACGAAATAAAAGAACTGTATAAGATGCAAATGATTGAAGTAAATGACTTTCAGATAGCGATTTTGGTATTAAAACATGAGCAAAATAAATATAAAAGATAATGAGCAACGGATTCATTCGTATCTGTTGCTTTTCTATTTATCTATAAAATGAAACTTACTAGGTTTACAGCCGTCTAATAATGGGTATGAAAATAACAGGCTTGAAAAATTATATCGCGTATCCATTTCATTTTTGTTGATTTATTGTAAATAAAGGATTAAGATATACTCTGTTACTTTTACTCATATTATAAAGTGTGTAAAAAGGGGAGGATGTAGGCATGATGAAGAAAAACTGGCCGACACATTCAATTCTTGTAATTGCTATTGTGGCTACTTGGATTAAAACCTATGTAGTTTATCATACAAGCTTTGACTTGAAAATCGAGAATATGATGCAACAATTTATATTATTTATAAATCCGCTTAGTTTTCTTTTGTTTATTTACGGGATATCACTATTTTTCAAGAGTGCAAAAGCTAGAAATAGATATATTGTTATAACAAGCATCATTCTATCAATAGTGTTATATGTAAATGTAGTTTTTTATCGATTTTTTACGGATTTTATTACAATTCCGGTATTGTTTCAGACAAATAACTTTAGCGATTTAGGAAACTCTGCTAAATCTAGTATTAATTTTACAGATATTTTCTATTTTACAGATGTTGCAATTCTTATCATTGCTTTAAAATGGCTAAAAATTGGTCAGAAAATTTCACTTGTTAAACCAGCTGTTAGAAGAGCATATTTTGTCCTAGCTGCAGCAGTATTGTTTTTAAATTTAGGTTTGTCTGAAATCGAAAGACCACAACTTCTTACGAGAAGTTTTGATAGAGAAATGTTAGTGAAAAATTTAGGACCATACAACTATCATTTATACGATCTATATATTCAATCGAAATCGCATGCACAAAGAGCGCTTGCAGATGGTAGTGAACTTGTGGAAGTAAATAACTATGTTCGATCAAATCAGGCGGAACCTAATGCCAAAATGTTTGGTCTTGCTGATGGGCGAAACTTAATCATTATTTCTATGGAATCTTTACAAAACTTTGTTATTAATAACGATATGAACGGACACGAAATTACACCGTTTTTGAATTCTTTAACGAAAGACAAAGATACTTTTTACTTTTCTAACTTTTACCATGAAACAGGTTTAGGAAAAACGTCTGATGCGGAGTTTTTAGTTGAAAATTCACTATTTCCTTTAGGTGGTGGGGCAGTTTTCTTTACTCATAGTGGGAACAAGTTCCACTCAATGGCAGAAAGTTTGAATGATAAAGGGTATTTCACGAATGTAATGCATCCAAATAATAAAAGCTTTTGGAACAGAGATATGATGTACCAAGCACTCTCTGTTCAGAAATTTTATGATGTGAATAGTTATGATGTTACAGATGATAACTCTGTTGGATGGGGATTGAAAGATACTCCTTTCTTCAAACAATCGGTTGATCTTATGGCAGATATGCCTCAACCATTTTATTCTCGTATGCTTAGTTTAACGAATCATTATCCATTTGACTTAGATGAAGAGGATCAATATATTCCACCTTATGATTCTAATTCTAAGACCTTAAACAAATACTTTCAGACTGTACGATATATGGATGAATCTTTAAAATCATTCTTTGATGATTTAAAAGCTAAAGGTTTGTATGATAATTCGATTATTGTTATGTATGGAGATCATTACGGAATTTCTGAAAACCATAATGCAGCTATGGCTCAATATTTGGGGAAAGAAATTACACCATATGAATCAGCTAAACTTCAACGCGTTCCATTCTTTATTCATATTCCACATAGTGGAGTAGGGAAAGTAGAAACAGAAGTTGCAGGGCAAATTGATATTAGACCTACTATATTACATTTACTAGGCGTAGATACAACGAAAGACATGCAGTTAGGTGCAGACCTATTTTCTAAGGATCATGAGGACTTTGCCATTTTCCGTAACGGTGGTTTTGTAACTGATAAATTGGTGTATGCAGGTAATGCTTGTTACGACAATTCCAATGGTTCGGAAATTGGTATTGAAAATTGCCAACCGTATATTGATCGAACTAACCAAGAACTTGGATATTCTGATCAGATAATTAACGGGGACTTACTACGTTTCTATGATTTGAAAACAGGAAATCTCCTGATTGAACAAGCTGAAAAAGAAAATAAATAATAATAAAGCACAGACAATAATATGTCTGTGCTTTTCCTATGAAACAAATTTCTTTTTTACACGTCTACTACTATAATATGAAGGGGGGAGTCTATTGAAGAAAATTGGAATACTAATTATTTTTGTCATGCTACTGCAAGGTTGTTCGGAAAGTAAAATGACAAAAAAGGAAAATGAAAAGACAGCCATAGTAGATAATGCATCCGCTTTAACAAGTACACCTAAAAAAGCTTCCAAAGAATTTTCGGCGATTTCATTAACATCCTCCTCTTTTCAGAGTGTTATTGGATGGTTATCAAACGATGAAATACTTTTTATTATCTTCGACAAAGGAAAATGGACCGTTCAATCCTATTCCGTTTCGAATCATTTATGGAAAATAATTTACACTTCAACTGTACCGATAATTGAAGGTTTTATTCATCCAAATAAAGAGCTCATCTTATTACATACATCAAATAATTCTTCATCAGCGGAAGTTCAGATTATACATAAGAATGGATACTTAGTGCAAAGCTTATCTTTTGAATCAGATGAACTATATATGGATTGGCATCCAACGAATCCAAATTTAATTGTTTTTACAACATTTTATGAGGATTGGACCTATAATACGTTTGTTTACAATAGTTCTACTCAAAACCTTCAATCTATAGAGGTAGAGAACCCTTTTGTGAAGTGGTACGATGAGGATCACTTAATGTTGTTAAGAGGATCTGATAGCAGTTTAGATGGGAATGAGTTGATACTTTATTCTATTTCTGAAAAATCATTGAAGGAAACAGGTATTATGCATTTAATTGATGTTCAGAATTTTGGAAAAAGCATGCTGTATATTCAGATAAACGAAGAAAAAAAGTTATATGAATATCGTTTCATGGACAATGAAAAGCAAAGTTCTTTTGAATGGACATCACCGGCAATCAGTAATTACTCAGAATGGCTAGTACCAACCATTTCTAGCGTCAATCCAAATCAATTCTTCTTAATTAAAGGATTGGAGAGTGGTAATGTTGATGAATCTAGTGATAGAGGTATTCTTTCGTCCATTTCATTGGATGGGGAGAGGGAATTGGGCGAAGTTCTAGCTCAACCTATTGCATGCTCACCAAACGGAGAAACTTGCTTAGGTGGATATGAGAAGGAGTACTGGATTCAGTTAAATCCCTTAAAAGAAAATGTTTGGATTCACATAGATGAATAGAAAAGAGCTGTTGCACAGTTTGTACAACAGCTCTTTCTATTACATTTTAGTGTAAGCTAGGTGGAAAACCTTGGTTCACGATAGTCATGACTGTAAAGAAGCCAAAAACAGCAAACGAACCAAAGTTAAATAAGACTCCTAGTGCATTCTTTTCTTTAAAAGCTTGAAAAGTACCGATTGCAGCTAAAATTGCAACGAGTCCAAAAATTACCATTAATAAGTTCATGAAAGACACTCCTTTCGACATCAGAAAATGAATGCCGCTTTGCATATTCCTCTTCTATTGTAATTGTATTCGTCATTTTTGTCGAGTGAAATAAGTGGCGATTAATTGAACAAAGATTAGTAAATCGTTTAAAATGATAGAGAGGTGATTATTATGTTAAATGTAAGAACTTATCCATTAGGTTTTATACAAACAAATTGTTATGTTGTATCTAACATGTCCAAGCAATGTTTAATTTTTGATCCGGGTGGTGATGGTGAAAAATTAATACGTGAACTCCAGCGTTTAAATTTGAAGCCAATCGCAATTTTGCTAACGCATGCTCACTTTGATCATATTGGAGCAATTGATGAAGTCAGAGAGGTATTTAAAATCCCTGTTTATATTCATACTGCTGAAAAAAAATGGTTAATAGATCCCGGGAAAAATGGTTCAGGGAAATATGCTGAAATTCCCTCTATTATTTGTAGAGAAGCGGATAATGTTTTAACAAATGAAACGCAATTAGAATTAGGAGACTTTTCTTTTGAATTACTACATACACCAGGTCATTCGCCAGGTAGTATAACGTACTATTTCAAGAAGGATAATTTTGCTATCGTAGGGGATACGCTTTTTCAAAATAGTGTAGGAAGAACAGATTTGCCAGGTGGAAACAATGCAGAATTAATGAAATCCATTCATTCCAAGTTGTTAACTTTGCCAGCGACAACTATTTTATATCCTGGACATGGTGCTTCAACTACACCTGAAGAAGAGATGGAAACGAATCCATTTTTAAATGGTTTTTAAAAAATAATAAAACCTTTCACTCTCACAAGATTGGAATTATATTAAAAAAAGTGCAATCGCTCTTTATGTGCTTTGGACTAAACTTTGGCTGCACTCTTACTGAAAAATGTGGATGTTTGTCCGTCATCCTCTTGAAATGTGTGGAGAAATGTTGCCTTTGGTATGGATAGCGAGAGATAATTTTAAAAGCAGATGAAGTTACAATATAAACCGTTCAGTTGAGTGGTACAAAACTTTAAATAACGCCGTAAATATGGAACAAATAACACTAAATTAAAGTTCAAAAAGCATTGCATTTAGCAGTGCTTTTTTATATGTTTATCGTAGTGTTTTAGCAATAAAAGGAAACTAATTATTAATGTGGTATGATAATTGAAAGGTGTAGGTTTAAAGTTCTAAATAGTATTAGTGAACTGTTATTCAACTAAATAAATATTACATAGTCTTTATCAGTGAAGGGGGAATGAAATTTGAAGTTTAAACAAATTATCATTCTGTTTATCGTTTTGTTATTGTTATCTGCTTGCAATCCTGGCATAGAGCCAAAGGAACATTTTGGAAAAATTTATAGTGTAGCATTAGACTCTATAATGGAACAGGATGATGCGTTAAACGGTGATATGGAATTTATAGCTATTGATATGAGTAATTTCGATGAAGTAAATGAAACTGATAAAAATGAAATTTTAAACTATTTCAACGGGAAATATAAGGTGAAAGTTATGGATGCTACTTTTGAACAACTGAAAGAAATGGGATTATATAATCCAGATACAATGTCATTAGATGGCGTACTTCTTAGAATAGAGAAAGTTGATATTAAATCTAATAATAATATCTTTTTTGAGGGATCCAAGTATCGGTCAGGTTTAGGGGCGGTTGGAGTAGAAGTCACAGTTCATTATAAAGATAATAATTGGAAATCCAAAGAAACCAATATAACTTGGGTGAGTTAATTGTTATCTTGCTAACGGTTGCTTTACTTGAAGAAGGAAGAAGAAAATATTAATTATTCAACTAAAATGCTGAATTATTTTCAGTGTTTTTTGTTGAATAAATCTTACCTTTTCCATCTCTTTTTCCCTTAAATTTGACCGATGAATTAGCAATGGTTTTAACTAATCGGATTAAGCGCTCTAGCATTCGCTTTCCGAGGGGTGAGCGACGAGCGACAAGCCCTTTTATCGTCCAAAGTATACATGAATCAGTGGGTGCGTGAATAGAGTAGGTGTTACTTAGAGAAAAATAGATAGTATCCATTAATAAAGAAGAGTTGAGCGGACGAAATTGCATCTTCGTCCGCTTTTAAAAGATTTGGAAAGTATCTAATCTTTCATTAACCAAATCAATTACATCATGTTTTTACATATTCCAAGGGGTGACGGTCAAACAACCACTACAAGATTACCGAAAAAATGGATCGTGAAGCAGGCACTTCACAATCCACAAAATTTCTAACTATAATAATGTAGCTGATGTTTTGTCCAAAGTACTCGGAAAATAGTAAAGACCTGATGCACTTAATGGGATCTTGCTTTTTATTGGTACTATCTAGTTTTTCTAGTTCTACGATTAAGATAAGATCTCTAATGATGCATGTAAATTTTGTAAGTTAAAAGTATAAAACAGAAGTCAACAACTAGAATGGTGAATTCAATCTAAGATGTTAACTATTTATGAGATGTTTTTAATAAAGGATGTAAAAACAGCAAGTGCAACAAAATACTATGAATACTGGATTTCTTGTAATCAGTTTCATCTTTTGAAAAAGAAAAAAACAGCTCAATAAAATGAGCTGCTTTTTTGGGATGTATAATCAATGCCCAGCGCCTGGTACGTGAATAAACGTTGTATAGTATGTAAAACCGGCGAAGAAGAACATTAAGTAAGCTCCGAAGATGTACATATACATACGTTCAGAAAGGTTTAAGAAGCCTAAAAGTAGGAAAATTCCTGTATTAGCTAAAAATAGTAAAGAAGCTTCTTTCATATCACCTAAATAAAACATAACTGCAAAAATCCCTGTCCAGAATGCCATCACTTTATACATATTGCCCATTTGTAGTCCCTCCTTTTGCAACGACACAAATAATCTCCTATTCATTATAAATGAAATAGTTCATACATGTAAACCGAATATTATCTTTCTATCTACATTACACCACACATTGTCACAAAAATGTGTATTTTATCAGCTTGTTGATTAGCATTTACGAAGTCCATTGCATCCATAAAATATTAATAGCTATTTTCAACAAATGAATTTACAACCATTATAGAACTTCTATTTGATATATGCAATTTTTACAATGCACCTTCTAATATTTAGATTGGTCATAATCATTTAGAAACAGTAGATAGATACATTGGAAAATATATTTCCGATATAAATTAATTGAAAATTCAACAAATTACCTTTCTTTCTTTTCAGATTTCGATTATACTAATGTTGTACAAGTTGTAGCGGTCGCAACTTGTAACTGGAGAAAGGAAAAATGCATGCAACAAATAGAAAATATTGTAGAGCAAAAATGTTTTCAATTACTTAAAAAAGCACATAGATTTGGTGCTTCTGATTTGCACATGATTCCAAATGAAGAGAACTATTTTTATTACTTCAAGAAAAATTCTCAAATGTTTGAGGCAGGGAAGCTTCCCCTGAACATGGGCGAACGAATTATTTCATACTTCAAGTTTTTATCCTCTCTTGATATCAGCGAAAAAAGAAAGCCACAAAGCGGTTCCTTTAAACAGATTTTCAACTCTCAAAAATTTTCATTTCGTGTTTCTACTTTGCCCTCCGTTTTTGGCAAAGAATCATTAGTTATACGACTTCAACAACATGACAATGCCAAGCTCTTACATTCTTTATCGTTATTTCATGATGCTTCCGACAAAATTGTGGAACTTGCAAATAATCGGCAAGGGTTGATTCTTTTTGTTGGTCCTACAGGGTCAGGAAAGTCAACTACGATGTATTCTCTTACAAAATATTGTTCGGAAAATTTGAGCAGACATGTCATTTCTTTGGAAGATCCGGTTGAAAATAGCCAATCTCATTTATTGCAAATCCAAGTGAATGAACGTACCGGTGTAACATATGCTTCAGGGTTGAAAGCTATATTACGACACTCACCTGACGTTATTATGATTGGAGAAATCCGAGACGAAGCTACAGCAAAAGCGGCCATACAAGCAGCTCTCACGGGACATCTTGTAGTTTCTACTATTCATGCAAAAGATGCAGTGGGTTCACTGTATCGATTAATGGATCTTGGAATTTCTTCTGAAGAGCTAAAGCAAACGATTATTGGGATAGTCGCACAAAGGTTGGTAACGGTATCCCTTTCCAAGGAGAAGGAGTTATCAGCTATTTTTGAAATTATTTCGGATGAATTTTTATTGGAAGCATTGACCTCTCTAATGTCTGGGAATGATTTTCAAATTCCATATTCTTTAACACTTTCTTATCAATTAGAGAGAGGGGTAAGAGAAGGTGTTATTCCAAAAAATTCATAATTATTTTGCTAAGAAAGAAGAAACCATTCCGTTAAATGGTCAATCCTCCTTTTTAAAAAGATTGAGCGAATTATTAAAAGAAGGTTATACATTTCATGAAGCGGTTTCTATGTTGTTGCCCTTTTATGTTAAAAAGTCGGATTTTGTCATTCAAAAAATGACGGATGTGCATAAAAACGGGTCAAGTGTTACGGAAGTTTTTAAGTTGCTAGGATTTCCTAATCGATTACTACTTCCTATTAATCTTGCTACGATACATGGACAACTTCAAGAAACTGTGTCGATTTTGGGAGTCCAATCGGCTGTTTTCGAAAGTGCGAGAAAAAGATTAAATAGCTTACTAGTGTACCCTTTGTTTCTGTTTGTTGTTATTTTTTTGTTATTTACAGTTTTTAGAATTTATTTTCTGCCCAATATGGAGTCCCTACTTGGGACAAGAACCAATTTAGACTCAGAAAGTTCTATTATCTGGACAAATGTATTACTACATTTACCTAATTATTTTTTAATTGGTATTGCAACTGCCGTTGTAATTATATTAGTAGTAATTTTTGGAGTACGTAAAAAGAATATAAAGGTACAACTTACTTTTTGGGGAAAATTACCAGTCTTAAATAGTTGGTATCAATTATTCTTTACCAGAGTCTTTTCAAGAGAACTGGGAGGTCTGATAGAAAGTGGCCTTTCCATACAGCGAGCATTTGATGCACTCGTATTTCAAGAAGAACATATTACGCTTCAATTTATAGCGCAACAAATGAGAGAAAAAATCGTACACGGTGAATCATTCTCTGAAGCCGTTCTATTACTAAACTACTTTCCAACGGATTTCCATCAGTTTGTCATACATGGAGAAAATAGTGGTTACCTTGGGAGAGAGTTGACATTGTACAGTGAATTTTTAACAGAAAGAATTGAAACGAAAATATCCAAGTATTTAAGTGTTTTACAACCTACACTTTTTTTGATACTGGCTATTTTTATAATAGGTGCTTACTTAGCCATTCTTCTACCAATCTACGAAATGATAAATATTGTTTAAAAGGAGAGAAAATAAGATGAAATTAATAAAAAATAGTAAAGGATTCACACTTGTGGAAATGATGATTGTGTTGTTAATTATTTCCGTTTTAATATTAATTACTATTCCAAATGTAACAAAACACTCCGCGTCGATTGATGATAAAGGTTGTAAAGCTTTTGCGCGTATGCTCGAGGGTCAAATTGAAGCGTATAAAATAGAAAAGAAAAAGATACCAACTTTAGATGATTTATCTACAGAAGGTTATTTGAAAGGGGATAAAACATGTCCAAATGGGACGGTAGTTATTATTAATCCTGATACTGGAAGCGTGTCTATTGAAGGTGAAGTAGCATCGGGTTCTGAAGCAAGTGGTGGTTAAATTAAATGAAAGAGGATTTACGTTAATCGAAATGCTACTCGTTTTGTCTATAGTAATGGTTATGACTTCTTCCATTATTTTTGTTGCCACTTCTAAGCTTGAGGAGATGGAGGAAAAACGTTTTTTTAAGCAATTTCAATTGGATGTTCAAAGACTTCAAAGTATAGCGATTGGGGAGCAAAAGTATACTTATATCAGTTTTAAGGAAAATGGTTCAAAATATATTGCCAAATCCGCAAATGTAGAATTATTTGAATACGGGATGCCAATTGGAGTTCGGTTATCTAGAGATAGTTCCTTAAAAGATATTACCTTTCATCCAAATGGATCAGTGAAAGAATTTGGAACATTATTATTTGATACAAAGAAAGGCCTAAAAAAAGTTACGCTATATATTGGAAGAGGCAGGATGAATTATGAATAATAGCAGAGGGTTTTCATTGCCTGAAACAATTGTTTCTTTAAGTGTTATTTTTCTAATTGCAACAACTTTGCTTCCATTATTGAGTAATATGACAACACAGCTTGAAGAGAAAAGACGAAAATATCATTCTTCTATTGTCATTCATGAGGGCATAAAAATGCATATTGTAGAAAATATTTTAAGTGGGAAAATGCATATTGATAACTTACTATACACATTTGAAATCGATGAGGAAAAAATTTGTGTGAACTATGAAGGGATGCGAGAGGAGAAATATAATTGCTTATCAATTTCCTTTTGAAAGGAAACAAAGAAGCTGGATACACGTTAATAGAAGGAATTATTCAACTTTCGGTATTAATGCTGTTTTCTCAAGTATTTGCAATAACGGTTGGATTGCTACATAAGGTAGAAGATAATGTGACAAATCCAACTGAGATAGAATGGGCTCTTTTTATACAGGACGTAGAAACCTATTTAAATCATGTAGAAATAATAATGGTGCAAAGAGAAGATATGGGTATACGTTTTCGAAAAAATGAAGAAGAGTTTGATATAGAGATATATGAAAATTTAATTAGAAAACAAAAAAATAGACTAGGTCATGAACAGATGTTGCTCCATGTAAAATCTATTTCAGTCAACCTGGAAGGAAATTCATTGAAGTTTGCTGTAGAGTTTATGAATGGAATAAAAAAGGAGCACACATTTTATGTTACATTTCATTCAAAATGAGAAAGGGGTATTACTTCCTGCCGCTATTTTATTGCTATTAATCGTTTGTTTTTCATTATTTACGATAACTGCTGCATACCAATCAAAATATCGAACGTATGATTCGTTGGAATTGAACAATATTAATGCTACTATCAAAAGAATAGAAAATTTTAACGAACGCGAAAAATAATCCTGGTATGTAGTGAGTTGGTGAATCATGTACAAAGTATATTTAGTTGGTTTTATGGGAAGTGGAAAAAGTGCAGTCGGTAGAAGGCTGAGCTATTTATTAAAAATGCCTTATTATGATATGGATAAAGAGATTGTGAAATATGAACAAAAGACAATTCCAGAAATTTTTGACCAGAGAGGAGAGGCGTATTTTCGAAAATTAGAAACAGAATTCCTTCAAAACTTTCGAAATGAATCGTGTATCATTTCAACGGGTGGTGGGGTTGCAATGAATGATGAAAATATCCGGATAATGCGAAAAACTGGTTTAGTTTTATTTTTAGATGCAACGTTCCATGATATTTGGATTAGAATAAAAAATGATAAAAATAGACCAATTGTACAAAGTAGTACGAGAGAAGAATTGGAGCAGTTATATAATAAGCGAAGAAAATTTTATAAGAAGTCCGCGCATATTACAATTCTTACAGAGTATCGCCCTCTAAGGCAAGTGACGGAGTATGCTGGATATCAAGTAAATAGGTTAAAAGGCGAATGATTATGTGAAATCTTAAATTAATGTTCGTTATTAAAGTAATTTATGAAAAAGATTGCTTCCTTTATCGTTCAATGTTAGGATATAGACAAAGCCAGTGAATAATACAGATATAGCGGATGAGCATACGGGGAGAGAACGCATTCGATGCGTCGCCGAAGGAGCAAATAATGAATTTTATGAATCTCTCAGGCAAAAGAACTCGTATAGGACGCAACTCTGGAGAGTGCTTTCGTTTATACTACGCAAAGCCACCAAAGAGGAAAGCCATTTTGGTAAACTTTCAGGTGCCAGGACAGAGAACCCTTGTTTTTAAAAAGGGGTTTTTCTGTCCTTTTTTGTGTGAAAATTCAAAAGGGGGAGATTTTTATGTCGGAACAGTTGAAGCGTACACCTCTATTTAATGACTATGCAACTTATGGAGGAAAAACAATCGATTTTGGTGGCTGGGAGTTACCTGTTCAATTTTCAAGTATTAAAGAAGAACACGAAGCAGTGAGAACGAAAGCAGGATTGTTTGATGTCTCTCATATGGGAGAAATAACAGTTATAGGTCCAAAAGCTGAAGATTTTCTTCAAATGTTGATAACAAATGATGTTTCCAAATTAGTAATTGGTCAAGCACAGTATACTGCAATGTGTTACGAAGATGGCGGTATTGTGGATGATTTATTAGTTTATAAAAAAGAAGAAAATAACTACTTATTGGTAGTGAATGCATCGAATATTGAAAAGGATTTTGAATGGATGAAACAAAACGCACCTGGTGATGTTGATCTAAACAATAAATCAGATGAATTTGGTCTGCTTGCATTGCAGGGTCCATTAGCACAAAGCATTTTACAAAAGTTGACCTCTAATAATCTTGATGAAATTGGATTCTTCCGTTTTGCGGATAATATAGAAGTGGCTGGAAAAACAGTTCTTATCTCTCGTACTGGTTACACTGGTGAAGATGGATTTGAAATTTATGCAGCAAGCAATGATGTTTCGGACTTATGGAGAAGCATTCTTGAAGCCGGTAAAGAAGATGGACTTCTTCCTTGTGGACTTGGAGCAAGAGATACATTACGTTTTGAAGCTTGCCTGCCTTTATACGGACAAGAGTTATCCAAAGACATTTCTCCACTCGAAGCGGGTTTAGGATTCGTAGTAAAACTTAAAAAAGAAAAAGATTTCAATGGTAAATCTGTATTGGCTAATCAAAAAGAAAATGGCGCTCCTCGAAAAAGTATTGGAATTGAAATGATTGACAAAGGTATTCCACGTACTGGATATCCAGTGTTCGTTGGTGAAAAGCAAATAGGCTTTGTTACTACAGGTACTCAGTCTCCTACACTGAAAAAAAATATCGGTCTCGCTTTAATTGACGCAACATTTGCAGAACTTGGTCAAGAGTTAGAAGTTGAAATTAGAAATAAACGTTTGAAAGCTGTTACTGTAGCCACACCATTTTATAAAAGACAAAAATAATTGCAGAAAGAGGTTGTCCATTCATGAAGCATCGCTATCTACCAATGACTGAACAAGATCAAAAGGAAATGTTAGATGTAATCGGCATCTCTTCCGTTGATGAATTGTTCGCAGATATCCCTGAGAAAGTCCGATTTAAAGGGGAGTATAATATAAAACCTGCAAAAGCGGAGTCGGCTTTATTGAAAGAATTAACTGCACTTGCAGATAAAAATGCGGATAGCAAAAAATACGCATCTTTTCTAGGCGCTGGTGTTTATGATCATTTTAAGCCAATCATTGTAGATCATGTTATTTCTAGATCTGAATTTTATACAGCGTATACGCCATATCAACCAGAAATCTCGCAAGGAGAGCTTCAAGCTATTTTTGAATTTCAAACGATGATTTGTGAACTAACTGGAATGGATCTTGCAAACTCTTCTATGTACGACGGTGGTACTGCTCTAGCAGAAGCAGGAAATTTAGCGGCAGGACATACAAAAAGAAAAAAACTTTTAGTTTCTGAAGCGGTTCATCCGGAATATATTGATGTTGTGAAAATGTATGCAAAAGGTCAAAATGTGAACGTTGTTACGATCCCATCAAAAGATGGTGTGACGGACTTAGTAAAACTAGAAGAATTAGTAGATGAAGAGACTGCTGCAGTAATAGTCCAATATCCAAACTTCTTTGGTCAAATTGAAGATTTAGCGAAAGTCGAGCAACTAACACATGAACAAAAAGCATTATTCGTTGTTTCTACAAACCCACTTGCTCTAGGAGCATTAACTCCACCTGGTAAGTTTGGAGCAGATATTACAGTTGGAGACGCTCAACCTTTTGGAATTTCTGAAGCATTCGGTGGACCTCACTGTGGTTTCTTTGCAGTAACATCTAAATTAATGCGTAAAGTACCTGGTCGACTAATTGGTGAAACAACAGATGAAGAAGGTCGTCGCGGATTTGTATTAACGCTACAAGCACGTGAACAACATATTCGTCGCGATAAAGCAACTTCTAACATCTGTTCTAACCAAGCATTAAATGCGCTTGCTGCTTCCGTAGCAATGACTGCACTAGGTAAAAAAGGCGTGAAAGAAATGGCTATTCAAAATATTACAAAGACACACTATGCAAAACAAGCATTTGAAAAAGCTGGCTTTGTAGTTCCATTCCAAGGCGCTCATTTCAATGAAATCGTTGTAAAAGTGAATAGTTCAGTTGCAAATGCAAATAAAGCACTACTTGAAAAAGGAATTATCGGTGGATTCGACTTAGGTCGTGTAAATTCAGACCTTAAAAACCATGTGTTAATCGCTGTAACGGAACAACGTACAAAAGAAGAGATAGATGCACTCGTGCAAGAAATGGGGGCTCTTTATGCATAAAGATAATCAACCACTAATTTTTGAAATTACGAAAGAAGGCCGTGTAGGGTATAATCTACCCGAATTAGATGTGCCAGAAGTAGATTTAGCATCTCTTTTGCCACAAGGTGTACTTCGCGAGGTAGAGGCGGAATTACCAGAGGTATCTGAGTTAGATATTATGCGTCACTATACAGCACTTTCTAATCGTAATCACGGTGTGGATACTGGGTTTTATCCACTAGGTTCTTGTACGATGAAATACAATCCAAAAATAAATGAATCAGTTGCACGTTTCCCAGGATTCGCTAATATTCACCCATTACAAGATGAATCCTCTGTTCAAGGTGCAATGGAGTTAATGTATGATCTTCAAGAACATTTAATCGAAATTACAGGTATGGACGAAGTGACGCTTCAACCGGCCGCTGGTGCACACGGTGAATGGACAGCTTTAATGATGATACGCGCTTTCCATGAAGCAAATGGGGATACTCAACGCACGAAAGTAATTGTACCTGATTCAGCACATGGAACGAATCCGGCATCTGCAACAGTCGCAGGTTTTGAAACTATTACGGTGAAATCAGATGATAATGGTTTAGTAGATTTAGAAGATTTACGCCGCGTAGCTGGTCCAGATACAGCAGCCTTAATGCTTACAAATCCAAATACATTAGGTCTTTTTGAAGAAAGTATTTTAGAATTAGCTGAAATCATCCACGGTGTTGGTGGTAAATTATACTATGACGGAGCGAACTTAAACGCAGTTATGTCAAAAGCTCGTCCAGGGGACATGGGATTTGACTGTGTTCACTTGAATTTGCATAAAACGTTTACAGGCCCACATGGTGGTGGTGGTCCAGGTTCAGGTCCGGTAGGAGTGAAAGCTGACCTAATTCCATTCTTACCAAGCCCAGTTCTTGTAAAAGAGGATGACAAATATACTTTCGATTACAATCGCCCACAAACGATTGGTCGTGTAAAACCATTCTACGGAAACTTTGGAATCAATGTACGTGCTTATACATATATTCGTTCAATGGGTCCAGATGGTCTAAAAGCAGTAACAGAATATGCAGTATTGAATGCAAATTATATGATGAGACGTTTGGAAGAATACTTTGATCTTCCTTATAACCGTCATTGTAAGCATGAATTTGTATTAAGTGGTCGTCGTCAGAAGAAATTAGGTGTTCGTACACTTGATATGGCGAAACGCCTGCTAGATTTTGGATATCATCCACCAACAATCTACTTTCCACTAAATGTAGAGGAAGGTATGATGATTGAACCAACAGAAACAGAGTCTAAAGAAACATTAGATGCTTTCTGCGATGCAATGATTCAAATTGCAAAAGAAGTAGAAGAAAATCCAGAAATTGTTCAAAATGCACCACATACGACAGTAATAAATCGTTTAGACGAAACAAAAGCTGCTCGCCATCCAGTATTACGATATACAAAAGCATAAAAGAGAAAGTGCGGTCCTAAAAATGGATCGCACTTTTTTACTATCAATTCGTAAATAGTAAAAAAGGAATCATTGCATCGTTGTGGTTTTTATATAATGCGCAACATGTAATCTAAATAGTAACCACCGGGATTTAGCGCTCTGGCATTCGCTTTCCGCTGGCGTTGCCTCAGCCTCCTCGCTGTGCTGTGGGGTCATCAGCTAACACTATTCCCGCAGGAGTCTCATGCTCCTGCGCGAGCTCGTCGCAGAAAAGAAGTTGCTCCTGCGCGAGCTCGTCGCAGAAAAGAAGTTGCTCCTGCGCAAGCTCGTCGCAATACGATATACCGCCGCGCTAAATCCACATAATGTAGCACTTTAAAAAAAAAACCGATAAGTGAATAAGCTAAATAAAATACTCTACTAATGCGACTGCTATCTCACAATAAAGCTTTAACTTGCTATGAGATTATGAGTATTAGTTTGCAAACTATCAATATATTGCGCAAATGTCCAAGAATGTTGCGAGTACCACGGCCTGTATTGCGAATATGCCTCGTAATGTTGCGCAAAAAGTGTCCAATGTTGCGCATAATTTATCGGACAATCGTATCCGGATAAAAAGTGCAGATACCTATGCCGAAGTGCGATGTTACTGAATAGATAGCAAGCCCCGGGGATTGCAGCGAAAGGGCAGCGACTCCAGCGAGATGAGTGAGACAGATGAGCCATTACAAACGAAGCAAATGCGGCAATGATGGTTTATCGCTCACCCCGTGGAAAGCGTCCGCCTTGTAGCGGAAATCAACTAATGCGCACTATATAAAACATGTGTAACACCTTTTTTACTTTGGGTTTGGAATAATTAGTTTACAAATAGAAAAAGGCTCTTCTGTTTAAAGAAGAACCCTAACATATTATTTAGATTTAATCTTGCCAGTCCAAGTTTTGAATCCACCTTGAAGCTGATTCAAATCTGTACATCCTTTTTTCTTTAAAAACATGGCTGCACGAGCACTTCTTGCCCCACTTTGACAATACAGATAAACAGGCTTATCAGAACGAATTTCATTAAAACGTTGTCGAAGTTGTGAAGATGGAATATTTCTTGCCCCAAGAACATGTCCTGCATCAAATTCTTTTGGTTCTCTTACATCAATTAATTGAGCTTTACGATAACCCTCAATAAACTGTTCTTGTGTAAGATTTGTAACGGCTTTCTTCAGACGGAACGCTTGTACACCAGCATAAGCTAGCAAAATGACAAGTACAGCGATCATAATGTATAAAATAGTAGGCACGGTCTTTCCCCTTTCTATGTTTCCATACTCATTATAAAAGATTAACTAGATACAATTCAATCTATTTGATAAAATGAATAACGTTGTTAGGGGGAATTTGTAATGGAAAAGACAAAATGGTACTTTATTAACTCTGGTCCTTGTAGTCCATCTTATAATATGGCACTAGATGAAGCACTGCTTGATTGGCATAGTGAGGGACTTATACCACCAGTCATTCGATTCTATGAATGGAATCCGGCTACATTGTCCATTGGTTATTTTCAATCTGTTGAAAAAGAAATAGATTTAGAAGCAGTGGAGCGTTTAGGTCTTGGTTTTGTTCGTAGACCAACCGGAGGAAGAGGAGTTCTACATGAACATGAGCTTACGTATAGCGTTATAGTATCTGAGAAATATCCTGACATGCCTGCTACCGTTACGGAAGCTTATCGTGTAATTAGTGAAGGATTATTACTTGGTTTTCAAAAACTAGGTCTAGATGCTTATTTTTCTATTCCTGACACAGAAGAGAAAAAAATAGATTTAAAGAAACCGAAGTCAGCTGTTTGTTTTGATACTCCAAGTTGGTATGAACTTGTTGTGGAAGGAAAAAAAGTAGCTGGTAGTGCTCAAACGAGACAAAAAGGTGTTATACTTCAACACGGAGCAATTTTGTTGGATTTAGATGAAGATAAACTCATTCAGACGTTTAAGTTTGCTTCCAATGAGGTAAGAGATAGGGTAAAAGCAAGTTTGTCAAAGAAAGCAGTTGCTATAAACAAAATTAGTCAAAGTCCTGTATCAATCGACGACTGTAAAATAGCTTTTAAACATGGATTTGAAGTTGCTTTACACATAGATTTAGTAGAAATTACACTAAGTGAAGCGCAAGAACAGTACGTGAATGAGCTGGAACAGAAGCGATATTCAAATGATGAATGGAATTTTAAAAAATAATTATATTTTTTTTAGTCCTTTAGTACATTGACTACTGATATGCTTGCGTTCGTAGCTAATATGCTGATTTGCAAAATAACACAACATATAGTAATGTCATTTATAATGATACACCATATACAGTATGGTGTATTTTATTTTTTTAATTAAAAGGGAGGCAATATGATGGTATTAGCATCTCAGAATAAAAATGCAACCATTAACATTGAACAGTTAAATAAAGACATCGAACAATTTCCACAAGTACATCCAATTTCAGAAACTATGAATTTGACACACAAAGGTGTATCCAGATTAGTGATGATTGACCGTTATTCATTCAAGGACACGGAAAAGAAAACGCTAAAAATAGGAGATTTTGTCGTTCTTACTGTAAAAGCTGATCCGAAATTCCCTGCACGTGGGTTAGGTTATATCGTTTCGATTGATGAAGCAACAAAAACTGCAGAGGTATTGATTGAAGAAGACTATCGAAGTGCGATTGATGATAGTGATGAGCTTGAAACTGGGATTGTAAAACGATCAATCAATGTTATTGAGAAACCGTTAGAAGTATTTTATGAACAAATTGCAAAACGTAATGCAACCGGGCTTTCTTCTGTAGAAAAGACGGAAGAAAAGCGTGCTGAGTGGTTCCAGAAATTCTATGAACAGCTTGTTTCGTTGAAATTTATTCCTGCTGGACGAGTATTATACGGAGCGGGCACTGGAACAGATGTAACTTATTTCAACTGTTACGTAATGCCATTCGTAGCTGATTCTCGTGAAGGAATTAGTGATCATCGTAAGCAAGTAATGGAAATCATGAGTCGAGGTGGTGGCGTTGGGACAAATGGTTCAACTCTACGTCCACGTAACACACTTGCTCGTGGAGTTAACGGAAAATCTTCTGGATCTGTTTCATGGCTAGACGATATAGCTAAACTGACTCATCTTGTAGAACAGGGTGGATCAAGACGTGGAGCACAAATGATTATGCTAGCCGATTGGCATCCGGATATTGCGGAATTTATTATTTCGAAAATGCAAAATCCACGAATTCTACGTTTCTTAATCGAAAATACAAACGATGAAACGATTAGACAATTAGCGAAGGACAAGCTTAAATTTAATCCATTAACCTTTCAGGAAGAAGCGATGTACCAAGGAATTATTAACTACAAAGCGATTCCTGGATTTGGTGGTTTCAGTGATGGAATTATTCGTGATGCAGAAACGAAACTGCGTGATGGTGGTACATTTACAGTTCACAACTCTGAGTTTTTATCAGGAGCAAACATCTCTGTCACACTTACAGATGACTTCATGAAGGCAGTGGAGGAAGATTCAGACTTCGAACTTCGTTTCCCTGCAATTGAATCCTATACTCCAGAGCAAATGGCTTATTATAATAAGCATTGGCATGAAGTTGGAGATGTTCGTGAATGGGAGCAAATGGGTTACGCAGTTCGAACGTACAGAACAGTAAAAGCGAAAGAACTTTGGAATTTGATCAATGTCTGCGCTACCTACTCAGCAGAACCTGGGATTTTCTTCATCGATAATGCAAATGAAAAAACAAATGCGAAAGCATATGGCCAAAAAGTAGTCGCTACGAATCCTTGCGGGGAGCAGCCACTTGCACCTTATTCGGTATGTAACTTAGCTGCTGTTAACTTAGCTAAATTTGCAAATAAAGAAACGAAAACTGTGAACTTTGAAGCGTTAAAAGAAACGGTAAGTGTTGGAGTGCGCATGCAAGACAACGTAATTGATGCAACACCTTATTTCTTAGAAGAAAATAAAGTACAAGCATTAGGTGAAAGACGTGTAGGTCTTGGTGTGATGGGTCTTGCAGATCTTCTAATTTATTGTGAAAAAGAGTATGGATCGGAAGAAGGAAATATTTTAGTTGATGAGGTCTTTAAAACGATCGCATTAGCTGCATATGAAACATCAGCAGAGCTTGCGAAAGAACGAGGAAGCTTCCCCTTCTTAACAGCTGATTCAGAGGAAGAAACGAATCGTTTACGAAAAGCTTTTACAGAAACAGGCTTTATGCAATCCATGCCGGAAGAGATTAGAAATTCTATCCTGGAAAATGGAATTCGCAACTCTCATCTACTAACGGTTGCTCCTACGGGTTCTACTGGAACAATGGTAGGAGTGTCTACTGGACTTGAGCCATACTATTCATTTACTTATTACCGAAGTGGACGTTTAGGGAAATTCATCGAAGTAAAGGCAGATATTGTTCAAGAATATCTAATCTCAAATGCGGAAGCTGAAGAAGAAAGTCTTCCTAACTGGTTTGTTACTGCAATGGAGCTTTCTCCAGATGCGCATGCGGATGTTCAATGTATTATTCAACGCTGGATTGATAGTTCTATTTCGAAAACTGTAAACGCGCCTCGTGGGTACACAGTCGAACAAGTAGAGGGTGTTTATGAACGATTGTATCGTGGAGGTGCAAAAGGCGGTACGGTATATGTTGATGGAAGCCGCGATTCGCAAGTACTGACACTAAAAGCGGAAGAAAATACACAAGATGATCAAAGACATGAAGAAAAGATATTCGAAAAGCGACCGATTGTTTTAATTGATACAATTCAAGATTTACGTTCAACAAACGTAACTATTGGATCAGAAGTGGGAAATACTTGTCCGGTATGTCGCAAAGGTACAGTGGAAGAAATGGGCGGATGTAACACATGTACAAATTGTAACGCGCAATTAAAATGCGGATTATAATATAATCTATCAAACACACATTGAATGTTGATTATTCAATGTGTGTTTTTTGAATGTGGATAACTTATATTTATTTTGTTTAATTATCTTCCTTTTGTATCAAACTGTTAGAAAAAGGAGAAGTGAAGATGAAATTTAATGGTTTATCTGTTAGTACTAGTTTTGTAGCAGCATTGATTTGTATGTTTTTTTTGAAAATAATGGAATTTTTTCATTTTATCAAATGGAACCCTATTGGTTATGCAGACAAATTAGAAGTATTGAGTAAGAGTAAAGATTATTGGAAATGGATTATTTTATTTATAGGACTCTGGTGTTTTTGTATTGTTCTTTATTATATTAGTTTAATCTTCATAAAAATTCCTGTATCGATTAGTAGCTTAGCGCTAGGGATTATTTTGGCAATAGCTTTAGAATGGCTTTTCTTGGACAAAATTTCAGTTTCCAAAACAATCAAACATTTATCGATTCCATTTATATGTATCGTCGTTATGCTATTACGATTTTTAATGGAATCCGCCATTTTTCATATGCAGGATAATCCGCTGAGTAAATGAAAATTTACCCCAACTGTTTCCTATGATAAAATAAAAGTAGATTTGAATAAGAAAACGAGATGGGGTATAACAATGAAACTTGAAAAATTACGTGCAGCTTTAGAAGAACATGGGGTAGATGCTTTACTCATAACGAATGGATATAGCAGAAGATATATGACAGACTTTACCGGTACAGCAGGTGTAGCAATTGTTTCAAAAAATGATGCAGTATTTATTACAGATTTTCGTTATACAGAACAAGCTGCTAGTCAAATAAAAGACTATCGCATCGTACTACACACGAAATTATTAAGCGAAGAAATTGCCATTCAAGTAAAAGAAATGGGCATTAAATCACTTGGATTTGAAAAAGATGATGTTACTTTTAGTGGCTATGAAGTGTATAAACAAGCAATTCAAGCAGATTTAGTTCCTCTTTCTGGTTTAGTAGAAAAAATTCGCTTGATTAAGACAGAGGAAGAGATTAGTATTATAAAGGCAGCTTGTCGCATTGCAGATCAAGCTTTTGAACATATAGTTACATACATAAAACCAGGAATGACAGAGTTAGATGTGTCAAATGAGCTTGAGTTTTTCATGCGAAAACTTGGTGCTTCTTCTTCCTCTTTTGATACAATCGTTGCTTCTGGTGTAAGATCAGCACTTCCACATGGTGTTGCTACAAGCAAAGTTATTGAAGATGGTGACTTTGTGACACTTGACTTTGGAGCACTTTATAATGGATATATTTCGGATACAACTCGAACAATAGCAGTAGGTGAACCGAGTGATAAGTTAAAAGAAATATATCAAGTAGTTTTAGATTCTCAATTACTTGCTTTAGAGAAGATAAAGCCTGGAATGACGGGTAAAGAAGCAGATGCAATTGCTCGTGACTATATTGCTTCGAAAGGATATGGTGAAGCATTTGGTCATTCTTTAGGTCATGGTATTGGTCTTGAAGTACATGAAGGTCCAGGATTATCTTTCCGTTCTGATATTACACTAGAACCAGGGATGATTATTACAATTGAGCCAGGGATATACTTGCCGAATATCGGTGGAGTTCGTATAGAAGACGATGCGATTGTAACAGAAAATGGTCTTGAAAAGTTGACGCATTCGACAAAAGAATTACTAATTTTATCTTAAATTTTGGAGGAATAACAATGATTTCTGTAAATGATTTTAAAACAGGTTTAACTATAGTAGTAGATGGTGTACTTTATCGCGTGCTAGATTTTCAACACGTAAAACCAGGTAAAGGTGCAGCTTTTGTGCGATCAAAACTAAGAAACTTACGCAACGGATCCGTAAACGAAAAAACATTCCGTGCCGGAGAAAAAGTAGAAAAAGCACAAATTGATAATAAAAAAATGCAATATCTATATGCAAGCGGAGATCAACATGTATTCATGGATACAGAATCTTACGAGCAAATTGAATTAGGTGAGAAACAAATCGAGCATGAATTAAAATTCTTACGTGAAAACATGGAAATTCATATTATTCAATATCAAGGTGAAATACTTGGCGTAGAGTTACCTAAAACAGTTACTTTGGAAGTTACAGAAACAGAACCAGGTATTAAAGGTGATACTTCAGGTGGTGGTTCTAAAACTGCAACAGTTGAAACTGGTCTTGTTGTAACTGTCCCACTTTTCATCAATGTTGGAGATAAACTAATAATCAACACAGATGAGGGTTCATACGTTTCAAGAGGTTAATCAATCTGCAAATAGTTATATAAGGTAGTGCCTAGCGGACGAACATTCGCAACAGTATTACCCAAAATAAAGGATCAGGTAGTGACGTAGTCACTTCCTGATCCTTTTGCTTTCATGTGATTATAGTGTAGTCATTAGGTGCGTATAACACCAGTTTAAGGGGACATCCATTCGGTAGGTGTATATTTAAAGAAAATAGATAGCTTCCTTTAATAAAGAAGCGCTGAGCGGACGAAATTGCATCTTCGTGCGCTTTTAAAAGAATAGGAAAGGATTTAATCTCTCATTAACCAAACCTAATGCACCAAGTCACTACATATTTCAAGAGAGCGACGGACAAACATCCGCCACAAGATCCTCCATAAAATTCTTCGTTAATAGTGTAGCCTATGTTTCGTCCAAAGCACTCTTGAATTGGTGATGACCAGTTGCATTTAAAGGACGATTTCGTTTTTCTTAAAAGATAAGAAAGTATATGGATTATCAACCTGCGAAACCATTGTTCATAGTACTTTAAAGAATTAAAGAATACCGCGGATTTCCGTTTCAGGTGGACGCGCTCCGCGGGGTGAGCGATGAGCCATCACCGCCGCATTCGCGTCGTTTGCGATGGCACACCTGTCTCACTCATCCCGCTGGAGTCGCCACCTTTCACTACAATCCATTAAGTGAGTAGTTCCTAATAAGAAAGTATATGAAATTTATATACTAGAAATCCAGTATTCACAAAGACCTGAAGTGATTTTAATGGTGTCTTCCTTAAGCAGGATTTCCTATATGTTTTTACTTTTATCGTACACAGTATACATGAATCAGCGGGTAGATGATTAGAATTGGTGGGCCTGAAAAAAATAGGTAGTATTCATTGATAAAGAAGCGCTGAGCGGACGAAATTGCATCTTCGTCCGCTTTTAAAAGAATAGGAAAGTATCTAATCTCTCATTAACCAAACCTTACGCACCTTGTCTCTACAAATTTCAAGAAGGCGACGGACAAACATCCGCCACAAGATTATCGAAAAAAAGTGGATGGAGAAGTGACGCAGTCACTTCTCAATCCACAGAAATTCCTGCGGTAATAGTGTAGCAAATGTTTCGTCCAAAGCACTCTAGAAATAGAGAAGACAAGGTGCATTTAAAGGACGATTTCGTTTTTCTTAAATACAAAGCGTACATAAAATTGGATTACGGAAAATCCAGTGTTCTTTGTATTTTTAGTAGCACTGGATTATCAAGTAACGCATTTTAAGATGTACCTGCAAAGTGAACATAGTAAGTAAAAAAATGTCCGTTACAAAGGGTACACTATATTTGCAGGGCTTTTTTTCATATTTGTGGACGGACTTTCATATGTTGTTTGTATGGAAGGGGGAGGCATTGTGGAACTTCACGATGTACTTCGAGTGGCTGGTATAGGATTATTAATTGCTATACTTCATTTGTTTTTTGAGTCAACAGGGAAAAAGGAATTCGCTTTTTTTTTATTTTTTGTCGGTTATATTTATATGACAATTGAGTTATTACGATTATTAAAGGTTTTCTTCTATGAAATTTCTACATTTCTAGAATGGCTTATTATGACGAGCTGACAAATGATTGTATATATTACGATCATCATCGCATTTTGTTTATTGCAATTAGTGAAAGCAATTTATCCACGACTACACTCTGTTGTTTATACTATCTATATTTTTTTATTCTTATCTTATATTTTGATGACTTTTATCATTCCTTATACTACTCAATTCATTTCCGTCATCCCAACAGCCCTTCTACCTGTGTTTAAGTTACTCCTGTTTTCTGTCATTCTACTATTCGTTTCTCAAATAGTGGAGGAACTACTGATTGAGTATGAATATACAAGCCTTGCTACAATTCTTACATTTACAACAAAAGCAATATTAATAATGGTTTGGCTCAGACATATGCAACAATTTTATGCTAAATTCTTTTCCATAATGGGATTACTTTCTTGAAGGAATGAATCATATGAACGAAATGATTAGCACTATACTCCAACCAGCAAAAGAAGTCATTCAAACGTTTACTTTTATTCTTTTTTTTGCTTTTGTATTTCTTTGTTTAGAGTGGTTCATTCCAAAGAGTAAGAGGCTGCTGAAGTTTCTATTTATCTATCTCATTTGCTTTTTTTGCTTAGAGCCAGCGTATCGAACATTAGAACTTATTCAAACCCTTGCAAGCCAATTAGTTACATTGTTTTTAGGGATGTATCCTTTGTTAACAGCGGGAATTGCCATTTCTGGGGGAGCATTATTAGTAACTTTATGGAATCCTGCTGTTCTGTTATTTGCTTCGTTCACTGCTTTTTTAGCGGAGAAAGTTCTCATACCTTCCATTATTGCAGCTTTTATTTTTGATTTAATTAGCAGAGTTCATCCCACTACTTCATTTTCTAAGTTATCGGATTTAATACGAATGACGTTAGTGGGAACTACTTCTATCGTCCTAGTGTTGTACAGTTTTTTTATAACGGTAAATGGTGTAATAACATGGACGGTCGGGGGGGCGGTTAGTGAAACAGTTAAGCGTTTGATTCAAAATAATATACCATTTGTCGGGTCATTATTAACGGAAAGTATAAGTACGATGAAAAGTTATTCTTCTTCCGCTTCGATCATCACAGGGAATGCACTACTTTTTTCTGTATTAATTTTAGTATCTATTCCAACTATCCAAACAATATTAATTGCCTTTTTATATCGATTACTTGGTGCGCTATTAGAACCATTTTTAGACTCTGATATTAGTGGGCTATTGGATGATATAGGGAAAACTCTTTTTGTCTTATCTATCATTTCGGTATTAATCGCATTTGCGTTCTTTTTCACGATAATATTGGCGATGCTTTTTGCGAAACTCTTAGTGAGTGTGAAAGGATAATTGTTATCATCCAAAGAATTTTATATGGAATTTTATTTATTGTCATCATAGGAGAGCTTTTCTCCATTCTATTAGAACAAGTAGATAAAGAGAAAACAGGATTCATCGTAAAAATATCGATAATATTTTGGATTATGTCTAATCTCTTCATATAAATAGTTTTAACAGCATAAAGTATTATATCCATAATGAAAAGAAGGGTGAGTTCTATTTCACTAAAACAAAAACCCACTTTTCGTTTTGTTGTTATAGGAGGAACAGTACTATTCATAAGTCTACTTTTTTCAGGATTTTTCAATATGAATAATGGAAATAAAACGGAGTCTACCCAACAAGCACTTCAAACAACTGGGGACCTATCGTCGGTCCTTGAAAAGATAAGAGGGGTAGGTCGTGTCGCAATATACTTTCATTATTCGAATGGCCCTGAAGAAAAAACGGAGAGCGATGTATCATTTTTCCAATGGACAAGTGACAGCAAAAGGAACAAGGAGGAGCTAATTGGAATATTAGTAGTTGCGGAGGGAGCGAGCGATAAACATATTCAAAACAAACTTTTGACAACAATTTCATCTGTTTTACAAATATCTCCACATCGAATTGTGATTGAAGAAATGGAATTGGAGGATTAATAATATGAATGTAAAAAAGAGATCCATTTGGTTTTTAACATTAATTAGTTTAATAGCTGTAATCACCGTTTTCTATGTTACAGATCGAACATCACCATTTGATGGGTTGCAGTTATTTTCAAATCCAACATTAGATAACGTGGAATTAGTCGAAACTTCTTCTACGAATGAACAATCTTTTGTTTCGAAAAGCAATGTATTTGAAGAAATGAGAATGGAAGTTCAAGATAAACGTAGTAAACTTAATGATAAACTAACAACAAAAGTAGGTAGTAATGACTTTACTGCAGAGGAAAAATATGATGCATACAATCAAATTGAAGAATTAGTGAAAATAGATGGAGCGGAAGGGATGCTAGAGCTTATTATCAAATCTTTAGGATATGACGATGCGCTTGTACGAATCGAAGATAACTCCGTGCTAATAGACGTTGTTTCGAGTGAACAATCTTCCAAAAAAGCGTCGGATATTATTTATGCTGTAAAACGCGAGTGGCCAAAAGCTGATAAAGTAGAAGTGAATTTTGAAAGTCAATAATAAAAAGAGTGCCATTTAGGCGCTTTTTTTTTATTATTTAAGAAGATTTCACACCTATCTATTTCAAATTATCGTAAAAACGTCTAAAATGGGAAAGGTAAGTATTAATTATATATACAAAGGGAGCTAGATCACATGAAAATCCAAGAAATTAGAGAAATTATAAAATTAGTCGATCAATCCACACTAGATGAATTTTTATATGAATCAGAAGGCACTAAAATAAAATTAAAAAAGAACGATAAAAGTTCTGTTACAACAAGTGCAGCGGCATTTGAAAGCACTACCTTAGTAGAACAACCTGTTTTAGTAGAAACTAAGCCAGTGCAAGTAAGCGTATCGAAAGAAGTAATGGAGGAGAAAGTTGAAAAAATAGAGGAAGATAAATCGTTACAAAAAATTACTTCCCCTATGGTCGGCACCTTTTATCAATCTTCATCACCAGAAACACCTGCTTACGTTCAAGTAGGTACGAAAGTGTCAGCGGAGTCCATTGTTTGTATCGTAGAAGCAATGAAATTATTCAATGAAATAGAAGCAGAAGTGAATGGGGAAATTGTAGAGATTCTAGTTAAAGATGGACAATTAGTTGAATACGGACAACCTCTGTTCCTCGTAAAAGGAAACTAAGAAAGGGGCAAGGACGATGAAAAAAGTATTAATTGCCAATCGTGGTGAAATTGCAGTTCGTATCATTCGAGCATGTAAAGAAATGGACATTGAAACGGTTGCTGTATATTCAGAGGCAGATCGAGATGCTTTACATGTTCAAATAGCTGATGAGGCATATTGCATAGGACCAAGATTATCAAAAGACTCTTATTTAAATTTTTCTAATATAATAAGTGTCGCAAAATTAACTGGTTGTGATGGTATACACCCTGGTTACGGATTTTTAGCAGAAAATGCAAGTTTTGCGGAATTATGCGAAGAATGTACGATTGAATTTATTGGACCTTCGTCATCTGCAATTTCTAGCATGGGTACAAAAGATGTTGCGAGAGAAACAATGCGAAAAGCTGGTGTTCCTGTTGTACCTGGTTCCGTGGGAATTATTCCAGATGAAAAAGAAGGACTAAAAATCGCTCGTGAAATTGGTTTCCCTGTTATTATTAAAGCCACTGCTGGTGGTGGAGGGAAAGGAATTCGTGTTGCTAGGGATGAAGAAGAACTAGTAAAAGGAATTCAAATCACGCAAAAAGAAGCTGCTGCAGCTTTTGGAAATCCTGGTGTTTACTTAGAAAAATTTATAGAAGAGTTTAGACATGTGGAAATTCAAGTATTAGCCGACGGACATGGAAATGCTGTACATTTAGGTGAACGTGATTGTTCCATCCAACGTAGAATGCAAAAATTAGTAGAGGAAGCCCCTTCTCCAGCGTTATCAGAAGAGTTGCGAGCGGCGATGGGGGATGCTGCTGTAAAAGCTGCACTTGCTGTTAATTATAAGAGTGCAGGAACAGTAGAATTTATTTTTGACCATATTAATCAAACATTTTATTTCATGGAAATGAACACACGAATTCAAGTAGAGCATCCAGTAACAGAAATGGTTACTGGCATTGATTTGATTCAACAACAATTAAAAATTGCAGCAGGAGAAAAACTTGCCTTTACACAAAAAGATATCAAGATAAAAGGCTGGGCAATTGAATGTCGTATTAATGCAGAAAACCCTGCGAAAAACTTTATGCCTTCACCAGGTAAGATTGACATGTATCTTGCTCCAGGAGGAAATGGTGTGCGTGTTGATTCTGCGATGTATCCAGGGTATAGTATACCCCCATTTTACGATTCAATGGTTGCGAAACTGATTACTTTCGGAGATACGCGCGAAGAAGCGATCTCGAAGATGAAACGTGCTTTAGGAGAATTTGTTATAGACGGTGTAGATACGACTATTTTATTCCATGAAAAGTTAATGAATCATGAAGTATTTAAATCTGGAGATTTTGACACGAAATTTCTAGAAAAATATGATGTAATGAATTCATAAAAGGAGTGAAAAATATGACAGAAACAAATGAACAAAAATTTGTTCAAATGACTCCTGAAGGAAAAGAATACTTAGGTACAATTGAAATTGCTCCAGAAGTAATTACGGTTATTGCCGGTATTGCTACAAACGAAGTAGAAGGTATTGCGGGCACTCGCGGAAATTTTGCGGCTGGGGTTGTAGAACGACTAGGCAAAAAAGTGCATGGTAAAGGAATTAAAACAGAAATAACAAATGATGGATTGTTTATCGATGTTTACTGCCTCGTAAAGTATGGTGCATCTGTACCTACTGTTGCAAAAGAGGTTCAAACCCAAATTCGTCAAGCAATTGAAAATATGACAAGTTTGGTACCAAAAGAGGTAAATGTTCATATAACTGGCGTGCAATTTGAAACAACTACAGAATAAACGAAAGAGTCATCCCTGCGATGGCTCTTTTTCATTGTCTAGCCACCAGCTCCTATTTCCACTCTTGATATTTATTTTATGATTAGAGCTGGTGGACTTGTAGAAAAATAGGTAGCATTCATAGATAAAGAAGTGCTGAGCGGACGAAATTGTATCCTAGTCCGATTTTAAAAGAATAGGAAAGCATCTTATCTCTCATTATTCAATCCAAATGCACCTTGTCTTCACAGAATTCAAGAGGGCAACGGACAAATATCCGCCACAAGATTAACGAAAAAGCTCATGAAGTGACGCAGTCACTTCATGAGCCATAATTCTAAAAGTAATAGTGTAGCTAATGTTTCGTCCAAAGCACTCTGGAAAAGGTGAAGACCAGATGCACTTAAAGGTCGCTATCGTTTTTCTTATGTAACCTTTAACAAAAAATACTCCAATCATGTTCTTCATCTTTTATTTTATAGATTATTATTACTTGTTTTTGCAATAACCTTGTAATAGTCATGGCAGCTCTCTATAATAAGAAGGTCATTAATGTTGATTTCAATTTAAAAAACGCATAGAGAAATAGAGATAGCTCACATAAAAATTACATGTAATAAGTGATGGTATGAAAAAGTAGGAGTTAGACAATTACGTATTGACTTAAACAATTATAGTATAAAGGGTTTCTGAAATAATATGAAAACACTCGAAATTCCTGTATACTATTGATTAGATAGTTACATTTAAAGGAGAACTAAATAATGAAACGAAGATTAGCAAGAGAACTAGCACTACAAGCTCTATTTCAGTTAGACAACCACGAAATTTCTGTTGAGGAAGCAATTGGTCATGTTACAGATGATCATGATGCATTTTTAACAAAACTAGTTAGTGGAGTAGTTGAACATAAAGAACATATTGATGCTTCATTGATAGAGAAGCTAGAAAACTGGTCGCTTTCTCGACTACCAAAAATAGAACGTACAGTACTTCGCATCGCAATATATGAATTATTATTTACAGAAGAAACACCGGCAAAAGTAGTTATTAATGAATCTATAGAAATTTGCAAAATCTTCGGAGATGAGAAATCTAGCCGTTTTGTAAATGGTGTATTATCCAAATATACAACTCAATCATGATCCGTATTTGAAGGAGAGTTAATAGTGACTAATAATATTATTGACGGCAAACAAATAGCAGGGAAAGTTACGGAAAAAGTTCAAAAAAGAGTAGAAGATTTGAAAGCAATAGGTATTACACCAGGACTAGCAGTTGTTTTAGTCGGCAAAAATGCGGCTTCTCAAACATATGTTAACAATAAAACGAAAACATGCGAGAGATTAGGAATGTATTCGGTTCTTATCGAATTAGACGAGAAAGTTTCAGAAGAAGAATTATTAAAACAAGTGGAGCTTTTAAATGATGATGAGAAAATTCATGGTATTTTAGTTCAGTTACCATTACCAAATCAAATAGATGAGGATCGTGTCATTGCTACAATTTCACCTTTAAAAGATGTGGATGGTTTTCATCCTGAAAGTGTTGGGAAAATGATGATTGGACAACCTACATTCCTTCCATGCACACCATTTGGAGTACTAAAATTATTAGAATATAGTAATGTAGATATTTCAGGGAAACATGCGGTGATCATTGGTAGAAGTAATATTGTTGGAAAGCCGATGGGACAACTGTTATTACAAAAAGATGCCACCGTTACGTACTGTCATTCTAAAACAAAAGATTTGCACACATATACAAAACAAGCAGATATCTTAATTGTTGCTATAGGTCGTGCGAAGGCTATTGATGCTAATTATATTAAAGCAGGTGCTGTAGTTATTGATGTTGGGATGAACCGTGATGAAAACAATAAATTATGCGGGGATGTAGATTTTACATCTGTAAAAGAAGTTGCATCGAAAATTACACCAGTTCCAGGCGGAGTAGGCCCGATGACAATAGCGATGCTAATGGAAAATACTTGTTTAGCTGCAGAAAATACATGTAAAAATCAATAAGCTAAAAGCTGTTTTTCTACAGAAGAACAGCTTTTAGCTTGTTACAGTATTGGAGTGACCTAGATGTCTACACATACCTACTTAACGGTAAAAGCTCTAACCAAATACATAAGAAAAAAATTCGATGCGGATACGCATTTACGCGATGTATATGTAAAGGGTGAGCTATCTAACGTGAAAGTCCATTCAAGTGGACATATTTATTTCACGTTAAAGGATGATTCTGCTCGTCTCACTTCCGTCATGTTTGCTATGCATGCAAAATCTTTAAAGTTTACCCCTGAAAGTGGGATGAACGTGCTAGTACGCGGCGACATTAACGTTTTTGAAGCGGCGGGACAATATCAGCTATACGCTTCCACTATTCAACCAGATGGCATTGGGGAACTTTTCCTAGCCTTTGAACAATTAAAAAAGATGCTTGAACAAGAAGGTTTATTTCACCCTAGTCGAAAAAAAGCACTTCCTTCTTTTCCTAAAAAGATAGGAGTTGTCACCTCTAAAACAGGTGCAGCTATTCGAGATATTTTAACGACGATAGAACGGCGATACCCAATTTGTGAAGTGGTTGTATTCCCAAGTATCGTCCAAGGTCCACAAGCTGCTCCCTCCATTGTGAAATCAATTGAGCAAGCTAATCGATTAGGTACAATTGATGTACTCATTGTTGGTCGTGGTGGAGGTTCAATTGAAGACTTATGGGCATTCAATGAAGAAATAGTAGCTAGAGCAATAGCTATAAGTCATGTCCCTATTATTAGTGCTGTAGGGCATGAAACGGATACTACGATCGCGGACTTTGTCTCTGACTTACGTGCACCGACACCAACTGCTGCTGCCGAAATGGCTGTTCCAAGTAAAGAAAATCTAATGAAGAACATTTTAGCTTATCAATCTACATGTTTACATATTGTATCGAAAAAGTTAAAAGATGAAAAAAATAGATACCAACGTGCCATGCAATCTCCAGTACTTGCCACTCCTGAAAAGCTATATCGACCCTTTATAGAGAGATATGTGCGTACAGAGGAACAGTTACAAAGAGAAATAAATCGCTTAGTTCGGGAAAAAGAACGAAATTTTTTACAACTAGAAGAAAGAAGACTTCAGCTATCACCACAAAAGATGATTGATCAACAATGGAAATCAGTACAAGCATTAACAAGTCAATTAACCAAAGGAACACTATCCACCTATGAAAAGCAACGGCACCAATTTATCGGCTCGATACGTACACTTGAAGCTCTGAATCCTTTGAAAATTATGGATCGAGGATATAGTATTACATATATAGATGGAAAAGTGGTGAAATCGGTGAAAGAAGTAGGAACAGGCGATTCCATTTATGTTACACTCCCTGATGGTCGTATTGAAGCAATTGTGCAACATGCAGAAATGAAAGAGAGAGGGGACTAACTGTTATGACAAAAAAAGATATTCCGTTTGATGAAGCAATGCAACAATTAGAAAATATTGTACGACAACTGGAACAAGGCGATGTGCCGCTAGAAAATGCAATTGAACTCTATCAAAAAGGGATGGAATTCTCTAAACTTTGCAGTGAAAAATTACAGAGTGCAGAAAAACAACTTGTCTCTTTCATCAGTGATAATACGGAAGAAGCTGGTAGTACAAATGAGTAATTTATTGCAATCTTTTATAAACACCAATCAACCACTTATTGAAAAAAAATTGGATTTATTAATCAAAGAATTAAAAGCGCCTACCGAGTTGAAAGAAGCAATGGCATACTCTCTTCAAGCAGGCGGAAAAAGAATAAGACCACTATATACACTTGCAGTACTCGAGGAACTTAACGTACAAAGTGAAGATGCAATCGTGGTCGCAAGTACAATTGAGATGATTCATACGTATTCGCTTATCCATGATGACCTTCCATGTATGGATGATGACGATCTTAGACGTGGTAAACCAACAAATCATGTTGTTTTTGGGGAAGCTCTTGCAGTATTGGCAGGAGATGCTTTGGTAACACTTGCTTTTGGAATTATAGCCCGATTAAATAGACTTACAGCGGAACAAAAAGTACAGCTGATTGACCAACTAAGCTATGCAGCAGGAGCAGAGGGAATGGTCGGCGGACAAGTATTAGATATGCTAGGGGAAGGGAAATATTTGTCGTTAGCTGAATTAGAAGAAGTTCACGTCAATAAAACAGGGGCACTTCTTTCGTTTAGTATTTTGGCTGGAGGAGTTATTGCAAATGCTCCAAGCAAAATGATGCAAGCTTTAAAAAGTTATGCCTTCCGTATTGGACTAGCATTTCAAATACAAGATGACATTTTAGATATTGAAGGAACCTCAGAGCAACTGGGGAAAACTGCAGGTAAAGATGCATTAAGTGAAAAGAATACATACCCATCCATCTTAACAATTGACGGGGCGAAAGAGCAGTTGCAAAACCAATATAATTTAGCGATAGAAGCACTTCAAACAGTAGGTTTGCATGAAGGTCTTCTTGTAGAATTTGCAAATTATATTACTAAAAGATCTAATTAATAGCGAATAATTTTGTTTTAAAGAAGATTATTGTTATTATAATAAGTAAAGTGTTATGAAGGAAATCTAATAGAAGGTGTGTGATGGCAATGGATTTAACATCAATTTCTAGCCCATCCTTTTTAAAAAGTTTAGATAATGAACAATTAAAGGAATTAAGTGAAGATATTCGATCGTTTTTAATAGAAAAATTGTCTGTAACGGGTGGACATATTGGACCTAATTTAGGCGTGGTAGAACTAACAATTGCACTTCATCGTGCGTTTAATAGTCCTACTGATAAATTACTATGGGATGTTGGACATCAAGCGTATGTCCATAAAATCTTAACTGGTAGAGCGGATCAATTTGATACATTACGTCAGTTTAAAGGATTATGCGGATTCCCTAAACGTATAGAAAGTGAACATGATGTGTGGGAAGCAGGCCATAGCTCCACCTCTCTGTCTGCTGCAATGGGAATGGCGACAGCGCGAAATCTACAGAAGAAATCGAATTACGTCATCCCAATAATTGGAGATGGCGCACTTACTGGTGGAATGGCTCTAGAAGCATTAAATCATATAGGACATGAAAAAACAGACATGATTGTTATATTAAATGATAATGAAATGTCTATAGCTCCCAATGTCGGAGCACTTCATAATGTGTTAGGAAAGTTACGTACACATGGAACGTATAACAAAGCAAAAGATGAACTAGAATACTTGTTGAAAAAAATCCCTGCAGTTGGCGGGAAATTAGCAAGCACAGCTGAACGTGTAAAAGATAGCTTGAAATATTTACTTGTATCTGGCGTCTTTTTTGAAGAACTAGGTTTCACGTATTTAGGTCCAATTGATGGACATAGCTTTGAAGCTTTAGAAGAAAATCTTAAGAACGCGAAAAAGATGAAAGGACCAGTCCTTCTTCATGTTATTACGAAAAAAGGGAAAGGATTCACACCTGCTGAACAAGATAAAATTGGTACTTGGCATGGAACTGGCCCTTACAAAATGGAAACAGGTGATTTTGTTAAGTCAACTTCTGTTGCACCATCATGGAGTGGGCTAGTTGCAGAAACTGCAAGAAAGCTTGCGAGAAATGATAAACGTATCGTTGCAATTACACCAGCCATGCCGGTAGGTTCAAAACTTGAGGGGTTTGCCTCTGAATTTCCAGACAGAATGATTGATGTTGGTATTGCAGAACAGCATGCGACTACAATGGCTGCTGGCCTTGCAGCGGATGGTATGAAACCATTTTTAGTCATTTATTCAACGTTTCTTCAGCGTGCATACGATCAGGTTCTTCATGATATTTGTCGACAGAACTTAAATGTTGTTATTGGGATTGATCGTGCGGGACTAGTAGGAGCAGATGGAGAAACGCACCAGGGCGTCTTTGATATTTCATTTTTACGTCATTTACCAAATATGGTAATCATGATGCCGAAAGATGAGAATGAAGGACAGCATATGGTAAAAACAGCGTTTGATTATTCGGATGGTCCAATTGCTCTTCGTTATCCTCGTGGAAATGGTTTAGGAGTCCCAATGGATGAAGAATTGAAATTGATACCTATTGGTACATGGGAAGTATTGAAAGAGGGGACACAAGCTGTCATTTTAACTTTTGGTACTACTATACCAATGGCTTTAGAAGCAGCCGCACAATTAGCACAAGCTAATATTTCTGTTGAAGTAATCAATGCTCGTTTTATCAAACCATTAGATGAAGAAATGTTACTTTCACTACAACAACGCCATATACCTATAATTACCGTGGAAGAAAGCATTCTTCAAGGTGGATTTGGGAGTGCTGTTTTAGAGTTTTTCAATGATCATGAATTGCAAGCTAATGTAAAACGCATAGGTATACCAGATATCTTTATTGAACATGGAGATGTTAATCAGTTATTAGATGAAATCAATATCACAAGCGAAGAAATTGTGAAGGTAGTAGAACATTCTATTGTTCCTTCAAATAGGTATATATCATCATGACCAAGAATCCGAAAGAACGAGTAGATGTCCTGTTAGTTGAACAGGGCCTATTTGAAACGAGAGAAAAAGCGAAACGTGCAATAATGGCTGGACTTATTTACAAAAAGGAAGAGCGAATAGATAAACCAGGAGAAAAGATAGAAATAGATTCTATTTTGACGGTGAAAGGGCAAGTGTTGAAATATGTGAGTAGAGGTGGATTAAAGCTTGAAAAGGCATTAGAACAATTCGATCTTACTATTCAAGACAAAATCATGTTGGATATTGGCTCATCTACAGGTGGTTTTACAGACTGCGGTTTGCAGAATGGTGTCAAACATGCATATGCCCTGGATGTTGGAAGTAACCAACTTGCTTGGAAAATTCGTCAAGATCCTCGTGTAACAGTGATGGAAAAAACGAATTTTAGATATGCTTCACCTGCTGATTTTGGAGAAGGGTTGCCTACTTTTTCCTCAATCGACGTTTCCTTTATATCTTTGAAACTTATTTTTCCAACTTTAAAAACAATTCTAGTTCCAAACGGCGATGTTATCGCACTCGTCAAACCACAATTCGAAGCAGGGAAAGATCGAGTTGGTAAAAAAGGGGTAGTACGGGATAAAGCTGTTCATTTGGATGTGCTGAATGAAATTTCCAGTTTTGCAGAAAGTCAAAACTTCCATTTAAAAAATGCTTCTTATTCGCCAATTACAGGTGGAGAGGGCAATATAGAATTTTTATTTCATTTAATCAGTGTTGAAAATGAAGAAGTGATACCTCATCAGATCGATTTTGTGGCTCTAGTTAATGAAGCACACGCTACATTAAAATAACGCGGCTCCTATATGGGTCGCGTTTTTTCTTGTACCTTTTTAAATGAAATGATAATGTATAAAGTAATTAGTATAAATATACAACGGGGTGACATGTATGAACAAAGGTCAAAGGCATATTAGAATACGGGATATTATTTCTAATAATGAAATAGAGACTCAAGATGACTTAGTTGATTTTTTGAAAAATGCAGGCTATAACGTAACGCAAGCTACAGTATCAAGAGATATTAAAGAATTGCACTTAGTGAAAGTTCCACTTCCTAGTGGTCACTATAAATATAGCTTACCTGCGGACCAACGCTTTAACCCGAGCCAAAAGTTGCGTCGAGCATTGACCGATGCATTTGTAAGTATTGACGGAGCAAGTCATTTTTTAGTTATGAAAACATTACCAGGAAATGCCCATTCCATTGGGTCATTAATCGATTATTTAGACTGGACAGAGATATTAGGAACAATATGTGGAGACGATACTTGTTTAATTTTATGTAGAGAAGAATCGGATTGCGAAGTTGTAAAAAAACGTTTACTCGAAATGCTTTAACCTAAATCACCAGCACCTATATGCGAGGCTGTCTAGGTAAAAATCCAATGTGAATTTGATAAAGAGGTGAAAGCCGTTGTTAAAAGAGTTATCAATTAAAAACTTTGCCATTATTGATGAATTAACAGTAAGTTTTGAGGAAGGACTTACTGTATTAACTGGAGAGACAGGTGCAGGTAAATCAATAATAATTGATGCTGTTCATTTGTTATGTGGTGGGAGAGGCTCTCAAGAGTTTATTCGACATGGAGCGAAAAAAGCAGAATTAGAAGGATTATTCATCATCACGAACCCAAAACATAATGTATTTCATAAAATGATAGATGTTGGTGTTGAAATAGACGAGGAATCTATTATTTTAAGAAGAGATATTAATGATTCAGGGAAGAGTGTATGTCGCGTAAACGGAAAACTAGTTACTCTTGGTATATTACGAGAAATTGGATCCTCCATTATTGATATCCATGGGCAGCACGAGAGCCAAGAACTAATGGATGAAAAGGCACATATTCATTTGCTTGATCAGTTTGCAGGCGAAAAGATAAGAAGCGTAAAAGAGTCTTATAAAGAGCTCTACTCCAAATATAAAAAGTGGAAAAAAGATTTAGCTACTTTAACGGAAAATGAGCAACAAATTGCGCATAAAATAGATTTGTATACTTTTCAAGTGGAAGAAATAAATGATTCAAATTTAGTTGTTGGGGAAGAAGAACAACTTCAAGAAGAGAAAAAGAAGCTCCAAAACTTCCATAAGGTCTTTGATAAAATGAGCAGTGCATATGAGGCGATATTATCAGAATCGAAAGGCTTAGACTACATCGGCACTGCAATGGCAGATTTACAAGATATCTCTGACGTAGATAAGAATATGCTGGAGCTAAGCGAAAGTGTCTCATCCGCGTTTTATATTTTGCAAGATGCTGCATATCAGTTAAAAAATGAATTAGATGAAATGGAATTCGATAGTAATCGACTTCAATATGTCGAAGACCGTCTTGCATTCATTCAGACACTAAAGAGAAAATATGGACAGTCTATAGAAGCCATTTTAGAATACAAAGAGCAAATTTTCAAAAGTCTCGAGCAATTAGTTAATCGAGATGAACAAATTCAAAAAACAGCAGATAAGATTAAGCAAATAGAGAAAGATTTAGAACTTGTAGCAAATGATTTAACGGATAAACGAAAAAATGCTGCCAAACAATTAAGCAAAGCAATTATGGAACAATTACAAGAGCTTTACATGGAAAAAGCAACTTTTTCTGTTATGTTCCATGAGCATTCTAAAATAACTTATAACGAGTATGGGATTGACGAAATATCATTTTATATTTCGACGAATGTGGGGGAACCACCAAAAGCCTTAACGAAAATTGCATCAGGTGGTGAGTTATCACGCATGATGCTTGCTCTAAAAAGTATTTTCTCCATGCATCAAGGGATAACATCGATCATATTTGATGAAGTTGATACTGGTGTTAGTGGACGAGTAGCTCAAGCGATAGCCGAAAAAATTTCCGGAATTGCAACTAATTCACAAGTTTTATGTATATCACATCTTCCGCAGGTAGCTGCAATGGCAGACCAACATTTAATGATTAAAAAAGAAGTATCGGGAAATAGAACATACACCATCTTAGAAGAAGTGATGGATGATCGACGAGCCGAAGAGTTAAGCCGTATGATGTCAGGTGCTGAAATTACGAGTACTACATTACAACATTCAAAAGAACTGCTAAAATTAGCTGTAGAACGAAAAAAAATATTGCGAAATGCTTAAAGACCTTGCTGTGTAAGGTCTTTTTTTTTATATCAATTATTTACCTCACATAGAGTTTCTTCTACAGGATATAGTAATTGTATAGGAGGTGAAATATGAAGCAAAGCTATCGTATATGGTCGCTAATTTCAATACTTTTCTTTACTTTTTTCTTTGCAGTCAATCCCGCTTTTGCACAAAAACAAACTTCCTCAGTAGTACCTTTAGGACAATCCATACAAATAGACCTTCAATACGGAGCTGTGTTTCTTAGTCATGATGTATTACTATCAGACGATTATTGGTTGCGTACTGGCGACTCTATCCAACAAATTAATTCACAAAAAGTCACGTCGTTAGCAGACGTTAAAAACCATGTGAAAGATAAAATGCTCATTATACATTATGAGCGAAATAAAAAGATGTATACAACAGAAATCACTTCGGACCAAATACTGAAACTTCTTCCATTTTTAAAAGATGCGACAGAAGGAATTGGTACTTTAACGTATTTAGATCTAGAAACTAACGAATTTGGTGCATTAGGTCATCAAATAGTTGATCATACTTCAGGATTGACACCCGATTTTTCGGAAGGATCAATTTATTTATCCTCCATTCAACAAATAAAGAAAAGTATTCCAGGGAAACCTGGTTACAAAATTACTTCTCATCAACAGAACACATCACCAATTGGTGGTGTGAATGAGAATAATGTATATGGAATTTTCGGCAAGTTGGAACAAAATGCAATTGACAACATTCCGTTGCAAGAAGTAGAAATTGCTGACAAAGAATCAATAATGACTGGTGAAGCAATTATGCGCACTTCGATCGATGGCGAAAAAGTTCAAGACTTTACAATCGAAATTACAACTGTTGAGGACCACCTTTTTCAGTTTACTGTAACAGATGAATTTCTAATTGAAAAAACCGGCGGCATTCTTCAAGGAATGAGTGGAAGTCCAATTATGCAACAAAATAAGCTTATAGGAGTAGTCACGCATATGTATGTAGATAAACCCAAAAATGGAGCGGCACTATCCATCACGGAAATGATGAAGAAAAATCCATGATAATTTAAAAAATAACGGGAAAACCTGAAAGGCTACACTTTTTATTAAGTGTAGCCTTTTTCTGCAAGTACCTATACAATAAAATAAAGAAAATTCGACAATGCTGTAGAAATGATTAATCTTTTGTCGGAATATAAAAGAACTGTATTCTAAAAGACTTATTTTTAACAAAAATAAAGGAAGTCTTCCAAAAATAGCGAATACTATCTAAGTGAAAAAATACAAAAGGTGGATGAGGGTAATGGAAAAAATAAAAATTGTAATTGTAGACGATAACAAAGATTTAATTCGAACTATGGATGCATACTTTGACAAACATCCAGAAATAGAAGTTATTGGAACAGCTTTAAACGGCAAGCTTTGTATAGACCTACTTGAAACGGTTAAACCTGACGTCCTATTGTTAGATATCATTATGCCTCATTTAGACGGAATTGCAGTTTTAGATAGTATACAGAAAAATGATCAATTAAATAAACTTCAAGTCATTATGTTAACCGCGTTTGGACAAGAAGATGTGATGAAACAAGCTGCTGAATTAGGAGCTTCTTATTTCATGTTAAAGCCTTTTGAGTTTGATCGACTGGTTACTCAAATTAAGCAAGTGGCTGGCAGAAAAGAAAGTGTGCAAGAATCACCTTTAAAATCAAATCCTGAAAAAGAAGCATTGCAAAATAAGCGCTTTATTGACAACATCATTACAAATGTAATTAAAGAAATCGGAGTACCCGCTCATATTAAAGGATACTCTTACTTAAGGGAAGCTATCCAAATGGTTTATTCCGACATTGAATTACTTGGTTCCATTACAAAAGTTTTATATCCAGAAATAGCAAAGAAATTTCAAACTACTCCTTCTCGCGTGGAAAGAGCGATACGTCATGCAATCGAAGTAGCATGGAACCGTGGAAACTACGAAACTATTTCTAAAATGTTTGGATACACTGTGCATCATTTGAAAAGTAAGCCTACTAATAGTGAATTTATCGCAATGATTGCAGACAAAATTCGAATGGAGAATATGGCTAGCTGATTCAGTCGTATCAAGGGTTTCAAGGGGATATAAAAATTGAGGACACAGAATCTATACCAACTAACTCCTTTCTGTATCCAATAAATCTAAATTAATAGAAGTTGAATATGAAACGCCTTTATTTACAAGTGTCCTTGCTTGTTAGTGGAGGTGTTTTTTGTTGTGTCTGATTTTGAGATAGAAATAGATAGGTTTATGTTGGATTGTTCGGCAAAGGGATTAGCGTCTAAAACAATGAAGTCATATGAACAGACATTGAAATTGTTTGCGAAGTGGTTAGATGTTGAATTCAATATCACGACACCTAACGATGTAACAGGGGAACATCTGAGGGCATATATGAGAAGTCTTTCGGAGCGTGGTAAATATGAAATGTCAACAGCTAATGAATCCGTCAACTATCCCGAAAGAAGGCAAGATTATGGAAAGAAAATATCTAATACTACAATTGCGAATTACACTCGTAATATTAAAGTCTTCTTCAGCCATTTGCATTTAGAAAAAGTCATTCGGAAAAATCCAATGAAAGCAATTAAGAATGTTAAACCAGAACGCAAAATGAAAGTCATGTTAGAAGATAACGAACTTAAACAATTTTTCAGAGCCTTTGATGTGACGAAGTTTGACCAATATCGAGATTGGATAATTGCTAGGTTAATTTTTGACACTGGATCTCGAATTGGTGAGTTACTTTCTATTGTTCCATCCGATATTGAATTAAGAGCAAATGCAATCCTCCTTAGAGATACCAAAAATAAGAAGCAGCGTTTTGTCTATTTCTCGGACAAGACTAGAAGGCATCTAAAGTCATGGCTTGATTTCAAAGATAGATATTCAGATTCGGAATTTGTTTTTTCAACTATACAAGGGAACAAATTGAAGCTAGAAAGTGTTGAGAGGTCATTTAGATTGAGAAGTAAAGATGTTGGGTTAGAAGTACATCCACATTTACTTAGAAATAACTTTGCAAAGCGTTATCTTATAAACGGTGGGGATCTGGCAACGCTCTCTAGGCTACTCGGTCACAGTTCTATTGAAGTAACCTCACAGATTTACTTAGATTTTGCAGATAAAGAAGTATCGAAAAAATATCGACAACATTCACCGTTACAGAATTTAGATATTTAAAAAAGAGCATAAAAAAAGAAGGCTAAGCGATTCACAGTCACTTTACCTTCAAAAACTAAATATGAATACTCCAGAAAAGTATTTAATGTAATCTCATTTTATCAAAAAAAGTGAGATAAGGCAAGGCTTATTTAAGTGCGCCTACTTTCCGGAAGTATTCGTTAAAATAGGAGCGAATACACATGACAACTACACTATTAAATATTGAATCTACATATAAGTCTCTCCAATCATTTTCATCAATTGAGGAAATGAATGCATCTATTAAGCAATTTAAACAACAATTCCAATCAGAATTAACAAAATCAACTAAAGAAGTATTAGAATTAATTTCACAATACGCATGTAAATTTGTCGGAGTGTGTTATTTATCTAAATCTAAAATAGCATCAACTCTATCTGTCTCGTATAAGACCGTACAACGTTCCTGTAAGCGTTTAGAGGAATTAGGTATATTTATTCAACATACAACGAAACGTGCAACAGGCGATAAAAGACAGTCGTCTAATGCTATTGTAATCCAAGCATATCAAGTAGGTGAAGTGGAATGTCCTACTATCATGTCCGACCAAGAAGCTTTCTCTAAAACTATTAAATCAAATAATACAGATGATACAAAAAAAGCAGATTCCTATGAGCTTGACAGTAAAGAATCATTAATTAAACAAGGGTTAGTAAATAAGTTACCATTAACATTACAATATGCTTTAGCGCCATTCTTCAAAACTGATGAACTTTATACGTTAGTTGGAACAATATACAAGGCTAAAGCAAGTATAGATCGCACAATCCAGTTAGATGATTATGAGGATGAATATAGACAATCCATTTTATCGGTTATCAACGCATTTAGACGTGGCAAAGTTAAGAATTTGTCAGGATTGCTTTATCATGCTATTAAATCCGCTACTAAAACTATTTGGATCAAACAAAGAGTAATGGCTGCTTATGGGATTTAAGAAAAGTATTATTTGATATTCTTATTAACACGCTTATACGATTGATTACGTACTAAAAAACGACTACTGGATTGTTATCTCACAGTAACCGTTTAGTTGATTATTTTTCATCTTTTGTGAATTGTACTATGTCAGATACGTCGCATTCTAAAACTGTGCAAAGTTTATTTAGTGTATCGAACTCAATCCCGTTATTTTTCTCGTTGAGTATCTTAGAAATTCCGTTCCTATGCATTCCAGTTGCTTCTGCGAGTTCTGTGATGTTAAAGTTTTTCTCTTTCATTGTTTCCTTTAATTTAATAATTATCATTTCTTATTACCTCCTAGTTATATCTGCTACTAATTATAACTAATAAACACTATAGTGTGTTGAAAATTAAAAAGTTTTTAATAAATTAGTTGACTTTGCACACTATGGTGTTTATTATGAGGATAGTAACAAGCACACCATGGTGTTCAAAAAGGAGCTAAGATAAGATGAGGAAAATTAGACTGGTACACACGGATTTTGACAATGTATCAAAAGAAAAGTTTGAATTTAACGAAGAAGGCTATTTAATAACTCAAAATGTCGCACTATCACGCAATGAGTCAGCAATCTTATACTATGTCTTTAATACAGCCGTTGTGGATGATGCCCAGTCAGTTAGTGTAAATGATGCTAATATAATCAATTTTGATATTGGTGGTGCTGTCGCTGAAATAGACATTGAAGAGTTGGCGAATATGACGTTAGCAGATTTAGGTCGAATGGTGTCAGAATGAAGGTGTTTAAAGCAGTCGATAATTACTTCATTGGAACAGGCGAAGGCACAATAGGGGATAGAATTTGGTTTTACGGAACATATACTACCTGTTTAGTGTTAGTGACAATCATCATAATTTAAGGAGGATATCACAATGACAAAAAGATTAAATGTAGAAATCAACGATGTGCAGTTTAAGGCTTTAAAGGAATTTGCAAAACGTTACAATTGTTCAATAGCGGATGTGTTGGGGAATTATATAGCTGACTTAACGCAGATTGAATCTAACGGATCTGACGAAAGAATACTTGCAAGAGAATACTTCCAGCGAACTCATTTAGCGTTTCAATATAACTAAAGTGGGAAATTCAAAATCATTCTGTAATACATAGGAGGAAAGTAAAATGAAGAACAAATTAATGGGTAATATTAATGTGGTATTTGGAAAAGAAACTAATCAAAGTAATATTGAATCCGCCGAATTAGAATCACCATACTTAATGGAAAGTCATTTCATTCAGAAGATAGAAGTTATAGTTACCAGTGTTAGTGGTGAAGTTGAAATATTAACAGGAATGGACTGGGATATTGTAATTGAAGATTTAATTGATGAAAATTATGTGAGTTTGATCGAGTAAAAGTTTATGGATATTTTAGAAAGGCAACATATTCGTTGACTTTCCAATTGCGTTACTGTAACCTATCAATTAAGCGTTACAGTAACCTGGAGGTTGGAAAAAATATGCACGGATTAGATTACTTTTGCATTATAAACAAAATTACATTAACAGAGTTATCGAATTACTTAGGAATAAGCAAATCGGCACCAACAAACTGGAAAAACGGCAGTAAAAACTTTCCTGATAAATATAAACGAATTTTATATGACTTGTTTGGGATTCCAGAAGATAAGTGCTATCTATTGGAAATTAAGGTTGTAACGATGATAGATCGAATTGAAATAAAAATAATCCATCAAGATATTTCGCTAAAGAACATATTTGCGAATGATGATATCGATGTAGAAATGAAAAAATCACTCGTAGCTATGTTTACTATGGAAATTACGCTTTTAAAGAATCAACTACGAAGAGAATTGTTAATTCATAGGCTAAAAAGAACTTTTGATTCAAGTATTTATATGAATATCGATAAAATATATAACCTGAAATTAGATAAGCTTGAAAATTTTATAGATGAGTTAGAAAAGTTTGAGGAAAATGATGAAATTAAACAGATATTCAGTAACTTTCAAATGAAAACTAAAATGTAGAAATTGTACATTGAAAGGGGGAATTGCGGAAAAAATAAAATAATACATACATATTTTGCACGAAATGCACCAAAAAAACATATAGAAAAGGATGATTAACAATGACAATGATGGGGAGATCCTTAATCGGTTTACTTCACATTTTCATCTAATAAATAAAGTCAGAAAATGAAGTAAATTCATAGCACTCAAGTTAAGTGTTTATCGATAAAAGCGTGTCATCAGAATAGATTGCTTAATGGTAAAGGAGGGGAAATTATGAACCAGAACAAATACTATGCAGTAAAAAGTATAGATTTAGCGAAGGCTTTAGTATTTATCACTGGACAAGATTATTATAAGTTTGAGGATAAAAAGAATGATGGGAAAAAAATACATAGCTTTAAAGATACAGATGTACTGCGCTCTGCTTTAACTGAAATTATGACATTAAAGAATATATATAAACAATAAGGGGATCAATTCAATATGATTAAATTCGATGAGGTTAAACAATGGAATATAACGAACTGGATGTGATAAAAATTACCGTTGAACATGGTTTTAATGGTTCAGAATTTAAAACGAAAGCATGGATAGATAGAGGTTGTTTAAAGCCTGACAGAACGCATGATGCGCTAATAGAGAAGTTGAAAACTATCTATAACGTTGTTGGTGTTGTTGGAAAAGGAAAGAAACGCAGATACATATTGGATGATAAAAAAGAGGTGCAGACACAACGAGATTACAATTACAAAGGTACACAATTAACAGAACATGATTCAATAATGAGAGAGTACATATTCTATCAACTTATCAAACTTTCAACTAGTAGTTTTTCATTCAAAGGATGGGCTGATAAATTACAGCTACCTAATTTGATTTCTGAAACGGCTAAAATCAACTATGTGAAGGGGATAAAGGATTTTTATGTAACAAAAGATGAGGGGATTTTTAATGCTCATGAAATAGTGCTGGAATGTATATCTAGTGTAGATAGTAGAAATATATCGGTGATTAGAAACTCATTCAGGTTGTTAGAAAAAGAAAAGCGTTTAAAAGTTGATGAGGTGTTCATTTCATCATTTAAAAATTATGCAAATAAGATCATCAAAGAATCAATCACAGAGGAAAAATATAATCTCATCATTGAATATATTAGGAGTATATTATCAGATTATGAACTTACATATTATGAATACATAAAATACTTACATAATAATACTGGTTCTGAAAAAATAGCAAAAGTTGCAGAACTAATTACTCTTCATTTGCAAAATGTATATGATGTTGATCGAGTTTACAAGTCATATAAGGTGACTGTAATTGATACTACTATCCTAAAAAATGTAACAGAGGAACAATTCAATATTGCATATTTTTCAAGATTAATAAAGTTGTCGAGAGATAAACAGAATAGAAAACAATACATAGGCTCGCAAACGTTTTGGAGAAGGTTTTACTATTTGAGTATGTTATTAATTTTAAAATCATCTTCTTATCAAATTGAAAATATTGAACAATTATTTGATGAAGAATATAAGAGTGAAGAACTATTTATTACTCATGAACTGGGGACATTTGATGAATTATTTGCATAAATAGTTTTGTCGACAACCCAAACCATTTATTAAAACATATAATACTAAATACTTTGGGTTGTCGACATTTATATTATCAAATTTAATCAATTTAAAAGTAAAAAATTATACGTATCATAAGCAAATCTTAATTTACGTTGATTTCAATTATTAGTAGATGAACACAATGAGCGTGGTAGCGAATTGTATGTTCGTCACTAATAATTGGGTACTTGAACTGTATTAGTAACATGGATAAAGGTCAAAACATAGGTGTCACGCCCACCCACGTTATTCCCTATTCGGTCATAAAGTTCCTAGCGTCGAACGCAAATAAAAATACTTTGCTTATCAAAAATATAAATATTAATACATAGAAGGAATATACATAGAAGAAAATTAAATAATCATTGGAGGAAAAACTACATATGCAAATAAATGAAAACTGTTACATACCGAGTATTGAAGCTGCTGATATTTACTCGAATAATAATCGTGGAAGAGAACTATTTCTTAATAAAAAGGGAATGCTTGCATATTCACTAGAATTGATGAAATTGCGAGAGCAAAAAGGGTTTGTTGAGTCCAAAACTAGAACAGGAAATCAATATTCTAGTGACATGATTAACGTAAAGTTTAACTACAAAGTGAAATCAGGTGAAGCATTGCTTGAAAATTTCAAGGAGAAACTTAAAAAACGTAAATCCGAAATTGCAGGGATAAATGAATCGTATGATAAGTACATAGCATTGAAACAATCCATTATGAAGTTAGAAACAGATGTTGATGAAATTGAAAATAAAAAATTGAACGAAAAGTGGAATGGGATAGGCTTAGATAATTTGAGAAAGGATCTGTATACAAAGGGTTTTACGATTATAGATAATAAAGGTAAAGCTCAAAAGTATGTTGTATATAAGAGGTCATCTTCAAAGTCGAGAAATGGCGAATGTCTTTTCATTAAAGAATCATTACATAAAAATATGATGAGATGGTCACGAATGAGTTTACCTTTTAAAGAGGGCGTAGGAGTTGATTTAGCAGGGTTATTAGCATATGAAAGCCTAGTCGGTTCAGCTATCGTTGACACCATTCAAATTGATCCTGCATCTATATTATTAGTTGATGATGTTGATAGTATTTTTAAAGAAACGGTAAATGTGATTAAAACTGTAGATACGCAATTAGATTCTGTGGTGGGAGAGGCTACTATTGAAAATAGTATTTGGGATGGTCAGAGTTTAATTTGTAAGTCATTGATGGATTCAGTCAGATTAGGTGAAAAAGGTTTTATTCTTTTGAGAAATCATTACTTTAAAAGTGCCGCCTTTTCTACTAATATTCAACTGTTTTTAAACGATAATTGCCCTCCAGATATTAAGTTTGATGATTGGTATTTAAATGATATGTTTGGAAATAAGATCCTTGCTAAAGACGTGAAGCTAATATCCACCCCAAATTCGTTGAAAATATTGAAATTCAGCGATGTTATGGATGTTGAGAGAGATAATATGAATAATAAAGAATATAAAAAAGCACAAAAGAACGCAATTTATCAACATTGGAAGAAAAAAGTTATAGTAGACGGTTCGATATTTGGAATTTGTAAGCATGAAAAGCCTTCTAAGCTAGGTGTTGATGATAATGGAAATCCTGCACAGGTAATGTCGTATCAGATGCTCAATAGTCTCCCTTTATCTTCAAAAGAGGTATTTGATTTGACTGAATTTCAACGTGATTACATAACATCTTTGAAAGATAAAAATGATATTTATACCAAGTATCTTGAGCGTACTAGTAGCAAAAGTAATGCAAATGCTATGTATGTTGCACTCTATGAGCAAAATGAAGAAATTGCTTTGACTCCGTTTTTTAAGAATTTTAAACGAACTAAAATTAATGCATACGTTAAAAAGGTGAAAAGTGGAAAAGTATTAATCAATGCCGCAGATTACTTGGTTTTAATAGGAAATCCATACGAAATGTTGCTTCATTCAGTAAATAAATTTGATACTAAAAATGTGAAATCAAGCAGTTTGAAAGGTAATCAAGTCTATTCAACTCTATTTGAATTTGATGAGGAAATAGTAGGATTTAGGAATCCACATTCTAGTGCATCAAATTTATTTTTAGGAATTAATACATACGATAAAAATATCGAGAAATATTTTAATTTAAGTAAAAACATAATTGCAGCAAATAGCATTGATGTAAGCCTACTAGACCGTTTATCGGGATCTGATTTTGACAGTGATTCAATCTTCGCAACAAATAACGAACAACTAGTACAAATAGCTGATTATTGCCAAGAAAAATATAAGGTGTGTGTAAATGGAGTGGCTGCGGATACAACGTCATATGTACTTTCAAATGAAGATATGAGTATTATAGATTGTACATTAGCAAAGTCGGCGAAATTTATCGGCAGGGTAGTGAACTTAGGTCAACTCGGCAATGCTATCTATCATGAGTTATCTTCGGTAGGTAGACATGATGATGCTCAAGAGGTAATGAAGAAGGTTGATGTTGTAACGGTTCTAAGTGGACTTACAATTGACTCAGCAAAGAGAATGTACAGAATAAATACAAAACTTGAGATTAGGAATATTGAAAAGTTTCTTCAAAAGTACATGAAAAAAGAAGTTGTATTAGATGAAGTGGGAAAAGTGAAAAAAATAAGACTGTTTAAGCCTCTATTTTTAAAGAGCATTGTCAAAACTACTAAAGTGGAAGAATCAAATAAGAAGAAAGTCTCTAAATATAATGCATACAATACTCCAATGGACTTTTTACCTCCAATAATAAAAGAAGTACCACGGGGGGGGGAAAACTTCATTTAATGTTGATTCATTCTTGATTAAGCAGGATAGTAAAGCAATCAACTATAAACAAATAAAAAAATTAACAGATGAAACAAAAGTATATATGAATGAGATTGGCAGCTTACATAAGAATGAAATGAGTGAAGAAGACTGGAGAGAGTATGATGATTTGGTCGCTAATTATAATAATAAAGTTGCAAAGTTGAAAATTAAGCCAGAAACTATGTACTCCATGCTCCATACTATGCTAGATAAAAAGGATGTAGGAGATAGTGACAAAGCTGAAGTAATGAATAGCAGATTATTAAATTCGCTGTACATATCACATACCGACTTATTTATCAATTGTTTTATTAAAAAAAGTCAGAAACTGTAGCAAATGTACTTGAAAATGTTGACATGTAAATGTATATAAACACTTGATATTGTGCCTATAGAATTTTGTAGAAAATAGATTGCTAGGTGGAGAGAGTACAAATATTCTTTTCATTTAGCATCTTTTTTTATCTACGGATATTAAAAATTGTTTTTCTTTTTGTGTTAGAGCTTTAACGCAGGGGGTATAGTTAGCCTTCGCCAAAAATAACTAATTGCAATGGAATTATGCCTCCAAGATACATTCCATAAATGAGAGTCATGTCTAAATTGATGTGACTCATTTTTTGAGTAAAATATTACATAATTTATATAAAAATAACAAAAATGAGAGGGAGAAAATAATGAAAACAACAACAGATGATAGATTAGAATTATATTTTAAAATTAAACGCAAGGGTTTGAGATTAAATGAGGTCAGTAAAATGATGGGTGTATCTCCGAGTTTGATATCGCAATACTTGAATAATAAAGTAAATATGTCACTTTATAACGAAACAGTATTAAAAGAATTATTGGATAAATAAGGATTAACAAGGGGAGTTATTAACATGGCTAACATTGGGAAAATAAAGAAAAATCAACAGGCGCAATTTCAAAATAAGGTGACTAAAATTGCTAAATACATAGATGGAATTGAAGTAAATACAAATGTAGATTTTGCCTATTACAATGGAATAGAACACGCTTTAAGCATATTAGAAGATAGGTCAGCCAACTACAAAGACTTTCATAAATTAACGTTTAGACAATGGTTTAAACAGTTATTTGCTTCAACTAATAAGAGGTTGAAATAATATGTATGCATGGAGTGAGCGAGTTGAAAATACTATGGCAGGGAATAAGGATGTAATTCCATCAAATTTTATTCCTTATGATTTTCATCAGGTGAAGTTGCATGTAGAAAAACCTTGTACAGTTTTAGTAAATAATGAGATTGTTCATGTAGAAAAAAATCTGATTATTTATATCAATGTGAATGACAATGGATTACTAAATAATAGGTTAGAAAACTATACATATATCGGATCAGACGGTAATGCATTTACACATATTAATGGCAGAATTGGTCAATTAATAATTATTGAACATGATGTTCCGTATTACTGGACTGGATTATTTCAGTAGATTAGGAGGGATTAAATTGAGACAAAATAGGATAGTAGTTTTGTCAGAAGATGAACTTGAACAATTAGTATTTAACGCTGCTAGGAGAGCATGTTCCAACTTATATGATGGATTGGCTCAACGTTTCTTCTATAGTCATGATGATTATTTGAAATCAATTGTTACTGAATTGGAATACTTAAATAGAAAATAATACATAAAAAATTAAAATTGATGGAGGAAGATTATGAATACATTTGAACAAAAAATTAAGGAATATGAACATACCGGTGAAATTTTAGTAGAATTAGATGAAAAAATTTCTGGAGCGAAATCATATATTGCCGCCCTTGAAAAGGCTAAGTTATATAACCAATTAAAACATGATACACTCACAGAAAAAATTAAAGATGATTATATTGAGATTTATGAAAATTTCAAGGACTATGTATATGATCTTCATGCTATGTTTGAAGAATATGGAGAAGAGTAATTGATTTTAATTATAGATTCTGACAGCTAGGCCGTCAGTATTCACTAAAATCTAAAATCATTGTTTTTCGCTAGTGAAAAATCGTAATAACCTATTTCCAATATCTAATTTAATTAAAGCAGTAAGGATAAGAATATTTATATAAAAGGTTAGATTTAATAGAAATACACTCAACAGAAATTTATATAAAAGATTTATAACTGTTTCGGATAAAGTTAAGAGTATATCAAAATTAATAGAACTATTTTTCATTGAGTTCATAAACAAAATATCTGAAAAATAAATTACAATCAGACTAATGGAAATAACTAAAATAACAATAGTGTAATTTTTAATAAGCTGATTAATATATTTCTTTAATAATAAGAATGATTTTTCATTCATGAGGATAAACATAGAGAAAACAACTGTGTATCCAGCCGTTATTTTTATTAAACCCAAAATAGAGCCGTCTAATAATATAAAAAGTAAGAAACTTAAAAAAATCGGAATTATCATTAGAATATATTTCACTAATATATATTCTGTGAAAAAATCTAACGCTGACACATCTTCATCCTTTTCACTATCATTATCATTATTACATTTAGCATCATCCAATTTCATAAAGCAATCTCCTCTCAAACTTCTAATTTAGTATATTTTCACTGGGAATATACAATTTTAACTATATCACAATACATGATAATGATATAACTAAGTAAGAACGAACACTCAATGATGGGAGTAGCATTTTGAGTTTTGGATGCTAATCTACAAATGGATTAAATTTATCAATCGTATAATAACAGCTGAATTTATAGGTTTTAAATATCGAAGATAGTCAAACAATACTATGCTAGCATATGTAAAAAAATAGAGAAATAGGTGATAAAATAGATAATGTGAAATGTGATAATTGTTATGAACTATTTACGATAAATAAAATTAAAAGTAAAAAAATCGGCATATATCAAGGTTATGATGTGCGCTTTAATTACTTTGCTTGTACTGGATGTAAGATGAAGTATTTTGTTGGTGTGAGTGAAAAGGAATATAACAAGTTGCTTGCTGATTACAGAACTATTGTGAAACGGCTTGGTGTACTTGTTAAGGTGAATGCAAATGATAGAAATATAGAAGAGATTGAAAAGTTACAGGATGACGGAGTTAAGTTGCAAGGTGAAATTAAAACTAGGCATGAGATGCTAAAGAGTATGTTTGAGTTGAAGTGATTGGAAATATGGAATGACTTTTCTGGAATGGAAGAATAATGGTATAATAGAATCAACTTATATACGAGGTGATTACCATTACTCTAAATGATGATTATAATGCAATGATGAGAGAATACGCAAAAAATATGAAACGTATTTCGGAAGCTTTTGGCGAGCAATTTAGACAGATTCGTGAGGCTCAAAATACAATTAAAACCGCTATATCAAGAATAGAATTTCCTAAGATAGATTTACCTGAAATTGAAATAGATTATAAAAAAATAGAAGCTTTAGTTGAACATAATTCATTATCAGGATGGACAATAACTGGGAAAATGAATCTTAATTTCTATTTAGATGTTAAGTTATTACAAATTAAGTCAATGCAATTAGATGAGTTATTCCTTAATTATTATGAATCAAACTCAAATGAAACTTATTTTATGGAGAAGTCAGTTATTTTAAAGGGAATTGATGATAGATGGAGAAATGTCTTAATTGATTGTTTTGATTTGTATGAATCAGAAAAATATGGAGTTATTATTCCTTTGCTTATTACGATTATTGAGGGAGAAATATCAGATATTGCTATGAGCAATGAAATTGGTAATCGCTTAATACGAGAGTGGAAAGGAAAGATATTAAGTGAGGAAGAGAAGTTTTTGATTATTATTTCTCATTCATTGATAAAATATCTATCAAGTAAGATGTTTGTTCGTAAAGATTTTGCTGAAGAACGTGGATCAATGTTAAATAGGAACTGGGTTTTGCATGGAAGAGACAATCCTAATTATTGGACTAAAGTCGATGCATTAAAGTTAATTAACGTTTTATCTACACTTCAGTTTATAAAAGATAAATAAAGGACTTATGACATGATATGTCGAATAGTAGTATTGTAGGGAGTAATTACAATATTATTGAGGAGAGGTGTTGTGGAGATGGACATTAATGAATTAAAATTAGATGAGGATATTTATAGTTATAGAGTTGAAGTTTTAAAGAAAATTAAAGAATTTAATGAACTCTTACTACAGATATCAGTTTTTACAAAACCCATTGTTAACAACAAAATAAGAGAGTTTTTAGAACAATTCAGTTCATATTTTAAAACTCACAATTTTACAATTGAAAGTCCTCAAGCTAGGGTTCGAATTGCTGAGAATGACTTACACACTATCAACCTTACACTTACTAATTCAGATGATAGTGGAGCTTCTTTTAGATTTGATATTCCGACTAAGTCTAAGTATCAAACTGTCGAAATCAGATTAAGTAAGGAAAGTGCACCATTGTTAGTATGGAAAAACAATTTAAATGATTTTGATGTTCAAAGAATATTGAATTCAGGGTACACCCACTACGTAAATTCATTGTTTTCTGTTGAAGAATTAGAAAAACTTATTAAAGGATTAGATGAAAATATTGAGTGGTATAAATCTACTGTCATTGATTTATATAAACTTGAATATACTTATGGGATTTACGATTCGGACGAAGAGTTTAAAGATTTTCGAGAATTTTTCGAAGATTATGTGTGAAATGTGGGGCTGCATCATTAAGTTGATGTGGCTTTTTATTATTCAAAATAAACCGTAAATTGTGAAAGTACTCCGACAACGATTATTAGTCAAAAGGAAGCAAACGAGATAATTAAATATATTATGTGATTCATTGTAGATACACGGTTTAGTGATGATTATTTAGTCATGAATTTTTGGTGGATAATTAATAGTAAAATCGCAGAAAGTCGTAAGCACTCAAAAATTTCAGAAGAAAGGTGATAAAATGTTAACCGAAAAGCAATTATATTTAATCAAGTTGTTAGTAGAAGGTAACTTGAATGTAACGGAATCATTGAAAGAAGCTGGTGTAGCTACATCTACATATTACGACTGGAGACGTGACAACAAAACGTTTAAAGATGCTTATGATGATGCTGTAGAAGAACGTGTAAGAGAAGCTAAAAAAAGTATTCGTGCAGATGTGAAAAAGTATATCGATCGACTTGATAAGCTATCAGACACAGGAGCAAATGAAAACGCTCGTGTTAATGCGATTGCTAAACTTCTTACACTCGCTGAATTAGATCCAAAATTTACACAAGAAATATCCATCCAGACTAATGATGAAGGAAGCAAAAATTATATGCTCGAATTGTTAGAGAAGAAGCATAAGGAATAATAATTCTCTCTTTTTATTTTTTTAAAACTGTCTAGATAATATTATTATATAGACAGATAATAGCTGTAATGGTATGATTAAGACAATATATAAGCCATTAGAACACAATTATCTGTCGAGATAATAATATATACAGTTTGGAGGAATAAAAATGATTGAACAATTTAAAGAATATATAAGTGGTCAGTCTGATAATACGATTAAAAATTATGTTCGTAACCTTGAATTGTTTCTTGTTTGGCTAAAAGAAAGATACGATGAAGAAGATCCAACTAATATTATTGACAAAGATATAAAAGATTATCAACGCTTTCTATTAAATAGTGGGAAAGCAAGTTCTACTATATCAGCTTCCATGTTTGCTATTAGAAAGTATTGCTCATTCTTATCTGAAAAGGGTTATGCTGCATCAAATGTCGCTATGAGCGTTAAAGTAAACAAATCAGAGAGTGCAACAGCTCCCAATATTTTAAGTAAAGATGAATTCAATCGGTTCAGAAGAACAGTATTAACTTCTAATAATCTATTGTATATTGCAATTGTAGAAACACTTATGGCAACTGGTATTCGAGTGAATGAATTAACTTCTTTAGAATTAAACGATTTAATATTATCGGATCGAAAAGGAAAATTATTTGTCCGAAACGGAAAAGGAAACGTATCGAGAACTATCCCATTGAACAATGATGCAAGGAAGGCACTGGTTGACTACTTAGATGTTAGGAAAGAGGTAGACAGCGAAAGGGTGTTCATTGGTCAACGTGGAGTCATGACAGATGATGGAGTAAGAAAGCTCATAGATAGACTGAAGAAGAAAGCAGGCATGGAGCATCTAGTTATTACACCGCACCTATTCAGACACCAACTAGCTACTGAGCTGATACGTAACAAGAAACAAGACTTAGTACTAGTAAAGGACATACTAGGTCATGCAAACATAAGCACACTACATGTATACAGTAAGAGTACAGAAGAAGAACAAGCAGAAGCATTAGAGAATCTATACGACTAATCTCTTTCAAGGATTATCCTTCTCCATTTGGATAGTCTTTTTATTTTGGATAAGATGAATAGATTGTATGTATCGGATTAGATAAATAGAATATACGTTCTGATTGATGAAGAGTTAGTAAACGAAGGGGTGGGGGTACATACTTTTGAAAATGAAAAACGTGTCGTACTACGACTCATAAATTTTCGCACCATTTTTAAACTTTTGAATATCAACTAGGTAATTAAAAACATCTTATTTTTAGGTTATTCCCTTTCCTAATTATTGGGTGTTTTTAATTGGCTAGTTTTTTAATGTCATAAAATAGGGGAGTTATAAATGTTATGCAATTTATGGAAGTATTCAAACACACATTACGCACTTTACATCACAGATAAAAAAGTTATGCAATCTATTAATCGTTACTATCTCAAAAAAGGATTCAAGGAGATGGCTACATATCAAAAGGATAACAAAATTATCGCACGGCAATATTTGATTCCAGTTAATCAACTAAGAACAGCAAAACGATTAGAGAAAGTTGGTAATGAATAATTGGTGTATATGGTCGTATTTTAAAAATATCAATCAATTCTAGGATGCACCCTAACAAATACATCAGAACAATAATATCAGTGCTTAAATCGAATGAAATGTTATAAATCCTACCAATTACACCTCAGAAAAGGATGTTGTTATATTTAAAATGAAATCACTAAATAAGAAAGAAACAGAATTACTATTTCAACACTTAAAATTCCATTTTAATGATGAACAAATTAAAGAACTAATATCTAATTTTTCTTTAACTGGATCGAATGGATTGCGAAAAATGTTAGGAGCGATTGATTTATCCTATTTTGCTAAAGCGTATTTCCCTAAATACTTCAGCAAACCATTTAACCAGTTTCATACATCATTAATGGAAGAGTTAAATTGGCTACTTGAGAAAGAAGGAAAGCGAATGGTTGTAGGTGTTCCTAGGGGTTATGGAAAATCCACTTTATCCTCATTTTTATTTCCACTTAATATCCTTCTATATAAAAAGCTTCAATTCATATTACTTGTATCAGCAACTGAAGATACTGGAATTCCTTTTCTAAGCATGATAAAAGATGAGTTGGTTTCTAATGATGCCATTATTGAAGATTTTGGGAGGATGAAGCAACCTAATAATAAATGGTCATTTAATGAGGTTCATTTAGCTAATGATACTTGTATTACTATTAGAGGAATTGATGGTTCAATACGAGGAATTCGCTACAAAGAGCATCGTCCTGAATTGATTTTATGTGATGATTTAATCAAAGATCAGGTAGCAGAATCAGATAGCGGTAGAGAAAACCTTGCAAATACTTATAAAGATTCCCTATTAAATTCTGGAACAGAAAATACTCGTGTTTTGGTAGTTGGTACTGTATTACATTCGGAGGATATACTTTCAGAATTACTTAGTCCTGAAACTACAGGGTACAAACAACTATTCTTCCAGTCTATTTTACAATGGGCAGAACGTTCAGACTTATGGGCTGAATGGAGAAAAATTTATACATCATTAGAGGACAAGCATAGAGAAGAAACAGCTTACAATTTCTTTCTTACTAGTCAATCTGAAATGCTAAAAGGTACTCGTGTTTTATGGGATGAAAAATTTGATTACTACTTTCTTATGAAGAAGCTAGTTGACGATGGAGAATCATCCTTCTATAAAGAATTAATGTGTCAGCCGAGGGGAGCAGATGATTACATCTTCCAAAACATTCAATACTTCAATGGAATGCCTAATCTATCAGAATGTAATTTAGTTATGTTTGTTGATCCAGCAATGGGTAAGTCGCAAAGTAAAGGGGACTTTTCTGCTATCACAATATTAGCAAAGCAGAAGGTCACAGGTTATAAATATATTGTTGATGGAACAATCAAGCGTATTACACCAGATAAATTGATTGATTTAATTATCCAAAAGGTGAAGCTATATGAGGATTATTTGGATGTATTGGCATTTGAATCTACACTCTTCCAAGAATACATATTAGAAGATTTAAAGAAACGATTGAAAGCAGAAGGCATCTATTCGATTCGTATTATTCCTGTGAAACCAAGAAATAAAAAGGAAGTAAGAATCATGCAATTACAACCTGATATAGCTAACGGTATCATCAAATTTAATCGAGACAGTCAAGAATATAATTTACAGATTAAAGACTGGAATCCTAAAGCTCGCCATGATGATGCAGCCGACTCCTTAGCAGGTGCTTGGGAGATAATTGAAAAAGTGAAAAAGCCTAAACAAGTAATGCCCAAGCCTTCATGGCTATGAGGTGTTTTTTTATGCTCAAATTTAGAAAGGAGATGACAGATTGAATATAAATTTTAAAGACAATCGACATTTGCGATATAAGCGTATGTGGGATTTGTATAGAAATAAGCCACAATTCAAGCGAACGGATGGAAAATATATTCCTATTGCACTAGCTTCAGAAATTGCTAAGTTATTTAGGGATCTAAGTTTTAGGGATAATATTAACGCAACAGTCAAGGATAATCCTGAGACTAATCAAATGATTGACCGTTTAATTTATGAGAATGATTTTAATTCCATTTTATCTGAAGCAAGTATCACCGTAGCGGTTAAAGGTGGGGCAGTATTTAAGAATTATCTTGATGAAGGTAAAAGTAAAATCACATTTATTCAGCCTGACTACTATTTTCCTGATGTCGATCCATTTGATAAGCGGAAAACAGTGAAAGAAACAATTGCTTTCCCTGTAACAGAAAATGGTGAACAGTTCTTATATAGAGAAATCTACGAGAAACGCAATGGGGAATACTGGTGTATCACAAAGAAAAGCGTATTCACCAACAATGAGTTAGGTGCTGATATAGGAAAGGTTACAGAAGTTAATACTCGCCTCACAGAAAGCCCATTAACCTATATTCCATTTAGTAGACATAACGGTGACACATTTGGATATTCATTATACTTCGGATTAGAACCGTTATTTGAGGAATACAATTGGCGAGTTAGTCAAATTTCTAAAATATTAGATAAGCATTCTAATCCATCCATTATAGGTTCTCCAAGCTTACTGGATTTTGACGGAAACTTTCAAAAAGGAGAAAGTGGCTTGTATATTCCAGTGGATGATGGAGAGGTGAAACCTTCTTATCTAACTTGGGAATCACAATTAGAGGCTAATAGATGGTATTTAGAGGAAGTAATCATGAAGATGCTCCACTATCTATCTCCATTAAATTCCAATTTGTACGGATTAACCAAAGAATCTGCAAATAGTTCCAGTTTATCAATAAAGTTGAAGGCTTTCAGAACGTCAACTGTTATTGAAAACAGTTTGAAATATTTTGAGCATGGTATTAAGAAAATTCTACATCAAGCACAACAATTAGAAGTCTTAGCAGGAGCCAAATATGAGCCGGTTATTCCATCTATTGAGATGACTGCATCGATGCCAGAAGATAACTTCACAAAAGCACAAGAAGAGCAATTAAAAGTTGTATCTGGACTTTCTTCCGCTAAATCATCTATTGCTCGTTTGAATCCTCATTATACTTCAAAAGAAGTAGAGGACGAATTCCTTGAAATTATTAACGAAGAGAACGAGCGTGACCGATTAAGTTTTCGGAGTGATATTTAATGGAAGAAAAAGAATATGAATCCATCGAACAGATTGATGAAGATACAGATAAGCTTATCTCTAAATATCGGATTGCGTACACGACTATTTTGGCTTTACTCATAAGACAAATAGATGAGGAAATGAATGATAGGCAAACTAAAAAGCTACTTAAAGAAGTCAATCTGATTCTAGTTGGTTTAGATGAGGAAGCAAAAGTTTTCCTGAAAAGTGTATTTCCACAATATTATTTGTTTTCCTTAAAAAATATTGACTCCTTAGCTATTCAAATTAGTGATGTTAAGAAACTTTCCCGTGCTGAACATGCCATTCATAAAGAAGCGCTTAAAAGGGCAACAAACGACTTGTATAACGACTTAGATAAAAATACACGATATTTGAGCCGTGAAGCAAAGAAAATCATACGTGATAACGCTCAATCATTAATCACAGCAATGATCGAAGGTGGGGATTCATATATCACTGTCAAGAAGAAGTTGAGAGAGCAACTACTCGCAAATGGTATTTCATCTTTTAAGGATGCTGGTAGCAGAGTATGGAAAATAGATAGGTATGCTGATATGGTGATTAGAACTAAAAGCAGGATTCTGCACAACGAAGGTACACTGAACAGACTAAAAGAGTATCAAGAAAAGTATGCTGAAGAAGGTGCATACAGTGAAAACTTTGACTTGATACAGATTAGCAAACATGGCGCTGCTGATTGGTGTAGGTATTATGAGGATATGGTGTTCTCAATAAGTGGAGAGAGTAAGAACTATCCTTCTATAGAAACGCTTCCTAATCGTCCATACAACATACTTCATCCAGGTTGTAAGCATATTTTTCTTGCCTATATGTCAGCTTTAATGGGCAAGGGTGAAACTGTCAATAATAAATATCAAAGCTTATCAATGAAAGAATTAAATAAGATTGACTATGAATCACTCAAAAAGAAATGATTATGTTTCTAATTGACGTGTTTTTATTATGTTAAAAATCCAACTCGTGGACTAAACCACGTAAAAAAATGTGAAAGGATGAATTAATAAATGGCAGAAGAAATCAAAGATACAGAGGAAATCGTTGAAGAGGTTGAAACTGAGGAAGTCGATTCGTCAGCTGAAGACGTTAACACAGATCCGACTGAGGAAGTAGAAGTTATTGAAGAAACTGAATTAGAAGAAGGAAAAGCAGTTCCATATAAACGCTTCAAGGAAATTAATGATAAGTATAAAGAAGTGAAAGATGAGCTTGATAAGTTAAAAAATAGTGACCATGAAGTTGAATCTGAAACAGAAAATCCAGAAGTTAATGATGAAATAGTTAAACCACTTCAATTAAAAGTTTCTCAATATGAGGCACTCTTTCAACAAATGTATCAATCGAAACTAGAGCAAGTACCAGAAGCATTCAAGGATTTAATTCCTAATGTCGATGATGTTGCTAAATTGGCTTGGATTGAATCAGCTATTGTAAATGGGTTATTTACCATGAATAAGCCTCAAGATTTTGGCGGATTAGGTGCTAACCCAGTTCCTCCAACAATCACAAAGGAACAGTTTATGAAAATGACTCATCAAGAAAAAGTAAAACTTAAGCATGAGGATGAAAACTTATACAATCAATTGCTTAAATAATAGAGTAGTGGCTCAACCACAAACATAAAAATTACAATTAGAAAAGGATGTTTTTAAAAATGACAACAACAAAATTAGCGAACTTAGTTAACCCAGAAGTAATGGCGGATATGATTTCTGCTGAATTGGAAAAGAAAATCAAATTTGCTCCACTTGCACGTATTGATAAAACACTTGTAGGACAAGCAGGGGATACAGTAACAATCCCTAAATATGCATATATTGGAGATGCGGATGATCTTACTGAAGGTATCGCAATGGGTACAACAGTACTTTCTGCATCTACTCAATCAGTTACAATTAAACAAGCAGGTAAAGCGGTAGAAATTACTGATAAAGCGGCACTGTCAGGATACGGTGATCCAGTAGGAGAAGCAGAGAAACAACTTGAAACGTCAATTGCAGCTAAAGTTGATAATGACTGTGTGGAAGCATTCAACGGTGCAACACTTACACATGATGCTTCCACTGTAGCGATCTCATATGATTCAATTGTAGATGCGCTTGATAAGTTCGAAGAAGAAGACGACGAGCCGAAAATCTTGTTCATTCATTCACTTCAAAAGTCAGCTATTCGTAAGAACCCAGATTTCATTAAGTCTGTACCGAATGCTTTCATGACAGGAGTAATTGGTGAAATTGCAGGATGTCAAGTGGTTGCATCCAACAAAGTTCCTAAGACTGCTGGAGTTTACACTAACTTCATCGTTAAAGAAGGTGCACTTGCAATCTATTTGAAACGTGATGTAATGGTTGAAAGTCAGCGAGATATCCTTGCCAAAACAACAGTTATCTCAGCAGATGAGCACTATGTAGCTGTAGTTGAAGACGAGTCCAAACTAGTTAAATTGAAAACAAAAGCATAATATTAGCGGAAATATATAATCTGAGAGGGGATTTGTTCCCTTCTCATTTTAATGGAGGAGGTCTACAAATTGTTGCTTAGAAGACGGCATGAAACAATAGTTAAGAAAATAAAAGTTGGAAAAGATGAAGATAAGCAGACACCAAAGAAGGTGACTAAAAATGTCAGTCGACCTATATGATGCAGATGCTTATTTATCCATGCATGTTGAAAAAGTAGCATGGGAGTCATTGTCTGACGACATGGACAGAAAAAATTCCCTGCAAATGGCTGAAAACTATATCAATGCAGCGTTTGAGTTACGTGAAGATGTTAAAGAGAAATCCATCTATCTTTATGCAGTTTGTGAGCAAGCTATTCATCTACTTGTATTCGATAAAGAGCGTTTAATACTTCAGCGTGAGGGTGTATCTTCTTATAAATTTGAAGATATGAGCTTTCAAATGGACATCTCTTTTATTTCTCCAATAGTATCGACATTTTTAAAGAAACACTCATTCAAAAAGTTGGGTAAAATCATATGATTACTCTATACCAAGATTGCACAATTTATGAAATTGGTAGGGATGGATATGGCAAATCGATTAAAAAGAATGAGCAGGATGTTAAGTGTCGTGTGAAAGAGAAGTATCAACTAGTTAAAGATAAATCAGCACAAGAAGTAGTATCTCAATTGGAGTTCACTCTTCCTGCTGATATTTCCTTTAAAGTTGATGATAAGGTTGAATATGACAATAAGGAACATGCAATTATCTCTCAAAAAATTACTAGAAATACAATTGGCGAAGTTGTAAAGCAGGTGATTTATGTATGAGAACTATGAAAATTGAAGATTTTGGCGATGAGTTACAAAGGTTAGCTATGGATGCAGTTACAAACATTGAAAAAGGAATAAATGAAGTAGCAGAAGATTTGTTATCTGCTAGTCAAAAACTTGCACCATTGGATGAAGGTGGATTAATGGAAAATGGAACGGTAGAACCAGCTATTAAATCAAATGGAGCAATTACAGCTAAAGTTGGATACAACAAAAAGTATGCTCTACGTATGCACGAAGGATTCTATAATCTGGGAGCAACTTCAGCAAGAAAGTCTGGTTTTGACGGTATGACCGTTGGGCGTAAGTTTTTATCACAACCTATTACAGCTTACAGTCAAAAGTACATGAAGCACATATTAGATAAAATGGTGGGTGATTATTCATGAACGAAATTAAAATTCCATTTGGTTTGTGCGAGATCACATATGATGATATGAAACTTCCAGCTATGGCAGATGAGGGTGTATTCTCGGCTATTCCAACTTATACAAAAATGTTTGGTGGAGCATTAAATGATGTAAACGGTTATATTTTGGAATCGTATGAAGTGACCTTTAAAGTGTCTGTTAATGATGAGTCCTATGAAACATTAAAGCTAATGCAAACGTTGGAAACACATGAAGATGGTCTTTATGATGATCCTTCTAACTTTGATATAGAAGGAAAAAGATTGATTATTCATCCATTCGATGCAGTTGACAAAGAGTTTGATATTTGTATTTGGAATGCTTACATTTCACCAGAAACTGGATTTAAACGCACATATAAGAAGGAAACAGATGAATTTGAAATAGTATTTATTGGGACGAGAGTTAAGAATAAATCTAATCCACACATGAATAATACATACTTTTTTATTGGCGATTGGGAAAAGGTAGGTGGATATAATGCTTAAAGTGGTAGCTGATTATATTGCTTCAAACATTAAGGAGCAAGCACTCATATTTAGTGAAAATTTATTCATTAACTTCTATCCTGAACAACCTAATTTAATTGTTAGTGTCATTGATTTAGGTGGATATCCTCCTGATTTATATGCACCAACAAGAGAAAAGGTAATTGAGATAAAATTTAGAGCACCAACTCATGATGAAGGTAGTAAGCTAGGAAATGAAATATTAACGTTATTCCATTCTAAAGAGAATTACAACCTTGACGGATTAAGAGTTATGCATAGCTATGCCAGAACAGATGTGAACTATCTATATGCCGATTCTAACGAGAATGAAGAGTTCTCAATGGAGTTGGTTTTTTTAATTGTACAAAAATAAAAAATGAAAAGGAATGATTATAGATGAGTGAAATTAAAGTAGGTTTCGGTTTGGCAGATATTAAGGTAGGCGGCTTAGATATTGGTTTACAGGGTGATGGAGCAACGTTTACCGCAGAGCCGAACTATTTAGATGTAGAAACGTATGAGCTTGGTTTATATGATCTATATCTTGATTCGTGGAGCGTAAAATTAAAAGTTGTGTTCCAAGAGGAAGGGTTTGAAAAGTTAAAAATGGCTTTGCCAGCACTTCAAGAGTTGAAAGAAGATGGTGAAGTTGTCGGTATGACAGATGGACGTATCCATCAGCGTGTAAGGGATAAAGCACAAGAAATTACAATCCATCCAAAAGATGCAGGGGAAGACACGGATTATGATATTACTGTTTTCAAAGCCTATCCAACTGGTGCATTTGAGAGAGCTTACGGTAAAGAAGTAGTTAAATATGAAGTTGAATTCATTGGTCTACCACGCACGGGTGATGGCTCAACAGGTGGTAACTACTTCCGAATTGGACAAGAAGGAACGGATTAAGCATTAATAACGAGCTAAAATAACACAACTTGAAGGAGACGATATAAATGATAAAAGATAAATTACCTATTAATTTTAATGGTGAAGATTTTGAAATTAGGAAGATTCCAGTGAGACGTATTGGAGCATTAGCAGCTACTTTGAGCAATCTTCCAGAAGTATTCAAAGAAGTATTTATGAATGATTTAGGAGAGGCTAGAGATTTGGATACATCCGTTTTGTTAGAGAAAGCGCCAAAGTTGATTATGCAAGCATCTGAAACGCTTCCTCCATTTTTAGCAGTTGCATCGGAAATTGATTTAGAGAAAATTCTTGATGGTGGATTGGATGATCTAGTTTTGTTAATACAAACAGTTTTACAAATTAACAACTTTGAAACAATTGTGAAATACCTAAAAAACTTCATGAAGGCTCAGTAAACAATAATACTGAGTCAGATTCGGAAAAAATTACAGAGTCAATATTTACATTGCTTCAACGGCAAATGTTACATATTGTTCACCTTTATGCGAATGAATATGGTTGGACTCGTGATTACATTTTAGACAACGTATACATAGATGAACACATATTAAATCAAGAAATCATAGATGATAATAAACAACAAGAATGGCTCATGAAGTCTTATATTAGCTTGCTTCCAAATTATAAAGATGATGATAGACAAAAATTCTTGAAGTCATTAACTAAAGAGGAAGAACACAAGTCAATAAAAGAGAATCAGAAAACTGATTTTGATGCCATTAGACGAGCTAAAGAACAAATGAAAAATATGTAAATAGAAGAGGGGAATGTCCATTCACATTGGATGTTCCCCTTTTTTTGCATCTTAAAAATAGAAATGGGAAGTGATGAAATGTCACAACAATATAGTATAGTTGCAAATATCGTTGCTAAAACTGATCAGTTTGTAAATGCAATGAATGATGCTAGTAACAAGAGTAATGAACTTGCTAAAAACTTTGCTGATAAGACTAAAGCAATCGGTGATGGATTTACAAAAGTTGGTAAGAGTCTAACTGCAAAAGTTACGCTTCCATTGGCTGCAGTTGGAGCACTTGCAGTGAAATCTTCTATGGATTTTGAATCAGCATTTGCTGGAGTAAGAAAAACGGTAGATGCAACAGAAGAAGAGTTTACAGCACTATCAGATGGAATCCGTAACATGGCAAAAGAAATTCCAGCAGCAGCTACAGAAATAGCAGGAGTTGCAGAAGCAGCAGGGCAACTAGGTATTAAGAAAGAAGCGATTTTAGGCTTTACTCGTACTATGGTTGACCTTGGAGTTGCAACAAATATGAGCAGTGAAGAGGCAGCTACTGCACTAGCAAGGCTTGCAAATATTACGGGAATGAATCAAGCGGACTTTGATAAACTCGGATCTTCCGTTGTAGCTCTAGGAAATAATTTTGCTACTACTGAGGGTGAAATTGTTGCAATGGCTTTGCGCTTATCAGGAGCAGGATCTCAAATTGGCATGAGTGAAGCAGATATTTTAGGATTGTCTGCAGCTTTAAGTTCTGTTGGGATTGAAGCTGAAATGGGTGGTTCGGCTTTAAGTAAAGCAATGATAAGAATGCAAGTTGCAGCTACTACAGGTTATTCAAAGATGAACGAGCTTACAGATAAGACAGGTTATTCAATTAGAGAATTGCAATTAATGGCTTCCAATACCCCCAAAGCTTTTACCTTATTAGCAGAATCATTGAGTATGACTAAGTTGGAGTTAACATCAATGATTAAAGCAGGAGCAGATTTAGAGAGTTTTTCTAAAATAGCAGGTACTACTTCTGATCAATTTGTGAAGATGTTTCAAGACGATGCAGTTGGAGCATTAGGTGCTTTTATCAATGGATTAGGAAATGCTGAAGCAGCAGGAGATACTGCAATCAATATGTTAGAAGAAATGGGGATTTCTGAAGTAAGACTTCGAGACTCATTATTGCGTGCAGGTAATGCAAGTGAACTATTCTCAGATGCTATTGATCTATCAAATAATGCATGGAAAGAAAATGTTGCATTGACGAATGAAGCAGAAGAACGTTATAAAACTACTACATCACAATTTACAATATTTCTAAATTTATTAAAAGATTTAGGTATAACTATCGGTGGCATCATCGTACCATTGTTAGTAAAGATGATGGAAAGTTTAAAGCCTGTAATTGAAAAGTTTGCAAATATGAGCGAGACGACTCAAAGGACAATAATCATTTTTGGAGGTATCGTTGCCGCAATCGGTCCTTTACTATTAATTTTTGGTACATTAATAAGTTCTATCAGTTCTATCAGTTCTATTGTTTCTTTCTTCGGAGTATTGAGTGGAGCATTAGCAGCAGCAGGAGGAGCATCGGCAGTTTTTGGTGGAGCATTAGCATTATTAACGGGTCCGATCGGACCCGTTAATAATATTAGGTATTACAGCATTGACTGTTGGTACTGTTGCATTGGTTAAATACCTTAAACAAGACGCTTTGCAAGAAGTTGATAGATTCGGAGATAGCTTGGAGGGAGTCTCAGATTCAACGAAAGTAGCATTAGAAGGATTCTTTAATTTATCTGATGGAGTTAGTAAATCGTTGTCAGAAATGCACATAACCTCTTCACGAGTTACACAGGAAATGGCGACAGATTTAGTAGGGAAATATGAAGGAATGAATAAGCAAATTGTGGAAGGGCTAAATACTAGACATATTCAAGAAATGGATAGTATGAAAAATTTCTTCCTGAATTCATCCGTTCTAACCGGTGAAGAAGAAGCTAAAATATTGGAGAAAAAACAGCAAACGCATGATAAAGAAATTGAGCTTGAAGAATATAAAAAGAAACGTATTACAGAAATATTGCAATTAGCAGCTGATGAAAACCGTGCTCTCACTGAACGAGAATATGAAGTAATTAATAATATTAACCAACAAGCACAAGACCAAGCGGTTAAAGTGTTGAGTGCAAGTGAAATGGAACAAAAAATAATCATGGTACGTTTGAAAGAAACAGCTAGTATTGTATCAGCACAACAAGCGGCAGAAGTTGTCAAGAATAGTGCTATGCAACGTGATAAATCTGTTAAAGAAGTAAATGCTCAATACGATGAAACTGTTGCTCAAATTATTCGTATGCGTGACGAAACTGGAGTCATATCAGCAGAACAAGCAGATAAATTAATCGCAGAAGCAAAAAAACAACGTGATGAATCGGTAAAATACGCTGAAAATATGCATAAGGATATTGTCTCTGAAGCAAAGAAACAAGCAGGAGAACACGCACAAACTGTGGATTGGGAAACAGGAGAGATTCTTTCTAAATGGGCAGTATTCAAGAATAAAATGAAGCAAACGTTTGAGGAAACAAATAAAGCAATTTCCGATAAATGGAATCAGATGAAGACTGATACTGCGAACAAAACAATTGAGATATTAACGGCTACGAAATCGAAATTCGATGAAATAAAAACCGCTATAACAAAGCCAATAGAAGATGCTAGGGATAAAGTGAAAAATGTTATAGATAGTATTACAGGATTCTTCTCCAACATGAAACTAAAAATTCCTGAAATTAGTTTACCAAAGCTACCGAAGTTTAATTTGACAGGTAGTTTCTCATTGAGTCCTCCATCTGTCCCAAAAATAGATGTGAGTTGGAATGCTCAAGGTGGTATTTTCAACAAACCGACTATTTTTGGAACAGCTAATGCAGGTTTACAAGGGGTAGGGGAAGCTGGAGCCGAAGCAATTCTTCCATTGAATAGGAAAACATTTGCAGGTATTGGAAAAGGTATTGCTGAATATTTGAATTTTAGTGGACAACAGATTCAAACTGAAAACTATTACTTCAATTTTAAAGTAGATAAGATGGTTGGGGATGAAGCTGATGTTAAATCATTTAGTAATCAAATTGCTAATACACTAAAACGAGAGAGAGGGATGAGAAGGTAATTTACACCATTCAACTAATACATAATGTTATCAATTCTATTCAAATGTGAGTGATACATAATAATATTTCCCCACTTTCTATATTTTGATTGTGGGGATTTTTTTGACTTAATTAATTTAATAATTTAATATAACCTGCTTAAACATGTACATAACGTTATGTGATTTGATTCCATGGATTACATTGTGACATATCAAAATTATATCAATAAAACACTTATAATATCAGATTCCTGTTATATAACGACTAACAAGCAAAAGATACCTCCTAAACATAGATAATTACTATGTGCAGTCGCTAAAAGTGTTATATTAATATAATTTTAGTGATCAGCCAAAACACCGATAGACAGTGGACATAGAGCTTGTCACGTTTTATTTACGACTTATGAACGATGTCGTATATTTTGCGATTAAAAACAAGTTAATATAGAAGAAATTTATTAATTGGGGGAGTATAAAAACATCGTAAAAAGTTTTGAAATATTGGAAACAAGTCCAAGCACTTACACTCACACAGAATAAGTACAGCATTCGTTTTGATTCTACTATTAATGAATAAATAAAAAATGGATATTAATTACAAAAAGACTAATCAGAGTACATTATCAAGATAGCCTACTTTATATCATTTAAGTAATTGTAATACACTTTCTGATTGCTGATTTGATTGAGCTAGCATAGATTGTGCAGCTTGAGTTAAGATGTTATTTTTAGTGAATTCCATCATTTCTTTTGCCATATCGGTATCTCTAATGCGGGACTCGGCAGATTGCAAATTTTCGGAAGTATTCATAACGGAATTATAGGCATGTTCAAGTCTATTTTGATAAGCTCCAAATTTACCACGTTCCGATGATACTTTCGCTATTGCTTCATCAATCTTTGATATTGCTGATTCTGCACCTTGTCTTGTTGAAAGATCAATATTATCTATACCTAGTGCTGTTGTTCGAACATCAGAAAGTTCAATTGAAACTGAATCTCTAGAATTAGCTCCGGTTTGGAACGAAAGAAGTGGAGATAATATGTTATTAGACTCGGCATTAGTATTTGTTATTTGCTTTCTTGCATAGAATACCCAAAGTAACTCGGTATCTTCGTTTAGAGTAGGTAAAAACTCTGGATAATCTGTTAAATCTTCAGAATTTGCATTTTTTACAGAATGATCTGGATCAACTTTTCCAAAATCATCAATATAACTAGCACTATGAAGCTTGCCGAAAATTTCTAGTTGATCGTACCCTTCTATACCATTTAGCTTTACTCCTGTTATATTGTTTCTAGGTTCAAGTTGCCCAAGGTGCTTAGCGATACTTTGAAATAATTGAGTTGGATTAACATCAAGGCTTTTAAAAATATATTCTTCAAACAAGCTATTATTTGGTGGACTCCAAGTTATTCCATCGTTAAAAGAACTAACGGGGATTTCTATTGTATGGGTGACGCCATCAGTTATTTCATAAATTGTAATGCTCTTTGCTTTAGTAATATCCACTACTGATAAATCGGCCTCGTAATCAGTTACTTCTAATGATGTTGTTACAGTTGTGCTTTCCGGTATATTTAACAAGTTAATTCCATTAAATTCGGTATTATTGGCAATTTCATTTATACCTTGTTTAATCTGTTCAACTTCTTTCTGAATCAGTTTTCTATCCTCATCTGTCAGAGTATCGTTAGCAGATTGAATAGCAAGTTCTCTCAATCTTATTAAATTAGGATTTTGGATATTTCCTAAACCACCTTCAGCAGTTTGTATCAAAGAAATTCCATCTTGTATATTCTTTCCTGCCATATTTAAACCTCGAATTTGACCACGCATTTTCTCAGAAATAGCTAGACCAGCAGCATCATCCCCGGCACGATTAATCCTAAATCCAGATGATAGCTTTTCTAAACTTTTCGCGGTCTTTTCTCTATTAATTTTTAATTTATTGTTCGTATTTAAAGATGAAATATTATGCTTAATAATCATTAAAATAACCCCTTTTATATACTCTTAAATTATATCGGTATTTTAGTTGGAACTTTTAACATATTATTCAAGTAAAATGGATAATTAATCCGAGTATTTTTGCTTTAATATTGGGTTAGATGATTTCTGCTTATATACAAAAAAATTATAATATGTAAAATCTTTTCGTAATGGTACAGTATAACTACGTTAATAGGCGATAAATGGAATGGTGGTGATGAATTTTTATGGATGAAATGAGTTACGGAGATAAAATATTAGAATAGAGAAAATAAGAAGGTAAGGAGATGTGGGAATGCTAATTAAAGATATGGTTGAGAGTAAAATTACTAAAGTTCAGGTAACTGAATTAAATGAACCAAACATAAAATTAATAGCTCAAGCTTTCTATGACTTAATTAAAAATAATCAATCATTTAACTCGAAGAGTTAGTATAATTAACACTGACTCTTCTCTTTATTTGCTTTATTCAAATAAATGTAATAGTCATATATAGAATTACTTAAATTCTTCTAAATAATAGATTTACACATACATTTATGATGAAAATTATAATATCCTTGGCTATATCTTTTATTGAAAGGGTGGTGTAAATGAAACAAAGAATAAACTTATATGTGGATGATTTAAGGGATTGTCCGGATGGATTTGAATTGGCTAGAACATTTAATGAAGCCATTAGTTTCTTTGATAACTTTGAAATTGATATCCTATCGCTTGACCATGATTTAGGGGAAGATACAGACGGTACATTATTACCAACTGGGTATGACTTCGTTAAATGGTTTTGTGAACAAGGATTGAAAGTAAATAAAGTATATCTTCACACTGATAACCCTGTTGGAAGAGAAAACATGTATCAGACTCTTTTAGGAGCTAGGAAAAGAGGATTTATAGATAGCGATATAAAAATTTATCATTATCCAATAACCCCTAATAAATATTCGGGATAACCGACTTTTTTAAATAATGTAGATTATTGAATCAAGTATGGAATTAATGGGAGGATGGATTTTCTTGAGAGCTAAAAATCAAATTCAAATTAGAAGCACACATCAAAATTATAAAAAAGATTCAATTGAAGCTGAAACGAAAGCAGTTGCTACATTAAAGGAATTGCTTGGTACAATTATGTATGATTATTATAAACAGAATAAAGATAAGTACAGACATATTAAGGCATAGTTAGAGGGAGATTTGTTAGGGTGTACGAATACATTCATCTGAATGAAAATTAAACAATTGAGAAGAGGTGCAATATGGAGGATTATTCAATTTTGTATGATAAGAAAATAAAGGAAGCACAGGAAAGAGGTTTAGTTGGATCGGAAAAAAGGTTAAAGAAATGGAAGGAAGAAGGCAGAAAAATAAAAATAACTAAATTGTCGAACGGTCAAAAAGTAACCGAAATAGGAGAGATTAATGTGAAAAGACTTGTTGAGGTTGCACTGGAATTAATAAAAGAAGGCTGATTTTTAAGTAAGGAAGTGTCGAAACATGAAGATAACAACATCAAAAGAAGTACATGAGCGATTTAAAAAAGAACTTATTGAAAATGTTCCTAAGGAATTCTTAGTTAAGTTAATGACTGAGATAGATAAGTTTAATTTGAAGGTGGCAAGAAAGAACAACAAAATGTAACAAAAGTATGTTTTGAAAAATATACAAAGTAGATTATAAAATTAGGAGTGTGGCTTAATTGCTATGCTCTTTTTATTTACTTATTTAATAGGAAGAGTTTCAGTAAATATTATTATATATTGTTACTGGAATAGATTGACACTGACTATTCTCTACGGTAAAATTAGCAACAAATACAACGAGCGGAATGCAGTAAATAGAAGAAAGTTCATATCAACTAATTAATTTAGAAATCCCTTTATATCAACTCTTACACTGTGCATCATTTGAAAAGTAAGCCTACTAATAGTGAATTTATCGCAATGATTGCAGACAAAATTCGAATGGAGAATATGGCTAGCTGAAAGAGGATTTAAACCTTATTTGCACTGAACAAAGTGAATTGGGATAATGGTGTAAGAACCTATAAATAAACATTATTTTTTATTGATATGAAAACTTATCAGTAAGGGATGATGTTTTTTTGTTGGAGATAGATAAGTAATTTTAAAAATATTTCCTCATTTATCCTTTTTATTAAATAAAAGTATAATTAGCGGTATATAAGTTTTGAGTTTTAGTGAAATAATCCTTTTCTATAAAGATAAAAGCATACGAAATTACTGTTTTTATATACTTTTTCTATTGTTTCCACCCATAGTTAGAAAAGTGAGTATAATGTAAATAAGAAGGAAGTGTATAAGTCATGATAATTGAAGAAAATAAAGAAGTAGTATTATCCGAAGAAAGTGGAAGGGCTTTTATAACAATAAAAGTTGATGGGTATAATCTGAAAAAATTCGATGAAGTGACTCGTAAACATGCACGTTTAAAAGTCACCAATTTTATGGCATTAAAAAAAGCCGTAGAAACTAAGTCACATGAACCAATCGAAATTGGTAGTTGGATAGATAGTCTTGAATTAGAGCTTAGTGCTGACAAGATGCAAGCAGTTGTTACAATTTATGAATCACAAAGCTATATACAAGAACATACGGCAGAAATCCAATCAGCTATTAATGTGCTACTAAAGGAGAATAATATTATTTATGGACAAGTTCCAATAGACTTCCAAAAAGTAATAACTGGAAAAGCATACATAGTCGCAAACGGATTGCCTCCTAAAAAAGGAACAGACGCAATGGTAAAGTACTTGCAACAAGCAGAGAAAAAGCCCGAAATAAATGCAGATGGAAAAGCTGATTATTTTGATATGAATTTTATTGTTGAAATAAAGGAAGGTACATGGTTGGGAGAAAAAATACCAGAACAAGAAGGCATTGAAGGTAGGAATATTCTTGGAGAAATGATGCCTTCTGAAAAAGGTGATGATGTACCATTAAAATATGATACTGAATCCGCATATGAAGTAGAGGAAGAGGGAAAAATAGTTCTTCGATCCAAAACGAACGGAGTTATTGGTGAAATAAATGGGGTTCTTGCTGTTCAAAAACATCTTGTTATTAATGGAGATGTCGGTTTAGAAACAGGAAATTTAAAATTTGATGGATCCATCCAAATAAAAGGAACAATCATGCCGGGATATTCCATAATTGCTTCAGGAGATATATCTATAGAATCAAACGAAGGTGTTAATTCTGCTGAATTAATAAAGTCAACTGAGGGCGACGTGTTTATTAAAGGTGGAGTTTTTGGTAAAGATATTACGAAAATAGAAGCATTTAAGAACATCTTTATAAAGCACGCAAATGGTTGTACTTTAGAAGCCAAAGAAAGCGTATTCATTGGATTTTATTCAATGGGATCAACTATTTTTGGGAACGAAATATTATTAGATGAACGAAAAGGGAAAATCATCGGTGGTAAAGCAATAGCGATTAATTCAATAACTACCGCTTATTCCGGAAATAGTTTAGAGAGAAAGACGGAACTAATTGTACAAGGAATAGATAGAAAAATATTAACTGAAAATGCAAAAATAAAAGCGGAAGAAATGGTGAAGCTTCAAGAAGAAGGGACAAGGTTAAATTTTCAAATTAGCCAGCTAAATCAATTCAAAGAGACTATGTCAAAACAACAAATTGCTGCTTATGAACAAACAAAACAGAAATATCATATGATGGAAAGTGAAATGAAAGAATTAGATGTAGAAATAAAAAGAATCCTAAAACTTCTTCGTACTTCTACGGATTATTTCGTTAATATTACACAAGAAGCGAATGCTGGAACGGTTATTCATATTGGTAATAAATCAACAACCTTAGCTAAAGCAACAAAAGGTAAATTTAAGATTGAAAATGGGGAGTTAAATGTCTAATATTCCTGTGTACGCACATAGAGGTGCTACTTGTAGATCGGTAGAGAATTCGATTGGAGCTTTTAAAAAAGCCGTAAAGTTAAATGCGGATGGTATAGAACTAGATCTACAATTATCTGCAGATGGCGTTGCCTTTGTAACGCATGATATCGATTTTTTTCGCTTGGCAGGCAACAAACGAAGAATAACTGATATGTTAGCAGACGAAGTTTTGCAACTAAAATTAGGTAATGCTTTTTTTAGGAAATTTTTGGGGAGCAGAGTATTAACGTTTGATGAATTTTTACATTTCGCTATTCCATTGGGTGTCAAACTAAATGTGGAATTAAAAGAGTCTTTTCTTGGTAAAAATGAAAGAATTCGTGAAGTAGTGGAAAAAAGTAAAGCTGTAAAGGATATTCATTTTTCTTCCTTTGAATTTAGCGTTCTCCAAACGATTCATGCCATGAAAGCTAATGTACAAACTGCATTTATTGGTAAAAAGAATACAGACTGGGATTATGTGTTTTCCATAAAAGAAATCAATGCAATCCATTTAAATAAAAAATTCTACTGCACAGATTTAATGTATTCCATTTGGAATGCAGGGTTCCCAATACGATTTTACAATATAAAAGGTAATGAGAAGTATATCGCAAATCCGCATGACTCCGTTATTGGATGGATTACGGACTTTCCGGAAAAAATAGAAAAAATACAAAAGAGACGGTAAACAAAACAATCATTTGGTTGTTCTATTTTAAAAGGATCGTGAAGTGACGCAGTCACTCACGATCCTTTTAATTTCTCACGATACTTGTCTCTGCAAATTTCAAGAGGGCGACGGACAAACATCTGCCACAAGACTACCGAAAAAAGTGTAGCTGGAAATGACGTAGTCACTTCCAGCTACACAAACCCAACGGTAATAGTGTAGCCAATGTTTCGTCCAAAGCACTCTAGAAATAGTAAAGACAAGCTGCACTTAAAGGGCGTTTCCGCTTATCTTAATTACTTTTTCTTTTGAAAACGAGGTGCTACTTTCCCATTTTTTCGATCTCTGTTTAACAGGAATCCTGCAAAAAAGCCCAACCCTAAAACTGTGAAAAGAATTCCGCATATAAATTGAAACCACAATGCTCCAATAGGTAAGATATGTATTCCGAAAAAAGTATCTCTCATTAGCTTAATGCCAAACGCTGCGAGAATACCAGGAATTAATAGTACGATTAAGGCAGCCAAACGTGCCATAATAATCACTCCTGTTTTTTGTTTAGCCTTAGGCATCAAAGATCAAGGTAAAAATACCATATGACATACAGCCAAGCTATTTGTACGAGATTTTTCTCATTGACTATGAACCTTTAGCGCGTTCTATTAAATTTTATTTTACATGTGAGAATATTATTGTCAACTCATGGAACTTGAGGTATGATATATGGGAAGTGCAATAAGTTGCAGAGATAAAGTGGGGGTGTGAATATTTTTGCAAAACATATTAATCATTGGTGCGGGTAAAGGTGGATATGCACTTTTGAGGCTGTTTGAACAGGCTGATTACCTTCAAGTAAAAGGAATCGTTGATATTGATGAGAATGCTCCAGGAATGCAATATGCAAAAAAGCATCATATTCATACATATACCGATTGGAAACCCCTTTTAAACGAAGATATTCAAATTATAATTGATGTTACAGGGAACAAAGAAGTATTTTTGGAACTTCTTTCAGAACGTCCAGTAAATACAGTTTTAATCCCAGGTGAAATAGCAAATTTAATTGTTACATTATTAGAAGAAAAAAATAAATTTATTCAAAGATTAGATAATAAAAAAATGAACCAAGAATTAATTTTTAACTCAATCGAAGAAGGTATGATTGGTATTGATGAGAAAGGCATCGTAAATTTCTTTAATAAAAGTGCATCTAACATGACTAAGGTTTCGATAGAAGATGCTATAGGGAAACACGTATTTGATGTAATTTCACATAGTGAGCTTCCGAGAACTTTTGAAACTGGTCAGATTGAACTTAATAAAGAACTTATTCTTGAAAGCGGTACCAAAATAGTAACTTCAAGATATCCGATGATTAATGAGCAAGGTAAAAAGATCGGAGCCTTTGCAGTTTTTAAAGACATTTCAGAAGTAGTTAGGCTTGCAGAAGAAATTACGGACCTTACGGAAATACAAACAATGCTTGAAGCAATCATCCAATCTAGCGAAGATGCGATATCAGTAGTGGATGAAGAAGGTAAAGGAATTCTTATTAATCCAGCATATTCTCGCATTACCGGATTAAGCGAGGAAGAAGTTATAGGGAAACCAGCAACGGCTGATATTTCGGAAGGTGAAAGTATTCACTTGAAAGTTCTTCAAACTCGAAAACCTATTCGAGGTGTAAACATAAGGGTAGGTAAACAGAAAAAAGACGTGATTGTGAATGTCGCTCCAATAATCGTTAATAACCTGCTTAAAGGTAGTGTGGGAGTTATTCATGATATGACGGAAATTCGGACGTTAATGAAAGAACTCGACCAAGCCCGAACACTAATACGTAACCTAGAGTTAAGCTATTCCTTCGAAGATATTTTAGGGGATTCAGAACAAATTCAATTTGCTGTCAATCAAGCTAAGCTAGCAGCCAGTGTACCTGTGACTGTACTTCTGAGGGGAGAAGTCGGTTCAGGAAAAGAATTATTTGCACACGCCATTCATAGCGCTAGTAATAGAAAAGATAATCGGTTCTTTCGAGTGAATTGTAGTTCTCAAGAAGAGCATCTACTAGAACGTGAATTATTTGGGTATGAAGAAGAGGGAATCAGTTATTCGGGTCTGTTTGATGAAGCAAATACCGGAACCCTCTTCTTAGATGAAGTTGGTGAGTTAACAAATAAAACACAAGCTAAGCTTTTAAGAGTACTTCGAGAAAATGCTTTTATAAGAATAGGTGGAACAACTTCAATTCCAGTGGATGTTCGAATAATAGCTGCAAGTTATTTCAATCTAGAAAAATTAATGCGCGAAGGCATGTTCCGAGAGGATTTCTACTTTCAGTTAAATCGTATGCCAATACATGTTCCCTCTCTAAGAGAAAGAAAGCAAGACATTTCTTCCATAGCGGAGCATTTATTAGTAAAATTAAATAAAGAATTTGGTCGCAATATTGAGGGATTTACAAAATCAGCTATGGAGAGCTTGTTGCTCTATGATTGGCCAGGTAACATAAGGGAACTTGAGAATATCATTAGCCGAGCAATGATTTTTTTAGAAGCACAAGATCGAATTATTGAGGAACATCATTTACCAAAATCAATTTTGTCTTTTTCGCATAATGGGTTTGATGAGGAGCAATTAGGAACGCTTGCTGAACAGATGGATGAGATGGAGAAAAAGGTTTTACTAAATGCATTACAAGTATGTGGTGGAAATAAATCACAAACTGCTAAAAAGCTAAACATCTCACTTCGGACCTTATATTACAAACTAGAGAAATATAATTTAGATTAATGTAATATTTGCATGGGGATGCTAAAATTACTTGAAGTGTTCAAAGTGTTATACAAAGAGGTTTCAAACATAAAAGCATTGTTTAATTACATGGGGATGTATTTTACGAAAATAATTATTTTCGAAAAAATAAATAATTACTTAACTACTAGGAGGAACTACAGATGGAAATTTTTAAATATATGGAGACTTATGATTACGAGCAGCTAGTGTTTTGCCAAGATAAAACTTCAGGATTAAAAGCAATTATAGCTATTCATGATACGACATTAGGTCCAGCACTTGGTGGAACACGTATGTGGAACTATGCGACGGAAGAAGAGGCAATTGAAGATGCTCTTCGTTTAGCAAAAGGAATGACTTATAAAAATGCAGCTGCTGGTCTTAACCTTGGTGGCGGGAAAACAGTTATTATTGGGGATCCACTAAAAGATAAAAACGAAGAGATGTTCCGTGCTTTCGGTCGTTTCATCCAAGGCTTAAATGGCCGTTATATTACGGCTGAAGATGTAGGTACAACTGTAGCAGATATGGACTTAATTCATGAAGAAACAAATTATGTAACTGGTATTTCTGAAGCATTCGGTTCTTCAGGTAACCCATCTCCAGTAACTGCTTACGGCGTATATGTTGGAATGAAAGCAGCCGCAAAAGAAGCTTTTGGAACGGATTCTCTTGAAGGGAAAACAGTTGCAGTCCAAGGTGTAGGAAACGTAGCTTATACATTATGTGAATATCTACATAAAGAAGGCGCTAAACTAATTGTCGCTGATATTAACCAAGCATCAGTTGACCGTGCTGTAAATGCATTCGGTGCTGTACAAGTAAGTGTAGATGAAATTTATTCACAAGATGTAGACATATTTGCACCATGTGCACTTGGCGCAATTATTAATGACAATACAATTCCACAATTAAAAGCAAAAGTAATTGCGGGATCTGCAAATAACCAATTAAGAGATACAAAACATGGTGATTTAATCCACGAGATGGGCATTGCATATGCTCCAGACTATGTAATTAACTCCGGTGGTGTAATTAACGTAGCGGATGAATTATATGGTTATAACCATGATCGTGCAATGAAGCGTGTTGCAACAATATATGACAAAATCGAACGTATTTTTGAAATTTCAAAACGTGACGGTATTCCAACATATGTTGCAGCAGACCGTTTAGCAGAAGAGCGCATTGCTCGAGTAAGTAAATCTCGTAGCCAATTTTTACAAAATGGAAAACATATTATTACAGGTCGTTAATACGCGAAACAACTAATTTCATCAATTAAAAGAATGGCCGTCTTTCTTATGAAGCGGCCTTCTTAGATGGAAGATAAGGGGGATAAAGCTTTGGCAAAAGAATATGATGTAGTCATAATCGGTGGCGGTACTGGCGGATATGTCGCAGCTATCCGTTCGGCTCAATTGGGCTTAAAAACAGCAATCGTTGAAAAGGGGAATCTTGGCGGTACTTGCTTGCATAAAGGATGTATTCCAAGTAAAGCATTGCTTCGTAGTGCTGAAGTCTATTCAACAACGAAAAATCACGCTGCAGAATTTGGCGTAAATACTTCAGAAGTATCGCTTGATTTTAGTCGTGTGCAAGCTAGAAAAGAATCGATTGTGAACCAATTACATCAAGGTGTTCAAGGATTGATGAAAAAAGGAAAAATAGACGTGTATGAAGGTACTGGAAGAATGCTAGGTCCATCTATTTTCTCTCCATCACCAGGTGGAACTATTTCAGTTGAAATGAATAATGGCGATGAAAATGAAATGCTCATTCCGAAAAACGTAGTTATTGCTACTGGATCTAGACCTCGTACTCTTCCCGGGCTAAAAATAGATGGAGATTTCGTCATGAGTTCAGATGAAGCATTAGCAATGACAGAATTACCGAAATCGATTGTAATCGTCGGTGGAGGCGTAATTGGAATTGAGTGGGCTTCTATGTTAAATGATTTTGGAGTGGAAGTAACCGTAATTGAATATGCAGATCGAATTATCCCTACTGAGGATAAAGATATTTCAAAAGAAATGCAAAAGCTTCTAGCTAAAAAAGGCATAACATTTGTAACAAATGCAAAAGTTCTACCCGAAACACTTCTAACGGAAAGTAACGTAGTGACTATTTCTGCTGAGATTAATGGGGAAACGAAAACCTTCACTGCAGAAAAAATGCTTGTCTCAGTTGGTCGTCAAGCAAACGTTGAAGGAATTGGTGTAGAAAATACCGATATCGTTGTAGAAAAAGGATTTATCCAAGTATTTGATACATTCCAAACGAAGGAATCACATATATATGCAATTGGTGATGTGATTGGAGGGCTTCAACTGGCACATGTTGCAAGTCATGAAGGTATTAATGCAATAGAACATATTGCAGGCAATGAAGTCTCAGCCATTGACTATAAATTAGTATCTCGTTGCATTTATTCCAATCCAGAAGCTTCTAGCGTTGGTATTACTGAACAACAAGCAAAAGAGCAAGGGTTTGATGTAAAGGTTGGAAAGTTCTCATTTAAAGCGATTGGTAAAGCACTTGTTTACGGAGAATCAGATGGTTTTGTCAAAATTGTTGCAGATAAAGAGACGAATGATATTTTAGGGGTTCATATGATTGGACCACATGTGACAGATATGATCTCTGAAGCTGGTCTTGCAATGGTACTTGATGCAACACCGTGGGAAATCGCCCACACGATACATCCACACCCTACGCTTAGTGAAGTAATGGGTGAGGCGGCTTTAGCTGTTGATGGTAAAGCAATTCACATGTAAAAGGAGGCAATGGAAATGACAACAAATCGACATGAAGAATTAGGTTTAACAAATGAAGATGTGTTAAGAATGTTTGAAACTATGCTAATGGCTCGTCGTATTGATGAACGTATGTGGTTATTAAACCGCGCTGGAAAAATTCCTTTCGTTATATCTTGTCAAGGTCAAGAGGCTGCACAAGTTGGAGCAGCATTTGCACTTGATAATACAAAAGATTATATCGCACCATACTACCGTGATATGGGGGTTGTTTTACATTTTGGTATGACAGCCAAAGATTTAATGTTATCAGCATTTGCGAAAGCAGAAGATCCAAACTCTGGTGGACGACAAATGCCTGGACATTTTGGACAGAAAAAAAATAGAATTCTTACTGGTTCTTCGCCAGTTACAACTCAATTACCACACGCAGTTGGCGTAGCACTTGCTGCGAAAATTGAGAAAAAAGATTTTATTACTTTTGTAACGCTTGGGGAAGGTTCGTCTAACCAAGGAGATTTCCACGAAGGGCTAAATTTCGCGGGAGTACATCAATTACCATGTATCACAATGGTTGAAAACAATAACTACGCAATTTCTGTTCCATTTGAACGCCAAGTAGCGAGTAAAACGGTTGCAGATCGTGCATCTAGTTACGGTATGCCTGGTGTTACTGTCGATGGGAAAGATCCTATTGCTGTTTATAAAGTAGTAAAAGAAGCGGCTGATCGTGCTCGTAACGGAGAAGGCCCAAGCTTAATCGAAGCAGTGACTTACCGTTTAACTGCTCACTCTTCGGATGATGATGATCGCCAATATCGTACTGCAGAGGATATTGCAGAAGGAAAAGCACTAGATCCTATTATTACCTTTGCTGTTTATTTAAAAGAAACAGGTGTTTTAACGAAAGAATTAGAAAAAGAAATTAATGATCGCATCATGAAAGAAGTAAATGAAGCGACTGATTATGCGGAAGATGCTCCATATGCTGCTCCAGAAGATGCATTGAAGCATGTTTATGCAGAAAAAGATGGGGGGAACGCATAATGGCAGTAATGTCTTATATCGATGCAATTACACTTGCAATGAAAGAAGAAATGACTCGTGATGAACGCGTTTTTATCCTAGGAGAAGACGTTGGTCGTAAAGGTGGAGTTTTTAAAGCAACAAATGGTCTTTATGAGGAATTCGGAGAATACCGCGTGCTAGACACACCACTTGCTGAATCCGCTATTGCGGGAGTTGGTATTGGTGCTGCAATGTACGGTCTTCGTCCAATCGCAGAAATGCAATTTGCCGATTTCATTATGCCAGCTGTCAACCAAATAATTTCCGAAGCGTCCCGTATTCGTTACCGTTCAAATAACGACTGGACATGTCCAATTGTTATTCGTGCTCCATTTGGTGGCGGAATTCACGGTGCTTTATATCATTCACAATCTGTAGAAGCAGTTTTCGCAAATCAACCGGGATTAAAAATTGTTATTCCTTCTACTCCTTACGATGCAAAAGGATTACTAAAAGCGGCAATTCGCGATGAAGATCCTGTTATGTTCTTTGAGCACAAACGAGCGTATCGTCTGATTAAAGGGGAAGTTCCGGAAGAAGATTACACAATCGAAATCGGAAAAGCAGATGTAAAACGTGAAGGGGAAGATATTACGGTAATTACGTACGGTCTTGCTGTTCACTTTGCACTTCAAGCAGCAGAACGACTTGAAAAAGACGGAATCTCTGCACATATTCTTGATTTACGTACAATCTATCCGTTAGATAAAGATGGAATAATTGAAGCTGCTTCAAAAACTGGTAAAGTGCTTCTTGTTACAGAAGACAATAAAGAAGGTAGCATTATTGGTGAAGTTGCTGCGATTATTGCAGAAAACTGCTTATTTGATCTAGATGCACCAATTATGCGTCTAGCTGGTCCAGACATTCCTGCTATGCCGTATGCACCAACGATGGAAAAATTCTTTATGATTAATCCAGATAAAGTAGAAAAAGCAATGCGCGAGCTAGCCGCATATTAGGAAGGTGGATTATAAATGGCTCTTGAACAAATCAAAATGCCTCAACTTGGGGAAAGTGTAACGGAAGGTACGATTGAAAAATGGTTAGTAAAACCAGGCGATCATGTCAATAAATACGATGCACTAGCTGAAGTAAACACAGACAAAGTAACTGCTGAAGTACCTTCTTCCTTTACTGGGGTAATAAAAGAACTACTTGCAAACGAAGGAGATACACTTGCAGTTGGTGAAATCGTTTGTACGATTGAAACAGAAGGTGGAGCTACCGAGGTAGTAGTGGAAGCTGCACCTGAGCAACCATCAGCGGAAACAGTAAAACCTGCTGAAGTACAAAAACATGCAGCTCCAATTCAGCGTGAAAAAGGCTCAAAAGCTCGTTATTCACCAGCTGTGTTAAAACTTTCACAAGAACATGGGATTGACCTTACTTTAGTAAATGGTACTGGAAATGAAGGACGCATTACGCGTAAAGATTTGTTGAAGATCATTGAAAGTGGTGAAATTCCAGTAGCTACTCCAGCAGATACAATCGCTGCACTAGCTCCTGTAGCATCACAAACTTCAGCTGCTGCACCTGCACCAAAAGCTGCTCCTCCTGTAAACGTTCCAGTTGCAGTTGGGGATATCGAAATCCCAGTAACAGGTATTCGAAAAGCAATCGCTGCGAATATGTTACGAAGCAAACATGAAGCACCACATGCTTGGACTATGATAGAAGTGGATGTAACGAGTTTAGTACAATACCGAGACTCCATTAAAAATGAGTTCAAGCAAAAAGAAGGCTTTAATGTAACGTATTTTGCGTTCTTCGTAAAAGCTGTTTCTCAAGCTCTAAAAGAATTCCCAATGATGAACTCTATGTGGGCTGGCGATAAGATTGTTCAGAAAAAAGACATTAATATTTCAATCGCAGTTGCTACAGAAGATGCACTTTTCGTTCCAGTCATCAAAAATGCGGACGAAAAAACGATTAAAGGCATAGCTCGTGAAGTAAATGAACTTGCTGCAAAAGTTCGTTCTGGCAAACTAAAATCAGACGAAATGCAAGGTGGTACATTCACAGTAAACAATACAGGATCATTCGGTTCTGTACAGTCTATGGGGATTATCAATTACCCACAAGCAGCAATTCTACAAGTAGAGTCTATTGTGAAACGTCCTGTTATTATGGATGGTGGAATGATTGCTGCACGTGACATGGTAAACTTATGTCTATCATTAGATCACCGCGTACTAGATGGCTTAGTTTGCGGAAGATTCCTAGCTCGCGTAAAAGAGATTTTAGAGAATATTACAAAAGAAAATACATCAGTATACTAATAAATAGTTGAAAACGGAGCATTTCCCTGGGGGGAATACTCCGTTTTTTCATGGAAAAAAATTTAGTTGGAAAAATGTGGCGTTTAGTTGGAATATTTACGACTTTAGTTGGAAAAACGATAAGCTTAGTTGTAAAAAAGCGTTTTTAGTTTGAAAACGAGAAATGTAAAACAGATTCAAGTCCCTTTCATTTACTTTTTGAAAACGGTTCGTTAGCATTAATATTAAACAAAGATCGCAAAATATAGGGAGGAAACGAAAATGAGATTAAGTGTACTAGACCAAGCACCCATTACGAAAGGAAATACTGCGGAAGTCGCATTAAAAAATGCGGAAGAATTAGCAATTTTAGCAGATGAATTAGGCTATCATCGTATGTGGATGGCAGAGCATCATGGAACGGGTGCTTTTGCTAGTTCTGCCCCAGAAGTAACTGCAGCGCATCTTGCGGCAAAAACGAACAAACTTCGTATTGGAACTGGTGGTGTTATGATGATGCATTATTCGCCATTGAAGCTAGCCGAAGTATTTAAGACACTTAGTGCTTTTTCTCCAGGACGAATCGATTTTGGAGTAGGCCGTGCCCCTGGTGGAGATAATTATGCCATGTACGCGCTCTCAGAAGGTCGTCCACCATTGGTCAATAATATGTATGAAAAATTAGCGATTGCTTTAAAGTTACTTAATGATGACGTTCCTGAAGAAAATCTATACAACAAAACAATTGCAACTCCAGCAAATATTGTATTACCAGAGGCATGGTTGCTTGGTTCAACTGGGAATAGTGCGATTCAAGCTGGGAGATTGGGTCTCGGATATTCATTCGCCCAATTTTTCCAAGGTGGAATGACCCCTTCGATATTAGATACGTATCGCAAGAACTTCCAACCTTCAGCGTTTATGGAGAAACCTGAAATCAATGTCACTTACTTAGCAACGGTTGCTGAAACGAAAGAAGAAGCTGAATTTGAAGCATTACCACAGGACATTGCACGTCTATCACTTATGAAAGGTCAAATTCACCAAATATTAACGCCAGAAGAAGCACAAAATTATCCATTAACAGAAATGGATCGTATGATGATTGAAGAAAATCGTAAAATTCATTTAGTTGGTTCAGTAAAAGAAGTGGCGACGATTTTACAAGAAGAACAAGCGCATTATGGATTTGATGAAGTAATGATTTGTAGTATTCCGCACTCGCAGGAAAAAAGATTAGATGTGTACCGGCTACTAGCGACTGAATTATTATAATAGGTAACTAGTAAGACATGCTTATAATACTAACGGGTTCGGTTGATGGGGAGAAAAATGCTAAAAACAATGTAAACAACACCCTAATTAGCATAGATTCAGATAACAATTTAGCAAGTTAAATGGCAAGCAAAAACGCTCCGTTTTCTGAGCGTTTTTAGTATACTTTTTTTTGAATCTAATTGAACGAAGACCTCCGTTTTTTCAATTAGAGAATTGAAGTTTACTTCACAATCGCACCCAATTATTAAAGAACAGATTGGCTTTAATTCTTTTGAAAATCCAACTACACAGCCCAAAAATCAGACCCGATTGAAGTACAGCACATATGCAGTTATCGCACCCGTTACTTTAAGTTCACTAATTTACTGACTTTTGTTTTAGTATTATTTAGATTTTTTTAATCCAAATTTTCCAATCAGAGATCCCTTCAATCTCAAATGTGTTTAAATCTTCAGTAAGTGGAACACCACTTTTGACATAACCCACTTCATATCCAAATTCCTCACTTATAATTACAGTTTGAATGTCATCACTTCCTTCAAATGGTCCATTCATTTGAACTATTCCTTTAGCTACCCATCGACCGTCTTCTTTATGAACGTCAGCTACCCAAATATCCTTATTATTCATTGCACCCCTCAAGACGAGTAACTCTAACTCTTTATTCACTTTGAGAGAACCATAAACATTTATTTCTCTTTCTTCATTTCCAACCTCAATCCTCTTTAAAGCATCTTCTGGACTACTATCCAAGTTTGGACTGCCTTCAGTACAACCTGAGAGTAAAAGTCCAAATGAAATAACTACCGTGATTAATTTCTTCTTCATTTTTTCACCCTTTCTAATTATTGAAATAGGTGTTCAGTTCATCAAATCAATTACACTAAATGGCTCGTTTGTTGAATTAAGAATGATTTTGATTCTTTCCACAGAACAGCCTTTCTTCACAACTCTTCAACTTAACTTTAACACAGTTTTCCTCATTTCCTTCAAGAAAAATGTTTCTTTTCAGAATACGCAAACTACCTTAGATAAATGATGTCTTTTAGGTCGAATTTTTTATCTGTAATTCCCAAGCGTTGAGCTGGTGTCTCCATTGTTCCGTTAGAATTATATGCTAAGCAAAAGTTGTAATAAGTTCGCAGTATAGTGATAGCCATTTGAGCATACTTCGGATTGAAGTTCGAATAGGTATAACTTTTCCCATCTCCACGAGCCGTAGTTAATGGTCTTTCCAAAATAGACAGCCTTCTCCGAATCTGTTGGATAAAGCTATTGGTAGCGTTGTCATTCACATTCATTATTAAGGCAGCGATATCTTTTGGTTCGAGAGATGATGAGTTTGTTGTACAATCCACGGAACGCAATCCCCTGTCAATTGTAGCAAGTGGGTGCGAAATGGGATTATCTGTATATTCAAGGTGGGATCCCGATGAAGTTGAGATTTGCTTGTAAAAATGGTGATGCTTAAATAATTCTTGTAGTTGCAAAAACGCTAATCTTCTCAAAGACCTAGTTCCGATTCCTTGCATTGTTCCCCAATCAATCAAATCGGCTCTTGCCTGAACAAATTCCTCACGAGCCTGTTTTCTCGTTTTTGTCTTATCTGTTTGACAGAGGAAATGATGGGCATCAGATAGTCGTATTTCCTCCGAGAACACTCGATTGATGGATGTTGTAAGGGAATCATCTTCATCGGTCACAAAACGCCACTCAGTTGCGTTTACAAACTGTTTAATAAGCCATAAATGTGCAACCGTCGTATAAGTCGAACCAACGTGCAACCCATCCGTATAGTTCATTCTCCGTTCTACCTGTGCCAATTCTTCATAATACTCCATTTTACTTTGAGTATCGTTTTTCGAAGGGGGCATTGGATAGTGTGAATATCTTGGGTATCTGGCATACTTTTTGGCAAATTCATTCAGATGATCTTCTCTTTGAAGAGCCGTATCGAGAGCAATATCTCCGAGTGTGATTTCCCAATCATAGGCTACATCGGAACGAAGAACATATCTTGACAGAACGTCTGCCGATACCACAACGTGGGTCGGAAATCGATTTTTTTCCACATCATCGTAACGGCTACCACCCATCCCTTTTTGCCGAACATTATTTAGATAATAGTTCATTTTATCAATGTTAACCCACATTTCTTTAAACTTTAATCGTTGAAAAGGCTTGGTTTCGTGTCGCTCAAGAAACTCCAAACATCTTCGGTAAAGAAACTCTAATTTATCGTAGTAAGTTCCTCTTCCAATTTCTAAAATTTCGCAGGTTCTTGTAACGGGAGTTCGGCTTAATAACAATTTAGCAAAAAGATGATGGATTTCACTTCGTTTCTGGTTATATGCAACAGAGTTATCTCTTCTTGGTGTAAGTGCTGTTTTCTTTTTGCAAGCTTTACACTGGAACCGTTGCATTCCCAATCTCCTCTTTCCTTGCCTATAAAAGCCATCAGGTTTATTAAACGGTGTAAAATCTTCCGCAATGCAACTACCTTTATGAAATTCATATTCTTCTTCTTTGTCTTGAACTGAATTGATTTGAACCAAACGTTGTATCTCTTGTGCAATAGACCAATTGGAAAGAGTGGAGGTGTAACAGCCTAAAACCGCATTCCTTGTTACGCCTGTCAGGTCTGGATTACATTTAATTGATTTGTGATTGGAGGTTCCAGTTAATTTATAGCGGGTCGGCTTTCCTTTGGTTTCGTACTTTGTTTGAGGTATTCCGTGATAGCTGCAAAAAGGATTCGAGCAATGGTTGTATTGGATTTGGTGCTTAATACCATTACAAGTGAATTCGGTAGGCGTGAAAAGTAAATCCTTATATTTTGTTCCGAACTGCTTGGGTGTTAATTCGTTATAATCTTTATTCCTATCTTCGATTTCACTCACTGAAAGAGGGGATAGAACCGCCACTAAATTATCTTCTTTGGTAGCCAATCGTTTCAATTTAGCTAATTTTCTCGCCACCTACCAAATCTTCAATTCCAAGCTGTTTAACGACCCTTCTGTTATTCCTCTTCTTTTCAATCCAAACGATAAAATCTGCGTCATCTAAAAGGTTTAGGAGAAACAGATTAATCACTTCACTCTCGCTATGCTCCGTGTACTCTGCATAGTTTTTTACGATACTTCTCGCTCGTTCCGATATGAGCCAATCTACCTTTTCTGCATTGTGATTTTTAGGTGTAATGAACTTCATCCGTATCAATCTCCTGTCTAAAATTGGTTATACAATTAGTATATCCAATTCGCAACCGTTTTAGCACGCCAATTAACAACAACACATAAATTTATGCGGTGTTGTTAATTTAGATGTGAATTACATTGCTAATCTGTATATTAATAACCCCTAAACATTGGTATATCAATAAAATAGGGGACACCAATTCGCATGTGAATTGTGTCCCCTAAATGGTTGTTATTTAATGTTTTCTCCCCTTCAACCGAACCCGTTATTATAATAGCGTGTCTTTTTTAGTTTTTCTGAATTTAATTGACGCTATATGTCACAGAGTGATATAGTCGAGTTGTGACATACCGAATTCATAGAACGGAAGTGATCCGAGTGACAGTTGAAAAGATTATCGCATCCTATATTCCTATGACGGAAACTGCTTTTTATATATTACTATCTCTATCTGAACCAAGACATGGTTATGGAATAATAAAACATGTGGAAGAAATTACAAAAGGTCGATTAGTTCTAGGCTCTGGTACTATTTACGGTACTTTGAAGAAAATGCAACGGGATTACATTGTAAAAGTGTATGCGGATGAACTTCGAAAAACAATTTATGAGATTTCAGAAATAGGAAAGACATTGATACGCAATGAAATAAGCAGATTGAAGGAACTACATACAAATGCATTAATGTATGAGGAGGAATTCGAATGATCAAAAAATGGAGGCCATTTTGGAGTTATGATGTGGAGAAGACAGAATGTTGGTTATCTTCAAATGCAGCAGATGGAAAAATCCTAGTTGATGTTAAGCTATTTTCACGAATGTTTGTATTTGAAGAAACAGCTGGTAAACAATTGGAGTATCAAGTCATATTTGATAGATATCAAAATATCTTACCGAGTGGTTTGTTAGATTCTGGGTGGGAAGATTCTTTAGTAAAAGGAAATTGGAAATTTGTTCGAAATGGTAGAGAGACTATTCGAGCTTATCCTTCACGAGAAGGAATAATGAAGAAAAATCGAGTTCATTTACTTCTATTGACAGTGATTTCATATCTATATGTAATTCAACTGTTTTCATTTATTATTGGTATGCTTACAGCTTTTTTTGCACCAGGCAATGCGAATTTTGTAGCTAGTCCATTATGGTCTCTTACAATTCTATACTTTCTGCAAGTTATTGGAGTTATTATCTTCACTTTCTACCTGACACGAAAGTTGCGAACATTCAAGCATAAAATTTTTTGTAGTTCAGTTGATAAAAGTGAATCTACAGAAGGAACGTTTTCAAAATGGAGATTTGGTTGGATGTACGCACCGGATCTATTAGAAAACTGGCTAAGTAACATGGCTCATGAGGGGAATCAACTTGTTCGAGTAAGTAAAAACCGGCTAGCATTTATTTTCGAAAAAGATACACCAAAACTTGTCTCCTTTGTGCAAGACTATCAATGGAAGACGGCTCCAGAGTATTTCGACTTCCATAAAAGTGCAGGCTGGAAGTTAAGATTCACATCGACTTCCTGGTTATTCAATTACTCAATTTGGGAAAAAGAGTATACATCAGGGGAGATGAAACCACGTTTTACGTATAATTCGACAGAAAAGAATGCACAAGTGAGAAAGGTAATTATAGCGAGTTCAATATTGATTAGTTATTTACTGGCTATATGGCTTTTTGCCATAAGGATTCAATTTTTGAACAGTCAAGCTTTTGACATAAGCCATATACAAAAAATTATCAATGGACTATTAATTATTTCCTTGTTATCTCCAATCTTCATTTTGATTCGGACTTTTCTCTATGCTTTACGGATGAGAAAGAGTATATAACCCTTTAACCAGTATCAATAATTTAATATTTAATTTTCATTAAAGTCCAATCAACCATCATATGTATTGTTATCCTCTTTGGGTAGAGAAGTGTAAAGAGACCATTCATTTATGGTGTCCTACACAACTACAAGAAGAGGATTTTATTATGGTAATACTATAAGAAAACTAATGCAAATATAAAACCTTCTAGTAGGGCACGTCGTCTAATAAAAAGGGAGGAGGGATAATGTGGAAGAAATGTTAGAGGAAGCATTTGAACTAGAAGATCAGGAAGAGCTAATGAATGAGATGATGAACAATTATGGTCAGGATATATTGAGACTTGTCTATTCATACGTAAATAACAAAGAGGTTGCGGAGGACTTGACGCAGGATATATTTGTGAAGTTTTATAAGTCGCTTCATACATTCAAAGGGAAATCCAAGTTAAAAACATGGTTGTGGCGAATTGCTATAAATCATTCCAAGGATTTCCTAAAGAGCTGGTATAACAAGCATGTGATCATTGCCAAAGATACTACGTACATAAAAACAAAGAAAGAAATGGTCGAAGAAGTAATTATTCAAAAAGAAGCTGATGATCAATTAGTTTCTGCGATAATGACATTACCTATTAAATACCGTGAAGTAATCTATCTCTTTTACTACGAGGAATTACTCATCAAGGAAATAGCAGTAGTAACTGAAGTTAGTGTGAACACAGTTAAAACGAGGCTCAGACGTGCCAAAGAACTTTTGGAAGATCGATTGGAGGAGCAATAATGGATGAGCGTTTAAAAAACTTGAAAAAAAATATGGATAAAACGGCGTTCTCTGAACTAAATTTTACCGAACTACATCGTAAGTCGATTCGAGAAAAAATGTTTGAAGAAGAAAATGAAAACTCGATCTTTTTAGCAGTTATGCAGCTGCTTGTTCAAGAAAAAACAGGCTATGAATTGGTGAAGTTTTTGAGAGGGAGAGGCATCTTTAAATTTGAAGAAAATGAAGGGATCGTCTACACATTCTTGCATAAGTTGGAAAGGGATGGTTACTTACATTCAAGCTGGACCGACTCAAACATTAAATATTATCAACTAAACAATAAAGGAGCAAAACTACTACGAAAATCAGAAAAGCAATCTCCAACCAAAACCTTTTCTTTCAAAAAATTAGTAGAGGAGTGAAATCCAAGTGAAAAATAGTAGTCAATCTTATTTAAAAGAAGTTCAAAATCAAATCCATTCAAAAGAAGCAAAGGAAATTGTTTCAGCTGAACTCAATCATCATATAAAAGAAGTAAAAAAAGACTGGATAGAAAAAGGTTTAAAGGAAGTAGATGCAGAAGAAAAAGCAGTGGAGCAAATGGGGAGTCCAGTAACACTTGGTCAAAAGCTTAACAAGCTTCATCGACAGAAAGTAGATTGGTTGACTGTAATATTATTACTTATCACATTGGGTTTAGGATTTTTACCTTTATTGTCTCTTGAAAATGGTTTTAGTAATATTGAATATTTTTCAAGGCATAAGATCGTATTTGTCCTGCTTGGAGGGTTCTTGTCTATAGGGATGATGTTGATAAATTATCGGAAATTAGAAAAACTAGGCTGGCTATTTTTCGTATTAGGGATGCTTATTCTAATGGCATTAAAGTTTTTCCCATCACAATATTTACATGGAGTTCCTAGTATAGAGGTTGGACCTTTAACAGTTGAAATCTTAATGGCTTTACCATTCTTTTTTCTTGCGTGGGCATCTTTTTTTAATGACAAACGGTTGAAGCTATGGCATTTAGGAATTTTATTTTTTCTTTCTTGTTATATGCTCATTGGTATGCCAAGCATTTCTGTTACTTACATTTATATTGTCATGGTTTTTGTTATGTTTTGTTGGAGTCAATTTAGCAGAAAAACAATTCTGAAGACGATAGGAATTACGATTAGTTCATTTTTAATTTCTAGCATCATTCTTTGGCAATCTGTTGAGCAATACCAGAAACATAGGCTAGTAGTATTTTTAAAACCTGAACAATATCCGGATAGTGAAGGCTATATGATCTTGCTCTTGAAAGAGAAATTGGCTCAAGCGGGTTGGTTTGGAAATTCTATGGCAAATGAATTCATTCCGGAAGGTCATACCAATTTTGTGTTTGTAAGCCTCACTTCCTACTTTGGTTGGCTTTTTGCGATCGTACTTGTGTTAATCCTTTCTTTATTTATCGCAAGAATTGTTGTAATTACTCGTAAAATACATCATTCATATGGCAAGCTTTTGCTTATAGGTTCAGTTGCTCTTTATGCAGTTCAGCTAGTTACCAATATTGCCATGACATTAGGGCTTCTCCCGATGATGTCATTGTCATTGCCATTTATTAGCTATGGATTGATGCCTATTTTACTTAATTCTTTTTTAATTGGGATTGTACTAAGTGTGTATCGACGTAAAGACTTAGTTACGAGTGGTTTTATGACAAAAGAAGTTCGTATTTAATGAATCTATTTATGAAGGAATTGGGGGGCACTATGGAGAATTCTTAAACGGAAGTAAGGATGTTTGGTGGGAGATCACATTTAACCTTGAAGTGTACGATTCAACAGAAGTTGACATTAGGAAAGGATTTTGAATCATTTGTACGACACTGAATGGATAGCAATAAGCAAAATTTTAAATGTGCAAGTATTAGATGGACTATTAGTGTACAACCAAATCTTCGAGAGGGTCTTTTTGTACAGTTGAACTGGAAAAATTGCAACTGGAACTGAGAGGGAATAAAATGACTTATCAATTTAGGATTATGACTCAAGAACAAGTAGAAAATATTGCATTTAATTGGCATTATAATGGTGAATATTCATTTTATGATATGTAAGCGGATAAAGAAGATTTAGAGGAATTTTTAACCACTGAAACTCGGGGAAACTCGACATTTGCTGTAACCAATGATAATAACTTGATTGGTTTCTTTATTGTAAACAAAGTATCAGGTAAGAATTTTGATATTGGCTTAGGAATGAGCCCTGATTTAACTGGAAAAAGGAAAGGTGTAGAATTTCTAAAGGCAGGATTGGATTTTATTCTATAAGAATACCAACCTGAAAAAATAGTTTTATCGGTGGCAACTTTTAATCTAAGAGCAACAAAAGTATATAGAAAGATTGGATTTAAAGATATCGAAACTTTTATGTAAGATACAAACTGTAGTACATTTGAATTTTTAAGAATGGAATTCAATTGTTAGTATCATTTGGTATCTTTAAGTAACGAAGTGTCAGGAAATTCGTACAAAGAAGATAGGGGTGAGATTAAATGCAACAATTAAAACAAATTATAGAAAAATTAAAACTGCATGTACTTTCCATTGAAGATGTTCCAGATTCATTTAGCTCAACCGTTTATAAAATAAAGAAAGTTAATCAGCAAATAGTATATCTTAAAATTCCCTATTCTAAAGTGAAATTAGACCGTGAATATGAAGCAATAGAAATATTAAGTGATGCGCTGCCAGTACCTAGGGTATTAGAATATTGGGAAGGGAACGATGAAATACCTGGTGCACTTCTGCTATCGGCAATTAAAGGAGAACCTACGCCTGAAAAAGTGGATGAAAAACTAGCTTTTGATATTGGCGTTAACCATGCAAAATTACATAACGTCACACCACAAGAAAACACTACGTATCAGGGAATTTCAAATGTACATGATCAATGGTCAACATTTCTTGAAACACATTTTTATGGTTTTGCAGAAGATGTAAAAGATGTGATACCAGAGGATTTATTTAAACAATCAATAGAACTATTTGAAGAGCAACGCAAATCTCTTCCTCAACCAGATGGACCGAGCTTTATACATATGGATTTTCGTCTGGCAAATATTATTATCCAAAATAATCAAGTATCAGGTATCATTGATTTTGAAAGTGCCCGCTTTGGTTCTACGGAAATGGATTTTACAAAAATTAATCGTGATATTTTTATGAAAAATCCAAGGACACTAGAAGCTTATCAAATGGGTTACAAAACAATACGTCCACTAATAGATTTAGAAGTGGTACTACCATTTTATCGTTTTACCGATGCATTTAATTCATTAGGTTGGTGTAAAAAACGTGGAATAAAAAAGCATCAGCAATTTTTTAATGAAAACTATGTTATTTTAAAATCTATTCTCAAGAACGTACGGTAGTTGAACAAAGAATAGTTGAAATTAGAAAGGAGTTGCTCTCGTTGTATTTACTATTTATAGGACCTATCCTTGCAGTTTTATGGTTTCTGAATTTTGTTAGGTTATTAGCAAAGGTGAAGGACAATAAAAATTATCACAATCAAAAATTGCTTGGTGCCGTTCTTACATTCTTTTTGGTGTTATCGATTGTGTTTTCTGTAGTATTATGCATTGATGCTTATAATTAAACCGTACAATTCCTAAATATATCGAAAGAGAGTTGTTTTTCTATAAATACTCAAATAACGACGAAATTTAACATTCTTAAACCCGCTAATGATGTATTTGAAGCCATTGTAAACTCTGATAAGATGGCTAATTATTGGTTTTCATCTGGAACTGCAAGAATAGAACAAGGGAAGAAAATTACTTGGAGATATGATGAATATAATGCAGAAGTAGAAATTAGTGTATTGGAAGTCATTGAAAATAATAGAATTGTTTTCTCGTGGGGAGGAGATGGCCAAGAAACAATTGTCTCAATGATATTAAATGAATTGAGTAATGGGAGTACCCTGATTGAAGTCACTGAATACGGTTTAACAGAAAATGATCCTGAAATAATAAACAAGATGATCGGTCAAAAAGAAGGATGGGTGTACGTATTAACTTGTTTAAAGGCTTATATGGAATATGGAATTAATAATTTAAGGGCTTCATTAATTCATTGAGGAATATTTTCATGCTTTGTTTAAACACATCTATTTGACGAGCTACTTAGGTGGCTCCTTTTTCATTTGGAAATATATAGAGAAAACCAATTAAGTAAGCAGGTATTTTGGAAAGAGTGTCGAAGTTGTTAGTATGTAAATTTAAGGGAGTGGAATATGGTTAAGGTACTGTTCTTCGCATATGATCAATATGCTGACTTTGAAATAGCGCATACTTTATTTTTTCTGAGGAAATTAGGAAAAGCAGAAATATGATCTTCTTCTCCTATCATATAGTGATGGCATACCCGACTTAATAGATGTGGAAACAGGTTTTATAACAGCAAAAGGAATTGCATTTCCAGAGTTCACTGTAGAAACTTGTAGACAAGTTGGTTTGTTAAAAGACAAAGATCAGGCAGAATCGGTATTAAGATTTTGTAGGGGACAAAGTGATTAAAGGTTCTATAGAAAATCTTGAGCTGTTTAGTCGGCTCTTTTTTTATTGTATCAAAGGGGGGTAAGAATAAATGAAAAGAGTAGATGTAGCATATGTACTTCTGTTTGATGAACTTGAACAGAATGTATTAATGGTAAAAAACAAAGGTACAGGGTCCTCTTACTATACGCCTCCAGGAGGGGCAGTGGAAAAGGGAGAAACGCTTATAGAAGGTGCCATACGTGAAGTGAAAGAGGAAACGGGACTAGATGTACATGTGGATGGTGTTTTCTCTGTTGGGGAAGCGTTTTTTGAAGAAAGGGGACACCACGCTATCTTATTTACTTTTGTCGGAAAAATAATTGGTGGAAAAATAGAAATATCTTTTCCCGAAGAAATTGAGGAAGTAACTTGGATGGATCTAAAACAAGCAGAAAAATATATACATATTTCAAGTGGATTTGAAGGTTTGATAATGGACAGAAATACAGTTCCATATATTTTAAGAGAAGTTGAAAAAAAGGGGTGATTACTTGAAATTTATTTTAAATTTAATTACTGCAATTGCATTCGGCTTTATTGGATTTCTAGTTTTTGGAGGAATAATTGCGTTTGTCGGCTATGAAGGAGCAGGTATTTTAATTGCAATTATTTTCATTATTTTATTGACGATCATCATTAACCTACTAATTAAAATAAACAACAACATAGAAAAGTTAAATCAGAAATGATACAGTGTTGTTCTGGAGTTTTGTGCTACATAGGAAAGTAAAAGAAAAAGGGAATGCTTTTGTTGTCTGATATTCAAATGATAGAGTTAAATACTGAATAATTAGAAGGTATTGGTAGCTACTGTCATAGAAGTAAAAAGTACTCGAATGGACTAAAAAATAGAGAAGAATGACTGGAATTATCACCAACTCTCTACGGAATATATTCTGTTGTATTTAGAGGACAACTTATCTAATTACATAGATTAACTGTCCATTATGTTGTTAAAAGTTTGAAAGAGCTTATGTAGATAAATATATATTAAGCAGTATTTTATAGAACATACTGGGAACCTTAAGGACAAAAGGATTGCTAAAATGATTAGAAAAATTTCCGCAAGCTGTCTTATACTACTGATGTTATTCTTACATTTGGAAAAGGCATATGCAAGTGAACGAGTGGTGCTATTAAGCGTAACGTCCGATATATGGTATAAAAGAATTTATTTAATGGCCGATAAAAAAAGTTGGATAGATTATGAAAATTTTACTGTTCAAATTGGTGATCGCGTTGGATTAGTTTATAATTTCCCCGAATAGTATCATGGCAAGTACGATCCCGCATTAATTTATGAAGATATAAATGGTGATAAATTAGAGGATGTTATCATCGTATTAAATAATGATAGGGCTGGTATTGGAACGCCTATTAAGGATTATTCATATTCTTAATCAAATTCAGGATACTTCTCTAAGGTATAAAGAGGCTCTGGTTGAACCTATCGACTTGACTTTTAGTCACCATATTAAGTTAGAGAAACATGCTAACATCGTGACTATTCTGGCAGACAAAAAGGAATATACAATCGACATTTCCAGATATCATTTGATTAATCCTCGTAAGCCTTATCTCAATATTGATTCGTTAGAATATTTGATTAAAAATGGAACATTAATTGGAGCTGTTAATGTTTATGTAGTACGAGAGGATAGTGTTTATGGTGGTTTACTTGGTCATTTAACTATTGAATACTTTTGGGACGGGAAAATGTATAAAGCAAAGTCAATTACATTTAAACAGAATGAGCCTGAAAAAATTAGAAACACGTCTGTGCGTCCTACAGAGAAAACCAATTAGTAAGGGTGTGCTTTAAATGAAAAAAGCTGTATTTTTGGATCGTGACGGAGTAATAAATGAAGTGCTGACGGATCGCGTTAAATTTGTGAATAAGCCTCACGAGCTATATTTTTTACCAGGAGTACCAGAGGCAATTAAAAAATTGAATACCTTCTTTGATTTCATATTTGTCGTAACCAATCAAGGTGGGGTTGGCTTAGGATTTATGAAGGAAGCCCAACTCCAAAGAATACATGACCATATGATTGTTGCATTAAAGAAAGAAGGGGCGACTATTCACGATGTGGCTTATTGTCCGCATAAGCCAAAAGCGGGTTGTGACTGTCGCAAGCCAAACAGCAAATTAATCACAGATCTCAGTAAAAAATATGATATTGATTTATCAAAGTCCTACATGGTTGGAGATACCGATACAGATATTATCGCAGGAAAAAAGGCAGGTACAAAAGGAGTTTTCTTGGGAAACAGAGACCCGCTTGCGGATGCCGTTTTCCCTGACCTAATAAGTGCTGCGGATTGGATTATTGAAGATGCAACAAATGAATAGAGAAGGATTTATGTTTGGTTAAAAGGGTATAATAAATGGGCTAAAGCTTAAATATAAAGTAGAAGAAAAAATAAGATACAAAAGAGATGGAGATACGATGACAAAGAGAGAAGAAATAACAGAAACAGGATGGAACTTCGATAACAGCTATGCCCAACTACCGAACTCATTTTTTTCTAGGCTTGACCTAAACCCTGTACACTCACCAAAGTTGATCATTATCAATTCTCCGCTAGCAGCATCGCTAGGGTTGAACGCTGAAGCACTACAAAGCGATGATGGCATAGAGGTGCTTGCAGGAAACCAGATTCCTGAAGGTGCTTTGCCGCTTGCTCAAGCTTATGCGGGACATCAATTCGGGCATTTTAATATGTTAGGAGATGGTCGAGCTATTCTACTTGGCGAGCAGATCACGACTACTAATGAGCGAGTAGATATTCAGCTTAAGGGAGCAGGGAGAACCCCATACTCTCGCGGTGGAGATGGTAGAGCGGCACTAGGACCGATGCTACGCGAATACATCATGAGCGAAGCAATGCATGGACTTGGAATACCAACTACCCGAAGTCTAGCAGTAGTGACGACGGGTGAACCAGTAATCCGCGAAACTGACCTTCCAGGAGCAATACTGACTCGTGTAGCTGCCAGTCATTTGCGTGTCGGCACTTTTCAATATGCTGCTCAATGGGGTACAGTAGAAAATCTTGGGGTATTGGCCGATTATACAATACAACGACATTATCCAGAAATTAACTATGATCCTAATCGATATCTTTCCTTACTTCGGGAAGTCATCAAGCGTCAAGCGGGGTTAATTGCTAAGTGGCAACTAGTTGGTTTTATTCACGGCGTGATGAACACCGACAACATGAGCATTAGCGGAGAAACTATTGATTATGGACCATGCGCCTTCATGGATACCTATGACCCGTCAACTGTATTCAGTTCCATTGATGTTCAAGGTCGTTATGCATATGACAATCAGCCACGAATTGGTGGATGGAATTTGGCGCGATTTGCTGAAAGCCTATTGCCATTGCTGCATGAAAACGAGGAAGAAGCGCTTAAACATGCTCAGGATGCGATTCAAGATTTTCCAGAATTATATCATTCTAATTGGCTTGCGGGAATGAGAGCAAAACTAGGGATGTTTAATGAAGAGGTACAAGATGATGCACTTATTGAAGAACTTCTTGGTATGCTTCTGAAGTATCAAGCGGATTATACGAATACGTTCCGTGCATTAACTTTTGATAAAATCGAGGATACCTTGCTGTTTGACAAAAAAGAATTTTCTCATTGGCATGAACAATGGCAAGCGAGATTAAGTAGACAACAGGAATCGAAAGACTCTGCATATCAGTTAATGCGGGACAGTAATCCAGCGGTAATACCTCGCAACCATCGAGTGGAAGAAGCGCTAGCTGCTGCAGAGCAAGGAGACTATAGTGTGATGGAGCGTCTGCTGGATGTTCTTTCAAGTCCATACGCACATTCTCCTGAACAGGCTGCTTACTCCGCGCCGCCGGAGCAATCAAACGAGACTTACCAAACTTTTTGTGGAACATAATTTAAACAATCTTGGACATATGCTTGTTAATATTGTGTCTGGCATCGGAACTTGCGATTTGGACTTCCTGTCTTGCGATTCGCAGGAACGATATTGCGATTTAGAGGAGGTAATTTGCTATTTACGTCCTTGATCTTGCGATTATGGGTATCTACCTTGTGATTCTCAATAAATTGCGCAATTAATTAGTGTCATCACATGCCAAGTAGAACCTTTAAATTGAAAAAACGGTCACATATTACATGCTGCTCACTATATTTATTAAGCACTACCTAAAAAGGTAGCTGTTTATCTAACCAAATAAAAAGGCACTTTACTAAAGCCTTTCCTAAATTAAAAATTTGCTCAAAAGACTGATTGATTAAAATATCAACTCAGTCTATTTTTATTTCTACAAACAGAATAGTTCTCCATGGAGAAAGATAGGAGGTAGTGTTATGTCCTAAAAACCTAAATGTTTGAATCTTTCATAATATGCTAATATAAAAAGACTAGCTGTTCGTTAAAGGGGGATAAAGAAATGATAATAAGAGTTATGCAATTGTCAGACATAGAAAACGTGAGAAAGATTGCAGCTGACACTTGGAGGGATACATATAGTTCGTTTATTCCGAAAGATATACAAGAGAAAGTTCTAAGAGACGCTTATTGTGCCGAAGAGATGGAAAATAGATTTAAAACTACCGTAACGTTAGTAGCCGAAGATAAGGAAGAAATTATGGGATATGCTTTTTTTTCTGGCGATTTATCGAGTAAAGACGTATTTTTAGAATCCTTATATGTTCATCCAAATCACCAAGGAAAAGGAGCTGGAAAACAGCTCTTATTAGCTGGACTTTCAAATTTCAAAGAACCGGGTACCTTTTCTTTAACAGTTTATAAAGGAAATCCAAATATTGCTTTTTACGAAAGAGAAGGGTTCAAGGTAATAAAAGAGAATAACGGCGATTTTTATGGACATCCAGTAGTCTTTATATTAATGAAAAAAAATTTAAACAATAATGATCCTGTGTAAGACACAACTTAAAATAATTCATAATCGAATTGAAGTTAATTCCACACAGGGACCCAATTAAAAATACCTTTATTACTATTAGAAGCCTTTGGTTATTCAGCAGATAAAGCAGGATGCTCCCAGTAACTATCAGCAACAGCTGAAAGATTTTCTGCATTAAAGTTGTTAAAGTTTATTTTATTTAAAGTTTCTCTGCTCATAAGTACAATCATAACATCTCCATTTCCCACATTCCCATAACGATCTGTAAGTGGGGCTTGGACGATCAATGTAGCTTGAGTAACCTCTTCTTGTGATTTCATCGCCTTCATAAATTCTACTGTATTGTACAGAAAAGAACGTTTTGAGGTTTTTGCAGATTTAACTTTTTCCTCCAATGCAATAGCTTCAACTACACCACTTTCAAATCTGGACGAAAGGACAGCCCTTTCTTTCTCTACGTTTGTCGTTCCAAAATTCTTCATGATTATTTCTGCCGCAACCACTTCTGGAGTCTTATGTTTTTGAGCCATTTTTTCTTTCAGTTCTTCTCTTGCCATTTTCTTGTAAAATGGAGAGTCAGTGACTTCGACTTTATTTGTATCTGCTTTCTCAAGACTATTAACTATATTTTCAAAAATTCCAATTCCTAAAATTAAAACTATCAAAATAAACCACCAGCGTTGATAAAAATGTTGCTTCGTCTTATCTGCCAAAATAAATCTCCTTTCGTAATTGGAACCTATCTACTATTTTATGCATGCTTGAAAGTAAAATATGTCTCGTAATGGTCTTAGATTAAGATAGTTGAATATTTCGATGATCATAATTACAATGAAAATGACATAAAAATGTGCCTGTGTAAGAAGCAGTTTCGAAATAATTCTGTATACTTCAGATATTAATTACTTATTAAAGAGGTGAGTCATAATGGTTTTAGAGGAAGCAGTAGAGGCAATTGTAAGTAGTTTAAAGAAGGACAAAAGTGTTCGGGCGATTTTTTTAAAAGGCTCAATGGGGCGAGGAGAACAGGATGAGCATTCGGATATCGATTTGTATTGCTTAGTGGATGAAAAAAATGAGGAAGAATTTCTTTCAAGTAGGATTGAGCACTTGGAATCTTATAACAAATTGCTATTTTATGATGAAATTTTTATTGTGGCACCACAAGTTCTTGCGGTCTATGAGAATTTAGTGCATGTTGATCTATTTACGGTGACAGAACATACATATATCGAAAAAGATTTTTTGAAAGTTCTTTACGACCCAAACGATAAAATGGAGAAATATAAGCAGACCCAGAATTTAAAATTAACTGATGAAGAGTTTCAAGATGCAGTCGATGATGTCGCGTGGTTTCTTTTCCAATATAAAAAATCATCTGCACGAGGCAATGATATTTGGTCAGTTAGTATGCTTCACCATGTCATGACACATCTATCACGCGTGTTGTTGCACCGGTATAATTCGGAAAGGGCACAGTTGGGATTGAAAACCTTGCAGTCCTCTCTTCCAAAAGGAATTATCCTGGAAATCAAGAAAGTCTACGAGAGTATGACACCCGAAAAACACCAACTGGCAGTACAGCTAATATGTGAATTGCTATCCAGAGAGACGGAATGGGTTTTCTCTGAAGTAGTACATCCTGAAAAGATTAAGCAATTGTGGTAACGGATGATTTCTTCATAACCCTAAAACAAAAAAGATATTCCTCCATTAAGATGAATCCTACCTAAATTCAAAATTGTTATTTCATAGATTGTAGTTTTGAAGCACTTAGTTTATTAGCATATTTTAGTCTAGTGGTAATGGTGATACTTACAATGCAATTTCAATGGTAGTAGAAATAGCCATCTTGCATCCAAAGTAAGGTAATTCGGTTAATGGGGGAGTTGATTCTGAAATTTATTGAATTTGGAATAGGAAACACGTGGATAATTAGGACTGAAATAGAGTTAGAAGATGGCTCTGAATATGAAGAAAAAGGAATTAAGGGCCCAATAAAATACTACTCCTTATATATAAGAATTTGGATCGGTAAAACCGTTGTAATAGCGGATTTAAAAGAAGGTTTTAAAAGACAAAAGAAAAATAGTAAAGAATTTAAAGTTATATTTGGTATAGTCAGTGGTTAAATTTTATTTCCTAAACGATGTAGATACTTGAAGAAGGGGAAACTTATTAAATTTCTAATTTTGTGAAGTGGGGTTTTAAAATGCAGAAAGTTCTAGAAAAATTAATAGAAATAGAATCTGGCGAGTTAGGAATTATTATTTATTCTCATTTAAAACAGGATATAGTTTTGGCTTTAAATAAAAGTTTATCAGTACCTCTTGCTTCTGCTGCTAAAGTTGCGATAGCCTTTTATATAGCGAAATTAGTTGAAGAAAGACATTATAAATGGAGTGACATTGTTGAAAATGTTATTTTCAATCCAGAAGAGGATAGTAATGAGGTATATCCTCACTTTCAAAACAGAGAGAGCTTGGCACTCCAAGATGCAGTTGAAGTTATGATCGCCTGTCACGATAGTTTCATTGCGAATAGAATTGTTGAGTTTTCTGGTGGATGGGAAAAAGTTAACCAAAAAATAAAATCATATTTTAAAAATATAAATATTATTCAAAATCCGAGAGATTTGGATAACAACGGCGATTTGAGTCAGATGTTAGAAATATTAAGATTAATATTTCAGGGATACAAAACTAATCCTGAATTATGGAGTCCAATTATTAAAGGTATAGTAAGACAGCGAGATGAAATAGAAGGAATACCAAGCCATTTTTTAAATCACATGACTGGTGGATTAGTTAATGTTGTAGTTGATATTGGGATAATTGGTGAGTTCTCTCAAAATCCACTATTGTATGTTTTGGGTGCTAAGAATTTACCTGATCGATACAACGATAAATTTGCAGATGAAATAATTATAGAAGCTATGAAATTACTTTATGTTGAGTATTGCAATCAGGAGGCTGAGTAATAACGTGCACTTTAATTGATGTATTGATTAAATAAGCACCTTTTTTTAAGTTATCTTTCTTAAGGAAGTCAAAAGAGAGGAGCAGACTAAAATGACAAAAGAGATGTTTGTACAAATTAGCGATTTTAAACTGTTCGCTAAATTGATTGGGAAGAATAATGGTAAACCAACTATTGTTATGGATGCTGGCTATGGAGACTATTCTAAAACTTGGGATTTGATTATTTCTGCTATTTCAATGCTAACGGAAGTACTAATTTATGATAGAGCTGGCCTAGGTAAGAGCGAAAAAAGTTCAAACCCTAGAACAAGCAGTGTGATGGTAAAAGAATTGAATGAACTTCTTAAAAGAGCAAAGTTAAAAGGTCCATACATATTAGTTGGCCATTCTTTTGGTGGACTGAACATGAGGTTATATGCTTCTGAATATCCTAATGAGGTTTGTGGGTTAATATTAGTTGACTCTACACCAGAAGAGTATAGAGAAAAATTTCTGCCAACGATGTCAATAGAGTTTCAAGAAGCATATAACAAACAATTTGTTTACGAAAGTAACTATGATGAATTTATAGAAAGCTTAAAACAAGTTAAAGAATCAAGAAGGAAATTAAATGTACCATTAATTGTTCTTTCAGCAGGCAAAAAAGCTCATTATCCAAAAGAATCTCAGGAATTATGGAATGAAATGCAAAAGGAATTTCTTAGAATATCTTCAAACAGTGAATTCAAAGTAGCTGAAAATAGTGCTCATTATATACAGAATGATGAACCAGAGGTAGTTATTGAAGTAATAAAAAGTTTGATTGAAAAATTCTAATTATTACCTGAATTAATCCTGTCTTTTTTGCTCAAGAAAAGAGAAAAAATTAATATTTCGCTCCAAAAATATCTAGTATGCTATAATTTTATCATTCTATTTTTTCATAGATTTATTTCTAGTTATTTTAATATTATCGTAACCTTTTATGAGGTAGACAGTTGTCAGATTCTCCTAGTATCGATAACTTTTTTTAGGAGAGAGGAAGATAACTTTTGTTAGAAACATTTTTAGTCAATATTTTATTTTTAGTTTTTCCGGTTCTTCTGACTGTGGTCTTTTTGGATAATATTAAGGAAAGTCACTATTCACTTTTTCTCCTTTTTTTCTCTCTTTCAATGATTCTATGCATGATTTATCCAATTAAATTGGAAATTGGATTTATTTTTGATTTGAGATATGTCCCATTTATTATTGTTGCTCTTTATGGTGGCTATAAAAGAGTACTTCCGCTTTATATCATATTGAATATGTATCGGTTCTTTATCGGAGGGGATGGTTTCGTACAGTCCTTCGCATTTTCAACAGTCATTTTGATAGCCTTGCCAATGATAACGCACCAGTTTACTGGATATAATTCAAGGAAGCGAATAATTACAGGAGTTATCGCTGGTGTGATGACCATGCTTTTTTATTTGCTTACTTTGTCCTCATATTTTGAAAAACTAACGAATGAATATTGGACATTAGCTTTTTATGCAGTGACAACTCATGGAATTGTCATCGCCATTAACTTAATTATGATTGAAAAAATCATTTCTAATATTAAAAATCGAGAAAATTTCCTTCTGGGGGAACGGCTGCATGTCATGAGCGAACTTTCGGCAAGTGTCTCTCATGAAATCAGAAATCCTTTGACTGTGACGAAAGGATTTCTACAATTATTGAATGTATCAAAAGATATCACGGGTGAGGATAAAGTGTATATCGATTTCTCTTTACAAGAATTGATTCGAGCGGAAAATATTTTAAATGACTATTTGGCATTTGCTAAACCGCAATCAGAGCATATGGTTCATTCCGATTTAAAAGAAGAGACGGAATATGTAAAGAATATATTAATGCCACTTGCTATATTCCACAATGTTGAAATAGTATATGTTTTTTCAAATTCCTTGAAGAAAAGATTTGACCAAAATCAGATGAAGCAATGTTTGATTAACTTATTAAAAAATGCAATAGAAGCAATGAAGGAAGAAGGTGGAACTCTTTACATACAAGTGATAGAACAAGGCAAGAATATTGTCATCTGTATTCAAGACGAAGGAGTAGGAATGACAAAAGATGAAATCCTTCAATTAGGAAAGCCATATTATTCCAACAAAAAAGAGGGAACCGGTCTTGGAATGCTAATGGTATATGGAACTGTTAGCAAAATTAAAGGAAAAGTTGATGTGCAAAGTAAAATAGGCGAGGGAACAACCTTTACGATTACCATTCCAACATGAAAAATAGAAGAAGGATGTGCACACGCGCACATCCTTTTTACTATTTTGGTAGCAAGCTAATATTAATTATCCAACGAACAACTAATACTTTATATTATTTCTGGTTTTACCCATAGTTTTGAAAAGTCAACATAACCAAAATGTTTGATATTTATATTCATTAAGTCTGCAGTAAAAGGAATTTGGCGTTTTTCGTAATATAATGGGATCATGATAGACTCGTTAATTAATGCTTTTTCGACTCTTAGATTTAGAGATGGCCATTTTTCAAAAGGAGTATAAAGGTATTCCTTAATGTAACTATTTAATTTTTTGTCCCTTTTTAGTGTCGTAGCTAATTTCGAATAACCACTAAGTAGGAAATAAAAGAAAGAAAAGTTTTGATTCATCTCGAACACCTCTCCGTGTATAAAAAGATCAACTTCTTCATTGTCTGCATTATTAGAAACTGTATCCCTAAATGAAACCCATTTTGTAATGATGGGGACTCCTTCATTTTCTAAGATATCTTTTAACCACATCGATGTATTTTCCGTGTAATTCATTACCTTCAAAACTAGAGGTTCTGTAAAATCAGGCTTTTTAACCATTGGAATAGTATTAATTTTACTTTCTCGAATGAGACATCCTTGATGATTCGGCAATTTACGTGCATCCACCTGACTTATTTTATGACGGTTTTTCGCAATTATATAGTGCAAATAATCACGAACTCCCTTGTGTTGTATAGGAGAATTTCGAAAAGAATTCATAATAACTACGCCGAAACCAGAATCACTTTCTACTTGAAAAGTGGAGTGAGATTCTACTTGTGTAGATGAACGATACACAACGTCGAAATCTTGAGGAACTTGTATGAATTCTACTTCATCTAACAATGGCCTTTCTCCAAAATATTCCTTAAATGCTACTAAAGTAGTTTTATGAACGCTATTTTCTTCTAGAAAAAAACAGCCTGTGCCTACTATCTCACCATTATTTTCTTTATATATACTGGCATTCATCGTACCAAGCAATTGTAAACAATAACTACATCCGCTTGGATAATACATATCAATTACTAGAGGAGCTGCGACAATTATCTTTTCTATGGGTTCCCATAATTCTTCATACTGTTTATAGTTGAGTAATTTGTTTAAACATAAGACTACATCATCAGCGGTTAATATAGAACCATCATGGAATTTAATATCTTTCTTTAAATAAATTCGAACTTTCGTGGAAGAAATATCCCAGCTATGTGCCAGTTCAGGTAAAATAATGCCTGATTCATCTACATTAACTAAACGATTATATACATTAGCAACCAGGCTGGCACTAGTCACATCTGCAGATTTTAAAGGATGGATGGTCAAAAATGGATATCTTCTTGGAATAACAAGTTTATCATTGGTTGTTTGAACAGATCCAAATTTGGATCGGAACTTATTCATTAGACGTAGTTTGCTATCCGCTGACCAATCAAATATTAAATACTTACTACTTAGTTCTACAGGGTCTTCTTCGATTATTTTTAAAACCTGGTCTTCAAAAATAGATTCTACGTTTTTCAACCATTTTATGGTAGATACATTACCTCTTCCTCGTCCAGATGTAAACTCTAGCCATCCTTCTATTGACCACTTATGTATATAACGTACAGATTGTTTAGTACTCAAATGCAGTATTTCTGCTAATTCCTCTTGTTTAATATTTCCTGAGGGTACAGAGTTCCATAAAGTCAATAAGTATTTATCCATTATGTTCTCCTTAAATAAGTGGACATAAAAATAATAAATGTCCGTTTTTATTTTTATAGGTCTAGTTTAATATACATAATACAGAGGAGGGTCTCAACATGAAATGGAAAAAATACCCGCAAAATATTAAAGTTCGTCTAATTACATCTTTTTTTAATCGTGCCGTATCATCTGCAGTGATGCCATTTATGGCATTATTTTTCTCACAAGAAATGAATAAGGTTTGGGCAGGAATCTTTCTTATATTTACGGTGATCATTAGCTTTTTTGTTAACTTGATTGGGGGGTATATTTCAGATCGTTTTCCACGAAAGAAAGTATTAGTGTTTACGTCATTCTTAAGTGCTTTGATGTTTTTATTAATGACAATAAGTTTATTTCCTAAAGAGAATATTATTAGTCTTTTTGCTTTCTCTTATGTTGCATACATTGTAACAAGTAGTCTTGGGAGACCAGCAATGCATGCAATAATAATAGACTCTACAACACCTGAAAATCGAAAAGAAGTGTATGCACTCGATTATTGGCTCGTGAATTTATCTATGGCTATTGGAGCTGCATTAGGTGGTTTGTTATACGTAAATCATCAAATTGAGCTATTTGCATTACTTACGATTACATCTACTAGTCTACCAATTGCTTATCAGATTTGGTTAATAGATGAAAATACTAAAAAAATTGAAAAGCAACATCAAAATGTGTTTATGGATTTAATCCATAATTATAAAATTGCTTTTCAAGATATGCCTTTTGTTAAAGTAGTAGTAGGCTCTATGTTTATCTTTGCTGCGGAATTCTCTTTAAATAGTTATATTGGAGTTCGTTTAGCAGAAACGTTTAAATCGGTACATATCGGAGACTTTGAGATTGCAGGTGTACGAATGTTGAGTATCCTCAATATCGAGAATATGCTACTTGTTGTATGCTTTACGTTTTTTATTAACAAAATTACAGACCGTTTTAACAAGAGAAAGGTTTTGTTAGTAGGTCTTATTGTATATAGTGTTGGGTATATCACAGTCACTTCTTCGAACATTTGGTACATACTCATTTTGTTTAATTTCATTGCAGCAATTGGTGAACTAATTTATTCTCCCGTTCTAAATGCGGAGCAGGCGAATATGATTCCTGCTGATAAGAGGGGATCTTACTCAGCATTCTCCAATTTCTCATTTAGCGGCGCAGACCTAATTGCTCGATCAACGATTATTATTGGTGCGTATTTAATTCCTACCATGATGTCTGTATATATAGGGGTTTTGCTAATGATTGGAATCTCCCTCTTGTACACAGGATTATTTTTGAAAAAACCTACCTCAAAGAAAAATAAAGGAATCGTTAGCTAATGTATAGAATATTAAACTGTACCAAATTATTATGGAAGATTTTTTAGGGGGATGAAAAATGAGTACAAACATAGCGTCACAAGTTACAATTGTAAATTCACTAGATAATTTAGATTGGGATGAGCTGGAACAGCTTTATGTAGATGGTGAATGGGATAGCTTTCCAAAATATAAACTTCAAAAAGCATTTAGTGCAAGTTATTTGGTTTCACTGGCTTATTTAGATGGGAAACTAATTGGTTGTGGCAGGGTTGTAACGGATGGGGTTTTCTATGGCAGTATTTACGATGTCATTGTTCACCCTGATTTTCAAGGCATGAGAATAGGCAATAAAATAATGACGGATATTTTAACTCAATGTAGTGATATTTTCTTTCTCCAGCTCACTGCTACACATGGTAGAGAAGGATTTTACGAAAAATTGGGTCTAAGAAAACATAAAACAGCGATGGGTAGATACACACATCCCGCCCCTGCAAAAGATTATTTAGAATAACCGAGTGAATTAGATTAATAATGATAGAAATATAGCAAGAGAAAAAAGGACTTATTAGAAGTGCTTCATTTTTATTATGGTCATATCAATTCCTAAAAATTTTGATTAATTATCGAAAGAGTATGAAGGAGTTCGAAAAATAGAGTGAAAATATAGGAAGGGGAAATTACATGTACATTTCCTCTGTTTTTTGAATGGAAATTTTTCAGTAGCCATGTTCGAATATAATACGGAATGCAGCGAGTCAGCTTAGAAATAGGTTAACTCTTTTTCAAAAAACCAGATGAAATACCACACTTAAAAGATAGCCTGTAATAAGAAATGTTAAAAATAGCTTTATCGGGACAACAAGGATATTAATCAAAATAAACTCTTTTACACTGGTCACCCCAATCAGACCAATGGATGTGCCTAAAAGTACACTTTGTGTCTTTATGCTGAAATTAACTTGATGTCCAATCCAAATAAAAGTACTAAAGCACACCGATAAGCTGATGAAACAAAATAATAACACGATCAGTTTTTTACCTTGGGAAAGAAGTGCTGAAGTAAGCGCGAATCCTTCTGGGAAATGATGCAGAATGGTAGAGGTTGTAATGGAGGTAGCAAAAGTAGAATTACTAAGCAAATTTCCGATAGTCAAGCTTATTGGGATTGTATGTATGAACAAGGCAAATGTAAGCAAATAGACGGATGGGTTACGCGATTTAGATGAAAAGAGAAAATTGTTCACCATTACGAGAAAAATATATCCGATAAGTACACCGAGAATAATTCCTGATAATGGGTACATTTTTAATGCAGATGGAATAATATCGATTGCTAGTATACCTACTAAAAATCCCCCACATAAGAGAGCCAAACCTTCCTTTGTATCATGAAATATTTTAGATACCAACCAAGCGATACCTCCACCTGCACTGACACTAAAGAAAAGAAATCCCCCAAGAATGAATGCATCCAACATCATCACGCTCCAACCTAAAATGAATTGTAATTCTATCTACAAAATATATGCATATTGTTTATAGGTATGAGCATGTGTAAAATGAAATTAGTACGAATGATTTTACAAGGGGGAAGCGAAAGCGTTCATATGACTATACATAAGATGAAGGAAACGACATTTAAAGAAGCTACGCTTGCAGAATGGGAGCAAGTTGCTATTAAATCCTTAAAAGGGAAGACACTTGAATCACTTTCGACAAAAACTTTAGAAGAGATTATTTTGAAACCGCTTTATTCTTTAGCAGATTTAGTGGATATTCCAACAAATCAAACGAAGATTGTTCGTCAAGCTAAAAAATCTTCCGAATGGTTAGTAGCACAAACTGTTACAGGCATATCAAGTGAAGAGATTTTAGCAGACATGAAAGATTCACTAGCAAAAGGGAATGACGTGATCAACTACAAACTAGATCCAAAGCATAATTGGTCATCTTCAGATTTAAAAGAACTGAAAGCTATAATAGGAAGACAAACTGTTTTACTAGATGTATCAAGTGATCCTTCTTTTTTACATAATTTCACTGATATCAAAGGAATGATAAAGGGAGCGGGAGCAGTACATCTCCCAAATGCACGCACTTATTTCTTGGATGGATCTCGTATGCATAAAATGGGCGGAGATGCTGTAAGTGAGCTTTCTAATGTTTTAGTGCAAGCCGATGCCAAAGCCGCGACAATAGACCTGGAAGAACTTAGTAAAAAAGCATTTGTCGAATTTTCCATTGATACGAATTTCTTTATGGAAATTGCAAAACTCCGTGCTTTTCGGATCCTTTGGAAAGCATTCGGAGAAGCACATGGGAATTCGAATATCGCTGCAGTTCCAGTACACGCCGAGACATCTCTACGTTCATTTTCAGTACTTGATTCAAATGTGAATATTCTTCGAGCGGGCAATAGTTCACTAGCAGCTGTCCTTGGAGGAGCTGACAGTGTTACAACCTATCCACATGATTATTTAACTGGAGCCAATCCAACCTCTAAACGTATTGCTCGTAATATGCAATTAGTTCTAAAAGAAGAAACACATATTAACCAAATATTAGATGCTTCCGGAGGCTCTTATTATATAGAAACATTAACAAAAGAACTTGTGGAAAAAAGCTGGTCTTTCTTTTTAGAGCTAATGAATGAAAGCACTTTAGAAGACCGAGAATTTAAACTGAATGAACGAGCAACTCATAAATGGGAACAGCAGATTGCAGCTCTGTCTACTCGTAAAAAATCACTCATTGGAACAAATGTATATGCGAATCCAGATGATCATGTGCAAAATGAGATCATTCCAACAGATTACAAGCGTCTTGCAGCGCCTTTCGAACAATTGCGTAAAGCATTTCAAGAGAAACCATTAAAAACTGCTATTATTCCATATGGCACTTTAAAAGAATACAAAGTTCGCATGGATTTTGTCAGTGGATACTTAATTGCTTTAGGAGTTTCTCTAAAAGTTGCTCCAGAAAACTTAAAACCATTCGATCTTCGAAAATGGATTGATGAACAAGGAATTGATTATGTTGTATTTGTTGGGAATGATGAACAGACAGCTGGACTTGTTCCTGCTTTATTGAATGAACAATTGCCTGTTCCCATGGACGTAGCTGGAAAGTTTGAAGAATATGAGGATTGGCTAGATGCAGGTCTATCAGGACGTATTTATTCTGGACAATCCCTTCTTGAAAAAGGAAACGAACTATTAGCCCTTGCGAAAAAGGAGGATTCTCATGACAACACCTAATTATTCGAATGTGTCCATTGACGAATTGTTAAGAAATTCAATGAACCAACATAAAATTGAAACTCCCTCATTTATGACAAATGAAGGAATAGAGTTAAAACCAATGTATGATGAATCCGATAGAGACAATCTAAAACATATAAATGACCTTCCAGGTATTGCGCCAAATACACGTGGACCATATCCAACGATGTATGTGGCAAAACCATGGACAGTACGCCAATATGCAGGATTTTCAACTGCGGAAGAAAGTAACGCTTTCTATAGAAGAAACTTAGCCATGGGTCAAAAGGGTCTGTCCGTTGCGTTCGACTTAGCGACACACCGCGGCTATGATTCGGATCATGAACGCGTTACTGGGGATGTAGGTAAAGCGGGAGTTGCAATCGATTCGGTGGAAGATATGAAGATATTATTCGATGGAATTCCACTCGACCAAATGTCTGTATCAATGACGATGAACGGTGCAGTACTACCAATTCTAGCATTTTACATCGTGACTGCAGAAGAACAAGGGGTATCTCCCGATGAACTTGCTGGAACGATTCAAAATGACATTTTGAAAGAATATATGGTTCGGAATACATATATTTACACACCTGAAATGTCGATGAAAATTATTGCGGATATCTTTGCTTATACAGCAAAAAAAATGCCTAAATTCAACTCTATTTCAATTTCTGGTTACCATATGCAGGAAGCAGGTGCAACAGCAGACATCGAGCTTGCCTACACATTAGCGGATGGTCTGGAGTATGTTCGAACAGGATTAAAAGCGGGCATTGAAATTGATTCATTCGCACCGAGACTTTCATTTTTCTGGGCAATTGGAATGAATTACTTCATGGAAGTAGCAAAAATGCGAGCTGCTCGAAGAATTTGGGCACAAATGATGTCTAGCTTCGATTCTAAAAATCCAAAAACATTGGCATTGCGTACACATTCACAAACGTCTGGTTGGAGTTTAACCGAGCAAGATCCATTTAATAATGTAACGAGAACTTTAGTAGAAGCAAATGCAGCTGCAATGGGGCATACCCAATCACTTCATACAAATGCGCTCGACGAAGCAATTGCACTTCCAACGGATTTCTCAGCACGAATTGCACGGAATACACAGTTATTCCTGCAAGAAGAAACGAATATGACGAAAGTAATTGATCCATGGGGTGGTTCGTATTATGTAGAAACACTAACGAACGAGTTAATGGAAAAAGCTTGGGCGCTCATCGAAGAAATCGAAGAACTTGGTGGCATGGCTAAAGCAATTGAAACTGGCCTTCCGAAAATGAAAATTGAAGAAGCAGCAGCGAAAAAGCAAGCACAAATCGACTCCTCGAAAGAAATTATTATCGGGGTGAACAAATACCGATTAGATCAAGAAGATGCAATTGATATTTTAAATATCGATAATACAGTAGTTCGACAAAAACAGATGGAACGCCTATCTAGGGTGAAAGAAAATCGTGATGAAAAAGCTGTGCAAGAAGCTCTTGCTGCAATTACAGAAGCAGCTCGAACAGGTAATGAAAATTTACTTGCTGTAGCAGTGGATGCTGCCAGAAAACGTGCAACGATTGGAGAAATTTCGGATGCAATCGAAATTGTAGCAGGAAGACATAAGGCGGTGATTCGTTCTGTGAGTGGTGTATATAGTGCGAACTTTAATGATGCAGATGAAATCGAAGCTGTAAAACAAATGTCCGAAGATTTCCTAACAAATGAAGGGAGACGCCCTCGTATTTTAATCGCGAAAATGGGTCAAGATGGACATGACCGTGGTGCAAAAGTGATTGCAACTGCGTTTGCTGATTTAGGATTTGATGTGGATATTAGCCCTTTATTCCAAACACCGGCAGAAACTGCTCAACAAGCGGTGGAAAACGATGTACATGTTGTAGGAGTAAGTTCGCTTGCAGCCGGTCATATGACGTTAGTTCCTGAATTACGAGAAGAACTAACTAAACTAGGTAGAGAAGATATTTTAATCGTTGTTGGAGGAGTTATCCCTGCTCAAGATTATGCTTTCTTACGTGAAAATGGAGCATCTGCAATTTTCGGACCCGGAACAGTTATACCAGTAGCAGCACAAAAAGTAATCGAAGAAATCTATAAACGATTGGGTTATGAGGAAGTGGAAGGCTAATGGCTGAAACAGATAAAACAAACCAATCGGCGATGCATGTGATGAGTGGGATTAAATCTCAACATGATGGAATGGGAAAAGCTTCTGTAAAAAAGTTTTCGAAAAAGAATGCACTAGTTATTGATCAGGAAGAATATCTCCGTGAAATTCAAAAAGGCTCTAGGCTTCATTTAGCAAAAGCAATTACTTTTATTGAAAGTACAGTTAGTGATCAACAAGCTATTGGTCAACAATTACTCAAATCATTATTAAGGCATACTGGAAACAGTATTCGAATTGGTATTACGGGTGTGCCTGGTGCTGGGAAAAGTACGTTTATTGAAGCTTTTGGAAAGATGCTATGTGATCAAGGTTATAAAGTAGCGGTACTTGCCATTGACCCAAGTTCCTCTCTAACGGGAGGAAGTATATTAGGTGATAAAACACGGATGGAGGAGCTTGCAAAGCATCCGAATGCTTTTATCAGACCTTCTCCATCCGCAGGAACACTTGGTGGCGTACACAAAAAATCGAGAGAAACGATGCTTTTATGCGAAGCAGCAGGTTATGATATTATTTTAGTAGAAACAGTTGGCGTTGGGCAAAGTGAGACGTTTGTACGAGGAATGGTCGATTTCTTTCTACTTCTTGCACTAACTGGCGCCGGAGATGAACTACAGGGAATGAAAAAAGGGATTATGGAGCTTGCAGATGCTATTGTGGTTAATAAAGCAGATGGAGCAAATGAGAAATTAGCTAAAAAGACAGTAGCGGAATATAAACAAATTTTGCACTTTTTAGCTCCATCTTCCCCAAACTGGAATACACCTGCTTTGGCGGTGTCTTCCTTATATAAGTCTGGTCTAGACTCGGTTTGGGAGACAATCCAAACATTTAAGAAAGAAATGATTGAACAAAATGCTTGGCAAAACAGAAGAAAAGAACAAACGGTTGATTGGTTCAAATCGATGATAGTTGATCGTTTATATAGAGACTTCTTTTCATCAGTAGAAAAGAAAGAAACAATGGCACAATTAGAAAGTCTAGTGAGGGATGAAAAAGTAACGGTTTCACAGGCAGTGGAAGAGTTATTTTCCTCGAATTCTAAGCAATAATCTGCTAAGATAAAAATAGTTTGGAAAGGAGTGTTTAATTATGAATATGGATTTTAATTTATTGATGAATGATATGGTTATGCAAGCCCGTGGAGAAATGGAAGCAAGCGGTTATGAGCAATTAACATCACCGGAGGAAGTAAATACTGCATTTGCTCGTCCAGGTACAACTCTAGTAATGATTAACTCAGTTTGTGGATGTGCAGGAGGAATTGCTCGTCCAGCAGCAGCAAATGCTGTTCATTATGATAAAAGACCGGATCATCTTGTAACTGTTTTTGCAGGTCAAGATAAATTAGCTACACAACAAGCGCGCAATCATTTTGGTGATGAACATTTACCTTCTTCTCCATCATTTGTTTTATTAAAAGACGGAGAAGCTATTGCTGAAGTTGGTCGTCACGAAATAGAAGGACATGATCCAATGTCTGTTATTACACATATCCAAGCATTGTTTGAAGAGCATTGCGAAGAGATTTAATACTAAAAACAGCGGAAGCATTTAATTGCCTCCGCTGTTTTTAATGAAATTACAAGATAAAGCTTAATCCGAATAGTAATGAAGACATAACCATGATTAAAACCATTAAATATACAATAACTTTACGAAATTTTTGATTGCCCATGACCTACACTCCTTTAACAATTACTTTCATTTTATCAAATTCGAAAAAAAGCACAAGAGGTAGCGATTTTTTTTTGAAATATGTACAATAGAAGATATAGTCTAAATATATGGGGTGTTGGGAAAAATGGAGAAAGTAGATCATATTGGTATTGCGGTAAAAAATATTGAAGAAGCACTTCCTTATTATATAGAAACTTTAGGACTCAAACTTATACATATCGAAGAAGTTCCATCTGAGAAAGTACGAGTTGCTTTTATCGACAGTGGAAATTTGAACCTTGAGTTACTACAACCCCTTGATGAGACGAGTACGATTCATTCGTTCATCGAGAAAAAAGGGGAAGGCATCCATCATATTGCTTTCGGAGTGACTAATATTCAAGAACGTTTAAATGAGCTAAAAGAAAAAGGGGTTCGGCTTATTCAAGAGATGCCTAAAGCTGGGGCACATGGTGCTCAAGTAGCTTTTATTCATCCAAAAGCTTCAGGTGGAGTTTTGTATGAATTATGTGATAAATCAGGGGGAGCGAAATAATCAGATGGATATATATGAAAAAATTAATGATCTATACGATCGTAAACGTAAAATCGAGCTGGGTGGAGGTGACGCTCGAATTGAAAAGCAACATGAAAAGGGCAAGTTAACTGCTAGAGAACGAATTGATCTTCTTGTGGATAAAGGATCTTTTGTTGAATTAAATCCATTTATACAACATCGAACTGTAGATTTTGGTATGGATAAGCAAGAAGGACCTGGTGATGGTGTAGTAACTGGGTATGGGAAAGTAAATGGTCGTCCAATTTATTTATTCTCACAAGACTTCACGGTTTTCGGGGGAGCTCTTGGAGAAATGCATGCGTTAAAAATTGCAAATGTCATGGATTTGGCTGCGAAAAATGGTGCGCCGTTTATTGGTTTAAATGATTCGGGTGGTGCTCGTATACAAGAAGGTGTTGTTTCACTAGATGGATACGGCCAAATCTTTTATCGTAATGCTATCTATTCTGGAGTCATTCCTCAAATATCCGTTATTTTAGGGCCATGTGCCGGTGGAGCTGTTTATTCACCTGCGATTACGGACTTTGTTTTTATGACCGATGAAACAAGTCAAATGTTCATAACGGGACCGAAAGTAATTGAGACGGTAACAGGTGAAAAAATTTCCGCAGAAGATTTAGGTGGCTCAAAAGTACATAATTCGATTAGTGGCAATGCACATTTCCGCGGAAAAACAGAAGAAGAGGTTTTGGAAAGTGTTCGTTTACTACTTAGCTATTTACCTCAAAATTTTGAAGAAAAACCCGCAATAGCTGAAGTAACAAGTGAAAATGATGACCGTCCTGATTTAGCGGATATTGTCCCATTTGAAGCAATTCGTCCGTATGATATTCGTAAAGTGATTGAACAAGTTGTAGACGCTGGCTCTTTCTTGGAAGTACAAAAAGAATTTGCTAAAAATATTGTCATTGGGTTAGCTCGTATTAAAGGGGAAGTAGTTGGGCTTGTTTGTAATCAACCAAAAGTAATGGCTGGTGGACTAGATATTGATTCAAGTGATAAAGCAGCAAGATTTATTCGATTCTGTGATGCATTTAATATTCCGATTATTACGTTTGAAGACGTTACAGGCTTCTTCCCAGGTATTAAGCAAGAACATGGCGGTATTATTCGTCATGGAGCGAAGATTTTATTTGCCTACTCAGAAGCAACAGTTCCAAAAATGACGGTTATTTTACGTAAAGCATACGGCGGTGCATATGTAGCATTGAATTCCAAATCTATTGGAGCAGATGTTGTGTTTGCTTGGCCTAATGCAGAAATTGCTGTAATGGGTCCTCAAGGAGCAGCGAATATTATTTTTGCACGTGAAATTGAAAGCAGTGATAATCCAGAACAAGTTCGTGCAGAAAAAATAGAAGAATACCGTGAAAAGTTTGCCAATCCATATGTAGCTGCATCGATGGGAATGGTGGATGACGTTATCGATCCTCGCGAAACACGTATTAAGCTTATTCAAGCGTTGGAAATGATGCGAAATAAAAAAGAATCACGTCCTAACAAAAAACATGGAAATATTCCACTATAAAAGGAGCCTAAAAATAAGATGAATCGTCTAATAGAAGAATTTTTTGAACTAGTAAAAATCGACTCAGAAACAAAACATGAACAAGTAATTGCGCCTATCTTAATGGGTAAATTGGAACAATTAGGGTTTTCTGTTATTCAAGATGACTCTGCTAAAAAAACTGGACATGGTGCTGGAAACTTAATAGCAACTCTTCAAGGAACAAAAGCTGATGCGGATGCTATTTATTTTACGGTGCATATGGATACGGTCGTGCCAGGTAAAGGAATTCAACCTACTTTAAAAGAAGATGGCTATATTTATTCAGATGGTACAACTATTTTAGGTGCAGATGATAAAGCCGGAATTGCTGCTCTTTTTGAAGCAATTAGACGATTAAAAGAAGAAAATATAGAGCACGGGGATATTCAAGTAGTCATCACTGCTGGAGAAGAAAGTGGCCTTGTTGGTGCCAAAGAATTAGATCCTTCATTGCTTACAGCTAAGTACGGCTATGCAATCGATAGTGATGGAACAGTTGGTGGCATTGTGACTGCAGCTCCTTTCCAATCAAAACTTTGGACAACTATTAAAGGAAAAACCGCACACGCAGGAGTTGCGCCTGAAAAAGGTGTTTCTGCCATTACATTAGCTTCTAAGGCTATTTCAGCGATGAAACTAGGTCGTATAGACAATGAAACTACCGCTAATATCGGTCGCTTTGAAGGTGGACAAGCAACAAATATCGTATGTGATGAAGTGCATATACTAGCAGAAGCTCGTTCGATTAATAAAGAAAAGTTAGATGCACAAGTGGCACATATGGTTCAAGTATTTAGTGAAACTGCTGAAAAACATGGCGGTTTTGCCGAAACAGAAACACAGTTAATGTATCCAGGCTTCCGCTTTGAAGGAGACCATCAAGTAGTACAAATAGCAAAACGTGCAGTTGAAAGTATTGGTAGAACTGCCGATATTAAAACTAGTGGTGGAGGCAGTGATGCAAACGTCATTGCTGGATTCGGCATTCCCACAGTAATTTTGTCTGTTGGATATGAAGAAATTCATACAACAAACGAGCGCATGCCAGTAGAAGAGTTAGAAAAACTTGCAGATTTACTTGTTGAAATTGTGAAAGTAGCTGCAGAATAATTCAAATAGGGGGTACCATTTATTGTCTAGTGAAAAAGTAGTTGTTTTTCAATGTGGAAACGAAGATTATGCGGTTCCAATCGAACATGTGATATCTATTGAAAAATTAGAACATATTAACCCGATACCACATTTACCAAATTATTTAATCGGTTTGATGAAAATCCGAGGCGAGCTAGTGCCGATTATTGATTTCGAACAAATATTGTATAATCGTAGTGGTGCTGACAATGAATCATCACGAGTTATCACGATGCATACACAGGATATGTCAATCGGACTTTTGGTGATTGAAGCAAAAGAGATATTAGATATTGCTTCCGATGATATTAAGCAAATTGGCTTAGTAAATTATACAAAAACGCAGTACTTTACAGGAGTCGCAAATTTAGAAAACCGGATGATTACGATTGTGGAACCGTCTATTTTAGTTCGCTCCATAGAAGGTATAAAAGATATTCAAGCATATTTAGAAGAAATGAAAAAAGAGGAGTTAGCTATGGCGGAAGATCGTAACTAACAAGTTTGAGGTAGCTTAATATAGCTACCTTTTTTCCATACGAGAGGTGATTTTTTTGAAGAGAAGAAATAGAATAATTTTTCATCTAGATATGAACAGCTTCTATGCTTCTGTCGAACAAGCGCACGATCCCTCACTGAAAGGAAAACCAATTGCAATTGCAGGAAACCCTAAGGAACGCCGTGGAATTTTAGTTACCTGTTCTTACGAAGCACGAGCTAGAGGCGTATACACAACCATGTCTGTTTGGGAAGCAAAACGAAAATGCCCAGAAATTATATTAATCCCGCCAAATTTTGAACGATACCGAATTGCTTCAAAGGCAATGTTCGACATTCTACGATCTTACACTGAACTCGTTGAACCAGTTTCGATTGATGAAGGATATATAGATATAAGTGAACTGGATTTGTCAGTGGACGCTGTAACATTTGCTGAATCCATTCAACAAAGATTGATGCGGGAACTGGATTTACCTAGTTCCATAGGAATAGCGCCAAATAAGTTTTTAGCTAAAACAGCATCTAACATGAAAAAGCCTATGGGAATTACCGTATTGCGAAAGCGAGAAGTAGCAGAAAAACTTTGGCCACTTCCTGTTATCGAAATGCATGGGGTAGGGGAAAGTACAGCAAACAAGCTTTCCAATATAGGAATTAAAACCATAGGAGATTTGGCGAATATTCCATTGGGTATACTGAAGGAAAAACTAGGGAAAGTAGGGTTAAGACTTTCTGAAAGAGCAAACGGAATAGACGAGAGGCCAGTTGATCCTACTTCTATTTTCGATACAAAAAGTGTTGGCAATTCCACTACTTTACCGTATGATGAAACAAATATAAAAGAAATTGACAAAGTTTTATTAAGATTGTCTCAAAAAGTAACTGCTCGGCTAGATTCCAAAAACCTTGCGGGGAGATCAATTACTATACATATTCGTGATGCTAATTGGAAAAATAAAACGAGAAGTAAAACGATGCAAAATCATCTCTTTGAAGAAAAAGAAATTTTTCATCTTGCGAAAACATTGTTTCACTCAACTTGGGACGGTGAGCCTATTCGTTTACTTGGTGTAACGGTTAATAATGTGCATGATAAAGGCGAGTACGTGGAGCAGCTATCCATTTTTAATTTTGAAGAGCATGCAAAAGAAGAGCCTATCTTAAAGTTAGTTGAACAACTGCAAGCAAAGTTTGGTGCAGATAGTATAAAAAGGGGAATAAAAGTTAAAAAGAAATCCTCCTTAGAGTCAAAAACGAGTTTTAGTAAAGATTTTTTAGATGATCATGAGAAAAGGTGAAAATATGCAACTATTATTTTTAGGTACGGGAGCTGGAATGCCCTCAAAGGGGCGAAATACCACTGCAACTGTTTTAAAATTGCTCGAAGAAAGAGGTACATATTGGCTTTTTGATTGCGGAGAAGCAACCCAGCATCAAATTCTTCATACAACATTAAAACCTCGTAAGCTTGAAAAGATCTTCATCACGCATTTACATGGAGATCATATTTATGGTCTCCCAGGATTATTAGGATCTCGTTCGTTTTTAGGGGGAGATGCGTCTCTGACAATTTATGGACCAAAAGGTATAAAGGCATGGATTGAATTAACGCTTTTGACGTCGAGCACCTATTTACAATATAAATTGAACATCATTGAAATTGAGGATGGCATCATATTTGAAGATGATCAGTTTGTTGTAGAAGCAAAATCGATTGAACATGTTATTCCTTGCTTTGGATATAGAATTACACAGAAACCACTTCCACCTCAATTGATTATCGAGAAAACAGACGCTTTAGGAGTTCCAAGAGGACCACTATTAAAACAATTAAAAGAAGGTAATGATGTTGAGCTACCAGACGGGAGAATTGTTTTAAGTAAAGATGTAACTGGGGATTTAAAAAATGGCTTTCAAATTGCAATATTAGGTGATACAAAATATTGTGAGAACTCTATTTCACTTAGCAAAGGAGCAGACATCGTCGTACATGAGGCTACATTTGATAAGGAGACGTCTGAATTAGCAGGTTTATATGGTCATTCGACAATTTTAGATGCAGCAAATGTTTGTAAAGAAGCGAATGCAAAACATTTAATCGTCAATCATATTAGTGCACGTTTTTTACCTTATCATTTAAAAGAAATGTTAAACCAAGTGGAGCATTTTGATTTCCCAATTCATATTGCAGAAGATTTTGCAGAGTATGATTGGTCAAATGGCATATTGAATAAAGTAACTGATTCCGAGCGTTGATATAATCACTCGGAATCATAATATTTTTTAATCTGTAATGACTAGACTTTGTGTTGCCATCGGTCGAATGATCCGGGATTTAGTCCTTTCTTATCGATTAGTCTCGGTTTTGGATCATTTGGTCTCGAGATTGGAAATTTGGTCTCTAATAGGAATGAAATGGTCTTGATTATTCTAATTTGGTCTCGTTCTACCATTTATTTCAATTTATTCGTAAAGTTTTCCTAGCACTCGAGATTTATTTTGTGCAGCATCGATACAAGCAAAAATGGCCTCTCCTACATTATGCTGTATTAGTTTCTCCACCCCTGCTTCTGTTGTACCACCTGGACTTGTGACTCTTCTACGTAACTCTTCAGGTTCGAAATCACCTTTTTTCATCATTTGTGCAGCACCTTCCATCGTCTGAATAAATAATTGGCGAGCATCGGATTTTTCCAAACCATGCAGGATAGCGGCAGCTTCAAATTGCTCTGCAAAATAATAAAAGTAAGCTGGACCACTCCCAGATAGCGCAGTAACAACATGCAAATCCTCTTCATTCACCGCTTTAACAGTTCCAATGGACTCCAAAATATCAATTATTGCTAGTTTCTCTTCTTCAGATACAAGTATATTCCAACTAACAGCCGAAGCGCTCAATCCAACAGCTGCAGATGTGTTTGGCATGACCCGTGCAATTGGACGTGTCCCTAAGTAATTGGAAATAGTTTGTATCGTTACACCAGCTATAACAGAAATGATCGTTGCATCATTGTTTAAAAAAGGAGCAATGTCCGACAATGCATCTTTCGCGTCTTTAGGTTTCATTGCTAAAAAAACAATATTAGCCTCACATAATGCCTTTTTTTCTTCACACACAATTCCTACATGATAAGCTTTTTTTAATTGTTGAAGTTGTTCCACGTCCGACTTATTCATCACATGAATGTTTTCTGGAGAAATTTTTTCTTCCTTTGTTAATCCATTAATAATCGCCTCAGCCATAGCACCAGCACCGACAAATACAATTTTCGTCATTTAGATTCCTCCTCTTAAAATAAAAAAAGCGCTCTCGTCCTATATATCATAAGGACGAAAACGCAATGATTTCCGCGGTACCACCTAAATTTGCCGAAAAAACGGCACAACTTAATCCTTCTTATCGCGAAGGCCACGACTATGTTTACATAGTAGCTCCGAAGTAGGTTCGACATATGAGCGGGAGGTGAAACTTGCAGCGGATCATTTCACTCTCTTAACTCCATCATATATGTACTATTCTTCATCTTGGCTTAAAATTTTCTGAATTAATGAAATTATAGGACTGTTGCAAGTAAAAGTCAAACTCATTTTTAAATGTAAATTAGAAGTCTGTTTAATAGCAAATTGATACAACGGAGGTTGCTCTCGGAGATCGAAATAGCTTTCGATCATCCTCTATTTCAACAACCACATTAGTGACGCTGTCAATAAAAAAATGTACAATAGAATGAATAACTATTCATAAAAGGGAGTTATCATATGACAATACATAAAATCACTATTCCAACCCCATTTGCAGTAGGGGATGTAAATGCTTATTTAATAAAAGGAGATGCACTTACATTAGTAGATGCTGGTCCTAAAACAGAAGAAGCACTAGTTGCTCTTACAACAGGCATAAAAGAAGCTGGTTACTCGCTTTCAGATATAGAACAAGTACTTCTAACACATCACCATCCAGATCATTCTGGTTGGGTTGATGCTTTTAAACAAGCTACAATATTGGGGCATCCTTATAATCAACCGTGGTTAACAAGAGATACAGATTTTTTCCGCTTTCATGACGAATTTTATCTTCAATGCCTTATGGAGGAAGGAGTACCTGAGAGCTATTTCAATTGGGTCGAAAAAATGAGAAGACCGATCCACTTTATTGGAAACAGACCAATTGAAAAGCTTTTAAAAGACGGAGACATCCTCCCAGGGCATCCCGATTTAACCGTCTTGGAAACATTAGGACATGCTCAAAGCCATCTATCTTTTTGGTCAGAGAATACAGGAATTCTAATTGGGGGAGATCATATTCTGGAAAAAATTTCATCTAATCCACTAATTGAGCCACCTCTTGATCGAAGGTCTCAACGTTCAAAATCTATGCTTCAATATAATGCCTCATTACAACGGATTCAAACTTTACCTGTGGAGAAGATATTTAGTGGGCATGGAAATGAGGTATTTAACGTATCTGAGCTTATTACAAGCAGACTTGAAAAACAGAGAGAACGTGCTTTAAAGGTTTTGGACATGATGAAAGATGGAGAAAAAACTATTTTTCAGCTTACTCAACAGCTATTTCCAAAAGTATATGAAAAAGAACTTGGTTTAACTCTTTCGGAAACAATTGGACAAGTCGATTATTTAATAGATGAAGGCTATATTAGAGAACGACGAAACGAGAAAGGTATTTTGTTATATGAACAAGCGTAAGAAAGTATTTATCACGGGAGCAACAAGTGGAGTTGGACTAATACTTGCAAAAAAACTTCACACAGCAGGGCATGAAATTTGGGCTAGTGGTCGCAATTTTGAAGTTTTGGAGCATTTAGAGGAGCTTGGTTTACATACAATACAAGCAGACTTAACAGAGGAACAATCCTTTGAAAATTTGTTTCTTCAGATGGAGACTCCAGACACAATCGTTCTCTGTGCTGGTGTTGGTACGTTTGAATATTTAACGGAATTAGAAGAAAAAGATATAGCGCAGATGATGCGTGTAAATGTAATAGCGCCAATGCTTCTTACCAAATATTTTGCGGAGAAAATGAAAGCAAGAGGGAGCGGACATATTATTTTTGTAGCTTCCCAAGCAGGTAAAGTAGCGACACCAAAAGCATCCGTTTATGCAGCTTCGAAACACGCGATTTTAGGATTCGCAAATAGCGTTCGAATGGAACTAAAAGAATATGGGATTCAAGTTACGACAATTAATCCTGGACCAATCGACACACCATTTCTTGATTTAGCAGACCAAACCGGCAATTATCGAGACAAACTTAGCAAACATCTCTTATCACCTGAAAAAGTAGTGGAAGCGATAATAAAAACTATTGAACGTCCAGTTCGTGAAGTAAATTTACCATCGTATATGAGCATTACAAGTAAACTTTATGCAGTTTTCCCAAAGTCAGTAGAAACTCTTGGTAAATCGTTTTTTAATAAAAAGTAACCTTTTACTATTTACAGGAGGAATTGTTGATGAATTATCAAGAAATTTTTAAATTGGATTTTGCCTATTTCGAGACTTTTTCCAAACGTACAGAAACCAATTGGGGTTCATTATTTTGTAATGAAAATCAGCCCTCCTATTATGATGCAAACCATGCACATATTAGTAGAATCTCTGATACACCTCAACTAATAATAGATGAAGTAGTTCGTTTTTATGAAACTAAAAAGATAATACCGAGATTTTATATATATGATTTAGAAAACCAACAAAATTTAATTGAAAGTTTAAAATTAAATAATTTTGGCTTCGAAGAATTAGTTAGCCCAGTTCAATTGTGGGATGAAAAAATAGTGGAAATAGATAATAATGAGAATGTAGCGATAGAACTTGTAACTAAAAATAATTATCAAGAAGCTTTAAACATTGAATGCAGTATAAAAGAGTTCGGTGGCAAAGAGGTTAGAGAGAAAGCATTTGAGCAGGAATTTTATCATGCTAGTTTTAAGCACTATCTACTCCGATACAATGGTGTAGCATGTGCAACTGCTTGTATTTTTAGACATGACAATCAAGCTCGAATGGAAAGTGTAGCTACATTAGAAGGATTTAGAGGTAGAGGATTAATAGGAGAGCTAATTCATTATTTGCAAGTTGAAGTTTCAAAAAATAGATTAGAAAACCTATGGGTGTTTCCAATCAATGAAAGAATTGAAAAAGTGTATCAAAAATATGGATTTAAAACCGTAGAAAAATTGAAAATGGGACACGCATTTTTAGGTGGCAAAAGTATTAAAGAAATCCAAGGTTAGTTATTTTTTTTGAAGGCTCCTGACTATCTTCCATAATAAAACCGATCAGTTCCTTCTTAGTACCAATCGGTTTTGTTATAGAGGGTAAATCCTGTCTAACTAGGATACTTTCTTTTGGTATTGATTGAGTAGGTGATCTAGTTCTTGGCTAATGGATACGACAAGTCGGTGGGTATATCCTAAATTTTTCGCCATCCTGTACATGTCTTTCCTCTTGATTCCAATTTGAATCAATAAAGCCGTTTCGTTCAATAAACTTTTCAAAAAAAACTTCCTCCATATTGTGTATTTGGCTTCAATTCTTGAGGATAATTTCTAGAAGATTAGGAAGCAACCTGTCCATTGTAAGACATAAAATACGCAAAATTTGTCACATTGCGTAAGGAATAGAAAATTTAATGTAATTGTAATAAAAGAGGTAAATACTAGTCGAATGATAGGGAAATTAGAGTGTTATTTCTACCGCATTCTACTGGAGATATAACATCTTGAACGCATTAGGAAGGATAGGTTTTAATCAACTACAAGGAATAGTTGAGAGTGAGGAAATCTTTTTTCGTGAGTCTATGAAGGTCGAGAAATCATTCATAGAAAAGCCAAGAAGCGTGGAGAAAAGGACAAGAATATGGGTATCTCAAACCTTAAAATTGCAGTTGTGGTGGCACAAGACCGCAATATTAATATGATTGCTCGTAAAGCAGGAACTGGGCGTATTAAAGCCGAAGAAATCGATACTGTGATTGGTGAGTATATTCACCCATCTTCATTATTATGCACAGCCACCAACTACAAAAAAATTGCCAAAAACAAAGGATTACAACACGAATCGGTCAATGAACACCAAAAACAACGAATTTATCACATAAAAACTTTGCATTTGAAAAACGAGTGGAACAAATGTTTATTTAAGTGTGTTAAAAAACTAATCAAACAACGGTTAAAATGCTTAGAAGTGCATCATAAAAGACCTCAACTTTGAGGTCAGTACTGGCTTTTAGTTTAGGTTCAACTCTTTATAATTCTTACTTACTATCTTTTTTATCTTTTCTAACTTTTACGGCAACCATTATACAGACAAATGCTCCCATAAAAATCGAAAAAATTGCAACAAAAGTACCGTTATCTATTTCCAACACCCCCAAATTAAAGTTAAATCCAGCACCAATAATAATTTAGAGAGTTATTTTATCATAATAGATGATTTTTAGAAATTTTATTCCAAAAGCAACAATCTATTAGAAAACAGCAATGAAATAAATACTAGTCGAATGATGCAAAAGAATAAGATTCTCGCTTTAATGTGTTCCTATGTCCACGCTTTTTTTAATAGCTGCACACCTAGCTGTATTTCTTCGATTGATAAATTACTAAAACCAAGTTTCAATATAGAAAATTCAGGTTTATAACCAATGTATAAATTTGAAGTAGGATATACTTTTACCCCTTGTTCAAGCGCTTGTTGTATAAGTATTTCTTCTCCAACAGAGGACTGTAATTGAATTAATATATATAGTCCAGATTGCGTTCCTATAAGTCTAATGACTTTACCAAAAGCCAAGTGTAAGGAAGAAACGAGCACGTGCATTTTTCTTTTGTATGTTGCACGCATTTTTCGAATATGTGAATCCCAATGTCCACGTTCCATAAAACGAGCCATTGTTCGTTGATGAATACTAGAAGCTGTTTGTTCAAAAGTAGCGAATTGTTGATTATACTGATCCAGTAATTCAGAAGGTAACACCATATAACTTAACCGAATCGACGGTAAAAAAGCTTTTGAAAACGTACTAATATAAATGACTCGTGCCTCTTGTTGAATCGATAAAAGAGCCGGGATTGGCTGTTGTTGATACCGAAATTCACTGTCATAATCATCTTCAATAATATAGCCATTTTGTGAATGCGCCCAATTTAATAATTGTAGTCGCTCTGCGATTGGTAATGTCACACCTGTAGGAAACTGGTGTGATGGAGTAATATATACAAGTTTTGATTCAATTTTTTCAAGCTGTTTCATACATAATCCTTTCTTTCTTACTTCAATAGGATTAATTTGAAATCCGCAAAGTTGAAAAACAGTACGAGCACCGTCATAGCCTGGATTCTCGACTGCTATTGAAGAATACTTGTTTTTTAATAGAATGGACAAATGCATTAAAAGTTGTTGTGTACTACTACCAATCACAATAGAGTCTTCAGAAGTTCGAATACCTCTAGACTGCAATAAATAGTTTGCTATTTTTTCTCTTAGTAGTCTATCTCCTTGTTGTTCACCGTACATATATACAATATCTTCCTTCAATACTTCATTGACACATTTTCTCCAAGCTTTTATTGGAAATGCATGTTGATCAACGGATCCTGCTCGAAAATCCACCTTAATCTTCCTTTCTTCAGATATGGACTTTTCGGCATGTAATGTCGGGGTATGTATATCGATTGACTCGAAAGTTTCAACAAAATATCCTCTTTTTTGCTCACTTCTAATATAACCCTCAGCAAGTAATTGTTCATATGCAACAAGTGTCGTATTTCTACTAACATATAAAATCTCAGCAAGCTGACGAATAGAAGGAAGTTTCGTGTTAGGCTGGAGCTCTTTATTTTCGATAAGTGATCGTATGGAATGGTAAATCTGTTTATATTTTGGACTGTTTTCATTTAGATGTATCATTAATTCTCTCATATATACCCCTAACTGACATGTTGAATTATTCGAAACTGTATCTTTTTAATATGTCACGTGTTGACAATACTATATGAAAGGAGTGAAGAAATTGCAAATTAAAATTTTACAAACAAAAGAAGATTGGCAAGAAGGATATCCTCTTATTCAACAATTGCGCCATCATTTAACGGAAGATCGTTATTTTGAGCTCTTAAAACAAATGCCAACATATCAAGGATGGGTTATCGAGGATGGAGCTCTTAAAGCATTTATTGGATTTGAAGAGTGTCACAACTTTTACAATGAAAGACATATATTTGTCCACGATTTTGTGACAAATGAAAACGATAGATCCAAATGTTATGGGGAAAAGCTAATGGAAGCTCTTATTAAACATGCAAAAGAAAATCAATTTGCTTATATTGCATTGGAATCAGGGATCCAAAGATTTGATGCTCATCGTTTTTATGAAACTAAAATGGGGTTTAATAAATGGTGTTACTCATTTCGAAAGAAGGTTTTCTCATGAAAATTGTAAAAGGGAATCTTAATTGTCTAAAGGATCTCATTCCAGTATTTAATGGGTATCGGTTGTTTAATGGACAATCTAGCGATGAAGAAGGTGCAAAAAATTTTCTATTAGCAAGAATCCAAAATGAGGAATCGGTTATATATATTGCTTACATGGAAGACAACCCTGTTGGATTTGTACAATTATATCCGTTTTTTTCTTCAGTTGGCATGCAGAGAGCGTTCATTTTAAATGATTTGTTTGTCGATCCAGCTTGTCGAAAGAAAGGAATAGGTAAAGCACTTATGAAAAAGGCTTTTCAGTTTTGTGAAGCAGAGAAAGCAAGATTTGTTATATTACAGACAGCAACTAACAACCATAATGCAAAAGCATTGTATGAGCATATGGGAATGCATATAGATAATGAGTATGATAATTATATAAAATATTTATAATTACAAATCCTATTATTCATTAGCAGCCATACAAAGAAAGATTAGAGAATCTACTTTAATCGAACTTATTAAATATAAGTGGGAGAAATAAGAAAGTCATTCAAAGGTATGAACAAATTCCTCTAGATTAAATGATAAAATTACTAAAAAGGGGAAATGGTGAATGCAATATAAATGGCCAACAAATCTGCAAATAGCGCAAATTCGGGTTGCACGTCCTACTCATCAGATAAAGGAAATTACCAAGTTTTATTGTGATGGCCTTGGTTTAAAGAAAATTGGTTCTTTTACTGGGCATGAAGGGTATGATGGTGTCATGATTGGTCTTCCAAACGCAGACTATCATTTAGAGTTTACACAGCATGAAGACGGCAGTCCTTGTCCTTCTCCAACTAAGGACAATTTGCTTGTTTTTTATATGCCCAATCTTGAAGAGATTGAAGTGATGCAAAATAGATTAGTAGACATGGGGTACAATATAGTATCTCCTGAAAATCCATATTGGGAAAAGTCAGGTATTACAATTGAAGATCCAGATGGTTGGCGAATAGTGCTGATGAATACAGCTGGGATTTAAGAAGAACATCCTTGAGAAAGTCCGAAGAGAGAATACATACATTTGAAATGTGTGAAATCTTTCTTTTCGGATTTTTTTTGCAACCATTTTCTTCTATGAACGTATTAGAGTGTAGTACATATAGTAAAGGAGTAAACAATGAAATTATCATTAATCTTTGATATGGATGGTACGTTATTTCAAACGGACAAAATTTTAGAAATATCACTTGAAAATACATTTAACTATTTAAGAGGAAAAAAACTATGGGATAAAGAAACCCCAATCGAAAAGTATCGTGAGATTATGGGAGTGTCATTACCTGTAGTGTGGGAAAACTTATTACCAAATTATTCAATGGAAGTTCGGGAACTTGCGAACAATTTTTTTCATGAGCAATTAATTGCAAATATAAAAGATGGAAAAGGAGCGCTATATCCTCATGTGGGGGAAGTATTCAGTTATCTAAAAAGTAATAACTATTCTATCTATATTGCTAGTAATGGGCAAATTGAGTATTTAAAGGCGATTGTAGATTACTATTATTTAGATCAGTGGGTCACTGAAACATTTAGCATTCAGCAAGTAAAAACGGATGACAAAGCAGATTTAGTTTCTACTATTATAAAGAAGTACGGTATTCGAAAAGGTGCTGTAATTGGGGATAGGTTATCAGATATTAACGCAGCTAAAAAGAATGGAATAACTGCAATTGGGTGTAGATTTGATTTTGCGCAAGAAGCTGAGCTTTCTCTGGCAGATTTAGTTATTGATGATTTACAGGAGTTGAAAAGAATTTTCACGTAATTCTTTGAGCTTTATTTGGCACATATAATACTCGAACAATGATGTAATATCAATTCTACATACAGATTATTTTAGGAAACAGAGCTTGTTAGCTAATTCGAAGAATATAAGTAGAGGAGAATCACATGAGCGATTATAAGGAAATAATGAAAAAAGTGATATTATGGGGAGAAAAAGAGGACGATATTCGCTCCATTTTTGTAGTTGGATCAATGGCTCGCAGTGATAAACCGGCAGATGAGTGGGCAGATATGGACTTAGTCATTGTTACTTCGGATGTTGAAAAATGGTTGAGAAATGAAGAGTGGATAAATTATTTTGGAAATCCTCAAATCTCTTTTTTAGAGGGAACTCCTGTTGGAAATTTAATTGAACGACGTGTAATGTTTGAAGGAGCTAGTAGCGTAGATTTTAATTTCTTGAAATTAGATATGGCTAAAACATTTCTAGAAAGTGAAGAAGTCCAAGGAGTAATTGCACGTGGAGTCAACGTATTACTAGATAAAGATTCCATTACCGACGTCTTTCATAATACTTCTTCCGTGATAATAACCAAAGAAGTACCAGCGTTTAGTGAATATAAAAACGATGTACATGATTTTTGGTTTCATGCAGTTTATACTGCTAAGAAATTACGTCGCGGTGAGTTATTAGTTGCAAAGTCTAACTGTGATGGTTATTTGAAACGACTGTTGATAAAATTTGTGAAGTTGCAATCCATGATGAAAAATAAAACAAATCAACAACGTTGGCATGATGTAAGATTTTTTGAGGAATGGGCAGATAATGAGGTAGTTGAAGAATTTCAAGGGATTTATGGAAAGTATAATGAGGAAAGTGTTTGGGATGCTTTATTTCAAACAATGGAGCTTTATAGAAAAGTTGCTCAACAAATAGCAGTTGAACTCAATTATGAATATCCAATAATTGCTGATCAAAGTGCAACTAACCTAGTAACTAATTATTACAATGGAAGACCATATCTAATATCCTAATATAAATAAGGAAAAGAATAAACAATTAATTCTTTTACCTATTACAATTGTTGTGGAGTTACCTCTAATAAGAGCAAATTAAAATATCGAAAGCCACTTATTGGGGTGGCTTTTTATTGATTGTCCTATTTTCTGGAGATCAATTTAGAAAAAAAATAGGTATTTATTAATTCCTCACAAACTAGTTTTTACGTTAACTAATTAGCCTTCTACAGTAAATGCATTAAAGTGAAGTGTTTAATATGGAAGGAATCAAAGCGCCATTCGTCCAATTTTTATCTTTGCGTTTTGCATAAAATAAGTGAATCTAGTATGCTATTTGCAGATAGTGTATATCATTTGACTCTAAATGCTTGTAATTATATACTAGGTTACGTTATGTAACTAAAGGTTTCAGAAAAAGATTTAATAGACAAATAGAAAACAGATGCTTCATCGCAGCATGAATATCTGTTTAAACTATAAGATTGGTGAGAATGAGATGACTATATTAAAAGAAACAATGGATATTTTACAAGATAAAATGAAATTAATTGAAATCACAGCTGACGAAAAAATATGTTTAGTCGGCCCTGTAAAGTTGCCAATTAAACAGGGTGATTTTACAGCTACATTCAACTGGTATTCTTGGCTAAAAGTCGATGCCACGCAAACTAAAGAAGAGGTTGTTGCCTCGCTTGCAAAATCAAATTTAGCTTTCGGACAACAGTCATCGGTTTTAGTATATGGTGACTTTGCACATGAAGATGATGCACTCATTCGTATGCATAGTATTTGTCATACTGGTGATATTTTTGGTAGTCAGCGTTGTGATTGTGGCTTTCAGTTGCACGAATCGATGAAAATGATAGCGAATCATGGGTGCGGAGCAATTTTTTACTTAGCAGACCACGAAGGACGAGGCATCGGTTTATTTTCAAAATCATTAGCTTACCTACTACAAGAGGATGGGTATGACACGGTGGAAGCTAATCATGCACTTGCCTTCGAAGATGATACTCGTTCATACGAGGATGCGATTCGTGTATTAGAAGCGTTAAGAGATAAGCCAGTTACATTAATTACAAACAATCCTAAAAAGCTTTCTGCGCTAAAGGCTCATGGGTTACTAGCAGATCATCATGTACCACTATGGGGCGGATTAACAGATACAAATCGTTTCTATTTAGAAACAAAAGTGCAAAAGTCAGGACATATTCTAGAAGAAAAACCGACAATACACGTTTAAGGAGTGCATGGCGATGAAGAACGATCAAGATTATATGCGCCTTGCCCTTGATTTAGCTGCAAGTGCAAAAGGTAAAACAAATCCAAATCCAATTGTAGGGGCTGTCATCGTAAAAGATGGCGTCATTGTTGGAACAGGCCTACACCGTAAAGCAGGTGAGCCTCACGCAGAAGTACACGCTTTTAATATGGCAGGTGAGCATGCGAAAGGGGCGACCTTGTACGTTACGTTAGAGCCATGCTCTCATTACGGCAAAACACCACCATGTGCGAAGCTTGTGAAAGAATCAGAAGTATCCCGTGTAGTTGTAGCAATGCAAGACCCAAATCCTGAAGTGGCTGGAAGAGGCATTAAGATGCTACTTGACGCTGGCATTGAAGTAGATGTTGGTGTGTTAGAAGACGAGGCAAAAAGACTCAACGAACGCTTTGTTCATAATATGATCTCGGAGCGTCCATTTGTCATTTCAAAATTTGCAATGACATTAGATGGTAAACTTGCGACTCATACTGGTCATTCAAAATGGATAACAGGTGAAGTTGCACGTGCAGATGTGCATCTACTACGAAATGAAGTAGATGCTATTTTAGTCGGTGTTGGGACAGTATTAGCGGATAATCCATCCTTAACGACTAGATTACCTGAAGGCGGAGGGAAAAACCCAACTCGCATTATTTTAGATAGTCATTTACGCACACCACTAGAAGCAAAAGTATTACAAACCGACGAAGCAGATACTATCATTGTCACAACTATTGATGCAGATTCGGAACTTGTAAGACTATATGAAGAAAAAGGCGTGTCATTTATTTATGTTTCACGTGTTGACAATGGATTGAACTTACAAGAAATGCTTGTAAAGTTATATAAAGGGGGAATTACTGATGTGCTCGTTGAAGGTGGCGGAGCAGTAAATGCTTCGTTTTTAAGAGCGGGTTTAATTGATAAGTACTTTATTTATATAGCACCTAAAGTCTTAGGTGGAAGAAATTCCTTAACACCGTTTACTGGTGAAAATGTAGATACAATGGATGCTGCAATGCAAGTATCATTTGAAATAATCGAGAAGTTTGGAGAAGATATTCGAATTACAGCGTATCCAAAGCAAGGTGATAAAGAGTGAATAATAAAGTAGACGTATGCATAGTAGGGGCCGGGCCAGGAGGGGTACTACTTGCATATTTACTTGCAAAGAAAAATGTTTCCGTTATACTTCTGGAACGGCAACAAGAAGTAGGAAAAGCATTTCGCGGCGAGCATTTAAACGAAGAAGGAGAAGCAATTCTAAAAGAACACGGTCTCTTTGAAGCAATTGAACAATTAGGGTTACTTCGTATGGAACAGCTGGAATATTGGCATGAAGGAATGCCATTTAAAACGATCTTACCCGATCCAAAAGTAGGGCATCTCGGAATTCATGTACCCCAAACACATTTGTTAACCGTGTTGTTAAAGGCAGCACAGGAATACGCTACATTTAGTTGTATGATGAATACGAAAGTAGTAGAGTTGCTAAAAAATAACTCAGGAAATTTTTGTGGAGTCAAAGCAGTAAGTGATGGGGAAGAAATTGTGATTGAAAGCAATCTTATTATCGGTGCGGATGGTCGTTACTCAACAGTGCGGAAAAAAGCAAATATTGACGTGACGATTAGAAAGCATGGCTTTGATTTACTATGGGCTAGAATTCCTGCACCAAAAGATTGGGAGCCATCGATTAAAATGGCACTTATTGGTGATAAACAATTATCGCTATTTACACAAGCGAAAGGCTTTATACAAATTGGTTGGAATATTGAGGAAGGTTCATATTCTAAGTTACGAAAGCAACCCTTTACTCCGTTTATCGAGCAATTGATTGAAGCATTTCCACAACTTGAAGAAACTGTTCATCAACATATTCAATCATGGCAGGATTTTGTCTTATTAGATGTGTACAGTTCTACGAGTGAAAGTTGGGGAAAAGACGGTGTAATCTTATTAGGTGATGCGGTACATACGATGACACCAACAGGGGCTTTCGGATTAAACAGCGCATTAAAAGATGCAGACTTTCTTGCAACTCTTATTGATAAAAACTATGTATCGCAACTCGATTTATTGGATTGTGCGACAAAAAGAAAAAAAGAAGTAGAAAAGATTCAAGCGATTCAAATTGAGAAAGAGCAGTCATTTGCGTCCCAATTTGTCGTATTGGCTTAAGGAGTAGGAGAATTTACGTGAAATTTGGTTTTGATATTGATGATACGTTAATTAATTTAAGAGAACATGCCTTTCATTTATACAATAAAAAATTAAAACAAAATATAGGCTTAGAAGTTTTTCGAAGTATTAATTCAGTCGAAATCCATGAAGCATTCGGGCTTGAAAAAGATGCTGGTAATGCAATGTGGGTTAGCTTAATGGAAGAAATATATTTTACAGATTGCCCAGCGTTCGAAGGAGCAATTGAAACGTTGCAACAATTAATAAAAGACGGACATGAAATTTTTTATATTACATCTCGTCCGAAAAAATATTGTACGCAAACGCGCGATTGGATGAAATCACAAGGCTTCCCAGTGCAAGATGATCATTTTTACTGTGGCATGCAAGACGATGAAAAAATTGCAACGATTAAAGAGCTAGAATTAGATTTCTATTTCGACGATAAACCAGCAGTACTTGAAACGCTACTTGAAGTTGCGACTAAAGTATATATTATGGACCAGTCGTATAATCAACATGTAGATCTACCACGAATGAAGCAGTGGTCAGAGCTAGAAAAAATCATGTTATAAATGAAGAAGCATCTTTACACTATCATAGGCGACAGTTAGTAGCCAGATAGTATGAAGATGCTTTTTTTTAAAAAAAAGAATAAGATAGGAATATCGATTATTATGCCAGTAACAGATCGATTTCCGCTGCATGCAGACACTTGCGAGTCGAGCAAGCATCAAGTCGCTAGTTGCCGCTTGCGCTTTTCATATTGGCTGAAGTAGTTATTGTGTTAGTTACAATGGTAATTGATCACATTGGAGCCACTATTTATGATGCACCTGAATATTTGGGATACTGTGGTGGAGTCGAGGTTAAAACAGCTTTTGATTATAGTTGTACCTATAATTATTATAAGCGGTGCTTTTTGATGAAGAATATTGATTTGAAAAAGGAGTTAGGTGAGCAATATCGGAGGGAAATTATTCAGGCAAGTGGCTATTTAGAAGCTTTATCGAGGATGTCATCTATAGAGCTACAGGCATTTGTGGAATCGAATCTTTTTCTATAGCTGTCATTCTTTTTATCGGATATTTCCTTTACAATTCAGCATCAAGAATCAGCTAATCTATTAAGTGAAACCGACCATCAATTGAATGCGGTAAATTCTCTAAATGAGGAGGAGCTAACCGCATTACATACAGATTTACGAAAGCTAGTATTTACAGTGAATGACTTAATCGATGAGATTGGAGATAAAAGAATGGATTGGTACCAATTTTATCAAAGTCCATCTAAAAGAGTGCTGGAGAGAATTGATGAACGGCTAGCGTTAGAGTATTAATAGGAAGAAAAAGCTTTTTAATAAAAGGCTGAGCTTTCAGTATGATTATATTGAATCTATTTGTAAATCAAGAAACATCTCCATTCTTCCTAAATTAATGGCAAGGCTGGTACTACCAATCAAAAAGGATTAATCTCCCATAAGTGTTACCCATATAGGTCGAATGAGCATGGAATCGTTGCCAAAATAACAGAACGCTCAATGTATAAAAGGATTGAGCGTAGTATTTTAATCCTAAAAAGGAATTACTAAAGCTGTATTCAATAAAGACAATCAGTGAACTTCAGTTACTCTTCTTTTTTTAGATTTAAGAAATTACTAATTACCTTTACATATTCATTTTTTGGATATTTCTTATATAAGTCGCTTGATAATCGAATCGGATCGCCAAAAAAGTATCGTTCATATTGGGTTTGTCTTGTTCCAAATGAACTCATTGTTAGATCCCAAGCTAAACGAAATATTTTTACACGTTCCTCTGCGGTCTTTGTTGCTCCTTGAAGATATAAATCTAAGTCATTTCTAATAATAGATTGAAATGCGTTTTCAGTTGGCAATGTAATCATTCCACTAGCTCCGATTAGCTGAATAATTTCAGTGAAACGAGGATATATTTTAGGGAAAATGTTACCGGCAACTTGAAGCGGGAAAATTTCTGGACGCATATATCCCCATTCATCTAATTTTGCGTTATTTTCCGATTTTTCTAACAAGGCTTTCATTGTTTCTAGACCAATGATGATTTCTGACATCTTTTCTTGGACATGTTGATACTCGCTAATATTAATCGTTTCGATAAGAAGCTGAGAAATACCTAAGACGAACTCTGTTTTTACAATTTGTCTAGTCAATACTTGGTGCTTAGTAAAGGGATGGAAAGAGCTTTGAATTGGGAATGCTTCGGCTACTTCCGCATTGTTGTAATAAAATACCCTATTCCAAGGTACTAAAACATTGTCAAAGACAACCATAGAATCCATTTCTTCGAACCGCGAACTTAATGGATGATTAAAAGAAGATTGTCCTCCGATGAATGTATCCCTACAAATAAACTTTATTCCTTTCGTGTTTGAAGGGATAGAAAAAGCAAAAGCTTCATCTTCATTAAATAGAAATTTACCAACGCTAAATACTAATACTTCATCTGTTAAACCACCTTGCGTAGCAAGAAGACGAGCACCTTTAATAATGATTCCTTCTTCATTTTTATCAATAACTTTTGCAGCGATTGGTTCATCGCTATTTTCAAAGTAAATATGAGAACGATTCACTTGTGGAGAAATAAAGGTATGTGTAAACGACAAGTCATTTTCCCGGGCCAATTCATAAAATGCTTGTAGATTATTTGGAAAACATTTGTCCTTATTTTTTAAAAAGGATACTGAAGAAGTAAAGCTCATTAAAACTGTGTTCAAATAATCTGGGCTTCTTCCCATGATACCCCCTGAATACCTAGCCCAATGTTCAGTCATCTTTCTTCTTCTTATTAAGTCCTCTTTCGTTTTTGGTTGCAAATAGGAAAGACCAATAAGTTCTCCTGTAACTGGGGAAATAAAAGTCATCTCATCTTTTATTTTCGGGTCATGTTGCAAATCATAAAGAGCCGCTTTTGACTGAATAAGTCCCTTAAAGGCAGGTTGTTCAGAGAGCAAACCTTCCATTTTTTCACCGTCGTACCAAATTTCATTATTCAGTTGATTTAATCGGTTAATATAATCTTTTCCATTAATAGCCCCCATGATTCACTCCCCAATTTAAATCGATTTTTATTAAAAAATATTAAATTATTGTAGTTTTACAAGTTAATTCATGCAATATTTTTTACTATTAATAAAATTAATCTATGTAAATAGATCATGCTAATATTCCTTCTTTAACTAAAGAGGTAAGTTGAATAAGTAAAAGGTCTTTAGTATGGTGATTAGCAGATACAATAATAAATGAGAATTATTGAAACCTTCTGGTTAATGAGCCGTATTATTTTAAAGGGGGAATACTTATGACCTATAAAATTGTATTTTTCGATGTAGATGGAACAATTACACATCACAGGGATGGAACCATTTCAAACAGCACTAAAAAAGCTATAAGAGCATTAAAAAACAAAGGAATAAAGGTTGTTGCTGCAACTGGAAGACCTTTTTCCATGTGCAGGGAAATAGAGGAAATAGGAATTGATACGTTCATCACAGCAAATGGAGCCTATGTAAAGCATAATCAAAAAGTGATTCATAAAATTACGATGGATAAAGAGATCATTCAAGAAATGGTTGAATTTGCATACATACAAAATAACGCACTCTCCTTCTATACTGAGGACTTTAGCATGAACGGAGTACAAGATCCAAGTATATTAAAAGCATTAAAGGAAACTTTGTCATTGAATGAGTATCCTATTATTAACTCTAAAATTAATGAAGAAGAAGTTTATTTAATGTGCTTATTCGCAAACGATGATACTGTTCAGCAATACATATATACATTTCCACATATTACATTTAAAAGATGGCATCCTTATGTGTTAAATGTACTGCAACATGACGTCTCTAAGTCAATAGCAATCCTTAAAGTATTAGACTACTTTGGAATTGATAAATCGGAAGCGGTAGCTTTTGGCGATGGAGAAAATGATATAGATATGTTAGAGATAGTAGGACTTGGTATAGCCATGGGGAATGGAAATGAAAAAATAAAAAACATAGCTGATTTCGTAACGAAAAAATCCAGTGAAGACGGAATTGAATATGCATTAAAAAGCTTGGGGATTATTTAAGGCAATATAGTTGAACAAAAATATTACACAAATCCAATATTTGAGGTAGGGGAAATTATGAGTATTGATAAAGATAGACTTTTTTTAGAAATGGCATTGGAAGAGGCAGAGCAAGCATTAAAGGAAAATACATACCCAGTAGGAGCAGTAATTGTTGATGAAAACTTTAACATCATTTCAACAGGACGAAATAGGGTACATCCAGCAAAAGATGCAACTGCCCACGCAGAAATTGATGCTATAAGAAATGCTGGTCAAGCAATATTTAACGCAAAAATAAAAAGAGAGAAATTCACAATATACACATCATTAGAGCCTTGTCCTATGTGTACTGGTGGGATTTTATTTGCAAATATCAAAAGAGTAGTTTGGCTTCTAAATGACGACTTAGGATTTGGTGGTTATAGAAAAATAAAAGATTCTAAGGTCTTCGATGAAAGGTTTAATGTAGTAGAAATGATTGAACAACCATATGAAGATCTAAAAAATAGGCAAAACGAGCTTATGAGTAAATGGGCAATTAATCCGAATAATGTTATAAACTTACGAAATGCAATAAAATAGAAATTCCTTCTTAAAATAACAGGGGAGGTTAGTTTAAGAAGGAATTCGGCTTATCGATAAATAAATAATGAATAATAGATTATTGGGAGTGGATGTAATGAAAGCAGCAAAGAAAATTGCTATTATTACTGAAATTCACGGAAATAGTTCTGAATTGAAAGCTGTTTTTTAATGATAACGATTAAGATTAAGATAAGGAAATTGAACATAAAGCCGTCTTGTTCAGGGACAATTGGAGGAAGACTATGGAAAAGAACGAACTGTATGTTTATCATATCGTTACTAGGAAAATAATGAGTCTTGGGCAAATTATTAACTTTGACAAGGATCAAAAGAACACCTTATATCGCTTCTTTTTTGAAAGGGAACAATTGAATTCTAAAGGTGAAGACTTCATTCAGATTTTACAAGGTCATTATACAAATGCAGGCTTGAACTTGAATAATGAAAATGCCCAAGTAGCTTTAAATTATGTTGACCAAACAATCAGAGCAATTAGAGAAGTTATTGTAGAAATGGTTAGAATACAAGATTATCCTGAATATCCTTCAAGATTGTCTTGCTTATACGCTGCGAAAAGCTATGAAGATATTTTGAAATGGAAAGCATTATTTGATTCTTACAATAGAAAGGTTTTGCAGATTGTTAAACTTCGAGTTATTGGGAATTCTTTTGAGGGAGATGGAAACCTTTTACCAAAAGAGGATGGAATCCCTTTTTCTAAAAAAATTGAACAAGCTACAAAATATTGGAAGGGTAATGTAAAAAATGAGCTACCTGAGCTCTTGATTAACGGAATAATTGAAGTGGTAGAAATTATTGAAGATTTCTCATAAATATCGATTGGTTCATTAATAGTATATTTGATTTATATAGTTTATATTATACTGAATGGTTATATAAAAAAATACAATATTCCGAGTAAATGGGATAAAGTAGGCGTGCTTCAAAATGAGGTAATGTTCGGTATTGTTTTGATGAACAGTCATATGGTCCTCCTACGGATCGGAAACCGAGATTGTTGAAGTCAAACTAGCGGAAGGGCTCTATGGCATCGTAGTGTATCGACTTTTTTCTCTGTCGTAGAAACAGTATAGATATGGTATCCAATTCACTCTCTCTGGTGAAGCGCTTATGTAGAGAATCATGGATGACTAACTCAAAATAGGAGGCAGACAAATGGAACTAAACTTCCCTCAAATGAAATTAGACTCTTTACCTAAATTGGATGTATCCGCTGCTCAAAGTGAAATATTTTAATTTAAGTGATAATAGATTAATAAAATTACCTGATGAACTTGGAAATTTAACCAAATTGATAGAACTGCGAGTTATGAATAATCAACTAAAGGAGTTGCCGTTCAGTATTAGTAGATTAAGTAATTTGAAGGAATTGCATTTAAAAAATAATCAAATCACATATCTTCCAGAAAATTAGGGGATTTGTCATTATTACGTGTTTTAGATATGGAAGAAAATGAATTAAAAGATATACCCCAATCGATACTAAATGTTTAAAGTTGAGAAGACTAATATGAGACATAATCAATTGACCACATTGCCTGAAGAGATTGGGCAATTGAAGAATTTATTAGAAGTTGATTTAAGAAGCAATCTTCTCACTGAATTACCAAAATCCTTGATGAAAATTGAGGGGTTAGAAAGGCTAGATCTGAGATGGAATCACCAATTAAACATACCAAAGTGGTTAGGTGAATTTGAAGAAAAAGGGTGCATCATTTATTTTTAAGTTGTGATTAAATGCAACTAAACTAAGGTGGCATTAATTGAAGATCATTGAGCTGTAGATACAGTCCTTGTTTCTTGTTCAAAAAAAGAAGTAGTTTATCTGAATAAGAAATGGATATATATTCTAAATAAAAAAGGTCTTTTATGAGATTATATAGAATATTATCATAAACTGCATATAAATGGAGGGGATGAGGGTGGATTTTGTTGGCTTTAATAAGAAAACTAAGGGTTTAATATATTGCTTCCTATTGTTTTTAGTATTGGGATTAACAAGTTTCAATATAGCGGATTCTATAAAAAATGAATACAGTGTAGTTCGTGATAACTTGATTAGTCAAATTATTGGTAAAGATCTTAACAATAATGATATTAAAAAAATCGAAAATACTCTTCAAGCTATAAATGAAAAATTTCATACATCGGAAAGCATTGCGATATATAACAAAAAAGATGGAGTCAATGACGTACAATATTTCTATTTAGATTTAGAGGAAGCTGACTACTTGTTTCCAATAAATGCAGGAATGAAAGAGAACTTGATGACTGAATCATTTTATCCAACTGAAGGATTTGATGCAGGGAAATATTATATTGTACATCGCTATTTTGCAGAACGGTTTTATTTATTCCCAGTTGGATTGTTTACTATATGCGGGGTTTTATTTATACTTTGGCTTTTATTACAAATTAAATATGTTTACACTACAAGACTTTTTAAATTCAAATTTAAAACTCTTTAATTAATTTCTAGCGGGAGGCGATGCTTTTAATAAAGCATCGCTTTCTCTTTTGATTAATGTAGAAGAATGTGAAAGTTTATATAATGAGTAAATTTCGATGAAGAGACTTTGGTTTCTATACAAACTGAAGATAGCAAACAAGTTACTCCAATGATAGACATACAATATGATTTTACGTACCTTGAAGAATTGCCAAAAGATAAATTAGCAACCTACAACAACTTTTTCTATTCCTTAAAGGCAAGGCTAGTATAATAACCAGAGTAGGATTAATATCCCATGAGTGCTACTCGTATTGAGTGCGACAGTACGTGATGCAGTGTAGTTGAAAAACAAAGTTGGGCTATTGTGGTAAAATTTGATTGTAGGGGAATGGAATTATGGCAAAATATATTAAAATATTTTTCTTAACTTTAATGGTCAGTGTAATTTTATATCTTATATTTCTTCCTATTTTTGATGGTGGAAATTATATAGAAACAGTAATTACGTCAATTGCAACAATAATTATTATACTTCTATCATTTATAAATTCACACATGTACTATTTAATAAATTTAATAAAAAGTAAAATTTAGTTCTATCTTGACTAACGGGGCAAGTTTGTTGAAGAGTGTTGTTTAACTTGTGTTCAACAATCGGGCCAAATAAGTTAAGAAGGTTGACTCATTATAATTAAAGGGGATATGCACTAATGAAAAATATTTTTAATCATAAGCATACAGCAGAAGTTTTAAAGCGTATTGACAAATTGAGTCCAAATTCACAACCGCAATGGGGAAAAATGGATGTTGCCCAAATGCTAGCGCATTGTTCATCTTTCCAAGACATTGCAATGGGAAATTCTTTTCCACCAAGGAGTTGGTTAGGAATAATAGTAGGGAGGTTTGCAAAACAAATCATTTACAATGACAAGACATTGCCCCATAATTTGTCTACTATTCCAACCATTTTGATTGCAGATGATAGAGAATTTGTCACAGAAAAAGAAAAGCTTAAACAAAAAATTATCACATTCCAAAATAACGGACCAGAGAAGTGCACAACTCATCCGCATCCTTTTTTTGGGAAACTCACTTCTGAGCAATGGGGTAAAGGAATATACAAGCACCTTGACCATCATTTTAAACAGTTTGATGTTTAAACATTGAAAAACAAAATGAAACGATGTGCATCGTTAGTTGAAGAAAGTATCTCTAAGCCTAATTATTATTCTCTTTCATAAGATGAACAATGCTTTGATTTATTCTCAATTACTATTTGAAGCAACCAACAGTATGCCTTTTAATAATCTTTAGTTTTGCCTTAACCTGGAGCGATTGTTGAATAAGCTTCACTTTTCTTCTTCAACTACCATGAAAATAAATTTCTTCAAGAAAAGAAAAATGTCAACACTTAAGAAGACCTTGCTCAATCGTAAAAAAAGTGGAGAGCGTATATTATTAATTCTATGGATTTTGGTGGACTACTAGTATTGACTCATCTAAGCATTTTCATTTTCTGTGGTGCAGTACTATTTTGTGCTGCATGGATGGCTTAAGGGGCAGTTTAATTGAATAACAGACAGCAGTACTGTCATTTGAATGATCCTTTAATCAAGGTAAGACATTGAAACCTATTTTGGAAGTTCCACCTAGAACAAGCAAGCTATCAAAAAGTAGCTTGCTTGTTTTTACACGTTTAATTCTTGCTTTTGTGTCATGGGTTTAATGTATTTAGCTAATAACATACGTGAGATTGGCCCAACAATTATTAACTGCGATGGAAGCGCCACGATAAAGTTTAGACCAACTGTTTTAAAGTAAGTTGTAATAATTGAACCTTCAATTCCTGTCATTAACGCCATTAAAATAATTCCATATACTGACATGATAAGAACCATTATAGGGACCATACAAAAAGCAAACGTGACAATAAAGTTGATTTCTTTTGATTTATCAAAAGGTAGTGATACTGCAAATTTACAAGCTTTCGGTTCAACGAACGACTCTGCGATAAAAGCAACTATAAATGTTATGACAAATTGAATCATTGCACTCCCTACTTTAAACGATGAAAATCCATGTAAAGCTTTGTTGTAAACTGACATAATAAAAACCATCCCAAAACACATAAATAGTCCGAAAATGACACCTTTTTTTTATTACTAGGCAAATAAAAACATCCTTTCGTATAGAGAATAAATGTAATTATATATGTCTTGATTTTTTTACATAAGTGACGTTTCTGTGATTTTTTTTAAGCGAAGTTAAATTACACTGTTGTTTTGTCGTGTAAAATAGTGTTGTACATGATTTATTGAAATAGATAGTCCCATTAATTCTAGCGGATCTTGTAAGAAATCTTGTTTAACTAACGAGTGCTTTAGGTGAAGATCATTGAGTAGCAGTGCAGCTCTTATTTCTTGTTCAACTAAAGGGGCAGAATAGTGGAAGAAGTTTATGGGGGAAATTGTTATCTTCTCGTATAAACACCGATAGGGTTTTAGGGAACTTTAATTAGAATTTTTTTACATAAAATAGAAATAGATACTAAGATAAATGCTTATAAGGTATGTAAAATATGATTTTCATTATACTCGCAACCGTTTTCAATCATATTGGGTTAAAATAGATAAATTGATAAAAAACGGATACATCGAGAAGAGTAAAGGTGCCAATCGGTACGATATTAATAGAACATACGATATCACTCAACATATGAATAATTGGATTCTGTGAATTCGGCACTTCTCCAGTATTACTTTAGTTTTTGAATATTCCTTGACAGGAATATTCTTCATTGGGTATAATCAAATTGACAGGACGATAATACTAGTGATGATGTTGATGTGATTTTACCGGAGACCATCACTTGACGAGGTGAACAGCATGTCAGGGAAGATTCCGGGAGTGAACATGACGACGATGAGCGCTCTGTCTGAACCTAATCGTATGAATATTGTCGAACTCTTGCGTGACGGTCCACTGACCGTGGGGGAAATCGCCGACCGGCTAGGGTTGAGGCAACCCCAAACTTCGAAGCATCTAAAAGTGCTAAGCGACAACGGGATTGTGGAGGTCGAGGCCGAAGCTAACCGCCGCATCTACAAGCTCCGGTCTGAGCCCTTCCAAGCGCTGGATTCTTGGATACAGTCCTTCCAGAATGTGATGCAAGAAAGATTCGATAATTTAGATGACTATTTGAAGGAAGTACAGAACAAGGAAAAGTTATGAAATCATTTCATGATCAAGGAGGAATTACAATGTCAAACAACACAATGGTATCGAGAGTAGAGAATGATCGGGTACTGGTACTAGAGCGCATTTTCGATGCGCCACGCGAACTTGTATTCAAAATGTTTAAAGAGTCGGAGCATCTGAAACACTGGTGGGGACCGAGGGGCTGGGAGATTCCGGTATGCACCGTCGATTTCCGTCCGGGAGGGGTTTGGCATTACTGTATGAAATGCGTTGATCAGAACCTTGGTCAATTTTTTGGTATGGAAGCTTGGGGCAAAGGGGTTTATAAGGAGATTATCGAGCCGGAGAAGATTGTATACACCGATTACTTTTCGGATGCCGAAGGAAAAGTGGATGACTCCTTGCCATCGACTGCGATGACGTTGGAATTTATCGATTTGGGTGGAAAGACAAAATTGATAAACCGTGCTGAATATGTGTCCGCAGAGGCTCTTAAGACCGTCATGGACATGGGCATGCTGCAGGGCATCACTGAAACTTGGGACCGTTTGGACGAGCATGTGGAGACGCTGAGGTAGATTTACCGTAACGCTGTTTAAAGCTTTAGTAAGGTTTAGGAGCATTGAATTTAATAATTATTTTTACAAAAAAGAGTATTATTTAATTTTGTCGATAGTGAAAATAATTACTTTGCAGTAATGGGAAAAAAGTGAATTTCTTTTAAATTTACGAGTGCGATGCTTGAATAAAGGCATCGCCTTTTTGCTTTTTTGATTTACGAAACAGATTGTAAAGATTTACATTTAAAGTAACGGAGTGCTTTAGTTGAACAATCGGCTGCCTTTATAGGGCAGCTTTGCTGGCTCTTTTTTTCTTCTTCAACTAATGGAACAGTTTACTTGAATAAGCAGGTATTCTTAGAAGAGAGTCGAAGTAGTAATATTGTAAGTATTATGTTCAATAAATGTGGGGGAATAAAAAATGAACATAGAAAAATTCGAACAGTCGATTAAAAGACTCTTTGAAAGAGAACTACCATGAAAATAAATTTCTTCAAGAAAAGAAAAAAGACAACACTTAAATAGACCTTGCTCAATCATTAAGAAAAAGAGGCGAGCGTACATTAATAAGTCTATTGATTTCGGTGGACTACTAGTATTGACTCCTCTAACTATTTTCATTCTATGTGCTGCTTGCATGGCTAAAGGGGCAGTATAGTTGAAGAAGGAATTAAACATTAAATCTCGAATATCTAATGTAATCGAAAAACTAAAAATTTTAAAAAAGACAGGAGTTAGTTACGATGATAAAAGGTTTTGGAGGAATATTTTGGAGAACTAAAAATCTTGATGTTATAAAAAAATGGTACAGTGAAGCGTTGAAGATTGAAATAGAAAATTGGAATGGGACTGTGATTAAACCCCAATTAGGAAATGAGACTATCTTTTCTTTCTTTACCGAGAATGACAATTATTTTCCAACAGAACAACAAGTGATGTTAAATTTCCAAGTACATGATCTTAACGAGACTATTAAGCATCTTGAACATATTGGTGTACCTCTTGTTAAGGAAAAAGAGGTTTGTGAGTTTGGAAAGTTTATTTGGATTAAAGATCCTGAAGGTCGACTGGTCGAGCTTTGGGAGAAATAGCGGGTTGTAATCATTTGCTATAAAGCTAACGCTTGCTTTACTTGAAGATCATTGAGCTGCTTAGACAGCTCTTTTTCTTATTGTGCTAACGCAGCAGGTGTGCGGCCGAGCCTAGGTCGTATCATATAGCGGGTGGGATACCCGTCGAGAAAGAACTAGCCATTCACTCGTAGCGAGTCTTGGAGTGCTAATGGTAACAATAGTCTTTAAGCGTAGACAGTTAGGTGGCGGTCCGAAAGCCAAATGGTTGATTGAATTAGTATAGTCGAATGTAATAGGTATTAAAAAAGAAGGAGAACTTTATTATGAAAATCTTTTGTAAGCCTCAATTAATTAATTTTGATGACATAGTGAGTATTGATATAGAAGTAATCGGAAATAATAGCAGGTCGGAATACATTAAAAATGCTATTAAAGAAGAGAGATGTCTAGTTGTTAAAAATGAGAATAAAATTGTTGGTTTTTTAATTTTTGACACTCATTTTTTTGATTGCAGCTTTATTTCCTTGATAATTGTTAAGCCTTTAGAAAGACGAAAAGGGTATGCAACATCTCTTATTAAATATTTTATTAACATTTCACCTACTAAGAAAATATACTCTTCAACTAATCAATCCAATAAAAGAATGCAAGAAGTATTTAAAGCAAATGGATTTGTACAAAGTGGCTTTATTGAAAATTTAGACGTAGATGATCCTGAAATAATTTACTTTATATCAACTTAAGTTGTTCAACTAAAGACTCAGCTTAGTTTGCAAGAGGTGTTATTATTAGTATTAGAAAACTATAAGTGAGGGAATAGAAATGACTGATTGTTGTGCGACAAAAGAAACCGTTATTGAAAGTAGTGGTTCCGAATTATGTCCTTCTTGTAATAAGAAAGGGAAAAAGTTGAAAATCATTACATTGAAATCGATGTTAAAACCATCAATTTTAGATTCTTTGAATATAAATTTGAATCATTCCTTTTGTTCGACGAAAGATTGTGATGTTGTCTATTTTGATACAAAGGAAAAATCTTATTTTACGTCAGATTTAAAGGTATCTGTACATCAAAAAGATGATTCTTCCACAGTCCCAGTTTGTTATTGTTTTGGTTGGACAAAAGAGAAAATTCGGGAATATGAAGAACAAAAACTTTCTCCTCAACCATTAGAACATATTAAAGAAAATGTAAAAGCTAACAGATGTGGGTGCGAGGTAAATAATCCTCAAGGTAGTTGCTGTATGGGGAATGTTTTACTATTTACAAAAAGTATTTAAAAAAGTAATTTATATTTTTCACTAACGTGGTGCTTTACTTCAATAAGGAGTAGAACCCTTTTACAAACGGGGCAGTTTAGTTGAAGAAGGATAGAGGTATCGAGTTAGATAAGTTGAATATAAATTAATTAATAAACAGTGTATTAAGACAGAATGGAGATTACAATGTTGCAACAAATTAGAATAGGAAAATGGTTATTAGAAGTTGATATTGATAGAACACGAGAATTTTACAACAAAGATTTAGAGGTCTGTAACTGCTTGTACTGTAAAAATTATGTTGAAGCTTCTGAGTATTTAAAGACTTCTGTATCCCATATTTTCAACAATTTTGGGATTCATCCAGCAAAACCAGCACATCTTTCAGAATTTCCTACTGAGGAAGCAGGGACACGTTTATACTTAGGAGATTATCATCTCGTTGGAAGAGTGTTAGAAGGCGAATTGTGTACTTCTTCTAACTTTAAAGAAATGAATACTATTGAACTAGAGAATTTCGTATTTGGATTTTCAGAGGATTTAGAGTTTGTGCCAGAAGGTTTCCCTGCCCCAGTCCTACAATTCAGCTTTTCAGCTAATATTCCTTGGATTCTTAAAGAAAACCCTGATGATTAAGGAAAAGTCTTCTTCAACTAACGAGGTGGTTTAGTTGAAGAAGGAACACTAAAATAATCAAACTTTTTGTTGAGAATGAATACTAAATCACAACGAAAGAATCCATTTTGAAAAATATTTTTTCAAAATGGATTCTTATATTTTATGGTTATATAAGGCTTAAAGAGGAACTTTTAAACTTAGTTATTTTCAACATATGTCTTAAAATCTCTTCTATTATATATACTCTCCAAACAACTCCGATTTTCAATTATGAATCACATGATTTTTTTTGCGAATACTTTCTCTAAATAGATTGCCGTTTTTTCTAACCGTCATGTCCCACCGATCTCAAATCGTCATAATTAATGCAAATAATCTGAATTATATATAACGCCAGAAACTCTTAATTCATAAGGGTTTCGGGCGTTTTGGTTTACCTATTCAAGTTATGGATAGAAGGATTAACGCAAAAATGCCTGAAAATATATCAAATATATTATTCTGATCCGTATTCTTATTCTTCCTGGATCTCAATTTATTCTAATAGTTCATTGAAAAAAACTGTCAGTAAAATGCATCTTACAAAGCGGAAAAAGATTCCTTGCTTTTTTTCCCACTATAGATACTTAATCACTTTCTCGCATTTTTTAAAAATTAACCGAATATGTTTAGATGTATTGAATTTTTGCTAGAGGAAGGACGAATTTTGTGAATGGTGCATTATCAGAAGAAATTAGACGAATTATAAGCATCTTGAGGAAGGATCAATCTGAGGAGGGAACTTGGGATTATCCTTTTGAAACAGGGATTACAACGGATGCCTATATGATTATTTTATTGCGTTCATTAACTATTGATGATGAAGAATTAATAAAGGAACTAGTAGATAGGATTTTAAGCAAACAACAAGAAAATGGGTCTTGGAAGGTGTTTTATGATGAAGAAAATGCCGGGAATATAGCAGCCACGATTGAAGCTTATTACGCCCTTCTATATTCCGGCTATTGTACGCACGATGATGTACGAATGCAAGTAGCAAGGCAGTTTATTTTATCGAATGGGGGAATAGACAAAAGTAGTTTATTAACAAAAATTATGCTGGCAGTAACTGGACAATTTTCATGGGAAAAAATTTTTACAATCCCTACAGAATTTGTTTTACTACCACACTCATTCCCGATGAACTTTTTTGATTTGTCTGTCTTTGGTAGAGCGAATATTGCTCCACTCATGATTCTCGCTGATAAGAAATACATAATTAAAACAAATAAAAGTCCAAACATTTCAGATTTATATATTTTGAACCACAACCGGTGGGATGAAGAATATTTATTAAGTACTCTCTCAAATGAATGGAGTCCTTTTCTTTTATCCATTCAAAAAAGAATGGAGGAGTTAATTGGTTTGCCAAAGCAAATTAAGGAACTTGCGGTAGAAAAGACAAAACAGTATATGCTGGATCGAATTGAACCAGATGGCACCTTATACAGTTACTTTAGCTCGACATTTCTGCTAATTTTCGCGTTGCTTTCCCTTGGATATAAGAAAAATCATCCCACAATTATTCATGCGGTTAACGGATTAAAGTCTATGAAATGCCAAGTTGACGGGAAGACTCATATGCAATTCACCACAGCAACGGTTTGGAATACTGCTTTAATTAGTTATGCCATGCAAGAAGCAGGCGTTTCCGAATTAGATCCCGTTATTAAAAAAGCAAACCAATTTTTATTAACACGACAGCATGATAAATATGGGGACTGGATCATACACAGTCCAGATAGTCTTCCAGGGGGATGGGGTTTCTCAAATGTAAATACTCTAAACCCTGATATTGATGATACTACTGCAACCTTAAGGTCAATATGTAAAACTGTCGATAAAAAAACCAAGTTCCATACATCTTGGTCAAGAGGAATCCATTGGGTATTTTCAATGCAAAATGATGATGGGGGATGGCCATCATTCGAAAAAGGCGTGAATAAAAGTGTTTTGTCTATGATTCCAATGGAAGATGCTGAATATTTACTCGCAGATCCATCAAGTGCAGATTTAACAGGAAGAACATTGGAATTTTTCGGGAATTTCACTAACTTAATGAAGAGTCACGACTCTATAAAGTTAGGTGTAAATTGGTTATTCAATCATCAAGAACCGAATGGATCTTGGTATGGCCGATGGGGCATTTGTTATATTTATGGGGCTTGGGCTGCTATAACCGGGCTTGTTTCAGCAGGAATCTCATCGGACCATCCTTCTATTCTAAAATCAGTCAAATGGCTTCGAGATATTCAAAATTCGGATGGCGGTTGGGGAGAATCTTGTATGAGTGATAAAAAGAAAACATACATTCCATTAGGAGCCAGTACGTTAACTCATACAGCCTGGGCATTGGATGCTCTGATTGCTGCTGAAGACGAACTCACACCAGAAATAATATCCGGCATCAAATACATTTTAGAAAATAATAATAAAAATGACTGGACAACATCTTATCCAAAAGGACAGGGAATGGCTGGTAGTCTATATATTCATTATCATAGTTATCGATATATTTTCCCTCTAATTGCACTTGCACATTATCAAATAAAATTTCCGAATGAAAGGTGACACACTATCCTACGGTGCAGACGGAATAGTTGATTACAATTAAAGTTTCAAAAAGTTTGGGGGAGAAACAATAAATTGCTGAATTCTCTGCAAAATATGATTTGAAATTTTAAAAAGAAGAACTAAATCTGCAATTTCTTTAAAATAAAAAGGATTTATGTAGAAAATATTTATATAAACTGTAAGAGCCGACTCACAATTGCGGAACGGCTCTTTCCATTTTTTATCGTTAAAATTCATGTTTATCAGCTTCTGATATTCATTTACGAACTACCCACTGTGGGTGGTATTTTTAAATTGCTTAAATATCTATCTAATTCAGGTGCAGTTAATATGAAAGATCGGCCTATTAAATAGGCTTCTGCATATTGAACAAGATGATGACTAAATTTATATCAATCCTCTGAAATTACTGATTACGAAGAATGTGAAACAGCACTCAGTATCGAGATATGCGATTAAAAAAGCAGTACCAATACTATAAAAGTGTTGGTACTGCCATATTCAGTGAAAATGTTTTGCTAATTAGAACGTAATTGCTACTTGAACAGCCTTTTCCAGACCTGTGGCAATAATTTCTACTGCTTTATCTGGGAATTGATTGTGGCCTTCAATCACTACTTTCTCTAGATCTTTTACACCAAAGAAGCTCATCATACTTGCTACGTATTTAACAGCCATTTCTACCTCAGCTTTTGGTCCTTCAGAATATACACCGCCACTTGCGTTTAATAATGCAATTTTCGTATCTCCGATCAGACCAACTGGACCTTCTGGTGTATATATAAATGTTTTGCCCGCACGATTTAAATAATCGATATATGTGTGTAGTACAGCTGGTATTGTTAAGTTCCATAATGGGAAGCCAAACACAACTTTATCAGCTGCAAGGAACTGGTCTAAATATTTATCAGCAACTGCGACTGTTTTTGCTTCTTCTGCTGTTAAATCCAATCCTCTACTAGCCTTAAATGTACCGTTAATCATATCTACTCCTACATATGGCAATTCTTCATTGTATAAATCAAGTTCTACCACTGTATCATCTGGATGAGATTCTTTAAAGCTTGCTAAAAAGGCCTCATATAATTTCACACTCACCGATTGTTCGGCCGGTCTGTTGTTTGCTTTTACAAATAAAACTGTTGTCATTCTTTTCCTCCTGTTGCTAACTCTTATGTTGTGATATTTTGATTTCTTATTATCTTTACAATTTCTTTTTAAAACTATACTCCATGTCACCAGCCATGGCTGCAGGTGTATCACCCGTTTTTCTAAAGTCATGTGTATGAATTTCTTCAAACGGCCCAAAATTTACTTGCTTATAAATTTCATAACAAGGGAATCCGTCATGTTCACCGTGAATATCGCCAGTACCATCATTTTTGACGTGTACAGTTAATAGATAATCAACGGGAGGTGCAAGTTCATTTAGCGGGTTGCTAGCACTAGCACTCATTTGAAACTTGACGTCATCCTCTCCCCATACAATGTCCGTGCACAAAATACGCTCCGTACTAGCTTTTCCTGTTCTTTTAGTAATGGAACCATCAGGAGTTGTGATTTTTTCTGTTGTTATGCCAGAATTCGCATATGTGAAAATCTCTTTTTTATAAAAATCAACGACTACTTCTTGTTCCATTCTAGAACGCATAGCGTTGACCGCATATGGTGTAAATTCACGTGAATCACCTTCGAATTCGATTATGTTTCCTGTTTGAGTATCTTTCTTAGGCTCAGTCCAGGCCATTGGAATAAATGTACTTGCTCTAAATTTAACGATATTGATCAACATAAACACCTCTGTCATTTTATTTTTATTTTCGGTAATCAAAATATAGACTCATTGAGCAAAATAGATCACAATTTCTTTCGTATGATCAATTGCTTGACCATTATTATTTGCTGCAGATTGTAAACGGCTACTTAATATTTACACCTAGATTGTCGTTTTAAAACTGTATTCCATTTCCCCAGCCAGTGCTGCCGGAGTGTCACCAGTTTTTCTGAAATCATGTGTATAAAATAATTCAAATGGACCGAAATCTGTTTGTTTATAAAATTCATAGCAAGGAAAACCGTCATGGGAACCTTCAATATGTGCAACCCCACTTTTGTTAACGTGTATAGTTAATACATAGTCAGCTGCAGGTGCTGCTGTATTCAAAGGATTGTTTGCACTAGCACTCATTTTAAAAGAAACTTCGTCATCTCCCCACGCAACATTTGTGCATTCAATATTGTCTGTACTTGTTTTTCCCTTTTTATACTCGATAGAACCATCTGGATTTGTAATTTTCACAGTTACGATACAAGCATTTGCATGTGAAAAAAATTCTTTTTTATAAAAATCAATTATCACTTCTTGCTCTAGTCTTGAACGCATAGTATTTACAGCATTCGGTGTAAATTCACGCGCATCACCAGTATATTCTAAGATTCTTCCTGTTGAAGGATCTTTAATAGGCTCCAACCAAGCATACGGAGCAAATACACTTCCTCTAATTTTAACGATGTTAGCCATGTGAAACCTCCATAATTTCTTTTTTTCCAGTGATTTCTAAATCTTGCGGAAATAGTCAACTTGATTGACTACAATGTGTATAGTACAATGCAAAGTAAATAAAGTCAACCTAATTGACTAAAGTTAAGGAGCTTTTAAGTATGAATCATCAAGTTTTTAGTGAATTAGATCTTACATCGTTGTTGTCATTATCTTTTAGTGCATCGATTCATGAACTACATAACAGATTGAGTGAATTGGGATTTGGAGATATTAGACCTGTGCATGGTTTTGTGTTTAAGTGTATTACTCCTAATGGAGCAACAGGTATTGAACTAGCCGATCATTTAGGAATTACAAAGCAAGCTGTGAGTAAAATGGTGGATTATCTCGAGAAATGTGGTTATGTAATACGTAAATCTCATCCCACTGATAAAAGAGGGAAGATTATTGTTTTGACCGAACGTGGGTGGTTAGTAGTGCAAGCAAAAGAGAAGATACTAACAGATATTGAGCAACGTTGGATTGAAAACATAGGTGCTGAACGAATGCAAATGCTCAAAGAAGATTTAACAAAATTAGTTTATGAAGCAAATGAAGGCAAATTGTTATCAAGGATAAGACCTGTCTGGTAAATATTGAATTTATAAAGGGACATTTAAGCATGTTTAAATTCCTACTAACAGGACTGCATTTACATGGAGACTATTTTTTTTGAGTAATGAAGCTATAAAATTCCGGGAATCGGCGTTAAGTTAACCTGGTGTGTATGGACTATTCAAACCCATATAACGTTCGAATCGATGGTTTGAATTGGAGATTAATCTCATGGATCGTTTTAAAAAATATGGAGGTAATATCACAAATGCACATACAGAGGTGTCAATAATTTTATGAAAAAGTTTGTCATGCTATTTCTAGTGTTTGTTGGATTATTTTCTTCGGAATTCTTAGTTGTTGCTAAAAATTCGACCTTCACTTAAAAGAGTTGGTCGTTTTTTATTGTAAAGAAACTGAGAGATAACCGTATTTATCGAGCGGTTTCTACTTGTTATGTGGCAAAACTGCGGGCTGCAGCCAGAGTACATGTTGTTTCCGGATCCTTTTGAGTTCCGGAAAACCTTTGTCGCATTTCTGAATTATTATCGCCATATTTGCCACTTCTTCGGATAAGTTTTGCTCCTTCTATTGTAAAGGTTCAATTGAAGGAATCGAAAGGCATCACTACAAGTATGAGGGCACTGAAGGAGTCTAACAATAGTTAAAAGAGAGTAGGTATTGATCATGAAAAGGTTAACATCAACGATCTTAGCAATAGTCTTCGGAAGTGCATTAGTATTAACAGGATGTGGATCTAATAATAGTAAGGTATCAGAAGGTGTCAATAAAATGTTAGATACGACTAATCAATTGTCAAAAGCAATTGATAAAGAAGACCAATGGAAAACATACGAAGATGATGTGAAAAAAGATAATTAAGATCTTTATGATAAAATTGAAAACTATCTTGACCCAACGATTGCAGGTTCAGAAGCTTCTGAACTTGATAAAGACGCATTAAATACATTGAACAATCAACTTACTAATGCATCAAAAGAATTAGCTGACAAAACGAAATAAATTTTCAATCTAAAAAAGTCGAATCCCTTTACCTATAGAGGGAATCGACTTTTTATGTTTGTCTATTCAAACAACTATAAAGATTTCTCTAGTTTAATGAAACTAATCACGATGTAAATCTGGATATATAGTTGTGCTGATTCAAGATTGATGAAAGACTACAACCATGTTCAATAAAAGAACAACATCATGAAAAGTTGTAAAATTGTGTGAAATAGAGGTGCTAATCGAAATCTAACTTAAATTTATATTAAAAATAGTGTTGAGACTAAGAAGAAAGGCAAAAATTCTCTTCTAAAGCGATTTCGTATAAACATTCCTCTTCCTGGGACAATTCCATCTATCCTTCCGATTCGTCTTCTACCCATTCTATCTCTCACCATAACCCGGCGGCCCATATTTCTCATAACAAACGGTTCCATAATATCCCTCCTTTCTATAATTTGAAAATTCTTTGAATCCATGTTAAATTAATTCCCTTAAATTGGTGATCGTTTATTTCTCCATCCAACTATACAGAATAAAGGGCAGATTGCTTGAACCTGCCCATTATCCTTATTAATCGTGGTGGTAATACTCAATGAATGAAAAATATCAAATATTATTCACCACATAGAGATTAGTAACTTCTCATAAAAGAAGCGCCTACGATGATAAGGAGAATAAACAATACGACAATCAATGCAAAGTTTGAACCCATGTTACTACTGCCACCGCTATAGTTTCCACCATATGAACCTTCACTCATATATTTTCACCTCCAACATTAAGATTAAGGATTACTTGAATACATCCTTAAAAATATATTATGTGAAAAATATGTTTGGACATGGACTAATGTGATAATTATCACTAGCGCCAAGATAATTTCTCGACATTCCTTTAAATAAATTATTTTTTTAAACTTCTTCTCGAATATTTTTTGCAAACATATATTCTTTAATCCGTTTATGAATTTATATTCTTTTGCCTCCAAAGTTTTGCAATATAAACAAAGAGTATTGAAAAAGATAAATAAATTTTAAAAAGCATATTTATCAAGGTGTACCCAAAAAATCTATTATGAAATAGCTATTGATAGAAAGAGGGAGCTCTTAATCTAAAAGATTGAATGATTATTTACGAAACTTTAGTTGAAGATGATTCATTTAAGAGTCCATTTCTGTTTGAATATGCTTATCAAAAATTGAAAACGTTTGTGAATTACATAAAGGAAATTTATTATGTGTTAAAAATATTAAATTGAAAATATAGTATTTAATGTATATCTATGTTTCTGATTCTATTGATTATAATAAGATATTGTAACCAATTCTTACAATTAAAAACTGAGTATTCAACGATTTGACAAATGGTAACGTGTCTGTATTAGCACATTATATTGAAAAACTGATCATTGGATATTTAATAAAGGAAGGAAGCGGGACTTCTAGCTAGTTTTGAAACTGTTGAACCGACAGAACATTCAAGTTTTCCTATAAAATTTAATTCTTCAAGAAAAGAAAAATGACAATACTTTATTTTGATCGATGCACAACCTATGGAAGATTTGCAACTCAACTTATTTACAAAATAGTTAATAATCATTTCCATAAAGAGACAATCAAGTAGGGATTAGCAATATAAATTTTTTATTTATGAAGTTGCTGCATGTATTTATAAGAGCTGCTTTTTTGTTTTTGAAAAGTTCACAGAAAATTCAATAATTTTTAAGTTAAATGGATAATGTTGGAGTAATATATAATAAAGGAGATGGTAATTTGAAAAAGTGGATGATTATTTTCCTAATTCTTATATTAGTTGGCTGCTCCCCACAGTTGAAAACCATTACAGATGACGCTATTTCCCCGAAAATTGAAAAGGTAACACCCGAAGACAATCACTTATTGGTAATTTGGGGTTCTGACGCAATGGATAGAGGTGATCATGACTATAATTCAATTGCGCATAGTGAATTAGTTGTAGATCCAAATTATGATACTCTTAAACGTGGGGATGTCCTTTATTATAAGATGCTAGAGTCAGAAACTAAAAAGAATCCAATGATTCCGGAAGATTATATAGGAAGGGTAGTAGGATTGCCCGGAGAGACAGTCATGATTAGGTATGGTCACGTTTATATAAATTATAAAAGACTGGATACTTTTTATGGGGAGGCAACAATGACAGGAGTAACCGAAGAGGAGTATTTCGAAAAAGCAGATCTAAGCCAAGTAGAGGATATTGATTGGGTGAAAAGTTACTTTAACACGGAACTGAATCCTATTAAAGTAGACGAGGGCACAGTATTTGTATTAGTGGATCAGTGGTGGCGGGGGACTGACAGCAAAGATTTCGGATTGTTACCGATTGAAAGAATAGAAGGCAAAGTATTGGGCTATTCAAAAAAATGAAAAGGACTTCCATTTGGAGTCCTTTTATATACTGAACGTCTAAACTTGCTTTAGGATAATTATCTCTTTTTCTTCTTCCCAAGTTCTTTTGTAGCAGCTTTATTTTTATCAACTAGTTTTTCAAACTCTACATATACATGAAATAGAGTCTCTTCGATCTGCTCCACATTAATAACTTTGCCTTTACGGCCCTTTATTTTTATATCCTCATCGACAGAAGGAATACTTCGCAAAGCTTGATTTAACACTTTTACCTTATTTTCAAAAAAATGAATGGCATACATCAACTTATCCCCCTTATTTTTTAAATCTAGTTTCTTAAAGATAGAATCTACTCATTTTATGATTTTCACGCAGATATAGAACTTAGAAATAAATAATAAAGAGAGTTTGAGAATTAGTAATTTGATAAGAATAAATTAATTATCAAAAAGAAAGCTTTCCTTACGCAGAAGCTGATGAAGTGGAGGATATGTAAGAAAAATTTCTAGAACAAATGGAAGAGTAAAAATCGTTATGATAATATGGAAATTATACTTAAATAGCAGGATTTAGGAACGGGTTATGTAGAGTTAGTTGAAGATGGATGCATGCATATTGGGGGGATTGGTAATGGAACAAATGAATGGAATTGTAGCAGAACGGAGAACTTATACATCTTTTAACGAAAATCACTTTCATTGTTATGGCCAGTTAATATTACCTATCCAAGGAGAACTCTGTATACAGGCGGAGTCAAAGGAACTTTTATTAGACCCTGAAATAATACTTTTCGTTCCTCCTGAATGCGATCATACATTTCATTCTGATGTAAGAAACGAGTTTTTAATTTTAGATATCCCTTCCTTTATGTTTACAGGGAGTGGGTTACAGAATAGAGTAATATCTTGTAAGTTTAATAACCAATGGAGAGGGATTAGGTATCTTATACTGAATGAAATTGATCAACCATCTTTCAATGGATCTGCTTTAAAAGAGCTCTATCCCTATATTTCTCGATATCTATTCCAAGAACAACAATCTAAATCTATTCGGTACATTCATGAACACTACGATGAAAACATTACTGTGCAAGACCTTGCTTCAATGGAACACTACAACCGTTCCTATTATACGGAATGGTTTTTTAAAGAAACCGGTAAATCTCCTTCAGCATATATACAGGAAGTACGTATAAATAAAGCAAAAGAATTACTTTGTAATACAGATTTACCCATCTTACATATTGCTATTCAAGTAGGCTTAGAACATCAATCCTCCTTAACACGTCTATTTCAAAAATATGAGGAACTAACACCCAGCCAGTTTCGAAAGAAAAATTTGAGAATTTAGAAATTACTGATTCAAAAACCCTTCAGTGTAGATAAACATATTAATATACGACATTTAGTTAAATAAATCTGATTTTCGGGAAAAACGCTCATCTAATTTATGTGAAAATTAGATATTGGCTTGGTATTTGACCAAAGTCAAAGATCTGTAGCAAGGAGCGAAAGTATGAAAACAGTAATGGGATTATTTTTCACATTCTTATGGTCATCTGCAGCAATAGCAACAAAGTTTGGATTGTATTCTACCACTCCCATGGTATTGGCTACCACTCGATTTTTAATCGCAGGAATATTGCTTTTTCTATATGTTTATTTGATTAATAGAAAGTATCCTTGGCCGAAGTCGCAGGACTGGCGACCACTTATTATTTTAGGGCTATTGAATACGACCTTTTATTTAGGTGCAACTTTCTGGGCATTGAATTATGTATCTGCTGGGTTATTTAATTTATTTGTTACAACAAATCCTTTTATGGTTGCGATTCTGTCATACTTATGGCTAAAAAGAAAAGTTTCTTTAAAAGAGTGGATTGGAATGCTTGTTGCTGCTATTGGATTGCTAATAGCCACTTGGCCCTCAATTTCAAGCAGCAAAGTAAGTGGAAGTGGGTTGCTTATTTTAGGGCTAGGAATGGTTTCAATGTCAATTGGAAGTGTTTATTATAAAAAATCCAATTTAAGTCTTCCGAATATTGTCATTAATACATGGCAATTGTTCATTGGGGGAGTTGTTTTAATCCCTATAAGTTATATTCTCGAAAAGGATAGCTATTTTATAACATTGGATTATTATCTACTTGGGTCGTTAATTTGGTTAGTGTTTATTATTTCAATCGCTACGATGTTACTATGGTTCTACTTGTTGAAACAAGATGCGGTAAGGGCTAATAACTGGTTATTTATGACTCCAATTTTTGGATATGTATTAGCTGCTATTTTTCTAAATGAAGCTATTACAATGAATGATTTTATAGCAACCATATTAGTTGTAACGGGGTTATTACTTTCTGGTAATCTAGCAATTCGTCCTAAAAAAAGTCCCTAAAGTAATTCAGTTGGTGAAATATTGACCTAAATAATCTGGAAAGTAGAAAGAAGTGAATTAAACATATTGAAGAAAATGGTTCTATCTTATTTGTTTTTGATTACACTTAATGTATGTATATGCGATTAGGGGTGAAGAGGACATGGCGAAAAAATTGGGAATTACAGCTCTTTTACTATTTGGAGTGTATGCTTTAGCGATGTATTTTTATATCTTCCATAGTGGTAGTGGGGATATACCAGCAGCTTTGAAAGGAACAGTTGCAGATCCGCTCGTTTTTATGTCGGGCCGTGAATTGTACCTTAGTGAGGAATATTCAAAAATAAAGAACTTCCTCTTTTTTGTAGCAACACCATTTGAATGGCTTGTCTATTTATTTATACTGATTACTGGGCTCTCTCAAGCGTTTGAGGGATGGATTCCTTTGCAAAAAAAATGGGCAATTTTGCAAAGTGCAGTCTATGTATTTTTACTATCATTACTGACGTTTATCGTATTTTTTCCATTAGAGTATTTCAGATATGTTTTAAGTAAAAACTATGGAATTAGTACCCAGAGTTTCAATTCTTGGATGCGGGATAATGTCATTGATTTTTGGGTTAACTACGGAATAACTGTGGTGATTGTGACTGTTCTTTATTGGCTTATTAATAAAAGTAAAAAGAAATGGTGGCTAAATGCTTGGTTGTTAATGATTCCTTTCTCCATATTTCTTATGTTTATTCAACCAGTAGTTATTGACCCACTATATAATGATTTCTATCCGCTAACAAATAAAGATTTAGAGGCGAAAATTCTTGCACTTGCTGAGCAAGCAAATATTCCAACAGAGCATGTATATGAAGTAAATATGGCGGAGAAGACAAATGGGCTAAATGCCTATGTCACGGGTATTGGGAGTAATGCAAGAATTGTGTTATGGGATACGACTTTAAACCGTTTATCAGAAAATGAAATTCTCTTCATCATGGCGCATGAAATGGGGCATTATGTGGAGAAGCATATATACTTCGGAATCGCAGTTTATCTCTTAACTTTGCTTATTGGACTTTGGTTAATTGCGAAACTAATGCCTTGGATAATCGTTCACTTCGGACGTATATTAAAAATTAAACGAATAAATGCTATTCACTCGCTACCATTATTTTTACTTATTACATCTTTTCTTTTATTCGTTTCAAGTCCACTTTCCAACTACATTTCTAGATATCAAGAGACAAGAGCTGATCTTTATGCACTAGAGTTAGTGGCTGACCCAGAAGCAGCTGTCAGCACTTTTCAAGAGCTTACAAAGGCTGGATTGAGTGAAGTGAACCCTCCACTACTCGTAAAATGGTTCAGATATTCTCATCCGACAATGCTAGAGAGAATAAGTAAAGTAGCAAATGAGATAGGAAAATAAGACTGAGTTAAGTTGGTAGAATAGTATTGAATGAATTTTTTGAATTGAACAAATTAAGTTTGGCGATTAAATAAATTTAATGCTATTATTACTTTAATAGCTTTGAAGGGATGATGAGTGGCCAATGGTAAACTAATTCTATTTTTAGTAAAAATGTATACACATTTACTTGCAAAATAGGATTAGTCTGCTCATTTATCATATTTCGAAGAACCTAATACATTAAAAATAGGTATATTTGTCATGCATAAATGAATACTTATATTGACTAATCCTTCCAAATGAATGGGAGGATTTTTTGTTTCCTCTCAAATTAGAGGTGATTTGAATGACAGGGAATATTCTTATAAAAAAAATGACATTTAAATACGTATCAATGATCCAACCGATTTTTAAAAATGTAAATTTAAACATCAATGAAAATTGGAAATTAGGGCTTGTTGGTAGGAATGGTCGAGGAAAAACAACCTTTTTAAAAATTCTATTAAACAAGCTAGAGTATGAAGGTTCTATACATTCAACATTAGACTTTAAATACTTTCCATCCTACCCAGCCAATGATGGAAATATATCTGCATTAGGAGTGTTACAGAAACAAAACCCGCATATCGATATTTGGAAAATTGAGCGGGAGTTAACCTATATGGATTTATCGACAGACATTTTAGATAAAAACTTTAATATTTTAAGTGGTGGGGAACAAACAAAACTTTTGCTGATTGAATTATTTTTGAATGATAATTTATTTCCTTTAATAGATGAACCGACGAATAATTTAGATTTACATGGCAGAAAAATCGTTGGACAATACTTAAAGAAAAAAAGGGGGTTTATTGTTATTAGCCATGATGAGTCTTTTTTAAATCAATTCGTTGATCATGTTTTAGCAATCAATAAAGAATCGATTGACTTGATTAGCGGCAATGTGGAAACGTGGAAATACGAAAAAGCAAATGCAGATATGCTTTCAGAAGAAAAAAATGCCGAACTAAAAACGGAAATAAAACGGCTTAATGATGTTTCAAAACAAGTGAGTAATTGGGGGATTAAAAAAGAGAATAGTACAAAAGATGCGTCAGCAAGGCGATTAGCTGCGAAACAAATGAAAAGAGCGAAAGCAATCAAAAAAAGAACAGAAGCGATGATTGAAGAAAAAGAAAGTCTTATTAACAATATCGAGAATGTTTCTGACCTTAAAATGAGAGTTGAACAACCAAAAAAACAGGTTTTATTCTTTCGAGATTTTTCAATTTTGAGAGAAGGGATACCTCTTTTTGAACCTATCAACATAGATATATATCCTACAGATCGATTCTTTATTGAAGGGAAAAATGGAGTTGGTAAATCTACTCTGTTAAATTTTATACTTGGAACAGAACAGGTAGAAACAATTGGTGAATATCGATTAAATCTACCTGAACATCTATCGATACTGAGTCAAAAACATCAAGAGGATGTAGATTATTTCTCAATACTAAATCGATTATCTACGAAAGAAGTAAAAGAAGAATATTGGTATACATTATATCAACTAGGTATAGAGCGTTCTAGTTTTTCAGATAAATCAAGTAAAAATTGGAGTTCTGGCGAACAGAAAAAAGTATTTTTAGCAAATGCACTATTAGGAAAAAATGAGTTGTTTATTTGGGACGAGGTAACTAATTATATAGACATGCTAGTGATTAATCAGCTGATAGATACGATAAAGAAATATCAACCAACTATGATTGGTGTAGACCATAATGAATATTTCGTTGATGCTATAGCAACTAAAAAAATTGAACTAACACAATTTCGTTAAAAATTATTCTGATTTCAATTGAATACACACGTTTTTGTGAGGGGGAGCGGAACGCAATTTACTAATTGGCAGAACTCGGCCTTAAACAATAAAAAATAGATTAGACATGTATGTGGCTGTCTAATCTACTTTTGCATATTTACCTAAATATAAAATTTGTTTACCGTTACATATGCATTTTTTCAGGGGGTTAGTACCAATACATGAAAAAGTTGGAGATGAAGGATACCCTGGCCATACAAATACGCTAAGAAAGGATGCACGGATATGTTTCTGGAAGTGGATTACAATGAAAAGGAAGTTATCTATGATGAAAAAAGTTTTCTTTAAGTCTATTACATTATCAGTAGTTACGACCCTCGTTTTACTTATTACATTATTTCCTTTACAAGTTAAAGGAGAAAGCGTGACACCCCTTAAGAATGAGATGCGTGCTAAGAAAGGTGCCAGGTTCTAGGACAATTCGGGAATTAGACTGGTGGAGTAATGAAGTGCAAACGTATGCCAACGTACATCCCATTAATCTATATATTGGTGTAGCTGATTATTAAGTTGGACTTGACGCGGATAATGCATGGAAAAATAAAATGGAGTTACCAAATCAAGTTATCTCTAACAGGGCAAACCAAATTGCGATGGGTCAGACGCACTTTTCCTTAAGAAGGATACAAAAAAATCCGCTTGGTTATGCAACTATCCTTAAACAACATCTTTATAATTATACCGCTTTAACTCCAGAAACCTCATGGAACAACACTGATCAACCTTTAGAGTCAACATTAGTACAAGCGAATAGGAAGCAGATGGTATGAAGTTAGTCATCAATGATCAAAATAATGAACAACCAAGAAAATATGTAATTTACCGTTTTGAAGGAAACGAAGTTGGATCGTATCAAGATCCACAAAACATTGTAGAAGTTGTCTATAATTAACAAGGGAATACTGTATTTTTAGACAAGGCAGCAAACCCAAACAAACAATATACATATGGAATTACTTCTGTGTCAGCAACTGGTGTTGAAAGTGAGGATGCATTTGTAGTTGAAGGTAACAGCATCTAAAAAAGAGAACAAATGAAGGTATCATATAGTTGAAATAAAAGCCTTTGAATTCAAAGAACCAATTTAGATAAGGCTTAAACACGAATAAAAAGAAATTTTAAATGCGAAGGTGGAATTCAGAAGGCTTACGATCAAGTATAAAAGTCATGAAAATGCAAAAATATGACATAGAGTTTAGATGAACTATGATAAGTAGCTAATCAAAATAATAATGTGGCAAGTATAGATAATAGTCCTATACTTGCCTTTTTAAATGATTGATTGGATGAATTTTTATGTGGATTCGTTCTACAATTGAATATTACTGGGGTATTTAAATCTTACTATAGCAGCATTTATGGTAATAGTTGTATTATCGATTCTGTTGGTTATTTTGTTTTGTGTTTTTCCTTTTAGTTTGATTTAAATCTAGACCATCTGCAAATTCTTCGTGATTGTTGTTTTTTGAATTAGGTTCTTTCTTCTTAAAATTTGGTTTACTTTTTTTGACCATGGCGTCGTCACCTCCTAGAGTTTAATGTGCTCAGTATAGATGGTCTTATGCAAAATTATTAGTTCTTTGCTATTCGATAATGAAATTGGAAATTGTTCATATTTCTAAAAGGAAAAAAGTAAACATTGAACTATCAACGTTTACAGACTTTTAAAGAAGAACCAGCGACCCCCACCTTGTCGAATTTATCTCAATTATAAAATCCAGATAAACTGAGTTCGATTAGGTTAAATAAGTCTGATTTAATAAGGTTTTCGCAGCTGTGAAAATCATTTGAGTAAAATAAGATCGGTACAAAAAATTAATTATGCGGACAAAAGAGTAAACAGGTGGTCTGTATTACTCATTTGATGAAAACAGGTTACTACAGTTAAGTAAAAGCTAATCGTTCATGATTTCATTGCAGTATTCCCTTTGTTTGTACATACTAGAGTCATTCCTATAAGCAAAGCTAGAACAGGGACTTACGCTTATTGGCGAACTCACCGCTAGCTTGACGGATGAGGCAAACAGCATTATGGATCAGGTTAGCGATATTGTCGGGCTGCCCCACTTAGATGATAGCGGAGTGCAGGAGGGAGTAATTAGTTCTAAGAGAAAACGTGATGATACTATCTCGCAGCTTTATGAATTTGATGCAACGCGGACTTTGGCACTACAAGCTATTGAAAAGGATATTCAGACAAAGGAAACTTGGCTCTCGGATCCGGAAGACTTATAATCAGTGTCTAAAATAAATTACTATTTTCGAATTAAGACAAAGACATATCAGACACATTTTAATTTCTGCCTTGAAAAGGATATTACTTTTTCAAGGTTTTTTCTTATATTTAATTGATTCTGATTTAGTTAGAGTACCAGGTTCTGAAACAATTCTGAATTGTATTAGCCTGCATTTAACACGATATTCACACTATATGAATATTGCACAAATTGATCTTTTTGTAAATGTTTGGTAACTTACATTTTACTAGAAGCAACTTTCTTTCTCATTATATTTAATTGGAAGAAATTAGATAATCAACGCGCGCGATTGTATAAGCAGGTATATTTAGAAGAGTGTCGAAATAGTTAGTATATGGATAATTATTCAACATATCCGTAGGTTTAGGAGGATATAAAATTAATTACTTATCTATTAATAGAACTTTTAATTCTGAATAGTATGTTTCGAGTTTTATACTCTGAATCTAGTAGGTGATTTTGTGGAGATAATTGTTAGGCCAAAGGATAAGATATTTACATGGATTAATGGAAATGTATATTCTGCAGAGGTAATTTATGTTGTTAAAGGAACTTCAAGCGTTAAAGCAATAATAAATAATAAATATAAAAAAATAGAGCATCTAAAATATGGTGAAAACTTTTCTATGACATATAATAAAGCTCTTCAAAGTGCTAATGAATGGAAACGAGAACAAGAGGAATTCGAAATTAGAAGTAATTCTCAAAAGTTATCAATAATGCAAGGCTCTATTAAACGAGAACCAATTGAAAATAGATCTATAATGCCCCCAAAATGTGAATCTTGCGGGTATCCAATAGTTGGAGGTTACCTTTGCAAATGTAGTAATTAAACGTGGATAGGCAATCGTTTATTATGAGGAGGAAAATAATATGCTAGAAGATTTAATTTCTATTAATCTTCCTAGAGCTTTACCAAACAACCTGATATTTCTAATAATCTTACATTTAATTAGGAATAGTTCAGATAAATTGCATGAGATCTTTACCTTAAAAAGACTGTACATATTTTGGGTAACATATTGGATAATAAATAGTGTTTTTTATTTTGACTCTTTGGGAGAAATAATGTCAGGAATCATATCATTTTCATTAATTTTGTTACTTATTCCTCTTGTTTTAATAATTCTTATCAGAAAATTGGTAAGAAAGCGTAAAGATAAGCGTGAAGCAGAAATTGATTTATAGAAAGCGAAACAGTTATTTAGAGATCTTCAGACACTTCATAAACGAGACATTTAACAAGGGGGGACAAATGTGATGAAAGTAATATTATCAATTATTATTGTATGGATATTTCCTTTTCAAAATATTTATGTATCCGCTGAAACTTATACAGATGAAAAACACCATTTTTCTTTAGAGTTGCCTGAAGGATGGGTTGAACAAGATATACCAGAAATAGATGGAGCAGAATATATTGCTGCATTTAATAAGGGAGATGTCTATCCATATATATTAATCCAGCAATTTAGCGATACTGGAAATTTGAAAGAATTAAAAAATTCAATTGATGATTACTATCTGAATTTGAATGAAAGTGGCTTACCTATTTCTAACGTGACTTATGGTGGATCAACTATCGATATTGATAAGAATGCATTGTTATATTCTTATACTGCTAGAAATGAAAATACTGGAACTTTTGAAGCTAAAGGAGCAATGTTTGTTGGGAGTGGGATTAGTACACAAGTATTGTTTTATACTGACTTAACATCGGACAAAAATGATGAGGATTTTAATAAAATAATTGAACAATTTCAGTATGCAGAAGGTAATAAAGTAATAAATAGTGATCCTTTAGTTGATACAGTCGCTAAGATGCTAGTAACTGCAATAATTATAGTGATAATAATCGTTGGTATAGCAATACGAAAACGAGAAAATAGATCGAAAGATAGTTTATGACGAGTATTATTTCTGAATAAAACAAACTAGTTGTTTTAAATTTAAAAAAAACAAATTTATCTAGATAATCACACTATGGAAGTATTAGAGTAGATGAGAGCAATCGGAAATACGGTAAACTGCGAATATTTCGATTTACGTTGTTTTCGCAATACAATAGAACGAATTCCGTTGGGGTATCGAACTAGACCGTACTCGATAGCGTTATTTGTGTCGCCGATTAGTTCCGATTATACGAGATTCTACCTGGCGTGAGGCTATGACGCGCTTGGCAAGAATTACTTTGAAACGTGTATTTAGTTATTGTAGCAGCCTTTTGTCGTTGCCTATTAGTATATGCCATTAACTCTTTCTCTGTGAAAATTTGGTAGCTCCAAATGTTCAAATCCATGTTCTACTCCAGTTATACTACTAATTTCCGTTGTTGAAAATTCCCTCTATAAAAATTTTTCGTAATAATCAAATTAATTATACTATACAAAATTTATTGTTTTGATATCATAAGGTATATAATTTTGAATCATTTTAGTAAAACTAAAAATTGTCTAGTTCAAAGTATAAATGAGGTGAATAAATTGCCAAATTATTTAGAGTATCAAAAATCTATTGCAGCTGAATTTAAAGCATATGAAAAGAGGGTAAGAAATCTAATTGACGCTGCTCACTGGGGAGAAGAGGGCCGTTACAAAGAAATTATATTGATGAATTATTTAAAGCGAGTGTTACCCAAAAATCTATCAGTGGGTACTGGATTTGTGAGGAATGGTGACAAAATAACATCCCAAATTGACATTGTTATTTACGATAATTCATTTCCGGTATTATTTTCTGAAGGAGATTTTGTTATAACTACTACAGAGAATGTTATTGGAATAGTAGAAGTGAAATCATTTATTAAACCAAATGAGCTATGTAGAATAATAGAAAAATCAAATCTAAATGGTTCTATTATTGTGGGTAATTCTGATAAGTATATATTTAATGGAATTTTTTCGTACAATAGCGGAAATCGACACGATAAATATGTTGAAAATTTGAGGAATTATGACTTTTCTCTGCTCCTACATAAGCGTCATTTTAACCAGATAACACCTCCCGCACTTTCCTATTGTGTGAATCATATTGCTTTAGGAGATCAATATTTTCTCAAATTATGGGAAACGGGACAATCTCCAAGTACCATAGAACCTCCATATTATAGTATTTATGATTTACAAGGTGGACTAGCATTTTCTTATTTTTTATCTAATTTGCAAGATTTAGTTATTCGAAAGGCTAGAGGATATTCAATACAAAAGTCAACTAATGAAATTGAATCATTCTATTATCCATTACCAAATGGAAAAGAATCGCAATTAATTGAAAGAATTCTTTTTAATTAATCTAAAAATATTTACATTACTTTAGTGGAAATATTCAAGAATCAAGAGAGGCTTCATGAGCAAACAAAGAAATGGAAAATAACAATTATTAAACAATTTTTTACATATATTCATTATCATTATCTTCATCTACAAAAATACTATCCTTTAGAACCAGAGAAACCGAACTTAGAAGATAAAGTGCTTCGATCAATATAAATTTTACTCAATAGGACATCTCCATTTATTTGCATATTTTTAAACAATTATAACATGTTTGATGTTTGATTATTCATATAACAAAAGATTCCAACAAGAAACAATTCAGTTTTCTTTCTGCGGAAGTGGATGAGCTTATGCCTTGTCAGGAACAGATAATTTTATTTTCAATGTTTAACTACCGTCCATTTATATCATGCTCTTAAAACACACCCTAGCCCGTCTTATAGTTAATTGTTTGTGTAAAGTAGTAATAAGTCTTAAACAAATGATTTTTAATCAATAAGTACCCAGATAGAACTAATATATAAATCGAAATGAAACCAATATTTTATTAAATTAAAGCAAATAAAAAAGGAGCAGTTCATCAAAATAAAGACGATTACTGCTCCAATACATTTTTTACCTATTATCGTTCTGTAACTCTAAAAGATAAGTGACTAATGCTGTCTAATGAATTTTTAAAAAATGGATAATTGCTACATCTGTAAAATTCTCCATTTTTACCACTACGTTTAAGCATATAATAATTGTTATAGCCATTGAAAGGGAGGTTACAATATGTCCGAAAGATATGGAATATTGATTGGGATAAATGATTACTCAGATGCACCATTAAGTTATTGTGTAAATGATGCTAATGAAATTTCAAGCACTTTAATAGATAGGTGTTTATTTAAAGAAAGCAATATTTACAAGATAACTAGTGATATTGATGATTCGAAAAAAGAAATTATAGGTGAATTTAGACAAGCTCTAAGTGAAATCAAAATTACATTTGAGCCAAATAAAGATAGTTTTTTCTTCTTTTTTGCTGGTCATGGTTCTTGTTCAGGAGAAAAATCACATATCTGGTTACATGAAATAGAACATTCGATAGAAGAAATTTATAATGAAATTAATACTACTCTCAATCCAGAAGTTCAAATATATGTTATAGATGCTTGTGAGTCAGGTGGAAAAGTTATAACAAGAGATAGAAAATCAAGATACAGTCTACTAGAAAAATATGAAGCAACATCAAGTGGATCAATGCTTTTATTTGCTTGTGGAACTAATCAATACGCTACTGAGTCCAGTGCATTAAAGCATGGTTTATTAACAAATGTATTTATAAATGGTATAAATAATGATGATTTATATGATGAGGACGGTATTCTTACACCATCTATTCTTCAAGATTATGTAACAAAGGAAACAGCAAAAATTAGTGACTTTGCCCAGATTCCTGTGTATGAAAATAGAATCTCTGGAATATATCCATTAGCCGTAAGGAAGATTGCTGATAATAATGAAATACCTATAGAGATTACAGTTAGAAGTAATCCAATTGTCTATAGGATTACACAAGAATTAAGAGATACTCTTTTATCTACAGGGAAAAGTACTATATCAGATAAAATGAATCAATTAAGCCAACAATTATTAGTACAGTATGATAACATATATAAATTTAAGACAATAGATGACTTTGAATATAGAATGTTTAAAGAGCAGTATGAAAATATTGACATTCTTAGTGAAAAGTTGTTTAAAACTGCAAAAAGGGATTTGAATTTGCCATTAGATGATGTTTTTCAAGAGTTTACCATAAAGCAAAATACGGATCCATTTCAAAGTGTATTTTCACGAATTCCTGATAGTAAAGAATATGAGCTGAATTTAAATAGAAAATCAGTAGAATTTAGAATTGATATTTTTAATGCAAACAATATTAGCGAATCTTCATTTGGTTATGGTGTAATTATTTATCATACAAAATGGGGAATCTCATTAGCTACATTAGAATTTAGGCTTGAATGGAGTGGATATTCAGATACAATCTTGAAAGAAATTCAAACTAATACTATTAAATATAAAATCAATGAGGATTTTGAAAGTAAGTTAAAACTATTTAATCTTAATGAAAGCTTTAACTTTATTTCTGAAATACAAAATTGGAATGACAATAGGAAAGCTGAAATATCTGCCTTTCTAGAAAGTTCATTATAGATATTTACAAAAAATTCTATGCTATTAAGAATAAAGAACCTTGTTAGAGCGTTGTCACGGGATGTGGAACACTCCATGAATGGTTGTTGCGCAGAACAAAAAAACTTAATTTTTGTGTGTCGAACATCTTGACGTAGATCCAGTCGTTTGATGACGGATACCACAAGACTTTCTTTATTTTCACCCTCAGAGTTGCGAACTTATATTGGATTGTGAAGATTTCGACTCATATACAGAATATACAAAAGAAGAGGTTTAGTTAAGATTGTGAAACATTGTACTTAAACTAAACGAGGTGCTTTAGTTAAACAAGAACATCATTTTGACGGAATATTTTTTATCCCAAACATCAAGTAGAACAATGGGCGAACAATTAACATTTTTTTGAACCGGAGTCCGACCAAAAAGAGAAGAATTCCCTATAAAAAAACGAGAAGTACGAACCTGGGGTAAGTACTTCCCGATTCTTATTGGGGGGATATCCAGTTCAATACACCTTGAATAGGCTGTTTTAAATGTTTTGATTGAATAACATATTCTAAATCAAAATCTTCCTCTGTTTGAACAAGAATAAAAGAAGGGAATTGCATATTAGTATTTGGATTTAACCCGTCAAATCCATAGGCGATAATATCAAAGCCATCTTCTTCAAAATGCTCAAAAGTAAAAATAGATTTTGCAAACTGTTTAAAGTCAACAGCATCGTATTCTGCAGGCTTAAAAGGTGTCGAAAATTTCGGTAAACGCGGCATAATAATATTCTTTGTCGAATAAACTTCCACCTTATGGTCACGTTGAGGAACAATCAAATTTTCAAACTGCTCTTTTTCATTAATAAACCTTTCAACTACGTACAAAGGGGTCTTTATGCGTTGTGACGTAATTACCTTAACATTTCCAGGGAATTTTATTGTGACCCTTATATCTTCATCATGAAGATGGCCTATATTTTTTAAAATCAATGGAAGCGGGTAGCAAGACTGCAAATATTTGTTATACTCTAACATAATTTTGTATAATAATAAATTATAGTATGAGTTATCAATTGCGGTATATTTTTCAATTTCCTCTTTCGTTCCTTGTGGGGTATTATTTGGTTTACCAAACAAAGGTATATCTAAGCCCCTTTTCTTTAAATCTCCGAAATAAAAATCTTCTTCACGTAAAGTGATTTGAAGAAGCTCTTGGCTTAATTGCTTTAGTTCTTCTTTTTCCTGCGCTCCTATTTCTACAGGTATAAATTCATAGAGATTGAGTTTACTTATGGCTTGAAAAACTGAATTGCTCATTTCTATATCTTCATCAATGGTTTCTCGATTGGACGTTCTATCCTTTTGGATTTTCTGCATAGGAAGATGAAGTGACTGAGCTATTCGAATTTCTTGTAGAGCTTCAGTATTTAATTCATCAAGGATTGGTAAAATATCTAACTTAATACCGTTCATTTCAGTATTTTCTTGCACTTTACCTCTTTCGTAAAATGCCAAAGAAAGATTAGACGATCCTTTATTAGTCTCTGTAATACCGTATTCACCGCTATTAATAAAACTATCAATCAATTGTATAAATAGAGATTTCGGCATATTTCTACTCTTCGTAGCGTTAATGAAAAGCTTGCTGATAATAATATCACAAAGCATTTTCACATTTTCGGTACTTGTCTGCTTATGATTTCGCTCTAAATATTGTTGCATGTTAAAATAACTGCTGTTAATTAAGTCATCTAAATGGAACCCTCTCTTATCAACTGTTACATACTGTAGTTCTTCCTTAATCTCTTCTAATTTAGGAAAGTCTGCAATTTTTATTCGTTTTCCGTGTAAAGCTGAAATAAATTTATCGGCATTGTTGTCAGTGGTACCGATTAAACAAAGTGTATATTGTATCGGTAACCCAAATAACCCATAATTACTTTTCGCATCTTTGACCAATTTTACAATCCAATCAATTACCATACTTCTTTCGAAATTGTTTATGCTAGATTTGACTTGAACAGCTTTTATTGAATCTTTCCGAATCCACTCAATATCTACTTTATCGTCTTCCGTATAAGGCTCTATTTGAACACTATCCCAATCATCATCAGAAACGCTATCTAGTAATGTTGCTAATACCTGATAATAATAACCTCTAATACCTGCATTCCCACTCATTTAGAACTACATCCCCTTTGTTTTCAGCTTACATCGATTATTCATATAGTAATTGTATAGTAAATAACACTTATATAAAATTAGTATTGACTATCCTATTTACCAACCATATTATCTCTTCATAAAAATATATACTTTAAATATATCATTCTTCAACTAGTGAGGTTTCAATGAACAAAATTAAATTACTTTATTATTCCTGCAAAGTTCTATAGTGTGGTATGTCTTTTTCCTAGAATTTATTAAACTAAAGCAGCATGTTAATAAAATATAGATTTTTACTCAGATTTAGATGATAGGTTTTTGTTTAAGGGTAGGAATAATTATGTCTGAATAAATTATTAAGTTAGATAACGATTTTGATAAGATTCATTTATTTTATCACTCGCAATCAGTATCAGAATCATCGTTCTTTATTCAGTTGGTTTTCCCACTCTATAACCCTGGATTTTATTCACACTAAAAGGAATCGAGGGTACTGTAGTTTAATTTTTTGTATGTAAGAAACGATAACAATCATTTGTATTTTTGTGGTAAGTTTGAAAAGTGAAAAAAAAGTGATAATTTAAATGGAAGAAACCAAAAGAAAAATATAAGCCAAGGAGTGAATTTATGTTTGATTTTATATTTGATTTGGACAGACACAGAAATAAAAGACAATATTCGAAAGAAAAAATAAAGGATTTAGTTCTTTTATTAGAAACGGAAATTAAGAAAATTGAAGTAAACCCTGAGAAATCTATTATTAATGTTTTACATAAAAACGGGGAGCATATCATTGTTTACCTTACTATTTTTGATCAAGAAGAGAAATTGAGCCCGTTTTTTATTGAACTTAAAGTAATTCATAAAAAAGGTATTGTTTTGAACCGAATCCGATTGAGTGCTACTTACAACAGTGAGGACAAAATAGAGATTGGTGATATAGAAGTTTTTGGCGAAAATGAAGGTAGGAGTTATGGAACAATTTTACTCCAATCGTTAATCAATTTTGCTATAGAGAACTCTGTATATACAATTTCAGGTTGGATTTCCAATACAGACAAGGAGCATTTTGATAAGCTAGATTATTTCTATAAAAAAAATGGTTTTGATGTGATTTGGGGTAATACTAGTAACATTGTAAATAAAGCTGCAGATATTGTTTGGACTAGTTCTTAAATAGTTTATCTAATAGAAATCCAATGGAAAGATATGTTCTTTTCTCTTTCCCTTTTCTCCAGCACCTTCATTATTGACTGTACAAAAGAGGACTAATAATGATTAGAGTTCTGCAAGTATGTGAAGTATTGTACTGAGCGAAACGTTTCCTTATAAGTGCCATAGCACGAAATAGGAGAATTGCTATCAAGCAATTACAACTGATTAACTAAAACTCGGAATGAAAGCCGTCATGTTGATTTGAAACGAGTTATCTGATCCTCCTACATGCACATGATGGTAGTAGTCAGAATGTGTGTGAAGCTAGGTAAAGTCGGCTGAAATAAACCTAAGTTGCTTCTTTAGAATATGGTTTGTGATAGGTCGGGATGCTAAAAAATATCTATGGTGAGAATGTCCACCTGGACTGACGAACTTGCGAATGTACGGGTCTAGAAATTAATACGCTCGAAAGACGTATGCTGCGAACGCAGTGTCAAACACCGAAAAGTACGAGTAGTGTATAGGATACTTCGGAATATCTAACAAATGAGTTTATAGGTTGGCAGGCTTAAAGTGAGCACCTACTGATATATGTAAAGCTAGGTTAATCGGAACGTTGTAAGTAAGAAACATCCACTATTAAACGACTACTATCGGGATGGTGTCTATAAGATAATATATATCGAAGTGACTTTACTCTTGCGAAAGTAGGGACACAGTACCGTTGAAGCGTGTAACGAGCGTGGAGGGATAGTCCCAAGTCTTCTCTTTGAAAACTAACATAACTAAATGAAACTCACAGGGTCGAGTAAGATGATGGGATTTTCCGCAAGGAAGGAGAAACAATCCATCGGTGAGTGCAGCTTTACGACATGTAGAATATTACGGTATGCAAGACATATTTGATGACCTTTATGAGCGAAGTAAAGACAATGCTACAAAGGGTTTAAGGCTATATGAACATATCATATCAAAAGACAATATCTTATTGGCCTTTCGGAACATTAAAGCGAATACAGGTTCAAAAACAGCTGGAACTGATGGTATCACGATTGACCAATACAAGATTGAAAACGCTGATGAATTTATCGAGGAAATTCGAAAAGTATTACAGAATTATAAACCTCAAACGGTACGAAGGGTTGAGATACCTAAACCTAATGGAAAGAAACGTCCATTAGGTATTCCGATTATGAGAGATAGACTAATTCAACAGATGTTCAAACAAGTACTAGAGCCAATATGTGAAGCTAAATTTTATCACCATTCATACGGTTTTAGACCAAATAGGTCAACTCACCATGTAATGGCTAGATGTCAGTTCTTAGTCAATAATGTGAAGTTGCATCATGTAGTAGACATTGATATACAAGGTTTCTTTGACAACGTGAGCCATTCAAAGTTAATTAAACAAATGTACAGTATAGGCATATGCGACAAAAGAGTTTTAACGATTGTCTCGAAAATGTTAAAAGCACCAATCAAAGGCATTGGTATTCCAACAAAAGGAACTCCGCAAGGAGGAATCCTGTTTCCTCTTTTATCAAACATTGTTTTAAATGACTTAGATTGGTGGATATCTAACCAATGGGAATGCCTAAAAACAAAACATGCTTACGCAACCAATAGTAAGACAAGGGCGTTAAGGAAAACAAATCTCAAACAAATGTATATCGTCAGATATGCAGATGACTGTGTGCCACGAAAGCAAACGAAGTGTGCTTGAGAAGTAAACTTTGTAAGCTATGCTGCACTTAAGATGAGAGAAGGCCTCTCGCAATCGCTATACAGGTAGAGATTGCAAACCGCCCTAAGGTGCTATAGTCAAAAGCTATGGTATTGAGCGTTAGGGGAAAAGGCAGAGCATGACTCTGTCAGGTATGTATTAAGGAGACGAAAACCATTGAACCGCTGATGAAGTATCGAAAGCATAGAGATGTCATCAAAACTGAGGGGGAGTCGTTAACTCAGGATAAGTTCGGAGGAAACCTGTTTACTGTCCGTTCGGTGACCGGTATAAAGGCGTCGTGAACTTAATACAGGCTTTTGTGTGGAACGTGGGAACCTACGACATGGATGCTAAGGGAGAGATTTCAAGTGGAAGCCCCATAAGAATCAGAGTACCAATGCCATGTATAGGGGCGGAATAACTCGTAGTAGCAATGAAATCTCCTAACGGAGACGGAGCAAAGGGGTTATATTATTCAGTTTTATAAACAAGTCAACCAACAAACTGGGAGGAACTTATGCATAAAACAAAGCCGTATGTTATATCCAAAAACGTAGTATATGAAGCTTTTCTAAGAGTTAAAGCAAACAAAGGGTCAGCAGGAATTGATGAGCAATCCATAGCAGAGTTTGAAGAAAATCTCAAAGATAATCTGTATAAAATATGGAACCGAATGTCATCTGGCAGTTATTTCCCTCCAGCTGTGAAAGCAGTAGAAATACCAAAGAAAGCTGGGGGTACAAGAACACTTGGAATTCCAACTGTGTCGGATAGAATAGCACAAATGACAGTGGAATTATACTTTGAACCTTCGGTGGAGCCATTCTTTCATGAAGATTCCTATGGATATAGACCGAAGAAAAGTGCCATTCAAGCGTTAGAGATCACTCGGAAAAGATGTTGGAAGTACAATTGGGTACTTGAATTCGATATTAAAGGTTTATTCGATAATATAGACCATGATTTATTAATGAGAGCGGTAGAAAAGCATACAAAAGTCGAGTGGATAAAGGTATACATAAAAAGATGGTTAAGAGCACCATTTCAAACGAAAGAAGGAATAATAGAACGTACCTCTGGCACACCGCAAGGTGGGGTCATAAGTCCAGTATTAGCAAATTTATTTCTTCATTATACGTTTGATAAATGGATGGCAATCAATCATCCTAACAATCCATTTGCTAGATATGCAGATGACGCAGTCCTCCACTGTAAGACAGAGGAAGAAGCGAAGAAGTTGCTTGAATCTCTAAACGAGAGAATGAATATATGTAAGCTCGAACTTCATCCAACTAAAACCAAAATTATTTATTGCAAGGATGCAGATAGAAAAGAAGAGCATGAAAATATATCGTTTGATTTTCTAGGGTATACGTTCAGACCGAGACTGTCGAAAAACAGGTGGGGAAAACACTTTGTGAATTTCACTCCCGCTATCAGCAATAAATCCAAGAAATCAATCCGACAAAAAGTAAGAGGTTGGAAACTGCAATTGAAGGCAAATAAGGAACTCTTTGACTTATCGATGATGTTTAACTCAGCTATTCAAGGATGGATTAATTACTATGGGAAGTTCTACAAATCCGAAATGTATGCTAGTTTAAGGCATATTAATAAAGCCTTAATCATGTGGGCAAGAAAGAAATATAAAAGACTTGCTCGTCATAAGAAAAATGCGGAACGTTTTATGGGTAGAATCGCTGTTCAGAATCCTAAGCTCTTCAAACATTGGGAACTAGGAATAAAACCTACGGCTGAATAATGGGAGCCGGATGAGCTGAGAGGTTCACGTCCGGTTCTGAGAGGGGCTACTGGGGAGGTTCCAGTGGTCTACTTGCCTTAAGATTTTCACAAATTCTCACCAATCAGCTATCAAAATATTTCACGCTACCAAGGAATACTTAAAAAATCAGCTAAATCTTGATATATCAACTGAGAAATCAGCGATTACTAATCTTAGAAGGAGGAAATCTGATTTTTTAGGTTTTTCTCTTAAAGCAGTAACCAAGCGTAATAAATATGTAGCCAATACACACGTTATGGAAAAAAAATGAATGATATACTAGAAAAACTTAGATATTTCATCTGTAAAATCCAAAATACGCCAACACCACATACTGTCATGGATTATAACGCTATATTCTCGGTATAAAAAGTTACTTCAAGGTTGCGACTCATATCAATAAAGATTTTGGAAAAATAGCCTATCGTCTATTGAAAACCATGTATAATCTTCTAAAACCAATTGGCAAATATGGAAATCCTATAAAGCCATCAGAAACGTACAAGAGACTTCATAAGAATAATTTCAGAACATATAAAATTGCTGGTGCATATTTATTTCCATTAGGAGATATTCAAACAAGTAATGCCATGAACTTCAGTCAAAATATATGTAATTATACAAAAGAAGGAAGGCTTAAACTTCATCAAAATATTAGAGCGAATGTTGCCATAGAAATTAGAAAAATGTTACAAATACCTTACGGCAAGGACAAATTAGAAATTGCAGATAACAGAATTTCAAGGTACTCAATGCAATTAGGTAAATGTGCAGTAACAGGTGAATTTTTAACATCTAATAAGGTACACTGTCATCATAAGTTACCCCGACATATGGGAGGTACAGATGAGTTTAATAATCTTGTAATCGTACATAAAGATGTCCATAGGTTAATCCATGCTACAAGTGAAAAGACGATTGAACGTTATAGGACCATTCTTCAATTAAATGGGAAACAATTGAAGAAACTAAACCAATTTCGTAAAGTTTGTAATTTAGTTGCTTTAGTCTAAAAGAATAAGATGGAACGCCTAATGCGGTGAAAGTCGCACGTTGGGTGTGGAGCAGGGGAAAAGATGGAGATAACATCAAAGTCTTACCTATTGCTATTATAGTATATGGCAGCATACTTAAACAGGAATTTCGTCCATTCCATATTACGACTGAATTGAGCCATGTGTGCATAGTTTGAGCCAGTGATAACGTAAGAGAATAAAACAAGCAGACATTAACCGAGGTGGTATTTATGGATTTAGTGCAAGTCTCAAGAAGCCAGTTAATTAGTGAAGTATACGAATGTAAAAAAATGCTTTACCGGCTAATAAACTTACCAGAAGATGTTCGATCCAATATTTCAAATTCATTATTACCGTATCTGTCAATGATATGTGATGGGATTGATAATCTTCTTCAAACAGAAGATTCTGTTGTACTTTCTAGTCTATTTGAAGATATAAATGGTAAGAGTTTTACGACGCTTATCAAAAAAATAAGAGCAAGTTCGAAATTACTTACTGATAAAAAAAATCTAAGAATTTCAATAAAGATGCTAGATAGGGAAACAAAAAAATTTCATGATGAGTTAATAAAAGTTTATACTGAAGAACAATTAGCATTTATAAAAGCATACGGACAAGACGATTTAGGTGTTTTCTATTATAAAAACAAACCGTATGCTAACAGCAGTCAAATAAATTTATATATTAAACCATTTAACTCCACTGTTGAGGAAGTTAAGGAAGAAATATTCAAGTTTAGTATGCAGGTTGCTACGTACATAAACTCGTTTTGTTCCGGGTTAGAAGGACACACTCTACCACTTCTGAAGCAAGAGGATTACATTACTAATTTAGATTGTGAAGACTTAGTTTCCAAAGATTATATCTATAGCGAAGAAAATCAAAGAAATATTTTTAACAATGTTATAGATAAAGGAATTTCATTATATTTACTGAATATGCAATGTCAATTAAATTTCGCCCTCAATATTTTAGATTTAATAATAGACGAACATCCCCTGAAATACAGAATTCAATTATTGATTTACTATTACTCAGTGCAAGCAATAAATTTTGCTTATAGCTCGGGCTATTTAGGAGAGCTAGAAGAATTAAAAGAAACGATAACCGCAGTAATAGAGACTCATAAGAGAATATTTAATAGCAGTACTTTTAGAAATAATCTGTTTCATTATAAACTTTTTACGGAGTTTGAGCATTCATTGAGTAAAAATTATTTTGAAGTTATGGTAGAAACACTAACATCTGTATCTTTAGAAAACTTGCTAACTACCGTTTATAAGGAAATGGATATTGTAGAAAAATTAATTAAAAAAATTATCTACTAATTTGACATGTTAGTTATTCAATTATAGTGCGCGATTCAGAATGGTTATATTGAGTTTTGTGTTAAAAGGTAAATCCAGAATCAACTCCATTCTTGTAAGAATAAAGGCAGGCTGGTGCAATAACCAGAGTAGGATTAATCTCCCATGAGTGCTAATCGTATAGAGTGCGACAGTCTGTGATGCACCGTTTTTTGCTGCATGGATGGCTAACTGGTGCTTAACTTCAAGAAGGGGTAAAGCTTTTTTTCTTATTGAACTACAGCAGCAGTTTAGTTTAAGATCAATTACGGTGAACCGTATCATAAGTAAATGTGGTTTTTGATAATATGAGTACCAAGTCAATTATTTTAGACTTGGTACTTTTTTTATCTCGATAATAAATTGTGGTTTCAATTCCTCTATCTTCTAACCTTACAACAACTGTAAGAGTTAATTCCAAAGAAAATCCGTCGTCTAATGCGAAAATACAATTTCTTTGCGAAAGTACGTCGGGCAAACCCATATAGAAATATTGCAAAAGCAACTCAAGAACATAAGACATTACCAAATGTTTTAAATCGCGAATTTACACAAGATGAACCTGGAAAAGTATTCTTAACCGATATTACCTATTTGAAATATCGAGGAAAAACAGCGTACCTCTCCTGTGTGAAAGATGTAGCTACACGTGAAATAGTCGCTTATGAATTATCTCAAACGCTGAAAATGACAATCGCTTACAATACGCTTGTTAAGTTGAGAGAAAAACTAGAGGAAAACGTTCATCCAGAAGCAATGATCCACTCAGATCAGGGATTCCATTATACACATCCAGAATTTCAAAAACGTGTGAAACAAATGAATATGAAGCAATCTATGTCTCGAAGAGGTAACTGTATTGATAATGCGCCAATGGAATCCTTTTTTTGGACACATGAAAGATGAGATGGAATATAAACAATTACTAACCTTTGATGAATTAAAACAACAGGTTGATAGCTTCATGATTTTCAACAACGAGTCAAGAAGACAATGGAATCTAAAAAAGATGACTCCGGTAGAATACCGAAGCCATCTGATAGCTGCTTAAATAGGAGGTTGCTTTTATTATACTGTCCAAAATTTAGGGCGCAGTTCATATGAGAAGGTCGCGTTTTTTTTTTGTAAAATAATTTTTAAAAAAATTAAAGTGATATTGAAGTAATTCCCTTATTTACCACGAATTAATTATAAAGGGGTGAAATTATTGAAAGAACTAAAATTGCCGAATCAACTAGAGAAAATAGTATTAATTAGTTTAGTTGAGAGTCCGTCAGTAGAGGGGCTGGGAATATTAATACTGGGCGAAAATTTTGATGAGGAAGATAATAATGCACCAGTAATTAGGGTTTATCAGCTTATGACCATTGAAGAAATGTTTGAAGTCGATAAAGAATTACATGCGTTTACTTTTTTTGATTTCCCTAGTGCAATATTATTTGCGGCTAATCTTCCGAATATGTCTGCACTCGAACTTCTTCTCGCAATTAATTCATTTGAACCAGCGGATGTTATAGTCCACTAGTAATAGAGCCCAACCACATAAAAAGTGGAAGGGTTTATTTTATTTATAATATTAATACCAAGTACCTTGAGCTGTGTAATGATACCATTCATGTTTATAATTTACTTTCAAACATTTTATTATTGGATCCACAACAACTTTTACTATGTTGTCTATCGAATGTTTTTCACATTCTTCTGGACCCATGGTCGCTGTGTGTCTTGCGTGTATATATAATAGAAGTTCTTTTAGTCTTGGTAAGAGTTTATCCATGTTAATTATCGTCCTTTCGTATAAACGTTATTACTACTATTCATTGAGGTTGGTTTAGACCCTTATATTGAAAGAAAAGTAATTAAAAATAGATTGAAAGGGAGAAATTGAAAGTGGAGAAAGGATCGAAGCGATTTCATTTTACAAAAATGATATAATGCTCACAATTGAAATAGAAGGAGAATTCACCCATTACCCAAGTTTCGAAATAATATTGACATATCTAATCAAAAAATACTCAGTTTTGATTGGATATTTTTGTACTTTCAATACCAAGTCTTTATTGAAACGGTAAAAAGAATATGCAATTAAATAATTTTAGTTATATAGAAACTGTTTTTCCTATTTTTAGAGCTGCTCCTGGTATCTTTTTACTATTATACGAGTTTCTTAGTATCAACTGTTGTTGTATAATGATTTAGAAATATCGAATAATTTAAACCTTCTGTTATAAATGAGGCAATAATCTTTGAAAATCACATAAGGAAGTGGAATACGATAAATTAGTACAAAAAATAATTACCTAAGAATGGGGATATAGCAATGGATTTTAGAGGAAATCGATGGTATAAATGCGACTTACATCTGCATACACCAGAAAGCAAATGTTTCCCTGATAAACAAGTAAGTGCAGAAGATTGGATACAAGCTTGCTTGCATAAAGGACTGGAAGTGGTAGCTGTTACGGACCATAACAGTGGAAATAATATTGATGAGATCATTGAAGCTGCAAAAGGTACGAATTTAACAGTATTTCCTGGGGTGGAGATTACTTGTGATACATCAAAAGTTCATTTATTAATCTTGTTTGATAAGGATAAGCGTTCAACAGATATTAATGGATTCCTAAATTATTGTGGAATCACAGAAGATAAATTTGCAGAACAAAACGCGAACGCAGAGGAAAATATTTTTAGAGTTGCAGAAAAAGCTAATTCACGAGGAGCCCTTGTTATCCCAGCTCATATCGATGAGTATAATGGTATCTCTGTAACCAGTTACCAAACAATGCAAACATTCTTAGATCTACCTTATATTAATGGCGTTCAAGTTGTTAATGAGGAACTATATAACCAAGAAAATTATTCAACTCATGAGCGTTTTGCAGCACTTATTGAACGGTATCCTAGTGTTAACGAAGCTTTTGTAAAAGAGTGGAGCAATGCAGTGAAGTTATCGAAGGAAAGAAAAAAGGCGATTCTTACTTTTTCAGATAATCCGAGTGCTCCAGCACAAAGTACTCACGGACTCTGGGGAATTGGTAGTAGATACACTTGGATTAAAATGGAAGAGGATGTATCATTGGAAAGCCTGAGACACGCTTTATTAATGCCCGATCAGAAAATTAGGAACGATTTTGATTCTTCCTCTAACCCTTATACTAAACCAGAACTACTTATCAAAGGATTAGTGATTAATAAAACTGTTTTAAACTCAGAAAATTCTATACAAATTCAACTTAGCCCCCAATTAAATACTATTATTGGAGGACGTGGAACCGGCAAATCTGCAATAAACCGAATTATCCGTGGTTTATTGGATTCTAATAGTGACCTAGTTGATTTTAGCGAATTACACATTGAACAAACAAATTTCTTTAAACAATCTGAGGTTATAAGAGCAGGGGAAGAGCAAAAGGGAATCTTAACGAATGAGACGTTAATAGAACTTTTTCTAGAAAGATTAGGCCGTACATATAAAATTGTTTACTCCAACTTTCAAAATGGACAATTCGAAAAAAACTTTTACAAATTAAATGATGAAGGGATTTTTGATGAGTCAAATGATTCTATATTAGAACTATTTCATGCTGAAATTTATTCTCAAAAACAAATCTATCACATTGCTACACGTCCCAATGCTTTAAGAGAGAAAATTGACCAATCTATTGAGCCACTAGTTGAACATTTAAGTTCATTAGGAGAGATTAAAGATAAGTATTTTGAAACAAGTGTTAAAATAAGAACTATTAAAAATCGAATAGATAAAAAACCAAGACTTGAAGTAGAGAGAAATGATATTAATGAAAGACTTTTAGAATTCGCGGAAAAAGGCTATCAAACCATTTTAACTAAGCAGAAGGAAGCTGAAGCTGAGGATTTTCTTTTGCAAAATATATCCAATGACTTGGAGCAGAAAGATATTAAACTTCAAGAGTTAATAGATGGATTCTCTTACCCAGATTTTGATGAATTTGAATTTACACCTGATGCAGCTGATGAATTAAAAATGATTCTAGCTAGTAACTCTACAGAATTCCAAGAAGTCATGACAAAACTTACGGAAGCAAGCCTAGCTTTATCAATTGCAAAGGAATCCTTGAAACAAAAAATTAAAACTTCTGCTTGGAATCAACACTTCGAAATAGTTAAACAGAAATATAAAATTTTGCAAGAGGAGTTGAGTCAAGAAGAGTTAAAAGACTTAAGTAATATAGAGTTTCTTTCAAATCAATTAATCAAAAAAGAAAAGGAACTTGAAGATATTGTAAAAGATGAAGAAGAATTAGAATCTCTAGCTGAAGAATTAAATGCATTTTCATACTCATACCTGGAATCAAGAAAACAAGTGACAATTCTTCGAACTGAGTTTCTACAAAACGTTCTTGGCGGTACTCCAAATATAAAAATAGAAGTGAATCCTTTTCGTGATTCTGAGAATTATGAAGCTGAGCTAAGGAAGGTTTTTCAAAAACCAGATAGATTTACCGAAGACTTTCAGAAAATCAGCAATTTTGTATTTAATGGTCCAGTTGAGCGAAAGATTCAAGATTTACGTGAGTTGATAACGACAGTTAAAGAAACCGGTCAAAATAATGAAATGTTTAATGCCAGATTCAATTCATTAATTAAAGAACTGAACGATGAACAAATGGATAATTTTAAACTTCTTTATCCAGAAGATAAAATTGAGGTTCAATATAAGGCAAACGATGCATCTGAATTTAAGTCTATCTCTAATGCTTCAGCAGGTCAAAAAACATCAGCAATTCTAACCTTTCTTTTATCTTATGGAACAACTCCTCTTTTATTGGATCAACCAGAGGATGATTTGGATAATCAACTTATCTATGAATTAATTGTAAATCGATTAGCCGTTACTAAAAACAACCGTCAGATTATTGTTGTCACTCATAACGCGAATATTCCAGTCAATGGGGATTCTGAATGGCTAGTAGCGATGAATTCCGAAAGCAAAGATTTACAAGTTTTATATGAAGGGCCGATTGAAGAGCACGGAGTAAAAGAAGCAATATGCAATGTAATGGAGGGTGGAAAAGAGGCATTTAAGATGAGGGCAAAACGGTACAATTTAGAGCTTTAAATTGTTTAGTTGCATTTTAATTCAGATAGCCAAATCTAGTGATTACATAACGGGTGCTTTAGTTAAAAGAGGAAAGAAAAAAACGCTTGGAGAAATATTCTCCAAGCGTTTTTGTTATGTTATTACAATTAAAATGTTAATAATAATGGTCCCGACAAGTCTCGAACTTGCGACCCCCACCTTGTCGAATTTATAACCCTTGAATAACTTAGTTAAATTGAATTCGATTAAGTTAAATAAGTATGGTTTAATGAGGTTTTCAGGAGTGTAAAAGTCATTTTAGTAAAATAAGATCGGTACAGAAAATTAATTACGCGGACAAATTGCGGACAAATTAGTGAACAGGTGGTCTGTATTACTTTTTTGATGAAAACAGTATGTAACAGTTAGATCGTGAAATTATATTCCGCTTTTATACTTTATAACTATGCGATTCTATTCAATATAGAATCGCTATTTTAGTGTGCCTAAATAAATGAAGTCCGACCAAGTTCAAGTTTATTTGATACGTTTTAAAATGCTAGTTTTCATCTATCCAAAATACCATGAACACTGGGTTTATGGTAGGTCAACTTTATATACTTTCTTATCTTTTAAACAACCAGTCGCCGGTAAAATACCGTCGACTGGCTTCTATAGGAAGTTTTTTTCATAATGTCTCCATAGTGGATATTCGGCATCACTAAATGTTTCCCATGTTTGACACCATTCAAATATAATTTTCGAAAAGTGTCCAATTTGTTTTTATCACAGAGCGTTTGTTTAGTTTTTACTTCTACAACGCTAGTTGGTCCTTAAAATTAATTCTTTTTAAACATCTTAAAAGCTACTATCCATCCCCAAATAAATATTATTGTTGGTCCAATCGCAGCAATTAAATATGGTTTAATCGATACTTCCGGATTATCTCCGATTGGACCAATCCGATTATTCTTTTTGTGAATATAATCCATAAAGACTATAAAATAACATATTATTGGAACTATTATTAATAAATACTTTCTCATGAAAATTAAAACCCTACTACAACTGAAAATCCAGTACCCCAGTCTCCGTAATTAAATACTTGTTGCGCATTTTTTAAGTGTTCTTGGGCTACTTTACTCAGCTCTACCCTTTCCGTACTTCCATAATTAAATGATGTCCAAGTTCGAAGCAAAGATAAAGCATTAACGGCAAATATCATTGAACCTACCCATCCTACTGGCCCCGTTCCATACCCAGCTAAAAAAACAATTGTACTAGCAATAGCAAAACACCAATCAGTAACTTCAGTGTATTTATTGGACAACATATTAATTTCAAGAGTTGTTTCGTACTTCATAATATGCTTCTTAAAATCTACCATTTGAGTAGCAGCTTTTGAAGTAGTAACAGTATTTCCACTTCTCGTACCGTATCGATGTGGCGACGAATAAGATAAGACTTGTGCAGTATAGGCCCCTGAATTAGTGTCATGAGTATAGTAGTTATCATAAGCCCCAGCCCTTTCTATAGTTGCTAGGGTTCCAACATTTAATTCGTCGTTTGACCAAGTCGTATTATAGTTAACATTTTTGTAAGCAGAGTACTGCTTTGAATTTCTTGCCTCATTTGCCTCATTTATTAATGTTTTCATTGTCTTTATGTCTTCTTTTGTCATACCTTTAAAATTATGAACTTCAAAGCTAAAACTATCTTTATCTTTAGTCAATTCAGTCAAATGTTTTTCTATTAAAATCTTAGATTCATCTGACAATTCTACAAACGTAGATTTAGAAGTCTTATTTAAAATTGTACTTTGGTTTGATAATTCTTTATTACGTATGGTTACTTCGCTATTACCAGTATTAATATCATTCTTTGCATATTGGATACTAACAAGTGATTTTACGAAATGACCATCAAGATCATAATAATCCTCAGCCATCAATAAATTTGTTTCTATGCCATTGTCATCTTGTAAGGAATCGGTAACTACATTTGTTTTCTTGTATCCTGCTACCTCATGAACTCCAATGTCATCTGGTGTATCAGAAAAGTATTCGCTTTCAAAACTTTCTACCATTTTTGTTCTTTGTGGTTGGCTTTCAACTTTTACAACTTGAGCACTTCCAATCATACTTGGTGAGACCATACTGAAGATTAATACAGCAACTAATAAACAGATAAACTTCTTCATTTAATTCCATTCCCTTCGAATTGTAATTTATTACTCTTAATTTTAAAAAATAAAAAACTAACTATATTTACATAAATCTAAACAAAAATTCCAATGATAATTTTTTTCTTAGTGGTCTCCAATTATTGGATCACTAAATAATGAAGTGCCTGTTGGTAAGGAGGGATTATTAACTTCATCCATGTTACTTGAGAAATTAATAAATATTCCAAATGCTAAAAGTACCGTAATCGCTATCTTTCTATGTTTTTTCCTCATTTTTTCCTCCTAATCTATGTCTTATTTATTAATATAAGCTATAATAAAAATATTAAATATAGGATGTTATGCAAAAATGTTACAATTGGGGTGTTAAAATGGAGGGTTTAGGAAAAAAAGTGTCGTATTTTAGGAAGTCTAAAGGACTATCTATAAGAGCTTTGGCGGAAAATCTATGTGATGAATCTACAATATATAGGTTAGAACAAGGTAAACAACTACCGAGATTAGAGATATTAAATGATATTTGCTTGAAACTAGAAATCCCTTTAAAACAGTTATTTCCTTTAAACGAAGAGATTGACCAATTAAAAAAACTTTGTAGAGTATTCACATATACAGATGATTTTCTATCATTAAAATTAACGTTAGAAGAGTGTGACAAGGTTATGGAGGATCTAACTTCCACCTTTATAAAAGAAGAGTTTAGGAAATTTATACAATGGCATAGAGCGGTACTTCTCCATAAAGAGGAGAATAGAGTTGATGATGCATTATGTATTTTAAATAAACTTGTCAGTACAAAAAACTGTGGCTCCGAACTAGATATAAGTATATTAAATTCTGTTGGTCTTATATATCTATCTACTAATAATTTAGAGGAAGCAATTAAAATATACAGTGTAATTAACGAAAAAGTGCTGAAACAAAAAACTTATGAAGATTCCACACTTTTACCAAGAGTGAGATACAATTATGCTTATGCTTTATATAAATTAAGCCGCTACAATGAAGCATTAGAGGTTACTCAGGAAATTCTATATTATATGAATACCCATCACTCGATGTATTCATTGGGAAAGGTATACCATATGCTAGGATTACTTTCTAAAATATGCGGTTTTTTAGATGGTGCAGAGGAAGCTTTTAACAATGCCATTCTCGTATTTACTCTAACGAAAGAACAAACTAATTTAAATAAAGCTAAAAAAGATTTATACAGTCTTTATTCCAAGTAGAAAAGTCTTTAGGATATTTGCATAAACCTTTTATTGTATTTATGTAAGATAATAGGTTAGGTTTATATAGAGATTCTTTGTACTGAGGTACTTCGTCACAAACTTGCATAACATATATTAACCAGCGTTTAGTTTATATTAAAACATAAGACATAGATAAATCGCGTGATTGATATTATAAAAAAATTTAATAATTGGAAATGAAGGGGCTTATATGTCTCGATATGTCTCAATCGGCATTTTAATTTTTTTAGTTCCACGCAACTTCTGAGGAGGAGTTCAATGATAAATTTATCATGTTTTCTTATAGAAGTAGCATTCTCAAGTGAAAGGCTAGACTGTGAAATGTTGCTTTTTAAAGTATGGTCTTAAAGTAGAGGGCTTAATTTCTTGGTCGAATTATCGACCATATAACATTTGTGTATCTCTAAGTTCTAATCTTACAATCAGGTGATTATAAGATGACGAAAACAAACGAAGAGTACTATTGTGATCTTATCGGGAAATTAAATAATGGTGAAATAAATTTTGAGGAATATCTAAAAGAAAGAGGACTAAGCCAGACGGGGAAATTGCCGAAATTGTATGAGTTTAAACAGCTCATAAATGGTTATCCGGATATGTTAAATTTGTTTTTAGGTAATGTTTCAATTGGTATCAGTTGTATGGTTATGAAAGTAGTCTTTGATTTAAATGATAGGCAGTTAGAAGGGATTATTGGTTGTTCAAGGTCAACGGTTACTGATTTTATCAAAGATAATTTAACAATTAATATAGATACGAATGTTAATTCACAAAGGAATTTTTCTCAAAAGTTGACTCGTAGTTTGTCTTTCATTTTTGATCTTCCTGATAAATATCTTTCTGATGCTGAAGCGGAATACAATCTGATTAATTCATTTGTTGAATATGAAAGAGAAACAATTGATAAGATATCACTAAAAATGATAGTTGAAAAAACAATTGAATATATGGTTGGAGATTTTCTAATTAACAGAAAAATTTATGGAATTAGAATTGAAAATACTTTTTTTAATAATGGAGATCCTTTTCTTAATGCCCGTGTAGATATAAGAAAAAATTTTTTTACTGTTGAGATGCATATAAATAATGACACAATCATTAAGCATCAAGCGATAAATAAAATAAAAAGTAGTATAAAAGGAAAATGTGAAATTTATTATAGAAATGCTTTTATGCGAAATAACCGTAAATTATGTATTTTAATTTCTCTTGATGATTCATATGTGCCTATTCTAGCTTTTCTAAATGAAAATATGCTTATAGACAATTTGGTGTTTTGTGATGATTGGAAAATAGGGAGAGAGGATAAAAATGCCGAATTAAAGAATTAAATCTTCTCAAGTAACAAAAGTGATAGCAGTATTATAAAATAAATTTGTGGTCTATCTAAGTTGCTCTAGCAAATAAATATCACAAATAAAGAGATCTTTTTAAGATAAATTCTTAAAAAGGTCTTTTTCATTGGCGAATTTTATTTATTTTGGTCGAATTATCGACCAGTTGAAAAAAATTAATATATATAGGAATCCTCTTAAGAGAAGAAATAAAGGAGGTCCAAGTATGTTTGATAAAAATCAAGAAGAATTAAAAAGAAAACGGGATAAAGCAATAGATATCCTTAAAGAATGGGAAAAAACCTTAGATATGAAGCACGGAGGTACTCAAGAGAAAGTTAGTTTAAAAGAGGAAAAAGAGATAAATTCTAAAATTCAATATACTGGAGTTATTTGAATTTAGTATGAAGAATTCCGAAATTAATAACTACCCAATCATTTTAACTGCTAGCGAAATCAGTCAAATATTAAAAATTTCAAAACCCACCACTTATGAGCTTATGGATAGAAAAGATTTTCCACTAATTCGTATTGGAAGGTGTAAAAGAGTGTTGAGAGATGAGTTCTTCTTTTGGTTAAATAATCACTAAATAATCACTAAATAATTCGTTTATCAGTCCTATTATAAAAGGTTGAACAAGTGGTCAAAATGGTTAATAGACCACTTGTTTACTTTTCTTTGTGCAAAATAAATATGGAGGTAATCAAAAATTGTCGCACATCAGAAAATGAGGCAAAACTTATTCATATACAATTGATGTTGGACTAGATCCGTTGACCGAGAAACGTAACCAAATAAGTAAAGGTGGATTTATCCGGAAAAAGGAAGCCGAGGTAGCTGCACGGAAAATTGAATTGCTCTTAGACGAAAATCGTTATATAGAGTTGAGCAAAGAAATCTTCTCAGATTATATTTTAAATTGGTTTGACAACCATTACAGTAATAGGATTAAACAAACATCCGCGACGAACAGTAGGTACATTATAGAGAAACACCTCCTACAAAAGAATGCGTTTGCAAACAAAGAAAAAGCTAAAGTTACTACGTCGGATATTGATTTATTCTATAACCAAAAATTACAAGAAAACTATAGTACGAGTTACATTCGTAAAATGCATCAACTATTATATCAGGCATTAAGCCAAGCTGTTAAATGGAAGAAAATAATGTTCAATCCAGTGGGAGATGCAGATCCGCCAACAGTGAAGTACGAGGAAATGTCTATTTGGTCACTTAAAGATATACAGGATTTTCTTCGCAACTGCAAAGGAGAGCGGCATTATTTAATTTTTTTACTTGCCATCTATACGGGTATGCGAAGAGGAGAGATTTTAGGGCTACATTGGAGTGATATAGACTTCGAACAAATAGTAATTCATGTGAAAAGATCGTTAGCACATGTCCCTAAAAAGGGTTATATTTTCACATCATTGAAAACGAAAAATTCTAAGCGACAAATCCCTATTCCTGAATTCGTTCTCAATGAATTAGTTTTGCAAAAAAAACGAATAGAAGAATGGAAGGAGTTAGTGGGATCTGTATTTGAGGACCAAGACCTGGTCATTTGTACAAATACAGGAGCCTACAAGATACGCGCAATGTTGTTCGAGTAATGAAACGTATTGTAAAGACCGCCAAGGTACCAAATATTCGGTTCCATGATATTCGACACACACATGCATCCATACTTATGTCGGCAGGCGTAGATTTCGTTAAAATTTCTAAACGGTTGGGCCATGCAAATCCCAAAATAACCTTAGAATTCTATGCGCACTTATTACCGAATAAAGATTGTGATATTGCAGATACTTTTCATCAGACCATTCATAGTCACGCTAATTAATACAGTAAAAATCCTGCGGACAAACCCGAGATTACGAAGTATATGTTAGGAAATTTCACTAAAATGAAAAGCCTGTAAACATTGATAAATCAACGTTTACAGACTTATGGTAATGATGGTCTCGACAAGTCTCGAACTTGCGACCCCCACCTTGTCGAGGTGGGGGTCGCAAATCATCCGAGTTTGCAGAAGAAAAAAGTCTATTCTTAAGATGAATAAGTTTGAATATCGCTTGTTCGGAAACCAGAAAGATCATGTGTGTTAAAAAGGGAACTCTCACTCACATGGTTAATAATAATGTGAGTGCGGCCGTATTTCAAAAAAGCTATAGAATTGTAAAGGGTCCTCAGAGTCTATAATAATCATTTACCGATTAAATGCCATTCTAAGATCCTTCGTTAATCTAGAAATAAATGAGTGGCGTTTTCTAAAACACGGAAGTTAATAGATACTCATTCAGCATTCCTCCAATTTCCCCATCAGAACTTGATTTTAAGAAATAAATTTTTGTCGTAGTTCATATATATAATCGATTACTTATAAGTATTTTGAGAAAGGGAGTTTTGTTTTGACATATTATTACAAACCCTATTATCAACAGTATGTCAGGAATATGTATAAACAATATCCTTACGTTTCGCATGTACAGGGTTTAAGAAAGCCTTATGGGACCAGGTTCTCACTGTTTAGTCCAATCGGACATTCCTCTCTGGATCAGCTTATTCTACCTATAGGCTACAAGTACGATATTGTAGCAACTTGGGGACAGGATTTAGGGAATGGTGAAAAATTCGGATTTAATAATGATTTCACCTGTTACTTTGGAAGTGACCCAAATGAAGGACTCCTTTGGGTCAATCATGAGTACATTGGAAATCTTAGTATTTTTGTCAGTGGATACAAGGAAGAACCTGACGACGCAAAAAGGACGGCGCAGCAAATTGCTGTGGAAAAATATAACCTTGGTGGATCCGTCGTTCACATCCGAAAAGGAATAGAAGGAAAGTGGTCAATAGTCAAAGGTTCTCCATATAATCGAAGAATTACTGCCAATACGCCAATCGATTTAACGGGTCCTGCCAAAGGGGATGGAGCAGTAGGTGGGGTTACTCAAGTCATCGGGACATTTGCCAACTGTTCGGGTGGAAAAACGCTTTGGAATACGGCTTTTTCTGGAGAAGAGAATTATGCGGAAATAGTGCAGGATTGGTCGGAAACACCAGGAGTTCCAGCGTTAAATCCTACTCATTACGGATGGGTGGTTGAAATCGACCCTTATGATCCTAAATCGACCCCAAAAAAACATTCAATGCTCGGTAGGTTCGCGCATGAGAATGCAGTGATGACACTTGGGGAATCCGGCCGGATTGTTGTTTACAGTGGTGATGATACCAATGATCAGTGCATTTACAAATTTGTAAGTGATGACGTCTATCGACCTGAACTAGGGAATCAGAATAGTAGTCTCCTTGAAAAAGGAACTCTATTTGTGGCGGATATGGGGGCAAATAAGTGGATTGCGCTTGACCTTAATAAGACACCGAAACTAAGAGAGAAATATAAAACGCAGGGGGAAGTATTAGTCAACACCCGTGATGCAGCAAAGCTTGTAGGTGGAACTCCTTTGGATCGTCCGGAGGATATTGAAATTCATCCAAGGGATGGCTCCGTTTTTATTGCTTTCACAAATAATATAGCGCACGGAAACTATTACGGGCAGATATATCGCATGTTCCCAGAAAACAATAACCATGAGAGTACCTCGTTTACATATGAAATTTTCATAGCTGGAGGTCCTCAAAGCGGTTTTGCCTGTCCAGATAACTTGATGTTTGACCAAGTAGGGAATTTATGGGTTTGCACTGATATCGCTTCTGATAAGATCAATAAAGGAGCGTATAGACCATTCCGTAACAACGGCTTATATATGATTCCAACAGAGGGGCCTTATCGTGGTAAAGCAATGCAATTTGCATCTGCGCCAGTTCAGGCGGAGTTAACTGGGACATGGCTGGCTCCTGATGGTGAAACACTTTTTATGTCTGTCCAGCATCCGGGTGAAGAGAGTGTGGATGTTAATAATCCCACTAGCAGGTGGCCATTTGGAGATACTCCAAGGCCATCCGTAGTTGCGATTACAAGGCAATCATAAAGGGCTTTTATTATATAGTCTTATAAATGGAGAATGAAAAATAAACTGTATCTAGGCCGGATTCGATAGGGGCATTATTGCAGGCATTTCTTTTCAGGATATGCTTGTGATAATGCCTTTTGATTTCACTTTTTGTTAGTTGGCTCAACTTGGCGATATGGTTTATATAAAGATACAGAAAATAATATTAATATAAAAGATGTCTATATACGTATTTTCACAACAATAGAGTAGGTTAAATTCGGTTTTAAAGAAGATTTTATTGTCCACGATAAGAACGGCAATGATTTTCCTTTTTAAATAAGCAAGCAAATTATAAAGACACCCGCTAATAATTGGGGTGTCTCGTAATCATTGAAAAAGCTACTGGCAGGGGAAAAGTTTTAAAGACGAAAAAAATCATTTGAGTTTAATAATGATGGCATTTTCTTAATCAATCTAATTTTTTTTATAATATAAAAAAGAATGATTTAGTATTATATAAAACGTGATGATAAATCTCATCAATTGGAAGTTTTTTTATTTCGGCTATCGTTTTAATAGATTCTTTCATCATGGATGGATGAGTCATCTTTCCGGTAAAAGGTCCTTCAAAAGGCCATGGACCATCAGTTTCGACCATGATTTGCTGAAGTGGATAGGATTGAACGAGCTGTTGAATTTCCTCTTCATACAGAACATCGGGAGTGACAGAAATATAGTACCCGTTTTCTGCCATTCGCTGGATTGTTTTAGAATCACCTTTGAACCAATGAAAATGGGCTTTTGAAACAGAGTATTCCTCCAAAAGGTCACAAACGATCGGTGCATCTTCATAAACAGCATGAAGGATGATAGGTTTTTCTAATTCCTTACTCAGTTTAATAAATGCTTCTAATAGGTCAATGTACTGGCTGTGTTGAAGTGTCGTTAGTTTTTGTTCTTTTCTTAAATAATATGGCAGTCCTACTTCACCAACTGCAACCATGTCGCTTTGATTGCTCTTTATCCAACTGAAAAGTTCATCCATTTGGTTCTCTGTAGGAGGCGTTTGCTCAGGATGATAGCCGTATGCTGGCTTCACCTTGGAGTAAATTTTCGCAAGCTCTCTATTTTTTTTACTTGAGTCCAAATCAAACGAAACGGATATTAGTGCTTCTAAAGATGAGTCACATTCAATGATATCCTTTATTTCTTGATTGTTGTAATGATCTAAGTGAATATGTGCATCAATTATTTTTAGCAACTTAATCACTCTCCTGTCTTTTTGAGAGAATAGTAAATTTTCCTTTTCCATTCTAAGAACTCGTCTTCTAAAAATAGACTATCCTGTCTCGGACGTGAAAAAGGAACGTGGAATTCGGCTGCTACCTGAGAAGGTTTATTGGATAAAACAATAATTCGGTCAGATAGAAATAATGCTTCTTCAATATTATGTGTTACAAAAAGGATCGTTCTTCGATGGTCTTCCCAAATAGATAAAAGCCATTTTTGCATATCAAGTCGTGTTAATTCATCTAAGGCAGAAAAAGGTTCGTCCAAGCAAATGATGGATTGTGGACTTAATAATGCTCGAATAAAGGAAGCTCTTTGTTTCATACCACCTGATAATTCATGTGGATACGCATTTTCATAACCCGTTAATCCAGCGATAGCGATCATTTCTAATGCTGCTTCTTTTTCCTTTTTTCCTTGAAGCTCTTGTCCTAACAGTACATTTTCAATAATCGTTCTCCAAGGAAGGAGAGAAGGGGTTTGTGGCATATAGCTAATAAATCCACGTTTTCCGTTAATGATTTGATGATCTAAGTGAATGGTTCCTTTATCTGGTGAGAGAATTCCTCCGATAAGACTAAAAATAGTACTTTTCCCACTACCTGATGGACCTATAATCGAAACAAACTCATTTTTTTCAATTTTGAAAGTGAGATTTTTGATCACTTCAATTTTGTCAAATTGCTTAGAGATATTTGAAACAGTAAGATGACTCACTTCTATTTCTCCCCTTTCAACTGCCACCGAACGAGCCGACGCTCAATAAGAACGATTATAGAAAAAAATAATAAACTTAATGCCACTATTGCAAATATAGCCACAAATACTCTATCTGTTCGGAAGGAGGAGGAAGCAAGGGTCATATAAACACCGATACCAGCTTTCGCTCCAAGCCATTCAGAAATAACTGCACCCATGACACTATAGGTTGCGGATATTTTTAAACCTGAAAATAGGGAAGGAAAGGCATAGGGAAGCTCAAGCTTCCAAAATAATTGCTTATTCGAGGCTCCTGCCATAATCATGTAATGCTTTAACTCAGTGGAAGTTTGCTTAAATCCATCTAACGCGGCAACGGTGATTGGAAAAAAGCAAACGAGCGTGATGACGATCATTTTTGGTAATAATCCAAAGCCAAACCAAATCACTAAAAGAGGAGCCAAGACAATAATTGGAATGTTTTGTGATATGATAAGCAACGGATAAAGTGATTCCCGAATGAAAGGGAGTAAGTGTAATAGAACTGCTGTAAGTAAACCGATTAGTAAACCTAATGCAAATCCGAGTAAGGAGAGTTTGATCGTTGATAATAAATGTGGGTAGAAATTAGACCAACCATCGAATCCCTCATAAAATATTTTTGTTGGAGTGGGTAAAAGCCAATTGGGAATTCGATATTTAATCACAATGGTTTCCCATACAATGAATAAAAGGAGGAGAACCATTAATGTTTTCCACCCTTTCGATACAATTTTCATCATTATCTATATTTCTCCGTAAGCTGATTCATAGAGATGCCTGATGGCTGGTACAATACTTTTATTTGTGAGATAACGTTACTGCTTCCCATCTCAATCATGCGATCGTTCATTTTCGTGATAACCTGCAGTAATTGCTGTAAATCGCCTTCCATAGTTGTTTCAAGAGGATGTACCTCATATTTTACCCCGGACTCTTGAATCACTCGAATTGCTTCATCTACAGATGGAATTACATTTTCTCCATTTTTTGTTTTTGGTATGATTTGAATGCTAATCAGTGAATTTGTCATTTTATAATCCCCCTATTGTGGTAAAAAATTATTTGTAAATGCTTTTTGGGCATCAAGTTGTTTTTCAAGCAGCCCATTGTCAAACATCCATGAAGCATAATTTTCCCATACTTCTTGTTTTTGATCGCCCCATCTTGGTGCATCGTCTTGATATTTAGTGGCTAGCCATTCTTGACTTTTTTTAACAAGCTTTGGATCCAAGTCAGGCACTGCTTTTATTAAAATTTCAGCAGCATCGGATGGATTATTAATAGCAAATTCATACCCTTTGGAAACAGCTTTCACAAAGGCTTTTACTGTATCTGGGTTTTCATTTATCATGTTTTCGTTAGTTGCTAGAACTGGAGTGTAATAATCGAGTTTATCAGAGTAGTCTGTAAGGTATACCATGTTGAGCTTTTCTCCACGCAGCTCTGACTCTACACCAGTCCAACCATAATAAATCCATGCGAAATCGATATCTCGTTTCACAGCTGTAAAGAAATCAGTATCTCCCATATTAACTATAGAAACTTTATTCACATCGGCATTTTCTTTATTCATTAAAGAAGAGATAACAGATTTTTCAACAGGTGAGCCCCAGCCCCCGTATGTTTTACCCTCAAAGTCTTTTGGTGTAACAATGTTCTTACCAGCTGGTGAAGCAAAACCAGATGTATTGTGTTGAATAATGGCTGCAATCGAAACAAGAGGAACCTCTTGTATCCGTGCTTGTGTGATCGATTCCTGATAGCTTACTCCAAACTCGGATTTACCTGAAGCAACAAGCTGATCAGCTCCAGCGTCACCTGGCATAATGATGCTCACATCTAATCCTTCTTCTTTAAAATAACCCTTTTCTTTTGCCACGTATAATCCGGTATGATTCGTGTTAGGTGTCCAATCAAGTACGACAGATACTTTTTTCAGAGAGTGTGTGTCTTTATTTTTCGTTACTGATGCTGATTCTGAATTACTACAACCAGAAATCATTAATAACGAACATAATACGATTAACCATTTTTTCATTCCTATTCCTCCTATGTACATAATAAAAACGCCCTAGGGGAGAACCCAGGGCGCATATATGCAAACAATATCAATTGTATCAATTGTTCAAGAATATGTTCCCTCCGCTGGTATCAACCAGATCAGGTTCTAAGAGTCGCACATCTTAAGGATGTAATCTCAACCGGCAACACCGGTCCCCCTACAATTCTAACTATTAAATTATATTCCAAAACTCATTATAACAGAATTTTTCATTTTGACTAATAAAAAATACTTAGTCATTAGCACCAATACAGGAACCATACAAGATCAACGAAATATTGTCCATGTAATGAAGCACATTTGTCCCTGAAACAAATCCTGCGGATAACCCCTGATATTGTTAACTAAAGTCAGGAGGAAGTATTTGGAAAATCGAATTATAAGGAAACAACATTACTATGTACGGTACATACGAAGAGTACTTTTTAAAAGAGTATAATCTAATAACAGCAGATATTATAGCTATTCGAGAGTTCTATTAGATTAAAACTATAGTTCCTTAAAAAGACTTGTTTTAACAGCAAGTCTTTTTAATCATGCATAGGTGGGTATGCCTCAATCTAATTCTGTATCTAAAACATCTTTTACTAAACGACGTACTTCATCTGTCGACGTAGTATCCATTAATTGGTTTCTTAGTTCGGCTGCGCCTTTAAATCCACGAATATAAATCTTGAAAAAGCGAAGAAGTGGTTTAAATGGACGTGGTTCGGTTTCTGTTGAATATTTATCGTGAAGATCCAACTGTAAAAATAGTAAATTGAGAAAATCCTTCACGCTATGTTCTTTCGGTTCTTTTTCAAATGCAAATGGATTGGTAAAAATGCCGCGGCCAATCATGACACCATCAACGCCGTATTGTTCTACTAATTTTAATCCTGTTGCGCGGTCAGGAATATCTCCATTAATGGTTAACAATGTATTTGGAGCAATTTCATCTCGTAATTTTTTTATTTCAGGGATTAGTTCCCAGTGTGCATCTACTTTACTCATCTCTTTTCTTGTACGAAGATGAATGGAAAGATTCGCAATATCTTGTTTCAATATATGGCCTAACCAATCGCGCCACTCGTCAATATTCGTATAACCCAATCTTGTTTTAACACTAACTGGTAATCCGCCTGCTTTTGCTGCTTGTATAATTTCTGCTGCAACTTCAGGATGGTGTATTAATCCAGCACCTTTTCCGTTGGCTGCGACGTTTTGTACTGGGCATCCCATGTTTAAATCGATACCACGAAAACCAAGTTTTTTCATATCAATACTCATCTGTTCAAAAAATGCTGGTTTATTGCCCCAAATATGAGCGACAATCGGTTGCTCATCTTCTGTGAACATTAACCGACCACGTACACTGTCTCTTCCTTTAGGGTGACAATAACTTTCTGTATTTGTGAATTCCGTGAAAAATACGTCGGGTTTTGCAGCTTCACTAACTACGTGACGAAATACAACATCTGTGACATCTTCCATTGGTGCTAATATAAAAAACGGCTTCGGTAAATCAAGCCAAAAATTATGTTCGTTACTCATTTTATCTCCTCCAGTTGCAACAAATAAAAACGATTTTAGCTATTGCCAAGTTCTTTACCATCATACATATTATCATTTCTTGTCGTTTGATGCACAACATTAATTTGTGTGAACGAATTTTAGCGATAAGTATTCATGTTGATGAATTTGTAAAAAGTGCATGTTCATTCAGACCCATTTTCGTTATAATGACAAGATATGTCTGTTTTGAAGAGATACACAAGCAGTGTGAAAATAATCCTTCAATACACGAATTGAATGTTGAAAGGGGAATCATTCCTTGACTATTGTAAATGAAGAAACCCACGTCGTAGAAATTGACCATATAGATTATAAAGGCAATGGACAAGCTGTGATTTGGTTTGAGAATGATAAAGGTTTCAAACCTAGAAAGCTGAAGCTGACGATTCCGCATACGCTCAAGGGGGAGTCAGTTCAAGTTGTCGTCGATCATCCCGATAAGCGAAGAAGAAAAGCAATGCCTATAGAGATTCTAGCCGCAAGCCCCGAACGGACGGATGCGCCTTGTCCTCATTTTGAGCTTTGCGGAGGTTGTGTATGGCAACACTGGAAGTATGAAGGTCAATTGAAGCATAAGACCGAGCAAGTGAAGAACGCATTGAAACGTGAAGGATTAGATCCTGAACTGGTACTGGATACGATCGGCATGGACGACCCTTGGCATTACCGTAATAAGATGGAGTTCACGTTTTCGCCTGAAGGGGATATTGGCCTGCATGAACAAGGGAATTTCCGCAAGATCATCCCACTGGAAACGTGTCTGATTGCAGGCCGGAATATGGTCGATGGCATGTTGGAAGTCGGCGAATGGGTAAAAGAGTTCGGCCTTAAAGGCTATGACAAAGATGCACATGATGGGCTTCTTCGTCATTTGATGGTGCGGGAATCGTTTGCGACCGGCGAAATGATGTTGGCATTGTTCGCTACGAAAACCCCTGACGGTGAATTGGTGTCTGCAGTTGAAAATCTTGTCGAGCGGATCACTAAGAAGTTCCCGAATGTGAAAAGCCTTCTTTGGCTTGTGAACACAGACTGGGCGGATCGCGCACAATCCGAGGATACGCATCTTTTAGCGGGGCGTGATTTCATTTATGATGAAATGGCTGGCTATCGCTATCGTCTTTGGTTCGATACATTCTTCCAGACGAATCCAAAACAGGCCCAAAAGCTTGTGGACCTTGCGTTGGAAATGGGGAAACCAAAGGAAGACGAGAAAATGATCGACTTGTTTTGTGGTGTCGGCACGTTCTCATTACCGTTCGCTGCACGTGTGAAGGAATTGGCGGGAATCGAGATTGTCGAGACATCGATTGAATCAGCAAAACGCAATGCCATCGATAATGATTTGCATAACACGACATTCCTTGCCCGTGATGCACGTAGAGGACTAGATGAGATGCATGATTATTTCGGATTCGCTGATATTCTGTTGATTGACCCACCACGTGGCGGGGCTGGCGGGAAAGTGATGCGTCGCATTGGACGCTCCAAACCAAAACGGATCGTCTATGTATCATGCAGTCCTGACACATTTGCAACGGATGTAGCTGAATTGCTGCCATTCGGATACACGCTTCAAACCGTGCAACCTGTCGACCTGTTCCCGCATACTGTGCATGTGGAGTGTGTGGCTTGGTTGGAGTTAGAGAAATAAAGTAAGCCCCCAATCAAACAACGAATATCCAAATGTAGCACCTCCCTGGTACGATCAACGTATCAATTTTAGGGGGTGCTTTCTTAATGCCACAAGAAAAATCACCTGATAGTAAAAATGTATTTCCCCTTGCTACTTCAATGCCTTATTTTTTATAATTCGGGCTTACGTAATATGCTGATAAAAAATTGAATTCATATGAAGCAATATAGGAATAAGTATGGATTGTGTATAATTTGCAATTGCGCCAAATAGAATACCCCCAATGAACGCGAAAGACATATATCGAATACTCCATTTATTCAATTTATAATATTGTAAATGAGCGATTGAAATTGTAGATTTAAAATAAAGATTGATCATTTGTAATAAAGTCCGATAATTTGTAAAAAGGTTTGATACAATTGCATTGCCAAGATGGATTATGACAATTCAACAAACTGGCCATTTTGCGGAAGAAGGATTAGAAATCACAGGGGAAAAAGAGTTAGCATTGGTGAATATTTTGTGTACCCTATTTTGATAATTATGGAAATGATATTTGGAATGTTTTAGGCCATGTGTGGAAGTGGCTTGTCTTAAGAGAGGAGATGAAAAAATGATTGAATTACGAAAGATAAACGGGGATAACATAGATGAAGTAATAGCACTTGAAGTTGAAGAAAACCAGGAAGACTTAATAGAAACTACTAACCTCAGAAGCTTTGCAGACGCTCATATGTTGAACGAAGACGGTATACCAGCGACTCCCTTTGCCATTTATGCCGATGAAGTTGCGGTTGGATTTTTGATGTATATTTATGATACGTTGGATCATGAATCATTTGAAAATGAAGTTTTTTACGGGAAGAAGAGCTATTTTGTTTGGCATATTATGATTGAAAAGAGCTACCAGGGGAAAGGATATGGCAAACTTGCATTTGAAAAAATGTTGATGGATATTGAAACTACGCCAGATGGAGAAGCAAAATATGTAGCCCTCTTTTATCGAACAAGTAATGTCACAGCTAAAACATTATACGCTTCATTTGGTTTCGTAGATACAGGAATCATTCAGGATAATTCGATGTTGGCGATTAAAAATCTAGATGGGAAAATAACAGAATCCTTAGTAGAATAGGATCTCTCGGAAAGAAATGTAAGCTATCAACGTCTTGACCCATAATAAACACAAATATCCAGAAGAAAAAACTGATTTTGTTAACTCTGTCTTAGCAAAAATATAATATTTATACCGCAATCGGGCGCGATTGTTTTAGAATTACTAGGTAGAAAATGATCAAACTTTATTATAAAAATCGCATAGTATTTCACAAAGAATTAACCCGTTTTGATCAATCATTTTTCAAAACGAGTTCTTTATATTTAACTTAAAATATGGATTTTGGGGATATTTTAGATCTTACTTTATTCCAAACCAACAGAAATCAAGAATGCTGAGATGATCACTGAGATGGTTAATGGTAAAAGGCAATCTCAATAGATGTATATTGAAACGATTTTTCAGTATTGGCAATATATAACCTTTACTTTTCACTCCGAACCTTAATTTGTAATATTTTTCCTATTTATTGTGCCAAACAGAAAGCGAATGTTCTACTATTAGATTTTAAGAATTCATATGCTGACTACCGTCGGCCGAAATTCATCAATCGCTAAAGGTGAATCTGTACAGTTAAAATGCTAAAATGTTGATGGTAGATTCAAATTACAATTACATAAAGAAGGAAGTAGTGAAACGAATGGCACTCGCATCGCATTCTGTAATCATTCCAGCATCTGTAGAGAACGTTTGGGATTACGTTAGTCAAATTGAAAACTGGGCAATAATGGTTCCTGCCTACAAGGAGCATGAGCAAATTGATAAACAAAAGTCAGTTTGGACATTTGAAGGGAATTTTAAAGGATTTAAAAAGTCTGTGAAAATGGAGTTAAACGTCACTGAATTTCATGAGCCATCGACGATACGGTTCGAGTTAAAAGGGTTAACTGACAACTTTACAGGTAGTGGCAAGTTTACTGCTGAAGAAACGGCAGGGCAAACAACGATGACAGGGACAATTGAAGTAAATACAGGCGGCTTAACAGGCGCAGTGTTGACGCCTGTTATTAAAATGGTGTTGCCGAAAGTGACAACACGCTTAACAGAGAAAATTGCTCGCCAAGTTAAACGGGAAGAGGTCTCGGTTCTGTAAATAAGAATTGAAATAGTACCTGCTCGATATGCATTTATGTTTGTTCGAACAAACGTGAATGTTGACTTGAAGCCATTCCTGTATAATAGTGTTTCGACTCCCGCCACTTCCATACAAAAAAGCAAACCACTCAACAAAAACTGCGACTTTAAGTATATCTTTGCCATATTGGCAAGGATATACTTAATTTTATGTTAGGCAAGAATAGACTTAAAATATTTAATGCATTTAAAAGTAAATTTGGATAATATTACATATTGTTTAAATTGACACTTAAATTGATGGGAAAAGTAAATATAATATGCTTAATTTTATTTTAGGAAGTTTTATAGTTGATTCTTTGATATTGTTTAATATTCCCTTTATAGTAAAGTTATTTTATGAAGGAATGAAATTTAATTTCATTCCTTCTTTTCACTTCTATAGGAATAATTAAAATATGAAATACACTTGTTGATATTTTTTATTATTTCTTATTAGCGGATTAATTACCTTTTTCCTTCCAATCGGTACATTAAGTATTATAGTAGTTGTTATAGTACTACATGTATTTCTATACTGGAGATATACGAAAGACATTTCTCGAAAAGCATATAATTAATTCTGAAAACCCGGTTGGCTATGTCAACCGGGTTTTATTGTGCGCCTAGCATGGACATAATCTGTCGACTGAAACATTATTAAAGGATAAAAGAAATGAATGTCGAAATAGTTTAAATCAAGATGGAAAACTGGCAATAGATACATATTATTGCAGTTTGAAAAATGAATAGGTTCTATTTTAAGGATGTAAGTAAAATAAAGTAATTAGAATTACGTAAGGGGGACAGAGGAATGAAAACAACAGAATTACCGAAAGTCCAATTAAGAGAATTATCTCTTGATGACGCTGAAGAACGATATAAATGGTGTTTAGATAAAGAAGTGACTAAACACCTAAATATGCCACAGAAGTATCCACCATTTAGCAGAGTAGAAACTCGAAACTGGATTAAAATATGCATTGATAAAACAAATGGATATGAACAAAAAGCCATTTTAACTGAACAAGGCAAACATATTGGTTGGATTGATTTGAAGAACATAGATAAATTAAACAAACATGCTGAATTAGGTATAGCGATTGGTGATAAAAACTATTGGGGTAAAGGATATGGATTATCTGCAATGAGTGAAATGTTGATGTGGGAGTTTAATGAATTAGAACTTAATAAGATTTGGCTTAGAGTAGAAGTGGATAACAAAAAGGCAATTAAGTCGTATAAAAGAATGGGTTATATGGAGGAAGGTATTTTAAGGCAAGACCGATATAGAAATGGTGAGTTTGTTAACCGTTTAAGAATGAGTATTCTTAAAACAGAGTTCTTGAACTAACAGCGCTTTAGCAGAGCAAAGGGAGAGATGGAATTTGTATAATTGTAGAATTGGATAAATCATTTATATATCTACGCTCCTCAGACTGGAATGTTAAAAACCTACAAATTGTTATTTGCCAGTATATAGATGGTGAAAGCAAAGTTTTTGATGTATTCAAATGAGAATTATAGCCTTCCGTCACATTATTCTTATATTTAAAAATAAATAATAATGAAAAGTGGATTACATCAAAGAGTAATCCACTTTTCATGAGTAAATACCACTCATAAAGTCTAACAGAGCCTAATAATAAAGTAGAAACTGAGCAATATAAAAAGGATATATATGAAGACTTTACATATTATAAGAGTTTATTCAATGATTGGATAGAATTCAAAAATGAATCATCAAATGGATTTGTTAAATTTTAATTGAATCGAAATATAAATTTTGTGTTCAAATCTTACTATGTCCTTATGTAATGTACGATGAGCCGTACCATATTGGTGGATGGGGTCGGAACCTCTCAAATGCACTGGGCATAAGTTGATAATATATGTAGATTTGAAAGGATGTTTTGTACATGTTTCCTTATAGTCAAGAAACCCATCAATTCCCCTATCCCGATTATAGTTTTATGCCCCGCGGGTATTATTACTTCCCTTATTTCTGGAGAAATGGTGTCCTCGAATCGAATGAAAAATACAGTCTACTTGCACAGCAAAGGCTAACCTTCGTACTTGTGCATGGATCTTGGGCTGACGCTCACTTCTGGGACGGCGTAGCGGCGGTGCTGCGGAGTCGAGGCCATGCCGTGTATACGCCGGAATACGCAGGTCACGGTAAAGATCCAAACAAAGATGTCACGCATGCGATGATCACGAAGTCCGTCGTTGATTTTATAACGAGACTGAACCTACGCAACTTTGTTCTTGTCGGTCACAGCTTTGGTGGAACAGTCATCCAAAAGGTTGCAGAACAGGTATCGGATCGCATCAAGCGCCTCGTCTTTTGGGACGCGTTCGTACTGAAAGATGGCGAATCACTTGCCGACGAGTTACCGCCCCAAACTAGGCAAGGATTCGAGCAACTCAGAGCCAGCTCGAGGGATGATACGATCAAGCTTCCGTTTCCACTGTTTCGGGATTTATTCGTCAATACGGCCACTTTAGAGGAAGCTGAACAAATGTATGCAGACGTCATTCCGGAACCGGCTATACCGCTTTTCGAGAATCTGGATCTTAAAGCGTTCTACGCTCTGCCCACGCCAAAAAGCTATGTCTATTTCTATCAAGATAATACATTGCCGCAAGGAGAGGGTTTCGGTTGGAATCCGCATATGTCTACTCGACTCGGCCAGTTTCGCCTGATAGTGGGAGACGGCGACCACTTTACGGACACGCGAACAAGGCCAGCTATGTTGGCGCAGAAGTTATACGAGGCGGGCAGGGACTAACTTACTGTAAGAGCATTTAAAGTGTATCCAAAAAACTGCTATTGAAATTTCTGAACAACAACTAAGAAAAGAACTTCATGAAGCCTTAGTTAAACAGGACCACTAAAATAATCAACTTTTTTCTGTTTTTACAAGCGAAAAAGATAATAGGAATAAACAAGCAATAAAAATAAAAGATAGGTTTTTTAATTTAAATGAAAGGTGCCCAATTCTAAAAAAAAATTAGAATTGGGCACCTTATATTTATGTAAAATAGATTGATAAAAGTGAAAAATTATGTTAAGTTTATTTAGAAACACTTTTCATGAAAAATATCCATAGTAGTACTTATTATTATTTTATACCAAAAATCTTTTTTTGTCAAACATATTTATTTAAAGGGGTGCTTGTTATGAAAACAGAACTTCCGCGGGAGCAAGAACGATTGGATAACGTAATGGAGACTATTACAGAACAAATCGGAAAGCTAAAGGAAGAAACCGATTGGCGTCGTCAAGAGGTGGTCGGTTTCCGCAAACACTTTTGGGACGACGTCAAGGTAAACACAGATACTTTCGACGATTATCTTGAGACAATCATTAGCTTAAGACAACAGGCTCAGAACCTTTCTGTAAGCCAAAGCACTCACAAGCAAGCTTCCAATAAATTGTCCGCACTACAGCGAATGGAGGATGTGCCTTATTTCGGTCGAATCGATTTTATGGAAGAAGGAACTTCCAATACGGAAAGAATTTATATAGGCATCTCTACACTCATGGATTTAAGCGGAGAGAACTTTCTAATATATGACTGGCGTGCGCCAATCTCAAGCGTCTATTACAATTATTCATCTGGTCCTGCCGAATACACTACACCTGAAGGAGTTATTGATGGCGTCCTGGAGGAAAAGTGGCAATATATTATCCGTGGCGGCGTTGTCGAATCGATGTTTGAAACTAGTCTCACGATAGGAGACGAGATTTTACAACAAGTGCTCGGAAAAAGCACAGATAAGCATTTGCATAGCATTGTTTCCACCATTCAAATGGAACAAAACCAGATTATCCGGCACGATCATGGGCGGCTGCTCATCGTTCAAGGAGCTGCAGGTAGCGGCAAGACGTCAGCTGCTCTACAGCGGATTGCTTACCTGCTGTATAAATATCGAGATAGTTTGAAGGCTGATCAAATCATTTTATTTTCACCTAATTCGATGTTTAACAGTTACGTATCCAATGTGTTGCCTGAACTTGGTGAAGAAAATATGCAGCAGGTCACATTCCAAGAATACTTGGTTCATCGCCTAAGTGACGAGTTTCAAGTGGAGGGTCCTTATGAACAATTGGAATATGTGTTGACTGCAATGGATGATCCTTCGTACCGAACTAGGTCTGAGAGCATTCGATTCAAAGCATCAGTTCGTTTTTTTGAGATAATCAAAAGATACAGACAGTCGCTGGAATTATTCGGGATGCAATTCAAAGGTATTAAATTCAGAGGAAAACATATTGTCACTGCTAAGCAAATCACGGAAAGGTTTTATAACGAAGACACATCACTCCGATTTCATAACAGAATTGAGAAGTTAACGGATTGGCTAAACAAGCAAGTGGATGAAGTTGAGAAGCACGAATGGACAGAGGCATGGGTACAAGAAAAAATCGAGTTACTTAGTGAAGATGAATACCAAAAAGCCTATAATCAATTACGGAAAAAACAAGGCTTTAAAGGAGCATCGTCTGATGATTATGAGATGGAACCGGAAGCGCTTGGTCAATTAATTGTTCGCCAGAAATTGAAGTTGTTATGCAAACAAATTCGAGAGCTTCGTTTCGTCAACATCAAAGGAATATACAAACAACTTTTCGCTGATGCGAACTGGATGGATGGGGAAATCTCCGAAGAATGGGAGGGTATTTGCTTCTCCACTTTGAAAATGTTAGATGAAGGTAAACTCTTTTACGAAGATGCTACACCATTTTTACTTTTGAAAGAGTTAATTCAGGGCTTCCAGACGAACAGCTCAATCAAGCATATACTTGTAGACGAAGCACAAGATTATTCTCCATTTCAATTCGAATTTTTGAAACGTTTGTTTCCTGCATCAAAAATGACTGTGCTTGGAGATTTCAACCAGGCAATATTCGCCCATGCTAGCGAAACGGTAGATTTTGATACGCTTACTAGCTTATATGGACCGAATGAAACGAATACGATAAACCTGTCCCGTAGCTACAGATCCACAAGACCAATCGTCGAATTTACACGTGGACTTGTGCCTAATGGCGAACGGATTACCGCTTTTGAACGCGATGGGGAGAAGCCTGTTCTTACGCAGTTGACCGATCGGAAAGAACTGCATCGCTGCATCGTTTCCAAAGTCTCCTATTTGCGGAAACAGAAGTATAAAACGATTGCGATAATATGCAAATCCGCTGAAGAAAGCGCCGTTGCATACGATAACTTAAGTGGCGTCGAAGAAATTAAGCTCGTGAAGAGCGGCTCAGTCGAATACGAGCAAGGCATCGTTGTGATACCGGCGTATTTGGCAAAAGGCATTGAATTCGATTCAGTTATCATATATGATGCATCGGCTGAAGTATACTCCGATGAGAGCCTTCTCAGATTGTTTTACACCGCCTGCACCCGTGCGATGCATTATTTGCATCTATACAGCGTAGGCGAACCGAGCCCATTTTTGCTCAGTGCTTCGCACGAAAGTATAGTTCGTAGCTTGACGTAGCACGGGACTGGACGGATGCTGCTGATAAAGGGGTTTAAAGCTACTTCGGTACTTTATTAAACAAAAGGTTGATTCATGAAGTAATAAAAGCCTGATTTCTAAGCGAGAAATTAGGCTTTTTTTTTAGTTGAATTTTCTTAACGATATAAATATCTTTTATCTAACGCCACATCTATATACTCCCCTCCAAGGTTTACATGAAGCTTACATTCCGATAAACATGTTCCGACTGAGTGGACCCCAGTTTTCTCCCATAAATCCTGTTCGACCTTCTAAATTCACAAAACATGGTAGTACAGTATACATAACTCCTGTCATTGCATTTACTCTAAATGACATTACGAATCTTGTTTTAGAATTGCTTACAGGGGTAATCATTCCTATTTCAGGACGAATTGCATTCGAACTCATAAGTGGATCGTTCATTCCGACGGTCGCAATGCCGATAGGACCCATATTACTTCTAATCCAGTAGTTTGAAACGTTTGTTGCAGATGCAAAGTCTGCCGGTTGATCATACGTAATACTTATTTGGTTTGGAGCGATTTGTGTAGCTTCTACAAGGACAGGGTGATCCACCTGTCTGAAAGCTAGAATTTCATTCATTTTTTCTCCCCCATTTTTTAGAAATAGTCACATGTTCTTACCTATCCTATGGGATCATACATGTACATGTTACAAAGCAATACTAATAGGCTGAGCCATTTTAATCGACGATATTGGTAATTTCCACTTAGAAAAGTGCCTAAATAAATTCGAGATCTTAATACAGGCATCGAAAAGTTGGAATGAATTCATTAAAAAGTTTAATCATGTTTTTGGGGAAATTGAACAAATCGAATTAGAATTCTAATAAAAAATATGGTATAAGAGTGACATCAAGTAGGTTAGCATATAACTCATCAAATCATGAGACTCTTGGTTTAACTGATCAAAAGACATAGATAAAGATAGATTTTGAAGGTATTTTCGAAAGTGTGTCGAAAGAGTTATTTACTGGGAGTTACTTTACAATTCCCATAGCTAAAATGTGTGAATTATTCAAGTAAAGCATAGGAACGAAAAATAAGGGGCAGTTGAATTACATGAAAAATATTATGCTCATCGTCTTTTTCTTAGTTCTTTTGAGTGGTTGTCCAGATGGTGAAATTGAATTGGTGAATGTAGTTATGATTAATGATATAAAGTACGAACATCATTTTCCCAACTCTGCAGATGTAATGATTCCTTTAGTAAAAGAAAAAGGCAGTGATATTGGAAAGGTACTTATAAGATGGCAGATAGTGAGGGAACCCTTACTAAATCTCTAAACAAAAATAATTTCTATAGGGGGAATGATTGAAATTGAAAAAACGGCGTTCATTTATTGCAATGATATTATTGCTTCTATTTGTTATTGTACTTTATTATCAAAAGAATTTTAAGACCCTCGAAAAAGCCATAAAAGGTTCGAATATCTCTATTGATGAAATTTACTATTCTACCGCGAAGGATGGTAATGCCATTATCATATATCGTTATTCTGATTTTTTATCTGCAGCTTTGATCGAAAAAAACTTATTTGGCTATCGTTGGTGTTGTGGGTCTGGAAGTGAAGATTTTAATCAGAATGACTCAATATTAACTAAATCATTTACCAATTTACTTCCTCGTGGATCGGTATCAAAGGAAGATTACGTTTCAATAGCAATGGGCGTTATTAATGATGATGGAATCGAAAAATTACTAGTTAAATATAAAGACCAAGCGAGTGCTGAGGCTACAATTATGGAGACAACAAATGGCCGTATTTGGTTTAGTTTCTCAGAAACTCCTATTAACTATGATCCAGATTTGATAAGAGTTTATAAGGATGGTACCGAAGTCTCTGTGTGGTTTTAATTGATACAAATAGTAAAGTCCCTGTATTACTATCAATTTAGATGCAATTTAGAATAGTGTTTGCGTTGTGTGGGACACAGAGAACTCTTATAACAACCGGAGGGGAAAATGATGAAAGTAAATAAAAAGAATATACACATGAATGATAAGATAATTAACTATACACAATTTGAAATCGGGTCCAAAACGATTTGCTTTATGTTTTCAGGTTCAGGTTACAATTATGATAAACCCTTATTTTATTATGCAACAATGACAATGATTCAAAATAGAATTGATATTGTTCATGTCCATTACTCCTATGGAGAACATTTATTGAAAACAACTCTCGAAGAAATATCCAAAACAATGTTGGATGATATTAACCCAGTCATTTTGGATGTTCTTAAGAATGGTCAATACGATGAAACCATTTTTTTAGGTAAATCACTTGGAACAATTCCAATTGCTAATGACTTAATGAAAAGAATTGAATTTTCAAATTCGAAAATGATTGTACTCACTCCATTGTTAAAATTCGATTCTATTTTTGAGTCAATCTTGAATAGCGAACATCAAGGGCTTTTAGTCATCGGGAACAAAGACCCTCACTTTAATTCAAATCAAATGGAACAATTAAGTAACTCAAAGTTAAAGATAGAGGTTGTCCAAAATGCAAATCATTCCTTGGATATTGAAGAATCTGATACGACAAATTCAATATTAGCTTTATCAAGGGTAGTAGAAAAGCTTCAGGAAACATTAAAGATAATTTAGCGAAATAATGGGATTAATTAAAGATAACCAATTTAGGTGCTAATTTAATCGCTAAAATAAAATAAATGCAAAAGGGGCGCTAATAAGTTAGTGTTGCAAATAATTTAAAGCAATTCAGAATAGTGTCTGAGTTGTGTAGAGTGCAGCGCAGTGGAACCCTCACTATATGTCAACAGATTGTCACTTCAAAAGGAAGGCGAATGGTCAGTAATTCTGTTATATTTAGAAGAGTAATATATCGAGAAATTCGAAATGTCGTGTTGGAAAATGAAGGAGTGTTAAACTAGACACCATGAAAAAGCAATCTAATTTGAATTTATGGGCATTGGCTGTTAAAACAGGGATTATTAAATCTAATTTAATTCCGATGGTAGCAGGTCTGATGCTCGCTTTATACACATATGAGTTAAGTTTCGGAGATAATATTTTGAATATCTTCTGTGCAATTTTAGGAACGGCGGCAGTAATTGCTGCAGCGGGCTCGTTTAATAATTTATACGATCGTGACATTGATGTAGTCATGCAACGTACGAAAAATCGGCCAACCGTAACTGGAGAATTATCGCCTAAACTCGTTTTAGTTGTCGGAATCTCGTTACTGATAATCGGAATTGCACTACTTGCTTTAGCGACACCACTTGCATCATTCTTAGGATTTCTCGGTGTATTTTTCTACGTTGTACCATATACAATGTGGACGAAGCGCCGTACCATTTGGAACACAGAAGTTGGCAGTATTTCAGGGGCAATGCCACCACTTATTGGGTGGGCTGCTGTAGCACCAGATATTTGGCATCCGGCAGCGTGGGCATTATTCATTATCGTCATGATTTGGCAAATGCCTCACTTTTACGCAATTGCTATTCGGAAAAAGGATGATTATGCAGCAGCGAATATCCCGATGCTTCCTGTAGTAAAAGGCGAGCGCCGTACTTATATTCAAACTAATATTTACTTAGTACTATTAATCTTAACGAGCTTCTTATTTTTACCCCTTAGCTTAGGGCTCACATTTGTTTCGATTATTTTAGGGGCAATTTGGCTATGGATGAGTATTATGGGGTATCATAAGAAGGAAGGGAAGAAGTGGGCGAATCGTATGTTTGCATACTCTTTATTCCATATGATGTTCATTTTCGGTACTGTCATTATTTATGCATCAATAGGATTAATATTAAATGATCATTAGGTTAGTGGCCCTGTATACGCAAAATTCAGATTGATGTCTGAGTTATTTGTGACACAGGGTCCACTAACTATTTTTTACTTCTCACGAACATCACTTTATACCATTGATTAACCAAAAACGGCATGAAGGACAAGCAATAGATATAAGCTAATTGTACTTTGCTCAATGTTGCAACTTCAAACACACCAGTAAGCTTTGGAATAAATAATACTAAATGTAAACTTAAAAAACCTATTAAAAATGCTAGCCAAGTATATTTATTTGTAAATATTCCTATTGTAAAGATCGATTCTTTTGATCTAGAGTTGAAGCCATGTATTAATCTTGATAAACATAATGTTGCAAATGCCATTGTGCTTGCTGTTAACGTATCTCCGGTTGCCAACCCCATTCTAAATGCAATGATAGTAGAAATACCTATCAATAATCCTTCCAGTATCACTTGCGTAGTAAATTTCTTATTTAATAATGGTGTGTGAATATCTCTTGGCTTGTACTTCATTGTTTTTTTATTATGCGGCTCTAGTCCTATTGCAATTGCTGGCAAACTATCAGTAAGTAAGTTAATAAATAATAGATGTACGGGTGCAAAGGGAACTGGTAGACCTAATACGGTTGCATATAAAACGACAAAAATAGCACCCGCATTCCCTGATAATAAGAATAAAATGGCGTTTTTAATATTCGTATAGAGGCTTCTTCCATTTGAAATTGCTTTGACAATGGTTGAAAAATTATCATCTGTTAATATCATCGAGGATGCATCTTTCGCTACTTCGGTACCGGTAATCCCCATCGCTACGCCAATGTCTGCTTGTTTTAGAGCAGGGGCATCATTGACACCATCTCCCGTCATCGCAACAACTTTTCCTTTATCCTGCCAAGCCTTAACGATTCGAATTTTATGCTCAGGTGTTACTCGGGCGTAGACAGAGATACCTTGGACCTTTTCTTGTAGTTGTTGATCAGTTAAACCTTCAATTTCATATCCCTCGATTGCTTCTGATGGATCATTTAATATACCGATTTGTTTGGCAATAGCAGTCGCTGTTATTTTATGATCACCAGTAATCATAACTGGTTTAATGCCAGCTGCTATACAATTTTCGACAGCTTCTTTAGACTCTTTTCTAGGAGGATCCATCATTGCCATTAAACCAACAAAGATTAATTCACTCTCGTCTTCTACATCGATTTTTTGATGTTCTTTTATTTCTTTGTAGGCAATTGCTATTACTCTTAAACCATTCATAGAAAAGGCACGATTAACTTCTTCGATCTTTTTACGATGTTCTTCTGTAATACCAATTATCCCTTTAGAAGTTTCGATTTTCACAATTTTAGAAAGAAGAACATCTAATGCTCCTTTTGTAATCATGAAATTTTGCTGATTGATATGATTCACTGTACTCATTAGTTTTCTATCTGAATCAAAAGGGATTTCCGCTAATCGAGGATTGTGATTTCTTACGAATAATTCATCAAGATCATACTTCTTCCCTAATTTTACAAGTGCTATTTCAGTAGCGTCACCGATTTCTTTTTTACCTCTATCCAAGGCATCATTACATAATAGGGCCATTAAGATAAGATTTTTCTCTATTGTATTTTCTGTATTTAATTGATCATAAGGAATCACTTTTTGGTCAACATATACTTGTTGAACAGTCATCTTATTTTCAGTTAATGTTCCCGTTTTATCTGAGCAAATTACAGATACGCTTCCCAGACTTTCCACAGCATAGAGGTTTCGTATAATGGCATTTTCCTTGGCCATTTTTTGTGTTCCAAAAGCAAGCACTATGGTAACAATCGAACTTAATGCTTCTGGAATTGCTGCAACTGCCAGAGAAACAGCGAACATAAATGATTCTACTAACTCTCGTCCCCGAATAAGATCAATTGTGAAAATAGCTAAACATATTATTGTAATACCTAAAGCTAAGTTTTCTCCGAAATGATCGAGACTTGCTTGTAATGGTGTTTTCTTTTGTTTTGCAGTATCTAGTAAATTTGCTATTTTTCCGATTTCTGTTTCCATTCCAATAGCTGTAACAATTACAGTACCACGGCCATTGGTGACAAAGCTCCCAGTGAAAACCATATTTTTCTTATCCCCAATAGTTACATGATCACCATCAATGGGTGCGGTACTTTTCGCAACTGCCAATGATTCACCTGTTAGTGAGCTTTCATTAATATGCAGATTATGACTTTCTAATAATCTACCATCAGCATTGATATAATCACCAGCTGCTAAATAGAGAAGATCACCAACCACTATATCTTCTGAAGAAATTTCTACAATTTGATTATTTCGCATCACTTTTGCGATTGGAGTGGCCAAAGCTTTCAAATTATCTAAAGACTGTTCAGCCTTCACATGTTGTACAGTGCCTAGGATTGCATTTAAAATAACGACAATCATAATCACAATAGTACTTCCTACTTCACCTAATAGAAATGAAATGAAAGCAGCAATCATTAAAATAACGACTAATAAATCTTTAAACTGGCCAAAGAAAACGGCGAATGTACTTGTCTTTTTTCCTTCCACCAATTTATTATAACCGTATACTTCTTGTCTCTTTTGGACGTCATCATTATTTAAACCTTGATTTGTAACGTCCAACATATCCATGATTTCCCGTGTTGATTGTTGATGATATTCTAACATTGGATTCCCCTTCCAGTAAGAAATTATTAGACTATCATGCTAATTAAAGAAGCTTTAGCAGATGTGATAGAGTTTCGCAAAACTCGAGAAAATTAATTGTACTGACAATCAGAATGGAGGGATGCCCTTCAAAAAGGCTATTTTTAGCTTGTCCTTTCTTCTACTAGTATCGAATGTAATCGAATATATTTCCGGGATTAGTAATCGATTAATCACTTCATTTTTATTCTCTATATTCTCCACCTCCATCAACTATATTATTCTATGCACTGTTTCAGTATGATAATTATCGATATAGAGATATTTAATGTCCATATGTTACAAAACATTTTGACACAATTCGAAAATAGTGTCTGATTTTTGAGTGACGCAGGGGAACGGGTCGGATTCTTTCCTATTTTCTACCTCTAATATGGTAAGTAACAAAATTACTATTTTAGGTAAAACAATCCAAAAATAAGTGAAACCATTGCCAAAGCTATTCCGTAGAACTTATTAGGAGGGGTGAGGAAAATGAAAAAATATTTTATATTTATATTTATTTTTGCTTTATTGCTTTTTTTGTTTCAACTATTCTCTGGGTTGCTACTTACAATGTTTTATACTCCCAATTTTTATTTGCAAAAAACGTCTTCAGATCCAGCAACTATTTTTGGTAAAAGCACCACGATGTATTTACTAGGAACATTACTCATCGCTTCATTTGCTTATTTTTCATCTCAAAAGCTATTGAAAAACTAGATCAATGTAGTAGCAAAAAGACTAAGAATATAAAATAGTAAACGTAAAAGTAGTACAGGAAGATAGAAGAATTTTTAAGGAATAGTTGCAATACTTAATTTTTATACAAGGGGAATTTATAAAATGAACATTCAAATTCAGCCATCACCAGAGCAAATAGAACTTTGGATTGAACAATATGTACCTGAAGAAGATTTGTTTTTCCTACGAGAAGAGGACTTGCTAACTTTGGAAGATTATTTACATGAAGTATTAGTCATTCCTAAAGATGAATTTTTCAATCTTTCCTCCTACTCACAGATTCAGCTAGTAAATAGTTACGAGTATTGGAGAATTTCTAATGATATTCAGTACGTTATTGTAGCTCAACCTGATTGGATAACAAATCTTAATTTGGAAGTTAAAATAGCTCTGTTCCATATTCAAGTAGAGATGGGCAGAGGTTTAATACTTCCGCTTTCATTATTCTCAATACCTGATGAAGTTCCTACAGAATATCTTGTGAAACAGAAGGGAGAGCAATATGTTGTTCTTCAATATGATATGTGGAAAAGGTTGTCCGTTTCAAACAAAGAGAAAGCGATTCAAGCATACGCTCTTGAATGGGATAGTTGGGAGAGCTCAGAAGTTCCAGTAAATATTCCTGCACATTTGAAGAAATATGCGAATTCATTTTCAACTGAAGCTGGTGCCAACTGTCTAGCTGCAACACTATATGCAGTTAGTAATCATTTGGAGAGAAATGATTGGATGATTCACGAATGGGTGCATCAAGGAACTTTTACACTAGGACTAAAAAATGCTCGTTATTCCATAACAGAAGAAGGATTACAAGAAGGTGATGTCGTTACATGGATAAATGATGGAGGCGTGATTCAACATGCAGCTTACCATATTGGAAATCAATTATATTTCAATAAAAACGGTCAAACCTTCTTTAATCCTTGGAAAATCATACACTGGAAAGAATTAAACGAAGAGTGGAATGCTTATACATACCGCATTTATCGTAAAGTCATTTTAAGTTGAATAAGGGGGAGGGTTATGCTTGAAGAAGATAGTTACTATTCTAGCGATGATAGGAGTATCGATTATATTTTTCGGATGTGAGAGTACTAGTGTGAATGAAAATAATGAAACATTAAATGAAGATCAATTATTAATAGAAGCGCAAGAAGCTCAAATCAAAAAATTAGAAAAAGAAAATGATGAATTGTTAACCAAGTTGAATTCAACTCAATTAAACCTGAAATATGCAGGAGAACAAATAACTTACTTTCAACAATTCAGTCAAGATGCATTGGATTATTTAAGTGATAAAGAATTACTTGTATTGGCAAAAAAGCAATGGGAATACACTTTAGAAGTAAACGGTCAAATGATGCCTAAGGATGGGGAAATAGAGATTCAAGAAAATAATATTGAGATTTCTTTATCTGAAAGACAACCTGCTAATAATGCTCTACCAGTTGAAATATATAGCAAAGGCGTAATTAGTGGAAGTTATGAAAAACATATACAAGATTTTAAGCCAGCCCCAACGGAAACTTATTGGAGGGATGGGACAGTAGTAACTGCGATTCAGTATCATTATTTAGAAGTAAAAAGCGGTACAACAATATCCTTTTCAATTACAGATGAATTGAAAGAAAGATTAGGATTAAACACTACACAAATTGCGATTGTGAAAAAATAATTATAGAGAATGAAAGGGGTCTTACAAATTAATTATTTTTGGAAGTTAAATATTGTTAGTGCTATATATGCATTTTTTCTATTCTTTTCTTTTGAACTCCAACTCAACTTTTATCGAATTTGGCGCTTAAGTGGATGGGAAGCGAATTCAGTAAGTCTAATAACCGCATTACTACATATTGTTGGATTTTTATTATTAACTTTACTAGTTTATATGTTTGATAAAAAGTGGATGCAAGATAAAAAGTCAAAGTATTGGTCATCCATTCTTTGGCTTCCATATTTAATCATCTTTCTCTTTATCTTTGCAACACTATTTCCGATTACGTATAGAGGAGATGATCCTGCACCAGCATCTGGACTAATTATTTTTGGTCAACTCATTATTTATCCGTTTTATTTGTCCTTTATTTATTTTATTAGGTATGCCATAGAAGGTGTTACAGTGGAAAAAGTAGCATAATGAGAAATCTATGTTAATTAGTCGGATTGTTATAGGGATCAAATTCTTGAATTGTATAGGCTGGATTACTGTATTGATTTAAGCTATCTGCATAATTTTGCGCATTACTATCTCCGGTTTTGTTCCAAATCATCGGTGGGCCGATATAGGTAGAGGGCATAACTGGAGCAATTGCATTTTTCCATAGATTTTTGTCCATCCCATAGGTATACGCCATAATACTTGACGGGGTTAATTTCAAAATATCGGAACCAAGAATGACTTCTGGAGTTGGGGCATCAAAAATGGCTAATATATGTGTTCTATCCTCTGTAGCCATTTGATAATGCCACCAACCTTGTGGGATGTTCGCCACTTGGCCAGGTGTAATCGCATAATTTTGAAATTGCTTTGTAAATGGATTGAGTATGGATACAGTTATTGCACCAGAAATACAATACACTAACTCTGCGGCATTTGGGTGGTAATGTGGCTCAATATTATTGTCTGCACTAAGAAAAATATCTAATAAAGATGTATTTTCCAATGTATTTAATTGTTGAATTCCTAAAATATTCATAAAGTTATAGGTATCTTTTTTAAAGAATGGACTTTTATTTACATCAAAAGTGAACTTGGTGGATGGTGAATTGTAGTCAATAGAAGAATCCATAACTCAACCTGCCTTTTAACAATTGTAATGTGTTGGTTTGCACATTCTTTGCATGATATGTATTCACTTATTTTTTTGTGCAAAAGTCACTAATAAGTAAGTAGAAGGAGCTTAATTATGAACAAATCAATTAACCCAGTCATTCGCGAACAGTTTGAAGAAATTATAGGTAAAGTACATTCTTTTTCATTTCCTAAAAGACAAGGTGCTACATCAAAAGTGATTTTTTTACATACGGATAATGGTCAGTTTGTTTGTAAAGCTGCACAAACATCTCTGTACAGGGAATGGCTATTAGAGGAAGCGTGGATAATGAAGCATTGGAATGAGGAAACAAACTTACCTATTCCAACTTTCTATCAATTTGTTGAAAATAATGAAGAGAGTTATTTACTAATGAGTCTAGAAAAAGGAATTCCATTAAGGGAAGCGCTTTTGAAAGCAGAATCAGATGAAGAAAAATATGCACTTCTCGAAAGTTTCGGCGAACTTTTGAACCAATTGCATGAAACAAAACCACCAACATCGTGTGTTACAAAAGAATCTTGGCTTGATGAACAATTGGAAAAAGCAACATATAATTTACAAAACTACGTAGTAGATGGCGATCAACTATTACTGGACAAATTAAAAAGGAATAAACCTATTCCATTCAAACAATCGTTGATCCATGGTGATTGCACCATAGATAATGTTCTTGTTTCAAATGGAAGAGTACGCACGTTTATTGATTTAGCTGGATCAGTATATGGGGATCCTCGCTATGATATTGCTTTAGCCACTCGTTCTATCAGAAAAAATGATGCGCTGTTACAAGCTTTTTATAAGGGGTATAAAGGAGAAACCATCACGGAAGAGGAATTTGATTACTTTGACAGGGGATTGTATGAATTTTTCTAATGGTACGCAATTTCTACAGATGACTTAAATTGTTATTTGGGGGTTTAATGATGAATATTATTGGTCCGTTTATAGTATTAGTTGGAATTGGAGGACTAGGTTTTGCTTTATATGATTTTTTTACATTAGATTTTTTTGAGCAGCCTCATTATTCTTGGTTACCATTTGTATCAATGCCTTTAATTTTTGTTGGATTTGTTCTTACTGGGATAGCTTATCGTAAGAAAATTCAAAAATACAATGAAGACATTTTGAGAGATCAAATGAAAGCTGTAGGGCAAGGATTAAAAGAGGGGTTTTCGGATTCTGGTCACTTCTGTTCCAATTGTGGCCACCAAGCCGAACGAACTGCTAAGTATTGTTCAGAATGTGGGAGAGAGCTTATAGAAAAAACGAAGCCAACAAAGGGGGAATATTAATGAACAGCTGGAAAACGCTGAAATCAAGTTATGTATACAAAACTCCATTCGGAAATTTACGCCAAGATAGCTGTGAACTTCCAGATGGACAAATTATAGAAAAATATTATGTGAATGAATATGCTGATTGGGTAAATGCAATTGTTCTAACAAAAGAGAAGAAAATTGTACTTGTCAAACAATATAGACAAGCAGCACAAGACTTCTTTTTAGAAATTCCAGCTGGTAAGTCTGAGGGAAATGAAGCATATGAAGAAGCTATTTTGCGAGAGGTAAGGGAAGAAACAGGTTATACAACTGAACAGAAACCCTTATTATTAGGTGAGTTTTATGTTAATCCAGCAACACAAACGAATAAAGTAATCACATATTTAATTGTAGATGCATATAAAGCATTTGAACAAAAATTAGATCCTACAGAATTTATTGGCGTACATTTGTTTGATTTAAATGAAATGGAAACGATGATTGCTAGCGGAGAGATAAATCAGTTATTTACCGTGAGCGCTTACTATATGTCTAAAATTTTCCTAACAAAATAATGTAGGACAATGAACTGGGGATTACAATGAAAACTTTTTGGAAACTAGTGGTTATATTGATTCTAGTTATCTTATTAACTATCACAAGCTGCGTACTATTAATTAATCAATCCATGAAAATGGGTATTATAGTAGGAATTGTTTTATTTGTTCTAAACGGTCTTATTTTCCTTGTAAGTATATATGGAGTGGTGTCAGGTAAGATAATAAAGTGGAAGCTTTATAATAGAATAGAAGTGGGGGGCTTACTATTAGGTACCGTATTCTTAGCGCTGTTTATTTTTCTATTTACCATAACAAATACTGCGATGGAAGAAACTTTAGAAAATCCAACTATTAGTGAAAAAACACGTCTCATATTAAACTTATTTACTTATCAATCTACACAAAAAGATGTTGTAAAAGAGAAAAGACAAGGAATTACATATGTGTTTCATCCGGAAAATAGAGTTACCGTTGATCGGTTTGAAGCTTTGCTTTTGGAAAAGAAATCATCTATGGATGCAATTTTTGGAAACGAACTTAAAGACCATTTAACTATAGAAATTTATAATGATCCTACCAGTTTACAAGCAAACTCCTATCTTAATGATGTTACTGGTTATTATGATTATTTTAACAAGTCTATTAATGTGCTTAAAATAGATCTAAATTCTAACGATAATTGGAAGCAAAATCTATTACATGAATATACACATTACAGAATTCAACAGTTTTCTAAGATGAACCACCTTGACCAAAATTCTGAACAAGTACCTTTATGGTTTAATGAAGGGGTTTGTGTATTAATAGGTTATCAGAATGAACGAATAAGTAATGTAACCGAATTAATAGATATTGCTGATTTTCATTTACTAGACTCGATTGATAGTTTTCATGCAGCGAGAGAAAATTATAATCCATATCTTCAGAGCTATTTTGCAGTGAAAGCATTAGTAAATGATTATGGGGAAGCGATAATTCCAAAACTACTCCTTTCAAAAACAGAGGATGATTTTTATAAAAACCTTGAAAAATTGACCGGTATGAGTTTAAATGAATTTCAACAAACGTTTTTAAAAAAACTTCAATTGAAAGAGGAAGAGATATCCGAAAAATTTGCTCTAGTTTCAAGTGCTATTTTGGAACATCGATATAATGAAGTAGAAAAATTAATAACTGAAATAAAAAACGAAGGCTTTAAAGAAGATATTGAATACGCAAATTCGCTTTTAGTACAAATCTATTTGGAACAATGTTTATATGAAAATGCAATAAATTTATTAAATATTGAAATACAAGATAAGGAAAATCGAATGTATTTAGCAAATATAATGCAGTTGGCGGAGATTTATCTTTTATTTGATACTGAAAAAGCACTGAAATATTCAGAAATTGTTGAAGTAGAAGCGAAGAAAGCCCCGGTTTACAACAAAGAACTAGCTGTGAATTTTGCAGAAGCGCTTCGTTTAATAAATTCTAGCAATCCGGTTCCTGGTTATAAACGACTGCTAGAAGTACAGCAAATTTTTAACGAACCAATACGAAATGAATTGATCAATAAGTTACAAGAAGAGTATCCAGGACAATTTTAAAGGAAATACAGGAAACCATGAAAGAAATGAGAACAGGTATTGAATTGGTAAATGAACTTCTTGAAAGAATTGAAAACAAATTAGATTGTATTGATTATCAATTTAACCGACAAATTGCTTATGCGACAGAACAGTTGCTACAATATAGACTAGAACAACCTACTTATTAGAAAAAAACTAGCTGCTCGATATAGAACATAATAGAATTTAAACAAAAAATTTACCTTTTAGCATCCTATGGGTGCTTTTTCTTTTGCATCAAATAAAACTTTCTAGAAAGGAAATTTATAGGTCCCTGCGTAAGCTGAGATTCAGCTATTCTAATATGAAGAACAACCAAATCGCAAGATTCCATTTCAAAATTGCAAAAAATTTGTGGTTCTAGATAGTTAGTTGGAAAAGGTTTTTTCTTACAATATTTTCAGCAGATATAAGAAGTTTTTTGTAAGAAGAAGGTTGGAATTAGTGTATAATATTGGTAAGTTATATTCTGATCATTCAAGGAGTTAATTCGAAATGTCCTTTATTATAGGGTTGCTGATTATCTTAGTTGTTTTTATCCATTTTTCTTTAAGCGGAATTGAAAAACAATTGTAAATCAAAACGATCGTGTAACAGAACTTCTTACAGAAATTAAAGATAAAAAGTAACGATTTTTTAGATGAGAAAAAAAGGTAGTAGGTGATAAACGTGACAACAGTTGGTTTAATCAGGCATGGAATGACAGAATGGAATGCACTTAGGAGAGCTCAGGGAATTTCGGATATTCCATTAAATCAGATTGGTATAAAACAAGCACAAGCTTTAGCAGAAAGGTTTTCTCTAGAGGGTAAATGGGATGTCATCATTTCAAGTGATTTATCACGTGCAAAAGAAACTGCACAAATAATCGCAAATAAATTAAATATGTCTATTTCTATTTATGACCAGAGAATTCGTGAAATTAATTGTGGGGAAATAGAAGGAACAACCGAAGAACAGCGAATGCAAAAGTGGGGAACTAGTTGGAGAGAAGTAGATCTAGGTATGGAGAAATTTGAAGAAGTGGCTAAAAGGGGTTCGGAATTTTTAGAAGAAGCGGTAATTACATATAAAGACAAGCGAATACTGGTAGTAAGCCACGGCGCATTAATAGGACTTACTTTACAACAATTGCTTCCCGAAATGTTTCCAACGACATATATTGAAAATACATCCGTAACCATTCTAGAAAACATACAGTCAAAGTGGAGTTGTGATCTTTATAATTGTACAAAACATTTTTGAGGTTACGTAGTTCATATACTGGAGGGATTATGTTGAGAATAATTTTAGAATTAATTCGAATTATTTTGTTACTTGGTATTTTGGGTGTTTTCATGGGCTTTATAGTAAATAATATTTACGGATATTTCAGAGTTGATTTAGGTAATTCTTATTTAGGTCTTCTACCAGGTGTGTCGATTTTTATAATATTTTTCGTACTATATAGGAATAAGCTTCAATTCTCTGGATATTACAAAAGTGATGAACAAGTAAAATTGTCTAAAAGAGTAAGTATTTCACTGGTTTCTAGTTCGATACTTCTTTTAATAGTTGCACCATTATTTCACTGATACCCACTTTTATGACATAGACCAGAATTATGTGTCATGCTTCATATTTCGATGTCACGTAAGAGTAATCTTTATTTCAAAAAAGGATTTTCTACTTCAGATGAGGAAAACCATTAATATAACTAGAATTACAGAAAACATATAAACAAGCATTTAAATGGGGTATGTAATTTTAATAAGGAGTGAAATCCATTATTCGAAAGAAATTTTCTATTAAGCAATTTAGATTGTTTTTAATGATAATCACTATTTTTATAGCAGCAATTTCATTTTTTCTAGATTTTTATCCAGGTGGTTACTCACTTCAAAACGAAAATACAGTCAAAGTAACCTTAATTAAAAAAGGTTTTTTAGAAAAAGAACAATTTGAATTCGAAGTCACAACAGAAAATGAACTTAAAATTGCCTTGTTAAAAAATGAAGTGAATTATGTGAAATCGTTATGGTTTATGAGTTTGCTCGTATTTCCAACTGTTTTAAGTTCATTAGTTACATATTACTATTTTAAAAATAAACAAGTGTTCTTTTTAATTTTGACATTTTTTATTTTACTAATTTCATTAGATATTTATTCTATTATCAAGAGTTTGAATTTTATCGAAAAACTATTAATGGGGTTAATCACAATGTAGAAATACTGTTCCTTCCTTTGGTAAAGGTTTAGTAAGAAGAGGGTTTTTAACGAAGAAAATACGGTAGTTTTTATTGTAATAGTACCATTTATTTTGGATTTATAAAGCAAGATAGAGAATGGGAATTTGACACTTTAGCTACATATGCATAACATTTCACACTAATAATATAAACAAGGAGTACATATGAAAATTAATAATGGTGAATACCGAGTAATTATAAATGGAATCCATCACTGGGTAAAGATTGAAGGGGAAGAAAATAATACGATACCATTAATTATTATTCACGGTGGTCCAGGAGGAAACCTATATACATTTGAAAGAACTGTTGGTTCATATCTTTCTAAAGAAAGAACAGTTGTATATTACGAACAGCGTGGTTGTGGAAGAAGTGATAAACCAAATTCAGATAAAGCATATTCTATTCATGAATTAATTGATGACTTCAAGAAAATTCTTCAGTGGATTGATATCAAAAAAGTTGATTTATTAGGGTACTCATTTGGTGGGGAACTAGCACTTGAATTATGTTATGCACTTCCAACTTTTATTAACAAAATAGTACTATCTGGACCAAGCCTAATGACTTTAAAGACGCAATATATGCTACAAATAGCTGGTTTCGTATCGATTGCAGACACTCCCTTAGTACATAAAATAGAAGAAATACTTTGTGAAAATACTTCAATTGTAAATAAATATAAAAAGGTTTGGGAAATTGTAGATAATGATACAGTTGACCGATTATTCTTTGTAAATCAGGATATTGCTAGAAAGTTCAGAAAATTGGTAAAGGAAAGTAATTTGCACAATACAGGACTGATGCTAGAAGCCTTACAGGAAAGTCCAGTAGAAACACCTTTATATGAAAGACTGCAAAGTATTCAACATAAAACATTACTTATTACTGGAGTTCATGATAGAAATACAGGGATTTCTATCTCAAATATTATTAATAGAAATCTAGCAAACATCGAGTGGAAGTTGTTTAACCACAGTGCTCATTTCCCCGAATTAGAGGAAACGAATAAATTTGTTGGAGAAGTATTGCATTTTTTGGAAATTTCTTAAACCTAATAAAAAAAGAGGGAAAAATAATGATTATTAGGCTCGCTGAAAGTAAAGATATTGTCCAGTTGATTCAAATGAGATGGGATTTCACACTGGAAGACAATCAAAGTAAAATTTTCATTGAAAGCGATTTCGAGGCATTTAAATTACAATGTCAAGACTTTTTAGAAAAGGCTCTCGATAGCGAAACCTGGTTTATTTGGGTTGCGGAGGAAAACTCAAAAATCGTATCTCATATCTACATAGAATTAATACAAAAAGTACCACGTCCTGGTAGGATAACTTATCCTTTTGCATTTATGACAAATGTCTATACAGTCAAGGTCTTTAGAAATAAGGGAATAGGAAGTAAATTGATCACAAAAATAAATGAATGGGTAGAGAGGGAGAAGTACGAATTTATCATTGTTTGGCCAAGTGATGATAGCATTGATTATTATAAGCGAAATGGATATAAGCATTGTAAAGAACCTATGGAGTTTTTTCCTTCATAAAAAGGAGTTGTTCAGATGAATACAAACAAGGAAACACCTGAAAATAGAAGAGAGAGATTAAGACTAGAAGAATTGAAAAGGAATCCAACTGGGAATTTAAATAATGCTTTTAATCGAGCAAGTAGTGGTAGTTTTATGGATATAGGTTGGAAAAGTACAGGGGTACTTATTCTTGTTTTAATAGTCGGTTTTGTAATTGTATCAATCTTTTTCAAGTGAAACAGTTTGTTCTTGGGAGCTTCAAAAAATGGATGGATCACATTACTAATAGGAGGTGTAAAGTTGGAAATTAGTATTGAACATATGAGTGAGCAGATAGCGAAGAAAATACTTGGTTGGAAATACGAGCAACCATTTGATTTCTATAATAATGAATTGACATATGAATCTTTTAAGGAAATGCTAGATGGTTTTTACTATGCGCTTGTTAATCATAATCAAGCATTGTTCGGATTTTTTTGCATTGGGGAATCTGCACAAGTTCCAGTTGGAAATCAATTTGGTGTATATTCAGATGACTTCGTGGATATAGGGTTAGGTATGAATCCGAGGCTTATAGGTAAAGGTAATGGTTTTGAATTTTGCTCATATATTCTAAGTCATATTGAAAACAATTATTCTGGTACTCCCATTAGATTAACTGTAGCGAAGTTTAATGAACGAGCTATTCATTTATATGAAAAGCTTGGATTTGTTAGGAAAAATGAATTTACAACAGATTTTTCGAATTTTATTGTTATGGTTAAATAATGCTTTTTCAGTGAAAAAAAAAAGAGACATGTTTCACAATCTTTGATATTTCCAATTATCACTCCGAAATAAATTTTGTCTATAAAATTATAGAGGTCGTTGAATTCTTTCCATAGAAATTGTGAATTAGTTATAATTTTTGTAAAACTGTGAATTTTGCTAAAGAAATAGAAGTAGTAGGTGAAGAAAGATATATGGAAAGAGTTAAAGGAAAAGTCAATTAGTAATTAATCTTATGAAGTAGAAAATAGACAGCCCAACATCACATTAGCTTGCTACAATCATTTTGAAAATTTAGGAGGAAATTGTTGATTGGTACATTACGGAAAGGATTTATTTAAAGGTACATCATTATATTATTCACGATATAGACCAATATATCCTTCATCCTTGGTAAGGTTTTTAATAACTAGATTTAATCTGGATGGAAGTGGCCAAATGTTAGATTTAGGCAGTGGGGATGGAAGACTAGCTTTAAGGTTTTCAGATTGGTTTGAAAAAATAGTTGGTGTCGACATGGAACCTGAAATGATTCAACTAGCACAAAATCTTAGCAAAGAATATCGAGTTGAAAATACGGAGTGGTTTATAGGGGATATTGAAAAATATAAATGCCAATCCAATGATGAATTCAGATTTGTGACTATTGCCAAGGCTTTTCACTGGATGGATAGACAAGCTGTTCTAGATCGTTTATATGAAATGATTTCTAATGGAGGTGGTATAGCTATTATAGATAACTTTTCTCCAAATGGAGTTCTTTTACCTTGGCAAAAGAAAGTGAAAGATGTAGTTAACCATTGGTACGGAAATGAAAGAAGAGCAGGTAATACGATTTATTCCCATCCGGAAATTACACACCAGGAAATAATTGCAAATTCAAAATTTGATTTAGAAGTTCATCAGATTCTTCCCTATAAACAATATTGGACAATCGATTCAATTATCGGAAATCACTATTCTACTTCTTTTGGTTCTAAACGATTTCTTGGAGAAAATGTGAATATGTTTGAAGAACATTTAAAAGAAGAACTTTTGGCCATTAATCCAACTGGAGTATTTACAGAAGAAATGAATATATCAATTAAACTGGCTTTAAAAAATAGGCAATAACTTCTAGGGGCGATAAAATTGTTTGAAATCAGATACATAATAGAGAATGAAAAAAGTTTTTTAATGGAGATGCTTTATGAGTCAATTCACATAGAGTTGGAGAAAAAGCCACCTCTAGATGAACTGCTTTATACAGATGAGTTGAAGAAATACCACCAAAACTGGGGTCGAAAAGGTGACAAAGCGTTAGTAGCGATTGATAATGCTGGAACTCTTGTAGGTGCAGTATGGTATAGATTATTTAGCAGTGAAGAACGAGGATATGGCTATGTGAACGATAACACTCCAGAGTTAGGAATTGCTATAAAAAAAGAAGTTAGGGGAAAAGGACTTGGCACTCAATTAATGTATTCAATAATAGAAGAAGCAAAAAATAATAGCTTTAATGCAATATCGTTAAGTGTAGATGGTGATAATACGAATGCTATAAATCTCTACCGTAGCTTAGGTTTTGAAGAGGTGAGGAGAGAAGGAACTTCAATCACTATGTTGTTAAAATACGGAAGTTATATCTAAACAATAGTAATCATAACTTTATTATTCTATTTGGAGAGTGAAATATGTTTAACTTTGATACGCTTTGGGATTACAATCACCCTGAAAAAACCGAACAGAAATTTATCAGTTTGTTAACGGAAGCAGAGGAATCAGGAAACATTGAATATTTGGCTGAACTTTTGACTCAAATTGCTCGTTCTCAAGGGCTTCAGGCAAAATTTGAATTAGCTCATGAGACGCTTGATCGTGCAGAGAGTTTATTAAACAAGGATATAATTGTGGCAAGAGTTAGATATTTTCTGGAAAGAGGTAGAGTTTTTAATTCATCTTCCAAACCAATAGTTGCAGTTCCGCTATTCCTTCTGGCATGGGAATTGGGAATCCAATCTGGTGAGGATGATTATGCTGTTGATGCAGCGCATATGTTAGGTATTGCTGAAGCAACTTCAGAGAAACGAATGGAATGGAATATGAAGGCGCTAGAGTATGCCGAAAAGCATCCTAAAGCCAGCCGATGGTTAGGTTCGTTATATAACAACATCGGCTGGGCAAAAGTGGAGAATGGAAATTTGGAAGAAGCTCTTGAATTATTCAAGCGAGCGCTGGAATTTCGTATTGAGCAAGGTAATTCAAACTCGGTGTTTATTGCAAAATGGTGCGTAGCCAAGGTGCTGCGTATACTAGGTCAAGTGGAAGAGTCTTTTGCAATTCAGAAGAAATTACTTGTAGAAACGAAACAAACCACCAATCCGGATGGATATGTATTGGAAGAAATCGCAGAGTGTCTCCTATTGCTTGACAGAAACGAGGAAGCAAAACAATACTTTTCTTTATGCTACGATCGCTTAATACTCGATGACTACCTTGTATCAAATAGTCCAGAACGCATTGCACGCATTAAGGAATTAGCAGGGAAATAATCATTTAGCCACAAAGTTAGGATTAATGCCTATTTTCATTAGAGTATGCGGAGGAATTTGTGTAAAAGTGAGTTTTACCAAGAATCACTTTGTGGTAGCGTATTTTATATTTCAAATAGAGTCTAAGGATAAAGAAATAGGCGTTCCTACAGTTAGTAGGAACGCCTTTATATTTCAGGGAATCTTGTTATATGTGATGATAGTACATCTGTAAATTAATTAGAAAATGTGTATCCTTCAAATACTTTTAGCCCTTCCTCATTTAAAACTTGTTCTACGACTGCCGGCTTATTCGGGCTTTTTTCGATAACTTCTTTACACGAAATCATTATATTACTTCCTGCAATTTCTGCCAGTTGATCATGTGAAACACTGTAGACTATTTTTCCTAAATTAGACCACACCATAGCACCTGTACACATTACACAAGGCTCGCAGCTGGTATACAAAGTATATTCACTAAGATTAAAAATGTTGTTCTCAGAGCAAAAAGTACGTATAAGCCCTATTTCAGCATGATGTGTAGGATCACAATTACTATTTATTTTATTTTCTCCATACATTACTATTTCTTTATTTTTTACTAAAATAGCACCAAATGGTTCATTTCCATCTTTTCTAGCTTGTAAAGCCATTTTTATGGCTACTTCCATAAATTGTTCATCTTTTATTGCCAATTATAGGACCTCCAGTTCAATATTAGTATAACAGAAATATTGCTGTACTGAACGAGAACAAAGTAAGGCTATGCGTACATCCCACTAATTTTTTGTGATTTACATTTTTAACAAGACTACTTTATCTAATGTGTTAATCGTATAGGTTTGAAGAAAAAGGATTTAGAAAGCGAATGTAGAATAAAGTAAAGTATGTTCTTTTTAGGAGTAAGAATTTGGTTATAAAAATGTGAATAGGGAAAATGCAAAGAATATTTAATAATGAATTTATTATGGGGGTCACGAGGAAATGAATTATAAGATTATTGAGGAATTTGACGAAAACCAATTAAAAGAAGTACATAGTTTATTTAAAAATGAATGGTGGACGAAAGATCGTCAACTTTCAGAAATTAGAAAAATGATTGAGAGCAGCGGAGTTGTAATTGGATTAATAGATAATGATACAGAAGAATTAATTGGATTTGCGAGAGCAATTACAGATACACTTTATCGAGCATTTATATTTGATGTTATTGCTAAAGAAAATTCTAGAAATAGTGGTATCGGTACCATTTTAATGAACAGTATTTTAGATCACCCACTTGTTCGTGAAGTCGATAGAGTAGAACTATATTGTCCTGAAAGACTAGTAGGATACTATGAGAAATTCGGTTTTTCAACAGATGTAAATGGTAGTAACTTAATGAGATATAAAAAATAATTGATTCCGACTATAGGTATAAATTTAATGCATTTAGTGTTTCATCGAATATGGAAGAGAAATCTACATTTAAAAGGAGATAGAAATGGAATATAAAGTGAAAACTTATGGAGATGCCATAAATGTAATAGAAGAGATTGGTATACTACCACTTGCCCCTTTATTCCCTGATTTTCCTTCTTTAAATAACATAACTTTAGAAGAGGATTGGCATTCCGACACAGAGTTTGATCCTTGGATTTGGAGAACAAAATTCTCAACTGATGGGGTTGCGGCATATAGTAAATTCATTAAGAAAAAATCGGTATTAGTTTCACTTCAGCTTCTTCCATATGTAAAAAGTGTCTTAGGCTATGCTGAATCTGTTGAGGAACGCTATTTTAATGGAAACGTATCAAAAGAAGCACTTGATATATACAAAATAATTAGCCAAGAGGAAGGGATAGACACAAGAGCATTGAGAATAAAGGCAGGACTAAAGGAAAAGGACAAAAAAAGGCTATTTGAGAACGCATTATTAGAATTACAAGGATCATTGGACATTGTAATTTCAGGCATTCAAGAGAAAAGAAATGTAGACGGTGAAAAAAATGGGTGGAGCAGTACTGCTTTTGAGACTTATGATTCTTGGGCTAAAAGAAATAGAATAGTCACTATAAAAATAGACAAAGAAGAATCAAGGAAATATCTTATCTCCTTTTTTTCAAATGTATTTAGTATTGAATCTCTAATGAAATTTGAAAAAGTTTCAGTAGATCGACAATAACACTAAAATAATGTAATTAATTTATGAAAAATAATCCATTATGATTAAGGGGGGAAGTTAATCAATGGGATGGTTAATTATTATCGCAATTGCATATTTACCAATTATTTATAGAATCCATAAACGTCTTGATTATTTAGAAAAAGAGGTCAAAAGATTAAAGGGAGGGAATGATGTTTTTTAAGTAACTGAGATGTGTTTGCTATTAGTTGGCATGCTTTTTCTATAAGGTTAGGTCAAATGAAGTACAAACCGTTTTTAGAAAGGATAAATAGTAGTGAAAAATGATGATCTTAAGAATGCCATTGATAAGTTAAAAATAGAAAATATAAAGATGGAGCATATTTCGAAAATTGGGGAAGGTGCTTGGCATAATGTCTTTAGAATTGAAAGGAATATTGAAGAGGATCTTGTACTAAGAATCAGGAAAAAGAATGCATATGGGCAATTACAAGTATATAAAGAGATTGACTTGATTACTGAATATGAATCTTCAAAGGTTTATTACCACCAGGCTAATCAGTGTTCTTATCCCATTTGTCCTTCTTTCTTTGACTATTTCCAGGAAGAATCATTAGTATTTACCGTAGAAAGCTTTATGGGTAAAGGAAAAACACTTCAATATCTAAGCGATTCTGAAGCAATTACAATTGGAGAAGAGTTAGGAAAATTCTTTAAGATTATGCACAGAAAAGATCCCGATATACAAGGATTTGGTAATATTATATGGAATGGTAAAAAACTTGAAGGGAAGATGCAAGAAGAAGTTAGCTATATTTGGCAAAAGGACAATGACTTTTATTTAAGTATTTTAAATAGCTTGACTACTACTGATTTAACATTTAATCGCGAAAAAGTTGTAAATAAGATATTAAACTTAATTAAAAACAGACGAGAAAACCAGCAAAAGATATCATTAGTCAATCAAGATGTAACACCAGAAAATATTATATTGAATTTAGATAATGTTTCTTTAATAGATCCATTCCCAAAGTTAGATTTCGATTTGAAATATGCTGGGTATTTTGTTTTTTGTTACAAATTCCTTCTTCCTGCCTACTCTAATACAGATAGGTATATAAATCATGATTATAATCAAAATTCTAAGATATTGAGTAGAATTGCGGACGGTTTTATGAACGGATACATAGGTGATAATGTGGATTTGTATAAATGTTTATTGGACGAATATATCTTGTGGACATTATTAGAGGCTCATGAACACTATGAAATATTAAATGAAAGTGATCTGGACCCTAAGACACTGCAACAAATGGGGGATAAGGAAATGATTAAAAATAGATTAACATTATGTTTAATCGAATTAGAAAAATTATCTTTAGATAGTTCCTTCAACTTCTTCAACAGACGGGACTTTTAGCGGAACAGATTTGTTAAGAGACAACTTTTATTGTTATTGAACTACCATGAAAGAACGAAAATTTCTTATATATCTTGTGCTGAAGCATAGTTACATGAATGGATAACGGGTTGCGATACTAAAATAAGGCATCGCTTTTTTTGAGGGGATAACGGAGTAGATTGTGATTTATTGTACTTAAAGTTACGGAGGCGTTACTACAAAAAGTGGTAACACTTTTATACTAACCGATAAGGTTAGGTGAACAAGAGAAGTGGAGGTTTTATGTCGCATTTAACACAAACTGTGGCTTATATAGACCTATTGAATTCAAAAAAAGAGTGTAGAATATCCACACTCTTTAAAAATTAATATAAATGTATTCAAGCCAAAGCTCCGGGATTTAATCCAGTTCCACCTATGCTCATACCTGCAAATAAACTTATTCCAAAAGCCCAAAGTGACTCAGTGATGATAGAAATTAGTTGTCTTGCTGACAGTTGCATTTGCATCGCCTCCATAAATGGTACGTTATCAGGTAATAAACTGACATAGCGTAAAAACGTAAGCAGAATAAATGCAAATATTAAGATGGTGAATACTCGGACTTTTCGCCCCAGCTTCAATACATTTTGTTAGATGAATATCTATTCAGATAGATTGGTATATCAATTTATTTAACAGCACTAGAATGAGGGATACAAAAAAATCCAATATTTACTTCTATTGTTACACAGTTCGAACAAAAAGACACCTAATAATAGAAATTAGGGGGAAACAATATGTTCTTCTAAAAAAATTATTGTATATAATCCAGTCCTAAAAATCACCAAGAAATCAGATCGTTATGAAAGAATTTAATAGTTTTTCTTTTTGCATTTTTTATTATCAGCGAATATTGCGATAAAGGTACCGGACAAAACAGTCACCCATAAAATGAGATCCATTTTTATCATCTCCATTCGTTAGTTTAATTAGTATACGTCTAATATGAATAAAGGATTAATTAAAAAAATACAAAAAAGTGAAGGAGTGATAGCCATTTTTAAATTTGGTGATATTGCAATGTTTTAATGGTGTTTGGGTCAACAAAGGAATAGAGAAATATTTAATCACCTGTATGACAACTACAATTGCAGAATAAATCGCAGATGAACACTTCGAACATCATGAGTACTAAGAGAAAGTACTGAAGGGGGTGTTTATTGAACAAATAGTTACTTTTCTAGTTATAAAAATGTTTATACTCTTACAATAAATGATGTGACAGTCAGATTCTATAATAATTTTCTTAGCCTTGGAGTTCGCAAGTTCTATAATTTCTACTTTTTTCTTTAAATAAAAAAAGTAAACCGCCGCTGAACCTTGTCAGCAATAAGGCGCTTTACTATTCTTTACTATATTAAAATCCTCTTTTATAAGGTGTTGGGGGTACTGTTTTTCCGGTAATCTCTTCTTCTGCATGTAGAGCCCAATACGGATCCTTTAACATGCCTCTTCCAATAGCAACTAGATCTGCGTCGCCTTCTTCTATCACTTTTTCTGCAAGAATCGGATCTTCTAGTATGCCTACCGCAATCACCGGTACATTTAAAGCTTCTTTGTATGCTTGAGCAAACGGAACTTGGTAGCCTGGAGTATTCGCTGGTTTTATTTTACCTGGAGTTGCTTCACCACCACTTGAAACATGGAATACATCCACCCCAGCATCTTTATACTTTTTAGCAATTTCTAATGAATGCTCGAGTCCGTATCCATTGTCCATATACTCAACAGCTGATATGCGGAATAGGAGTGGCATTTCTTTTGGCATTACGCTACGAACTGCTTGAATTACTTCTACTCCAAATCTGGACAAGTCTTTCCCGTATTCATCGGTTCTATTATTAATCGCCGGTGAATGGAATTGATGGATTAAATAACCATGTGCTCCGTGGAGTTCAATCGTATCGAATCCTGCTGAAACTGCACGCCTTGCAGCATCTTTATATTTTAAAACCATGGCTTGAACTTCTTCGGTTGTCAGAGCTCTTGGTATCTTCCAATCTACATCAACAGGAATATCAGAAGAGCTAACAGGTTGCTTAGCATCCGTTGCTTTTCTACCCGCATGTGCAATTTGAATACCAATTTTCGCGTCATATTTATGTACTTCATGGACGATTCTTTCATATGCAGGAATTTGCTCATCTGACCATAAACCTAAATCGAAATCAGTAATTCTCCCGTCTGGCTCCACGTCTGTCATTTCTACAATAATAAGTCCAGTTCCTCCAACTGCTCTAGAAACATAATGTACATAATGCCAATCATTTGGTGCACCATCTTTTGCTTCAACAGAATACTGACACATAGGTGCCATTACAATCTTATTCTTTATTGTAAGACCATTTAGTGTAATAGGCGAAAATAAATTCGACATTCCAACACGCTCCTTTCTTCTATTATCTTTTTATTTTTAAATGAAATCAATAAAACTGTTTTCAAAAGAATTATTTCCTCATAATTATAAGTTATTAGTTGTATTTATACATCCATCATGTTACATTGTGTATATTAATACTAAATAATCGCATAATAATACATCGGAGGAATTTTAAATGAATAAAAAAGTTGTTTTAGCATATTCAGGTGGACTTGATACTTCCGTAGCAATTACATGGTTGAAAGACGAAGGGTATGATGTTGTTGCAGTATGTCTAGACGTTGGAGAAGGAAAAGATCTAGAATTCGTAAAAAACAAAGCACTTGAAGTTGGTGCAATAGAAAGTTATATGATCGATGCAAGAGAAGAATTTGCGAATGAATATGCATTAATTTCTTTACAAGCTCATACATGGTATGAAAATAAATACCCACTTGTTTCTGCACTATCTCGCCCATTGATCTCTAAAAAGTTAGTGGAAATTGCAGAACAAACTGGAGCAACTGCTGTAGCTCATGGTTGTACAGGTAAAGGAAACGACCAAGTTCGTTTTGAGGTTTCTATTAAAGCTTTGAATCCAAGTTTAGAAGTAATTGCACCTGTTCGTGAGTGGAGCTGGAGTCGAGAAGAAGAAATTGTATACGCAAAGGAGAAAAACATTCCAATACCGATTAATCTAGATAGTCCATTTTCTATTGACCAAAACCTTTGGGGACGTGCATGTGAATGTGGTATTTTAGAAGATCCATGGGCAGCACCTCCAGCAGATGCATATGAGTTAACGGTTGCTTTAGAAGATGCTCCTGACACTGCAGATATAATTGAAATAGAATTTAAAAATGGTGTTCCAGTTGCGCTTGATGGTGTGGAATACAAACTATACGAATTAATATTAAAATTAAATGATTTAGCAGGTAAGCACGGAGTTGGTCGTATCGATCACGTAGAAAACCGACTTGTTGGGATTAAATCACGTGAAGTATACGAAATTCCAGGAGCGCATACATTACTACTTGCACATAAAGAATTAGAAGATATTACTTTAGTAAAAGAATTAGCTCACTTCAAACCAGTTATGGAGAAAAAACTAACAGAGCTAATTTATGAAGGACTTTGGTTCTCTCCACTAAGAACGGCCTTAGAAGCATTCTTAAAAGAAACACAAGTATATGTAAATGGCACCGTTCGTGTGAAGTTATTTAAAGGACATGCAATTGTAGAAGGACGTAAATCTCCAAACTCTCTTTATGATGAAAAACTAGCCACTTACACAGCGGATGATGTATTTAACCATGCATCAGCAGTTGGATTTATCGAACTTTGGGGTCTTCCAACAAAGGTTCATGCGATGGTGAACAAAGGAGCAGGGAAGGTGAAAGCATGACCAAACTTTGGGGCGGACGCTTCCAAAAATCTGCAGAACAATGGGTAGATGAATTTGGAGCTTCGATTAGTTTCGACCAAACATTAGTAATGGAAGATTTAGATGGCAGCATTGCGCATGTTCAAATGCTTGGAGATTGTAGTATTTTACCAATTGGAGATTTGCAGAAGATTTTAGGAGGTCTCATTCAATTAAAAAAACGTGCAGCAGAAAATTCATTGGAATTTTCTATTGCAAATGAAGATATTCACTTAAATTTAGAAAAAATGCTAATTGATTTAATAGGACCTGTAGGTGGAAAGTTACATACTGGCCGCAGCCGAAACGATCAAGTAGCAACTGATATGCATCTATATTTGAAAAATAGAGTAAGAGAAATAATGGAGTTAATCGAGCTTTTCCAAAAAACACTTGTGGCAAAAGCGGAAACGCATGTGGAAACACTTGCACCTGGATATACCCATTTACAACGTGCACAGCCAATTTCGTTTGCTCATCATTTAATGGCATACTTCTGGATGCTTAATCGAGATAAAGAACGTTTTAATGATTCCATAAAACGTATAGACATTTCTCCACTTGGAGCTGGTGCCCTAGCAGGAACTACTTTCCCGATTGATCGTAAGCTGTCTGCTGAGTATTTAGGTTTTGCTCATGTATACGAAAATAGCATGGATGCGGTAAGTGATCGTGATTTCATCGTGGAATTTTTAAGTAATTCTTCTATGTTAATGGCGCATTTATCCAGATTTGCAGAAGAAATTATTTTATGGTCAAGCGCAGAGTTTAACTTCATCGAACTCGATGATTCGTTCTCTACTGGATCTAGTATTATGCCTCAAAAGAAAAACCCTGATATGGCCGAGTTAATCCGTGGAAAAACGGGTCGTGTTTATGGGAACTTGATGGGCTTACTTACTGTCATTAAAGGGTTGCCTCTTGCTTACAACAAAGACATGCAAGAAGACAAAGAAGGTATGTTCGATACGGTGCATACAATCGTTGGATCGTTGAAAATATTTGAAGGCATGATTCGCACAATGAATGTCCATACAGAACGTCTTCGAGATACTGTACACAAAGACTTTTCAAATGCGACAGAGCTTGCCGATTATCTTGCGGCAAAAGGGGTTCCATTCCGCGAAGCGCATGAAGTCACAGGAAAGCTAGTATTATTATGTATCCAACGTGGGTACTTCTTATTAGATCTTCCACTAGAAGATTTGCAAGAAGCAAGTAGTTTAATCCAGTCTGATATTTTCGATGTATTATCACCATTAGCTGCTGTCAAAAGAAGAAATTCCCTTGGTGGAACAGGATTTGAACAAGTACAACTCCAAATTGAAGAAGCAAAGAAACTTTTAGCATAAAAAAACTGTAGACACTCGTTGATTACGATGTTGTCTACAGTTTTTTTATCTATCTAAAATGAATATGGTAACATTATGATAGATACAATTATCTATTAAAACCCTTGGTAAAAGAAAGAGGTGTTTCAATGATCAATCAATTAAGAAAAATATACCCTTCACTACGCATATTTACAGCGGGATTTAATGATTTAGATAGTAACTATAAATGGTTTACGACAGATAAAAATGAGATTATCGGGTTTTGTGAAAAAGAATTAACCGCCAAAGATATTTCGTTATTAACTACTTTTTTATTGCCTTACCATATACAATTTCCGATTCCTACAGTGGAAGAAAAAAGGTGGAGAGAAGTAATTTACTCTACTGAATCAAGTGCTGACGCTGAATTCAAATCGAGTAATTCTTATCGTTTTGTTTATTTTTCCATCCAAAAGAATCAAATTGATCCGATTTTATTCAAAGAAGTGATTAAAGAGCTTTTTGCAAAACAAGTATCTATTTTGTGGGAAAATGGGCATGAAGGAGTCATTATAGAAGAACAAACAATCTATGAAGATAGTATTTCATTTGAACAGATTATCGATATACTAATGAGCGATTTATATGTGAAAATCAACTTCTTTGTCGGTCCCTTTAAGAAAAATTTGAAGGATGTAGCAGAGCATTTTCAATCATTAACAAATGTAGCTAAGAAAGTATTTATCTATTCGAATAAGACAGTAGTAACGTATATTGATGCATTACCATTTCTACTTATTAATCAAACAGAACCAGACTTACGTTCCGATATTAGCCAAACTATTTTACAAGAAACACTGACGGATGAAGAAACATTGAAAATGATCGAAGTGTTTTTTCAATGTAATTTAAATATATCTGAGACTTCAAAAGTTTTACATATGCATCGAAATAGTCTTCAATATCGATTAGATCGCTTTTTTGAAAAGACGGGGATTGATGTACGACAATTTCACCATGCAATGACCGTTTACTTAGCATTTTTAGCAAGAAAATGACTTTTTAAAAATTTGCTAAATTCTTCCTAGTAATTATGCACCCAAAATGAACAGATCTTTGTGCACATTTACCATTATCCGAATTGAGTAAATATTATATACTTTTAATAGTTAGTGAAAGCACTTACATAGGGGGATTAATATGGCCGAGTTAAAATTAGTGAATATTAAAAAAGTATATGATAAAGATGTAGTTTCTGTACAAGACTTTAATCTAGAAATTAGAGACAAAGAATTCTTAGTATTAGTTGGACCATCAGGTTGTGGGAAATCAACTACTCTGAGAATGATTGCTGGTTTGGAAGAAATATCAGAAGGTGACCTTTTCATTGGTGAAAATAGAGTGAATGATGTTCCACCAAAAGAGCGAAACATTGCAATGGTTTTCCAAAACTATGCACTATATCCTCATATGAACGTTTACGATAATATGGCATTTGGTTTAAAGCTTCGTAAATTTAAAAAAGATGAAATAAAAAAACGTGTTGATAATGCTGCTAAAATTTTGGGGCTTGAGGAACTTTTAAATCGTAAACCAAAGGCACTTTCAGGAGGTCAGCGGCAGCGCGTTGCTTTAGGACGTGCAATTGTTCGAGACGCAGAAGTATTTTTAATGGATGAGCCATTATCAAACTTAGATGCAAAGTTGCGTGTTCAAATGCGTACGGAGATCCAAAAACTGCACAGACGTTTACAAACAACTACCATTTATGTAACGCATGATCAGACGGAAGCAATGACAATGGCAACTCGTCTAGTAGTAATGAAAGATGGTTTTATTCAACAAGTTGGAGCACCTAAAGAGGTTTACGATGAGCCTAACAATGTTTTTGTTGGAGGATTTATCGGTTCTCCTGCGATGAACTTCTTAAACGGTAAAATAGTAGAGAACTATTTTGTCATGGGAGATGTAAAAGTTCTAGTTCCAGAAGGGAAGCTGAAATTACTTCGTGATCAAGGTTATGAGGGGAAAGATATCATTCTTGGTATTCGTCCCGAAGATATTCATGATGAACCAGTATTCCTTGATTTTTCGCAGGAAACTAAGATCAAAGCATCCATTGAAGTTGCTGAGTTAATGGGCTCAGAAATTGTACTTTATTCTAAAGTGAATGACCAAGACTTTGTTGCACGAATTGACTCACGTTTCAACGTTGTGGCTGGTGAAACAATCGACTTGGCATTTGATCTAAGCAAAGCACACTTTTTCGATAAGGAAACAGAATTACGAATTAAATAAACATGTTTTATTAGAGGTGTTGCATTTAAATCGTAAAATAAATAGAACCGTTGAGGGAAATTATTTTCCTTTGGCGGTTTTTTGATTTTTCAATTTAATCAGTTTTCTGAGGCGTGTTTTTAAGAAATTGTATAAATCATATAAAATCCTTATTGATAATAATGAAATGATCAACACTTTACTTAGTCTATCTGAGCTGCAATATAATAATACTGCCATCAATACAAGTAAGCTAATAATACTAAGTATTTTATTAGTTACTTCTGATTTAAACATATATTTGGGATTCAAGATATTAAAGGATAAGTAAGATCTTAATATATTGATGTTCCTATGTCTCAGTAGTAGAAGGGAGTAAGTGGGGTAAAAACCCCTCTTTCACAAATGTGATTGGAAATGTTGAAACTGTAAAAGAGTAATTCAATTATATGGTTACTAGAATTAAATAATTGAAATTGCTCGTGTGATTTCATTTTAAACAATGTTTGCAAATTTTGGGAGTGGTTATATTGAAGATAAGTAAACAGAACGCTGAACATTACATATGGGGAGATAATTGTGATGGATGGCATTTAGTAAAAAATAAAGAGTTAAGTGTCATTCATGAACGAATGCCCGTTAATACAACAGAAGTATTACATTATCATAGCCAAGCCCGTCAATTTTTCTTTGTTTTATCTGGAATGGCAATAATTGAAATTGATAGCGAACTTATTACGTTAAATCCTAATGACGGTATAGAAGTACCACCTCTTACTCAACATCAAATACGTAATGAATCTAATCAAGATGTTGAATTTTTGGTAATATCCCAGCCAAATAGTAGAGGGGACGTAGAAAATAAATATTTTTTTTAAAAACTCAAGTGGCAAGTTGGATGAATAAACAAGTTTAATAAATATTTTGTGAAAATTTATATCATTGCATTTTCTGAGTTGACAAATATCTTATTAGTATTTATTGTTAGAAGTCCTGCCAACAAAATGTTGGCGTTTAGGGAACTGTAATAAGTTCATCGAAGAGAGGATGAATATTATGAATAAAGAGCTATTAATGGAAAGTGCACGGAAAATGAAAACAACAGCATATGCACCTTATTCCAATTTTCCTGTTGGAGCAGCATTGTTATTAAATGATGGTACTGTGATTAATGGAGTAAATGTTGAAAATGTTTCTTTAGGAGCAACTAATTGTGCAGAAAGAACAGCTATTTTTACTGCAATTGCAAATGGTTATAAAAAAGGTGATTTCCAAGCAATAGCTGTCGCAGGGAATACAGTAGATTTTCTTCCACCTTGTAGCTTATGCAGACAAGTTTTGGCAGAGTTTTGTTTGCCTGAAATGCCAGTTTACTTAACTAATGAGAAGAAAAATATATTAGAATTAACCTTAAAGGAATTATTGCCATACGCATTCACAGATTTAGAGATGTAATCTTTGAACTATATAAAAGACTACTAAAAGAGTTGCTTCTAAAAGCAACTCTTTTTTTACGTAAAGGTGTAGCTTGGTAGGTTTGGATTGACAATGCTTTTTCAGGCCCACAAGATGAATACGTTGTTGTGTAGTGTAACAATTTAGCCTGTTGAGAAGTGGTAAATGGTGATTATTTAGTATTTGATATGAGTAATGGTAATGATGCCTCGATATTATACCTTAGCTATGATTGTGGAAAAGGGCGTGAAATAAAATTGCAAATCTATTTCAATCGATCTTAATTTAGCATAGCCATCCATTACGCCTTTAGAAAGGAATCACTACTGCATACTTTGCAAATTAATTTAAGTTCGTCCATTATTATCACCTCAGAAAATAGTATGTATAATGGCTACGTTTTTCTGAGAGAAAAGTTTCGAAAAGGAAAAAAGAATATAATTCACTGTGCGTTTGTATTGCGACATTAAAGACACATTAAGCGAAGTAAGAAAATAACAAAAGGGCAACCAAATTAGATTGCCCGTAGAATTATTATTATTTATCTGGAAAGTCTACATGAAGTGGAGGAGGAACTAGCCACCCTTTAATTTTATTAAGTCTCAGAAGCTTGACACCTATTTGAGCTTTATTCATATGGAATTGACCATACATTAAACCGATATCTTCTCTTATGGACATTCCCATAGCTTGACTGCAAGCAACTAAACCTGCAGCTACATTCATTGAAAGTGAAGCGCTGATTTCAGGATCGTAAAATCTTGCACCAGGTGGAATGTCCTCTAATCTAGCTTCCGGACGTTCAGGTGGTGCAGGAGGAAGCCCTATGCCATTTACTTTTAATATCTTTTCTAATTGTTTATTCTCTTCTTCCATACCTTGTACCGCTTCATCGATTAGTTTCTTTAGTTCATCATCACCAGTATGATTAAAAAATGTTTGATATGCAGCTATTAATCCATTGTTTGTTGCTAAATTAGTCCAAATGCCGAACACTTCACCATAATGTAATGGTTCATCTTTAGGATTTCCACTTAGTATTCCCATAATTGCACTCCCATTCAATTTATAATTTTTTCATACTTGAAATAGGGTGCGCAGAGTATAAAAAATTATTCATTTGTATGCAAAATTTAAGTTATATGTACATCAAATTTTAATTCGCATTTCGACCATATTGCAATTCTAAAGACACAAACTAGTGAATAATTTACTAAGTAAAAGCCACCTCATATTAATTTAAATGAGATGGCTTTTGTATATTTAATTGATTAATCTATAAATTATTGTGATTGAATAATATGATCATTCACAAATGCTTTTATGAAAAAAATTTCATTATCATTGGGATCCCTATTATTTTCTACCTTAAAGCACTCTAAAGCATTTTCTAGTGATGTCGATTTTACTACTAGACTTGCTGTTGTTAACTCTTTCCAATATATATTCATTTCATCTTTGTCGCAAATAGATTCATGACCAAGAAGGAACATATCAGCATCATATTTTTGAATGTCTTTAATCATAGGCAATAACAATGATTGCTTGAAATGAAATAATGAATTTGTGGTTGTACCATATGCACTATCACCTAAAAAAATAACTTTTTCATCAGGAATATAAATAATTGTAGAGTCTTCTGTATGAGTGCTTTTGATTCTTTCAAGTATACAAATTTTATTTCCCAAATCAATAGTTAATGTATTTTCAAAGATAACATCTGGAGAGTTCAACTTAAAACTATCCCTGTTAGACATATCAGTTTGTATTATCTTCACACACATCGCACTCATCTGATTATTATTCAAATACTTTTGAAGTGACCTATCATCATACGAATAGCTTTTCCATACTTTCAACATTTCATTTGTTTGACTATTAACTATAACAGTCGCATCAAACTCATTCATACCTAAGAAATGATCCCAATGTGCATGTGTAAGGACCACATATTTAACTGGTGGTACATTTAGCTTCTCGATTTCTTGTAAAAAGTCCTTTGCATGCTGGGTAGAATTACCAGAATCGATTACTAAACTATATTGGTCACCACATACCAATCCTAATGTTGGACGTTCTCTATCATCTTGATTAGATAAATAATAAATAGTATCACTTAATTTATTTAACATGTCATATCTCCTCTATTCTATAATAATGATTCTATGAATGAGAAAATCTACATATTTATTCTAAAATTAATAAAATATTTTAAGATTTTCTCAGTTTATTTTTTTACCATTGGACTTGTACCTCCTATTTTCACTATGGAAAAGTATAACATATTTATTGGAAATATAATTTATTTTCGTAAAATTATGAATACTGGCAACTGGGAGTATGAGCACATGAAAAGTATTGATCATTATAAAAATAGTAGCGCTCATAGAAAATACTTATCCTCAGCAATCCACGCTGAATCTGGACCTATTGATCTAAAATATGTGAATACCTTTTACAAAATAAAAATTCACAAGTACAAATTATCTGGAAATTTACAACTAATTTATTGACAATTAAGAATTGCGGAATTATAGTTGATATTGTAAGGGCTTACAATTCATTACCAAAATCTAAAACGTTTTCGTAGAATGGTAAGAATGAGTTATCTATAAAAACAAATCTATTTTCAAGAAAACTAAAACGTTTTCGGAACAGTTTGCCATTCCTTTCAGAAAGGAGTATATGCTTACATGATTAGTTATTCGGAAGGCAAGAGAGACCTGGAGAATTGGATTGTTTCGGAAGTGGAATTTCATCCTGATACACTAGGAAAAAGTGAAGCAATCATGTGTCTTGGAAATGGCTATATGGGATTACGCTCTGTAACAGAAGAGCCATACATGAAAGAAACAAGAAATTTGTTTGTTAATGGTACTTTTAATGAAGCGCTGGAAAATGAAGTCACGGAGTTGCCGAATTTGGCAGACGTTACGAAGATCGACATTCGAATCGATGGTGAACGATTTAGTCTTGAATTTGGTGAAAACAAGGACTATATACGTCAGATAAATTTAAAGACAGCAGAGTTGACGCGGAATTTTGAATGGATTTCTCCTAAAGGGAAAAAACTACATTTTCAATTTAAACGGTTTGTCTCCCTTCATAATTTGCATTTGATTGGCATGAAAATGACCGTTAAAAGTATTACAGATCCGGTTCAAATTTCTTTTGACTCAGGTATTAATGCTCAAATGAGTAATTCTGGCGCACAACATTTTCTTGAAGGCGACCGTAGAATAATTGATAAAAAATTTATTCAATTAGTTCAAACAACGAATGAGTCAAAAGTGGATGTTGTCATTAATACTGTAAACAAAATTATGATTAACGGCGAGGAATTAGTCAAAGAGCCTGAAATGAATATGGCTCGTCGAAAAGTATGGCTAACTTATGATATTACCCTTCAGCCTAACGATATACTGGAAATGGAAAAGTTAACGACGGTGTACACAAGTCGTGATAATGAATATAAAAACTCCGAATACAATATTCATCTACTTCAAGAGAGCTCTTTGAAAGAATTACAAAATTGCTCAAACAATGGGTATGATTCACTCTTCCAGTCACATAAAGAATTATGGTTAAACAAAGTATGGAATGCATATAACTTAGAGATTAATAGTGATGATTCTTTTGATCAACTTGCATTAAGGTTTTCACTTTATCATTTAACCATTATGGCACCTGCACATGATGAACGTATGGGAATCGCCGCAAAAGCATTGAGTGGCGAAGGATATAAAGGGCATTCCTTTTGGGATACAGAAATATTCATTCTGCCATTTTTCATCTTTTCAAATCCTAATGTGGCAAAATCACTTCTAACTTATCGATACCACGGATTAGAAGGTGCTAGAAAAAAAGCGATTGAAAATGGTTATGTAGGCGCGATGTTCCCCTGGGAAGCAGCATGGCCGACTGAAGGTGAAGTAACACCGAAACTTGGCGACATTGATATTATCACGGGAGAACAAACGAAAATATGGTCGGGATTCATAGAACAGCATATTTCTGCAGATATTACTTTCGCAATTTATCAATACTATAGTGTGACAGGCGATAATGAATTTATGGATGATTACGGTTATGAAATTATTTTTGATACAGCCAGGTTTTGGGCGAGTCGCCTAGAGTGGAACGATGATAAGCAAGAATTTCATATTAACAATGTAATTGGTCCTGATGAATACAAAGAACATGTAAATAACAACGCTTTCACGAACTATATGGCTTATTTTACTATGAAACTAGCAATTCGTTATTATGAAAAACTAAAGAAAGAAAACTCAGAAGTTCTAAAAAAAGTTACAGAGCAATTTGATTTAGATGAATCGTATCAGCTTTGGCAGTTGAAGGTAGAAAAAATCTTCTTACCGATGCCGCGTGAAAAAGATTTAGTAATACCACAAGATGATACTTACTTACAATTAAAAGAAATAGATCTCTGCAAATATAAAAATCAAGAAAAAATTAGAACGATCTATCGAGATTACAATCCAGAACAAATTAATACATTTCAAGTGACGAAACAGGCAGATACATTGCTATTGTTTTACTTGTTACAACAAACGTTTTTGCATGATGATAACCGTTTTTCAGAGGCTGTTAAAAAAGCTAATTTCAACTATTATGAACCGAAGACATTACACGATTCTTCTTTGAGTTTAGCAACTCACTCGATACTAGCTAATGATATTGGTGACATGGAATTAGCCTATTCTTTATTTAAAGAATCTTGCGAAGTTGATTTAGGGGCAATGATGAATACATCAGACGACGGCATACATGCAGCATCTATTGGTGGAATTTGGAAAGGTGCAGTATTTGGTTTTGCGGGAATCAGACTTAGAGATGGCTTGCTAAGTATTAAACCGAAATTACCAAAACATTGGCATCATATGAAGTTCACGATTTATTGGCAATCTCAACCTGTCACATTTTTCCTAACTTCATCTTCCTTGTCTGTAAAAACAGAAAACAAGGAAAAAGTAGCGTTTGAACTATATGGAAAAATGTATGAATGTAATGAATTCATTGAAATAAAATTAGATTCGATTGAGTGAACAGTAGATGACAACGGATTAAGTTGTTGCTGGATTCAACAAACTTTTCTAGTTTTCTCTTTAAATAATAAGAGGAGAAAGTAGCAATTGTGGGTAGTTATAAAATGATTTTTCATTTTATTTACTATAGAAATTAAAATTTTAGAGGGAGGAATTCAAATGAAGTTCCAAAAAAGAACGTTCGGTAGTCTACTAATAGTTGCATTATTACTGATTTTAGCTGCATGTAGTGGTAATGAGGAAGCCGGAAAAGAAAGCGAAAACAAAGGGGGTTCTGGCAAATCATCCAATCAAAAAATTACTATTTTCCAAAGTAAAGTTGAAATTTCTGATCAGTTAGAAGCGCTAGCAAAGGAATATACGAAAGAGACTGGTGTGGAGGTCGAAGTATGGGGAACAACAGGTGATGATTACTTCTCACAGTTGCAAATTCGCATGAATAGCAATCAAGGACCATCCATCTTTAGTCTACAAAATGTTACGGAAGCTGAAAAAATGAAATCATATGTTTACGATATGGATTCGGAAGGATATGTAAAAAATATTGCTCCTGGTATGGAACTAAAAGTTAATGACAAAGTTGTTGGAGTACCGTACGGAGTTGAAGGGTTTGGGTTGGTTTATAACAAAGATCTAGTTAAACCTGAAGATGTTGCCGATTATGACTCTTTTGTACGTACATTAGAAAAGTTTAAAGCAAAAGGTATTAATGGATTTGGACTTTCGAAAGAAGCTTATTTCTTAATAGGTCATATTAGTAACTATCCTTTTGCATTACAAAAAAAACATTATGAATACATCGATAAGTTGACAGACGGGAAAGTAACAATGGCTGAAACAAAGGAATTCCAAGAATTTGGAAAGTTTATGGATGCGATTAAAGCAAACACACCTAGTCCTTTAGATGTGACATATGATAAAGAAGTTGGGGACTTTGCTGCTGGAAAATCAGCTATAATTCATCAAGGAAACTGGGCTTATGGAATGCTTTCAGATTTTAATGTAGATTTCGAAGTAGGCATGTTGCCATTCCCATTAATGGGTAATGATAAATTGGCTGTAGGAGTAGGTAATAACTGGGCGATCAACGGTAAAAAAGATGAAGCGGAAGTTAAAGCAGCAAACGATTTCTTAAATTGGATGTTTACAAGTGAAATTGGTCAGCGATACATTGTAGAGGAATTTGGATTTGTTCCTGCACTGACAAATATCAAGTCAGATAAATTGGATTCATTATCTCAAGATGTATTGAATGCATCAAACAGCGGTAAAACAATTCCTTGGGCACTAAATTACTACCCTGCGAATATTATCCCGAATGATTTTGCACCAAAAGCAGAAGAGTTTTTCTTGTCTAAAGATATGACTGGTAAAGAATTTATAGAAAAGCTAGATGATGCATGGAAAAGCGCTGTAAAATAATCATTCACTTAATAGTAAGATAGATAATAAACATCTGGACATCTCTTAAATGAGGTGTCCAGTACTAGCTATTATGTTATTTACAAACTACATGAAAGAAGTGGTGACATGCCAAATAAAAGTAATAAGTGGTGGTATCTACTATTTACTACACCTCTATTATTAATTTTTATAACAGTCGTGATTATTCCATTTTTAATCGGAATTTATTATGCCTTTTTCGAGTGGGATGGTATTGCAGCAAATCCAAAAGTGTTTGTGGGGTTTGAGAATTTTGTCCAATTGTTTGGTGATACACGTTTTCTTGCATCTACTTGGAAAACAATATTATTTACACTGTTAGCAGTTTTTTCAGTAAATGTAGTTGGTCTCGTTTTTGCGTTACTTGTGACATCTAAACTTCGTACTGCGAATGCGGCACGAACGATGATATTTATGCCTTATTTAATTGGGGGATTATTATTAGGATATATTTGGCAGTTTATATTTTTAGATGTTTTTACGCTATTTGGTAAGGTAACAGGCTTTAATAATGTATTTTTTAATTGGCTTATCGATGTAGATTATGCTTTATATGCTTTAGTCTTCGTATTTACTTGGCAAATGGCTGGTTACATCATGATTATATATATTGCTGGGATCCAAGGTATTCCTAATGACGTAATCGAAGCATCTAAAATGGATGGGGCAAATGGATGGCAAAGACTAAGGAAAATTACTTTTCCACTCTTAATGCCAGCTTTTACAATAAGTCTCTTTTTAACACTGTCATCGGCATTTAAAATTTACGATGTCAACCTATCTTTAACGAATGGTGGACCTGCTAATTCCACAGAAATGTTTGCGATGAATATTTATAATGAAATTTTTGGTTATAGTAATTATGGATTTGGTCAAGCAAAAGCAATTGTTTTCTTCTTTATCGTTGCTGCAATTACACTTACTCAAGTCTATATTACGAAGAAGCGGGAGGTAGAAATGTGATGAGAAAAATACGTAAAATCACAAAAGAATTATTACTCCTCGTAGTTGCGCTTTTCTTCCTTTCTCCTATCTACATAATAATTGTCAATTCATTTAAAGATCGTCAGGATCTTTATGAAAATGCACTTGCATTACCTAAAAGTTTTAGTTTTCAATATTATTTAGAGGCTATGCAAAAAATGAACTTCTTACATGCACTCGGAAATTCGTTATATATTACGGTACTATCCGTTGTGATTATTGTCATTTTATCCTCCATGACAGCTTGGATGTTAGCTAGAACAGACAATAAGCTAAGTAAAATCATATTTATGACATTAATTGCTACGATGCTTATACCTTTCCAAACACTTATGATGCCTTTAATGCAATTCATGAGCACAATTACGAATACGCTTCACATACCTATGTTCAACACTCGTGAAGGTTTAATCTTCATGCATGTAGGATTTAGTTCGAGTATTTCTGTGTTTCTTTATCACGGTTTTGTTAAGTCTATTCCTATTACTTTAGAGGAAGCGGCTACCATTGATGGAGCCTCCAAATTCGGGGTTTTTTGGAGAGTTATTTTCCCTATGTTAAAACCTATTACGGTTACGGTGATGATTTTAAACGTCATTAATATTTGGAATGATTATCTATTGCCTTCTCTGACACTTACTGATAAGGGACTTCGTACAATTCCCCTGTCTACTTTCTATTTTTTTGGGGAATTTACGATTAAGTGGAATTTAGCAATGGCAGGCTTGATGTTAACGATCATTCCCGTTGTGATTTTCTATGTACTTGCACAAAAACATATTATTAAAGGAATTGGAGAAGGAGCAGTAAAATAAATCGATTCTTGCAGGAGGTGCGAACATGCGAGAGTTTTCAGGTTTCATGGGAGTAATATACGGTTCAACTGAATGGATCATGCGATTTTCTACTATTAATATAATATGGTTTCTCATGAACGTTCCCATTACATTTATCATCTTAAGTCTATACTTGAATAATTTCGGCATTGAATATGTTTTATCTTTATTGCCATTATTACTTTTAATACCGGCATTATTTATCCCAAGTACAATTGCTATGTTTGCTACAGTCCGTGACTGGATGATGAAAAAGGACCAAAGTTCTCTTACGAAAGCGTTTTTTACTTACATGAAGTCTGACTACAAGAAAAGTTTTGTGTCGGGGCTAATTTTGATGTCTATTTGGCTCATTTGGATAGCGGACTTTTATTATTTTAGCAAAAACGATTTATTAAGAATGATTTTTTTGATAGTAGGAGTTATCTTGTTTGTGTATTCAATTAATTTCTTTTCTCTAAGTGTACATTATCAAATGGGCATTAAGAAGTTGATCATTCATACGTTTTTTGTCACAGTTGGAAATCCTGTTTTGTTCTTTTTCGTCTTAACTAGCAATTTTGCTTTGTTTTATTTTAGTGCAACAAAGATTCTTTTCTTGTTTCCTCTTTTTACAGGATCTTTAAGTGCTTATTTATGTTTCGCTGTTTTTTACCGATTAACTTTAAAGATAGAGAAAAAAGCACTGACCAATAATAATAGCTAATGAATATAAATTAAATGTAGGAAGTGACTTTTTAAATGGCTACGATAAAAGATGTCGCCAAAGAAGCGGGAGTATCCATAAGTATTGTGTCAAAAGCATTTAATAATTATGTAGATGTCAATGAAAGAACACGCCAAAGGATCTTCGATATCGCAAAAGAACTGAATTACACACCAAATATAGTCGCTAAAAATTTATCTTCCAAAAAGCAGATGACTATTGGATTGATCTCGTCTGGTGTTCTTAACAATAACGAAAAAGACAACAATGCATTTGATATATTCAAAGGAGTATATACCGCTGTTTCGGAAAGTCAATTTGAATTGTCTATCTATCTAATCGATTCGTTGCGACAAAAACAAAAAAGCTATGCTCAATATTGTCGAGAGCGAAATATCGGCGGGGCTATTTTACAAGGAATTCGTATTGATGACCCGTATTATAAGGAACTAATTGATACCAATATACCTTGTGTAGTGCTTGACATTATGACAGAAACAAACAATGGATTGATAGGAAGCGTCTCCATTAACAATGCTGAGGCTAGTAGAGAAATTGCTGAGTATTTATTAGAACGGAATCATCGTGATATTGTTATTATGGCGGGTACGAGAGAGACGTACGTGAATACTGAGCGTATAAAAGGAGTGCAAGATGCCTTTAGAGCTAAGGAGTTGGAATTAGATGTTGCAGACGTGCTGTATGCTCAATTTTCAGAGCAAGAAGCATATAATTTGGCGAAAAAATATTTGCAAACAAAGCAGCCCACCGCATTTCTTTGCTTTAGTGATCTAATGGCATTCGGTGTATTGAAAGCAGTAAAAGAAGCAGGATTGAAAGTACCAAAAGATATTTCCGTTACGGGATTTGATGATTTAATGCTAAGCAGTTTTACCCAACCACAACTTACTACCATTGGTCAGAATTTTTTTGAAATCGGAAGATTGTCAGCGGTACTTCTGCAAGATTTGATCGAAAATCGATTGGATGAGAAGCATATTTATGCAAAACATCAGTTAATGGAACGGGAAAGTGTTCAAACTTTGGTAAAGAACTGATACAGAAAGGAAAGTAACAAATGACCCAATATCCACAAGCTTTTATTTACGATTTAGATGGTGTTATTACCGATACTGCAGAATTTCATTTTTTGGCATGGAAGAAACTTGCAGATGGACTTGGTGTATCGATGGATAGACAGTTTAATGAGCAACTTAAAGGAATAAGTCGCATGGATTCTTTAGAACAAATTCTGAAACTAAATTCTTCCTTAATAACATTGACAAATGAAGAAAAACTGAGACTAGCAAATCAAAAAAATGAATACTATTTGGAATTAGTGGAATCTATTAGTTCAGCGAATATTTTACCAGGGATAGAGTGTTTATTGAAAAAAAATAAAGAACAAAATATTAAAGTTGCACTTGGCTCAGCAAGTAAAAATGCGGTACAAGTATTAAATCAGCTAGGACTTACGAAATACTTCGATTATATCGTGGATGCTTCGAAGGTAAAAAAAGGGAAACCGGATCCCGAGACTTTCACAACTGCAGCAGATTACCTAGGTATTCCTTATTCCAATTGTATTGGGGTTGAAGATGCTGCTGCTGGTGTAGAAGCTATTAATAAAGCAAAAATGTTTTCCGTGGGAGTTGGTACAATGGAACATTTATCTCATGCGGACTATTTAGTGGGAGATACTTCTGCATTGGTTTTTGAAGAAATTGTAAAGCGATATAAAGAGAAAAACGTTTTTCTTTAAAGTACATATGAAGGAGTGAGTGCTTTATGACCTGGAAATTGACGAAGTCAGAGGTGGATAATCAAAACCTATTGTTAAACGAAAGCCTTCTGTCTTTAGGGAATGGTTATTTAGGTGTAAGAGGAAATTTCGAGGAGGGCTATAAGGATACATATAATTCGATTCGTGGTACATATATTAATGCGTTTCATGATGAAATAGAAATTAGTTATGGGGAGAAATTGCATGGTTTTCCAGAGACGCAACAAAAAATCTTGAATGTTATAGATGGACAAACTGTTCAGATCTATTTAGATGATGAACTTTTCACTTTGTTTGAAGGAGAAGTTATAAGTTTTGAACGAAACTTGCATATGGATGCAGGTTATGCTGAACGGATCGTACATTGGAAATCTCCAAGAGGAAAAGAAGTTAAAATCAATTTTAGACGACTCATCTCTTTTGTTACAAGAGAATTGTTTGCGATAGACGTAAAAATAGAGCTGTTAAATCAAGTGCAGCAGGTAAAGATTGTTTCGTCGGTAAATGGGGATGTTTCAAACTTTGTGGATAAAAATGATCCTCGAGTTGCTTCTGGTCATGCAAAACGACTACATGTAACAGAAGTTCGAAAGGAAGAAAATTTTAGCGTTGTTAAAAATAGGACCTATGCAACCAAGCTCGAAGTGGCATGTGTCGTTTCTTCTACAGTTAATTCCGAAGAATATAAGTATGAAAGTAATACAACGGATACTAGTGTAGAGGAGACTTATATATGTGAGGGTAAAGCTATTCATTTTACAAAGTACAATGTTTACACAGATACATTAAGGCATGGGGACACAGTTATCGAAAAAGCAATCGCTATTCAACAACAACTAAAAGAAGCAACTTTTGAAGACTTATTAATAGAACAAAAAGAATATCTCGATAACTTTTGGAGTACATCTGATGTGATCATTAATGGAGATAAGAAACTTCAAGAGGGAATTCGCTTTAATCTCTTTCAACTCTTACAATCCGTCGGAAAAGATCCTGTAAGTAATATTGCTGCAAAGGGCTTATCTGGCGAAGGATATGAAGGGCATTATTTTTGGGACACTGAAATCTATATGTTCCCGGTTTTCTTAATGACGAATCCGACAATCGCTAAAAATCTATTACTACACCGATTCTCTATTTTAGATAGTGCTAGAGAAAGAGCGAAAGAGATGGGACATAAAAAGGGAGCTTTATTCCCGTGGAGAACAATTACAGGGCCAGAAAGTTCGGCATTTTTTCCTGCAGGAACTGCGCAGTATCATATAAGTGCAGATATTGCGTATAGTTATATCCAATATTATTTAGTAACGAAAGAGGAAGCATTTTTAAGAGATTATATGGCAGAGGTCCTATTTGAAACTGCCCGTTTATGGATTGATACTGGCCATATGAATAATGACATCTTTCGAATTGATAGTGTAACTGGTCCAGATGAATACGCGTGTATTGTGAATAATAATTATTATACAAATGCCATGGCAAAACATAATTTGCTATGGGCTGCTGAAGTGTACTATCGATTAAAAGAAAAGGATAGCACCTATCTGAACCAATTATCGGAAAGGCTAAGTCTTTCAGAACTAGAAGTAAACGAATGGACCGTTGCGGGAGAAAAAATGTATCTTCCATATGATGAGAAATTCAAAATCAATGCACAAGACGATAGTTTTTTGCAAAAGGAACGTTGGGATCTAGAAAATACGCCAAAAGATAAATTTCCGCTTTTGCTGAATTATCATCCTTTAACACTCTATCGGTACCAAGTATGTAAACAGGCGGATACCGTACTGGCACATTTTTTGTTGGAAGATGAACAAAATATGGAAACAATAAAAAATTCTTATAATTACTATGAAGAAATTACAACACATGATTCTTCGTTATCTTCCTGTGTATTTAGTATTATGGCTTCCAAATTAGGATATAAAGAAAAGGCTTATGCATATTTTAAAGAAACAGCAAGACTGGATTTGGAGAATACACATGGCAATACAAAAGACGGTCTTCATATGGCCAATATGGGTGGTACTTGGCTAGCTATTGTTTTTGGGTTTGCTGGTTTACGAGTTAAGGAAAGTGGTCTTTCCTTAGCGCCATCACTACCAGAAGAATGGGATTCTCTTGAATTTTGTTTAAAATATCAAGATAGATTAATTAAGGTCAGTATGGAAAGAAATGCAGTAACCTATTTGCTAATGGAAGGCGAGGAAATGTCCCTCTCTCATAAAGGAAATATTATTTACCTCCAAACTGGAAAAGAAGTAAAGATTCCATAACGTGTGGTTCAATTGGAACATATTGAGTAATAAAGACTTTAGACACGCTTATTACTGGTGTGTCTAAAGCTTTTTTTTAAGAGATAAGAAAGTATATGGATTTTCGTCATGCGAAACCAGTGTTCCTAGTACTTTAAAGAATTAATTAATACCGCGGATTTCCGTTTCAGGTGGACGCTTTCCGCGGGGTGAGCGATGAGCCATCACCGCCGCATTCGCGTCGTTTGCGATGTCTCATCTGTCTCCGAGGAACGAAGGCTAAGAGCGCCACATCGTGTGGCAACGCCTTCGTGACCAACATCCTGTTGGCCTCCGTCTGGAGTCGCCACCTTTCACTACAATCCATTAAGTGAGTAGTTCCTAATAAGAAAGTATATGAAATTGATATACTAGAAATCCAGTATTCACAAAGACTTGAAGTGATTTTAATGGTGTCTTCCTTAAGCAGGATTTCCTATATGTTTTTACTTTTATCGTACACAGTATACATGAATCAGCGGGTAGATGATTAGAATTGGTAAGGCCTGAAAAAATAGGTAATATCCATTGATAAAGAAACGTTGAGCGGACGAAATTGCATCTTCGCCCGATTTTAAAAGAATAGGTAAGTAATTATTCTCTCATTAACCAAAACAAATGCATTATGTCTTTACATATTTCAAGAAGGCGACGGACAAACAACCGCCACAAGATTACCGAAAAAAGTGGATGGAGAAGTGACGCAGTCACTTCTCCATCCACAAAAATTCCCCTGGTAATAGTGTAGCCGATGTTTCGTCCAAAGCACTCTAGAAATAGAGAAGACAAAATGCACTTAAAGGACGCTTGCGTTTTTCTTATGAGCTAATCTCTATGAAATTACATACAATAAATATTTTTTGATATAATATTCTAAAAAGAACAAATATTATGGAGTTGAGTGAATGATTGACGTAAGAAGAGTTCAACTAGATAAAACAAATCGTTCCATAATTATTTCCGATATACACGCAAATTTAATGCTATTTAAAGAACTTCTTGGCAAGTTGAATTATACGCATGAGGATTATTTATTTATTAACGGTGATCTTTGCGAAAAAGGTCCAAACAGCTTAGAAGTTGTCAAATTTGTTAGGGAGTTATCCGAGCAATCTCATAAAGTGTATATAACAAAAGGAAATTGTGATCTTGTATATCGTTATGTATTTAATGAGAGTGAGGGAATCATTCCATACATGAATAAACAACAGAATTCCGTTTTAAATGAAATGCTAGCAATGCATAGTAAAACATTAGATGATTTCAATAATTTAACTGAATTAGCTCATTTTTATCGTGAGCATTTTCAGGAAGAAATCGAATGGATGGAATCATTGCCAAATGCTTATGAAACAGATGATTTCATTGTTATTCATGCTGGTATTGAAAACATAAAAGATTGGCATCAAACGGAAGAAAATTTTGCTTTATATACAGACTCCTTTTACGAAAAAGTACACCAAGCTGATAAAACCGTCATTGTAGGGCACTGGCCAGTCGTTAACTATCGAGCAAAGCAAATATGTTCACATAATCCGTTAATTGACTTAGATAAAAAGGTAATTGCATTAGATGGTGGCAATCAAATTAAAAAAGACGGCCAGTTAAATGCTCTAATTATTAAAAATGATACGTATTCATATACCTATGTAGATGAGTTAACAGAAGAAATGATTGTACAACAAGATTATTCCGATTTAACGAACAGAATAGGAACCGTGACTTATCCAAATTATGAAATGCGGATAATAAAGCGAGAGGAATACTTTACACTTTGTGAAAATAGGAAATTAGGAATAGAGCAATGGTTAAAAAATGAATATCTAATTGGTAATGATGATTTAACCAATTGCAGAACTGATCTCAGCACAACTTTTTTGTCTGTTAATCGAGATGAAAAGGTTTGGATCGTCGATAAAGAATGTGATGGATATATTCTTATTAAAAGGACAAATGGAGAAGTAGGCTGGATACCCAAATAAAGTTTGGGAGGTTCGCATGAAGGAAGTATTTTGAATGACTCGTCCAATAACTGAGTAATCGGGAGAGGAGTGAATAATTTGAGATTTTCAGAGATTCATCCATTTTTATATAAAATTCGAATTAAGCAAAAGAGCTTTTTTCGTTTTTTACAAAACATGAGAGACAGAAAACAGTTTGCAAAAAATAGTACTAAGACTTCTTATCCCTATACATGTAAAAAACACCAATCGCTCTTAAGGAGGCGGTTGGGTGATAGCGATCCACAACTACAAGAAAATAAGATTGTGAATCTATCCATTGCATCGAATAAAATAGATGGAATCGTCATCCATCCTGGTGAGATTTTTTCATTTTGGGAATTAGTAGGAAAAACAACAAAAGCAAAAGGATATATTGAAGGTATGCAACTCTCTAGGGGGGATGTGAAAACTGGAGTTGGTGGTGGAATCTGTCAACTCGCAAATCTACTCTATTGGATGGCCTTACACACTCCTTTAACTATTATAGAAAGACATCATCATAGCTTTGACCCATTCCCTGATGAAGGAAGAGTTCTTCCCTTTGGAAGCGGAGCAAGTGTCTTTTTCAACTTTGTGGATTTGCGATTTTTGAATAAAACAGAGCATTCCTTCCAAATCCGTGTTTGGTTGACTAATCAGCACTTAAAAGGAGCCATCTATACGAACGAGCAAGTGCACTATTCATACCATATTGAAGAAAGGAATCATATGTTTTCTAAGAAGAAAGACAAGAATTATAGACAAAATGAAATTTGGAGAAAAAAGATTGATAAAAGAACAGGAAACTGTATAAACGAAGTACTACTTATAAAAAACTATGCTGAAGTGAAATACGAAATCCATTTAGAATCAATAAGCCCCTTGTGTTAGAAACTAATCGTCTTTAAATAATGACTAACAAAGGAAAACATTATAAAGTGGAGAGAACAATCCTAGGTTATATGATTATTCTGTCATAAATCATCTGAGTACCACATAATCCGGACTGGATAACACATAACTTGGTATGAGTACCACATAACTTGAATTGAATGCCACATAACTCAATTTGAGTACCACTTAATGATGAAATAATTATCGATTCAAATAAATTAATCTGTATCTTTTTCAAGAAGTTGCAGAATTAAAATTCATAACAAGTAAAAGGATTTGTTAACATGCAAAAATATAACCTTTTAGAAAGATTATTATTTCCTTCTACATATTTTAATAAAAAGAAGCTTAGCAGCAATCTAAAAGGAAAGACTATTCTTATCACTGGTGCGAGCTCTGGAATAGGAGAACAGGTAGCTTATCTACTAGCAGATATAAATGTACATTTAATCTTAGTTGCAAGAAGAGTGGAAAAGCTTTCAACAATGAAAAGTGAAATAGAAAAGGAATCTGTCAAGGTAAGCATTTTCAGGGCAGATCTTAGAAATAAAGAAGAGTTGGAAGAGTTATTGGCATTTATTCATCAACTTCCTGAAGGGTTGGATTTAGTAGTTAGCAATGCGGGTATATCAATCAATCGCTCTATTTATAATTCATTAGACCGATATCATGATTTTACTCGAACAATGGCTATCAATTATTTCGCTCCAGTTCAATTGCTGTTGTCAGTCATTCCATTGCTAGAAAAAAATAAAGGTCAGATTATCAACATTTCTACAGTAAACGCTCTGTTAATACCAATTCCGTATTGGGCCGCATATCAGGCTTCCAAGTCAGCTTTTGATACTTGGTTTCGATCTGTAGCTCTGGAGTTAAATGTTGTGGGGATTTTTACAACCTCTATCTATCTACCATTAGTTAGAACCCCCATGATATTTCCAACTACTGCTTATCAAAAAATGCCAGCCATTTGCCCGAATCATGTTGCACAAATTATTTGTAAATCCATGTATACGAAAAGAAATAAATATAGGCCGTGGTGGTTGATTTTTGGCCAGTTTGCATCCATATTTTTTAGGGGCATCTTGGAAGCATTTATTCCTTGTGTTTTAAGAAAAAGTGGGAAAAGAAAATGAGATTAGTAAAACTTTTACACGTTTTATATAAAATCAAATTATTTTCTCCATTAGTATTATATTGGTTCATAATTGGTATTTATAAATGCGGAATAAATACAATGCTGTTGTTATATATTGCCGAAAGGACATATGGCAATAAAATCGCACTAGTTTTCGAAGAAGAAACAGTAAGCTATAAGCAATTACTGTTACAATCCGAAAAACTTTCCTTCATTTTAAAAGAAAAATTCCAATTAAAATCAGGTCAGAAGGTTGGCTTTTTGTGTAAAAACCATTCTTCACTGGTTAAATCAATTTTTGCTATCTCTCGTCTTGGATCCGATTTATATTTGCTTAACGCAGAAATGAGCAAAATACAGTTTAATCAATTATTAAATCAGCATAATTTCAAATTACTTGTCTATGATTTTGAATTGAGTTCTTTCTTGGAAGAAACCCAATACAATAATGAGAAAATCTTGAGCTACCATGAAAACTTGCCAGCAATAAATAACTTACTTAACTCGACTATTGATGGAAAATACAAGCTCCCAAAATCTTCACAGAGCAAAATTGTGCTGCTAACAGGTGGAACAACAGGGAAGTCAAAGGAAGTCCAACATAGCCCCTCATTATTCAATTTTTTAAACCCATTCTTAAATTTACTTACTCGATTAAAACTATTACATTGTCATACAGCTTATATTGCTACTCCTATTTATCACGGTTATGGAATCGCTGTTTTATTTTCGTTTATTGCTTTAGGGAAAACAGTAATTATTAGTAAAGGATTTAATGCAGAGGAAGCATGTAGAATCATTCGTGTTTACGATGTTGAAGTTATTACAGTAGTACCGTTAATGATACATAAAATGTTAAAAAACAATCCGGAAGATTTGAAATCTCTCGTTTGCATTGCTTCAGGGGGAGCAGAGCTTAATCCGAAACTTGTAGGTGAGGTTTTCAGTAATTTAGGGGATGTATTGTACAATCTTTACGGAACTTCAGAAGCTGGTTTAAATATAATCGCAACACCACAAGACTTGAAATATTCGGTTTATACGATCGGTAAAAAAATAGAAGGTGTTCGATTAAAAATAATGGATAACAATAAAATAAAGGTTCATGACGGAATAATTGGCCAACTTTGCATGAAAAATAAATGGTCGATGACAAATAAGGAGAACTTGTGGATTGAAACCGGTGATTTAGGTTACCGAGATAATAATGGGTATTATTTTTTAAGAGGCAGAACAGACGATATGGTCGTTTCAGCTGGAGAAAATGTCTATCCAATTGAAATTGAACAGGTACTAATAAATCATGCACTAGTTGAAGATGTAGCAGTTATAGGAATTAGAGATGAAAAGTTTGGACAAAGATTATTAGCGTTTGTGCAACCAGTAAATGCTCTTCTAACAAAAGAAGAACTTTTTGTATGGTTACGCCCTAGGGTTGCGCGATTTCACTTACCGAAGGATATTGTATTCGTGGATAATATTCCCTATACACCATTAGGTAAAATAGATAAGAGACTACTTAAACAAAATATAGGAATGGTCGCACTTCAAGATAACAGTAAATCAATATAAAAATGAAGAAAGTACTGAGGCTACAATTCTGTTTACAAATAGAGTGCGTATATGGTTTAGTTTCTCACAAACTCCTATTAATTATGATCCAGAAGTGATAAGGATCAATAAGGATGGAACCAAAATAACTGGATGGTATTAATTAATGATTGTTTAAGTAATTCTACTAACTTAAATATAAATAGGATGAGCAAATAGTTCGTATTTAGCAATAGATAATTAGAGTAATGCTATTGTCTACAGGTTTTATTAAATAAACAACATCTGTTTGAATTAGTTGAACATAAATACAGCATGAATTCTCAGGTATCCATGTTTAATATGGAGTTTTACACTAATACATGAAAAAAAAAGCGATATGATTATTAATCAAATCATGCCGCTTTTTCAATGTATATTTTAACCTAAATCTTGCCCAGTTATGATAATATAACAGATTAAGAATATATTCAAAATGATGATCAAAACAGTACATACCCATGCTAATAATTTTACGGGTAATTTATTGGCGAATTCACCCATTTTCCTTTTATCGCTAGTAAATAACACTAAAGGTACAACTGCAAATGGGAGGGCTAGACTTAATACAACTTGACTCCACAAAAGTAGTTCCCCTGTTCCTTTTGATCCAGCAATCCAAGTCACTATAAAAGCGGGAATAACTGCTAATAAACGTGTGATCAAGCGACGTAGCCAAGGTGTAATTCGTAAATGAATAAATCCTTCCATCACTATCTGCCCACTCATCGTTCCAGTGATCGTAGCGTTTTGCCCGGAAGCAAGTAAAGCAACCGCAAATAATGTACTTGCAATACCAACTCCTAACGTTGGGCTTAATAATGCATATGCAGCCTCTATTTCAGACACATTTAAACTCGTTCCATAAAATGCAGCCGCTCCAAGAATTAAAATAGCCGAGTTGATAAGAAAGGCTGTAGTTAAAGAAAATGTAGTATCAATAAGTGAAAATTTTAAAGCCTCTTTTTTTCCTTCTATTGTTCTTTTGTAGTTTCTCGTTTGAACGATGGAAGAATGTAAATATAAGTTATGCGGCATGACTGTAGCTCCTAATATACCTAGGGAAATAAAGAGCATGCCTGGATTTGTGACAATTTCCATTTGTGGTACATACCCACCAAATAATGCAGAAATCTCAGGTTTGGAAATAATCACTTCAAATGCAAATATAACAAAAATAGTAAACATTAATACGATGACAATCGATTCAATAATCCGAAAGCTTTTCTTTTGCAAATAAAGTAAAAGTAATACATCTAATGTGGTAATAGTAATTCCTAACAAAAGGGGAATTCCAAACAATAAATTTAAGGCTATAGCTGAACCGATAACCTCTGCAAGATCTGTTGCAATAATAGCAAGTTCTGTTAAAATCCAAAGAAAAATGGCTGTTTTCTTACCGGTAGCGTCCCTTGTTGCTTGCGCTAGGTCTCTTCCAGTTACTATACCAAGTTTTGCAGACAGAGATTGTAGTAACATGGCGATTAAATTAGAAAGTAGAATAACACTCAATAGAGTGTATCCAAATCGTGCGCCGCCAGCAATGGATGTCGCCCAGTTTCCTGGATCTACATATCCAACGGCTACTAAAGAGCCAGGTCCCGCAAAAGCCAAAAGTTTTCGCCAAAAACCTCCTTTAGTCGGAACGTTCACTGAGCTATTTACCTCTTCCATACTCACAGTAGAGCTTTCTTTAAACCATCCTTGCTCATTGGACTTATTTTTGGGTCGAGTACTCATTATATATCCCTCCTAAATTTCTGTTTAAGTTTAAATGTTTCCCTAGACCAACTTTTAAGGTAATCGTATACACTTTTTAGTATATGTAAGTATATTAACACGAAAACTTGTCTTTGTAAAAATATTTTTCTCGAAGGCAACTTTTAGTTGGATAGAAACATTTAGGACAAGGTTCCAAATAATTGGGTAAGTGAAAAATCTATAGAAAAAAGTGATTTAATAACCCCCATACTAACAACGTTCACAGCGAATATTTTCCGAATTCAAATTATATGTAAGAAAATTATTATTATTTTGAAACTTTTTTCTGAAGTGTTCCGTCTAAATTGCAATTCTGAAGGAGGGATGATTTGAAGGATAGGACTGAAGATTTATTTTTTGAAGAACTGATTCGTACATACGGAGAAGAGCTACTTCGATTAGCTTTTACGTATGTGAAAAATCGAACAGTAGCAGAAGATGTTGTGCAAGAAGTGTTTGTTAAAGCATTTGAAAAAAGAAAGGATTTTCGAGGAGAAGCAACTTATCGCACCTATTTGTATAGGATGACTATTAATCAGTGTCATGATTATTTAAGAAGCTGGGCTTACAAGAATACAAGAGTATCCATGATGCTTCACACTATGTTCAGTAGTTCGAACACAACAGAGACTTCCGTAATTCAAAAAAACGACAATATAATGATTGGAAATGCGGTGCTACAGTTACCTACTAAGTATCGCGAGGTCATCGTGTTGTATTATTATAAAGGTTTTCAAATTGATGAAATTGCAGAATTAATTGATTGTTCTGTAAACACAGTTAAAACACGACTTAGACGAGGAAGGGAACAACTAAAGAATCATTTTACGCTAGAGGGGGAACATTTTCATGAAAGATTCTCCAATTAAAAAAGGATTAGATGCAGCTATTGGGAAAGAGCAGTGGATGGATGATGAGCTAATAAGAAGAATGGTAAAGCAGAGGAATAATAATCACTCTAAAAAGAAAAGCAAAGTTTCCTGGTTCTTTCTACCGCTCTTTGTACTTGTATTCCTTTGTTTTGGTGTCCTTACTTTTTCTCAAATATTTGATAAGCAGGAGACTATAGAAAGTTTACCAGCTGATTTAAGTGATAATTATGGAAATCTATATAAAACTATAGTAGTAACAACAAATTTAGAAGAGGTTGCAGATGCATTTATCAATTATTTAACTTGTATTGAGCAAGGAGACATAAATCAGTTAAAAGCATATTCATTTTATGAGAACGAGGAAGACCTAAAACAAATCGTTAATATGTACAAGGGAGTTGACTTTAGTTCTATTAAGATTGAATCGATTATTCCAAGCCGAGCGGAACCATCTTACGAGGTAAAGATTGTTACTCATAATCTGGCGAAACCAGAGATGAAGTTCATTCATTCGATACACATAAATTTTTATGATGAATCATCTGTTGACACATATGAACAGGTTCTAGAGAAGTGGTCTACGTTTGAACCATTTATTGCACAAAAGGAAGTTTTTTTACGTTATTCAGATTTATTATTGGGATCATTTAATGAAGTAGAAAAGCAAGAAACAGATATCTCTAAAATAGTTGCTACACAGAATTTGAGAGATGATATTGAACTTCAATTATTGAAAAAGGAAGATACAGTAGTTGCGCAGCTTGTAAAAGGGGAAATGATTGTCGATTTAGGACGTGTATCTTTCTTTCATTTAGTGGATGATGTACTACAGGATGTACAAATTCAAATACAAGACCAACAGATAGGTCCTCTTACTTTACTTGGATTAGTTGGTACTATACAAGAAGGTTTTACTTATATTTTTTATGATGAGAAGCATATGGAGTTTAAGGGGTTTCATTTAGTAGGAATACCAACTTTCATCGATATCAATCAAGATGGAATAAACGAAATTCTACTTGAAACAGAAGAAAAAGGAGAAACATCTATCATGGTGCTGAGTTATGAGGAACCAAATTTCAAGGTTACTAATATAAATAATGCATTTAAGCAAAATGATTATGTGAATGAAGAAATAAATACAACTCTTAAGAGTCGAAATATTCATATGTTCTATAAGAACACTAAGGGCACTCAGGAATTCATCTATCAATTAAAGGGACTCGAATCCTTGCAACTAGTTGAATAACTCAATGAAAAACCGTTTAGGAGGAACTGTAGATAATCGTATTAATACGAATTCGTCTACAGTTTTTCATGTTATAAAAAATTATCTATTGATTCTAAAATATTTGAATAGTATATTCTAAATACATAGAATTTTTAGGGGTGATGAAATGGATGTATTAAATCATACAAGTAGAAAGAGAGAAACGTATCAAGTTCATGTTACTCACTCTGTATTATGGGAGTGTGCACTGGGGATAGCGGCAATTACTAATACTCCTATTATTAAAACGTTAGAAAAACCAGCAGATTATTGGGAGGAATTAAAAGAGCACTTACCAGTTGGACTACTAGCGGAATTAGACTTTGTTTCCATTAAAAATACTTGGAAGGCATTGCTACAGCTGCTCCATAAAAGAGACTTCCATGATTTAGGGGAATTTACTTCATATATTCAGACACTACCAATGACAGAATTAACATTTATTTGTTTGCCGTTTATCGGAAGCAAATACCAAGAAATAAGGCGGAGAGCTTCATTAGGCGAAGAATCGGCCATGAAGGAAATGATGAAGCTAACAAGTCATCATTCATTCTTTCCAAACTATATTGAATTCATTTGTCAAGCGAATGGAAAACGCTTGAAAGAACATCTTATAAATGTGATGAACTATTGGTATGAAGCGATTATTGAGAAAGATTCATACCATCTTCAAACTATCTTGAAAACGGATTATGAAATGAAGAAAAAGATGGTAGATAAAATGCCTCCAGAAGAATTGGTTGAATGGGCTACAGGGGGCGTATCGTATTTGCCAGAACCTAGTGTTCATAACGTTTTGTTAATCCCCCAATACATCTATCGCCCGTGGAACATAGAGGCAGATATTGAAGGGACAAAGGTCTTTTATTATCCAATTTCAAATGAAAGTATTACACCAAATGATCAGTACTCACCGAATAATTTTTTAGTTCTTAAGCACAAAGCATTGGGGGATGAGGTACGTCTAAGAATCGTAAAATTACTATATGAACACGACCGTACATTGCAGGATATTACCGAAAAATTAAATATCGGTAAATCCACCATTCATCATCATCTTAAAATATTGAGAGCAGCTAAGTTAGTGGAGATTATCGATGCAAAGTATTCTCTTAAAAGAATAGCGCTCGATATGCTATCTAAAGAATTGGAGCTCTATTTAAATCAATGAGAAGGTCTTAATACGCTTTATATAGAATAGTTACTTATCCTAATAAAAGGAAGTGGGTTATTTTATGTTTTTGCCTAAACAAAGGAATTATCAAGTAGGAATAAGTCGAGTATTATTCTTTGTTTCTTTGCTGTTATTACTATTATCAGGTTGTTCCAATGGAATGATAACTGGAAATCCAACACCAAAAGAGATGCTTAAAAATAGAGATGTAGATATTTTTATTTTAGAAGATATTGTATATGCGAATGCCCAAGAGATTGAATGGGTTACAGAATCCGAATATACGCGAGGTGAGCAAGTTGGGGTAATAACAAAGCAAAAAGAATCAGCATTTAACTTTAATAATGGTACAGCAAATAAGTTACCTGTTGGAACAAAGATTTATGCAACAGGTAAGGGTTTTAAAGTTGCTGTTGTTTCTGGTATCGAGATAACTTACATACCATTGTTGGAAGGTTAGTACAAGAAAATGTTAAATTCAAGCGGAAATACATCTGTAAAACGAAATGGTAAATATCTTTTAAAAGTCTGGATGGTAAGTTTGCAAGTCGTTACTACGAGATAATTAGACAGCTTGAATTTGGCAAAAACTTAGTATTTGAAAAGACCTCAAATTGATGTCTTGGTTACAACTGCTATTCCATTAAATCAATTATCTTGTTTGTCGATTCCTCTGGTAGAATATAAATAGTGTGTGTATCATCGGTTTTCATTAAGGTGCTTTCTTCAAACGTCCCGCCCAACCAGAGTTGAAAACTTTGTTTTTCTTCATTTTCATAGGCAATATCCATATAAAACTCTGGATTAGTCATATTTACGATTCCATTTAACTTTACAGCACTAGAGATTATACTTTTGAAATTTTCAATAGCATTGTCATCATCAAAAATAATTGGATTGCCACCTTTTGATTTTGAAATGTTAACTTTTGCGATTACTCCATCAATCTTCAATTTTTCGTTTTCTTCTGACTGTTTCTTAGGATTAGTCTGATCTGCATCTATTGTAGTGTTATCTTCGGATTGGCAACCTATTAGAATGACGGACATAAAAACCAATGATAAAACAAAAAACATACTTTTCCTCATATAAGCTAACCTCCAGTAAATTTCATTTAATAACAACTAAGTTTTCGAAAACAGCCTTATCTAATTCAGTTTTTACTTCCATGCAGACTCATCCTTACCACTTAATTTGATGAGGATTGGGAAAATCACAATAAACACAAGACATAGATAACCCAATGTAAGTATTCCTTGGGTTTCGTATGAAATATATTGTTTGTCTCCACAATTAGAACAGTATTTTCCCTTTTTTGAAAATCCAAGCGACCAAATTTCTTTGGCTTTCCTTCTATAGTTGCAGTTAGTACAATGTGCCATTTGTATCCCTCTTATTACGTCTATTATAGTTACGGTGTAATCGCTTTTAGGTTTCGTCAAACAATCGAGAACTTCTATTTAGAGCATCCGATTTATTTCGCTGCAACACTAATATTTCGGAATGGATTTCCCTTTATTAACAACCTCCATTATTTCTTTAACCGCTTTCGATGTTTGTACATGGTGTAACCATTTAGTATCCACTGTTAATTTATTTTTGGTGTGGATTTCTACAATGTCCATGTCTAGCAGGACTGTTTGGGGTGATTGGAATTCATTATTTACTTTTGCGAAAGACATTCTATTTGCAAGTGAAGGATCTAAAGCATATGCAAAATCGATGACGTTTGAGTTTATCGGTAATATGATCACATCCATTTTTGGAGTGAACACGGTTATTTCTTTTTGAAATAATTCAAGTGAAATTAATTCACAAAATGCTATTGAATTTTCTGCAATCGTTTTTACAGAATGGATAGAATTACCTAATAAAGAATTACTTAAGCTTTGTTTCTTATTTTCTTTTAGCTTTCCAAAAACACCATGTTCATAATAGTTTTTAGTAGCTTCATCCTGAATGATCACATGGAGAATCAGATCATCGATTTTAACCTTAGTTTCTAGATGTTCTAAAAATGGGTGTTTTTCTATCGCTATTTGGTCTGCAAATTGATCAGGCACAGGCTCGAATAGGGAGTGGATAGTGCCAAGAACAGTATAGCAATTAAGGGATGTTCGCGTAGTTACATGAATTGTAAAAAGTTCTTGCAAATTATGTCCTTCACTTACTAGATTATATAATTGAAAGAGGGGTGGTTTCTTCCAATCTGTATGAACGATGAATTTACTTGAATCTTCTTCCTGTATTTTGTGAAGAAATTGATTAAATAGCTCATAATGTACTTGCGTATAATCATTCAGAATTTTTTTAAACCGAGTATGTCGTGGAGGATTTAAATAGCTAAATCCTAAGTCTTCTAATTCCTCTTGCAGCTTATACAATCCTATCTTTTCGGCAAGTGGGGAAAAGAATAATAAGGTTTCATTTGCATAAGGTATTTTCTTTTCTATTCTTTTAATCGCAAGTGTTCTCATATTATGTAGACGATCTGCCAATTTAACTACAGCAATTCGAATGTCAACCATCGCCATGGAGAGAAGTTTTTCTGTATTAGCTGCACTGTACTCTTCTTTTGCTAATACGCCTTTTTCAAACTTTGTTAAACCGTCCACTATGAAAGCAACATGACTACCAAAATGCATGTCGATTTCAGATAATGAAACCTCGGTATCCTCCACAACATCATGCAGTAATGCGCATATTAAAGAAATTAAATCTGCCTCATACTCCGATAATATTAGACATACTTCCAGTGGATGAATAATATATGGCTCTCCCGTCGCCCTTGTTTGATAAATATGTGCTTTCTCTGAGAATTCTATAGCCTTTTGTAATTCTACTTTTTCCTCTTCGGATAAGTATTTACATTTTTGTATGAGCGCAACTTTCATATCATTAACCAACTATCCCACCCCATTTTATTCTTATTAAATTTACTTAGAATATGCAATTTTGAAGATTATTAGAGAGTAATCTTTTCTTTTCTTAAATTACTGAAGTGATATATTTCGTTTATACACATTATTTTTATATCATTCCAAAAAATTGCTGAACCATTCGGAATGCCGTATATCTCCCTTGTATTAGTTAATTCTATTATTTCTTCATCTATGCTCGGTTCATAATGTACTTCTACACTAAAATCAACCAATCCTATTCCGTTTATTACCATGGTTTGAGGATAGTCCTCATCTTTTGAAATAATACACTCATTAGAGAAAACTAATGCACCTGCACTATAACCAATTATCAAACCTTGGAACTGCTTTATTACAGGTATAAGATTTTTTTCGTGTAATCTTTGCATTAACAAATCTGGTCTACCTCCAATAAAATAAAGTACATCGTGCTTGTTAATTTTACTTACCATATCGTGAGCATCCGTTTCAAACTCGAGAAGCTCCACATTATTGTTTCCAATTAAGTTGAAAGTTTGCTCAATTGTCTTATTCCAGCCTTCATATTTAGATACTTCTGTTGCAAATGGAATGATTAATACTTTGTGTTCTGTCGTCACATAATTAGACAATTGATGAATAACCTCTTGCAGTTCGTTGTTAAGATGGTTTCCACCACCTATAAAGCAAATATTTATTTTAAAAACCTACTTTCTAAATAAAACTAAATGTAATCTTCTGTATATATTACCTTAAAAATCTATCCACTTCTAATTATTTTTAGAAAATTCAAATTGAAAATTACTCGAATGGTATAATTAACTTAATAAGGCATTTAAGGGTATATTCAAATTTCTTTTGAATATACTTCTTTTTTTTGAAACAGGATTAATTCTCAAACGACTTATTACAAACGCCAATAAATGGGGTGAATTGTTGAATCGAACAAATAGATACATAGAAGAGCTATACAACCAATATTACCGGGATGTTTATCATTTTGCGTTGTATTATACAAACAATAAGCAGGAAGCAGAGGATATTACGCAAGAAACCTTTATTAAAGTGATGAGAAACTTTTCACAATTGAAGGATGAAACGAAGCAAAAAACGTGGATTTTATCCATTGCTCGCAATACAGCTGTCGATAATCATAGGAAACAGATGTTAAGACGACTACTACCTAGTAAATTAGAAAAAAAGAGCGAACTTAGTGGGGACAGTGCCGAACAGCGAGTGCTGATGCAGGAGGATTGGGCTTTATTACAAGAGGCACTACTCTCTTTAAAACCGCATTACCGTAGCCTCGTCATTTTAAAAGGATTAAAAGAATTCAGTAATAAAGAAACGGCAGACATTTTAGGATGCACCGAGTTAAAGGTACGAGTGGATTATCACCGTGCGATTGCAAAAATGAAGAAGGATAAAAAGCTACAGATTGGAGTTGACCTTTATGCAAGATAAAAAAGATCCTATTTGGTTAAAGCCATTAGTAGATCGCCCAGATTTAGAACCTGACAAAGAATTCGTTGAATCACTGCGTAAAAAAATTCAGACTCCGATTCATTCCTCTTGGAAAAGTGCATTTGTACCAATGGTCATCATAATGCCACTAACGATTGTAGTAGCTCTTGTTCTGTTTTTTATCGTTCAGCAGGATTTTAAAACAGAAAGTGTATTTGTTAATAGTGCTGGAGCATGTGTAGATAAGCCAACAAGTTTTATCCGTGGTAGTCAGGAAATTATTGGAAATGAGGAGTATAAGTTTGTCCGTGTATTAGCTAATCATAAAAACAAAGTAATTGAAAAGCATCCAGTAACACTTTGGGAATTGGATGATCTACTATTTGATGAAGAGAATCGCTCGTATGTACAGTACTATGGTGGCTACGAAATCGGCGATAAGATTGCTATCCAAGATAAAGTAATGCAAGTTAAATATGATGCAAAAACGAATCTAACAACCATTCGTTTTGAAAATGATACTAAATCTTGGTTTCTCATTTTTTTTAAAGGTGATGCACGAAGTAAAGTCAAGCAAGGAGAAGATATTACGCTTTATTTTAAAGTTGTACCTTATTTAGATTGCTTTGATTATGAAACGCTTGATTATTTTAAGTTATTACTGATGGATGAATATCTGGAAATTGAGGCGTATTTGAAAGAATAAACTATTTGAGTTGGAGAGGTGAGTAAATGTTAGAAATAAAAAATGTATCCGTTTCTTTTAATAATAAAAGGGTGTTAGAGAATGTTTCGATTGATGGGGTCGCTGGTGAAATCATTGGTGTCGTAGCACCGAACGGAACAGGTAAATCGACCTTATTACATGTCATGATCAATTTTTTACAACCAAATGAAGGCAGTGTTTTATTTGAAAAAAAATATACATATCCAAAAGATGAGATTTATATTCGCAAGCAAATAGCTTTTTTACCAGATCAAGCAGATTTATTTAATGATATGACAGGCTATGAGCATCTTAAGTTCTATGCTCGTATGTGGAATGCAGAAATTGATAAGACAGACGCAATTATTGAACGACTGCATATGGCCACTTATGTAAAAAAGAAAGTTAAAACGTATTCATTAGGGATGCGGCAACGCTTATGCTTTGCGATGGTATTAGTAGCTGATACGAAAACAATGCTATTAGATGAAGTGATGAACGGTTTAGATCCGTCCAATGTTGCGCTTATTTCAGAAATATTGAATGAGTTGAAAAGGAAGGGGAAGCTCATCTTTATCGCCTCCCATTTACTTAATAACTTAGACCTTTATGCAGATCGTGTCCTTTATTTGCATAATGCGAACATCATTCATGAGTTAAAACTAAATGAAGATACAGACCTTTTCTTAAAAATTTCTGCTCCTCATAAACATTTAGAAACTATCAAGACAATGATTACTTATCCAAAAGAAAAGAGTATTCAAGCAGAAAATCTTCTGTGTATTCCTATTGAAAATATAACGCACGAAAAAATTTTTGAATGGATGGAAATTTGTTTAAGTAATTCTATAAAAGAAGTAACAATTGGTCCCATTGGTACATCGGAGTATTACGAACTCTTTTATAGGAAAGGGGTGTGACTCTATTTAAATGAGAAAAGCAATGTACCATTTCGAATTCATGCAGTTTATTCAAAATAAAAAAAATATGCTGTTTCTTCTTTTGTTTTTATTAAGTACCGTTTTCTACATGATTTACACTGTTCCAACTCAAGAGGAGACTTATCAAAACCATAAATTATCATTCAATTTGTATGTTGACTCATGGACTGAATTTTACCATGCCTTAGTAAAGCAAGAAAAGGAGCAAAATAATGGATATACGGAATTAAACATAATATACTATGAAAATTTGGAGCTTCTTTTGGCTGCTATACAAAACAGAGATATCCCTAATTATATTAAAAGCTCTGCAAATCACTATAGAATACTTATTGAAGGCACACAAAATGGATACTCTGTTATACCAGAGAATTATTTAAAAAACTTTAAATACCCTTTTCAGCAGGTAATTCATGATTATAATAAAGCCAGGATTGAAATAGAAGCACTTTCTGCAGAAAGTAATATAAACTTCAGTGAGCTATATGCATTGACTAGTTTTCAACAGATGCGGCTATGGATACAACTGCTCTTCCCTTATTTTCTATTACTATTCGTCATCTTATATGGCAATGATATTTTCACAAAAGATGATAAACACAAAACAATTATGAAAAGTATACCTGTTTCGCTCTATCGACAAGTTAATATGAAATCTTTTATAGTATTTATTTTTGGTTTTGGCAGTATGGTCTTTGTTATCCTTTGTGGTTTAGTTGTAATGGCTATTAGGAATGGATGGGGTAGTTTATCTTTACCAGTTGTACGTTACATTCGTGATGAATATGATGTCATTTCAACAGTTATGTTCTTTGTACAATCCTTTTGTTTATTGATTTTGGCTGCATTTTTACTTATTCGTTTATGTATGTTATTAAGCTTACTTTTAAGAAATGAATTTATTACATTGTTTTTTGGTGTTGCATTGTTATTTTCCGAAAAAGTGTATCAAGATACGTTTTTTATAGATAATTTGGATGTGAGCTTTTTCCCTAATACGTATTTTGATATTGGAAATGTGGTTACGGGAGATAAATCGGTTTTTTATCAAAATAATTATATTACGTTTCCAAATGGTGTTATTGTCCTAGCTACTAGTATTGTAGTTGTTGAAGTTATGCTATATATCTTCTCCACTTTTCGATTCAATCGATTTACTCTAGAAAAGAAGCTAGTCAAACGTGGAAAGGTGGAAGCGTGATGGGTTATACGAGGTTTGAGATTCTATTATTTATTCGAAATAAACGTAATCTACTATTAATCATTTTAAGCCTCTTGTTTTTCACGTTGTATCCATTTTTCTTTCAATTTGAAGAAGGTATTGAATTACGTAAAGTCAAAAAAGAAGAATTAATTACTCTTGATAAAACTCTGATGCCTTTTACTTCTGAATATGTAGCTGAAGATGAAGCTTATTTAAAGACGTATGACAATCTAGTGGATCAGCGTCAGTTAATAGCTAGACAATTGTTTAATATTACTTCGAATAATTTAGAAGAGTTCGTGGAAAATGGATACGCTTTGAACGAACTTCGGTTTCAAGGATTAGTAGATGGTTTTGTTGGCGCTAGTAAGCTGTTTACATTCAATCAAGAGGATTTGTTAAGGGAGCAAGCTTTATTCGCTTACTTAAAGGGAACGAACATGCCTATTCAACCACATAATTTAACTAATGTAGATGCATTGGTAAGAAGTTTGCAAACGTACGGCAGCATGTTGTTTTTCTTTGTTGTTTTATTTATTGCGTGTGATTTATTTGCACTCGATGCGGAACGTCGAACCATTTTTTATAGCTTGCCGCTATCTTTTTGGAAAAAGTTTCGTACAAAGGTAGGTATTATCATCACCATGATTATGAGTACGATTCTTTTGGGACTTCTTATATGTTTCGGTGTTTCAAGTATGTTGTTAGAGAAGGGGAATTTTCATTATCCGATCGTTTTTTATACAACGGAAGGCTACTCTGCAATCCCGGTTTGGCAGTATATACTTCACATACTTAGTGGATTTTTTATCATTGGAATGTTCGTTATTATTGGATCGACTTTAGGATATTATCTTTTTAGGCAGCCATATATTAACTTATTTGTAGGGACTATATGCTTTTTCTTTCCGAATATTTTAGCGATGATGCATATACCAAAAGTAAGTAGTTTTATACCAATGCTTTATTTTAAGATTCCTAACGTCTTAGATGGGGAGATCGCTAGGCAATTATGGAACTTTCAGATGGATTTTACACGTGGAATGCTCGTATGTGTCACTAGTATCCTTATTGTAATGTTATTGTTCGTTTGGGCAAAGAGGAGGGGGATGTATCATGTATCGTAGAACAGAAGGACGACATATTTTTATGGCATTGGCCATATGCTTATTTTTATTTTCTCCGCTTGTTATTTTCTTTGAACCACTTATTGTTGCGGAGACTTTGTATTATGAGCGAGGCGTTTGGATAACTCAGGTTCCTAAGATTAACTTTATGCTATGTGGAATTGCGATGCTCTTGCTAATCCTAGCATTTGTTGCTTTATGGCTAATGAATATGAATAAATTATCAATAGTACTCGCTTTTTTATGTACATGTGGTTGCATTGTTCTTATACATGGCGGATCTTTATCGTATGCATCATTATCAGGGGAAGCCATTACATTCCGGCATGCTTTTTCCCAAGATAAACAAAGCTACACCTGGGATAGTATAGATAGCATTCATTATTTTGATGATTTAGAAAATGACGATGTCCAGCCATTTTATGTATTTTACTTTCCAGACGGAGAGGAACTTCAACTTAAGAAAAATGGTCTCTTAACAGAGGAAATTCGAATTCGAATCGATCAAAAAATACGGGAGTTAAACATCCCATTTGAGAGGATTCATGAATGGTAAGTGCTTACTCTCTGATCTGAAAACGTCCCAAAAGATAAAGTCAACTTTTGGGATGTTTTTTATAGATTATGCTCAACATTTCCATTTTTGAAGATCATTCCGTAACAGAACATGTTCTATTTCATATTTGTTTAATTGTCTGCTTTCTTATTGGAATATCCTGTAATAACGAAACATGAAATAAACGCAACCATTGTAACAATTACACCTAAAACTAATCCAATTGCATTCATAAAAGTATCTTCACCTGGATAAGAAGGTTTTAATGTCACTAACCAATAAATGAACATAAGAGACAAGATAATATAAAAACTGCTTCCGACCGTTGCCATTTTCCAATGGTTCTTTTTTGTACTTAGAGATGCTTTATTAATAATTATCCATAAAAAGATACTTCCAATCACAGCAAAAATCATCACCAGCAAATGAATAAAAGGAATTGAGAAATAAGCCAACATATAAAGCATAAAAACTGTTGAAAAAAATAGTACTGCATTCATAAAGAATAAGAATATCCCAGATAACCAATGATTTTGAAACCATATTGCATTTTTTAGCTTAAGTACTAGTTTATTATTTTCACCAAGTATTTCTATTAGTGGCCTTTTCATTAATAATATTAAGAACACTCCAACAAGACCGATTAATAAAATTAATATCAATGACATGGTATTTCCTCCTAATAGGTAAGCTCACGCAAATTCTTGTTTAATCTTATAATTTTTTTGAATCTAATTAGACAGAATCTTTTAGGATAATGTACAGTTTATAAATTATTCTTGTGTATTTGCGTCACATCTGTATTCTAGAATATCACCGGGTTGACAGTCCAAAGCCTTATATATTGCCTCTAAAGTTGAAAATCTAATGGCTTTTGCATTTCCGTTTTTTAATATAGAAAGACTAGCCATCGTAATTCCAACTCTTTCAGAAAGTTCTGTAACGCTCATTTTTCTCTTAGCCTACATTACATCTACATTAATGATAATAGACATTTCATCACCGCAGACTGTCAAATCATTCTCTGATTTTATTTCAAGTGCACTTCTTAACAATTCCTGAAGAACCGCAGCAAAGACTGAAATAACTAGAGTTGAAAAAATGATCACTGTACCAATAATTGCTATTCCAGGGTGCAACGCATTTTGTAACATCAACATAAATAGCCCTATTACGTATAAGATAATTATTAAAATTGCATAGCTCTTTATATGTCCTAATGCCATTACAGATAGTTTTGAAAAAGCATTTTCACTTTCGATATAATTTAATAGCGTCCATGCATGATAAAGAGCAAGAAAAAATGGTATTGCAGTAATATATAAACCTATTAGAACAGGAAATCTTAAATAAGTATACCCTGGATTCATCTCAGCTGCATCGGTTGCTAATCCCGGTAACAAAAATGTAAACAAGCTGAGAACTATAATTCCAGTAATAAAAATAGTACCCTTTAAAAAAGTAGTTGTACTTTGCTTCATAAAAAACACCTCAATTTTTGATTTATATGAATATTGTAACGCCGAATTTATCGAATAACAATAAAATTTTATTAAAATAAAATATACATTTATTCTTAACAATATGACACCAAAATCTTTTTTTCCTTAATTCTTTAGATTGATAAGAAAAATCGGGCAAAAAGACGCCTGGTTCTTTTACTTAGAAATACCGTTGATTTTCGCGGGCATGGCTTCAATCTTCTCGTCACTGCATTGAGAACACTGAAAAACTCTATATTATTATTTTTTATAGTAGTTATTCCCTGAATCTTTTCTTCAAATAGTATAATTTAGCGCGGCGGCAATTTTTTTTACGGCGATTAATCGCAGGAAAAACTACTTATTAGCAAATTTACTAGAATTACTCTTTTTCAGTATCCTTGAAATGAGTCTGTACACTCTTTTTGGAAAGGGAAATTGGCTTAGTTGGAAAAATTGAAGTTTTAGTTAGAATAATGAGACGCTTAGTTGGAAAAAAGATGATTTAGTTGGAAATATTATCTGCTTAGTTGGAATAACCACTTTTCGGAATATCACTAACTCTACATACTACGATTATGTAGACTGAGAAAAAGGAGTAGGATCAGGCGCCCAGTCTCGTGGAAAGCGAATGATAGAGCACTAAACCTGAGTAGTTAAATTTCCCTGCGAAGAATAATCACAAAATACATTTTTAGAAAAATTTATTAGAATGACACTTTTCAGTAGCCTCACTGTATTCCTGCGTGGCCTTCCGCTCATGCTCCTGCCGCTTCGCTTTCGTAGCAATTATATTTGCTATTCCCGCAGAACTCCCTGCCTCATTATACTTAGATATTATCAATTTTTTCTCAGTTTCTGCTTGCTAGATAATCAAAAGAAAGTACAATAGTTAATTGATTTGATGAAGTATACTCTTACTTTATTAGGATTATTGTTTGGAGCGGAAGGAGGCGACTCATACATAGCATATAATTTTCTTAATAATCTGTGATATAATCTATTAAGCTACAAGTTATTGGAGGGCATTATATTCTGCTTTACAATTGATTCATCCTGATCGACCTTATTGAATGATAAAAATGTTGAATAAGGAGTGTTCAGTATGGAATGGGTAAAGAATTTTTACGACAAACAATTTCAATTATATAAAGAAGGCTCAACTGGCCAGAACGAAGAGCATGAGGAAATATTGACGAAAATAGAGACTTTTGCTTCTAGCCCTTTCTAGTCCATTTTGGAATTAGGTGCTGGAGGCGGTGAGTTTGCAATAACAGCTGCTAAAAAAGGATATGATGTCACTGCAATAGAGCTAGTATCCTCTCGAATTGACAACATGAAAAAGCTGAATAGCGAACATAGATTAATAGGCATTCTTGAAATCATAGAAGGGGACTTTTATGAGGTCGAACTTGATAAATCCTTTGACGTCATTTGCTATATAGATGGATTCGGCATTGGCGATGATCAAGATCAACACAAATTATTAAAACGAATGGGCAATTGGCTAAGACCCGATGGTTGTATATTAATAGATATTTATACTCCTTGGTATTGGGCAAGTGTTGCAGGCCAAGAGATGAGGATAGGAAGTACACTTCGAAAGTATGACTTTGATTTTATGAATTGCCGCATGCTTGATTCATGGTTTGATGGGGATGGAAACGTTACTCAATCTTTAAGATGTTATTCTCCTCAAGATTTGAAAATGTTATTGGAGAATACCGGACTTACACTTGCCGACATTAAACCTGGTGGTGCGATGAACTACAAGACATGGGAGTATCTAGAACATGTTGACATAAATGAAGCAATGTCTTACATGGTTAAACTGGTAAAAGAATAATATGTAAAAAAAGTAGAAGGACAGTCTGATAAAAGTCTGTCTTTTTTGTTACCACCTTTAAGAAGAGAAATTAAACAATTTATGTTTATTTTTATACATGAAAATTTTCTCTTAAAGTGCTATAATTTTTTTATAGATGAATAGTCCTTCGGGGTCGGGTGAAATTCCCAATCGACGGTGATGAAGAAATTCTAAGCCCGTGAGCCTTTTTTAAGGCAGGATTTGGTGCAACTCCAATGCCGACAGTATAGTCTGGATGGGAGAAGGATGTACGAGCAAGCTTATTTTCTTATGGAGAAAAATGCACTTCCATACGTTTATTTGTTGATGCGTAAAATGTAATTTTCCTAATCACCCCGTAGAGATATATCTATGGGGTTTTATTTTTGAATAAAACCTAGCAAAATTTCATACATGTAGTCCTTCGGGGTCGGGTGAAATTCCCAATCGACGGTGATGAAGAAATTCTAAGCCCGTGAGCCTTCTTTAAGGCAGGATTTGGTGCAACTCCAAAGCCGACAGTATAGTCTGGATGGGAGAAGGATGTTCGAACAAGCTTATTTCCTTATGGAGAAAAATACTACTTCAAGAGGTTTATTTGTTGACGCGTAAAACATAATTTCCCTAAATCCCCCGTAGAGATGTTTCTATGGGGTTTTATTTTTGAATAAAAATTTCGAAATAGAAAAGAGGTGTATTTTATGTTCACTGGAATTGTAGAAGATTTAGGCAAAGTTAAATCGATGAAAAGCGGACCAAATAGTATGCAGTTAACGTTGGAATCCAAAAAGATTGTAGAAGACATCCATTTAGGCGATAGTATTGCGGTTAATGGTGTCTGTTTAACAGTGATTTCCTTTTCCAATACTCTTTTTACAGTGGATGTTATGCCAGAAACAGTAAAGTCTACAAGCATTCAATCTTTGCAAATTGGTCATGCGGTTAATTTGGAGCGTGCAATGCCTGCAAACGGTCGATTTGGCGGTCACTTTGTTTCTGGACATGTGGATGGAACAGGAATCATTTTAAGAAAAAGAAAAGTAGAAAATGCCGTATACGTGGATATTGGCATTAGTGAAGAGCTAAGTAAATTCTGTATGCTAAAAGGTTCGGTTGCAGTAGATGGTATTAGTTTAACGATTTTCGATATAAAGCCAAAGCAGCTGACAGTTTCCCTTATTCCACTTACATTTAGTGAAACACTTCTCGGCATTAAACGGGAGCATGAAGTAGTGAACATTGAAAATGATTTACTTGGAAAGTATGTGATAAATCATTTGGAGCGAAAGAAAGAAAGTTCGCCGATCACGATGGACTTTTTAAGGCAAAATGGATTCTAACGAAAAGGCGGTACGTTACATATGTTCAATTCAATTGAAGAAGCAGTAGAAGATTTAAAAAAAGGGAAAATCATTATCGTTGTAGATGATGAAAGTAGAGAAAATGAAGGAGATTTTCTAGTGCTGGCAGATTATGCGACACCAGAAAACATTAACTTTATGGCAACGTATGGTCGTGGGTTGATTTGCACACCTATAACCCAAAAGTTAGCGGATCGTCTTGATTTGAATCCGATGGTCCAACACAATACGGATAATCATCAAACAGCCTTTACTGTCAGTATCGATTATAAAACGACGGAAACAGGTATTAGCGCATTTGAGCGCTCCGAAACGATGTTACAGCTATTAAATGTAGAATCAGTTAGCTCAGATTTCCGCCGACCTGGTCATGTGTTCCCACTTGTTGCAAAAGAAAATGGTGTGCTCGAACGTCCTGGTCACACGGAAGCTGCTGTTGATTTCGCTAAACTTTGTGGAGTTCAACCTGCCGGAGTCATTTGTGAAATTATGAGTGAGGATGGTTCCATGGCGAGAGTTCCAGAATTACATACTATTGCGGAGACCCATAATTTAAAGTTTGTAACGATTGAAGCATTAGTGAAATATCTAAATGAACAAGAACAGGCAGTTTGATTCATAAAATAAAAATGAACTAATAGGAGAGATGAAGAATGGGAAAAGTATTTGAAGCAAATTTAATAGGTACAGATTTAAAAATTGGTGTAGTTGTTGGTAGATTTAATGAATTTATTAATGGTAAATTATTGGACGGTGCATTGGATGGTTTGAAGCGTCATGGCGTTGCCGAGGAAAATGTAGATGTTGCGTGGGTACCTGGTGCATTTGAAGTTCCTTTTATTGCAAAAAAGATGGCAGAAACGAAAAAATATGATGCTATTATCGGTCTTGGTACTGTTATTCGTGGTTCTACTACTCACTACGATTATGTATGTAATGAAACTGCTAAGGGCATTGCAAGTGTCGGTTTATCTACAGGTGTTCCAGTTATGTTCGGCATCGTAACTACGGAAACAATTGAACAAGCGATTGAACGTGCTGGTACAAAAGTCGGAAACAAAGGCTATGATGCTGCAGTATCGGCAATTGAAATGGCAAATTTGAATCGTTTATTTTAAATTAAAATTGAAATCTTTATCACATAAGAATGCCAAGGGATTAATCACACTATCTCTTGGCATTTTATAATAATGGGGAAACTTCCTTCTTACATAAAATAGAATCTACCAAAATCTTTCTTTTCTTATTGTTTACTATGTTATGATAATTTCATCATAATTTTCGGACAACAGGGGGATTTTTTGTGAAAGGTTTTATTAAATGGGTGCTTCAATTGGTGGTTGCATTCATCGGCATTTTGCTGCTTAGTGGTTTACCTATATTAATAACAGGTTTTCAAAAAGGGGAATTTTGGTGGAGGGAGTATGGACAGCAGTTACTTGCAATCTTTCCACTCTCCGACTTTTTTAACCAATATTCCGGTTTACATATCGTGGAGTATATAAGTTATTCGTTGGAAATACTTGTTCTTTCTTTAGTGGTTGCCATTGTTTTGGCACTTTCATTTACGATTATCACAATGTTATATAAAGAGAAAGTTAGGCAGAGAATTAAAACAATCTTTTTCTTTTTGGAATCTTTACCGGACATTTTAGTTATTTTACTTGTTCAATTAACGGTTATTATGATTCATAAGCATACGGGTATTTTTGTGTCGAAAATTGCTGTTACCGGTGGTGACAAGATTTATATGTTACCTGTTTTTTGCTTAATGATTTTACCAATGGTTCAGTTGTATCGTTTATGTATGCTTACGTTTGAGGCAGAAGAACGTAAGATGTATGTTGAACTTGCAAAGTCTCTTGGTTTTAGTAAATTGGTAATTTTACTTATACATATTTTTCAAAATGCCATTATTAGTATATTTTTTCAATCCAAAAAGACGATGTGGTACATGCTTTCGAATCTATTTATTTTAGAGCGAATGTTTAATATGCCGGGCATTATGTTTCACCTGAGTGAACATTTATCCGGAGGGCTGTTTTTAATTACCGTTTGTAGCTTTTTCTTGCCTATTTTTTTCTTGTATAGCTTTGGTGAATGGTACTTCTTACGCCGTTTGAACCGGGGAGGTGCTTTCGAATGAAATCCGTTTGGAAGCAGCCATATTTTATTTTTGGGTTTGCCGTACTTGCCTTCTTTTTGGTTGGAAGTTTTGTGTTTGAGTGGATTTTCGGACCGGATCCGAAACAAACGTTTTTTGTGTACGTGAACGGACGTTTAGTGGAGGCAGCTCCCTTGTCACCTAGCTGGGTGCGTCCACTTGGAACCGACCAATACGGCTATGATATGTTGGCAAAAATTATGCTTGGTGCAAAATATACAATTATAGCTGCAATGAGTGTTGCTGCAGTTCGAATGTTTATTGCAGTACCACTTGGATTCGCAATTGGTACGTATTGGCAAAAGAATCGTTCTGTGATTAATAGTTTTATCGATCCACTCCATTACGTACCAATGACCATTTTTGCTTATATTATGTTATCACCTGTTCTATGGCAACCAATTGAGGGATTTTCCACAACAGTTTGGGAACGCATTATCATTCAAGTCATTCTAATGGCGGTTATTACGGTACCAATTGTTGCTTCGTTAATTAGCAACGAAGCGAATTTACTGTATCAAGAGGAATATATTTTAGCATCCAAAACTCTTGGTGCTAGTCGTCGACGAATTATTATACGACATTTATTTCCAATGATGCGCGAGAAATTATTTGTTTTATATGGTCAGCAGGTGGTGGAAACGTTGGTTGTATTCACCCATTTGGGGCTTCTTAAATTATTTGTTGGGGGAACGAAAGTTACTTATGATCCGATGTTTGGTGATCCGCCAAAATCGATTGCATATGAATGGGCTGGACTTTTTGGTTCCTCGTTTCGTTATCTGCAAAGTGCTCCGTGGCTTCCACTTGCTCCGGCTATCTGCTTTGCATTGCTCATTTTAGCTATTTCCGCAATGATTGAAGGGTATACAAGGGCTGTGAGTGGTCAAGTGAAGATTCCTAAGCGAAAGAAAATAGCCTTTGTGTCAGATAAAACAATCGAGTGGAATCAGCAGCAGTTAGAAGAAAAGTTACAACTACTTTATAAAAATGAAAAAAGAAATATGCCAAAACTGTAGGTATCCATCTTTAAATGTCTTAGTGATAAAGCGATAAATCTTTATAAAAAGTGTCATTTTTAAACAGAGGTGCTTTTTCAATTACAATGTTGCTAGTGTACTGTTTAGACAACTCTTAGTTTAATCAAATAAAGGAACTATTTGGGGACTGGGGAATATATAAAAGTATTAAATATAAAGGAGAATATATATGCAAAAGTTGCTAGGGAAAAATGAATACGCACATTATTATTCAACCTATGTAGAATTGGTATCTGATGGGGATTTCATACAAACTTTAGTTCAACAAATGGAAGAAACAATTGCGTTACTTCAGGACATTTCTGATCATCAAGCTCATTTTCGTTATGCTCCTGAAAAATGGAGCTTAAAAGAAGTGATAGGGCATATGGCAGATACGGAGCGTATCATGGGATTTAGGCTACTCTCCATTGCTCGAGGCGAAACTGTTGCTCTTCCTGGTTATAATGATAATGAATATGTGCAAAATGCATCTTTTGATAAACAGTCAGTAGAGGACCTTCTTCAAAATTTGTATGTAGTTCGCCAATCAACCATTCATTTAATTAAAAGTCTATCAAGCGAAGATTTGCTGCGCCGTGGAACAGCAAACAATTCTGAAATATCGGTCCGTGCACTTATCGTTATCATTGCTGGTCATGAACTGCATCATCGCAACATAATGAGAGAACGGTATATTTCTTCTGAAGCTTACCTAAAAAGCTAAGTGACATTCATCTAAGAAATATACCGTTGTACTAAAAATGCTAGAAAAATTTAATAGACCATTACCAGAGTGTGTTTTGATTTATCTATTTCAAAACGCACTCTTTTTGTATTGGTCTCGGTTCTGCTACATTTAGTCTCACTTACATAGTGATTGGTTGCGTTTGTGTCTGAAATAGTCTCGATAAGCCTTTTTTTGTAAAAGCAAAACTATTATTTACCATTGAATAAGAACGAACGTTTGTAATATACTATTAAGAACGAATGTTCCTTTTAGAGGGAGTGAATAATATGTACGAAGGGTTAGAAAATCGAAAAATTATATGCATTGATATGCGAAGCTTTTTCGCAAGTTGTGCGGCAGCGGATGCTGGGCTCGATGTGATGACAACACCTATTGCTGTGATTGGTAATTTGGAGCAAAAGGGGAGTATTGTACTGGCTGCTTCGCCGAGAATGAAAAAAGAATTTGGGGTGAAAACAGGAACTAGGCTCTTTGAAATTCCAGATCATCCGTCTATTCATTTAATTGAGCCGAAAATGGAATTTTTTGTTCGAGTTTCCGTTGAAATAGTCCGTTACTTAAATCAGTTTGTTCCAAATGAAGCGATTCATGTGTATAGCGTAGATGAATGTTTTGCTGATTTAGGAGGAACCGAAAAACTTTGGGGACCAGTAGAGAATACAATTAAGCGCATACAAGATGGGATGTATAGTCAATTTCAATTGCCATGTGCAGTTGGAATGGGACCGAATATGCTACTGGCGAAGCTTGCGCTAGATTTAGATGCGAAAAAAACAGGTTTTGCCAAATGGATGTATGAAGATGTTCCCAAAAAGTTGTGGCCGATTTCCCCTTTAAGTAAAATGTGGGGAATTGGCTCACGTCTCGAAAAAACATTAAATAATATGGGTATTTTCACTGTAGGGCAATTAGCGCACACTTCTTTAGAAATATTAGAAAGTAAATTTGGTGTAATAGGAAACCAGCTATATTACCATGCTTGGGGAGTTGATCTATCCGAGCTTGGTGCACCGCTAGTAGAAGGACAAATTAGTTATGGAAAAGGGCAAGTACTGTTTCGTGATTACCGAACGAAAAAAGAAGTGATGGCGGTAGTACTTGAGATGTGTGAAGACGTGGCAAGACGTGCAAGAGAGGCAGAAATGGTTGGAAGAACGATACATCTTGCTGTTGGATATAGTAAAGAGGCTTTTGGAGGAGGATTTGACCGTTCTCGCTCAATTGAAGAATCAACGAATGCCACGATGAAAATATATAAAGTATGTGATCGGATTTTTGACGAGTTTTATGATCATCGTCCCGTTCGCAGATTATCGATATCCTTAACGAATTTAGAACCGGAGCACTCGATGCAACTAAGCTTATTTGAAGAAGATAAATGGAAAGTACGGAAATTAGGAAAAACAATGGATGACTTGCGAAGCAAATATGGCTCCTCTGCAATTTTACGTGCAGTGTCCTATACAGATGCAGGAACAGCGATAAAACGAGCTGGATTGCTTGGTGGACATAAGAAATAATGGAAAGATTGAACCTTTATACCGGTTCGATCTTTTTTTGGTTGCTTGATCTCTTTCCTGAGGAAGAAGGTTGGAGCTACATGAAAATATGTCGTGTTCATATATATGAGTATTCCGCTAACCAATGAAAGTATCTCACCAAACCTGCTTTTCTTGTTTTAAAAGGGTTTTCTCTCCTAATTGTGGAATAGGTATATTAGGTAGAGGAGCGCGAATGAAAAGTAAAGGCTAAAGTATTTATAGATAGTATTGCAAAACTAAAAAAATAAAAAAGGTGGAGTTAATTTGGAACAAACATTATTTCAACATATGGAAACAGTACGTGGCATAACAGAGGAATCTATAAAAAAGATACCAGAAGAGTTAGCTGATATCGTACCTAAAGGTTTTAACAATAGTATTCGTTGGAATTTCGGTCATATTGCGTTTATACAGGAGAGGCAAGTATTTGCAGTTTTAGGGGAAAAGATGAATGTACCAAGCAACTATGAAGAACTATTTAGCGGTGGAACTAAACCAGCTGACTGGAAAGTAACTCCGCCATCACTAGCAGATATTCTTTCTGTGTTAACCGAACAAACATCAAGAATAAGGGATGCTATTGAAGGAAATATAAACGAGACGCTACCAACTCCATTTACAAATCGATTAGGCATCACATTTCATACTAGAGGGGAGACATTTCTCTTTAGCTTTTACCATGAAGCAATGCATATGGAAGCGATTAAAAGAATATATCGTGCGATTACGTTAGAATGAAAAGATATTTCTTCAAACGCTTCTAATAAAATTGCACCAGAAATTCTGTGAAGTAAAAGGTGAGAAATGTGATGTGGCTAGCAATTGTCATTTGCGGTCTGTTAGTGAGTAGTGTTTACGTCCTAACAGCATTGGTAAAAAAGAAATTTAAGCTACCAAAGAAAATAAAACAAACTAAGTTCAATAAAAAAGGAACTTTTACCACGATATTAATTAGCATTATATTTACTATTGGAAGTATTATGGCAAATATAACTATTTACGAGAATGGTAACTATCGCAGTCTAAATCCTATTCCTCTTTATTTATGGTTATCATTATTTATTCTAGTTATATATAGTTACAGAGGCTATTTAATAAAAAAATCGGATGATGATTCTAAGGGATATTATATTTATTTTGCTTGGGCAGGATGGATTCCAATAGTAATAATAACTGCATATCTTACTACAGAGTTTTTATTGAACTAGTGTTACTCTAACAATATGAGTTAAGAGAATAGGACACTTTCAGATACTTCTTAGAAGAACAAAACAAATACACTAATTTTCGAATACTTTAACATACTCATCACATTTTATGCTTGGAGAAAATTAATGTTTTTATTGTAACTGTTGTAAATTGGAGTAATGAATCTGTATAGATATAAAAATTTTTTCCCAACAACTTTTTAGGAGGTTTTTTGGATGAATTCGTTCCGACAGTTTCTTGATACTTATATAGAAGTTTGGAAAGCTTCATCAATAAAGAAAATAGAAGAGTTAATAGCAAAGGATTATCAAGCCAGGGAAGTAAGAGATGATGAAATAATAGACTTTGGCTATGAAGAATCAATAGAAGGATGGAAACAGGGTTTTCATTTTATGATACAAAACAAAGCGCAGTGGAAGTTAGATGAAATTTCAATATTTCCTTTAAAAGATGGGGAAACAATGGTAATACTAACAGCTACTTTGATTGTTCAGGGGAAAAGATTAGAAACAGGTAATTTATTTTTTCAAACGTTTAAAAAAGATAAAAATGGCTCTTGGAAATTGGTGAGAAGTTATATAGAATCTGGCATTGTAATTGATAACCTCGCCCAAATGAATTTTCTTTGAATACAGGGGAATATCGAGTACCAGGTTCTAACTTCATTCTGAAGTTAATAAGAACATGGTACACAACATTCAGTATATAAAGATATTTAGAGGAGGTTTTATATTGAAAAAAATATTAATTCTTGGTGCTAGTGGGTTAGTTGGAGGTGAATACATTGAAAAAGGCAATAACAATAGGTTTAATTCTTGTTTCTATTTTACTTTCAGGATGTAATACGAACAAATTAAGCAGTGCTGAATTTACAAACACTACACCAGCCGTAATTAAAATAGACAACTTTACCTATCTAATGACCGATGAAACATTATCTACTAACGAGGTTGAAGAACAAATAGGAAAAGTTACTCAAATTCACGAAATTGTGTCTTACTCGGAAGACCAAAACCCATATAAAAGTCCGAGTAAAATTTTCAAAGTAAAGGATAAAAATATAGAAGAGGCAATAGCAATTCAAGTTAATAACAAACTATATAAAGCAAATATAAACTAATATACAGTTTTGATAATTGAGTGGAATCTAATTTCGAGTAGAAAAGGGGAATTTCAAATGGAACAAACAATTTTTCACCATATGGAAACAGTGCGAGGAATAACGGAGCAATCAATTCTAAAGACACCAGAAGAGCTTGCGGATATAGTACCAAAAGGTTTTAATAACAATATTCGCTGGAATTTCGGCCACTTAGCATATATTCAGGAATACCTGGTTTATGGAGTATTAGATGAAAAGATAAATCTTCCGAGCGAATATAGAGAATTTTTTAGAGCAGGAACTAAGCCAGCTGATTGGAAAGAAACACCTCCGTCATTAGCTGACATTTATTCCGTTTTATCTGAACAAAAAATAAGAATCCAAGAATCTCTTCAAGGGAATTTGCATAAAAAGCTACCAAAACCATTTACGAACCATTTTGGCGTCACTTTTCACACACTTGGAGAAACATTTCTCTTTAGCTTTTACCATGAAGCACTTCATCTGGAAACGATTAATAGAATATATCAATCCATTAAGGTCGAATGAGTTTGCAAAATGATAATAACAAACTGATCGAACCTATACATATGATTGGTCTCTTTAACGAAATAGATTAGTATTATGAAATAATTCATAGATGAACTTTATGGTGGAATTGAGACTAGATGTAGAAACAATAAAATTACGGAGGTCTTTTATGCTGAGTTATAAAAATTCAACAAAAGAGATTGTAGAAAGTGGAACAGAAACAGCTATTTTATCTGTTGGAGTTACCGAGCAGTTCGGACCATACTTACCAATGCATTTAGATACTTTAATTGCAGAAATGTATGCTGAATCATTTGGAAAAGCATTAAATGCTTATGTACTACCAACAATTCCTTTTAATACTTCTGAAGAGCATGCTAATTGTAAGGGAACAATTACCGTGAGCCCAATTGTTTTAACTACAATGTTGGAAGAAATAATCGTTAATTTAAAGAGACAAGGATTTAAAAAGTTTGTTTTATGCAATGGGCATGGCGGAGCATACTGGGAAGCATCTTTTGTAAAACATATGAACTATAAGTACCCAGAGCTAATTTTAATTACTACTTATCGTCATTTAGCATGGGAAGAAGCTTTAAAGGAAGCAGGGCTAGAAGGACTTAACGAAATCCATGGAGGGTTGCTATCAGTATGTACTGCTATGTGGTTATGTCCAGATTTAGTAAAGCTTGAATCTATGGGTTCCGACATACCGCCAGAAAATCGAAAGTTTGCCGATTATATCTTTTGGGATAAGTTAACAATGGATGGTTGTTGGGGAAAATTCGAAAATAATGTTTATACTCCTGAACAGCTTGTTGAAATAGGAAAAACATTTTGGACTTCATTTATTACCAAAAGAAGTGAGAATCTACAATTAATACTCGAAGAAGCATATCGCAAAAAAATGTCTTAAATAAATTACGTATACTATTCAGTTAGAAGAGTTAAATACTAACTACAAGTTGCACCTAATTTTAAAAGAGAAAGACCAAACGTGTGCATGCGTTTGGTTTTTTTATATCCAAATTTACCTGTTAAAGAAGGATTTTATTGTTGCTAGGGAGAATAATTAAATGTATATATTTAATGCTGAAATTAGAGATTTTGCGGATCGAAAGTAGTGAAAGAAAAACATGAATTGGGGACCAATAAAAAAATGAAGAAAACTTTTACAAGAAAATTAAAACCAATTATTTCATATTTTTTCGTTATGATCATCCTCTGCTGTTTGTCGTACATCCTCGTATACCAAGCTTCTTTTTTACCAAATGGTTATGAAATTGTATCCACGCAAAAAGAGGAAATAACGATCAAATCATTTAGTTTTATTGGAAAAAAAAAAATGTCCAAACCATATCATTTGGAAGAGATAACATATGGAAAGTTGAAGAAATCGAATATGAAGTTAAAAGACAAAATGATTTTTTGTGGATGATCTTTTCATTCGTAAGTATATCAGCGACTTTAATCGTCATGTACGTCCGAAATGGAATGCATGTTTTGAAGGCAATCTTTAAAAGTAATCTGATATTGGCTATATTAATTCCCCTCGTATCTTTAATAAGCGCATGGCAGAGAATCCAAAGCTTGATTCCTTGATGAACAAAAAAATTCGAGTACCAGGTTCTGGAATAATTCTGAATTCAATGATAACTTAGCACCTAACATTTAGAAAAGAGGTTTGCATAATAGAAAAAAACAGTATTTCACCAGTTATTTTAGTAATTTTGACAAACATTATTTTTATTGGCATAGCTCAATGTTTCTACGCTTTGATGTTAATAGACAAAAAGGGAATTACCATTTTTCTTCTTTTTTTCGTTCCTTTAATTATTGTGTCTATTAATTTAATCCTTTGGTTTAGTAAATTTAGAATCGAATTTTATCTGCATTGTATCTTTGCATACATAGGTTACTTTTGTTCCATTTTCATTTTTTATTTTATTAATTATATTAATGTAGATATATCAAAGTCAGAGGATTTTCCTCCTGGTGAAGCATATTGGGATTTATTTTTATTCGTCTGCATTCATTCGGCATTACAGTTAATTATTTTATTTCCCCTAAATATTGTTACATATTTACTTTACAGAGGAGCTTACTATTTTATTAAAAGAAAATAAAGTAATATTAGTGATCGTTATAACTCCAGAAAACGATGTCGTAATAGATAGTTATAAGTGTCGAGTACTAAGTTCTAATACCATTCTGAATTCAATAAGAACCTGATACTTAAAATTTGATTATTAATGTACCTTCTTTCCTTGCTGATAAAGGAAGTTGGATAGCGAGTTCACTATCGTGGTTGAACTCGTTTTTTATTGCTTAGGAAACTATAAAATCTATGGCATATAGATAACTTTCTACATGAGTTTCTACGTCCAGACTCCAGCGCCTTGCCCCTCGGGGGCAAATGTGAAAAAGCTGCTCCTGCGCAAGCTCGTCGCAGAAAAGCGTGCCTGACCGGGGCAGTCATAGGCGCTTGCACTTTTGTTCTAGAGCAAAAATAAAATGAACGATTTATCATTTCGAACTGTCTAATAGATAACGAGGGGGTGGGAGTGTGGATTTGGAAAAACGAGCAATTGCGGGTGAAGAACAGGCGTTAGTGGATCTATTGAAGCGACATGAGGATACGCTCTATAGGACAGCTTATGCGTACTTGAAAAATGAGCATGATGCTATTGAAGCGGTACAAGAGCTGACGTATCGAGCTTTCAAAAAAATTCATAGCGTCAAAGAACCCGCATACATAGCAACATGGCTTGTTCGAATTATCATTAATATTTGTTTAGATGTGAAAAAGAAGCAAGAGAAATTTATATATACTCATGATGTGGAAATCGCATCGACGGATCAGCGACCATTTGAAATGGCAGATATCATCGCAAGTTTGCCAACAGAACAACAGGAACTAATTTACTTAAAATATTTCCAGGATATGAAGAACGGGGACATTGCACAGCTGAAGCAAATTCCCGAAGGTACTGTGAAGTCGAGGCTACACACGACGTTAAAAAGATTACGCGTACTCATTGGAAAGGAGGGACTTTAAATGACTAACTTGAACGAGCAGGATTTGCAGAAGCTAAAGAAAGAATTAGAAGCGATTGAAATCCCTAATGAGGCCTTATATCAAGCACGTGTAAAGGCTGTGTATCGACATCGGTTGACCAAGAGGAGAAAACGCCGTCTGTATTCAGTTGCCAGTGTAGCTGCTATTATATTGTTGCTGTTTGTCACTTCCATTCGTGTGTCTCCCGTATTTGCACAAGCTATGGCCAAAATACCTGGATTTGTTTCCATCGTGAGCATGATTTCTTATGATAAAGGAATCAGTGACATTGTCAAAAATAATTACTATGAGGAACTTGGAATTGTGGTAACGGAGGGCAATTATACCTTGACTTTGCAGGGTGTCGTGGCTGATCATTCGGGTATGACTATATTCTATCAGCTTGAATCCCCCTTTGATCATTGGTGGGTAAATTCTTTAGAGGTGTCTCAACAAGGCATTCCATTTGGTGTCATAGATTCCTACATGGCACGTCCAGGTGCAGGAACTGTACATGAAGGCAACGTTGAAATTATGTCTACCGATGATTTATCATATGACAATATGACATTTGAATTTAATTTACACTTGAGTGATGCAACAGAAACAGAAACAAGGTTCTCTGTACCATTCATACTCACCAAGCCTATTCAACAACCAAAAGTATATGAATTGAACCAAGCCGTTGTCGTAGATGGTCAAATAATTAACATTAAACAGTTGAAAATTTCGCCGTTACGTGCAGAAATCCGACTAGCTGCTGACGAACAAAACACGATGCAATTACTAAAATTTACATGGGTACGGTTGATTGATGAGAATGGCGAAGATTGGGGTCAACCAAGAAATAGCTCGGGGGGCTTACACAATTTGCTTGACGGCGAAGTGAGCCTGTTTTTACAAAGCAATTACTTCCGGGAGCCGAAAAAATTAACGTTAGTGATGGAGAGGATTCAAGCCATTCCAAAAGGCTCCGACTATATCGAGGTAGATTTCGAGCAAAAGAAAGTGCTGTATGTACCGAGTGAACTAGATATTGAAGTTCAAGTACCATCACGCAATACATTGGAAGTCACTTATCCATCTGGCGGTTGGGTACTATTTTCTGGGATGGTGGATCAAGAAGGCAACGATATTAGTAGTAATCTAAAGGAAACATATTTTAGCAGAGAAGAACCTTATGTTACAGAAGTCTCTACATTTGATTTTAATAATGAAGTGAATCCAATTCGTTTCAATATTAATAGCTATCCGCTGTATTTGGACGGTAAGGCGGAAATTGACATTCCACTTAATGAATAGGCTTCAACCTCTTTAAAAATTGTTACTAAAACATACAATAAGCGCCACCACCATGAGCAAGTAAGTCCTCATAGCGGTGGCGTTTATTATCTTTTAGGCCCGATCAATGTACTCAGCAAAATGTATAAACACTATCATTCAAGCTGTTTTTCTAAACCATCTTGAACGAAGGTCTCCGTTGCTTACACATCGGAATTCATTCACGGGTTGTTGGAAATTCTGAATACACTCACTCATGACAAAAGTTAATCCAACCACAACTGAAACGATTCTAGCGTAATTTATTTTAATCATCCAAAAAGGAGTAGTTTTGTAAAAAAGATTGATAATTTATAATAAAGTTTGATTAAAAATCCTGTGTTGATATGCAGGATTTTTTCTTGCTCTACAATCGGGCCAGTTTGTTGAAGAAGGATATTTTCTGTTTTTAGCGAATTAGAATTACAAACAAACTTATCAAGAATACAGGTTATTGCAAAATAGGAACATAGGAGGTATGAGAATTGAATATCCATAGAATAGATCATGTAGGTGTAATCGTAAATGATCTCTCTGCCGCTAAAGAGTTTTTTCTCGATTTTGGACTTGAGGTGAAAGGGGAATGGGAAATGGAAGGAGAGTTGATGGGATATGCTGTTGGGCTTAATGATGCTAAAGTAGCGTGTGTAGGATTGGGAACGCCAGACGGTCAGACATGGATAGAGCTAATCAAATTTTATTCACCGTCAGATGAAAAAGATATTCAGAAACCTTTTGCAAATACCCTGGGTATCCGGCATATCGCATTTGCTGTTGAAGATATTGAAACCGTTGTTGCCAAATTGAAAAAGAAAGGTATGGAAATCTTTAGTGAGATACAAAACTATGAAGAAAAATATAAGCTATGCTACTGTCGTGGGCCAGAGGGAATTATTTTAGAGTTGGCGGAGCAAATCAAATAAATTAAGGGTAATTAATAGTTATCGGGCCAATAATTGATGAAATTTGACATACCGCAAGTGAAATAAGTAACCATGTCGATAAAGTAGTTCCGCAAGCTGGAGCTATTATCGCACAACACTGGTAGAAAATAATCAATCTTTTTTATAAAACCAATCTTAAATCTACTAGAAAAGAATCCATTTTGATCAATCTTTTTTCAAAATGGATTCTTTTTTTTGTAAAATGCTGGCTTGTGGGATTTTTTTGATCAAACTTTATTTCAAAGCCACAAAAGGGATAGGCATATTAAAGTTATCGAGTGCAGATGTTGTAATGGAGACAATCGTGTATACGATTGGAAGAAATGATCAATCAAAACATGTCTTATAGCACTCACAGCAATCCCAATGGAACGATAGCAACGTTCATCCAGCTCTATAGAATGAATAAGGCGTTGCTACCAACGAAGGACTAGTTCAGGTAGTGTAATGATATCTAATCCTTTCTCAACCATAACCATGATGACATATCTTACTCAAACAAAAAGAAGTAATTTGAAGTAATTTATTGAATAAAGAAAGTTATGTAAAACTGAGGCAAAAAACATTTCTTTTTGAGGTGAATAATGAATAACAAAGTAACAGAAAGCTATAACCAGCTTGCAAATGATTATGAGCACAATGTAGATAAAATAGAGCCTATTTAATACGGAATATGAAAGACCAGCGATGATAAACCAACTTCCATCTGATAAAAGCAATAAGAAGGTTTTAGATGCAGGATGTGCAGCGGGCTGGTATACGTCTCAGTTAGTTAAATTAGGTTCTGACGTAACAGCAACAGATATTAGTCCTAACATGGTAGAAGCTACTAAAAGGCGGATTGGAGATAACGCGGAAGTTTTGTGTTTAGATATAGAGAATAAATTACCTTTTGAAGATGAATCTTTTGATTTAATCGTAAGCTCTTTAGTTCTTCATTATATAAAGGATTGGAGCAAGCCTTTTAGCGAGTTTCGCAGAATGTTGAAACCAAATGGGAAGTTGCTTTTTTCAGTCCACCACCTATTTATGGATATTAAATTGTCCAAAAACGATGATTCCTTTTCAAATGAATTGATAATTGATCAATGGGAAAGAGAAGGTAAATTGATTGTAGTACCATTTTATCGACGTCCACTTCATGAAATAATGAATTAAACCCTTGCGTACTTTACACTTGAAAAAGTAATTGAACCACAACCTACAAAAGAATTTCACATGAAAGAGCCAGTAAAGTATGAAAGACTAATGAAGAACCCGCATTTTATGATTGTAAAAGCATTGAAAGATAAATAGATATAGAATGTTATTATTGGAATTATTGTTCGTTATATTGCTGTTCATCCCTGTCTCGTAAAATCATTTAGTTATTTTAAAGTTAGTGGTGGTGTTGATTTGAATTACTTTATTCTTTTATTTTCTTTTTTAGTATCGACGGTTGCATCTGTGCAGATATTGAAAAGCAGAAACAACAAGCGGTTGGCGATGTTATTGGCTTTTTTCATAAATGTTTTTGTTTTAATTACAGCAACTTGTTTTTTATATAGCTTAAATGAAGAAGCAAAAATGTTTGGCTTTGGTTATACTGGTTTATTAATGTTGATTTTTTCGATTCCAATAATAACTTGGATAAACTTCTTTATTCTTCAGTTTGTAAGAAAGAGGAACATCTTTTGACTTAAAAACGAGACTTGTTGTTATGAGCAAGTCTCGTTTTTATGTTTTCGAGATTATTAATATTCACCTTATTAACGACTAAACTCTGATCAATTATTATTTAGGATAGTAGGAACCCCCCGGCTACTTGACGACCGGATATTTCACTTTGTGTAGCGCATTCAATAATTCTGGTACAACATGCAAATTGTCTCTAACCAGATCGCGAGGGGGAAGCGCAATCCATTGATTTAATGACACATCGACAAAGCAATCGCTCTTGAACATTTCTAAAAACCATAAAGTTTGATCCCCAGTAATCTGAATATAGTCCACTAGCAAATGGTATATAGCCGACATCACCAGCTCTATAATCAAATGTACGGGCACTGCCATTCCCAGCAAATACCGTCATACGTCCCTGTCCTGAGAGATAATATTGCCACTCATCATTATTCGGATGCCAATGTAATTCTCTCATTGCGCCAGGTTCAATTTCAACAAGTGCAGCTGCGATATTTATAGATATAGGAAAATTAGAAGAGTCTACGATTCGTACGCTGCCCCCAGGTGTCTTAAATGGTTTTTGTGCAAGCAGCTGATGTGTGAAGCTTTGGGGTATAGTTCCAAAAGGGGACTCGACTTTCTGACTTTCAAGCGGACCAGGCACCTTGTCTTGATAGATATAGACTTGCTCAGATTGGATGTGGTCAAAGACACTAATTGGTACACCAAAATTGGCAGATAGTACATCCTTTGGAGTGTGAGCAAACCAATCGGAAATGGATAAGGTGTTCAGATCCGAAAAAGTCCCGTCGTCAAAGACAAGCAGAAATTCGCAGTGTTCTAACCCTTTAATGGAATGTGGAAGACCAGTTGGAAAGTACCACACGTCCCCTGGACAAACATCTGCAATGAAATTGCGTCCTTCTGCGTCGATTGACGTGATACGCGCTCTACCTAATATCATATAGGCCCATTCTGCTTGCTGATGCCAGTGTAATTCCCGAACTCCACCAGGTGTCAAGCTCATATTTACACCTGCAAGTGTAGTAGCTACGGATAGTTCCCTAACGGTGATTTCCCTTGACCATCCTCCTAGATTTAATTTCATGGTAGTGTCCGAGAACGAAAATTTTAGATTAGGGAGCAAGCCAGCATCCGTTTTGGTGGAACGAGCAATTCAGGATTTTCAAGATCCCGCATAATATCCCAAGGACCGGTATCATACCCTCCAGTACCGTTATTTCGGATGGGTTGTGGCACATTTTCGTACATACCATAATTCTGTTCCGAGTTTTCCATTTCATAAACTCCTCTCAGTGGAAGCGTTCATTGCATAATCTGATATATGATGCTGCATCTAAGTAAATAACCAAACAAAAGCTTTTATTCAGATAAGGTATATTTTATCAAAGAGGTTTTTCGACAAATAAATGATAGGACGAATTAGAACATATGAAAAATCTGGTATGGTAAAATTGCTAATAATGAGCAATAAAAAATGGGGTAAAACTAGTGGAATTGCAAACTGAATCACTGGAGGTAATAAAGAATGAAAATAAACTCGACTCTAATTCAATTCGCAATAATTATAATCCTAATATTTGGCGGAACTTTTACTCTTCGATATTTTAGAACAGGCCAACTTTTGCTAGACCAAATTATAGGATTTGTCTTAGGGGTTGTTCTTCTACTATCCGCAGTAGTCTGGAGGAAAAACAACAAACAATCTAATTACTAAAAATGGTGACAATCTTTGTTGATTTTCCGTGCGTTAGACAGGAAACACTTATAAGGTACTTTATTCGCGGGATAGAGGATGAAAAATTAGAATTAATAAGTGTTCAAGGAAGTGATTGGGATATGTTTTATGCAATAATATTATTTATTTTCGCAGGACTTGCTGAAATCGGTGGTGGTTATCTCATTTGGTTATGGTTAAGGGAAAGTAAACCGGTTTATTGGGGTGTTTTTGGTGGGATAGCTTTGGCGCTATATGGGGTTATCGCTACATTTCAGTCATTCCCAACGTTCGGTAGGGTTTATGCGGCATACGGAGGGGTTTTTATCGTTCTTTCTGTATTATGGGGTTGGGGAGTAGATAAAAAAACACCGGATTTATATGACTGGATAGGTGCAATTATATGTTTGGTTGGTGTCTCTGTGATGTTGATGGCACCAAGGCATTAGAAACGTCCATTGTATTTCAATAATGTCTGAAGTGTCAAATATAAAAAAAATGGGACAGATATTTTAATAACTCAAACTCTAAAGACCGAAAATGACAGATATGCCTTGATATAGCATGCTAAACTGCCAATACATTATGGGAACAATTTTATCAGAGAGATTGATTAGTGTTGATGCACTAATCAATCTTTTTAATATCATCATTTTCTACCATGGAAGAACATTTCAATAATAAACCCTATTAACAACTTACTTTTCATTTCCTTTTATTCAGCATATTCTTTTAATATATCTTCTCTGAATGAATACAAGCATCACCTTATCCAAAATAGTGGCGACCATAATTCCTGCTGCATATCGAATCAGGTCCAACGTAAGAAATCCTTTACCTAAAATCAATGCTCCGAGCAAAGTACCTCGAATCAGATTGATCCACTCTGCTTGATACAGCTGACTGAATTCAATGCCAAAGCTGAAAGAGAAACTAAGCCAGATTGCTGTCACTAAGCTTTTACGTACTAGAAGGAAACGAAATCCGAAATAAACCATCATTGCCCACATCATATCCCCAGTATTCTGAGCAATAAATAAAGGAAGTGAAAGGCTGTATTTTCTGGAGGATAGACCTAATAAAATGCTAATAATAATAGCAATCATATAAACTATTCTCATTTTAAGATGACCCTTTTTGAAATGTTTGATTTTAGAAAGCAATTAGATCACTCTTTGACATGTATTGGTATTCTTTTATTGTGAAAATACAAGTAGTGAATGGTAGAAGTAAGCATTATTTGTTATCAATCACCACTAAATAGGTCGTCCTTGCAATAAAGAAATTAAATGATTTGTTTACGTTTACCGAATTCTAAAAGTGCATCATACGAATCACCTTCTAACCCCAGTAGTTTGCAAAAAGCAAGCTCGGTTTTATATCCTCGTTCTTTTAATATAATTATTTCATCTTTGAGACAAGGGGTATCATTCAGTATTGATTTTTCAATTATCATATGGAGATAGGCATATTGTTCTATTACTGGTTGAGGTTGACCAAATAGTTCAAATTCAAACCCCTCAAACGTAAAATTTGCTTTGATTACTGGTACATTTCGGATTGAAAGCTTTTTTAATTTGAAATCTTGGTAAATTCCATACAAAGTAGTAACCTTTTGCTCAAATGAAGTGAACTCTACAACATTCATTATGATATCTAAGTCTGAACTTACTATATCAATCCCTAAAGGTAAAGTACCACAAAGCATGGGATGATATTCAGATAAGTTATGCATGATTCCCAAGTTTTCAATAGCTAAATAAGCTCGTTTTTGATTTTTGTTTCCGAACTGTAAGTAATCAATTGTTTCAAACATACCACTCCTGCCTCCCTTTAAGAACATTAATTTATCTGATACATCAACGGTTTAGACAAACACTTTCTGGGGAAAAATATTTTCCATTCGTTTGTTAAAATTTGAATTCTAAACACTTTTTGTATTTATTGTAACTAAGAAGAACAATTTGTACAAAATTTTTCCCAACTTTAATATCTTTTCAATAATCCTATTACTTTTTAAACGAATTTATTGTTTATTAACATTTTCTAAGAAATATACGACTTTCTATCCAACAGAGAATATTCGCAATATATAAAGGACGATTCAGTAACTCAACTGAAAGAAATCCTTTTTTTTCATCTTAAAGTAAAGTAAACTTATCTTAAAGTAAAACCAACTATACAAAATGACCGGTAAACTATACAATTAGAATAGAACGTTTGGAGGGAGCAGTTTGCTAAAAAATCGAGTGAAAGAATTAAGGGCCAGATTTAATTTGACGCAAGGGGACCTTGCAGAGAAAACAGGCGTAACAAGGCAAACAATTGTTTCTTTGGAAAAAGGAAGTTACACACCTTCATTACTACTTGCAATGAATATTGCAGAAGTGTTAGGAGAGCAAATTGAACAGATTTTTTATAAGGAAGAGGACCCAAAATGAGTATATACATTACATTTACTTTAAAGGCGTTACTTTACATATCTCTCGCTATGATGGTATGACTTTGTTAAAATTGAGCGAATTTTTTTATTGATGGGAAGTGGATACATCGACGAATTTTATAATGGTCAAGAAAAAGAAGCATGCCCAAATTAAAGATTATATTATTCCTGAATATGATGTCCAAGATGAACGTGCAGTTGTGATTACTGGAAAAGCAGTTCGCTATGCATTTGTCTTTATTCTACTTTATATATTTCTAATGCTTGGTTCTTATAAGTTTATACCAGATTATTTTCTCGATTATCCTTGGCATCATATTTTTACAACCGCTTCGATACCGGTTTTTGGGTTGATCATTTATTTACTTACGTTTAAATACTTTTATGCTCGTTAATAGATAGGAGAATGTTTGATGAGAAATTTATCGATAGCGATTATTTTACGCATATTATTAATTATTTCCTTAGCACTGCACATATTAACTTCAGTGAAGTCCGCTCAACTTTCAGAAATGCTTAGGAATAAAGAGATAAGTTATGATTTTTATATGGAAAATGATATCAATACAACTTACTACACTATTCCATTTTTAATATTGGTTTTACTAAATACTTGGTTTGCAAACTTTTCTTCTAAAAAAAGAAATAATGGTAGAATTCTTATGAAGGAAATAGTCATTCCTGAAATGAATTTGGAAGATGATGAAAGGGAGTCTGTAATTACAGGAAATTCTGCGAAAGCAGCGTTATCTGTCATCATTGTAGCAACCTTTGTAATGCTAGTCAGTTTTCCATTGGCTACAACATTATTCGATGATGTTATAACATATTCAGTATTTACTATTGCTGCTCTGCCGATAATTGGTCTTTTAACTTACTTCATAACATACAAAATGCTATATTCACGGTAAAAAAATGGTTCTTGTCACTACATTTAATATTCCAAGTCCATAGATAAAAAGCTATTGAGAATGCTTTCAAACATTTTCAATAGCTTTTTATAGCATGTTATTGAAATATTCTTGATCTACATCTAATTGTTTCTTTAATATAGTATTCCACATCTTCTTCCCGTAATCTTTTTCTACTCTTGAAATCTTCGTATATTTGAATGTGACATCCTCTTGTAATTTATGATAATACCAAACACAATTTGGGTGACTGCACGAACAAAAAGACCTTGCCATTCAAGATGATTGAACGGCAAGGTCTTTTAAGTTTTTAGCAATGCTTGTTCTGAAATTGAACCATGAACTCAGCAAGTGCTTTACATACTTCTAATGGGACAGCATTATAAGTAGAAGCTCGGCAACCACCAACAGAACGATGTCCATTTAGACCGACAAAACCAGCTTCTTTTGCTTCGGATAAAAACAGTGTTTCTAATGATTCATCAGTAACCCGGAAGGTGATGTTCATAAGTGAACGGCTCTCCGGTGTTGCATGTCCTGTGTAAAAACCATTGCTATTGTCAATTGCATCATAAAGTACTTTCGCTTTAACCTCATTATTTTTAGCAATTACCTCTAGTCCACCTTTTTCTTCTACCCACTTGAGCACTTCACCTAGCATATAAATACCAAATGTAGGTGGTGTGTTATATAAGGAATTACTGTCTACATGTGTCCTGTATTTTAAAATAGTCGGAATTTCCTCGTTTGCTTTTACAAGTAAGTCTTTGCGAACAATCACAACTGTCACACCAGAAGGTCCAAGGTTTTTCTGCGCACCAGCATAAATCATGCCAAATTTACTTATATCAATTGGCTTCGACATAATATCACTCGACATATCTGCGATTAATGGAATCTCACCGGTGTCAGGAAAAGCAGACCACTGCGTACCGTAAATCGTATTATTCGATGTTACATGAACATATAAGTCGTCTGGATGAAACTGAAGATCTTCTAGTGTAGGAATGTTTTGGTATCTATTCGATTTTGTACTTGCTACTTCATATGGTTCCCCATATAGTTTAGCTTCTTCCAATGCTTTCTCTGACCAAGATCCCGTCATTATGTATCCCGCTCGTTGGCCAATTTTTAAGAAGTTCATAGGTATCATTGAAAACTGGAGGCTAGCTCCACCTTGAAGAAAAAGCACTTCATAATTATCAGGAATAGAGTATAGCTTTCTCATTCGAGAGATTGCTCCATTATGTATATCTTCAAATGCGGCATTACGGTGACTCATCTCCATGATAGACATACCTGTCCCACGGAAATTAACAAGTTCTTTTTGAGCTTTCTCCAGAACTTCTAGAGGTAGAGCGGAAGGACCTGCATTAAAATTAAAAGTCCGTTGATTTGATTGATCCAAAATAAACACTCCAGTCGAATTGATTCATTTTTATTTATTATATACGCTTTTACTAGCTAGACAATGAAACTAGCGAATTTTTTTAAAAAAAGTGAATAAATTGTTAACTTTACTAAACTAACAATGTAAAACTGATAGCAATACCTTAAGTCGTTGTTACGAATAAGTACTTTCTATGTCCGAAACTGGGGGCTAGGTGGAGATAACTAAGATTTAGGTGCTTATAGACTTCGTGTAGGTGCGCATAGCCGCGATTTAGGTGATTATAGCGCAGATGACTTCTTTCTATGCGTGCTACCGCTGTTGAGGTACAGATAATCCCGATTAAGCTCATATTGTTTTTACATGAAAAGTATTTCAAAATCCGAATAATTTCGTTTTCTTATCTTTCCCAATGTTCAAACATTTGCTAAACTAGTAAAGTCTTAATATATAAACATGGGGGAAATAAAGTGAAAGTATTTTTAGATTTGGGATGGTTTTTTAAAGAGAGGAAAAAGCAGTATTTAATTGGGATTCTCATGCTTATGTTTGTAGCATTTCTCCAGCTGCTTCCACCAAAAATAATTGGTCTTATTGTAGACGAAATAAGCGAAGGAACATTGAGTAAAGCATTTCTAGTCAAATGGCTTGGAATTTTAGCACTTGCAGCTATTGGGATGTACATTCTCCGCTATTATTGGCGCATTATGATATTCGGTTCTTCTATCTTCTTAGCAAGACAGCTTAGAGAAAAATTGTTTCATCACTTTACGAAAATGTCTCCATCGTTTTATCAGAAAAAACGCGTGGGAGATTTAATGGCTCACGCAACAAATGACTTGTCCGCCGTTCAACAAACAGCAGGTGCTGGTGTTCTAACACTTGTCGATTCAATTACTACAGGTGGATTTGTAATAGCTGCCATGGCAATAACGATAAACTGGAAGCTTACGTTAATTGCACTTATCCCACTGCCTTTAATGGTGATATTAACGAGCTATTACGGAAAATTATTACATCAGCGTTTTCGTTATGCCCAAGAAGCATTTTCTGATTTAAATGACAAGGCACAAGAGAGTATTTCTGGCGTAAAGGTTATCAAAACATTTGGACAGGAAAAAGAAGACACGGAGGACTTTGTGCAGTTATCACAAGAAGTCGTGGATAAAAATATCCATGTAGCAAAGGTCGATTCATTATTCGATCCGACAATCTCACTCATTGTCGGCATGTGTTTCTTTTTATCCATTGTTTTTGGAACTCGATTTATCCTCGCTGAAGAAATGTCGATTGGTGATTTATTTGCATTTACGCCATATTTAGGGCTTCTTGTTTGGCCAATGCTTGCCTTTGGTTGGTTATTCAATATTGTGGAACGTGGCAGGGCTTCCTATGACCGAATTACGAATTTATTGGACGAAAAAGTGGAAATTGATGATATAGAAGATGCTTTAGAACAAAAGCCGGAAGGGGACTTACACTTTAATATAGAAGAGTTTAAATTTCCTGGAGATGATCGAGTAGCTATGCACGATGTTCGTTTCACGTTGAAGCGTGGTGAAACATTAGGCGTAGTCGGAAAAACCGGTTCAGGAAAGACGGCAATCTTAAAACTATTAATGAGAGAATTTGAGGGTTATGAAGGACAGATCATCTACGGAGATCATTCCATTGACAAATATAAAAAACGTAGCTTACGAGAAGCAATTGGTTATGTTCCTCAAGATCACTTCTTGTTTTCTACGACCGTTGCAGGCAATATTGCTTTTGCAAATGCAGATGCGACAACAGAGCAAGTTCACGAAGCAGCAAAACTCGCTTACATTCATGAAGACATATTACAGTTTACAGAAGGCTATGACACAATTGTAGGGGAACGAGGGGTATCTCTTTCAGGTGGACAAAAGCAACGTATTTCGATTGCACGTGCATTAATGATGGAGCCTGAATTACTTATTTTGGATGATTCTTTATCAGCAGTGGATGCACGAACGGAAGAAGCTATTTTAGAAGCATTGAAAGCAAAACGGACGGATGAAACAACAATCATTACATCTCATCGTCTCAGTGCGATTCAACATGCCCACCAAATTATTGTCATGAGTGAAGGGACCATCATTGAAAAAGGGTCTCACGAACAATTAATGGAAGTAAAAGGAGTATATTTTGAAATGTATCAATTGCAGCAACTAGAGACATTAGTTGAAAAGGGTGGTGAAGAGTAATGAATGAAAAGCAGCCACAGCTTACAGGAAAAGATCAGTGGAACATACTAAAAAGATTATTAACATTTTTAAAACCACATGCAAAAGTAATTAGTATTGCATTATTTTTACTAATATTAACAGTAACCGGAGATATACTCGGACCATATTTAATCAAAACATTTATGGATGGCTATTTAACTCCAAGAAATTTTCCTACTGGACCACTAGTCGGATTAGCACTTGGTTATGTGTTTATTCAAGTAGGAAATGTTGTCGTTAGTTATTTTCAATTATTGAAATTCCAGGAGATCGCACTGAAAATTATTCAACAAATGCGCATTGATGTGTTTACTAAAGTGCATAAACTAGGGATGCGATATTTTGACAAAACACCTGCAGGAAGTATTGTGTCACGTGTGACGAATGATACAGAAGCGATAAAAGATATGTTCGTTAGTGTATTAGTAGGGTTTGTACAAAGTGGATTTTTAATAATAGGTGTGTACATTGCTATGTTCATATTGAATGTTAAATTAGCATTGTTCGCAACAATATTATTACCAATAATGTTTGTTGTTATAAAAACATATACAAAATATAGTTCCGTTGTTTATCAAGATTTACGTGAACGACTAAGTCAACTAAACGCAAAGCTTGCAGAGTCGTTGCAAGGGATGACAATGATTCAAGCCTTTAGGCAAGAAGACAGATTACAAGATGAATTTAATGATATAAACGACTCGCATTGGAATGCAGGAAAACGGAATATCAAGCTGGATAGTATTCTCTTACGTCCTGCAATCGATTTAGTGTACGCTTTAGCGATTATCATGGTACTAAGTTATTTTGGGATTACTTCTATGAATAACGTCGTTGAAGTTGGAGTTATATACGCATTTGTCACCTATATAGACCGTTTCTTTGAACCAATCAATCAAGTGATGCAACGACTATCTATTTTTCAACAGGCAATTGTTGCGGCTTCTCGAGTGTTCAAGCTATTAGATGAAGAAGATTTAGCTCCAGTTCAAAAAAATGTAGAAGAAGCTAACATTGATCAAGGGAAAATTGAATTCCAAAATGTGACGTTTTCGTATGATGGAAAAACAGATGTACTGAAAAATATTTCATTTACAGTGGAACCAGGTCAAACTGTTGCTCTAGTAGGACATACAGGAAGCGGAAAAAGTTCTATTATTAACTTACTCATGCGGTTCTATGAATTTGAACACGGTGATATTAAAATTGACGGTCATTCTGTCAAAGATTTTAAAACAGAGGTAATTCGTGAAAAAGTTGGTCTAGTTTTGCAAGATCCATTTTTATTCTTTGGGGATATTGAAAGCAACATAAGATTGCATGCCAAGGAAATGACCGATGAAGAAGTGAAAGCCGCTGCGGAATTCGTTCAGGCGAATAATTTTATTGAAAAACTACCGTATGCTTACAAACAAAAAGTAACGGAAAGAGGCTCTACCTTCTCGAGTGGACAAAGACAACTAGTAGCATTTGCACGAACGATTGCAACAAATCCGAAAATACTCGTATTAGATGAGGCAACTGCGAATATTGATACAGAGACAGAAGTAGCTATACAAAGTAGTCTAGAGAAAATGCGGAAAGGACGGACAACTATTGCAATTGCTCATCGGTTAAGTACGATACAAGATGCTGAATTAATATTAGTACTCCATCACGGAGAAATAGTAGAACAAGGAACTCATCAACAACTATTGAAAGAAAAAGGTTTATATCATAAATTGTACTTACTTCAAAACAGTGTAGTGGAGGAAATCGCCTAAAAGAGTCAAAAAGCTGTCACAAGCTTTAGTAGAGTAAAAGTGTGAAAAATTTGGTACGATAGGGACAGTAAATTGGAAAGGAAGACTGCCGTGAGTACCGAAATAAATTTATTATTGGCATTTGGGGCGGGGTTTTTAAGTTTTATCTCGCCTTGTACCTTGCCCTTGTATCCTGCATTTTTATCCTATATTACAGGAATGACTTTAGAAGAAATAAAAACCGATAAGAAACAAATGCAAAAAAGAGGAATGTTACATACATTATTCTTCTTATTAGGATTTTCCATTATCTTCGTTGCAATCGGATTCGCAACATCATTTGTAGGCACATTTTTCATTCAATATGATGATCTGCTTCGTCAAGTTGGAGCAATATTTATTGTCATTTTTGGTTTAGTCATAGTAGGGATCTTTAATCCAGCGTTCTTAATGAAAGAAAAGCGTCTTCAGTTTAAAAATCGTCCTGCTGGTTATTTTGGAACAATTTTAATCGGAATGGCATTTGCTGCTGGTTGGACGCCATGTACTGGACCGATTTTAGCTGCAGTAATAGTTATGGCTGGATCGAATCCTGATGCTGGGATGTTGTATATGCTAGCCTATGTCTTTGGATTTGCTATTCCATTTTTCGTATTGTCATTCTTTGTCACGCGTCTTAACTGGATTCGTAAAAATAGTAACTTAATCGTAAAAGTTGGCGGTTATATTATGATTGCTCTTGGAATCCTATTATTTTTTGATGGTTTAACTTATATTATTCAAATTCTAAGTCCAATTTTCGGAGAATTTCAAGGATTTTAAAAGAAGGAGGCATGATAATGCCAACAGTATTAGTAGTAGACGATGCAGTCTTCATGCGCGCAACTATAAAAAGAATGCTAGAGAACCATCAATTTGAAATAATTGGTGAAGCAACCAATGGTAAAGAAGCTGTAGAAAAGTATCGCGAATTATTGCCAGATGTAGTGACAATGGATATTACAATGCCAGTTATGACTGGTATTGAGGCAGTGAAAAAGATTATGACGGAGTTTCCAGAAGCAAAAATTGTGATGGTTACTGCACTAGGTCAACAAAAACTGATTGTTGAAGCAATTGAAAGTGGGGCAAAGGATTTTATCACGAAACCTTTTAATCCAGATCAAATTGTACAGATATTGCAAAATGTAACGAATTGGAATGAAAATTGATTCTAAAAATGTTCAGTTTACTGTCTAAAAGTTGTTCGTAACAAAGTAAAAGACTTACAAGATATGGGGAATTCTTATGTTTGATAAAATCCAACCTAATATTATGATTATTATTTCCTCCGTCTTTGCGATCGGAATGGGGATACTCGTAACGACCATTCGAGCAAAAGCTGCCAAAAAACCTGCAAGTGTCAAAAAGATATTATTACCACCGTTATTTATGTCTACTGGTGCACTCATGTTCATATTTCCATACTTTCGAGTAACAGGTATGGAAATATTTGAGGCAATCGCAGTAGGCATGCTATTCTCTACTGTACTTATTTGGACCTCGAAGTTTGAACGAAGAGATGGAGAAATCTATTTAAAGCAATCTAAAGCTTTTATTTTCATCATTATTGGATTGCTAATAGTTCGTATAGTAGGAAAGTTAATACTAAGCTCAACCATTGATGTTGGACAGCTTAGTGGTATGTTTTGGATATTAGCTTTTGGAATGATTGTACCTTGGCGTTTTGCTATGTTTTTGCGGTATAAAAAACTCCAAAAAGCCGGAGCCATTGAATAAAAAATAAAAGCGAGTACTTCATAGAAATGAAGTACTCGCTTTTATTATTGCGCCTTTTTTTTACTTTCAGATTCCTGAAAGAACTTGTTAAATGGGGTAACGTCTATTTCCATCTCTGCTAATTTTTTTCGCAGAAATTTATGATCTCTTTTTGGAGTAGCTATTATATAGCCGCGAATTAGTAACTCACGAGTAATCGAGATCGCTTTTTCTTCAAGTGCTAGCTGACCAATTTTACCAGCAATTTTTTGTTTTGCCACTGGTCTAAAAAGTTCTGGCACAGGACTTACTAATTCATTTAAAAGTGCTTTTTGATCGTCATTCCAAAGATGGATAGTGTTATCTACATAATATGCTTCCCAATCTAAATCCGATTTGCCATCGTCCTTTGGAAGAGCCTTAAGGAATTTTCGGAACATGAAGAATCCGCCGATGGCCATTAAAACTACTAAAACAACAACCCAAAATAGAATAAACCACAAAAACCAACCAGTTAATTCCAAACTATCACCTCATTTTTCTATCTTAAGTATAAGATGTTCCGATAAAAATTTCACTCTCTTTGTATCCTTTCTTTCAATAAGTTTCTATTTACTAGTTGAAAGGAGGTGATACACATGGCAAACCTAGAATATAAGCAAGCAGTATTAAAGTTAGTATTTGAAGGAGGCTTGACGAAAGAAGGGAAAATGGTGACGAAATCCAAATCTTATCATAACATTCAAGCAAGTGCATCTGCGAACGGTTTAGATACAGTTGCTACAACACTTGCAAACTTTTCGAATAATCCCTATATTGGGGCTGAAAAAGTGGAAACAATGAATTTAATCTAACTTAAAATTAGTAGGGGGGAAAAGACATGACAAAGTCTTTACAATTGCAATTCGAAACATCAAGCGGGAAAAGATTAATGGTAACTGTTGATGATCCGAAAGAATCACTAACGAATACAGAAATCGACGTTGGGATGGAAGCGATTATTGCTAGTAATGTCTTTCATGTAGAAGGTATACCACTGTCGATTGTAAAAAGTGCAAGAGTAGTAGAACGCAACGTCACACAAATTATCTAATAATTTTAGACTCTCCAGCATTGGAGGGTCTATTTTTAAAAGGAAGTGAATAATATGGAACAGTGGCTTTCATTGATTCAAGATGTAGGCTTTCCTATATTTGTGTCATTTTACTTAATGCACCGTGTAGAAAGCAAACTAGAAGAAATCAAACATGCACTGTTATCTTTAAAATAAGCTACGATAGATGTAATTGTTAATTTAGAAATATTTACTTGATTGTAGTGGAAGGCGGCGTGTCTTGGTGAGACCCCGCTGGAACGAAGGAAAGGAACGCCACCATGACCAACATTCTATTGCCTGGGGAGGCTTACGGACTGCTAAGCTAGTAAGCGTTCGCCTGCAACGTCAATCACCAGTGGAGGTTAACAGAGCCTAAAATAAGCTCTCCATTCACAAAACTGTTGAAAATGACGAGACAAGGTAGTTGAAGGAACAAAATTCTTTCGATAAGATAAGATTATGAACAAAAAAGAGAGGTCTCATAGATGAAGAAATTAATAGCTATTATTTTTGTATCATTACTTGTCCTTGCAGGTTGTGGAAGTAGTGGAAATTTTGAAGCACAAACAAATTGGGAAGTGCAAGATTTCAATTATGTAAACCAACATAATAAAAAGGTTTCGTTAGAAAGTATGAAGGGAACTGTTTGGCTAGCTACATTTGTCTTTACAAACTGTACTTCCGTTTGTCCTCCGATGACCTATAATATGAGCGATATTCAAAAAATGCTTGTAGATAAAGGAATAAAAGATTACAAAATCGTTGCTTTTAGTATAGATCCAGAAATAGATACTCCTCAGAAGCTTCAAGAGTACCTAAAAAACTATGACGTAGCTGATGAAAGTAAATGGCAGCTTCTAACTGGTTATAAACAAGATGCAATTGTCAAGTTCGCAGAGAAATCATTTAAAGCTTTAGTTATAAATGACCCGAAATCCGACCAAGTAATTCACGGTACCCTCTTTTATTTAGTAGACCAAAACGGCGTAGTTGTAAAAAACTATAGTGGAGTGTCAGATGTACCAAAAGAGGAAATTGTGATGGACATGGAAAATTTAATTGAAGACGGTAAATAACGAAGCAGCCTATCCCAGCGATAGGTTGTTTTTTACTGGGGTTTTTTCTGCATGATCTACCTAGGTTATTTAGGACCATAAAGGCAAGATGCACTTAAAGGTGATTGCACTTTTCTTAAAGAATAAGAAAGTTTATGAATTTCCATGCCAGGAACAGGTTGATTTCCACTCCAATCAACCGTGCAATTAAGTAAGAAAATATGCTTCGTAAAAATAATGAACTATTACTTTCCATTGTTTATCTATAGGGCAAGTGGAACCTGAAAAATAGTTAGCATTTATTGATAAAGAAGCGCTGAGCGGACGAAATCGCATTGAAGTCCGCTTTTTAAAGAATAGGTAAGTTTCTAATCTCTCATTAACCAAACCAAATGAACCAAGTCTCTACATATTCAAGAGGGCGACGGACAAACATCCGCCACAAGATTACCGAAAATAGAGGATCTGGAAGTGATTCAGTAACTTCCGGATTCTCCATAAAACTCATTATTAATAGCATTGCAAATGTTTAGTCCAAAGCACTCTGGAAATAGTAAAGACAAGATGCACTTAAGGACGATTGCACTTTTCTTATTATTTTATAACCATCTTTCCAATCCTTTTATTTTTAGGCTACTGTTTAATTTGATTTTATGCTATTGTTTTCCTAGAAGATAAACCGAGACAAAATTTTGTTTATAAGAATTTTGTGGAATTAATATCCAATCGTTTAATTAGTATCAAAAATACCAATGCTTGTAGAATATAAAAAGTAATTTATGGAGTAGGTGAAGGAAAGATGAAACAAAAAAAGAAAACGTCTTATAAAGTAAAATTATGGACCATTATCTTACTTCTTCCTCTTACGATTACTATTTATATTTTAGCAATCATTGGGTGGCATGAGCTTCAGAAAATACCAAAAATTCAAGAATGGGCGGCATCTATACAGCAAGGACCGAATGGTAAAAAATTAGATGTTCCAAGTGAATACATTCCTATATACAAAAAAGCTGCGGAGAAATATGGTATACCGTGGACACTTCTTGCTGCACATCACCGAATCGAAACAAAGTTTTCAACAATGGATCCTTTGCTTTCTCCATTTGGAGCAGAAGGGCATATGCAGTTTATGCCATGTACATTTGTAGGTTGGTCACATCCTAGTTGTGGTGGTTTAGGTAAGGGTGAAATACCAGAGAAGGATAAGATTGATCCTGAAATTATTGCAAAATATGGCGGATATGGGGTAGATGCAAACGGAGACGGAAAGGCAGATCCATTTGATTTAGAAGATGCAATCTTTAGTGCAGCCAATTATTTAGCGGCAAGTGGAGCTGCAAACGGAGAGATAGAAAAAGCAATTTTTCATTATAATCATAGTGAAAAATATGTGGAGGATGTTCTTCATTTTTATCATTTGTATGAAAGTCAGTTAGATGAAATACAAGCTGCTTCTATTAAAAAGGCTGGACTCTAATGGTCCAGCCTTTTGATCATTATCTACGCATAGATTTTAAGATTAGACTTAAAATTGCTACTAAAATAATCGCTCCAATTAAAGCAGGAATAATTGCCATTCCCCAAATAACTGGACCCATATCTGAGAAGATTAATCCACCAATCCAAGCCCCTATAATACCAGCAATGATGTTACCTATAATTCCACCTGGAATGTCTCTACCTAAAATTAAACCTGCTAACCATCCAATAATACCACCAATAATTAAATATAGAATAAATCCCATTGAATCCAACTCCTTTAAAATGTTTTATATGGTAACACTCTATATATAACCGTTAAGGAGAAGGACTAAACATTTATGAATTATTTTTTATAACAGTAGCACCAAGGGTATTTTTAAAATGATCTAAAGCCCATTTATGTCCTACTTCATTGAAGCTGACCACAGCATCCTCATGAACAACAATCGAAAAACCCAAGTTATAGGCATCGACTGCAGTATGGAGCACACAAATATCTGTACAGACACCAATTATATGAACTTCCTCTATTTTCCGTTCTCTTAAAAGCTGTAGTAAATTTGTACCAGCAAAAGAGCTGTAGCGTGTTTTATCCATCCATATAATTCACGTCCTGGCGAATTACAAATATTATGAGGAGGGAACAGTTTTGTTTCAGGATGAAACTCAATGTTCTGTTCATGTAAATCGACGGGAAAAACTACTAAATCGTTATTAATTTTAAATTCATTCGTTAATCGAACAATTGCACTCTCTATTTTTTGCCCAGTTTTTCCACATGTTAGTGCTCCATTTTCCGCAACAAAATCTACAGTATAGTCAACTACTACTAATGCTTTTCTCAAATTAAAACAACACCCTCGCCTTTTTCTTTTATTATGGATTAACTAAAAAATAAAGCTAAAAAATAATTAAAAAAATGTTCGAAATATTTTGCTTTTTGACTTTAAAAGTATTATAATTGAAAAAAAAGGGAGTGGAGAATATGGACATTCAAAAAACTAGAAAGTTAAATAAACAAGGGTTATGGTTTGTCATTCTTCATACAATACTGATCGTGAATTTGGCAGCTGATATGTTTTCTATACATTAAAAAGAACAGCTATTAGCTGTTCTTTTTTGTTACACATTAATTCTTCCAAATATCATTATGTAAAATAAAAGTAAAACTGAGCTTTAACATTCACGTTCGTTACTACATATTCTACTTTATTGATCCACTTACAAATAAATCCTCTTTATAATACATATTTTTCACCAGAATATTTGGACCTAAGCATTTGACAGCGGGACAATGACAGTTAAGTGATTTAGAGAGAGGTGAAGTTAACCACTTATCAAAGATTGTAGTTAGTGTATTTGTTCGTATATTTCCTAGTTGGGGGGCATCATCAAAATTAGTTACAATTACTTCCCTAGTAAAAATATTAACATTTAATCTTGATCATCCATCTGGAACATTTCGTACAGAAACATTTTTACTTTTTTTTAATCGTTTAAGCATATTAATGCTTCTTTCATTTTGGCTGCATGGATATGCTCTAAGTATGGGAGCGTTTTTTTATTTAGCATTGTTTCTGCTGAAACCATCACTCCAGCCTCAGAAAGCATGCGACTATTGTCTATCATTCTTTAGAAAAGACTTGCACGTTGCTCATATTTGGGTTTCCTTTCCATCATTGCGAAACCAGTCTCCACGAATTCATCAACAGTTCCCCAGTTATGCGAAATATGTAGAACATCTAAATACGGAGCGATTAGTAAGTATCTTTCTGGAGGGAGTGTCAGGATAGGGTTAATTTGTGTTCGGACACCGCGATTATGAGCATATTTCAATAGGGGAAAAACGTAATCAGTTACTTACTTTTTGGATAGCATTGGTTCTCCACCTGTAATACTGATTGTTTTTAAGTGTGGAATTTCCTCCAACTGTTGTATTACTAAATCGATTGGAAGTGCTTCAGGGTCCTTTGTTTGCAAAGAATAGCCTACTGCACAATGGGCACAGCGCATATTTCATAGCGTGGTAGTTGTAAATTCAATATTGGATAATGTGAGCTTATTGTGTAGTTCTATATCTCTATAAGCTTCCCAGGGGTCATTTAATGGTGTTAATGGCGAAATCGTTTTTATTGCAATCATAACAAACTTCCTTTCTAATGGATTATTTTCTCATATTTTGACCAAAAAGAAAATGATGAAGGATGGAATGATTGTATAATCATAGGAGCGGTATATAATTGTGTAAATACTTGAAAAGAATATGAGAATGGAGGAACTTAATGTTTATAGAAAAAAATAATGAAATTAGAGTAGCACTCTTTAAACAATTGGAACATATAACGGATGAACAATTCAATCAGAAACCTAATCAAGATGCATGGTCACCTAAAGAAATAATGGACCATTTAATAAAAATGGAAAACATAATAACAAAAGGGATTAAACAACAGTTAGCAAATCCAGAAAGTCCTAAAGCAAAGAAAAAGCCTATACAATTATCTACATTGAGAGTTATTAAAGTGATGGCACCTACACATACTGTACCTTCAGAAGAGTTTCAAACAAAAGAAGAAATGAAAGCCTCGCTTCACCAAGCACGAATGGAACTTCTTTCTATTTACCAATCAGCCGATAAGAAAATATTAAAAAATAAATCTTTAAAACATCCACTTTTCGGACAAGTTCCACTAATACAATGGTTTCCATTCGTAGGACTTCATGAAAAAAGACATGGAAAGCAATTAGAAAAAACGATTGAAATAATAAAAGGTCATAAGAAATAGTTATTACTTATAATAATTTTAATGTAATTTACTTATCAACTTTATTCAAGTATGATAGTTAATGGAGAAAAGTCACTAGAAAGAGCCTTTTCAATAGACATTAGGAGGAACACAAATGGCAAAAAGTAACTTACACAACAGCCGTACTTCTTTTTCGTTAAATGGTAAAGAGTATAATTACTACCGATTAGCTGCGATAGAAGAAGCTGGTATCGCAAATGTATCACGCCTTCCTTATTCAATTAAAGTATTATTAGAATCAGTATTACGTCAATATGATGGATATGTAATTAAAGAAGATCATGTAAACCAACTTGCAAAATGGGGTAAAGACGCAAACACAGAAGCGGAAGTTCCATTTAAACCTTCACGCGTTGTACTACAAGATTTTACTGGTGTTCCGGTAGTAGTTGATTTAGCATCGTTACGTTCAGCAATGAATGAAATGGGCGGAAATCCAGACAAAATCAACCCAGCTATTCCAGTTGACCTTGTAATTGACCACTCAGTACAAGTAGACAAATATGGTTCTTCCACTGCTTTAAAAGCAAATATGGACCTTGAGTTTGAACGTAATGCAGAGCGCTATAATTTCTTAAAATGGGCTCAAACATCTTACGATAATTTCCGTGCTGTACCTCCAGCAACTGGTATCGTTCACCAAGTTAACTTAGAGTATTTAGCTCCAATCGTACATGTGAACGAAAGTGCAGACGGAGTATTAGAAGCATTTCCAGATTCAGTAGTAGGTACTGACTCCCATACAACAATGATCAATGGTCTTGGTGTTCTTGGATGGGGTGTAGGTGGTATTGAGGCTGAAGCAGGTATGCTTGGTCAACCTTCGTACTTCCCAATTCCTGAAGTAATCGGTGTTAAATTAGTAGGGGATCTTCCTAACGGGACAACTGCTACTGACTTAGCTCTTAAAGTTACACAAGTATTACGTACGCGTGGGGTAGTTGGTAAATTTGTTGAATTCTTCGGTACTGGTGTATCTAAATTACCACTTGCAGACCGTGCAACAATTGCAAATATGGCTCCTGAATATGGTGCAACTTGTGGTTACTTCGCTATTGATGAAGAATCACTTAACTACTTACGTTTAACTGGTCGTGACGAAGAGCATATTGCTGTTGTTGAAGCTTATTTAAAAGCAAACGACATGTTCTTTGACCCAACTTTAGAACCAGTTTATACAGATGTAATCGAAATTAACTTAGCTGATATCGAAGCAAATCTTTCTGGTCCAAAACGTCCACAAGATTTAATTCCACTTACAGATATGAAAGCTCGTTACCATGAAGCAGTTGTTGCTCCACAAGGTACTCAAGGTTTCGGTTTAACAGAAAAAGAATTCGATAAAACAGCAACTGCAAAATTTGCAGATGGTGATGTAACAATCCCAACAGGTGCTGTAGCAATCGCTGCAATCACTTCTTGTACTAATACATCAAATCCATATGTAATGTTAGCAGCTGGTTTAGTTGCGAAAAAAGCAGTAGAAAAAGGATTAACAGTTCCTGCTTATGTAAAAACATCTTTAGCACCTGGTTCTAAGGTAGTTACTGGTTATTTACAAGATTCAGGTTTAGATCAATATCTAGATCAAATTGGTTTCAATACAGTAGGTTATGGTTGTACAACTTGTATCGGTAACTCAGGTCCTTTATTACCTGAAATTGAAAAAGCAATCATTGACGAAGATTTATTCGTAACTTCTGTTCTTTCTGGTAACCGTAACTTTGAAGGACGTGTACATCCACTTGTAAAAGCTAATTACTTGGCTTCACCACCACTTGTGGTTGCTTACGCACTTGCTGGAACTGTAGACATTGATTTACAAAAAGACTCTTTCGGTAAAGACAAAGATGGCAATGAAGTATTCTTTGCGGATATTTGGCCTTCTACAGAAGAAGTAAACAACGTGCTTTCAACAGTTGTTACACGTGAATTATTCCAAAAAGAATATGCACGCGTATTCGACGAAAACGAAGCATGGAATGCAATTGAAACTTCAACTGAGTCTCTATACTCATTTGATGACAAATCAACTTACATTCAAAACCCACCATTCTTCCAAGGATTATCGAAAGAACCTGGTGATATTCAAACACTTGCTGGACTTCGCATCGTAGCGAAATTCGGTGATTCTATCACAACAGACCATATTTCACCAGCTGGTGCAATTGGTAAAGATACTCCTGCGGGTAAATACTTGCGCGAAAACGGTGTAGAAGTGCGTGACTTCAACTCTTATGGTTCTCGTCGTGGTAACCATGAAGTAATGATGCGCGGAACATTCGCTAACATCCGTATTCGTAACCAAGTGGCTCCAGGTACAGAAGGTGGATACACAACTTACTGGCCAACTGGCGAAATTATGTCAATCTACGATGCTGCTATGAAGTATCAAGAAGAGGGTACTGGATTAGTAGTACTTGGTGGAAAAGATTACGGTATGGGATCATCTCGTGACTGGGCAGCTAAAGGAACAAACCTTTTAGGTATTAAAGCTGTAATTACTGAAAGCTTTGAACGTATTCATCGTTCTAACCTAGTAATGATGGGCGTTTTACCACTTAATTTCTTACCAGGTGAAAATGCTGAATCTCTAGGCTTAACTGGCAAAGAAGAAATTAGTATCAATATTGCAGAAGGTGTGAAACCTCGTGATATTCTACAAGTAACAGCAAAAGCGGAAGATGGTTCTGTAAAACAATTTAACGTGCTTGCTCGTTTCGATTCAGAAGTAGAAGTCGATTACTACCGTCATGGTGGTATCCTTCAAATGGTATTACGTAACAAAATGCTAGAAGCATAATTAATTGAGAAAGGACCTAATTCTTTGTGAATTAGGTCCTTTTCAACTGTAGACAAACTCGATAAAATGGAGTTCGTCTACAGTTTTTTTCAGTTTTTATAGAAAGGAATAAAGATGGAGTCCGGAAACAGAAACTCGCTTTTCGTGGATGAATCATCCAGCCTCCTGGGCCAACACGATATTGGTCATGAAGACGTCGCTTCTGGACAAGTCGCTTTTGCGGGGTCTCACATATTTCAAGAGAGCGACGGACAAACAACCGCCACAAGATCACGAGAAAAAGTGTAGCCAATGTTTCGTCTAAAGCACTCTGGAAATAGTGAAGATAGGTGCACTTAAAGCTAGCTTGTGTTTTTCTTATTTTAGAGCAACATATCTGATTAGTTATAGGTTCTCCGCCTAAGTCATATCATGAGTATAAACAGTGAAGGAGTGAATAAAGCGGGAAAGTGGAAAATTGGCCTAATTGGAATTGCTTTATTTTCAGTAATCTTTACCTATCTATTTTCATACACGCAAACCACCAAGTTAGTAGTAGAGCTTTGTTCCCCGTATCTAGAGGAACCTCAAATAGCACAAAACTTTCAATACAGTTTCATGCAAAAGGGTGGACTGTACGATCAATTTGGACAGCGATTAAAAGAAAAAGGGTATAATCATCATATTCTTACTGGCATCAATTCCAAAAAAGAAATCTTGGTTAAACTCGTACTTATAGATAAAGAAGCCAATAAGCAAAGACAAGAAAAAGTTAAGGAAATATTTAATGATTTCCTAGCTAAAAATGACTTAGATCCGAGTGTATTTAAAGTTAAAGTAAGTAATGATGAAAGCTTTAACTGGTAGATGAATAGTTTACGTTTTCCAATCAGATTTGATTAATGAAAAAACAAATGCATCATTTGACTTATCATTTTGATAAATATACCCTCTTAAAAGACCTTCTTTCTTAAATCCTAGTTTCAATAATAGTTTATAAGAGGATTCATTTTCTGGAAATGTAACTGCTCCAATACGATATAGGTCTAGCACTTCAAAACAATAGCGAATAACAGTTTCTACTGCTTCACTAATAATCCCTTTTCTCCAATATTCAGGAGACAAGTCATACCCTATCTCCGTTCGTTTACTGGAAAGCAAGAGATTGTTTAACCCAACTGTTCCAACAAATTCACCTGTTTCTTTCAGCATAATCCCCCAACGGATCGAACACTTCTCTTGAAAGTTTTTTGAGAATGATTTGATTATACTTTTTGCTTGTTCGTTTTGTGTGAATGGAGACATGCCGTAGTATTTTATGACTTCTTTGTTTGAAAAGATATTGAAGATATGATCCACATGTTCTTCCTTAATTTCTATTAGATTCAATCTTTTAGTTTTTAAAACGGGAAATTCCATATCAATTCTTCCTTTCTAACTATCTCCTATTCAGATAGATTATTTTACCACAAATCCATATATTCTTATACATCTGAATTTTCTTTCAATTAAAAGAAAAGATATGATAGGATAAGTATAAATAACCATGATGTAGAATCGGAGGCAAAGAATGGAACAAACAACAATTATCATGTCAAAATTAACTCCGCCTATTGCCTCTTCTTTTTACATGAGAAGGTCAGCTCTAATTAAGAAATTCCAATCGAATGCAGGTAAAAAACTAAATCTATTACATAGTGGGGCGGGATATGGGAAAAGTTCAGCTCTAGCTCAGTATTATGCGGATTCAAACGAATTGTTTTCATGGTATACCATCTCGGAAGAAGACGATGATATCCTTCCTTTTCTACGGTATTTAATACATAGCATTCGTAGAGTAATTCCCACATTTGGAGAGAACCTAACGGAGAGAGAAATCATTTCGATGTATCCAAAAGAAGAGGAATTAATGCAGTGGTATTCTTTGTTTAGTAATGAGCTTTCAAAGATTAGTGAGCCTTTTTCCATTGTTTTGGATGACTTTCACCTCATTGATCATGTGTTTCATATAAATTATATAGTGGAAAAAATAATTGAGTTTCTTCCAGCTCACGTTCATCTTGTCGTTGCTTCTAGAAGTCGACCGAAATGGGCAAAGTTGCTGAACCTTAAGTTAAAAGGTCAATTAGTGGAAATCAGTGAAAAAGATTTTATGTTTAGTGAAGAAGAAATACGAGTTTTTTTTGAGGATTACTTTGAAAAAACGATTTCATATGAAGATGCAGTAGAAATCATGCGAATTACAGAAGGTTGGGCAATCGCCATACATTTAATTGCTATGCAGCTTGTAGAGACCAATAAACAAATTAACGAGCTATTTGATCCTGCCCTCATAGACTTGTTTTCTTATTTGTCCGATGAGGTATTTTTCCGAATGAACGAAAAAGATCAACAGTCCATCCTGAATTTCAGTATTTTTCCAACCTTCAATATGGAAGAAATAAAAGCATTTTACGGGGAAAAAGAAGCAGAAAATCTAGAAAGATTGACAAATAGCCACGCTTTTATTCAATCATTAAGTGATACCGCTTCTTATCGATTCCATGCGCTATTTCACCAATATTTAGAAGCAAAGTGGCTACAAAAAGATCGAAAATTATATTATGACACGCATAAAAGAGCCGCTAGTTTTTTTAGTGAACATAATAATTTAATTCAATCCATTCATCATGCAGTAAAAGCAAATGATGAATATTTTTTAGGTAACATGCTAGTACATTTTGCATATTCAATGATTCATGCGGGGCAATTTGATTGGTTATTAGAATTGTTAAAAGTGCATCTCTCTGAGAAAAGCAGAGAAACATTTTATGAGCTTTTTTATTATGAAGGGGAATGTCATCGATATAGAGCTTTTTATGAAAAAGCAAAAAAAGCATATGAAATGTGTGTAATGTTTGCAAAGGAAAATGACAATCTATTGTACTTAAGTAGGGCGAATGCAGGTCTAGCCCATATTTATCTAGATACGATCCAACCAAAACTCGCAAAATCGTATCTAGAAGACGCCGTAGCATGGGCAAAAAAAAGTTCTGATATAACACAGCATGAAATGTTGTCATTGAAACGATTGTTAGCAGAGAATCTTGTCAATTTAGGAAGAGCGAATGAGGCGAAAGAATGGGTGAAACAAGAAGCGTTTGATTCCGCTATTCTTAGAGAAGGCAATTTAGATGCACGGATTCTTCTCCGCACTGGGAAACTAACGGAGGCACAGAATGTACTAAGAAATAGAATAAGTGACGAGGTAAGTTTACCAGACTCACATAGAGAAACAGAAGTTTTACTTTCCTTTATCTATTCTTTAATGGGACAGGTAGATGATGCGAAAAGAGCTGCTATCAAAGGAATCGAAACGGGTAGTCGTGAAAAATCAGGTTTCGTAGAAGCAGTCGGTTGGATTAGAAGAGGGCATGCAGAAATATTAGATGATCCTTTCGATTTGGAAACGCCCGAGAACTATTATATTAAAGCTGTTCAGCGTATGGAAGAGCTAAATGTCTCTAGAGGAAAAGCAGAGCCTTACATGGGACTTTCTCTTTTAAAATCTAGGCAAGGGTTATTTGAAGAAGCAATATCATATGGGGAAAAAGGCTTGAGAGAAACAGATAAAGGAAATGATTATTGGCTGTCTGCTTATATATTAATTTGTTTAACAATTGTCTATTTTGAAAAAGTAGAAATGGAACAGGCAATCCAAACCGCTCATGAAGCTAATCGCCTTTTTACAAGCAGCGAGGATGTATATGGAGAAATGATTTCTCATTATTGGCTCATGTTTGTTTATGCTCATTTAGGAAATAACGAAGCGTTTGGTGTGCATAGCGAAAATTTTGCTTCCCTTTGTGTTCAGCACCACTTTGGCTTTTTCTTACTTAAAAAGACGATGTTCGGGCCAAAAGACTTGCAAATGCATTATCCACTGTTACAGAAAGCACTTTTATTTCATCCATTTTCCAGTAATTTAATATCCATTACAAAGATGCTAAAAATAACTGAGGAAAGTAGTTATCCAGGCTATGAACTAACACTTCATCTTCTAGGACCTTTTACACTTTTTATGAGTAATAGAGAAATCGGTGAGCGAAAGTGGCAGAGGGACAAGTCAAAAGAATTACTTACTTATCTTTATTTGCACAAAAATCGCTACGTGCCAAAAGAGGAATTGATGCGAGTACTATGGGGAGACGGGGATGATAAAACAGTTGATCGTGATTTTAAAGTAGCATTAAACTCCTTATTGAAAGTAATTGAACCAAATCGTCTAGCAAGAGAAGACTCTTATTTTATTATCCGAAAACAAGCTATGTATCGTATTAATCCAGATGCAACCATAAGTAGTGATTTAGAATCTTTCTATCGTTATATAGAACAAGGCATGAATGAAGTGAACGCTATACTGGCAAAAGAGTATTTGTTAAAAGCAGTCAAGCTATATAAAGGAGAACTACTAGAAGATAAATCTTCTATTGACTGGATTACCCATGATCGAGAAAAAATACAACACCAATATCTGTTGGTTTTAGAACGACTTTCCCAAACTTGTACCAGATTGAAAGAGTTTGAGCAGGCAGTATATTGGGCTGAGAAGCTAATACAAGTAGATTCCACATGGGAAGAAGCATATCGATTATTAATGTTTGCTTACTATCAGCTTCTCAATAGGACACAGGCAGTGAAGTGGTACGAGCGGCTGGTTGCTGTTTTGAAGGAAGAATTGAAAGTGGAGCCTATGAATACCACGATTCAAATGTATGAGATGATTACGAGTTACAGTTGAGAGAAGGAAAACTTGTGCTTTCAAGCGAGCAAAAGTTTTCTTGTAACTCTTTTGTAACTCTTCTTTTATACCCTTAAACAGAAGCATGAGAACGCTTACAAAAAATGAAGGGGGATTTGTATGAAAAAAAAGTGGGGCTTACTCTTACTACTTGTTTTTGTTGCGATTATCAGTGCCGCTTGTAGCGATAAAGCGGATAAGACGAAAGAAGAAGAAAAAGAAACAGAAGGAACAACTCCCGTAACAAGTGTAGTGACTGAAGAAGCTGGCACCATTAAAATAGGGGTTCTCGCTTCCTTGACTGGTGCCCTAGAGTCGTACGGTAAACAAACGAAAAATGGATTTGAACTAGGGCTTGAATATGCTACTGGTGGAACAATGGAAGTAGCAGGGAAAAAAATTGAAGTTGTTTATGAAGACACCGAAACAAAACCAGAAGTTGCCGTTCAAAAAGCAACGAAGCTTTTAGAAGACGATAAAGTTGATTTTCTAGTTGGCTCGTCTAGTTCAGGTGATACATTAGCTGTTCTTCCACTAGCAGAAGAATATGAAAAAATCATGGTTGTTGAACCTGCAGTTGCGGATAGTATTACAGGATCAGAGTTTAATCCTTATATTTTTAGAACAGGACGTAACTCTTCACAAGATGCTGTAGCAGGAGCGGCGGCAATTGCAAAACCAGGAGTGAAAATTGCAACATTTGCACCTGATTATTCATTTGGATGGGACGGCGTAGCAGCATTTAAAGCGGCAGCAGAAAAATTAGGAGCAGTAGTGGTCCTGGAAGAGTTTGCAGATCCAGCTGCTACGGACTTCACATCAAATTTACAAAAAATTATCCAAACAAAACCGGATTATTTGTTTGTCATTTGGGCAGGAGCAAACTCTCCTTGGAACCAAATTGCTGATTTAAAAATCCAAGAAAAGGGAATCAAAATTTCCACTGGCGCACCAGATATTGCCGCATTATCTGTGATGGAACCACTAGTTGGAATGGAAGGATTCACGGTTTATTATCATACACTTCCACATAATCCAATTAATGATTGGTTAGTAGAAGTGCATAAAAAACGCTTCGATGGAGCAGTACCAGACTTATTTACTCCAGGAGGAATGTCAGCGGCAATTGCCATTGTCGAGGCATTAAAAAAATCTGAAGGTAACGCAGATGGAAAAGAACTAATCAAACTAATGGAAGGGATGTCATTTGAAACGCCAAAAGGAACAATGACTTTCCGTCCACAAGACCACCAAGCATTACAATCACTGTACTCTATTAAACTAGAAAAACAAGATGGTATTGCATATCCAGTACCAGTCTTGATAAGAGAATTATCTCCAAGTGAAACGGAGCCACCGATTTTAAACAAAAAATAAAGGAAAAAGTGACGACCTATTCGACTAGGTCGGTCACTCTCCATATGATAGACCATTTCTCTATCATATGGAGAGTGACGATGGAAAGGAGCATGTAAAGATGGAACCAATACTACGAACAGAAAACTTAACGATTACATTTGGCGGTCAAATTGCTGTAGATCATGTGGACTTTGTCATGCCAAGGAAGCATTTTAAATCCATCATTGGCCCAAATGGCGCAGGAAAAACGACTTTTTTCAATTTGATAAGTGGTGAGTTGAAACCTACCGTTGGGGATGTATTTTTTAAAGGGGAATCCATGGCCAAGTATTCTTCTGTAAAGATGACAAGAAAAGGACTTGGTCGATCTTTTCAAATAACCAATGTATTTCCGAACCTTACCGTCATTGAAAATGTTCGTTTAGCTATTCAGTCAAAAGAGAATATCCGGTATCAAATGCTACGGCATTTTACAGCGTATAAAGACATGCATATACAAGCACTAAAATTATTAGAAATTGTATTACTTTCCAGTAAAGCAACAGCATTTGCCAATCAATTATCTCACGGTGAAAAAAGAAAATTAGAAATTGCCATGTTGCTTGCACTAGATACGGAAGTACTGTTGCTAGATGAACCAACTGCAGGAATGTCTTTGGAAGAAGTCCCGGCTATTCTTGACGTGATAAAACAAATAAAACAAACGGATGAAAAAACAATTTTATTAATCGAACACAAAATGGATATGATTATGGATTTATCGGACTCTATTATGGTGTTATTTAACGGGAGATTACTAGCGGATGGTACTCCCACGGAAATCATGAATAATGAAACCGTTCAGCATGCATATTTAGGAGGATTGTACGATGAGCATCTTGCTTAAATTAGAAAATGTGCATACATTTATCGGGCAATATCACATATTACAAGGTGTTTCTTTTGAAGCAAAAGAAGGAGAAGTGAGTGTCCTATTAGGCAGAAATGGAGCAGGAAAAACGACCACGTTGAAAACCATCATAGGATTGACTCCGGCCACTTCTGGATCCATTATTTTTCAAGGTCATAACATTACGAAAAAGGCTACGCATCAAATAGCGTCAAATGGAATTGGGTATGTTCCAGAGGATCAGGGGATTTTTGGAGCGCTGACTGTCGAAGAAAATATTAAAGTTGCTATGCGAAAAGAAGATGATGCTGCTTATGCTAGGCAAGAATATGTACTCGAATTATTCCCTGATTTAAAAAAGTATTGGAAAAAAGATGGCGGGCATTTGTCTGGCGGTCAAAAACAAATGTTGTCTATGGCTAGAGCATTTGTGAATGACAGCAAGTTACTATTAATCGATGAACCTTCAAAAGGACTGGCACCTGTTGTGATTGAAAAAGTGATGGAAGCAATTGTGGAGATGAAAAAGCAAACTTCTATTATCTTAGTCGAGCAAAATTTTATGATGGCAAGTCGAATTGGCGATACATATACACTCATTGATGATGGAGAGACTGTTCAATCCGGACAAATGAGCAATTTAATACAAAACGAGGATTTGAAACGTAAGTATTTAGGAATTGGGTAAGGGGGTTATGGGGTGGAATTACTTATCAATCTATTTATAAATGGTTTAGCTACTGGAATGCTTATCTTTCTTCTTGCTGCCGGATTGACTTTAATATTTGGATTAATGGATGTATTGAACTTTGCTCATGGAGGATTGTTTGCATGGGGAGCTTTTTCAGGAGTATGGTTTTATGGACTAACGAATAGTTTTACGATTGCGATAATTGGAGCAATATTAACAGGAATTTTACTTGGATTTATCACAGAGAAGCTTATTATTACACCCGTGTATGGCAATCATGTGCAACAAATCTTAATCACGCTTGGCTTTATGATAGTTTTATCCGAAATGTTAAAAGTAGTTTTCGGTCCGAACCAAATTGCAGCCAAAACACCTCCTTTATTAGCTGGAAGTTGGGAAATTGGGGATGTCATTATTATTAAATATCGCTTATTCATCATCCTTGTAGGATTCGTAGTATTTGGGATTTTTCAATTTATATTAAAGCGAACAAAGATAGGGTTGATCGTTCGTGCAGGGGTGATGAATAAAGAGATGGTTCAAGCGCTCGGGATCAATATTAAACGGGTATTTTTATATGTATTTATGGCTGGAGCGGCACTTGCAGCACTAAGTGGCGTACTGATGGCTCCCTATTCAGGTGTTATTTATGCGGAAATGGGAATGGAATTCGCAATCTTAGCTTTTATAGTTGTAGTTATTGGAGGGATGGGAAGTTTTCCAGGCTCCCTTCTAGCAGCAATTCTTGTAGGGCTTGCAGGTAGTTTTATGGCTTATTACGTTCCAGCTTTATCACTTGCGGTCAATATGATGCTTATGGCGATTGTATTAATTTTCCGTCCGCAAGGTTTGTTTACAGCGAAAGGATGATGCGAGATGAGTTCAAAATTTCAACTGAATAATGTACTAATATTAGTCATAATAGCTGCTCTCGCCATTTTTCCGTTTATTTCAGATTCACGTACTTGGACGATTTTACTAACTCAAATATTTATTTTTTCCATACTTGCAATGAGTTACGATATTTTACTAGGTTATACAGGCATTGTTTCATTCGGCCATGCTATGTTTTTCGGGATGGGTGCATATACAACGGCAATTATGCTCAATCATTTTGAAACTAGTTTAAGTACATTTTTCATTTCGATTATCGTTGGCATGATTATCGCGGGAGCAATCAGTTTTTTAGTAGGGCTACTCACGTTACGTTTAAAAAGTCACTTCTTTGCTATGTTAACACTGGCTGTTTCGGGATTATTTTTAGTACTTGCGGAAAAATGGAGAACGCTTACGCATGGGAACGATGGATTTACGTTTCGGGCCCCAGAGTTCTTTAAAGATCGAATGATGTTTTACCTGCTCGTTCTCGCTTGTTTGGTACTTGTATACTTTTTCTTGCGAAGATTCGTGGAATCACCTCTCGGGAGAGTACTGATTGCTGTTCGTGAAAATGAACAAAGGACGAAATCATTAGGTTATCAAACGCTGCATTATAAAATAATTGCTTCTGTCATTGCAGGAATTGTCGCAAGTTTAGCAGGTTCTCTCTATGCTGTCTCCTTAAGGTTCGTCAACACAAGTGTGCTAACAATGGATATTACATTAGATGCATTACTTATGACAATTATTGGAGGAGTAGGTACATTAATTGGACCAATTATAGGAGCGGGTGTAATAGAGCTTGCACAACATTATTTGTCTGGTCTTGCAAAAGAATATCCTATTTTTGAAAGATGGATTATTTTCTTCGGAATTCTCTATATTTTAGCTGTGATCTTCTTCCCAAGAGGGATTGTTGGAACAATTCAATATGCTTTTTGGAAACGAAAAAATAAAGTGATAACAGGTACAATACGCCCATCTAGAAGAAAGGCGGAAGCAAAATGACTATAGGAATTGTTAGCACTGGTGTGTATCTACCAGATCATACGATGACTGCGGAAGAGATTGCGACCCTTTCTCACATACCAGTAGAAATTGTAAAAACAAAAATGGGGATCACTCAAAAGCCAATCCCTGGGCCAGATGATCATACCGTGGCAATGGGTATCCGTGCTGCAGAAAAAGCAATACAAAAAGGTGCCATAGACCCGAAAACAATTGACCTGGTTATTTATATTGGAGAGGAGCATAAGGAATATCCTTTATGGACAGCTGCTATTAAACTTCAAGAAGAAATAGGAGCCTACCATGCTTGGGGCTTTGATGTGGCATTACGCTGCGGAACTACCATTATGGCGATAAAAGTTGCGAAGAGCTTAATGGAATCAGATGCTACGATCAATACGGTTCTTCTTGCAGGTGGGTATCGAAATAGTGACTTTATTGATTACACGAATGAACGAACTCGCTTTATGTTTAACCTTGGTGCTGGTGGAGCAGCGATGATTCTAAAAAAAGATCATCCCGAAAACATCATATTAGAAGCGGATATTATGACGGATGGCTCCTTCTCTGAAGATGTTGTAGTACCCGTAGGTGGAACGATAGACCCATTAACAGTAGAACATTTGCAAAAAGGACTTTATCGTTTAGATGTACTGGATCCGGAAGGTATGAAAGCAAGACTCGAACAGAAATCGATGCAAAACTTTTTACAAGTGATTCGAAATGCGTTGTTGAAAAGCGGATATTCCGAGAATGACATCGATTATTTAGCTATCCTTCATATGAAAAAATCTGCCCATGATTTCGTTTTGATTGAACTAGGTTTAACGAGTGAACAATCCATTTATTTAAGCGATTATGGGCATATTGGGCAAATGGATCAAATTATTTCGTTAGAGCTTGCACAGGAATCAGGGAAACTAAAAGATGGGGATTTAGCAGTATTAGTTAGTGCAGGGATTGGATATGCGTGGGGAGCAGTAGCAGTTAAATGGGGAAAGGGGTATTAAAATGGAGTTACAAAAGGTTTTGTTAGTAAATGGGGAATCTATCGCATATCGGGAACGTCCAGGTGGAGAAGAAGTGATTGTATTAGTGCATGGGAATATGACATCCTCTAAGCACTGGGATATGTTAATGGAAAAAATAGATAAGAAATTCACTTTATATGCGATTGATCTGAGAGGGTTTGGGGAGTCCACTTATTTTAATCGTGTGCAAGGAATTAAAGACTTTTCAGATGATTTGAAGGAATTTGTTGACCTATTATCATTAAGACAATTTCAATTAATAGGATGGTCTACTGGCGGAGCAATTTGTATGCAATTTGTTGCCGATTATCCAGGATACTGTGAGAAGCTCGTCCTTATAGCATCCGCTTCTACCAGAGGATACCCGTTCTTTGGAACGAATGCAGATGGAACTCAAAACCTAGAACATAGATTACAAACACTAGAAGAGGTAGAATCGGATCCATCTAAAACAATCGCGATGCAAGGATTATATGATACAGAGAATAGAGAAGGATTAAAAGCAGTTTGGAATGCAGCGATTTATACACATAATCAGCCATGTGAAGCTCATTATGATGCATACGTGGAAGATATGTTAACTCAACGAAACTTGGCTGATGTGTATCATTCCTTAAACACGTTTAATATTAGTGGGGAACATTATGGCGTGAACGATGGAACCAATCAAGCAAAAGACATTACTATTCCAGTACTCATTTTAAGAGGAGACCGCGATTACGTGGTCACAGAAGCAATGACACAAGAGATTGTTGTAGATTTAGGAGAAAATGCTACGTATATTCCGTTAGTCAATTGCGGTCACTCCCCTTTAATCGATGATTTGGAGCAGTTAACAGATCGGATTGAAACTTTTTTAACAAAGGGGAATGAAAAATGAGATTGCAAGACAAAGTAGCGATCATTACAGGAGCTGCAAATGGAATCGGATTAGCTGCGGTACATCGTTTTGCAGAAGAAGGTGCGAAAGTTGTGTTAGCAGATTACGATGAAGCTTCCGGAGCAGAACAACAAGAGGTCTTAACAGACCGAGGATACGAAGTAAAATTTATTCAAGTGGATGTTGCAAACCGTGAAAGCGTGGATTCCCTTGTTCAACAAACAATCGACCATTTTGGAAAAATTGATATTTTAGTAAATAATGCAGGAATAACACGTGATGCAATGTTAATGAAAATGACGGTGGAGGATTTTTCACGAGTGCTAGATGTCAACTTAACTGGGGTTTTTCATTGTACACAAGCAGTTATTCCATTTTTAGTTGCACAGGGATATGGAAAAATTATTAACACTTCTTCTGTAACGGGGGTTTACGGGAATGTCGGACAAACGAATTATGCAGCCTCCAAAGCCGCTGTAATTGGGATGACGAAAACTTGGGCAAAAGAACTTGGACGAAAAGGTATTCATGTAAACGCTGTTGCACCAGGTTTTACGAATACGGCAATGGTTGCGAAAATGCCAGATAAAATAATCGAGCAAATGAAATCCATTGTAGCTTTGCAACGACTCGCGGATCCAAGAGATATAGCAAATGCTTATTTATTCTTAGCGTCTGATGAGTCAAGTTATGTGCATGGCCATGTCTTACAAGTGGACGGCGGTATTATGATGTAATGAAAGGAGCGGTGCAAATTGTATACAGAACAAACTTGGATATATAAGCGAGCAGCACTGTCTCCTAAGAAAATTGCTTTAATTGATAGTCAAACAGGGGAACAATGGAGTTATCAAACGTTGACAGACCAAATATCTAAATGGGTTCATTATTTTCATCAGCAACAATTTCAAAAAGGGGATCGAATTGTTGTTTTGTCTCAAAATCGAATCGAACTGTTTGCAATTATATTTGCATGTGGAATAATGGGGCTACTTTATGTTCCACTTAACTTTCGATTAAGTGAATTAGAACTCTTATATATGATAGAGGACTGTCAACCAGTTCTCGTAATACATGATGAAGACCACCTGGAAGTTAGTAGTAAATTCATAAAAGTGAGTCAGTTATTAATAACGGATATGAATGTTAATGATGCTGAATCTTCACCTCCCTATTCGAATTGGTCTCCAACTGATCCATGGCTTATCATTTACACGGGCGGAACTACAGGTAAACCAAAAGGAGTTGTGCTCTCTTTTGATTCGGTCAATTGGAATGCTATTAACACGATTATTAGTTGGGGGTTAAATGAAACGGATTGTACCCTCAATTATATGCCCATGTTCCATACTGGAGGTATAAATGCGCTTTGCCTTCCTGTTTTGATGGCAGGTGGAACAGTTGTCACTGGCAGCCGTTTTCATCCAGAAGAAGCTCTCAAAGCTTTAAATATATATAAGACGACTATGTCATTATTCGTTCCAACGATGTATCAAGCCATGCTTGATACGGATTATATGAAGACGGCTACATTCCCTACTGTCAAAGTTTTTTTATCTGGTGGTGCACCATGCCCCAAAACAATTTACAATGAATTTGAAGAAAAAGGAATTCTTTTTAAGGAAGGATACGGTCTGACAGAGGCAGGACCAAATAACTTTTTTATTTTACCAGAAAAAGCTCGGATTAAAAAAGGATCAGTTGGGAAATGTATGCAGTTTAATGAAGTGAAAGTTATAAATGAATTAGGTGAAATTTGTCATGCAAATGAAATTGGGGAACTACATATTGCTGGTAAGCATGTATTCACTAAGTATTGGAACAATGAGAACGAGTCTAGTCAAACGCTCGTTAATGGGTGGTTGAAAACAGGGGATTTAGCAAAAAGGGATGAGGAAGGAGACTATTTTATTGTTGGAAGAAAAAAAGAAATAATCATTTCTGGTGGAGAAAATGTTTATCCTCAAGAAGTGGAGCGATGTCTCCTATTACATCCTAATATTCGAGAGGCTGCAGTGATTGGTGTAGCAGATGTTAAATGGGGTGAATGTATAACTGCTTTCATCACATGTAAAGAACCCAATGTATTTGATGAATCAGAAATTATTACCCATTGTAGAAAGTCACTTGGAGGTTTTAAAGTTCCAAAAAAGATTTTTGTTTTAGCAGAACTTCCAAGAACCGATATTGGTAAAATTGATAAAAAAAGATTGGTACAATTAGCTGTAGAGTAGTCCTTTACAGCTTTTAAGGCCGTCTTTTTGTATAATAGATTCTGAGGTGACTTGGAAATGTTTATAAGTGAAAAAGAAATTGAAGTAAGGTATGCTGAAACGGATCAAATGGGTGTTGTCTATCATGCTAATTATGTCATTTGGTTGGAAATAGGGCGTACCCAACTAATTCAAGACTTAGGATTTACATATGCTGGACTGGAAGAGCATGGCTATATTTCTCCAGTGACAAATGTGAATATTAACTATAAATCTTCTGTTAAATACGGTGAAAATGTAATCGTTAGAACTTGGATTGAAAACCATGGGAAACTACGAACTACTTATGGGTATGAGATTGTACATAAGGATGGGACTATTGCATCTACTGCTACATCAGAGCATGTTATCGTTAAGAAAGATACCTTTCGACCAATTTCTCTTAAGAAAGTTGATCCTGCTTGGGATGCGAAATATGTCGAAATTGTCAAGGTTCATGAATAATGGCTTTTGGCATAACGCGTAAGGAACTAGATGAGTGGAAGAATCATGTAACGAACGGACAAATAGCATTTCTAACCCATTACTGGATCGATCAAAGGTTCCCAGGATGCAAGACAGTTACAAAAGTAGGGTGCAGCAACTTATCTACTTTGATTGAATGGGGAAGACAATACGGTCTTAAAGAAGAATGGATTGATTTAAAAGAAGGATATCCTCATTTTGATTTGTTCGGACAATACGAATATGATATATTGAAGGAAGAAGGACTATTATCACAATTAAAGCGATTCAAATAAGGAAAGTGCTTTTTAAGGAGCCTCATATAGGCGCAATTGCTCTCGTATTACTGGATTGCTTACAACCTAATTCAAATGCTTTATGAAAACAAAAAAAGCGTGGCATGCTCACGCTTTTTTATATGCATATGCTAATTCTTCTGCTTTTGGATTGAGATCCACATAGAGATCATGACCATCAAAGAACCATTCATCTAGTTCCTCGATAAAGAATAATATATTTTCTATAGTTATGGTTACAGAAGGTATAATCGGAGTATCCATTGTCATGCCAATAGAAAAACCATCATGTAAAGGACTTGACCCACCATAACGAGCATAGAAGCGAATTTTGTCTCCTGCTTTTACTTCCATTTCTTCATGGAACCAGTTCATTGCATCTGAAGAAATGAATATTTTCAAACTAATCACCAGCTTTCATTAGGTTAAATCCATTTTACTTTCGGTTCAGTTCCTGCTTTAATTCTTTTTATATTCGAGCGATGTCGATAAAAGATAAAGATCGCAATTAGTAATACGATTCCTATTAAAGGTACATCTTGTTTCACTGAGAAATAATAAATGATTGAATAGATCACAGCAACGATAGCTAAGATCATGGAAGTGAGAGACACCATTTTAGTTATCTTTAGAACTATTACAAATCCAACTATTAATAAGACAAATATCGGCCAGTTATACCCAAGTAGAATCCCACCAGAAGTAGCAACTGCTTTTCCACCTTTAAATTTTGCAAAGATCGGGAACATATGCCCTACAACTGCTATTATCCCAAGTATTAAAGGATGCACATTAGTAGATTCGAAAATTGGTAGTAAACCAAGAGCCGTGGCTGCAGTTCCTTTTAGGATATCCATAATAGTAACTGCTATACCAGCTTTTTTACCGAGTGTTCGGAATGTGTTTGTTCCACCTAAATTACCGCTTCCATGCTCTCTAATATCGGTATTATAAAATAACTTTCCAACCCAAAGGCCAGAAGGGATAGAACCAATTACATATGCAAGTATAAGTAAAATGATCGTAGTCATAGCATACTCCTTTAATAATGAAACTAATAATATATTGAACTCTTAGTTTACCATGTACGTAAAGCATAGTTCAATGCAAAGAAAATATGAACTAGAAAAATTCCACTTTAGTTATTTATTGGTTGAACTTATTATGTTTACGATGTAAGCTAAGTTCTGTTCAATCTAAAGAAGGAATAATGCATTCCAATAGAGAAAACTATTGTAAGGTAGATTGCAAACCACTTGATATTTATTTACAATTAAAATCTGACCTATGTACGCTATGTATTGACATAAGAGCAATCTGTTTGTAGGCTTAAAGAATAGTTAAGAACAGATGTTTTTTTTTTTTGGAGGGGAACATATTTGAGTAAAAATGAAATAATAACAAGTTATAGTGATGATGATATTCAGGTTTTAGAAGGGTTAGAAGCTGTTCGCAAAAGACCTGGTATGTATATTGGTTCTACTGATGCAAGAGGGTTGCATCATCTAGTATATGAAATCGTAGATAATGCGGTAGATGAGAGTCTTGCTGGTTTTGGAGATCATATTATTGTGACCATCCATGAGGATCAAAGCATCACTATACGCGATTTTGGTCGGGGAATGCCGACTGGTACGCACAAAACAGGTATACCAACTGCTGAAGTTATTTTTACTGTCCTACATGCAGGTGGCAAGTTTGGACAAGGTGGTTATAAAACGAGTGGAGGACTCCACGGCGTAGGTGCATCTGTTGTGAATGCGCTTTCTTCCTATGTAGAAGTAGTAATTCATCGTGATGGTAAGAAATTCATTCAACGATTTGAAAATGGTGGAAAAGTGGCTCAGTCTCTAAAACAAATTGGAACAACTAAAGAGACAGGTACATCCGTACATTTCTTGCCTGATAACTCCATTTTCTCAGTAGTGAAATATAATTACGAAACATTATGCGAAAGATTAAGAGAATCCGCCTTTCTTCTAAAGGGACTAAAAATCGAATTAACAGATGAGCGAACGGGTGCTCATGATATTTTCTGTTATGAAACCGGTATTGAAGCTTTTGTTTCTTATTTGAACGAAGATAAGGACATTCTACATCCAGTTTTCTACACGGAAGGCATGCAAGATGAAATAGAAGTAGAATTTGCCTTTCAGTTTAATGACGGATATTCAGAAACGATTTTGTCGTTTGTAAATAATGTTCGTACACGAGATGGCGGAACCCATGAAACAGGAACAAAAGCTGCATTAACGAGAGTTTTTAATGAATATGCTCGCAAAACCAGTTTATTGAAGGAAAAAGAGAAGAATTTAGAAGGATCGGATATTCGAGAAGGGATATCTGCGATAGTTTCTGTTCGTATTCCAGAGAATTTACTACAATTTGAAGGACAAACAAAAGGAAAACTTGGAACAAGTGAAGCAAGAAGTGCTGTAGATGGTGTCATTTCAGAAAAACTGCAATATATTTTGGAAGAGAACGCAGAACTCACTTCCTCTTTAGTGCGAAAAGCAATTCGTGCGCAGCAAGCAAGAGAAGCTGCTCGAAAAGCAAGAGAAGATGCGCGTAATGGCAAAAAGCGTAAACGTTCTGATACGCTTTTGTCTGGTAAACTAACTCCTGCTCAATCTCGGAATGCTGCTAAAAATGAACTTTATTTAGTCGAAGGAGATTCCGCAGGAGGGTCTGCTAAACAAGGACGAGACCGTACTTTCCAAGCAATTTTACCTTTACGTGGAAAAGTAATTAATACGGAAAAGGCGAAGCTTGCCGATATTATGAAAAACGAAGAGATTTCCACTATTATCCATGCTATCGGTGGTGGAGTAGGTGCAGAATTCCAAATAGCGGACATTGCTTATGATAAAATTGTTATTATGACAGATGCGGATACAGATGGAGCACATATTCAAGTACTTTTATTAACCTTTTTCTATCGCTATATGAAACCTTTAATCGAGAATGGAAAAATTTATATCGCATTACCACCTCTTTATAAAGTGTATAAAGGACTTGGTAAAAAAGAAGTTTTTGAATATGCTTGGACAGAAAAAGAATTAGATGATGCTTCTAAGAAAATTGGGAAAGGATTCTTGCTACAGCGCTATAAAGGGCTTGGTGAGATGAATGCAGACCAATTATGGGATACAACGATGAATCCCGAAACTCGTACACTAATTCGAGTGACAATTGAAGACGGTGCTCGAGCAGAAAGACATATTACGACATTAATGGGCGATAAAGTGGAGCCTCGTCGTAAATGGATTGAAGCAAATGTTAACTTTGGTTTAGATGATGATTCCAATATTTTAGAAAATGAAAGAATTCACACGGAGGATGAGTTAGTATGACACAAACCGAACGTTATCAAGATTTACCACTAGAAGAAGTGATCGGTGATCGGTTTGGACGTTATAGTAAATACATCATTCAAGACCGTGCACTACCAGATGCGAGGGATGGGCTCAAACCCGTTCAACGCCGCATATTATTTGCTATGTTCCAAGAAGGAAACACGAACGATAAACCTTTTCGTAAATCTGCGAAAACAGTAGGGAATGTAATCGGTAACTATCATCCTCATGGAGACAGTTCAGTCTATGAAGCAATGGTACGGATGAGCCAGGACTGGAAGCTTCGCCATATGTTAGTGGAAATGCACGGTAATAACGGTTCTGTTGATGGGGATCCACCAGCTGCAATGCGTTATACAGAAGCAAGAATATCTGCTATTTCACATGAGCTTCTACGTGATATCAATAAAAACACAGTAGACTATATACCAAATTTCGACGACTCTGATTCAGAACCGGTTGTTTTACCAGCACGTTTTCCAAATCTATTAGTCAATGGATCTACTGGTATTTCCGCTGGATATGCAACTGATATTCCGCCTCATGCGTTACATGAAGCATTGGATGCCGTGTTAATGCGTATGGAAAACCCTGCAGCGACAATCGATGAACTAATGACCGTTTTAAAAGGACCAGATTTTCCAACCGGCGGAATTATTCAAGGTGTAGAAGGTATAAAGAGAGCTTATGAAACTGGTAAAGGGAAAATTGTTATTCGATCGAAGACAGAAATTGAAACAATCAAGGGCGGAAAAGAACAAATAGTTATTACTGAAATCCCTTTTGAAGTAAATAAAGCAAACTTAGTCAAAAAAATAGATGAACAACGTCATGATAAACGTCTTGATGGTATTGCGGACGTAAGAGATGAGTCAGATCGTACAGGGCTTCGTATTGTAATTGAAATGAAAAAAGAAGTAGATGCTCATGGAATACTTCAATTTTTGTTTAAAAATACAGACCTACAAGTAACTTATAACTTTAATATGATTGCGATTCATAACCGAAGACCAACAATGATGACATTACCTTTGTTATTAGATTCGTATATCGGGCATCAAAAAGAAGTTGTTACTCGAAGAACAGCTTTTGACTTAAAAAAAGCGAAGGAACGTTTGCATATCGTTGCGGGCTTAATGAAAGCATTATCCATTTTAGATGATGTCATTAGAACAATTCGCACTTCTAAAGATAAACGTGATGCTAAAAATAACTTAATGTCCGCATTTGATTTTTCAGAAGCTCAAGCTGAGGCAATTGTTTCATTGCAACTATACAGACTAACAAATACAGATATCACAGAACTGCAACAAGAAGAAGAACTATTAAATGCATTAGTAAAAAAACTAGAAAGTATTTTAGCAAGCGAAGTAGTTCTTTTGAGAGTGATAAAAAAAGAGCTATTAGAAGTAAGAAAACAATTTGCAGAACCACGTAAATCGATTATTGAAGATGAAATTGAAGAAATAAAAGTTACGTTAGATGTATTAATTCCAAGTGAGGAAGTAATTGTAACGGTTACAAAAGATGGTTATGTTAAACGCACTAGTTTGCGTTCGTTTACTGCCTCTAGTGGCCAGGATTTTGCTATTAAGGAATCTGATTATTTATTATACAAAGAACCAATTAATACGCAGCATCATTTACTTCTATTCACATCAAAAGGGAATTATATTTATCAGCCTGTTCATGAATTACCTGATATTCGTTGGAAAGACCTTGGACAACATATCTCAAGTATAGTGCCATTAGATTCAAATGAATCGATCATTAATGTAATAGGAATCGAATCATTTGATCTTGATCTATGTGTACTTACTGCAACTAAGGATGGTCAGATTAAACGTTCTTTACTTTCCGATTATGTGGTTCAACGGTATGCTCGCCCGATAAAAACAATGAATGTGAAAAAAGAAGATGAATTAATACTGGCACAGCTTGTATCACCTTCCGATGAAGTATTATTAACGACCTATTTTAGTTACTCCGTTCGATTCTCGTTAGATGAAGTACCAGTTACTGGTGTCAAAACGGGTGGAGTAAAAGGTATCAATTTAAAAGACGATGATTATGTCGTAAATGTGAATGTCATTACTCAAAATAGTCATGATGATGTTATATTAGTTACGCATCGTGGATCTGTGAAAAAAATGGCCTTAAAAGAAATTGAAGCAGGTGGTCGTGCTAAGCGAGGAATTGTTACCCTCCGTGAATTAAAAACAAATGCGCATCGAGTTTTTGCAGTTGTTTTAATGAATAAAGCAGATGAGCTTGTATTAGAAACGGAAAAAGGGGTTCAGGAGATCGTTCAATCGAATACGCTTCGTCCAACGGATCGTTATTCAAATGGGTCCTTTATAGTAGATACTGATAAAGAAGGTAAACTTGTTCGAGTTTGGAGACAGCCAATCGAACAGAAAGAATAAGGGAATAATATGTGGAGAAATGTTAATGTTTGGATTGTGCTACTAGGGGAATTGATTGCAGGCATTGGCTTATGGAGTGGCATTATTGGCAATCTTGAGTTTATGCAAGAAAAAGTTTCATCCGATTTTCATAAATCATTAATTCTTGCAAGTGGACTATTAGCAGGTGTGTTAATAGGTCCATTTGCAGGGAAAATTATTGATCAATCCAAGAAAAAAACGGTCTTAATCGTGTCTAGTATCGGACGAGTTCTTAGTGTTTTGTTTATGTTTGTTGCAATTGCTACAGGATCTATTTGGTGGATGGTATTATTTTTAATTAGTTTACAAATATCTGCTTCCTTTTATTTCCCTGCTTTGCAAGCAACATTACCGTTGATTGTAAAACAGAAAGAGTTATTACAACTTAACGGTTGGCATATGAATATATCCACTATTGCACGGGTAGCTGGAACTGCCATTGCTGGATTTGTACTTGTATATTGGCCCATACAGTCGCTCTATACCGTCTCTATGATTACATATGCGGGATTGTTAGTGTTTACTTTTTTTCTTAAGATAGAGGAAAAAGAAAAAATAGCTCTAAAAGATGGAAAAGAGAATAGTGGGTTTAAAGAGGTTTTCCCAATGTTACTGGATAATATAGCGGTTCTCATGACACTTATTTTAACGCTTATTCCAGTTTTATTTTTAGGATCATTTAATTTGCTCATTATTAATATTAGTGTGTTGCAAGATTCGGCATCCATTAAAGGAACCATTTATGCTGTTGAAGGGGTTGCCTTTATGCTTGGTACGCTAGTCGTAAAGTACATAGGCGCTAAATGGAAAATAAGCAATATTCTTTTTACTTTTGTATTTGTAATAGGTACTGCTGAACTATTACTATACTTTGCTGCCAGTCCTGCGTTAATACTTATAACTTTTGCAGTTTTGGGGTTTTCCCTTGGTTGTTTCTACCCCACGGCTATGACTATTTTTCAGAAGCAAATACCTAAAGCATTTCACGGTAGATTCTTTTCATTCCGAAGTATGTTGGATCGAATAGCCTTCCAAGTTGTCTTGCTATCGACAGGAGCGCTTTTAGACGTAATCGGTATGCAATACATGGTCGTTGTCTTTGGACTCATTAGTGTATCTTTAACGTTCATTTTCGTATGGAGAATGAAAAAAAATAATATATCTTTTATTTAAGCAATATAAAAAGCATTTCCATCGGGGTGTAAACCTTGTTGGAAATGCTTTTTATATTTATTTTGATACTGTTGTAATTTTTCCTTCTTTGTTTTAGTCATTCGTACATGCGTACTAAAATCAACTTCACTTCGAAAAGCAGATACATCTTTTCCTGTGTTTCGAAGCTGGTGGGCACGTTTTTTAAATGCAGCAGATTTTGCCATCAAAATCACTCCTATAATAATTATTTCTTTCAAGGGATAGCGTATATTAATCTTTGTGAAAATACAAGTTCCGGAACTCACCTAGACAAATAAAAGAATACACCGATGATGTAAGAACGTACGTACGTACTTATGATATAATTAAAGTGTAATAGAATAGTGTGTTCATGGGCGGTCAGTATTTCCTTTATTCTTATTTACTATTCTTGTTTGTATACAAGAATAGGGAAGGGAAATGTTGCATATGACGACTTTCGAAGCCATGATGTTCGCAGTAGCGTTCGCTGGTTTAATTGTCTCCATTCTTACTTTTTCAAAAGAAAAAAAGTAAACCGCCCCTAAGCCATAGCAAGCATTGGGTAGTTTACTCTTAGTAATTGCTGATCGCCTTTGAAGCGATACTATTTTATTGCAAGACTGTTAGGTGTTGTAGCACCCAACAGTCTTTTTTAATGTATTCAATTTATATTTATATTATACCATCCACATAGTTATTATCAACTAAATTGTCTAATATACGTCTACTTGGGTAATTTTTTGGAAAGTCTTAGAGTAAAAGTTACTACATGAAGAAAACTAAATTTTTTTAAGAATGGTAAACTAAATTAATAATTATCAGACTAGTTACGGAACTCAGTTGAAAATTGCCCTTTGTTACTATTTATTCGTATACTCATATTATACAATTCTGACATCTATTAAATGAATAAGAGTTCAGCATTTAGAATTATATATTTCTGTAGGTTTTAAACAAGTATTTGAAGAAGTTCGACTGGAAAAGAAATTTAAATAATAAGAGTCAATAAAAGAAGATAGAAATCTCTCCAAAAAAGAATGGAGAATTGATAGGAGGTAAGGATTTGTATGTGGTATAAACATTGCTTAGAGCAATATATTAAGGCTACAAACACACATAATTTTGAAAATGTTCAGCAATTATTACATCCAAAAGCAGTTTATTTCTTTTCTAATAAAACTTGTACAACTATTAATGAAATTCAAATTTATTTTGAAAATGCATGGGAAGTTATTAAAGAAGAGGTCTATTCTGCTTCCAATGTCCGTTGGTTAGCAGCTGATGAAAAAACGGCAACTTGTGTTTATACATATCATTATAAAGGTTACTATGACGGCAAATTTGTTTCTGGTAGCGGCCGAGCAACAAACGTTTTTATTAAAGAAAATGAGCATGAATGGAAGTTAATACACGAACATTTAAGTAGTCTTTCATGATGTGAACTTTAGAATATATATATTACTCTTTCCAAATACCTTTTACCATAATTTGTATACGTATCAGCATTCTTTAAGCTTATTATATGGAGGGGAAGGCATAATGTTTTTACTTTTTTATTGATCTTATCATATGGCAAATGCACCCATACGACTTAAGATTGAAAAGAGGGTTTATACGTGATTAACTATACAAATGAATTAGCAGATATACAGGCAGAATCATTAGAAGGATTCTTTGTCGATTGGTCAAATCCACCTTCTACTATGACACATATGAGAATATTGAATGGAAGTTCTCACAAAATATTAGCTATCGATTCCGTAAGCGGGGAAGTAGTAGGGTTTATAACAGCAATTAGTGATGGCGTTTTATCTGCATATATTCCGCTTCTAGAAGTTTTACCTGCATATAAAAATAAAGGTATCGGTAAAGAACTTATCCAAAGAATGATTGCAGAGCTTAAAGATCTATATATGATAGATTTACTATGTGATACCCATTTACAGCCTTATTATGAGAAGCACGGAATGATGAAAGCATCCGGCATGATAATTCGAAACTATCACAATCAAGCTGGTATACTAGACTAATTTTTTTAAAAAGGAAAATCTGATGATCATGGAATTAGCATGGGTAAATGATTTATCACAAATCCTAGAAGTTTTAAATAAGGTGACGATTGCTTTGCAAAATAATAATATAAATCAATGGTCGTATCCTTGGGATTCTGAGTATATTTCTAATGCCATTAGTGAGAATAATTCATATAAATTAATGCATAATGAAAAAGTAATTGGTACCTTTTTTATAGATATAATTGATAAAATAGGTGAACTTACTATAGAACCTAAAAGCTTATATTTATCAAAAATTGCAATTCTTCCCGAATACCAGGGAAAAAGTATTGGCTCTAAAATTACTGACTTTGCATGTACTAATGCTCATAAGTTAAACAAAGTGCTATATTTAGATTGTTGGGCTGGTAATATAAAACTTAGAGAATTCTATTCTAAAAATGGTTTCCAATACATTGGCGATTTTTGTGAAGAGGATAATTTAATTAGTATTTTTAGATCTGGTTAGAAGTGGTTTTAATAATAATCAAGATACCAAGCATAAACAATGTCAATTCATTGCTTACGCTTGGTTTTATTAATTGGCGATAGTAACTGATACTTAATAAAATCATTTTTCAGAATTTATAAGTTGGAGTTGTATGAGAAATTCCAGTATTATTGACAAAGTTACAATTAGGTAAAAGCCGAGACTTAAAGGTGATTTTGCAAATTACACAAATACTAGATTAATCTAAATTTTTCTCGAATATCTCAGTGTTTCAAGTATACTTTAATAATGAGATGCAACTCCATATAATATATATTATGTAAACTAAAATAAATTTGCGTGAAGAAGATCTAGAATATCTCAACTTCCCTTATTCCTATAATATATGTTCTTTTCGACTTGTAATTCGTATGTTCTTTATGATTTTCAAATGAACTATAACTCTCCTTTTTTACGATAAGTAGTTGTTCATTGATAGTTTCCAAATACATTAGTACACCAAACTTCTCTTCCATTTCTAATGTAATCTCAAGAACTGTTCCTAATAACATCTTTTCTGCACGAAATTGTTTCAATCCTCTATAAGCACCTAAAGTCTGTTCTTTAGTATGTAATAGCATCAACCAAAAATAATTATCTGTCAATTAATACTTTTTCTTTAGAAAAGTAAATTGTACTTAAATCCCTATAAATTAAAATAACTTTCAAATATAATATTCGTGTTTTATTAGGTTTATGAAGTATCAGGCCGATGGAATAATAGCATTTTCGTATCTTAAAGGCGAACATTTCGATAACTTCCATTAAAAATAGTTCGCAAACTATCTTTTATCAGGATTTTTGCATACAATGATCTCTTACTATAGATATCATTTCAATTCCCTTCTTCCAAAAGGCTGTTCCTCAATGATAATCGATTTTGTTTAATGATCTCTTTTAGATAGTTGAGAAAGCTTTAACTCAACTTTATCCACTCGAAAGTATGTCATGAATCTAAATGAGTTAAAGAAGATTTATGGTTCGCTAATTCCCATTGCTAATAGTAATAGAAAAGCTGCAGCCAAAACAAATACATTTCCTATTAGTCCGATAATAAAAAGAATAAGTCGTTTAGTTAATAACCAAGAGAATATAGCAAATAAAATACCAATAATTGATAATATGCAAAAAGTGTTGATTATAAAATAAATATCAGCATTTGGTCCCCTTTCTACATAGAAAATAACGATACATATTATCACAGGTAATATAGATGTAACTCCTAAAATGTTCCCTACTTTTCTCTTATCCAAATCTAAAAACCCCAATCGCTTATTTTTTATCTTCTATTTCCCTTCGACGTACCATTTTCATCCTACAAAATTCACCCAACAAATATAGAAATCAATAAACTGATTGTAAAAAATACATACGCAATCTGAATTATTATATACATTGCAAATTCAAAAGTTGAAAGTTTTCTTTGTTTCTTCGTTTTTGCCAGATCTCGAAGATAAAAAGAGGAACTAATAATTAGCACTCCTATAGAAATTGCACATAAAGCTTCTGCGTAAATTATCAAGCAAATCAACTCCTTTATAATAAACTTCAATGAACCAGTTAGTATAATACGTTTGAAATAATTATAAGTTTCAATTCTAATTTAACGTCTAATAATAATCCTTGATTTTTGTTTACATAATATTATTATATTTCCTTAAAATGAAACTTTTAAAAGTTACAAATAAGTAGTCTACATAAAGTGACGTATTTGAAATATAAACAAGCCCGCTTGATGTTAACGCATTAAGCGGGCTTTTAATGGTATTAGGGTAAACAACTCGGTGTGGTAATTCAAAGATGGTTTATTACTTATGACTTCTAAATGATACGATTAATGCTGCTAATCTAACCTATAAATCGCCATCCGCACCCATCGCCCGATTAGGCTTAGAACACGAATGCCTAATCACTAGCTTGTACGGTATAATGATTCGTTTGATTGGTTCATTTTCATTCTTAAGCAATTGAATCAAACTTCTTGCAGCTTGATAACCGAGTTCTTCAATGTTGATATCAATTGAAGTCAATTTGTGCCTAGACATTTCTGCGAATAAAGCATTATTGAAGCTGACGATTGATACTTGTTCTGGAATGTCCATTTGCATTTCAGTAAGGAAATTGACAACTCCAAGTGCCATCAATTCATCCGTCACAAAAAGTGCGGAAGGTGGAATAGTCCTTGTCCTGAGCTTTTTGACAGCTTCCTGCCATCCTTTACGCAGAAATTCTTCGCGAATGATATATTCTTCCTTGAAAAGCAAATCGGAGCCTCTAAGAGCATCTTTATATCCTTGTAAACGATCCATCGTAACTGTAAGGGTTTGGCTGCCTCCTATGAAGCCAATTCTTTCATGGCCAAGACCAATGAAAGAATTGGCTTCTTTCGCTGCGAGATAATTATCATTATCAACATGAGTAATCTTATCGACAAAATCAAAAGGCTTTCCGATAACTACAAAAGGAAAATTTCTATTTTTTTAAATAAGGAAGAATTTTGTCGTCTTTACGAGAGTATAACAGGATAATGCTGTCAACCCTACCTCCCTGGACCATGTGCACAACACTATCATATAATTCTTGTTCTGTTTTACCAGTACTCATTTGAAGTGCATAATGTTTTTACCGTACTCCTTCACTCAAGCCCTGTATAACCACAGAAAAATACGGATTTTCCATTTTATCTTACACCCATTAGTTTTCAACACTGTAATAATTCCTTTTCACAAAAATTAAAATCCGCTCCAACATTTTGCAAACCTAATATCTCGTTAAAATTTTGAAATAATTTTATAAATCTCCTTATAAAAGTGCTTTTATAGGCAATACTTTAGATGAAAGTTCTAGAAAGGAGGCATTAACTTGAATACAACGAAGTCTAAATTATCTATTTTTGCTCTTGGTGGTATTAATGAGATTGGTAAAAACATGTACGTTTTACAATCTGACGGTGATATTGTAATCATCGACTGCGGTTCCAAGTTTCCAGATGAAAGTCTACTAGGCATTGATTTAATCATCCAGGATATCTCCTATTTACAGGAACATCAAGAAAAGATCCGGGCTTTAATTGTTACCCATGGACACGAAGATCATATCGGGGGTATTCCCTATTTCTTAAAACAGTTGAATGTACCAATTTACGCTACAAACTTAACGCTTGGATTGATTGAAATAAAATTAAAAGAGCATGGTCTTTTTAGACAAACGAAAACTTTTTTAATTGATGAGGAGTCAACTATTCGATTAGGAACTATTAAAACAACATTTTTTAGGACAAGTCACAGTATTCCAGATTGTTTGGGAATTGCATTTCATACTCCACAAGGAACAATCGTACATACTGGGGATTTTAAGTTTGATTTAACCCCTGTGGATAATCAAGCTCCAGATATTCACAAAATGGCGGAAATTGGTCAAAATGGTGTATTACTTTTACTATCTGAAAGTACCAATGCAGAAAGACCCGGCTCCACTCCTTCCGAACGTTTAGTTGGAGAACATATTGAAGATGCATTCCGACATGCACCGAGGAAAGTATTTATTTCTACATTTGCTTCCAATGTTCATCGTGTACAACAAATTGTAAATGCGGCTATAGAAACGAATCGTAAGCTTGTTTTACTTGGACGTAGTATGGTTAACGTAGTATCCGTCGCTATGGAGCGAGGATACTTAGAGATCCCAGATGGAATGCTAGTAGAGGCAAATGAAGTGAGAACAATGAACCCTGAAAAAGTGGTCATTCTATGCACCGGCAGTCAAGGAGAACCTATGGCTGCCTTGTCTCGATTAGCAAGCTCCAACTTCCGTCAAGTTGAAGTTTTGCCGGAAGACATTGTTATTTTTGCAGCAAGTCCGATACCCGGTAACGAACGGAGCGTATCCCGAATAATAGATAATTTATTTCAATTAGGAGCCAAAGTTATTTATGGATCAGGTAATGTTACAGGAATGCATGTTTCAGGTCATGCTTGTCAGGAAGAGTTAAAACTTATGCTCACATTAATGAAACCAAAATATTTCATCCCCATTCATGGTGAATATCGCATGCTTCGCCATCATAGTTTATTGGCTGAATCGGTTGGTGTGAGAAAGGATAACATATTTATATTAAATAATGGTGATGTAGTTGACATTGACGATCAAGTGGCAATTCAAACACGTAGTATTGATGCTGGGAACATTTTCGTAGATGGATTTGGGATAGGTGATGTCGGAAACATCATCTTGCGGGATAGAAAACTCCTTTCTGAAGACGGTATGCTAGTCATTGTAATAACCATTAGTAAATCAGGAAACAAAATTATAACAGGTCCTGATACTATTTCACGTGGATTCGTTTATGGACCTGAGGCTGAGGAACTGATAAAAGAGGTAAATCAATCTGTTCGTCAAACTATTAAGAACTCAAAAGATAGGAACCAGCGAGTGTTAAAACAAAATATAAAAAGTTCTATCGAAAAACTCTTGTACAGTCGAACGAAAAGAAGTCCTATGATCCTTCCTATTATAATAGACATTTAGCGTTTTAAAAGAGCGAACCTCTAAGATAAGGGTTTGCTCTTTTACAATCCATTTCAGCTGCTCCTACTCCCCAAAACGTTCCAATGCGACTGGTTCCACCTTATTATTCGTCATTTTTAGATAATAGACTTTCAGTTCTCCATTTTGGAAAATTACCCTTAGCAACTCTAGATTGTGATTCGTTTAAATAAGCTAGTATTTCAGCAATATTTTAGTAAAGTGTTATAATGGTGAATATTCACATTTTATTTTAAAATATAAAACCACAACCAAACAATTATTAAAGGAGAAACAAATGTTAACATCAAAACAATTACTAGATATTGAAACTTTACAAAAGGAATGTGAAACATTTGATCATATTCAATTAAAACTAAACTGGGAAATGCTTCGGAATAGAGAGACAGATCAACTCGATTTCCTTCATTATGAAGATGATGAACTAGTTGCCTTTCTAGGTTTATATGCTTTTGGTTCAACAGTAGAAGTATCCGGAATGGTAAAACCAAGCGAACGCCGAAAAAGTCAATTCTCGCGATTGTTCCAACAAGGAATGGCTACTGCAAAACAAAAGGGTTTTAAACGAATTTTGTTAAATGCACCAGCAAGTTCAAGTGAAGCTAAAGCATTTTTAACTAAAAATGGAGCTATTTATGGATTTTCCGAACATCAAATGAAGTGGAAAGAAAAGCACCTAGAAGAAGCAGAGGGTTTTACACTTCGACATGCAAGTATTGCGGATTTAGACATGCGTGTACGATTGTCTGTTGAAGCGTTCGGTTTGACGAAAGAAGATGCTCTAACAATGGAAAGTCGAATTGATGGCGATGAGGATACTGATATGTTCATGATTGACGTGAACAAAGAAACAGTTGGGAAAATCCGTGTGAAACGAGAAAATGGAGAAGCATGGATTTATGGATTTTCCATCTTACCGACACATCAAGGAAAAGGTATTGGTAGAAAAGTATTGAAAAGAGTAGTTAAAGTGCAGTCAGAATCGGGCCACTCTGTCCATTTGGAAGTAGAAACTTTAAATGCGCAAGCACTAGGACTTTATGAGTCTATCGGATTCCAAGTGGTACATGCCCAAGATTACTATGCTTACAATTGAACCCTTTATCTATCTCAATAATAAAAACCCTGGTTCTCTAATAACCAGGGTTTTATTAATTCAACGTTTTCTTCAATTTAGTCTAATGTCAAGGTCTCCCCAGTTTCAAGCAGGCTTTTCAAATTGCTCAAAATCATTGGCCAGCCATTATTATAGCCCTTAAATCCATCGTTTTCATCAATAATATCTGTTGGTAATAGATCCAAATGCATGAGTGTTAATTTTACTGTCGAATTTATCGGTTTTAGTTCAAAGGATACCCTTGTTGGGCGTTCACGTACTGTTTTGTCTTCCAACCATTGAAAAGTATATGAAAGTAGATGATATGGCTCATTTATTAATACTTTCCCTTGGTCTGTGACCTTTCCATTCTTATCTAAAAAGGAAACTATTGATCCTACCTGCCAATCAGTTTGAACTTGCAAATCAAACCAATATTTTTTTATCATGTCGCTGCTAGTTAGAGCTTCCCAAAGCTTATTTTGTGTTGTGGCGATGTAGATTTCATAAATAAACGTTGTATTAGTCATCTTTTTCCACCTCTAAATTTAATTGATTGATCTGAGGTCTCGTGTAGCATTCTACTTATCAAATTTACTATTCCAATCACTAGCTAACATTCCGTAAACCACATGATCCACATAATGATCATATAGCCACTCAGCTTCTCGTATACAACCTTCCTCTTTGAAATCTAGTCTTTCTGGTATTGTTCTACTCTTTTTATTTTCTACAGCCGCACGAATCTCTACTCTGTTCAATTTCAAGTCATTAATAGCATAATCAACAAAAGCTTTGACAGATTTCGTCATTAATCCTAACCCTACAAAGTCATTTCCAAGCCAGTACCCAATACTTGTCGATTTATTACTCCAATTAATTTGATGAAAACCTATCACACCAGCAATTTTATCTTCATACCAAATGCCAGCTTGAACTCCGTTATTCTCACTAAATTGTTTCATCGTGGATTGGATAAATCCTTGAGTGTCTGCTACAGACCTAGTGTAATCGATAAATGGTAGCCATTCTCTCAAGGTTTCGTTTGACTGAATCGTTAAACCGAACAAATGTTCAGCATCCCGTAAATCGAGCATTTTTAACTTTGTTTTATCATCAATTTGGTGTGTAAACATACTAATCAACCTCATTTTCTGTAATTTTTTGTTTTAATTCCCAAATAAATCTATGTAGGTATACAGCATTCTTACATTATAACAAATACTCTGATAAATGAAACAAGTAATTAGTTTACATAATATAATTATTATTAATTAATTCCTTTTATACTCGGTTTAGAAAGAAAATTAGAGTGAGAATAATACAGCAATCTATTGAGAATAAAGAGAAAAGGGCATTCTTTCCCATGTTTTTGAATGCTTTTTATCTAATTCCTCCCTACTTAGTTTTCAAAACAGTATTTGTACATCGCATTAGAATCGATCTATTACATAAGTTATTCCAATCAACAAAAAAGTGCTTGATTTCTAAGGTTCCCCCTTGAAACAACCACTTTCTGTTAGTTAATTTTATTTGTTTTTGTACTTACCTTACTATACAAGGCGTTTAGCCTTTATTAATCGTCATACATATTTAGTTTACATAATAAAATTATATTAAACTATTTGATTAAACGGATTGTTCTCAATTACTTGTTGAATTTCTTTATCTTCCACATGGGTATAGATTTGTGTAGTGGAAACACTGGTATGGCCCAAAATATGCTGTAAACTGCGAATATCAGCCCCACTCTTATACATTATAGTAGCCGATGTGTGTCTTAGCTTATGTGGTGTTAGTTTTTCTTTATTTAAGCCAGAGTCGTTGTTAATTTGTTTGATGATTTTCGCTACTGTTTGGCGAGTTAATCTTGTACCCTTTTGAGATAAGAATAGCGCTTCATTGGAGTGCGCACCTTGTATGTATTGTCGTTCTTTTTGCTTATATACTTGTAGAGATTGGATGCATGTATTGTTTAAAAAAACGGTACGCTCTTTGTCACCTTTTCCGAAAACATGCAATACATTCCCTTGGATCGACGTGAGATTTAAGTTGCATAGTTCCGAAACACGTAACCCTAAGTTTAAAAAGAACATAATCATACTATAATTGCGATAATAATGATTACTTCTCTTTATTCCTGCTATAAACATCTCCGCTTCTTGTAAATCCATATAGATTGGCTTTTTCTTACCAATTTTCGGGGTTTCCAACTCGTCAGCTGGATTATCTTCTATAAGCCTTCTTTTTCCTTTTAAATATTTGAAAAATGATTTAAGTGTCGCTGCTTTTCTTGCTCTTGTCGCTGCACTATTTTTCCGCTGAACCTCACAGTACTCTAAAAATAAATACATGTCTTCTAATGATATTTCTTTAATGAAATCTATTGTAATGTCTTTAATTCCGATTTCATCAATTTTATCAAGCTTAATATCCTCTTTGACTGCTTTTAAAAAGCGCAAAAACAGAGTGATATCATATTCATATTCTTTACGCGTTCTTAGTGATTTCCCTTTAATCGTTGTTAAATAGACTAAAAAATCCTTCAATATTTTAGGTAATTCTCGTTGCATATCTTTCACCTCGTATCTTCCTATTTTAACACAAAATAAGGTTCCCAAATATGTATTTGGGAACCTTATTTTTATTTATAATATTTTTCTAGATTTAGATTCTTTTTTAAACATGATATTACTATTTTCAAATTCGCTCTGAGAAGCTTTTAACTTTTCTGTTGTGAGTAATTGTACGTAACTCACCTCTCAATGCGAAAGCAAAATCGCAATAGAAAATGTATTACTTTAAGAAAGATCAGATTTTTTAAGTTGTTTTTTGCGGATTATATATACAATCGTTAGTAATAGAGGTATAAAAATACCAATAACTATGGAGAGAGAGGTACTTGTAGTAGCATCAAAATTTGCTTGAGAAATAAAGTTTGGAGCAATAATAACTGAAAGTACAATAATAATTATTCCTAAAGGATAAGTCATTGGACGATAATCTTTCAAATTAAATATTTGTGCCAACCCCATCGTTCCAGCATAAAAGTAGATAGAGGTTTTAATATAAAGGCATATAATCCATAATGCAGCCATTAGTACCTCAATACGATTTATAAAGTTACCTATATTTATTTGTCTCGCTAAAATGTAACTTGGATAAATTTGTCTAGCAGTTGTACTTGAACCCAATACAAAAATACATAAAACAGTAACAATAATAATAACGATGCCTCCAATAATATTTCCTAAAAAAAATGATTTTCTTCCTTTTTCATATTCGTTTATTAGTGAAGGAAAAATCATTAATAAAACAATAGCATTTACTGATGATATTACAGTTATCATTATGGAAGATTTCAATAGTGGTCCTAATTTGGAAATAAAAAATGGTTCAATGTTGTGAACATCAATTTCAGGAATTATAAATATGACTAAACCGATATAAAGGAATAGAAAAATAAATATCAGAATCTCTGCAGAACGTGCTACAGTTTCAAGTCCAAGCCGTATACCCATTATTAAGATGAAAGTCATTAGAATATTGACAACTACAATCGGTGTATTTGGGAACAATTGTGAAGCTAAAAATAATCCCGAATGACTTAATAGACTTGCTGTATATAATAGACATAAAGAAACAAATAGAGTTGCACTAAATTTACCAAACCACTTCCCCAAAATTTTTTCGTTAATTTGAACATAAGTGAGGTTTGGAAACCAAGCTGCTATTTTTGTGAAAAACCAGATGACCAAAATTCCGATTATTGTACCAATTATAGACGCAATCCATGCATCTTGCTTTGAATAAGCAGCCAAAGCAGATGGTAATTCAAGGATACTAGTACCTACTGTAAAAAAAATGACAAGTACTAGGAATTGAAATGAATTTATTTTAGTCTTTTGCATCCCATCACCTTTCTCGTCTCCTATTCTTTTAATGATTAGTTATGATATCATTTAATGGTTTTAATATGACTGTTAGAAAATCAACCGGATTTGGAATTTTTATATTAAATGCTAACGCCATTCCAAAACCTACACCAAGTGCAAGGAGTGCTGAAAAGATAATGAGTCCTATCTTATCTTTATTTTTTAAAAGAGCAGGAACTTCCAATTTTACGATGACTGCAGCGATTAATAGTATCCCTAAGCTATTTACCATATTGAATTAGTCCTTTATTTTTTCTTTGAAAGAATTATTGATTGCACCTATTAACTTAAGTTCAACATCTACTTTAATATTTACTTTTACATCTAAAAACTCTTCATCCCATTGATCTTTCACTTTTTCCCATGCTTTATGGTCATCATGATAAATAGCTGCTCCAAATCCAAAAATATCAACCCCTATTTCCTTCTGAACTTTTTTTATCGTCTTTTCAATGGAATCTTTTTCTTCTTTTTTGTATATTTTCTCTAATGCATGAAGTGATTCTTCTTTTGTAAGATCCATTTCGCATTCTATGGCACCTATATCTCCATCGACTTGAATATGGATATCTATTTCTGGTTTTCCTTTATTCATTTTTCCTTTCATTTTTGAATCAAATCGGTATACTTCAATGTTTGCTTTTCCTTTTTTAGGGCATGAAATAGTAGATACAGACCGCTTTATATGGTTAATAACACTATTATAACTTTTGGTATCGTCTTCACTTAACCACCCGACAAGCTTATCTCTTTTAAAAACAGCTAATCCATCGAACTTAATCTGTGCAGGAGGCATGATAGATTCTACATTCGATTTATCAGAGCCACTTTTCGGATCCCCCAAAATGTGAACGCCAGTTAACACTGGTTGTTTCCCTGTTTTTTCCAGGTCCGTTAAAAGTTCAATTAGTGTCACTCCAGTGGTATTTGCATAGGTTTTATCTGAATTAAGTAGCGTGAAGTGCATGTCAGATGCGGGTACGCTTTCTAATGGAGTTTGAACATTCAATATTTTTTCCGCAGTACTATCTTTGGCGATAGAAACATAAAAATCCCATCGTACTTCCCAGTTTCTTGCAAGAAAATCTAACGAATCCCCTATTCCTTCTCTCGCTAAAGATTCGCCGATGATTAACACTTGTAGATGTCCTAGGTAAATAATTCTTGGTGAAACTTTAGTAAGTTGACGAATAGCTTCATACACTGTGGTTCCTTTCCCTTGGAAAATCGTTATTTGAGAGTGACCTGCTCCACCTTTCGATGAAAGCTCAGATGGTACAGCTACTTGTGCAGTGACCAAGTACTCATCATCGATTTTATCAAGCCCAATTCCAACTGTAATTGCAAGCTCATTTAACTCTCGTTTATCCCAACATCCGGATAGGAAGAGAATAAGAATTAGTAGTATAAAGATGCCTTTTTTCACTTACACCCTCTCCTTAACTTATCCTAATCATCTTCACCCGGCTTTGGCGGAGTGTACTTTTGTCTTATAGTATTTTTCGATATTAAATTTGGGCGTGTCGTCATTTTCCATATTGGAACTCGAATAAATGCATCTTTTTGATCTGAAAGACTAAAAGGTGCTAAAGGTGACATATAAGGAATACCAAAAGAACGTAAACTACATAAATGTAAAATAAGTGCAATGAATCCTATCGTCATCCCATAAAACCCAAACATGGCAGCTAGTACAATAAATATAAAACGTAACATTCTACTCGCAATTGCAATATCATAGAGCGGAGAAACAAAACTGGAAATCGCTGTTAGTGATACAACAATTACCATTGCTGCTGAAATAATACCTGCCTCAACCGCTGCAGTTCCAACAACAAATCCACCTACAATGGACATAGCGGCTCCAACTACTCTAGGCATTCGTAAACCAGCTTCACGCAGAATTTCAAATGCAACTTCCATAATCATTACTTCAATAAATGCTGGAAATGGTACATTTTCACGTTGTGCTGCTAGACTCATAAGCAAGGCAGTCGGTATCATTTCCTGATGAAAAGTAATAACGGCAATATAAAAAGCTGGAAAGAGCAATGAAATCATAAATGAGAAATAACGTAGAAGACGAATTAACGTAGCCATTATTGCTCTTTGATAATAATCTTCTGTAGATTGGAAAAATTGAATAAATACAGCCGGAACCATAAGAGCGAATGGTGTTCCGTCTATTAAAATTGCGACTTTACCTTGCAAAAGTGCTGCGGATACAACATCGGGTCGTTCCGAATTAAATACAGTTGGAAAAGGTGAAAACTGTGAGTCTTGAATTAATTCCTCAATATAGGAACTTTCCAATATGCCATCGATGTCAATTCTGTCCAATCTCGAATTGACTTCCTTCACTATATCGTCCTTCGCAACCCCCTTAATATACATAACTGCAATATTAGTTTTGGAGCGTTTACCAATTACTTTGGATTCCATCCATAAATTCGGATCCTTAATGATGCGACGAACTAATGCCGTATTTATTCGCAAGTTTTCGGAAAAACCTTCTCTCGGGCCTCTCACTACACTTTGAGCAGTTGGCTCGGTTACCCCACGTTCTACCCAATGCTTATTACCGATAATAAAACCATTAGAATATCCGTCTACCATGAAAATAACGTCTCCGGATAATAGATGAGTGAATAGATCATCAAAATTGTTTAAATCTTTAATTTCTCCAACAGTCATTGCAAAGTCTTTTAATGTAGTTATCAAATTGGGATTAGGTGTTAAATCATCTTCTAATGCAGTTTCTTTAATATCTAACATTAATGTTTCCAATATAAAGTTTTGTAATGAAGATGCATCGCTCAAGCCATCTGTATAAACGATTCCAGCATTGATGCTTCCTTCTTTTCCAATTTTAATTTCTCGAATGATAATATCCGCGCTTTTTCCAAGAGTTTCTTTTACTTTTTGTATATTTTCTTGTAATTTTGAATTTAAAGATGTCTTATTTTCTAACTGCTTCACATCAGGAGTAGAAGGAGCAGGGAGATTTAACATAATACTATTTTTCTTCTTAAAAAAACCCATACGTTCCCTCTTTATCGATTATATTTGTGGCATCTTTTGTCATATGGAGTATTTCCAACCTTGATTGTATTTATACGTTTCTGAAATCTTAATAAATGAAAATAGTACTCTCAAGCTTAGATATTATAAGGAGATATAAAAAGATGTTACGGTTAAAAGAAAAAAACACCAAGAGTGATTAAACTCTTGATGTTTATTAAATATATATTATGTCTTATTTTTTCCGGAGAAATTTATAAAATATCTTGATCTAGAATAATTAAGTTCCCAAGTTACTCTTTTCTTAATTAGCTTCTTTTTGTCCTTTAAGTTTATGAATTAGCGTACCAACTATAAATCCGACTATAGCCGGTATTAACCAACTAAATCCATCTGAGGCTAGTGGTAACTTTAGTATTATGTCTTTTAAAACTGGAGTCTTTATCAAAGATCCAACTGTTTCCAATAAGCTTACGATAAAAGTTAATAATATCGCACCTTGATAAGAACCTGGATTTGGAACAAACTTTTGAAAAACACCTAGTATTACCAACACAATGGCAACTGGATATAATGCAGTAAATATTGGCATAGCATATGTAACAATAGCGCCAACACCTGCTGAACCTATTACAATACCTATAACACATATAATTGCAACCCAAATACGATAGCTGAGTTTGTTTTTTGTCAAATCATTCAAGAAATCTCCGATTACAGCAATTACACCAATTGCAGATGTCAAACATGCTAAGGCAATTGCAACTGCAAGAGCAACAGCGCCTATACCACCAAGTGAACGATCGACTAATAGGGATACTAATGCAGTATCTTCTATACCTGCTGGTGCAAACCCACTACCAGAAGCCCCGATAAATAGCAACCCACCATACACAATAAGTAATCCAATACCAGCTATAAGTGTTCCAGTTAAAGCCATCTTACGCGCTGATTTCCCTTTATACCCAAATGCAGCTATTGCAGCGATAAATATAGGAGCACAAAATATTCCTGTCACTACATCACCCGTTTGGTACGCACTAATAAATGCATTCGAAAATGAATTTTTAATACCCGTAACAACCGGAGTACCGATAGGATCAAAAATACCTTTTCCGACGATAAATAAAAGAATTACTACTAACACTGGTGTAAGTACTTTACCAATTTTATCGATTACATTAGACTTATCCATTGCAAAATAAAAACAAATTGCAAAGAATATGACAATGGTAACGATGGATGGAACACTAGGAAAAAGTTGATGAACTCCTAATTCATGCGTAGTTGCAGACATCCGTGGAATTGTGACAAACATTCCGATTCCGCCCATTAATAACAAGTTAAATACTTTATAAAACCAAGGACTTATTGGTCTAGTTAAATCTTCAAACTTTCCACCTACATTTATTATCGCAATGACTGATAAAAGTGGTAACACGATTCCTGTTATACAAAAACCAACTAATGCCACGACCCATTCAGTTCCCGATACATTCCCAATTGACGGAGGAAATATTAAATTTCCTGCTCCAAAAAATATAGCAAATAGCGCAAATCCTACTATTAAACTGTGTTGTACTGTTTTACTCATAAAATTCCCCTCTTTCATATATACCCAATTGAAAACCCTTACAAAACTAATGAAAAATAATCACATAAGTCTGTATGTGCGAAGTTAAGTTAAAACAATTGAACTGTTCTAATTGACCCCCAAGTTCTAATTTTATAATAATTAATTATGGGCAATAAAAAAAGGAGGTAAATTTTTCACCCCCTTTAATAATTTTTTTACCTCAATTCATACTTTTCCATTTTATATTTTAGCAACTGTTTCGAAATACCTAATCTTCTTGCAGATTCCGCTAGTTTACCACCAGTATTTCTTAGTTCCAATACAATTAAACTCTTTTCATATTCCTCTACTTTGTCTTTTAGATTTATATTGTTTTCTGGCTTATTTATAATCAATAACTTACTTGAATAATTTTTTATATTGGAAGGTATATCATTCAGGGAAATAATTTTTGTATTCACATTATTATATGCAGTTTCAATTGCATTTTTTAATTCACGCACATTCCCTGGCCAAAGATAGTCTTTAAATGTGTTTAATACATCTACGTCCATTTCTTCCACTTTCATTTGCATATGACGATTATAAAACTGGATAAAATAATTCGTAAGCGCTTCAATGTCTTCTTTTCTTTCTGTTAGTAAAGGTAAATCTAATCGAAAAACGCTTAAACGATAATATAAATCCTCTCGTAACATCTTCTTTTCCACTAATTGATCAGGATTCTCGTTAGTGGCTGCAATTACTCGAATGTTTAAATGAACATCATATTTACTACCTAGTCGACGAATAGTATTGTCTTCAATAACTTTTAATAATTTTGCTTGAAATTTTATATCTAGAGCATTCACTTCATCTAAAAAAATTGTACCCCCATTAGCCTTCTCTAATAGCCCAATAATATCTGGAGTTGCTGTTACCTTATCTTTTTCAGTACCAAATAGAATATGTTCCAGGAGATTTGTATCAATCTCTGCACAGTTTATGGAGATAAATGGTTGTGTGTAACGAATACTTAAATTATGAATAGCTTGCGCAACAATTTCCTTCCCTGTTCCGGTCTTTCCATAAATAAGCACGTTAGAGTCCGTGTTAGAAACTTTTTGAATTTTATTTTTAACTTCTTGCATGACTTTACTTTCAGAAACTAAGTTATCTATCGTATAAATGGTATTATTCTTTCGATATATTTTATTTTCTGCAAATTTCTCGAGCTTTTGCATATCTTGCTTTTGATAATAATGCTTTGAAAATTCAATAGCTCCTATTATAGTATCCCCTTTTTTAATTGGAAAAGAGGAACTTTTCGATATATAACTAAAACCATTAGTGGAAGTTAATTTTTGTTCCATATTCCACAATGACTCTCCTGTTTTTAACACCCTCATCAAAGTACTATCTTCAATAGATAAGTCTTGGTAAAAAGAGGTTACATGCTTTCTTAAAAACTCTTCCGGCTTTAATCCTAGTTGTTGTAAAATATTCAAATCGGCTAAATCGAAAAAAATGGTAATGCCGTTTGCATCGACTATTAAAACATTGTCGTAATCAGACAAATGATAAAGTTCGCTGAAATTCATTGATTTGTCCGTCCTTTCAATATCCACTCATCTTCTGTGCATAATATCTTGAAAAAAAAGGTTGATGATTAGTATGTAGTTCTGACATAAAAGTCAGTTACCTTCTATAAATCCCTCAAACCATTGTGCACACCTATATGTATTTTCCCATTCAGGGTCATTATCTTCTATTCCCCAACAAGTATATAAGGTAGACATAGCAACAGCAGCTTTTAAGAGTCGTTCCTTATTTAGTTGCATTTCTTCACAAAGTAAAGTGACTCTCTTTTCTAATAGTTGTCTTGGATTTGATTTGTTAAACAACTGATTTGTTAGAAATGAAATAAAATCAAAATAGTTGTCACCTATAACTCCTTTAGGATCTATTGCAAGCCATCCGTCAGTAGTTGAATATAATATATTTTCATGATGTAAATCACCGTGTAACAGATCATTATTTTCGGAAGAATTGGCTATTTCAACAAAATATGTTCTTGCAAGAAAAACAAAGTGATTGGGGATAGGACCTTCATTTGTTTGATATTTATCTTGATAACGATCGAACGCTTTCATCCAATCCGCTATAGACGGGTGATCCGCATTTTCTTCGACCGTTCTGCGAATAGCAGTCCATACATGCGCGAAGGTTTTCACAGCAAGTTGTTCTTCTACTTCTGTAAGCATCGTTCCAGGTTGTAAATGCTCTAACAGCATTGCTCCATTTTCAGAATCAGCCTTTATTATTTTTACACATCCGTTGCCATTATATGCTCGAAGAGTTCGTATTTCATTTCCAAAGTCGTAATTTGGAATTCCAAGTTTTAAAATTGCTCTGTTTCCACTCATATCTATTACTTTTAATACGTAATTATACGATAAGTTTTCTACTGCGCCATACGATTGAAGATCCCATTTGTCCAAATAAGTATGTACTAACGATTCTAGAGAGTCTAACCAAGCTTTTCCCACTTCACCATTCGCTCCAATAATTTTCTTCTCAAAAGAAAGAGGATATTCCATTTGTTTTACCTTCCCCTTATTTTCATGTTTTTAACAACCACTTTGTCGCTATTATTCAATTTCTAGCAAAGTTACCATCGACTTCTATTGTTTCAAATATGTTAATAAAGGCATGTTCATCATGCTTTCGGACTATTTGTTTGATTTGCATCGTTTCATATCGTGTGACAACCATCATTAAAATTTGTTTCTTTTCCCCCGTATAACCGCCATATCCATCTGTTATGGTAACTCCACGATAAATGTACTGTAATAAATCGGTTCGAATTAAATCCCCTTTTGTAGTAACGATCTGCATGGTCAACTTTTCATGATTTGTGTAAATTGTATCAATCATCTTGCCCGTCAAATAAATCGATAAAAGCGTATATAATGCTATCTCCCAAGAGAAAACTGCTCCTGATACCAGGACGATAATCCCGTTCATTCCTGTGAGTAGCAGTCCTACACTTATATTACTAGTACGTGAAATGATTATAGCAATAATATCCAAACCCCCGGAAGTGCCAGCGTACTTTAAAATAATACCTACGCCCAATCCGCTTATAATGCCGCCAAAAATTGTTGAAAGTAACATATTATCTGTCACAGCAACAACAGGTATCACAGATAAGAATACAGATAATGAAAATACACAAATTAGTGTGCTAATCGTAATTTTTTTTCCAAGCTTAAAGTATCCTAAAATAAGAAGCGGTAAATTAAGAACAAAATTCAATAAACCGGTATCAAAAGGAGTAATAATTCCAAGTAAAATAGCAATTCCACTAATTCCCCCACTAAGAATTCCTTGAGGAACTAAAAACAAATTAAAACCAAATGCAATAATAAGTGACCCAACAACAACAATTAAATTTTTCATAATGACCCCCAATTTAAATAGTACTAATGCGAAAGAAGAAAAAAGTAAGCATTCTAACGAAGATTAAAAATAAGCTTAGTATAATTTTACAGAAAAAAAACTCGTCCCTTATAAGGAACGAGTTTTTACTCCTATAACCACCCGTAGTTCAAATTTTAACATATTAAGCGTCCAATTAATAAACTATTTAAATTTAGAATTTTACGTCTATTATTAATAAAATGCTATGTTTTCTAATAAGACTTCTTTACAATTATTTTACCATTATCTATTTCTAAATTAATCAAGTTTACTCCATCTCCAAAAATTGTTCTTGTTTTTGTTTTTCCAAAAATATGGACACTACCGACATCTACTTTAGCTTGAATTGTGGCATTAGAAGGTTCTTTGTCGGTTTGAATTTGAAGTAATCCATTATCCGCTTTAAAATCAATAGATCTTTCCAAATTATTTGTAATTAAAACGATTCGTCCATTATCCGTTTCCGCTTTTAATTTACCTTCTACATTATCCATTAGAATTTGTCCGTTATCCGTTTTAGTAAAAACGGACTCTGAATTGATATTCTTTAGTTCAATGGAACCGTTGTCTGTTTCTAATTCCATATTTTTTACATTCATATTTTCAGCAACTATACGTCCGTTATCTATTTCTGTTTTTAGTTTACTGTAATTCTGCTCTGGGACATATACTTTTAATTTAATGTCATGTGAAGTTAAACCAAATTGAATAAAGCTCCATCTTTTTTCTTTTAACTCAACTACTAGTGTATCGCCTTTTACATCCGCATGAAAATTGTAATTGGATTTTTTTTTCATTTTTCCCGAAAACTTAGCTTTAGTTGCTTCGTTTTTCGTCGGAATAATTTCTACCAAAGCATTATCACTAAGAATATGAATATTTGTGAAAGAATTATCTTCCACTATAATTTCGTCTGATTTATTTACCAATGCGTCTTTTACATTTAAAATAATACTAACTGCTACGCCTGCTAATAAAATAAATAAGGATATAATAGCAATTTTTTTTATTCCCATCTTCACGATCCCCCAATTGTATGAACTACTTCTTACATCCTATTATACTGTACATACAAAACATTCATATGACCTCTAGGTGTGTTTTTTATCAGCCCTAAGACGTAGAAAAGTTATTATGGATAGAAGAACGTACGAATACATTGAGCTCAAATTGGTTGTCATAGTAGCAATATAAACGTATAATGAATTTATAGATTGAATAAAATAAAAAAGACCGAAAGATGTTGTACCATCCATCGGTCAGAGTAACAGAGGTCCCTTCAAGGGCTTCGACTTCTGAATGATATTGTTACCCATCCCTACGAGCCGTTAACTCAAGGATGGGTTATTTTTTTTTCTGGTTAAATGAAAGTATTAATACGATTAATGTTGCAAAAGCTATCGCAAACATTAATGCCTCGAATACTGTCATTGGCATCACCCCCTTTCAGAGGAGAGTGAGCCGACCACCCTTGAGTCACCTATTCTATTACTCTATAATTATACCACACATACGTTCTTATTTGAGAAAAAATACAAAAATTAGCTAGTAAAAGTCTTGCTGATAATTATCCTTTAATAAAGTCTTCACCATCATTTAGTAACTACTACCAGGTGGGTAATCTTTTACTTCCACCGCTACTTTATATCCCCTGGCCTCATAAATAGTACGCGCTTGGAATTCAAAAGTCAGCATGACATCCTCTATAGGCGGATGCTTTCCGGGGGTGAGCGATGTCTCATCTGTCTCACTCATCCCCCTGGAGTCGCCGCCTGTTGCTCCAGTCATTAAAATAATCATTGTTCGTGTTTTAATTTCATAAATACTATTTATGAAATTAATTCACTTATAAAAAACTTCTATGTTATTATCCATTTATTTTTCTCTATCTTTTTTCTATCTTTCTATTTGACTTTCTAATTCTAACGTTTTCTTATTCAATAGTTCTGTAAATGTAGCTAACCCTTCTTTACTATTTGTTTTCACATAAATAAGTTTTCCAAATAATATGGTTGCTTTTTTCATTTTTCGTAACTCTATTAATGTTCTCGAACCGACATATAATTCAGGTACGATCGGAGCACTTGATAAATTCCCAATTGTTACAGCACCTCTTTTTAATGGAACATCCTCTGCCGTTCTAGTTCCACTTGGAAAAATGCCAACAATTTCCCTTGATTTCAAAAGCTTTACTGGCTGCTTTATAGTACTAGGAGATGGATTTTCACGGTCAACCGGAAAAGCATTTATTTTTCGTAAGAACCACTCAATAATTTTGTTTTCAAAAAGCTCTTTCTTGGCCATAAAATGAATAGGTTTTGGCACGCAGATGCCGAGTATAACTATTTCCAACCAGCCTCGGTGCGTGCAAGTTACAATATATCCCTCATTCTCAGGTAACAAATGTTTATTTTTCACTTCAACTTTTCCAAATAAACGTACAACTAGTTTCGCAACTGTTAATGTAAAATGATACATAGTCATCACCTTTTTAATATCTAGTTTTAACACCTAGTACTAATTATGCTTTTAGAGAATTAAAAATACCAGACCCAAAATTGGCCTGGTAAAGACTACGCTTTTACTTCACAATATTGTGCTTCTTCTCTTGCTTCCGAATTTACAATAGTAGATTGATTTCAATAGATGGTGTTTCTGCTGAGGCCTCTTCACTATATTGTGTTACACTACATATCAAATTACACCGGACTTGCCGCTACCTTAATCTCTACTACTTGAATCGCTTTATCTAAAAGTTCTAATAAATCTCTTAACTCCTCTTGGCTTATTGATAAAGGTGGTGAAAATACGACAATATCTTGAGCATCTAATACAACAGAACGACATATTAATCCTAACTTTGCAGCCTCAGTCACTATTTGCGGAGCGAGTAGTCTTCCTTCATTGGAGATTTCTAGACCTGCCATTAAACCTAAGCCTCTTGCATCCACAATAAATGGATATTTCTCCTGCAATGCTTTTAACCCTTCTAAAAGCTCTAGACCTCGAACCTGTGAATTTGCTACTAAATTATCTTTTTCTATAATTTCAATGTTTTTCAATCCAACTGCACAGGCCATTGGATGACCACTATAAGTGTATCCATGCAATATCGTTCCTTCTGATAACTCAGAAAATTCTTTGTGCATTTTCTCTGATATCATTACGCCGCCTAATTGTGCATATCCACTAGTAACGCCTTTTGCAATGCACATCATGTCTGGTACCACATTATAATGTTCTATAGCAAAAAACTTACCTGTCCGTCCAAAACCTGTGATAACTTCGTCGGTTATCATCAGAATACCGTATTCATCACAAATTTCACGAATTTCTTTGAAATAATTATCCGGTGCAACATGCACACCTCCCGCACCTTGTACTGGCTCAGTTATGAAAGCAGCTATTGTTTCGGGACCTTCAGTTTCAATCAAATCACGTAGGGCCTGTATGGAGAAATGATCTACGAATAGAAAATCTGGTGCATTAGAATTTGTAAAGTCACGAAATGCTTTTAAACCTGTCGCACTTGTAGCACCGATTGCCACCCCGTGATAAGATTTCGTTCTTGAGATAATTTTCTTTCGGGAAGTTTCCCCTTTTAATATCCAATAATGACGAGCTAATTTATAGGCGCTATCATTGGATTCAGATCCGCCAGAAGTAAAAAATGTTGTATTTAAATCACCAGGTGCTAGTTCTGCTAATTTTTTTGCTAATAGAATGGCAGGCTCATTACTAAACGTTGCGAAACAAGAACTAAAGGCTAGTTTATTCATTTGTTCCTTCGCTACTTCACCAAGTTCTGTTCTACCATGGCCGATATTCACATTCCAAAGTGAAGACATACCATCAATTACCTTTTTGCCTGTAATATCATACAGATAGACACCTTTTCCTTCTGTAAAAATAAATGCCGGTCCATCTTCCGTCTTTACTGGTGAAGTAGGGTGTAGAAAATGCTTTTGATCTAACATTTTAAGCTCTTCAATAGAATAATTTTTTTCCATAAAAAATACATCCTCTCTTTTAAATGTCTTTAACTATACACTCAATTTATAAGTAATAAGCATCCTGTTTTGTTCTCCAGAAAATGAAAAATTCATTTCATGTTTCCTCATTTTATTCCTAGACGATTCATTATTTCCTCATTATGTTCCCCTGGATTCGGTGGATGATATTTGATTTGAACAGGTGTCCGTGAAAACTTTAGTGGACTTCCAATCATTTTAATTTCTCCTGCTGTTGGATGATCTTGTGTTATAAACATATCACGTGATTGAAGTTGTTTGTCTTTAACAACTTCATCTAAACTTTGGATTGGCCCGCAAGGTATGTTATTATTTCTGCACTGTTTCTGCCAATATGCAGTCTTTTTTGTTAAAAAAGCCTTTTCTAATAATGGAACTAATTCTTTTCTGTGTTTTACGCGATTTGGATTCGTTCTGAAATGTTCATTTGTACTATATTCGGGTTTTTCAAGTACAATACATAACGCTTTAAACTGATTGTCGTTTCCAACGGCGATGACCATTTCCCCATCTGATGTTTGAAAAGTCTGATATGGGACAATATTAGCATGATCATTTCCAAGAGCTGTAGGGATTTTTTCAGACATTAAATAGTTACTTCCAACATTCACCAAAGCGCTTACTGCTGAATCATATAGTGAAATATCTAACTTTTGCCCTTTTCCCGACTGGACGCGCTCCAGCAAAGCGGCTTGAATACCAATACATGCGTACAAACCTGTTAGAATGTCTACGATTGCAACACCTGACTTTTGCGGCCCTGATTCCTTAGTACCCGTGATACTCATCAACCCACTCATCGCTTGAATAATAAAATCATACCCCGGCATATGTCTCTCTGGACCCGTTTCACCAAAACCAGTGATGGAGCAATATACAATACGAGGATTGAGTTGAGACAATGTATCATAACTTAATCCATAGCGATTCATTGTCCCTGTTTTGAAGTTATGAATAATAACATCACTCTCACAGACAAGTTTTTTAATGATTTCAACGCCTTCTGCAGACTTTAAATCTACCGTAATCGCTTTTTTATTTCGATTGGCACTTAAGTAATAAGCACTTATATCATTTTGAAATGGTGGTCCCCATTTACGAGTTTCATCACTACCTCCAGGTGCTTCCACCTTTAAGACTTCTGCACCTAAATCTCCCAAAATCATAGTACAATATGGGCCCGCAAGAACTCGTGATAAGTCGAGGACCTTAATCTTGTCTAGTGCTCCAGCCAAGTATGCAACCACTCCTTTCTATTTCTAAATGTAAAAAAACAATTCAAAAAGATACAGATATAATAGAAATTTTCAAAATTTAACCATGATTAACTCTCGCTCCACTTAATAATATAATTTGCCAAAACATTCGTTACTTCTACTACGCTATCTAAATGAACACATTCATCAGGTCCATGCATATTTTCTCCAATTGGCCCAAAGCACACTCCTTGCTTTCCGTAATACTGAGTAAATCGTGCATCATTTCCTGAAGCTCTTCCAACCGTATTTACTTTATGCCCCATTACATCTTCTGCATTTTCGACAAATAATTTTACAAAAGGGACCGCTGGATCTTGATACCATGGTTCCGTTGACCATCCAAACCACTCTATAACAGGTGGGTTTTTATCCATCCACTCATCGCCTTCAACCGATTTCATAATAGTGTCATGTACTAGTTGCTTTATTTCTTTGCGAGTTTCACCTGGGATGAAACCAATTCTTCCTTGGAGCACCGCTTCCCCTGGAACTGTAGATACCCAGTCCCCAGCTTTCAGTACACCTAAGTTTAAGTGAACGGACTGTCCAGATCCCTTTTCAAATAAATCAAACTTAACATTTTTAGCACGCCATTCACTTAATTCATCCAGCGCACTTAGGATTTTCATCATTTTTGAAATAGCATTTATTCCTTCATGCGCTAAACCAGCATGTGCTGTTCTTCCCTTTACGTACACTTGGAAATACATAATACCCGCATGACATATTGTCATATTCAAATTATGTGGCTCTGTTGAAATATATCCATCCGTAATGAAGCCTTCTTCTAAACATGCTAAAGCACCACCACCACCACCAGCTTCTTCTTCAATAACTGAATGTAGTTGAACATCACCAGCAATTGGATAACCTAAATCAATTAATGTTTTTAATGCGAACCAATTTGAGATAAGTCCTGCTTTCATATCGGCAGAACCTCGACCGTATAACTTGTTTCCAATAATTTCTCCACTCCAAGGATCCATCGTCCAGTTTGAATGAGGCTCTGGAGAAACAACATCCACATGCCCATGAATGGTTAAAGACTTACCATTTGATACACCTTTATGTATTCCAATAATATTTTTTCGGCCTTCAAACGGAATACCTGAATCTATAAACGCTTCATGAGCAGAAACTTTTTCATATTTTGGTTCAATCGCTTGAATCGTCAAGTTAAGCTCTTCATATTTTTTCTTCATGTATGCTTGCATTTCTTGTTCATTGCCAATAACGCTTTTAATACGTACCACGTCTTGAATTATTTTAAACAATTCTTCTTTGTTTTCTTCTATATACAGTCGAATTTTTTTTTTCAAAGCAATCACTCCTTTATTACTTCTTGTTTCACTACAAAGAGGAAGATTTTCTAAGAGATTATCTTCCTCTAAATAGTTATTTCAAAACCTTAACCTACTTTAATAATCTATTTTTCTATTGACTCCAAGTCTTCAATAGAGTCCATACTTCCAAGTTCTTTTTTAAAGAATCTTGTTATAAATAGCATATAAATGATTCCTACTGTAACCCACACGATACCGCCTATAAATGCATCAGCGTGAAGATGATACCAAAGAACTCCAGTAGCTATTGCTCCTAAAGAAGGCATAATTAGGTACTTAAACGTTTCACTACCTGATCTCCTTTTCTGACGAATATAAAAATGAACAATAACAGATAGGTTAACGAATGTGAATGCAATTAATGCTCCAAAGTTAATGACTGAAGCAATTAATTCTAAATCTGGTCCGATTGCAAATAATGATATAATTCCAGTCAAAACAACTGTAAAGACAGGTGTTCTAAATTTAGGATGTAAGTATCCGAAAGTTTTTTTGGGAAGTACACTATTCCGGCCCATAACGTACAACAAACGAGACACACTTGCATGGGATGCAAGTCCTGACGCTACCGTAGCTGCGAAAGCTCCTGCAAGGAAAAATAGCTGGAAGAACTTCCCTCCAACATACAATCCAATTTCCGGCAACGTATCATCTACAATTTTGAAAACAGTAACATCCGGGAATAAAGCTTGTGTAAAATAAGATGCAATAAAGAAAATAACTCCACCGATTAGAACTGTTAGAAGAATTGCTCTTGGAACTGTTGATGTATCTTTTGCTTCCTCCGTGTACATTGTTATAGCATCAAAACCAATAAACGAGAAAGCTACTACCGTTGCCCCGGTTAAAACGGCTATTATCTTCACATTTTCATGCGATAGCGGATTAATCGTGAATAAAGTACCATCTCCCATACCGTTATATAGCTGTACAGAAGCAAGTATAAGGAAGATAACAACTAAACAAATGGTGAAAACTACTAGTATAAAGTTTAAGTTGGATGTCGATTCCATACTATAAGCATTAATTGCAGTAACTACAATGACATAAGCAAAAACCCAAATCCAAACAGGTACATTCGGAAACAGAGATTCCATATAGATTCTAATAATTAATGCATTAACTAAAGGTAGTAATAAATAATCTAATAATGATGCCCATCCTACGAGGAATCCTAGGTGAGATCCCATTGTTTCCCGGGTGTATGTATATGCTGAACCAGCAACCGGAAATACCTGTACCATCTTTCCATAACTAATTGCCGTCAATACCATTACTACCAAGGCGACAAGATACGCCAATGGTACAACTCCATTGGTTAATCTTGATACAATTCCGAATGTATCAAAGACCACTGTCGGCGTCATGTAGCCTAATCCAAGTGCAACAATTGCCCAAACACCTAATGATCTTTTGAGCGTTGTTTTATCTGTCATTTATTTATCCTCCTTACATATTTTTAATTGCCTAAGTAATGTTTTCAAACTACGGTTACAAATCAATTTGGAAGAGTGCTGCTTGTTAGGAAGTGAGATTCATTTTCAATCGATTTTTTTGAATAGATAGATAGTTGGGAGCGCTTTCATTCATGGGGAAGTTGAAAAAACACAGTTAACAAAGGGCATCCCCCTGTTCGCCTACTAGAATAGGCGAACATAACTGACATTAGACTCATACTAATTTTTGCTTGTAATCTGGATTTCTCCATTCTAAAAGTGTTGCATATTCTAATGACTCAACATCACCAGGTAAATAGCCTGGCATTACTTGATTTAGCTCGAATCCGTTTTTCATCTGGAATGTTAATACAGGATCATATATTTTTCCTTTCATTACTTCTAGTGCATACTCTTCTGCACTCATCTGTTCAGCATATTTATAGTAAAAAGGTATACGACCACCAACTAAGATACTTTCTAAGTTAAGTTTTTCACATACTCTTTTTCGACCATCATACAAATGACGCCCCAAATGCAACCCTCTAAAATCTTCGTTTACTCCAACTTCAATACCATATAAATTTCTACCATTAGGGTTATGATTGCGAATAAATCCTAAATCACAGATTTCGAAATAGGAGTGACTATCTCCATAATCTTCAAAATTTACAATTAGACTTAAAGCGGTTCCTACAATTTTACCGTTATATTCTAGACAAATTTGACCTTCAGGAAACAACTCAATCTGACTTTCAAAATGCTCATATTTTAATGACATATCAGATCCAAAACACTTCATAGAAAGTGCGGCAACATCAGCAAGATCTTCTTTTAAAATATTGCGTACAACTATTTCTTGTCCATTATTTTTAAAATGTACTTGTGGCATAATAAATTCTCCCTTCTATTTATTACTGGAGTCCCCCCCTGTCGCTCCAATCAATAAAATAATCCTTGTTCCTGTTTTAATAATTAAATGCTATTTATGAAATTAACTCACTTCATTAATTGTGAAGACTTAAACCACATCCTGTAAAAACTAAGCTTGTGAGAAAGTCAGTTTTTTGGAAGAATGTAGATAAGTCTACTACAATATATTTAGTCACCTAGATTAGTAACAAAATTGGTTTGATTACTTTATATAGATCGATACAAATTTCTTCTCCAAGTACTCTTCAAGGCCGTACCACCCGCCCTCATTCCCCATTCCACTTTCCTTCATGCCACCAAATGGAGCTTGTACAACCACTGGAGCTGGATCATTAATGCCAACAATTCCGAACTCTAAAGCTCGCATCATTCGTAAGCCTCGACCAATGTCTCTCGTGTAGCAATAAGCTGCAAGACCATATTCAGTATGGTTTGCTCTTTCAACTACTTCTTCTTCCGTCTTAAATGTATAAATTGGTGCAACTGGTCCAAATGTTTCTTCTGTCGTAATCTGCATATCATCACTTGCAAATTGAATAACAGTGGGCTCAAAGAAGTAACCGCTTCCATTATTTAATTTAAATACATTTCCACCTGAAATAACTTTACCATCATGTTTCACGGCGTCCTCTACTTGACTTTTCACTTTTTCGAGAGCTGCTTTATTAATTAATGGACCGACATTTACGCCATCTTCTAGTCCATTTCCTACAACTAATTTAGATACTTTTTCAGCTAACTTTCCTGAAAATTCATCAGCTACAGTTTCTGCTACGTAAATCCGATTTGTACTAATGCAGGTTTGACCTGAGTTAATAAACTTAGACACTAAGATACCATTAACTGCAGCGTCAATATCTGCATCCTCAAACACAATATAGGGTGCGTGTCCCCCAAGCTCCATTGACATTTTCTTCACTGTATCAGACGAATCACGGATAAGTTTTTTTCCCACTCGAGTCGATCCAGTGAATGTGATTTTACGAACATCTGGATTACTCGTCATCTCATTCCCAATTTCTTCGGCTGGGCCAATTACCAGGTTTGCAACTCCAGCAGGCAGCCCAGCTTCATGGAAGCATTCGAAGACTTTTATCGCTGAAAGAGGAGTTATATCAGCTGGCTTTAAAACAACGGTACAACCCGCAGCAAGTGCAGGTGCGATTTTTCTTGTAATCATAGATAACGGGAAGTTCCATGGTGTAATTGCTGCACATACACCTACAGGTTCACGAATTACCATTAAATGTTTATTCGAATCAGATGCCGGAATTGTTTCCCCATAAATTCTCTTAGCTTCCTCTGCATACCATTCTAGATAACCGATTGCACCGGCTACTTCGCGAGTAGCATCAGGTAAAGGTTTACCATTTTCAAGGGTAATTGTTTCAGCTAATTCTTTTGATTTTTCTTTCATTAATTGAACTATTTTAGACAAGTAGTTGCTTCGCTCAATCCCAGTTGTCTTACCCCACAATTCAAATGCTTTCTTCGCACTTTCGATTGCTTCTTTTGTTTCAGTTTTTCCACCTGTAGCAACAGTTCTAATTACTTCTCCTGTTGCAGGATTTGTTACATCTAATTTATTTTCGGTATCTCGCCACTCACCGTTTATATAAAGCACTAGTAAACCTCCTATTGATTTAATAATATTCAACACGACTAACTCACTTTTTATAAATATGAATTGCTCAGTTGAGTGAGCTTTTAAAAGCAGTAATCGCATCGTCTATAATTTGAATCATCTTTTCGATTTCTTCTTTGTTAATAATCAGCGGTGGCGCAATTGCTACAATTTGGTTATTCGCTCCAAGCGCTCTTAATATTAAATGACGATCGAAACATGCATCAACTACCGCATTTGCTGGGAATACAGTTGGATCAAATAGTTTTCCACTTGCTGGGTCTTCATAAAGTTCAAATGCAGCTAACAGACCTATAGCTCTGCAATTTGTTACAATGCTATGTTTTTCAGATAAATAATCTAACCCAATTTTCAGTTCTTTTTCCATTTCGTTTACATTGTCAATAATATTGTCACGCTCTAGTATTTCGATGTTTTTCAGACCAATCGCACATGCAGTCGGATGACCACTGTATGTGAAACCGTGTGGTATAACAGCATCAAAGTTAGCAATTGTTTCTCTAATTTCATCATTCATCATGACCCCGCCAAGTTGTGAATAACCGCTCGTAATTCCTTTAGCAATTGACATCATATCAGGAACAACATTCCAGTTGTTTACACCAAACATTTTTCCCGTGCGTCCGAATCCACAAATAACTTCGTCTGCGATGAAAAGGATATTGTGCTCGTCACAGATTTTACGAACTGCTTCTAAGTAACCTTCTGGTGGAATATTAACTCCGCCCGCACCTTGCACAGGTTCAATAATAATTCCAGCAATCGTATCTGCACCTTCTCTTTCAATTGTTCCACTGATTGAATCGGCATAGTTTGAATCATTTTTATCACCTAACTCACTTTTTATGAGGTGTGCTGTTGCACGGACAACTCCGTCAATGTTTGATCCCGAGAAATTGTGGTACGCTAGTAGACCTGTAGCTGTTTGTGCTGCTACTGTTACACCGTGGTAAGCATTAGTTAGCGCAATGAACTTTCTTTTAGCCGGTTTTCCTTTAAGCTCCCAGTAAAAACGAGCTAATTTAATTGCTGTATCATTTGATTCAGATCCACCTGAAGTGTAGAATACGCTATTTAAATCTCCTGGTGCTAGCTCTGCTAATTTTTCAGCAAGACGAATTGCTGGTTCATTTGAAAAACCTTTAAATTGTGATGTATAAGCGAGTGTAGCTAATTGACTATTACCTACTTCAGCTAGCTCGTGGTTACCATGTCCTAAGTTTACGTTCCAAAGCATGGACATTCCGTCGATATATTCTACGCCATCCGTACTTGTAACATTAATTCCCTTACCTTCAGCAAAGATAATAGGCGGTCCATTGTCAATAAGAGCCTTCGGATTTGTAGCTGGATGAAGAAAGTGCTTTTTGTCCAGTTCAGCTAGTTCTACAGTTTTTGATTGTTGAGTAATTTTCGTTGTCATTGTTAAAACCTCCATTTATATAATTATATGCCTAAAAATAGAAACTAATGAATTAGCTATCATTCTCTACTAGATATTTAGCAATTAAGAGGAAAAGTTAATTTTCTTATTCTATTAAATTAAGACTTGCATTTAATAGTTAATTAAGTTGTACATTACCTATCTTTCTAATAGATTTTCCACTAAAATTGTAAACGTTTACATTTCTATTTTTACTACATTGGTAAAATTATTACTTACAGATGTAAACTATTCCATAACAAAATACTAAGATAAATCGGGCTAGTAATTAAAATATTTGGATTATTCAATATTTAACTATCAGTATATCTTTACTTATTTATAATGTAAATTATATAATATATATGTCTTTCATATCTTTTATATATACTAAAAGAAGGAGTTATCAAAATGAATCTTCATCGTTTACGTTGTTTTATTAAAGTTGTTGAGGAAGGCAGTATTACGAAAGCCGCTACTTCACTGCAAATGACACAACCCCCCTTAAGTATATTGATTAGGAAATTTGAAGAGGAATTAAATGTCACTTTATTTAACCGCTCAGGAAGACATTTGGAATTAACACCTAGTGGGCAATTTTTATACGAACAGGGGAAAGAACTAATCGATATTTCAGATAATACTGAAAGGGATTTAATTGAGTATCATGAGGGAATTAGAGGTACTGTGAAATTGGGATGTATAACATCCGCAAGCCTATTTATATTGCCTACCGTCTTAAAAAGACTTCAAGTGGAAACACCTAAAATTGTTACACATGTACGTGAAGGAAATTCATCTTATATACTTGAGGAACTAAGAAGTCTCACAATCGATATTGGAATTGTACGGACTTCAGTCAGAGCGGAGGACATTCATACTTCAACTCTTCTAACTGAACCTTTACTTTTGGCTCTTCCCCCTAATCACTATCTATGTGAAAAAGATTTTATTGAGATAGCAGATCTTGAAAACGAACGATTTCTTTTACCGACAACTTCTCATGGACAAGGCATTGCAGATGATATTATTGAGGCATGCCAAAATAGTGGTTTTACGCCTAATGTCGTTTACTGGGGGACGGAAACATTACCTATGTTATTGATGGTAATGAGAGGTGCAGGAATTTGTTTCGCACCTAGCTGTTTTAAGCTATTTAATTCACCTGAATTACCAGTACTTCGGCCACTAGTAAGTCCAGTGCTACAAACAAAACTAAGTGTAGTCACACTTCGGGACCGTTACGTTTCATCAATTTCCAAACGATTTCTTGCTATTACCGAGGAAGTTGCTCAAAAAATGACTAGCATACCCAAAGGTTAGTAACAGGATCACCGATAAAAAAGCGTGTAGGGAAGTGACCAAAATCTCCAACACGCTCGATTCATTGTAATGAATTACCTATCATTTCGATTTGTATTTTTAATACTATCAATTTTCTCGAAATTTATATCAAAGCTTCGATTTAATATGGAAGTCTCTTCATTTGCTATACCACTTTGGAATTAGTAACTTAAAATCATCAAACTGATCTATTGTAAATCTAGTATACTTTTGAAACTTTTCCAATTGATTTATACCACCTTCATGTCCCCAAACTTCAGCAAATACAAGATGCATCGCTGCATACAAACGATGTAACTTCCAAAAAGAATTAGGAATAGGCTGACTATCATGATAACCATCGAAGACCCCTTTAGAATAGGCTTTACTAATAGGCACATTAAAATACTCCATTTTATAAAATTCATTGATTGGATCAGCGTATGTAATCTTTTGCATATCTATTAAACCGGTAAATGTATCTTCATGAACCAATATATTGCCAGGGTGAAAATCATAATGTTGAACACAGCTTGGTCTGTCTTTTAATAAATGCAAATTGTTTTGAATAAAAGGTAAAATGTTCTGATAGTGCGGATTTTGTTCAACGATTTCTTTAAATCGGGGAGCTTGTTTTTCTACTCGATTTCGCCATGTCTCTTCCCAGGAAGGAAAGCCGGCCGGAGCGTGGAAACTATGCATCTTCTTAAGCGTTTCTCCAACTTGACTACCAATTTCATATTGCACTTTTTCACTTTTCAACGGTAAAATTTCTTCCCCATTTTCTCCTAGTACATAATCTAATATCATATAGGCCCTATCTTCATACATTCCAACATAATGCACTTTAGGGATGTGACCGTCTAGTGCATGAATTTCATTTATTAATTCGGCTTGTCTTGTCAATTTTTTTATATCCCCATGAGGCGAAATGCGTAGTAAATAGGTATGGTCAATGCACCATTTTTCATCGTCTGAAAATCCTTCTTCTATTAATTGAAAAAAGGAGCATTTATTTAGAAACGGTATATTAAAATTATTCATCTGTTCCTCCTCATATTATTTTTGTATTGGAAATTTTTGAACAACGAATTTATACTTTACAATATTTTCAGATAGTTCGCAATATAAATTTAACACATCAAAAAGCCGCTATGTTGCTCATAAATAGCACAACATAGCGGCTTTTTCCTTCACTTATATCTAAACTAATTGGTAGACCGTACGTTCATTAAAACATTTATTGCGAACATGATTACACTAAATACAACTAGTACTCCTCCAATTGCTGTGAAGATCGTTGCAACTTCCGCCCCGTTCAAAATAAGAACTGTAAGTGCAATCATCATTAGTGGAACTCCAATGTTTGCACTCCAAAAATGGAGCTTTGCATACAGGTTTTTACTCGTGTTTGGAAATAAATGATACACTAATCCTGCTAATGCAAATGAAGCCCAACCTAAAAGATTGATGTGTACATGTACTCCTTTTAACTCGTAATCATGCGCCATAGACATATAGAGACCCAAAGTAACCCCAATGGCAAAATAGACTACCGCAATTTGAAGAAATCGGACACCCATTCTCTCGTTTCCCCTTTCGAATAATAGAATAATTAGTGCTTATATATTCTATTTCAGAATGAAGAAGAGTATTCTTTCCAAAAAAAGAAAAGGTTGGGCCATTACTTCCAAACGTCGTTAAGTTTATCAGCATAAAAAAGGATTACTTTTTGATAGCTCAAAATTTCATCATCTTTCGTTGTTTCTATCAAACATTTTAATAATAGATCCATCGCACACTGATACTGTTTTAAGTTATAGAGTGTCATAGAATAGAAAACCTGGATTGCTTTATTACTTGGAAATAGTTCGATTCCTTTTAAAAATACTTGTTTTGACTTTTCATATTCGCCAAGTGTTCTATACGTACTTCCTAAACCTAATAATGCTCTTTCTAATTCATTCTGCGAGAGTCCTAATTCAATTGCTTTTTCATAATAGGGTACTGCCTTTGATTCTTCTCCTAATAAGTCATAACTCCACGCACATTGATAATGGATGGTTGCATCAGCAGGAGACACTTTTACTAATTTTAGCAAAAGTTCGTTTGACTCCTCTTGTTTACCTTCGTTCCGTAGATTTATGGCTTGTTCCAGTTCTTTTTGCATGAAAAATAATCCCCCCAAGAAAGTATAAAAGGGTTTTTACCCCGCTGAATAGAATAGTATAAAAAAGGAGTGAAAATTTTGAATGTATTAAGCATCGTTTACTTAGTTCTTTCCATCTTACTTATTTCTCGAATCGTTTATCAGATAATAAAAAAGAAACGGTTACCTCATAACAACTATACGCCATTCGATGATATGATGATGGGTATGGATCCAGACTTAAAAGAAAACAATCAAATTCTTGCAGATACGAAACATGAAACAAATTACGAAGAGAGAACTACTCGAAAAGGGTAGTTCTCATTTTTAAACCTTTTCAAAAGAAATCAGTTCATGTTTCGTTTGAAATCCTGCAGCTTGATATAAGTGAATAGCTTTTTCATTATGTGATTCAACACATAAAGAAACCTCTTGTATCTCCTCATAAGAAAAAAGATGGCTTAATGCTGCTCTTATTAACGTCTTCCCAATCCCTTGTTTACGGTAGGATGGAGAAACAGCAATATATTCAATTGTACCTTCCCCATGCACCGGATCTGCTTCTACATATACATACCCTTTTATTTTTTCATTTACATCTTGCATAATCAGTACTAAATTGTCCTCATCTAGACGATTTACTATTTCTTTGGCATTATAATATGTATTTGGAAAAGCAAGTTCATGTAGCTCGAAAAAGTTGTTTTTAAAGGAAGACTTATATTTTACGATGTCTTTATGTTTGGGGTTATGAAAGCGATGTCGTAAAGCTTCCAATATTAGGTGACTCCCGTTTTCTTTCGCATTCTTCTCTGCTGCAAAGTTCCTCACATTTGAATTTTGTTTATTTACAAAAAAAAGATACGTATTTATTTCTACCGGGACAAGTGTTTGTAACTTCTCCCACAAGGCATTTGCAAGCATATTAAAATCCTGAGATTCTCTTATAAACGGTCCCCACACTTCTGCACTTTTACTTTCCTTATCGATGTCAAATCCTATCGCCCCTATTATTTCGCCATGTGCATATGCTAGTGCAAATGATTCCGACAAATCCAAATCTGAAAACGTATGTAGAAGGGAGTGTAATATTTCTTTTTCTTCTGTTCCACAATATCCAATATGATGCTTAGGCTCAACATTCATTTCCGCTAAAAAATATGCTAATTTCTCTGTATCTAGTGCATTATTCATTTTATAATCACCTTCACTCCTAACAAAAATCAGAATCATCAGTTACTTATTTAGTATAACTATATCCATTAGGTTTTGCTATCCATTGTTTTTAATTTATTCCAAAAAATAAAAATTCCTATGATGAGTCGTACATCCCGTCCCATCCGAATATGATTCTAAGAAATCATTTTTTACGGAGGGCTCCATTTCATGAATTCATTGGCAACCTATTTCCTTCTAGGTGTTTCCTTAGCAGCACCAATTGGTCCGGTAAAAGCAACTTTATTAAATACAGGTATAAAAAATGGTTTTTACCATGCTTGGTTCTTCAGCATGGGTGCTATCGTGACCGACATATTATATATGCTAATGGTATACTTTGGCGTAGCGCAGTTTATCGATTCTCCATTTATGAAAACATTTTTGTGGTCTTTCGGCTTTTTTGTACTTATGTATACAGGAATTGAAAACATTTTAACCTTACATACTATATCTACTAATACTAAACATAAAAAAGTTATCCGTTTGCGACATTCCATGTTAGCGGGTCTCTTAATGGCACTATTAAATCCTTTGACCATTCTATTTTGGTTAGGTATCTATGGTTCTATTCTTGTTGGAGGCTCTGGAAATACATCGGGTATTGAAACTATCTTTTTAAGTATAACGATTTTACTTGGAATAGCATTGGTCGATCTTTTTATGTCGGTTATTTCAAGTACCTCTCGTAAGCTATTATCAGGTCCATTATTGAAAATAATCTCGTTGGTTTCTTCACTATCTATGATTGGTTTTGGCATTTATTTCGGCATTCAAGCATATCACTCCCTGTTTTAAATAGGTAGAAGCATAATAACGCTAATCCTGGGTATCATACCTCTTACTAATGATTTATTTGAGGTGTCCTATGGAAAACACGAACAACATTGAAAATAAGGTTAGTATTTGGTGCATCATAAGTCTCGCATCTATTCCACTAGTCATGACACTAGGTAACTCTATGCTAATACCCGTGCTACCGATATTAGAGAAAAAGGTGGGAATTTCTTCTTTCCAGTCTAGTATGATCATTACTAGCTATTCGATTGCTGCGATTATTCTCATACCTGTTGCTGGTTATTTATCCGATCGTTTTGGTAGAAAAAAAGTCATTTTGCCAAGTTTAATACTTGCACTTATTGGAGGTCTAATCGCGGGCTTTGCTTCTTGGAAAATGGAAAATCCGTATACCTGGATTATAATTGGAAGGGTTTTACAAGGTGTCGGAGCTTCTGGTGCGATGCCGATTGTTTTACCACTTGTTGGTGATTTGTATAAGGGCGATGATGAAAAGACAAGCTCTTGTTTAGGGATTATCGAAACTTCTAACACATTCGGTAAAGTGTTAAGCCCGATATTGGGATCCGTTTTTGCAGCCTTATTCTGGTTTTTACCTTTCTTCTCCATTTCTATCTTCAGTTTGATATCCATTCTTCTTATCTTTTTCTTTGTGAAAGTTCCCAAGGAAAAGGATGAACCAATTAAATTGAAAGAATTTTTAAGCAATGTTAAGAAAACTTTTAAGTTAGAAGGAAGATGGTTATATACTGTTTTCCTAATGGGCATATATGGAATGCTAATATTATTCGGTGTGTTATTCTTTTTATCCGAAAACCTTGAAAAAGCGCATGATATTAAAGGCATCAAGAAAGGATTTGTTCTAGCTATTCCCCTACTTTTACTTTGTATTGCTTCTTTTATAACTGGTCGAAAGATTAAAGGAAGTTTGCCGGTCATAAAACGAATGATGATTATTTGTTTGATCGTCACTTCGGCCAGTGTAATTTTTGTTGGGTTTACAAAAGAAAAATTATTTCTCCTTTTAGTTGTAACTAGCATTGTGGGTATTGCAATTGGCGCATTACTTCCAGTGCTCGACGCGATAATCACGGGAAACATAAAAAAAGAAGAGCGAGGAACTGTTACATCTTTTTACAGCTCCTCGAGATTTATCGGGGTTGCTGCAGGTCCTCCTATCATGTCACTCGTCATGAAGAATTACCTCAATGTAAGCTATATTACAGTTGGTGTCCTCGGACTTATCTTATTATTCCTCGTGTTTAAGTTTGTTAAAGTGGAGGAAATTGAAAAGGAGGAAACTGCATAAAGAAAGTGGAAATAACGTTTTGTTTATGTGACTATCTCTAGGTGCATTCACGCTCCAACATGCAGACTTTAGTATTTCCATAAAAAGAGTAGCTATCCCCCATGGAAATAGCTACTCTTCTTTAGTTAAAAATTTTCTTTTTAGACGCTTGAATAAGCATTCGAATCTTATCTAAATCTTGATGATGAAATGCATCTACAATTGCACTCCCTACGATAACACCGTCCGCTATTGCAACCATACTTTCCACTTGTTCAGGAGTAGAAATACCGAACCCTGCAAGAACTGGAATGGTGCTTTGTTCTTTTAATTTTGATAAATGCTGCTCCAACAATTTATCAAAACCATTGCGTATACCAGTAATACCATTAACTGTTACAGCGTAAATAAACCCCTCAGCAACCGCTGTAATTTTAGCAATTCGATCAGGTGGACTTGTTAACGAAACTAAAGGAACAAGTGCAACGTCTGTCCCTACAAGTGCATTTCGAAGAATATCACTTTCCTCTAAAGGCAAATCAGGTACAATTATTCCCCCAATGCCAATACGATCACAATCTTCTGCAAATAGGTTTATTCCGTAACTTAATAAAGGATTATAGTAAGTCATTAGCACAAGTGGTACTGTTATTTCTTCATAAAATATTTCCAATTCCTTCATTATTAAGCGAAGGGTCGTTCCTGTTGAAAGGGCCCGTTCTCCCGCTTGTTGAATCGTTTTTCCATCCGCTACTGGATCAGAAAAAGGAATTCCAACTTCAATAGCCGTTGCACCTGCTTCTTGGAGAAATAGAAGTTTTGTTTTTAAAGTTTCTATTCCCCCATCCCCTGCCATTATATATGGAATAAACGCTTTCTCCCCTTTATTATTGCTTGCTACAATCGCATCCGTTAATCGCTTTTTCCCCATTTATTTTCCTCCCAATACATCTCTGACCGTCTGAACATCTTTATCGCCCCGACCTGAAAGACAAATAATTAAAATCTGTTCTGGACTCATTTCTTTTGCTAATCCTGCTGCAAAATGAATGGCATGTGCACTTTCCAATGCAGGAATGATGCCTTCTTTTTTTGAAAGTAGTTGTAATCCTTCCAGTGCTTCTGAATCTGTAACAGAAGTATATTTCACGCGACCGATATCATGTAAATAACAATGTTCTGGACCAATAGCAGGGTAATCAAGTCCTGCAGAAATGGAATGTGCTTCTTGGATAAACCCGTTTTCATCCTGCAAAATATACATATATGCTCCGTGTAAGACACCTTCTTTTGCTTCCGCTACAGCAGAGGCATGTTTCCCTGTAGAAATACCGCTTCCACCTGCTTCTACACCGTAAAGCGCTACTTTTTCATCGTCAACAAAAGGGTGGAACATTCCAATTGCATTACTCCCTCCACCTACACATGCAACGACAGCGTCTGGTAATCTACCTTCTTTATCAAGAATTTGCTTACGCGTTTCCACTCCAATCACGCGTTGAAAATCCCGAACAATTCTAGGATATGGGTGTGGGCCAAGTGCCGAGCCTAAAATATAATGAGTATCCTCTACATTAGAAACCCAGTAACGAAGGGCCTCATTAACTGCATCCTTCAGCGTACCCGAACCTTGATCAACTGACACTACTTTTGCACCTAGCAATTCCATTCGGAAAACATTCAACTCCTGTCTGCGAACATCTTCTTTCCCCATGAAAACAACGCATTCTAAATCGAATAATGCACAAACTGTAGCTGTTGCGACTCCGTGCTGACCTGCTCCTGTTTCTGCAACTATTTTCTTTTTTCCCATACGCATCGCAAGAAGAGCCTGGCCAATTGTATTGTTAATTTTATGGGCACCTGTATGGTTTAGATCTTCTCTTTTTAAGTAAATTTTTGCCCCGCCAAGTTCTTTTGTTAAGCGCTCTGCATAGTATATGGGTGTTTCACGACCTACATAGTCTTTTAAATAATAATCCACTTCTTTAGCAAAAGTAGGATCTATTATCGCTTCTTCATATGCTTTTTCTAATTCAATTAATGCGGTCATTAATGTTTCAGGGACATACTGTCCACCAAAACGACCGTATCTTCCTGCAGTTGTTTGTACCATTTGCTCATCTCTCCTCAACTTTAACCGCACGAATAAAAGCACGAATCAACTCAGCATCTTTTCTGCCATCTATCTCTACTCCACTCGATACATCCACCATATAGGGATGAACTCGTTCAATTGCTTCTCTGACATTGAAAGGATTCAATCCACCAGCTAAAATAATTTTGTTTTCTGCTATGCTATTTCCCTTCATTAATTGCCAATCAAAAGTAAGTCCGCTCCCCCCTTGATAATTCGTTCCTGGGGCATCAAATAAGTAATAATTGGTAGTATAATCTTTTGCTCGTTCAACATCTTCTACAATTTTTATAGAAATTGCTTTAATGGAAGGGAAGCGGTTTGATTGAATTATCTCTGGTGTTTCATTGCCATGGTATTGAACCAGATCTAATGGTACTTCTCGAAAAGCAGTTTCTAACTCTTCTTTCGATGGATTCACAAATACACCAACTTTTAAAATATTCGGAGGAATATCTCTAGCCAGTAGTTTTGCTTGTTTAATCGTTAGTTTTCGCTTACTCGGTGCAAACACAAAGCCAATAGCATCTGCACCAGCATCTATGGCTACTTGTACATGCTCTTTTTCCATCAGTCCACAGATCTTTACTTTCGTCATGGAGTGATAACCACTCGCTTCACTTTTAAGTCACTTATAGTAGCACTTACATCGCCACTTTTCATAAGCGATTCTCCTACAAGCACTGCACTTGCACCATATCTTGCTACTTGAGTTGCATCTTCCGCATTCCAAATACCACTTTCACTAATCAATACTCGCTCTTCGTGGAAAGGGAATATCGAAGCTATTTCAGCAGTACGGGCTAAGTCCACTTCAAAAGTGCGTAAATCACGATTATTTACTCCGATGAGCTTGGCTCCCACTTTTAAAGCAGTTTCCAACTCGGTTGAATCATGTATCTCTACCAGTACTTCCAAGCCGGCAGATGTAGCATACTCATAAAGAACTTGCAGTTCTAATTCATTTAGTGCTGCAACTATTAACAGAATAACGGATGCTCCAGCATTAATGGCTTGATCAATTTGTACTTTATGAAGTATAAAATCTTTACATAATAACGGGATAGGAACTGTATCAGAAACTACCGCTAAATCTTGGAATGAGCCTTGAAAAAAGGGTGTATCTGTCAAGACGGAAATACACACAGCACCTGCCTCATAATAGGCGTTTGCTAGTTCGACAGGGTTTACTCCTGCTGCAATTAATCCCTTAGATGGAGATGCACGCTTTATTTCCGAAATGATTTGCAAATGCTCCGTACCATATAATTGATCGAACAAAGATGGACGATTTGTACTATGTTCGAGAATAGGTACACCATTCACTATTATCGACTCGATTTGTTTCTTTTTCTCCTGAAGAATCTTATCTAAAATAGTCGTCATTAAACTACCTCCCGTTTACGAGCATTGGTAGTAAACGCAATAACTGCTTCTAATTTTTCTAAAGCTTTTCCAGATAAAATACTATCGGTCGCAAGTTTTATACCTTCCGGAATATTACTGACCATACCATTTGTAAAAAAGCCAATTCCTGCGTTAAAAATGACTGTATCAAAATAAGGACTACGCTCTCCTTGGAGTACTGCTTTCATAATTGTCGCATTTTCCCGTGCATTTCCACCTCGTATTGCTGATATAGGAGCAGAGGTTAGTCCAACATCTTCTGGTGTTAATGTAAAAGGAATTAAATCACCTTTATCAACCAATGCAAAATCATTTTGTCCTGCCAGAGATGCCTCATCCATCCCTCCCGCACCACACACGACAAGTGCTCTTTCTCTTCCAAGCATCTGTAAAACGGTTGCATATTCCATCGTATATCCTGGTCTACTGATACCAGTATATTGACTCTTTAAAGCCACAGGATTCGTGAGTGGCCCAATTAAATTAAAAATGCTTGGTTTACCGATTTGTTTTCGAATGATTCCAATTCGCTTTAGTTTCGGATGAATAGTTGGTGCATAAAGAAAAGTAAGTCCCTCACGTATCAGTAAATCCATTGATGCATCTGTATTGATATCAGAAGGGATACCTAGCGCCTCTAAAACATCTGTGCTACCTGCTGCACTTGTAATTTTCCTATTTCCGTGTTTCGCGATAGAAGCTCCTGCTCCTGCTAATACAAATGCCGCTGTCGTACTAATGTTGAAACTGTTTAAGTTATCACCTCCAGTTCCACAGTTATCCATATAATCTCCTTGAGGAGAGTCTATTTCCAAAGCAAATGAATTCATAACAGATGCAAGTGCTGCTATTTCGTAAGAAGTTTCTCCTTTTTTGGAAAGTGCAATTAGGAAGTCTGCAATATGTTGCAAATCTGTTGTTTCATTAAACATTAATCGAGAAACCTCTATCATCTCTTCATACATTAAATGCTCGCTCTTCTCCACTTTCTCTATAAAACTTCTCATCTCATTCTCTCCTCGTCTCAGCTCTTCTAAATTACTTCAATACTTCCAGTAAAGACCGTGCTTTATTAAACGTTTCTTTATATTCCAATTTAGGATCGGATGCTGCAACGATCCCGGCACCTGCTTGCACATACACTTTTCCTTCTTTTAAAAGCATTGTTCGAATCGTTAAAGCAAAGTCTATATTGCCATTGAACCCGATGTATCCAATTGAGCCACCATAAAAACTACGTTGCAGAAGCTCTAATTCTTCAATAATTTCTATTGAACGTTGTTTTGGAGAGCCTGTTACAGTACCAGCTGGAAAACAGGACATGAGTCCATCAAGAGGATGCAATACTGGTGATAAAACTCCTTCCACTTCCGAAACGATATGCATGACATGTTCATAACGAACTAATTTCTTATAGTTTGTTACTTGAACAGATTCTGGTACGCAAACTTTTCCTAATTCCTTCATACTAAGGTCTACAAGCATATTATGTTCAGAAATTTCTTTCGGATCACTTAGCAGTTCTTTTTCAAGTGAAATATCCTCGTCTGCAGTTCTCCCTCTTCTACGAGTTCCCGCAATAGGGTTGGTTACAACTTTTCGATCAATAACCTGAACTAGACTTTCCGGTGAAGTACCAACGATGACATGATCTTCAAATTCCATATAGTACATATACGGAGAAGGATTTCGTTTTCTCAGTTTCCGATATAACGAAAATGGGTCTCCTGTAAAATCAGCTACTAATCTACGAGATAACACAACTTGTTCTACTTCACCTTTTTCGATATAGTCTTTTGCTTTACGAACAAGGTCTTCGAATTGTTGTTGTGTTACGGAGCAGGAGTATGCAGATATTAGAATTTCCCCATCTTGTTCTTCACTACTTGAAAGAATTTGATCCGCTATAGAATCTAAATTAGGTATTTCTCTTTCCGATCCGGTATCTGTATTTATTAGAGTAACTTCATCTAATTGATGATCAAAAATAACAAGCGTTTCATAAACATTGAAATAGACATTTGGTAAACCAATTTCATCTTCCAAAGGCGACTTTTTATTCAGACTAGCCTCATAACCAATGTACCCAACTGCACCTCCTGTAAATGGTAGACCAGTATTATCTGGAATACTTGGCATTAACCTTTTTAATAATTCGAATACATTGCCTTCATGCGTGTACTCTTTACCATTCTCGTAGAAGTGTTCTATCAATTTTCCATTACGAGCAGTATACGATTTCAGAGGATTTACCCCTATAAACGAATATCTACCTGAGCTATCATGCTTAGCGGAACTTTCCAGTAAAAATTTCCGTTTCCCTTTCAATCTTCTAAAAATCAAAATCGGTGTCAAAGAATCCCCATTCAATTTTTTCAACGTTGTTCGAAAGCTTGCCTGTTCTGTTCTCATCTAATTCTCTCCTCTGCTCATCTCAACTATTTTCTTCTAAAAGAAATAAAAAAAGCCCTCTTCAAAGGAATTCAGAAAAATCCCTTTGAAGAGGACGGTGTTGACCGCGTTGCCACCTCTAGTTGGAGCGATACCACTCCCACTTCAACTCCTGTAACGTAGGAAATACGTCTACCCCTAAAACGAATAATCGCTCTCAAGGTAGCTCTCATAAGCCCATTCACTCTAGCTACAAATCAGTTCCCACCAAGCACTGACTCTCTTCATTGCACACTAGTGTTACTCCTCTTATTCAAACAATTTCTCAGCTATGCTCATCTTATCTCTGCTCATCTGTTCTAAGGGCGACACCGCTCCCGGTGCCTTCTACCCGTATCCGAACATAAAAGTTATTGTTTATAATAGTATGAAAAATCAAGTTTGTCAAACTAATTCTTGCGGGTAAATTTAAATCATTCTTATGAAATTAATTCGATCTCCTCGAAGAGCATCTTTAAATGGTTACTTTATTCTATTAACGTTTCAAACATTCTTCAAATCTCATCATTTCAAAATCTTCTTCTATATCAAATCGAATTGGCGTTATCAGTTCAACTGAATTGCCTTCCGGACCATCAAGATAGATCGCTGTATGTGCTCGAGGATTATTAAGTAATTCAAATAGTTGACGTATTTTTCCCATGGTTATATTGGATATTATAAACTAATAAGTATACATTTTTATCGCTAGTAGTTTATTTTTTTATCAGCTTCACTCATTAGTGAAATGCTCCAATTGCTCAATAATTCCAGTCAATTGTCTAGTTAGATAAGGTGAAACGTCGCCAATTCTAGCTACCTCTTCTAGTAATGGAAAGGTGTGTCCTCCCCACGGACCTTGTGGATCGAATACTTGCCTACCTATGCGCAAGCTTGTTGCTTCGATATGGCTATATAATCGCTGCATTCCTTCACTAAGTAAGTCGGTGGGTAACGCTTTGTTCCTGCGCCGGGACCATTCTACCAAGTAGGACATACCTCGCAAGATATCATATTCGAAAAACCTTGGAAAACAAGGATTCAGCCACGCCATATCGATGATGCTCCCACTTTCTTTGGAACATACAAGACGATGTTCAATCAAGTAACGTGCACCTTGATCCAAGAAAACGGTTTCCTCAGGAGTGAATGGTCGGTTCGTATACAACAGAATAGCCTCAAGCGGAGGTAATGTCGAAACAATAGAGCTCTTATGAGAATTAGTATAAGCTGTAGGTTCGCAGTTCAATCCTCCATCAGACAGCTGATGCTTAAGGAACCATTCGCGAATCCAAGGTAGTTCCTTGTCCAAATCACAACCATAGGCCATCAAAATCATATAATATACAGCAAGCTCACAGTGGCAACAGTCCATCTTCATTTTATCGGCTTTACTTGTTGGATAATCATCGGGGTATATGACGAAAGCTGGCCAAGTTTGAACTTCTAGTAAATATTTGGCTCTGGCAATAGCGGAACTGGGAATTTGTTTAACCTCCCCCATTTCATAAAGCGTTGCCATATGCCACCACGCCCCATTCCATTTTCTACGTCCGTTTTCGCAACTTCCGATGTAAAATTCAGGATTAGAATCGAGAAATCTTATAGATACTTCAATTGCATCACGAATACTTTGATTTGTTTCCATCTGGAACCTCCCCTTTTTTTATTACAAAAAATTTACTGCTAATAGCAGCTATTTATCGTATCAGAATCCGTGTCATTTTCTATACTTTTATTGGAAATAACTAATTAATCATCAGACATGCATTATTATATAATTATTACTATTATTTAATATCTCCACATCATTCAAAGGTAAGGTCTAAATTAATGAGCGGATATTATTTCTGTACATTCATACAAAATCTAATGTTTTAATTCAGATGAGGTTTCGTCAAATCTTTGATATTCACTTTTCAATTTAACAGTTTGGAGTTCATGTAATCCACATTTCCCTACCCTTCAAATATGCTTTGCGTTTTGCATTTACGAAACAACCTCAACAGAAGTTTTTAACCAATTATTATATAACCGATAATTACTAGTATTCCACTTTCTGCTCCTTATTCAATAAAGCATTTAGTTTTTCTGATCCTAATAACATTGCTGCAGCAAAAAGAACAAGAAATAACGGGAAAATGCCTATGGTTAAATGAGATGCACCGAAACCAAGAAGTGGAGGAATGAACGTTGTACCTGTATAGGCAACGGCCATTTGATAGCCCATAATTGTCTGAGAATGCTCCTTTCCAAAACGTGCAGGTGTTTCATGCAACATAGATGGAAATATCGGTGCTAAACCCAATCCAATCATGATAAATCCTACAAGTGAGAAACTCGACGGTAATGGCAATAATAAAAGCCCCGCACCAGCTAATGCTGTAATTTGCCCAACCCGAATGATCGTACGGTTACTGACCTTTAATGTTATAAAGCCTGCAATAAATCTACCGATTGTTATTCCTGCGAAATAGAAAGAAACCCATTTTGCAGCAACAGCTACGGGTATTTCCTTTACATTTACGAGAAAACTACTTCCCCATAGGCCCATCGTTGCTTCTACGCCACAATAAAATAAAAATGATATTAGGGCTAGCTTTACTCCCCTAATCTGCAATGGCTTGGTATTATTATTAAGTGCACTTTTTGACTCTTCAAATTTTTCATTAGGAGTTTTATTGTTGTTTTTTGCAACTTTATTCCATAAAGGCAAAGTGAAGAAAAGAATCACAACTAATGCAAACTGAATTCCTGCAATTACAAAGTATCCCTGTCTCCAAGAATTTTGCTCAGAAATAGAATGAGCCATAATGATGGGACTAATTGTAGCCCCAACTCCCCAGAAGCAATGAAGCCAACTCATATGGTGTGCTTTGTAATGTGTAGCAACGTAATTGTTCAGTCCCGCATCAACAGATCCAGCACCTAATCCAAGTGGTATGGCACATATTATTAACCAAACAAACGATGGAGCAAAAGCGAATCCTAGCAAAGCTCCAGCAGTCATTAAGCAACTGACAAATGTAACATTTCCAGTTCCGAACCGTTTTAGTATCTTTCCGCTTGCTAAACTGGAAATAATTGTACCACCTGCTATTGTCATAAAAAGATAGCCAGCAGTCTCAAGTGGTGCTTTAAATTCCAGTTGCATCACTGGCCATGCCACTCCCAACAATGAGTCGGGTAACCCTAAGCTAATGAAAGCTAAGTAGATAATTACTAAAAAGAATGTAGCCATATATGTAATCCACCTTTACTTTTTGATTTTGGTGATCAATTGTATGTCCAATTCGTTCTACTTGCTTGTTCCAGTGAGCATCATATCAAGTCCAAGACTTTGTAATCCATATAGATAGTCTTTTTCCCAATTACTCATTGTAATCTCTGGTAGATGTTCTATTGGGATATATTTTGAACTCCCTATTATAATTTTTTCTAGTATTAATTTATTCACTTCATCATTACAAAAAATAATCGTATGAGGGTTAATGATAGCTACAAACGTAGCTACTAAACGGCTAATCGCATCAATCTCATGTTCCTCATGGATAATCATTTTCTTAGGGCCACTTCCATTTTCCAAGGCTTGCAGAAAGTTTCGATCATCATACTGAGGGACGAATGAAACCTCTCCCGAGAAAAAAGTACTTCCTCGCACCACATCTCCGTTTACTATAATCCCTGCACCTGGTCCATTTTGTCCGGAATACAAGTATATAAGAGATTGGTTTTCATTTTTCCTCCTTTCATTGTAATATCCAAGAACTGCAGCATTCATATCATTTTCAACTACTATAGGTATAGAAAAATGTTCTTCAAAGTATCCTTTTATATCAAAATCTTGAAAATGCTCATAACCTGGTATATAAAAAATTCGCCCATTATTAACCGCACCTGGGACACCAATTGCCATAGAACTAATCTTCGGATATTTAGCTATTACTTCTTCCGTAAACTTAGTTAATAATTTTAAGCCATCATTTATTAATACACTTGACGTTTTCCCCTGTTCCTTCACTACACCCAAACAATTAAAAATTGTATAATTTGTCTCTGTTCTTTCTAAAAATATAGCCAAGCCTAACATATGTTCCAGATTATATGCATATCGTTTTGGTCTTCTTCCACCACTAGAATCATCTACACCAACTAAATCAAGTTCCCCATCCGACTCCATTTGAGTTAAGAATTTACTTATTGTCGGGAAACTAATTCCTAATTTATGGCTAAGTTCAACTTTTGTTGCACTTCCAAGCTCTAAAAGAGTTGAACGAATCCCATAAAGAATAACCTTCTTCATAGATTTTGGGGTATTGATTAAGTCCTTCACAGTCTTCACCACCTAAAATATATAACTTATTAAACTACTTTAATAAGTCATGATGATAATATATCAAATCAACATTTAGAAAACAATGAAAATTCAAAAATATTTGTTTGTTATTAATATACTCACTCAAGTCATAGCTCCTATTTAATAATGATGCGGAGCTTTTCAATTTATCTGTATATGGTTAAAATGATATTAGTAATTAGAAGAATACACACACATAGAAAGAAGAGAAAGACATGAAAAGAACTCTTGTAATAAGTGATATTCACGGTGAATTAGAGAAATTTGAGAAGTTGCTTGTTGAAGCAGATTACGATCCTGAAATAGACCAATTGATTTTATTAGGTGATTATGTAGATCGTGGCCCTAATGCAAAAGGTGTTATTGAAAAAGTGATGAGTTTAAAAGAAGCTGGAGCTAGATTACTAAATGGTAATCATGAAGATATGATGATAAAAGCGTTAACTACTGATGTAGAGAGATCATGGAACCACTGGGTTAAGAGGTGTGGAGGAGATAAAACGTTATATAGCTATGGTTTTTCCGAAAATGAAATCGAAGTTACTGAAGAAAATTTTCAAAAACCTGTGTTAGAATCCGAAGAACTTAAGAAACAATTAGAATTTGTCCAAAGCCTAGAAAATTATATTGAAACAGAAGATTATATTTTTGTTCATGCTGGCGTTCACCCAACAACACCTATCTCTGAGACGGATCCATATATATTAGTTTGGATCCGAGAAGAGTTTCATAAAGGATACAACGGTGAAAAGACCGTAATATTTGGCCATACAGAAACAAATCTCCTTCATGAGGATGAAGCGAATCACAATGTTTTTTTCGGAAGCAATCGAATCATTGGCATTGATGGTGGAGCAGTATACGGTGGGCAATTAAATTGTTTAGAGCTGCCTAGTAAAAGAGTATTTTCGATTAAGTGAATACGAACATCAACAATGAGGATTAATAAAGTCTAAGGAATCGGATATAGAAAAATTTCTATATCCGATTTTGTAAATCAGTCTACTGGTGTAATTTCTAATGCAATTGTGTGAGATCCTATTGTAATTTCTGTTCCCTCTAGTGCATTTTCTGTAACCTGTATATCACGCATTAACAAGTTTTGTTGCAACATATGCTTAAACTTTTCAATAACAAGTTGAAATTTTTCATCTGTATTTACAGCAATATCAACACGCATATCGATTGGTAGCTTCAATTGTTTTCTATATGCTTGTATTGCTCGTATAAACTCACGCGCCAACCCTTCTTGGATTAGTTCTTCAGTTAAAGAAAGATCTAAAGTTACTGTATTTGCACCATTTGTTGCTGAAGCATATCCTTCTTTTGCTATGTTTTCAATCAGAACATCTTCTAACATTACTTTAGCTTCGTCTTGTTCCATAAAGCCTACTTGCAAAAATTGTTTTACTTGTTCGTCAACTAATGACTGAAGCCATGTGTTAATTGAATTCGAATGCTTTCCAAACTTCGCTCCCGATTTTTTGAAATCCAGTTTTATCTTTGTAGTTACAAACTTCCCTTCATTTTCCGTTTGCTCAAATACCTTCACATTTAACTCATCTTTAATGATATCTTCGTATAACTTCCAATTTATATCCTTTTTAGAACTCATTAATGAAAGACTACCTAAAGGTTGTTTTACCTTCAAGGAAGTAGTATTTCGAATACTTCTTCCTAACTCTACTACTTGCAGAACTGCATCCATTTCTTTTTCCAGTTTTTCATTCAGAAGTCGTTCATCTGCTTCTGGAAAATCCGATAAATGTACACTTTCCCCTGTTAAATTCATAAACACATCTTCTGCAAGAAATGGAGTTAATGGTGCTAACAATTGACTAGTTTTTGTTAATACTTCATAGAGCGTTTCATATGCAGCAGCCTTTTCTGGGTTCATATCACTTGACCAAAATCGTTCTCTTGAACGTCTTACATACCAATTGCTTACTTGCTCTAGTAACTTTGCAATTTCTCTTGCAGCGTTTGTGAAATGATAATCCTCTAAGTTTGTTCGAACGATATTAATCGTGCTATGCAAACGAGATAAAATCCAATCGTCCAATTTATTTTTCTCTACTTCATACACAGCTTTAGGATTGTAGTTATCTAAATGAGCATATAACGTATAAAAACCATGCACATTGTCTAGTGTATCGACTAGTTTTGACTTTGCTTCTTGTACGATTCGTTCCGAGAACCTTTTTGTGTTCCAAGGTGCGCTGTCGACTAGTAATGCCCATCTTAGTGCATCTGCTCCATACTTTTGAATTAACTCTACAGGGTCTAGAGCATTGCCCTTACTCTTAGACATTTTTTGTCCCTTTTCATCCAAAATATGACCTGTCGATAATACTCGTTTGTACGGAGCTTTACCTGTAAATAAAGTGGATACAGCTAGTAAGCTATAAAACCATCCACGCGTTTGATCAATTCCTTCAATGACTACATCAGCTGGGAATTGTTTTTCAAAAAGCTCTTTATTTTCAAATGGGTAATGGTATTGTGCAAATGGCATAGAACCACTATCGAACCAAACATCAATTACTTCTGGAGTTCTTGTCATAGTCCCTCTACAACTTGAACAGTGAAGCTTTACAAGATCTACATATGGCTTATGCAATTCAACGTCATCTAAAGGATGAATAGAATGTTTTTTTAGCTCTTCGATACTTTTCGGTGCATATTCATGATTACATTCTTCGCATTCCCAAACGTTGAGCGGTGCGCCCCAATAGCGTTTACGACTAATATTCCAGTCCACCATTTGTTCTAAAAAGTTTCCGAATCGGCCGTGTTTGATATGTTCTGGATACCAAGTAACTCCTTCATTATTTTGTATAAATTGTTGCTTCAACGCAGTTGTTTGAATAAACCAGCTTTCATTTGCATAGTACAAAAGAGGTGAATCACAACGCCAGCAATGAGGATAACTATGTTCGTACTTTTCTTTACTGTAAAGTAACCCTTTCTCAGCAAGGTAACGAACAATATCTACATCACAATCTTTCACAAATCGGCCTTCAAAACCAATAACTTCCGAAGTATACTTTCCTTTTTCATCTACAACATTTACGAAGGATAGCCCATTTTCCTTCACCACTTTATAGTCTTCTTCTCCATAAGCTGGTGCTATATGGACAATCCCCGTTCCACTTTCTGCAGATACATAATCCGCAGTTACCACTTTATGTCCGATTTCAACATTTGCAAAATCAAATAATGGCGTATATGGAATGTCTTTTAAATCTGCACCTAGATGTTCAGAAAGTATTTCATAGTCATCTTTCAATAGAGAGCTTACTAATGCTTTCGCAACAATAAAAATATCTTGCCCTTTTTTTGCGCGAACATATTCCAACGAAGGATTAACTGCTAGTGCAACATTTGCTGGTAAAGTCCAAGGGGTTGTCGTCCATCCAAGAAAGTATTCATTTTCACGATCTTTTATTTTGAATTTAGCCGTAGCAGATAAATCCTTTACGTTTTTATATCCTTGTGATACCTCATGTGAGCTAAGAGAAGTTTGGCAGCTAGGACAATAAGGGGATACTCTATGACCTTTTTGTAGTAACCCCTTTTCATGAATAGTGCCAAGTATATTCCATTCACTTTCAATATAATCATTACTTAAAGTCAAATACGGATCATCCATTTCAACCCAGTAGCCTAGCTGTTCCGTAAAATCTCTCCATTGTTTTTCATATACAAACACACTTTCTTTACATTTTTCAATAAAAGCTTCCACACCATATTTTTCAATATCGCTTTTTCCTGAGATACCTAATTGCTTTTCTACTCCAAGCTCTACTGGTAAACCATGCGTATCCCAGCCAGCCTTTCGTATTACTTGATGTCCAGTCATTGTTTTATATCGTGCAACTACATCCTTAATCGTCCTACCTAATGCATGCCCAACATGAGGTAATCCATTTGCAGTAGGTGGCCCTTCGTAAAATACAAAAGAAGGGCTATCTTTTCTATAATCTATGGACTTTTTAAAAATATTGTCTTTCTCCCATCGTGCTCGAATCCGTTCCTCTCGCTCGATTACCGATTCTTTTTCGTTTGCTTTGACCATTTGATATCACTCCTATTTTTATTAATAAAACATACAAAAAACCCGTCCCTGTATAAAGGGACGGGTTTAACCGTGATACCACCCTAATTCTATTGCAAGCATTTGCTCCACAATAGCACTTAGCCACGTACAATCATACGTGTTCCTTTTAACGGTAGACACCCGGTCTCACTTACTCAATTTCAGCTCGACTTCTCAGAGAGGATTTTCATAAATGAACTGAACACCGGCTTTCAGCATCTACCGGCTCTCTTTGGAACAGTTTCATTTACTACTTTTTCTCATCAACGAATTTGTATGGTTTTATTATGGATGAATTTAACATAAGTCTAAATGATTTGTCAAATTATTATACGCCTTTAAAGCTACATTCTATACCATAATTTTCTACATTCTTTTTTGATTGGTTTTACCAGTCTTACCTTTTATTTTTCAATCCAACTCTATTATGATTACTACGAGGCCCAACCTTTTTCTAAAAAGTGTTTTAATTGGTTTATTTTATTTTTTTCATTTTCATTTTTTAAACGATTGAGCAGGGTGATAGTTGAATAAGAATACAGGATTACTTAATTGTCTTACTAATCCCTTTATCATTTATAATCCCTAGGTTATCAAGAGGCCAAAAAACCATTTTTGCAGTACCTAATATTTTATCCTTTGAAACGAATCCAACACTTGGGTCTCGGCTATCTTTGCTATAAAGACGATTATCTCCCATTACAAAAAAGTAACCATCTGGTACAACTTTTTCATCTAGGAACTTCTCTAACGAAAAATCTTTTGTAAGTTTATCATTATCTTTCAACTCTTTTTTATACTCCTCTAGATATGGTTCCTCGTATCTCTTATTATTAATAAAAAGCTCATCGTTTTGATAGGCGATGTGATCACCTGGAATACCAATAATACGTTTAATATAATTAGTGTCTTCTTTTGCTTCAAAAACAATCACATCAAATCGCTTATACTCCGTTAATCTTGGTCCAATTTTATTAACAACTACCAAATCACCATCTTCAAATGTGGGCATCATAGAAGCTCCATCCACCACAATTGGCGTTAATATGAAAAACCGAATTCCCCAAGAAAATAAAATAGCAATTCCAATTGCCTTAACCCATTCCAATAATTCATTTTTTTCTTTCGTTTTTACCAAGTTCAACACCTCATTCTCTTTTTATCATCTGTCCGTTACTTTAATACTATCGATATTAACTATTTCGACATCTTTTTAAATATTCCTTCTAATTGATCTAACCTACCCCATTGCCCTCGTGTTGCAAATCCTTCTAATATTTTATTTGAAAAGCATAAAATATACGGATATATGGATGGAAAATCTTTTTTAAAGCATCACTGTAAATCTACCTATCTCATTCCTTATTCACTTAACTTTAACACTATTGATACCATCCTTTGGATTCAGGAAGTTCTATATATTCTTCCTTACTTCTAATTATACTAAATACGTAATTACGCAACTCAATAAGTTGCGTTGCATCATTGGTAAGTTCACAGAATGCTCCTGAAACTGAATGAATTATGTTTTCGCCGTCGATGGTAATTTTCCATTCATCCTCTTCGTGTGGTTCTTGTATACAAATGGTTCCGTCTATAGATTCAGGTGTAAATTCTTTCGTTTCTACTATATTAACTTCTTTCATTTTCTCATAAATCTCATCCATTTCCTCATCTGTTAAAGTTACAGCTGCCGTTGTGGTTCCATCTGTTATTAAATCCTTGGTCACTGTACCTTCGAATGTGTTAATTTCATTCTTTTTTCCCTCACCAAACTGAATAGAAAACCCAAAGTCATTGGGTTTAATTTCTGGCATAGTTTGAGCAGTAGACTCATTTGAGCGCAAAACGTCAACTTCAGTTGAATCTTTATTTAATTGGTTACAAGCATTCAAAACAAAAGCCAAGAAAATAATAAATAATAATCTTTTCAACAAATATCCCCCTTTTAAATTGAAATGAAATATACCATTTTTTAGTTTTACTTTATTCAAAAAATACTGCCGCTTTAGTTTAATCAATTCAACAAAAAGAGCGTTAATCCCTTCCATAATCAACGCTCATATTTATTTCATCAGTTTCCTCAAAACTCTATTATTCAGGCTAAACTCGTTCGAAAACAGCTTTATCTTCATTTATCCCTTCATCTTAGCTCGATTTTCAACCCTTTTTGCGTAAATCCTTCTTCACATAACTTGATTAGGTAAAAAAATACGCCAGAAACCCTTATACATCAATGGTTTCTGGCGTTATAGATAATTCTATTTAGGTGCGTTAATTACGACATTATGAGATCGTCTGGACATGACCGGTTAGAAACAACGGAAATTTATTTAGAGAAATTATCCGCAAAAGAAAATCATGCTATTCATAGTTGAAAGCTGGTTGGGGCAATGGTCTCGAATAAAAAGCGAAGCTATGATACTACAAGGAGGATTAAGGGTACCGGTAAATATACTTTAGGAGATGATATTAGATGAATCCAGTGATAGGTCTGGATGTAGCAAAAGGTGAAATTCAGGTTCAAGCATTCTAGGATAAAAAGAAGACATACAAAAAGAGTTTTAAGGTAGCGCATACACTTGCAAGGCTAGGAAATCTTCTGAAAGTGATCCCGACCCAGTCTCAAAAATAGTGGTCTCATAATTCCTACTTCCAAACCTCGAATACGTAAGGCCTTTTTGAAATAGGCGATATTGTCACCGTGCATTGCTTCACGAATCACACGGCTAGTATTGATTCATTTTCTGCGATTCAAGTATTTTTCTTGATTCCACCAAATACTGCGGCGCGTCCAAGGGGTTTCCTGGGATGATCTCAATGATGCAAAGCTGGTTGTGGCATTCCTTTTCCGCTTGTTTCATAGCTCGCTCTAACTCTTCGACTGTCTTAACGGTAGCTGTAAAGGCGTCCCCTCCAAATATCGCTGGCAACTTTGTATAATCCCATTTTGGAATGACGTTGTATCTCTGGTTCATGGTGTTTACGTTTAGATATTTTTCAACAACATATTGTCCATTGTTTAAAATAAAGAGGATTGGCTTGCAATTGTGTTCTAACATGGAACTGATTTCCTGTGCGGTCAATTGGAGGGAACCGTCTCCTGTAAATAGCAGAACCCTCCGGTCTGGTGCGGCGACACAGGCGCCAAAAGCTGCCGGGGTTGCGTATCCGATAGATTGCCAGCCGCCCTGTGTGACATACGTTACATTTTTTCGGAGCCTTACCTGCGAAAACCCGTCGTGCAAGGTGCCGGTTTCCACAATAATCACATCGTTGTCCTTGATAAACTGTTGAAACATTGGATAATAGTTTGCTGCCACTAACGCGTCGTTAGGCTGTCCCTGTGTCTGGCTATAAGGAAATATGGCTTGGTTAACAGGGTCGCTTTGTTTGGCATTCAACAGAATAAGCGAGTTTATCATATCAGCTGCCAGTATATCCTGGTACATTGCCTCCCCGATTATTACGCTGTTCGGCTGAATTTGAATGGTCTTCGTGAATTCCACTTTGGCCGTAAAGTTTGCCGTATTGGTGTCAGCCCAAACCAACCCTACCGCAATTACGCATTGTGCATTTTCTACTGTATTTCGAACAGATTCCTCTCCGCAACTGCCAACGTAAACGCCGATATAATTGGGATGTGTTTCATCAAACGACCCTTTTCCGTAAACAGTAGAGGCAACAGGGATATTCATTGTTTCTACCAATTGTTGCACTGGCTTTTCCAGATGAAACCGTATGACCTTGACGTCTGCCAGCAGGACTGTATTATTACTTTGATCCAGTAGTTGTTTAGCATGTGCTACCGCTTGCTGTAAAGACGTCTGGCTAGAAACTGCGGCAGTCAATTCCACAGTGCTTACGACAATTTCCTTAGACAGCAAATCATTCGCAATCATTATATATACAGGCTTCTTTTTTGTTTGCGCGATGTTTAAGGCTTTCGGGATTTCATCCAACGCGTTTTCGGGTGTAATTGCGGTTGTATATGCGGAAATTGGTTCGTATACCTGTTGAAACGTCTTGAAATTTCCATCCATCAGAGAGTGGTGCATAAACTTATGTCCTTTTTGGTCAGGAGTTGGCGGCGCGCCAACGATATGCACAACAGGGACATTTTCGCAGTTTGATCCAGCAAAAGCGTTACAGGCACTAAGTTCGCCAACACCGAACGTAGTAACTAGTGCGGCGATTCCTTTCAAACGCGCATATCCATCGGCGGAATAACCGGCATTTAATTCATTCCTATTGCCTATAAAGGTAATCTCAGGATGTTTTTCAAATTCATCCAAAATAGTAAAATTGTAATCTCCAGCTACGCCAAAAACCTCTTTAATCCCAGCCTGGCTTAGACAACGACATAAAAAATTGCCTAATGTTATTTTTTCCAATTTGTAAAACTCCTCTCGAATGTTTCACTGATTAAAATTCCCAACTCATGACTATTTATGTATTCAGGATACTTCAATTTAGTCATAACGAGCTCGTTTGGTAAATAATGAGATAATCCGTTTAACATCTTAGACATATCCAAAATGATAAACGGCTTATTGTTATTGAAATTATCTGCTTAACGAACTTCCCATCAAATTCATGGTTTTTCCTGGTTGCAGATTCAATTTTTTAAAAGATCTGTCTATGTCTGTACCATACAAGTCCTATATTAACAGGTTCCCCCTGCATAATTTGAACATTCTCTAGTACCACTACTTCATCGTTTTCTTCACTGAAATAATTCCAACTTATAGCAAATTGTTTAACTCTATTTCACAGTACAAAACAACAGTGTTATTTAACATTCCCTAAAAAAATACACAAAAACGTCACTTATGTAAAATATTCTAGGCATATATAATTACATTTATTCTCTATAAGAAAGGATGTTTTTATTTGCCTAGTAATAAAAAAGAAGGTATTATTTTCGGACTATTTATGTGTTTTGGGATGGTTCTTATTATGTCAGTTTACAACACAGCTTTACATGGATTTTCATCGTTTACAGTAGGGAGTGCAATGATTCAATTTGTCATAACATTTATCGTCGCTTTTATCGCAGAGTCGTTCGTTGAACCGAAAGCTCATAAATTTGCAGTATCTCTACCTTATGATAAATCGAAAGAAATCAACTTAATTGTGGCGTTTGCTTTTTGTATGGTCCCAATAATGGTACTTATTATGTCAGTATACGGAATTATTTTAGCGGCTTTAATGACAGGAATTGAAGGTTCAATTTTCACAGCTTACCTTAAAACAGTTGGTCTAAACTTTATCGTGGCGCTTCCATCGCAGTTAATAATTGTTGGACCAATCTCACGAAAGTTATTAGCTAAATATATTAAACCCAAAACACAAAAGCCAGAATTAAACGTGTAAAAACAAGCAAGCTACTTTTTGATAGCTTGCTTTTTCTAAGTGAAACTTCCAAAATGGGTTTCAATGTCTTGCCTTGATTAAAGCATCATTCAAATGACAGTATTGCTGCCTGTTATTCATTCAGATAGGTAACTTTTTGAAGTTATCGCTAGCTTTTCCCACTCTTCACACTGTCCGTGCAAATTTCACTGCACACGGTGTTCCAACTAATCCAATTTATTCTATTTATGTATTAAGCAGACGAGTGCTTTTCTTCCAATTTTAGATTATTTCATTGTGACATTTCCGTCGTAAGTTATTTACTTTTTCTTTTTGCTTCTCGAAAATGGAGGTTCCCACACTTGATCAGCTGAAAAAAAGCCGAAAGAGAGAACAGTGTAGAAACTGAAATAACCGTACTTATTCCAAACTGTGAAAATAACAATTTTGTAGAAAAGCAATTGTTTTAACTCCGATCCCAACTACTTATAGCAATATCAACAGAAATGTGCTTTCTTAAATAGTATTCTGCTAACTCCCTTTGCATTGTCAATCCTGGTATCCCATTAACCTCTATTTGATATGAAAGGGTTTTTCTCGCAAAAATATTTTATGGTAAGATGTATAGGTAGTGTATCTACTATCTGACACATATACAATCATCTAAGAAAAGAGGTATTTATGCACTCCACAAAGTTATCCAAGCGACATTGGTTGCTCATCTTAACACTCACTTTATTAACATTTGTTCTCGGGACAAGCGAATTTGTTATTGTCGGAATCTTAACCGATATTTCCTCGAGCCTTCAAATGACAAACGCAAAAGCAGGCACACTTGTTTCTGCGTTTGCAATTACGTTTGCCATCGCCACTCCACTAGTGATGTCAGCAACAAGTCATTTTCCGAAACGTAAATGGATGTTGTTTTTGATAGGTTCTTTCATCGTCCTGAATGCGTTGTGCATAATCTCGACAAGCTACATCACGCTACTTGCACTACGGATTATGACAGCGATTGTAACAGGAGTATTAATCTCTCTAGCCATGATAGTTGCAAGTGAAACCATGCCGATTAAAAAACGCGGACTTGCTATATCATTCGTATTCGGTGGTTTCACTCTTGCAAATGTCGTTGGAGTGCCAATTGGAGTTGTCATTGCCGATTCGTACGGCTGGAATGCAACTTTCATGTTAACTACTCTCCTAGGAGGATTGGCGTTTTTGGCATCTTTTTTCGTCTTGCCTAATAGACTCAGCCAAATACGCAGTTCGATACGGGATCAATTCTCTTTAATGACCAATCCAAGAATTTTGATGGCTTTTTTCATTCCAGCTCTCGGATTTGGCGCAACTTATACCGTCTTTACGTACCTGGTTCCTATTTTGAAGGGAATGGAAGTACCAAATCATTCAATTAGTTTAATCTTATTTGGTTACGGATTTATCTCGATTTTCAGCAACATCCTCGCCGGTAAAATTGCTAGCCACAATGCAATCGGTCGCCTTCGGTTTGTTTTTCTCATGCAGGCAGTTGTTTTGACAAGTATATTTTGGACTTCAAATCATTTTATTTTAGGGTTGGTAAACATTGGCTTGATGTCGTTAATGGCCATCCTCTTAACAACATCTACTCAGCTTTATTTAATAGACCTCGCCGGAATTTATCAGCCAAAAGCAACAGGTCTAGCTGCTTCACTAATGCCAGTGGCAAGCAATGTAGGTATCGCTTTTGGTTCTGCATTAGGCGGAATTGTTTACCATCAAGGGATTTTAATGAATGTAACATGGGTTGGTGGTATAGTCGCAGTCTTTGCCAGTCTGCTAACTTTCTTTAGTCATCGTTTAGATCAAAAACTAAAGAAATCTGCATAAAAGGTAAGCAATAAACCCTTTGCAAGCTTCCTATTGTATCTCATGAAGAACCAAAATCTTTTTATGCCATAATTAATGATATTACAGTAAACCCTTTATAAAAAATTGAAAAAAAGAAGTATCAAAGACGTTTAGTTGTTCTTTGATACTTCTTTAACAAATACTGCTTTGATTGGGTTTCGCTTTTATATTAACAGTAACTATTCTATACAATTTTAACTAAAATGCTTTATTACTTTTCAAAGTTATTCCATTTTTTTTAGAATCATCATCATAATTTTTATTTACATATTTAAATGTAATTATTTACTCCCTAAGAAATGAGAGTATAAATTAAACAATCAAATTTATGATCTTTAAGAATAATTAAAAAACCTTATTTACTTATGAGACGATTCACCGTAATACCACTTTGCACAAAGTTAATTTTGAACAAAAAGTGTATATATCAATTTTAGATTTAGACCACTCCCCTAAGTTGGAGTTGTCTTTCCATTTCCCTTTAAAATGCCTATCTATGATTCGTTGGTAAGCATACATCACATAATATTTTTCCATCATAATTCGCACCATTACATAACTCTGTTATTGGTTCTTCTCTTTCTCTATCAATTACTCAACCACCACAATTTGAGCATTTACCACAATTTATTGAATTTGGGTCTAGAATTACTGTAGATGTTCCTTCCCATTTTATCTTAACCTCATCTGTTTCTACTTCAATTAATTGGTCATTACTTATCTTATTTGTTATTTTTTCTAGCAATCCAAAATCTTTTTGCATCTCATCCTCATCTAAATCAAGTAAGAAGGAAACATTAACAATAACTGTTTTTTTTTAAAAGACACCTACTTTCTATTAAATAGAATCCGTGTTTTAGATAAATTACGCTTCATCAATCTATTACTTCTATGTAAACATCATGACTTTTTAATACATAATGTTTATAACTTTGATGTTCTTTATTACTATTTGAATAAAGTCTTTTAGACCTTTGAAAATTTCGAATGTTCTAATACTTCATAATATTATTTCGACTCTAGTAATACTACCAAAATAGTCCAAGTCAATTCATATTTTTGACATAATATATTTTTAAGGATGTATTCTAATAATCCTTAATCTTAATGTAGGAGGTGAAAATATATGAGTGATGGATCATATGATGGAAACTATAGTGGAGGCGGTAGTCACATGAACTCAAACTTTGCATTGATTGTCGTATTGTTTATTCTCCTTATCATCGTAGGCGCTTCTTTTATGAGTAGTTACTAATCTCTATGTGGTGAATAATATTTGATATTTTCCACTTCATTAAGTATTAACACCACGAATAATAAGGATAATGGGCAGGTTCAAGCAATCTGCCCTTTATTATGGAAAATTTGCTTCGAGAAAGATATAAGAAAAATATGTTGGATTGTATAGAATAAATTCAAAGAATACCCTAACTTCAGAAAGGAGGGATATTATGGAACCGTTTGTTATGAGAAATATGGGCCGCCGGGTAATGGTGAGAGATAGAAGAGGTAGAAGACGCATCGGAATGATTGATGGATTTGTCCCAGGAAGAGGAATGTTTATAAGAAATCGCTTTAGAAGAGAATTTATTCCTTTCTTCTTAATCGCAACTCTATTTTTAATATAAAATTAAGATAGAATCCGATTAGTACCTCTATTTCACACAATTGTACAACTCGTCATGTTGTTGTTTATTAGTATTTAGAATTCAAATCCTTTCACCTACAACTATGCTGTTCTTTTATTGAAGATGGTTGTAGGTGAATAAAACTTGGTGCTCGTCATGGTGGTACATTTTATTTATCGGAATAGTATGAACTTCCATGATAATATACGAACGATCTTTCAAGTAAAATTGAGAAAAACAGGCAATGTAAATGATTCCATCTTCTATTCATTAAGATTTGTCTTTCATAAGAAAAGTTCCTTAATAATTTCGCAATGCCATGTACCGAATATAATAGTTTTCCATTAACACTTTGTATTCTTAAATTAACATTCATCAAACTGGATTCAATACAACCATAAATCCAGATTTACCTAGTGTTCAGTTTTCTTAAACTAGAGAAACCTTAATAGTTGTAAAAAAAGTCAAACATAAAAAGTCGATTCCCTCTTTGGCTAAAGGGATTCGACTTTTATAGATGAAAATTTATTTAGTTTTGTCAGATAATTCTTTTAAAGCATTAGTAAGTTGATCGTTCAATGTTTTTAATGCTTCCTTGTCAAATTCAGGAGCTTCAGATCCCGCAATCGTTGGGTCTAGGTAATTTTCAATTTCCCCATAAATTTCTTTGTAATCTTTTTTTACATCATCCTCAAAAACTTTCCATTGATCTTCTAAATTTGGGCCAATTTCTTTCACTTTTGCTTGGTCACCACTATCAATTGCTTTTGATAATTGATCAGTAGTATCTAGCATTTTATTGACACCTTCTGATACCTTACTATTATTAGATCCACATCCCGTTAATACTAATACACTTCCAAAAACTATTGCTAAAATCGTAGATGTTAACTTTTTCATGATCAATGCCTACTCTCTTTTTTAACTATTGTTGTATGTTTAAATTACTTTTTTTCTTTGATTTGTTTAAATAAAATGATACATGCAGCCCCTATTACTAAAATCATTTGAGGAAGGGTACTTTCCCATGAAGGATATAGAGCGAAAAAATTTAAACTTGGTATATTTGGAGCATTAGTAGTTGGAATCAATCCAGCTAATTGCAAGCTATGAATACCCATACCAGTGAATTTAACACACAGGTAAAAAACAATTACACTAGAGACCATGAAGAATGGTCGAAGAGGTAATTTCAGCCCTACGAATATCATCAAATAGGCTAAAATTCCAAGTATTACTGCACCTATTAGAAAACCTAACAATAGAGATTGTAACTTTATTTGACTTGCCATTCCAATATAGAACAAGACCGTTTCTGTTCCTTCCCGAAACACAGCTAGAAAGGCAAGAACACCTAACGAAACGAGCTTTCCTGTCGTTAATGCTGTTTGGCTTTTTTCACGAATATAACGATTCCAATCAGCTATATTCGATTGACTATGAAGCCAATAACTCATATACAATAACATGACAGCGGCAAAGACCCCAGTCCATCCAGCAATTTGAAAATTGTTATTGCCAAATGCACCGGATGAAATGACGAACTTAACGATGAGAGCAAGAGTAATGCTAACTCCCAAACCTCCTAGTACCCCAGACCAAATCCAGCCTTTTCCTCTTGCCCCTCCTGATTTTTTCACAACGGACATAAGAGCAATTACCACAAGTAATGCTTCTAAACCTTCACGAATAAGAATCATAGCTGCATCCCAATACGTGTAATCCGATTTGTTCGCTAAGGGAGTTAAATATTCTACCATGTTGTTAATAATTTTATTAGCTTGCTCATAATTAGGAGGATTCGCCACAAGCATGGCTTGAATTGTTACTAAGTCTCTTTCTGTATCATTATAAATTGAAGCAGATTGTGCAATAACGACTCCTTCTACACTTAACCAGCTGTTACTCGCTTTCTTAATGCTATCAATGGCAAGATCTTGATTTTTTTCACTTATTTCCTTTTTGGTTTGTTGAAGAATTAGAATAAAATCATCTAAAGAAATATCTTCTTTCTTAAAACCAGCCTCTTTTGGATACCCTCCATTAGCTATTTTTTCATTTACAGCTTTTAAACCCTGTAGCGCCTCTAAAACTTGGTCCTGTTTTTTTAAAGTAAAAGCATAAACTACCTTTCCCATATTTGATTCAATATCTCGATAAGCCAGAACTGAATCCGCTTTGATCCCTTCCTCAATCTCTCTCCACGTTTTATTAAATTGATCATAAGCATTTTGTGCTTCCAGAAGGTTTCCTTTCGAAGCGAGATCGATCGCATTATCAATTGATTCTTCAGCCCTTTTTATATCTTCACTGGAATTTCCTTTTGCTAATGTAGGTGTATGTACAACGAATCCAAATATTAATAGAAGGATTGAAATCTTGTTTATTAGATTTTTGCCCATAAGATATCTCCTAAGCTATATTAGTATATTTGATAACGATTTTCAATATCATTTATCTGTTTATTATTCTATTTTAAATGATAATGGTTGTCAATTATTATTTTCATATATATATTGCTACATAAACGTGAATAGCCAATGTAACCCTTCCACAGCAGCATAAACTCTCATAAATCGATATCCATATTATATTTAATATACGCTTTATTATTTCAATATAGTTTTCAGTTAGAAGTTGTTGGTTAAATGATTACATAAAAAAGCCGATGTTCTTTTCAAAGAATCATCGACCTTTTAGACTATTTTAAATAAACTTCTTTTTCCAGAAGATTACTGCTGTAATACTAGATAAGATAAAAGAGATGATTATTGCAACCAAAAATGCATAAGGAAGCTAGGACCTCTAGCGAAAACAAGTGCACCTAAGAATATCAACAGAACCTTTAAAACAATAGGTTTCGCTACTAATGGTTTTTTGTTAAAGTTTTTTTGATTGTCTTTTTCGATTTCTTCATCAATTAAACGAAGAAGTAATAAAGTTACCAATACATATACAACATCAATAAAGGAAATCATTAGTTCTGCAGACTTTTACTGTAACATAACTACCTAGCATAGAACCCATCATTCCACCCATAATACCTGTTACAACTCCATCTAACGAGGCCATAAGGGAGAAGGGTTTTCCATTTAAATACCTCGGCTCTGAGATTGTATTATCAAGTTTTATTTCAAACAATAGCCATTATAGTTATTAATAGGTATTGTAATAATGCAGAACTTGTGACTGTAAACAATTCATTCGTGATATACATCTTAGCTGTACCCTCATTCCAGCGCTTCTTGCAAATCACGTATACCGAGAAGCTGATCATTTTCTTAATTTTTTTTGATGCGTTAGATGAGCATCTTTCAGCGCAACAAGCTTAAAGATAGGCTATCAATATATGGATGCATGAAAAAATACCGCAAAATAAACTTATAAATTTAGAAGTTAAATGGCTAAAATACTCGTTTTTATACTTAATGCGGTCCCTAAAGGGCTTCTCATAAGCCATCAAACTATCGAGGGGCTTTTTTTGTTTCTTTATTAATATGTAAATAACCTCAACAAGATACCACGACTGAAATACTCTTTCAACAAAACATGCACATTCATTCCCTTTCTTTCTTTTAATACGAGCGAACATTTGTTTTCGTAACTAATAAAAAAGAAGACCAGTCCGAATGGATTGGCCTCCTTTAATATTACAAGCTCGTTCTTCTCAAAGAATTGTCTTGTCGTACTCGATTACATTAAATACTTTCACTCAAAGAAATTAAAATCTCTGCGATTATTCTCTCTGCATAGACATCTGAATTCATCATTCTGATGGTGAATGCGATTACGGTCATCACGATCCATATTACTTAATATATCGAAGTGGTCATCACGACCCATATTACTTAATATATCGAGGATATTTCTATTATTCTCTCTACATTGACATCTGAACTCATTGTTGCGGTTGCGATCAAACCGTACTTCTCGACATTCACAAATCAACTTTACTTGACGTCTTCTTCTTCGATTTTCAGTAAACATATACCATTCCCCCCTTTCGTTTTAATAAGCTGGCCAGCCTTCAACATATAATATGGAAGAGGACGTGTAATGAGTGGACAAATTGTCTGAATCAACTAATATTTTTATAATAAACTCCTGTTTACTCCGGCTTAGATACGAGAACTATCATAATCTGTCAAGTTGAATTTCATAAACTATGGTCATACAAAAATAAAGAACATAGAACTATTACTACATCACTTTTATGCTTGTTCCAGAAGCAGTTACTGTTCAATTTCCAAAACTAACTTTTTCATGATTATACGATTTTGGAAATATTTCAGCTTGTCTAACTTTTGGAATACTAATTCCATTATTAGGTGCAGCGATAGGGTTTTTCGCATCAAGAGTTGGGTTTTCTTTAAAAATTCCTTATAAAAGGTTCATTGTTTCGACTCTATCTATTGGAATACTTCTAATTGGAATAATGGTGATGTTTGAAACCATGCTTTTGAGAAAAGATAAGGTCCTATTCAGGCATTAAATGATGTGAAAGAAATTGCAAGAGGTACTCCTATGACTGAGAACCTTCCAAGTTTCACTGTAGAGTGCAAAAGAATAGAACCTAAAATGAACGTGTTTAGCAGTGAAGGTGAAACATTGATGAGAAAGAAGAACAAACACATAACAAATAGAAATTATGCGATAAATGCGGTTAACTTACTATTTCTTTACACTAAAAAACGACCAACTCATTTAGGAGAAGGTCGATTTTTTAGAAGAGAAGATATTTAATGGGATTGTAAAGATATTATTTTTGCCTACCTAATTAATCATCTCTCTGAAATCGTTTATAAAATAGACAAATAAATTGCCCTACGACTAAAAAGTGATATTGTCAAAGCTGAAACTCTCTCCATTAATTGAAATAATCTACATCTTTTTTTGTTTAGTGCATCATAAAAGTTGCCCCAACAATAATTAGTAAGATAAACAATACTACAATCAACACGAAGGTCGACCCGTTGTTACTTTGCCCACCATATGAGCTTTCACCACATCCATACATAATATACACACTCCTTTCCTAATGATATTTATATATTATGAAAAGATTATGTTATAGATTAGGTAATTTATCATGTATCGAAGAATTTAATTAGTTAGGTTTATTGGTGCAAATTCAAACTAAGCGCAGAATTTAGAAAGTTATTTAGAATAATAGATTCTTTAGCTACTTTCTCATTAATTTTCATTTGTGAAATAAGCAGCTACTTATTACGATTACTTCCTTCAAATAATGCGCTTATACACACTTCCGCATCTATGATATTAATGCTCTCAGACTGTTTATTTTCTGTTATAATACTTTCCTCATATAATTTGTTAATTTCGTAGCTTGCTTCCTTACCTTGCTTACCACTTCTACGCCAAAAATCCTCACTTGCTTCACGGGGTACTGCCGACAAAACGCGGATATTATACGCTAAGCAATTTCAATCAAAAAAGTCGAATTCCTGTACGTTAAGGAATCGACTTTTTAATTTGGCTAGTTAAACTAAACTGCTGCGTTAGCACATTAAGTGGATCTACTTCAAGATTTCGGACACAAAAAAATTAAGTTTTTTTGTTCTGCGCAACCACCATTCATGGAGTGTTCCTTAGATAAGGCATCAGCCCTCTCGAATTACTAACATTATGGAGCTCAATCCCTTCAACCATTTGGCTTTCGGCCCGCCACCTTACTGTCTACGCTTAAAGGCTAATGTTACCATTAGCCCTCCAAGACTCGCTACTAGTGAATGGCTAGTTCTATCTCGAATGGAATCCCACCCGCTATATGATACGACCTAGGCTGGTTCGCACACCTGCTGCTTTAGTTTAATAACGATAAAGGCATTATTCAACCAGCCTAGCTCTGCTAAAGCACTCCGTTAGTTGAAAAGGTTTAGTATGAATTATTATTAAAACAGTCTTAACAAATGAATTTGCCTTCGTTTCTTAAATAATCTTTAATCTCAGTAAAACCTTTTCACTTTGAGTAACGCATTTTTACAAAAACAACATCATTTTCCCCAATTTCTTTATCACATACAATACATTTAGGTATATCCCACAACACAACTAAACCTCCTCAGTCAAATAATAATTCCTATAATACCTATACGATTAACTTTTATAATAGTTTCTTGAACTAATCTTCTGTATTGGTTTAAGTGTAACGGTTCACACTCTATCTCCGAAATCTGCTTGATGTTTTGGACGTAAAAACAGACTATCGAAATGATGGTCTTGTTTAACTGAATCACCCTTTACTTTAAGTGATTCTTTTTACGAACGTTCATTTAATTGTTACTGCATTTTTTTCAATCGCCATACGCAAGTTCGAGATGACTCCAAGGAACAATATAAACGAACAAACCATTTTTTCAAAAGGTGTGCCAAACAATTGTTGTATAAACCCAAAAGACCAAAGTACAACAAAAAACCAACATATAATAGTTATTCCTCTTTTGTATTTATTTAGTATATTTCTGCCTACAATCAGCGTAAAAACTCCTCCAATAATAGAAATAACAGTACTGATTAAAGATAGTGGTAGCTGAGTAGCGAAGGATTCAGAGCGTCCACCATTAACCCATGTGAATGGAATAATTCCGCTTATAATAAGAAGATGGATTAAGATAGTCAAAGAATAAAAAATAATCCCCATAAATATTGCAGTTTTCATATTAATTTTTCTGAGTTTTTCTAAAATACAATCACCTCATTTCTTCCCATTATTATTTTTTTATTCTAGTAATGTACTATTCCTATATTCTTTGAAATATGACACTTTACTTAGTAAGATCTCGAAGAGGTATCAAAAATCGTCATTTTTCCAAAAAAGAACCTAAAATATAGGCTTAGGTACTCTTGTTAAACTAACCTCCCTCTATAAACATTGAAGTATCAACGGTTTTTATCACTTCTTTATATAGAAAAATATTTTTTCATCTCTTTTATAAGAAGAGAATTGAATTTATAGTTTTTATTGCCAAATAGAGCGTACGCTTCGCTAAAACTAATGGAAATTATTAGCTTGTTTTCTCCATTATTCGATGCACAATGGATCTCTGCGATGCTTATGACGACGTACCCTCCCATATCTCTTAGCGTCAGCGCGCTTACATTCCTTCGTTCGGTCTATTCATAAGGCAGAGGCCTGCTAAGCTGCCCCGGGGACTCTTGGTCTGAGTTTAGTTATGTTGCTGGCTTCTCCGTGTCATCCTTCTGTTTATAGTTCGATGAAAAGAATTTGTTTACGCTGCCTCTGCGAGACAGTAGAGGTCTTTCATCATATGTTTCTCGTTAAAACGGACTTTCTTTTTACAAATACCATGTAATACCTTCAGTAATTTACCACACAGTACCACCATTGATTGCTTTCCACGTAAGGGATTTTGTTGGCGTGTTGTGTAATATTCATGAAGCTGCTTGAACGCTTCGTTGTGACGAATGAGTGGTACTATTACTTTGAAAAGAATATATCTAAGTCTCTTTCTTCCTCGTTTGGAGATATGTTTTTGCCCCTTATGTTGACCAGATGAGTTTTCACGTAATGTTAATCCCGCTAGTTTGATGAGTTGGCGTGGATTTTCATAAAGTGAAAAGCTTCCTACTTCTGAAAGTAAATCAACAATCGTCGCATCTCCTAGACCTGGAACTGATACAAGTAGCTCATATTCCATCGTTGTTTTTGCCATTTCTGCTAATTGATTGTTTACAGATTCAATTTCGCTTTCTAATAAGCGATACTGACGAAGGAGAGTGGCGATTTCTTGTCGGGCCATCTGGGTACCTTCTATCAGTCCGATGGAATTTGTTGCAGCTTCAATAAGTAGCTTAGCTTTCGGTAACTGTGGAGCTCTCATACCCCCTACCTGACGATAGAGGAAGACAAGTTCTTCAGCTGTCTTTCCTTGAATCTGTTGTGGCATGGGCGTTGTTTCCAGTGCCGTAAGTGCCATCTTTCCGAAAGAGGGAAAGACTCGAGTGAATTCAGGAAAATAGCGATCGAGCCAACGAATGATTCGATTTTTAATACTAGCTAAATCCTCTGTTAACTTAGAACGAAGGGTAGATCCGATACGCAGTTCAGCTTCTATCTCCTTTAATAATCGTGAATAGCTAAAGCGACCGTCTTTCATTAAACGAGCGATAACTAACGCATCTTTTTTATCGTTTTTCGTCGGTAAATTATCATCCAGTTCCTTCGAACGTTTGACGTGCATTGGATTCACCATGACTAGTGGAATGCCGTATTGATCTAAAAAATAGGCCAAGTTCATCCAGTAGTGACCTGTCGGTTCAATGCCAACGATGACTTCTGTTTTCTGTGTTTCCAGCATCGTTTGTCGAATCTTTTCATACAAACTTTCGAAACCTTCTTTTGATTGATGTACCGCAAAAGATTTTTCGATTACTCGTCCTCGTTCATCGGCAAAACATGCGTAATGAACATGCTTCGCAATATCCATTCCTATGACGAGTGTATTTTCAGTTACTTGATTAATTTTTTCATTCACTTTAAAATGCATAAAGGGGTCCTCCTAGTATGATAATGGGTCAATGTGCGTTGACACTCATGATCATACTAGAGGGCTCTTTTTGATTCAAGACCACAAACATCTTTCAAACAGGAATGCTGCCCCTTTGCTTGAATAAGAATAAAGGCTTTCGATTACAGCCTTGTTCCGCTAAGCACCTGTTAGTGAAAGAAGATAAATCAGTCATACTTTCCCTATTTCCTTTTAATATATATATATATACCTATCAATATACTGAATAATAATAACGGTTAATATCCACATAACAACACCCAAAATACTAATTCTAAATTCATCTGTTTGGATATTAAAGATCTTTAACACATCAATATTCAAAAGGTATCCGATAATTATATATACTATTAAAACTGCAATTACTATTAAAAAAATTTTTTCTTTAAGTTCATTGTCATCAATACACCTCTCGCCCTATATCACCACAAAAATCCAAATCCCTTATTGAAGTATTCTGCTTCGTTAACTCAAAAAGAAAAAAGTTTTTACCCCTTACTGAAGTAAAGCACTCGTTAGTAAAAGTAGAAATCCACTCCATTTAGATTAATTCTTATACTAATCCTTAACTATAATTAACCCAGATGATTTTAGTTAAAGCTATATTGTTATAAGTAAATTCTTATTTTCCTGTATTATTAAATTGAAAAATAAGTTTATATCCATCAAAAGTTTCCCCATGTTCCTCAATGTAAATCCCATTAGTGTAATTAGAAATTGTCTTCCTCCAAAATTTTTGTCCTACAATGTTTTTTTCTAATGGATGAGTAAACAACTCCCAATTTCCTTTAAATCGTTCAAACACTTTATTTGCAGCATGTTCAGCAATACCTTGCCCTCTTAATGATTGAATTAAAAAGAATTCATTAACAAAATAATCAATACCTTTATTACAATGTGGTGGAGTTGCTATTAGGATAAATCCTGCTGGTATCCCATCTACTAAAATTAAGTAAGGGAATAAAATATCTGGCTTTTCCCACCAGATATTTTGAACTTCATACTGGTCGTCTAATGTTCGAAAATCGTCACTATCCTCGTAAATCCCGTGAACATTTGGGATTCTGTCATAATGTCCTGATAGGTCATAGAGGTACAAAGGATATAAGTTTTTTATAATATATGCTTCATTTTTGTCTGTTAATTGGACATCAATTTTCATTGGCTTCTCCTTTAATTTCAATATAAAAACTTATGTGTAAGTATTCGACAATTGACGAATTAAACCCTTTAATATTATTCAACTAACCTGCACCGTTAGCTTAATAGGGAAAAATGCTTCATTCCTTATTGAAGTAAAGCCTCCGTTAGCATAATAATACTTTTTTACATTTTGACTTCTTTTATCCACGTCCAAATTCGGTAACTACCGAATACTGACACTAAGAAAAGTAAAATCATAAAATAACGTAAATAGATAATCAATTGATTTCATGTAATACCTCGCCCTTAGCCACTACCCACATGGATAATCCAAATGGTATCAAGTAACTAAATACATTAGGAATGATCCATACTATTCTTAACTTTGTATTTTTCAAAAATACTCCCCTTAATGCGACTACATATATTAGCAAAAATATATTTCAAATAAGTATTTCCTTATTCAACTAAACTGCCCCGGTAGTTAAGTACATAATTTCACAAACCTCTATATTGAATCAACAAATTGAATTTCATTAATCAAGTTTACACGAAGAATATCGGTTAAGTATTCATTCCACAATAAACATCAACAAGTAACTTAATTGTCATTATGACTATCATTTCAATTACAAAAAAGGTGTTTTTTCCATGAAGCATCAAATAGCCCACACCTATTAATTAGGTGTGGGCAGAAGTTCTTGATGGACTGGCTACTCAAACTGCATGCCGTCTACAAAAGATGAAAAATTCCCTAAGTTTGATTCATACTGGAAATGGGTTTCTATTTATTCTGTTTCATATATGCAATGGTCTGTCTTAAACCTTCTTCATATGAAGTACTTGGGACTTTTCCAATCAGCTTTTCATATTTTTCACCATTCAGTACAACCGGTTCTTCATTTAAATAGAACATTTCAACCACTTCACGCATCTGGCGATTAAACAACCCCAAAAACCGAATCATATTCTTTGAAATCGTTGACACACCTTTTTGATAGCCAGTGATTTTTCTGATTGTCTTAACAATTTCTTCCCCAGAAATCACACCTGGTCCCGGAATGTTCCAACTTTGACCATACGCCTCATTAAGTAGGGACAGATTGACGATGGCCTTTGCTCCGTCTGGCGTGTAAATAAATTCCCTGGAAATCCGTTGATTACCGACATAGCTCGATTTTTTATCCTTTACCACATTTAACAATGTGTAATTTAATATCGTATTTTCCGCATTGGGACCATAGAAGTCCGGAAAATGGGCAATCAATGCCGGAACATTGAATTCCTTGACTTGAGTTTCAACCTGCAAGCGTATGTTTCCTTTTTTCGTATGTGGATTTTTGGTAGTTGTTTCACTTACTTTTGCACCACCACTTCGTCCATAGGCATAAATATTATCCACAATGACCAGCTTTGCAGCATGCTTTTCTGCTGTTTGAAGTATATTGGACATCAAAATAGGGAGCTTTTCTTTCCATTCGATATACGGAATATTGGCGGAATGATAAATAATGTCCACGTCCTGAGCAGCCTTATCCAAATCCTCTAAATGAAAAAGATCACCCGAAAAAACAGTGGCATTTTCCTCTTCACCAAAAAGTTTCTCTAACTTTTCCCTATTGCGGGCAAATGCCGTCACCAAAATCCCTCTACTTAGCAATTCTTTTACAATAGAATAACCCATTCCTCCGGAAGCGCCCAATACTAACACTTTTTTCGTCATCCCGATCCCCCTCTTTTATTAACCACTGGTAAATTAAAATTAAAAAAAATCAATAAATCGCTTTGATTAAAAAATTCACGTGAACTTTCGCCATGTCCTTAACATCCTCAAATGTATTAACATGCCGACAATAATGCGTGACAAAACCATGTAAAGCCAAAAAGATACTGTATATCTCCTGTAATGAGACTTTACTGCCACATAATGAGGAAATGTTTTGAGCAAACAATTCATAGCTCTTGGAAGGTTCTTGATTGATAAAATTTTTGACTTCCTCATCTTTAATTAAAAACATGATTTCATAATGACTTTGATTTGTAAGACCAAACTCAATAAACCCCATAAGAATTTCCTTTAGTTTTTCCTCTTTGCCTATCTCTTTCTTCATTACATCAATCTGTATTTGATCCAACATTAAGAAATGGTCTTGAACTAATGCGTAAAACAACTCGGCTTTATTTTCAAAATGATAATAAAGAGCACCATGACTGTATCCTAATTCTTTAGCAATTTGTCTCATTGATACATGCTGATACCCCTTCTTCACAAAAAGGTTTCTTGCTGCTTCCATAATCATTTCCCTTGTTAATTCCTGAAGTACAGATTTTCTTGGTGACATATTTTCCTCCTAATTAACCATTGTTCAATTAAATTATATTTGATAAATTTTCCAATGTCAATTTTTTAAATTGCTTCGTGAATCTGAACTCACAGGTAAAAAGAGTTGAGATTTTTGGCGTGGATACTATTAGATGATCGAACCTGCTAATTGAACACTTCCAATCGAAGGATAACGCTTTAACTCATTACCTCTACGCTATTACTCAAACTAATTTCTTAGGAAGAAGTGGAACGCGGAAGGATTATCCGATTATAGCGTTTGTTTGTCCCTCTCTGGCTGGTTTTTATAATTGGCAAACTCATGTTAGGCATGGAATAAAAGCGACTGTCATTGAAAATATTTGGTTTATAAATTTTACTAAGAAGTCGTTGATGTAACCGCGAAAGATTCAATCATTACCACTAAGTTGACATAAAACCCGTCTTAGGAATTTTCTCCAAAAGAAAAATCCGCCCTGTAAAGGCAGCCATTTATTCAACTAAAGCACTCCGTTAGTTGAAGTGTATTTATTCACATTTACATTAAAATGTATATTAATTAAAAAGTGTTTACCTATTATTTCCAAGTGACTAAAACGGTATTATCTATAATATTTTCGCAACCTTCAAGAATGTAATCTAGTTCTTTCAGTAGTTTCGACCACCTCAATTGAAGTACAGCTTGTCCAATATTTTGTCTTCAACATTACTTTTATAAGGGTTAGCATACAAATCAATATCAAAACTCGGCTTTTATACTAATTGCGAATTCAATCTGTTGGTTATCAAGATGTAAACCTGGAGTATATCCATTTTCCATTATGATAACGATAGAGAATAAACATTCTAAATTATTCTTTTCTTTCAAATGATTTATTGTAGCTAATTTACTTTTTAACTGCTCCAAAATTTGATCTATTTGTTCTTTAACATCATATGATTCTTGATACCCTGTGCTTAATGACCAGGCTGTTTCTATTCGATAACGGGTTTTCGTTGAAATAACTTTTGGATTAAAGGGTCTTACGATGACATCACCCTTTTTATAAGTTTCAGTTGGTTCAATTCCCAACTTTTTGGTCACATGATCTATTGGGAACTCATCACCAAACAGGCTAAATTCAACCATTACTTGAGTTTTATCCAAGTTTAAATTCCTCCTCTACTCTTTTTATTTCTCACTTTGTATAATCCTATTATTTTTACCTTATTAAACTAATGTTCAGTTACAATTAAGTCGGGTACCAGAAGTATTTTCATCGTGACAACAAAGTCGGGTACTGATAAGAATTATCAAATTAAAAAGGAACCGAGTTTTTCTTAACAGGTTCCCTTTGAGGTGCAAACATTGCAAATCACATCATATTTTTTGTCACTAATATCAATGCAATTCTCAGAATAAATTACATCAAAAAACGCAAAGACGGGATAGCAATTAAGCTATCCCTAAAATTCTCTATCAACTCCCGTTAGTTAAATAAATTTGTTGTCTGTTTTTATTGAGTGTCTTCGTCGCTTTTGTACTCCAAAATATCACCTGGCTGACAATCCAAAGTCTTACATATCGCTTCTAATGTTGAAAAACGAACCGCTTTTGCTTTCCCATTTTTCAGAATGGAAATATTCGCCATAGTAATTCCAACCCTCTCCGAAAGCTCCGTTACACTCATTTTTCGTTTTGCTAACATCACATCAATATTAATAATAATTGCCATATCATCCACCTCAGACCGTCAAATCATTTTCTGATTTTATGTTAATCGCTTCTTGTAGAAGCCGTTGGAGGATAGCAGCAAAAACGGCGATAACCAACGAAGCAAAAATGATGATGAGTCCCATTAATCCAATAGGTGGGTCAACTTTCTTCGCTATAAAACGGAAGAGTGGCAAACCTAATACATACAAACCACTGATTGTAATCGCACAGCACTTTATGTTCATTAACGACTTTACAGATAATTCCGAGAACGCTGTGTTTTCGTCAATGTACCGTAAAAGATTGAAAGCCTGATAGAGAGCAAAGTAAAAAGGCACAGCCGCTCCATACATCACGATGAAAACGAGATATTTCAATGGGGCAATATTTGGATACAATTTTGATGCGAAATTCGCCATATGGGGCACTAAAAATATACATAAAGCAAGAACTGCAATTCCAGCCAGAAAAATAATTACCTTTAAGAAAGTGGTTGAACCTCGTTTAACATTCATATTAAGCACCTCACTTATTTAATGACAATATAAATTTAACACATCATTTATCGTTTCGCAATAAATCCGTATTGTTTTTCATTATATTATTTTTGTTATTTAAATGTCCTTTTAATTTTCACAAAAATAAAATGCATTTCTTATTTCAAAGAAATGCTCTTACTTTAAAATGTTAAATTTACAACTTGTTCAAAAAGCTCAATCCGAATACCATGGATTGAGCTTTTCTAATTCAATTATCAAATGAAACAGTACAGTCAGACTTTACTCTAAAGAGAAATCACGCAAAGTATGTCTCGTAAAGGTAACTGTTATGATAATTCAGTCATGAAGAATTTCATTGGCATCATGAAGTCCGAGCTTCTATATCTCAAAGAATTTGAAAGTGTAAAACATTTTAAACTAGAACTAGAAAAATATTTCGAGTACTATAATACGAAACGAATTAAGTCAAAATTTAAAGGTCTGAGCCCGGTACAATACCGAGTTCAAACCTTAGCTGCCCAAAGCATCGGTTAGTTGAGTAAGAAAGAGACCCTTATTAAACAATCGCGCCCGATTGCAGTATAAAGTTCCTGAAAGTAAAGCCCCAACACATCAATAATTATTCATAATTCCCGTACCTAATAACACCAATAATTAATAACAGCATTAATGCAAAAATACATATCGTTCCGATTGAAGCTAAAACATTAAGGATTTTATTTGCTTTTGTACTAAACAGCTTACAAAATACAATATAAACTCCAACTCCAATAATTCCACCTAATGTATTTCCCATAAGGTCAGTTACATCGCTACCTCCTATAGCAAAGATGAATTGCAATACTTCAAATAACAAACTAACTCCTGCTATTGGTACAATCTTTTTCAAGAAAGACCAATTTGGTTTTAGCATACTCATATAAATTCCAAATGGGATAAATGCAATTAAATTAAAGATTATTTCATTAAAATCTATTTGATTATTAACAATAACTGAACCAGCAAAAGGGATTAAGCTGATTCCCCTAAAATCCGTGAAATGACGCAAGTCTTGAAATGAAAATTGCATTTTAAAGAGTATAATCCATGTTAATACAAATAAATATACGGCCAACAAGCCAGCAGTTATTTTATTTTGATTATTTTTCGATTTTTCCATATAAATCCTCAATTCCTACTTATAATCTAATTAAAACCTCTACATCCTTTGCAAATCCAACAGTTAATTCAATAATCTTGTTCCATAATTTGGCCTGATTGTTGAACACAAGTTAAACAACACTCTTCAACTAAACTACACCGGTAGTTTAATAAGAAAAAGGAGTTGCCTAAGCAATCCATGATCTTCTACTAAATCACTCCGTTAGTTGAAGTACAAATATTGTAGTTGGATAGTTATACATCTGATTTTTGGTTATTACTTTTTGATTTTATAAACTTAATAATAAATAGAATTATAACTAAAATCATTAGAAACAGACCTAAATAGAGTAGCCCTGTTCCTAAGGGATAGTTTATTGCATATTCTTTTTGAAATTCCAATAGCTCTTTATTACTTATAAGATTAATATCTTGTAAAGGGATAAGGATGGCTTGTAATATAAATCCAATTACTATTAAACAAAATGATAAAAAACTTATGCTGAAAAGTGTTATCTTATTGAACATAAATCGCATAATATCACCTCATTTTTTTCGCTACTTTTTACATAGATGATTTCACTTAATAAAAGTTGTTCGATACAAAGAATATTCCAAAAGGATTTTCAACATTATTCTTTAACAGAGCCTTTATTTAACACTTTCTTCTTCAACTAGTCGAGTAGAAGGGAACCTCTCTACCTTTCGGTAGATTGTGTTCCTCCCCCCTCACAGAATCGTGCTTGCGCTATTTACGCACAAGGCTATTCCTAGTCACCATTCACAAAATATAGCTAATCTCTTTCACTCAAATTTTTGCTAATTCTGTTATCCTTAATAGTTTTGTTTCCATTTATTATCCCTACCTCTGCGTGTAGTAAATGTGTCCCTAGTCAGGGTGATAACTTGGTAGCAGCCTTTCCTCCATCGGCATTACCCAACTTCATTGGTACTACGCTGCTATCCGACTCCCTACAACGGCATTTGGCTTCCTTGCTTATTATCGCTTGTACACCATACTCTTCTATAAGAAGAAAAGACCGGTAGGGTCTCCCGAGTTGCCGTATCAAATCCATGTTTGACATGCCAAGGTCTCTGACTCCAGAGAGGTTCTATCCTTCTTGCCTTTAACGATGGATAAAAATGTAGCTTTCGGCCCACCACCTAACTGTCTACGCTTAAAGTCTAATATTACCATTAGCCCTCCAAGACTCGCTACGAGTGAATGGCTAGTTCTTTCTCGACGGGAATCCCACCCGCTATATGATACGACCTAGGCTCGGCCGCACAAGCACCTCGTTAGTTGAAGAACAAAGTTCGTTAAAACATACCCAAAAAGTTAGTTCTCAATATTGAAATTACTAATATCATGCCAAATACTAACTGACTCAAAGTAAAAATATATGCTTTTTTATTATCCGCATATTTCCATTCCATCAATGCTCGAACTGCCTCGGACAATATCGTTAAACCGAATAATAAATACCATGACTCTAAAAACCAAATTCGTTCTGTATAATCTCGAGCGACATTAATAGAAGATCCCAATATTATAAAAGCGATGAAAATTATTCTAATCGTCCAATCGATTTTTTGGTGTTTGTCATTCACGTGGTTATGTGAAAAACGCTTCTTCTTTTCAACTTTCAACCACCTTCTCATAACTGAACCAAAAATAATAAACAATAATGAAAAAATTACTATCACAAAGATCAACTTAAGCCAGACTATCGGTTCAATACCATACACAATAACATTACCTCCCATTCAATGCAGAATACTTATATTATTATTCTACGGTTAATAATCACAATTGTTTCACCCTGTGACATTAGTTCAACAAGAAAAAAAGAGTTGCATTTGCAACCCATGATCTATAACTAAACCACCCGTTAGCCATCCATGCAGCACAAAATCAGTGCTGCACCACAGAGAATGAATTGGTCAGGAAGTGCCAATACTGATTCTGACCTTTATCCAGTCTACCGTAATCCATTGACTTATTTACGCTCTCCTCTTTTTTTTAACGATTAAGCAGGGGTCTTCTTAAGTATTGTCATTTTTCTTTCCTTTAAGAAACTAATTTTCATGTTAGTTGAATAAGCAATTAAAATTTAAGGTAATACAAAGTGTTTATTTTTTATTCAATTGATAGTAAGCTTCAATAAGATCTTCTACTGGAACATTATCAATTTTCATACCAGTCAAATCACTCTTTTGTATTTCTACATTTCTAAGATTACAGTTACTCAATTTACTTCCTTCAAGGTCACATCTTACAAATGAGATTGGCTTATTTTCATCTCCAAGATTTGTATCAATGAAACTAACCCCACCTAAAGTGACAAATATCATCTCACTGTTAGAAAGATTTAAATCGGCATATAGAGAATTTTTAAAATTTATATTTTGGAACTTCGAGTGACTAAGATTACAATTGCTAATATGACTATTCATTACATTACTGTTACTAAACGAACTACTTTCTAAATTTACACCATAAAACTCCGTTTTTGCCATATCGCAATTCACGTATTGGAAGCTTGAAATGTTTTTATTTTCAGCTATGTTTTCTTTTTCTGATGAAGTTTCTATTTTCTTTAGATAACCATATTCATCTTCAGATTCAAAGGTTGTTCTATAACCCATTTTTTCATAAAAATAATGATTGTTAATTTGTCTACTTGACGTCTCAAGGTCCCAAGTCCTCACATTCCAAAACTCTTCCTCTACTAAATTTATTACTCTAGAACCTATTCCTTTACCTTGATAGTTAGGATCAACGAAAATACGGTCTATTCTCCCAAAACTTTTACCAGAAATAGTAATTATAATTCCACCGATAATTTCTTTATCCTGTAAGACTTTAAAATATTCCAATTCTCTAATCATATATTTAGTCATTTCAACAGAAGAATATCCTGGTGGCTGAATATTGTAGTCAATTACATCATCTTGATTTGGAAGCCACTTTTTCACTTCTTCATCAAAAGTCCTTTTCTTAATTTCTGTTAGTTTTTCAGCATCCGTAATGGTTGCTTTTTCAATGGTTATAAATGACATTTGAGTGTTCTCCTTTGGTGTTTACCCTCATATTACCATGTTTGAATGGTATTTTCTTATTGAACCAAACTGCCCCGTTAGCCATCCATGAAGCGCAAAATCAGCGCTTCACCACAGAGCATGAAAATGGATACCACTGTCTATACTGTTTCTATGGCTGGCGAAGAAGGTCGATACACTATGGTGCCATAGAGCCCATCCGTTAGTCTGACTCCAACGATCTCGGTGCATCACAGACTGTCGAACCCTATATGGGTAGCACTTATGGGAGATTAATCCTTTTTGATTGGTTCCACCAGCCTTGCCTTTATTTTAGGAAGAATGGAGATGTTTCTTGATTTACCTATTAACTCAATATAATCATTCAGAATGCTCAGCCTTTTTTTAAAAAGCTTTTTCTGAGTCTCTTTTGTTATGCAATTTTATAGATTTTGAGCGTTTTTTAATTTTCATGTCAGTTGAATAAGTATTGAAGAAATAATCCTATGATAAAGCAATAAATAAACATAATATGAAAGTAAAACCTGATAATGGTGTCATAACAAATCTCTCTTTCTTACTCCGAGATATTAGATTTGCTATTGTATTAACGCCGAGGAAAATTGTAATAACCCATACTAATATGTTTGTAGATAAAAAATCTACACCAATTAAGACATTAGTATGTTGCAGAAAAACAAAGCCCATAAATAACAGAATCAAAGCATTAGCAACACTCGCAATACGTAATTTTTTAGGTAAAACCTTATAATGTCCACCCATTGCAAATTCACCAAAAGGATAGCCTAATGAAAGTAGCACTTGAAAAACTGCAATGGACATCAACAAAATCGCCACAATAATTGATGATATGTAGATAAAATCCGCTTCCATACATTACCTCCTTCCCCTTTACTTACTCGTATATACGAAAAACCATTCAGAATGTTTCAATATTCCATGAATTAGTCTTATTGAACTCTACTGCGTCGTTAGTTCAAGAAAAAAGTATCGCCACAGACTTGAAGTAAAGCATCCCTTCTGTCCAATAATTTACATATATTAACTTATTCAACAAAATCGCAAAAATACCTTCTTCTTCAACTAAACTGCTGCGTTAATTTTAAGTGTAACATTTCACAATGGATTTCAGAGATCTACTTGATGTTTTGGATAAAAAAACAGACCATCGAGATGGTCTGTTAACTAAAGCACTCCTATAGTTAAATAGGAAACTCTAATTTATGAAACGTTACACCAATCAAAAATTTACAGATTCAAGTCTGTTTAACCAGTTATGAACTAATGCGTTAAATACATCGGTTTGTTCGATTTGTAGGTTGTGACCAGCCATATCAAGCACTGCAAAAGTTGCCCTTGGGTAATCTTCAATTAGCCGCCACGCATCGTGGTATCCGACTATATTGTCCTGACGCCCTGTGATAATTAGCGTGGGATACTCAAGTTTAGATGAAATATCGAAGGTAAAGCCATATCCATTTTGACGAATGTGGTTTAAGAATTCAATATTTGTTTGTTTAGAAGGAAGTAAAATTTCATTTCGAAACCTCTCCCATTCAGTTTGACCCTGCACCACCCCCATGGAGCAAAATTCATCAGCATCCTCTGGAGACAAAAGTGATATCAAGTTGCTGTCTCTTTTTAGAACGGTTTGCTGTGGTACTTCCCTTTCATCGAATTCAGGTATAGTCATTGGTGCCATCAGCAGTAATCCACGAACTTTGTCCTGCCTTGAACGGACTATACCTCTGGCAATGTACCCGCCATATGAATTACCACAAATAATAAACGGTTTACCCGGGATAATTTCGTCCAAAAGATGTAATATTGCTTCTAACATATCGTCAGAGTTCTGAATAGATGGTTGTGACTCGGAATGCCCCATGCCTGGTAAGTCTATGTATATTCTATTCCAACCGCTTCGTTTCTCGAATAACGGTTCCATTGCATGTAACATCACTTGGTGGTCAAGTGTCCAACCATGCAATATAACAATGGGATATCCTTCTCCAATTACTTTATGGTAAATCGGCATGTATTTGTTTCCCCCTTTCCCTGTAAACCAGAGTGTATTGACTTGGATATTTAATCCTTCCATGCATATATCTCAATTTTAACAAACTTCCTTATTCAACTAAACTGCTGCGTTAGTTTAAGTGTATCATTTCACAATCTTACTTGAATCTGATATTATACGTTCAATAAAAAATAATTAAAGAGAAAAGGAACCAATAAAACTAAAATAGAACCTATACCAAAAACAGATACCACTTTTATCATGTCTTTTTTCAAGATAATCCCCCAAAGCGTTTTTTATAATTGTTAATACTTTCCAAAGCTAAAAATATTCCAAAATAATCCATCTAAAATAGATTAGACTTATTCAAGTAAGGGGTGCTTTGTTCAATAACAAGAAAGGCTGTCTACTGACAGACCTGCTCTACTAAAGTACCTCGTTAGTTTAAGTGAAACACTTCACAATATTACAATTTAATAGGTGTTAACAGTCTTCGTGTGCTTGAAAATTATTAAGAACACGAAGACTGGCCGACATGTTTTGTTAGTATCTTCCTTGCAGATAATATTCGGCGCCTTGGTTATCCACTAAAATGCGCTCGCCTTTTCTCGTAAAGACGATGTCAAATCCATCTGCCGATAACCATAAAACTTTTCCATTATCTTTGTAGATAAGTCGAGGTTGTTGGAAATGTTTAAACACATTTTCCTTGCCAATCTCTTTTAAGTATAACTCGATGGCTGACTCTACTTTATTACGTGAACGAGAGCCACTCACAAGCAATTTTCCATCATCTATTGCCACAAACTGATTGTTATTATGACTATATCCACCGGAACCAAAAATGGCTTGCGCCTGCGCTACTTCAATATCAAAATGCTCGTATATATAAAAGGGTTGATCATAAACTGATTCATATATTTTGCCATCAACAATTTGGTAATACGTAACAACTTCGTTCCATTTTTCTCCTTCTTTATTCATCACCATAAATTTCATCCAAATGATGCCGTCAAGCTCCCGTAGAAATTCCGCTTTCAAAAAATCTATATTTTCATACTTTTTAGATAACTCATCCACAGTCCCACCATATGCCGGGGATGCTACTAGATTTAACATTTCTGGATCCAGTGCATCAATTGCCTCGAAATACGTGTTAAAAAGTTCTCCATGGTCCCCAAGTGCATTTGTTGTGGCAGCACTTAAAATCCCTGATTGGGCTGACCATAATGTAATCGTAAGAAGCAATGCCGCGATTGAAACGATGCCTACCATTGCAAATATTGGAGTACGCGTCAATTTTTTTCTCGGTTTAGCCATTTTCCGTGCAAGGTCCTTCGTCATCCAGAACTCTTCGCCAATCACCTCATCAATACCCGTTTTCAATCGTTCCATCAAAGCCGTCCTCCTTAAGCACCAATTTAAGTTTTTTACGACCACGAGCAAGCCTTGTACGCACCGTAGCCGATGAACAATTTAGTAGCATACCAATTTCCTCTGACGAATAGTCTAAGTAATACGTAAGTACAATGACTTCACGGTATTTCAGCGGTAATGAAAGAACGGCTTGTGCGAGTTGACGATTTTCTGATTGCGTCACGATATCTTGCTCTGTCGATCGGCCAAATAAATGCTGAATTTTTTCGACCATAGTCGTATTTTTATAATGCCAACTTCGCAAATAGTCGTAACTGCGATTAATCGTCATTCGATACAAATATGTATGATACGTGGCCTCTTCACGAAACAATGTTTGCTTTTCAAATGCTTTTAGTAGCACATCTTGGACAATGTCTTCCGCAGCTTGCTTATTTTTCACATATGTATAAGCAAGTCTCAACAACTCATCACCATAATCATATATAAATTTTTCGAGTCGGGTCATAGGGCAACTCCTTTTAGTATTAAATGTTAGACGGAGCAAGAGGAATTTCTGTTTCAAAAATGAGTGAAAAGATTAAATAAATTAAAGGTGTATACATGTCGGAGATGTGGCGATATGTGAGTATTACTCAATGTGGAAGATGTATCGTAATATATACCGTTTGATTCGAAATCTGCAATTCTACCTGTGATCCAACAACAGCTCATGTCATTTTGAATTATCTATGGGAGAATAATATTATTTTACCAATCCTTCTGACAAGTAATTATTTGAAATTCTCATAGAACTATTCATCTTAGATATTTAAATTTTCAGTTCTTTCACTGATTTTCCTTATTGAACTAAACTGCCGCGTTAGTTCAATAAGAAAAAATGCTACCCTTTCTTGAAGCAAAGCATCCGTTAGCCATCCATGCAGCACAAAATCAGTGCCGCACTACAGAGAATGAAAATGGTTAGGAAGTGTCGATACTGATACTTACCTTAATCCAGTCTAACGTAATCCATAGACTTATTTACGCTCTCCCCTTTTTTTATGATTTAACAGGGGTCTTCTTAAGTATTGTCATTTTTCTTTTCTTGAAGAAACTATTTTTCATGGTAGTTTAATAAGTACAGAGACGCTTATTAAACAATCGCGCCCGTTTGTGAAAACCTTCCGATTTTATTTTTTGGTCGCAATCAAAGCCCTTTTCTATAACCCAAAAATACGTATCCACTCAGACATAACTGAATAACGCTCAAAACTAAAAATGGACCATTTACTATATATGATTCCTCTAAAATAATGCGCTGAAAAATCAAGCTAAAAAAGAAAACTGCTCCCATAATGGCAGTTGCATACCACGAACTGTTATGCCTTTTTTTGAAACTAAACACCGCCGCTAGTATATTACCCAGTCCAAATATGACAATTGCGAGAACCCCAGGCATAACCCAACTATCAAAAGGGAGCCTGGATGCCCAACTATCAGGATATTTCTCGGCAAAGATTGTTCCACTACTTGACAACACCATTTGAACTCCGAACCAAATTGCACCCGTCGCCAAAAACAAATCATAAATGCCCATCATTCTTGCTCTTATTGTTTGCTTCATCTTTTTCCCCCCAAAAGTTTTAACTAACCTACGTCTTTAGTTGAATAACAATAAAGGCTGTCTCCTGCCTCCTTGTTCTGCTAAGGGAGAGGTTAGTTCAATAACAAAAAAAGTTATATTGGTTAACACCAATATTTACACCCCATAGTCTTTGAACATTCACTAATTCCCGTTCATAGAATTCCATTCTATAAATATCAGGTTTTGATGTGCTATGTAAAAAATTCAAGTCATAGGTGCTATCGAAATATCCCATAATCAAGGTCATAACCGCCCCGTGAGTACCTATCACTATTTTTTTATCTCTAAAAGTATCTAATAGTTCTTTAAAGACTTTTATAGCTCTTTTTTGACAATCAGCATTTGATTCTCCTCCCTCTAAAGCGAAATTTGATTCGAAAAATGACTTCTTCAAAAGTGGAACTAATTCTTTATCAGATACTCGATTGTCTTCAGAAGAAAAAATCCTCTCTTTTAAACCTTCAAACACTAATACTTTTTGCCCTATTTGTTGAGCTAACTTTTCAACAGTTAAAATTGAACGTACGTATGGACTTGAAACAACTGCATCAACTTCTTCATCTTTCATTAACTCAGTTACTCGTTGAGCATCTAAATAACCTTTTTTGGTTAATCCTCTTGTTCTTTCATTTCCTTCTTTTGGCGACTCACCGTGTCTCACCATATAAACAAATGTACTCATAATATATTTTCCCCCAAAGTGCTACTCTTATTTTTCTTCTTATTCACAAGCGATTACCTTTAGTTAATTATAACAATCAAATTCCACTATTTGTTACCTATTCCTTATTCAACTAAACTGCACCGTTTGTTGAATAAGAAACAAAAGCTGTATTAACAGCTCAATGATCTACCACTAAAGCACCCATTAGTAAAAAGAATTATTAATTCTAAAAGGTTTCCCCTTTATTCAAGTTCAAAGTATGATTGTTAATCGTGACGATATGGTTATTTGTCCATTCCACATCAACCTTGTGCATATGGTCTTGGTAATAAATCCTCTTTTTAAACCAAAGGGGACCATTTACAATTCCTGTTACACTAATGGAAGTAGTCGCTCCACCGTTTAATGTGTAAAAGTTGATGATGATTTTAGAGTCAGGTGATTGTGCTGTTTCAAGGGGTTCTCTCGCAAATGTATTTATCGCTACCCCTAACAGAAAAATTGCCGAAAGAGGGAATGCAATTAGCACTGTCAGCCAACTTCTCCATCTCGCACTCCTACTACTTTTGTCTTTAAATCCAATAATACCCGTAACGAAAGTAATGACGGTGAGTAACCATAAAGTCAAAGCAGGTGGTGCCACTTGCCAAGTTCTGTTAAATGAAGCATATAAAGCTTGGAATGCAAGAGTTAATATAAACAAACATAAAATGAATGACCATAAATTATATTTCCTTTCCAACATATTACCTCCCGATTAGAATTTTTGGTGTTCCCTAAAAAATCTTCTTATTGAACTAAACTGCGGCTTTAGTTGAATAACGATAAAGACATTATTCAACCAGCCTTGTTATGCTAAAGCACCCGTTAGCCATCCATGAAGCTATTCCTCTATAAAAGAGAGCCATAAAAAATCCCCTTAATAGAGGCATATTAGTTATTAATTGTTTTAATTCGGAAAGCATAAATTCCATCACCTTCATCCCAACTTGCGTGAATGACAAAAATGAATTCGCCTTCTTCCTCTGGTAATGTAAATTCATGGGTATTAGATCTTTTAAGATCCACGCCATTGTTTTCCCAAATACCAATTTCGATTGAAGAAGGTTTGTAGTCAAAGTTAATTAATATTGTTTTCCCACTTGGAACTTCATTCACCTTCACCTTTTCTACAAGTTCAGCTGGGGATGCCGAATCAGCAATAACAACTTTTCCATTTTCCGACCAAGAATATGTCCCCATTGCATAAGAAATTTCTTGATTATCAACCGTTATAGTCGGATGAGGTGGTTTCAAATCTTTATTTTCATTTGATTGGCATCCAGTTATAAAAAATATAAAAACAAATATCCATAGGCATCTTTTCATTCTAATCCTCCCTCTATAAATGTTAATGTATATGGTTTGTTCATTCTATATTTTTCCTTTTTACTTAAATGATGAGCTTCGGCTTTAAAATATTTGATTGTTATTTGTTCTAATTCCTTATTCAACTAAACTGCGCCGTTAGCTTAAGTACACCTTTTCACAATCTTAGATAAATATCCACCGCAAAGTTAAATATGATAAAGTAAACGCCATAGCATAGGTATCCCAAGATAGCCTATTAAAATACCGATTAATAACACCAAAAATAACTCCATTTTAGTAAATTTTTCAAACCATTTCCCCCTATTATCAAGCTAAGTGCCAATAACCTCTTATTGAACAATATTGCTGCGTTAGTTCAATAAGAAAAAAGAGTTGCCTAAGCAACCCATGTAAATCAACTAAAGCATCCGTTAGTTGCACAAGATTTTTTTATTTTAGTTCTTTAATTGGCATAAAATTAGAAGGGGTTAATTCTTCAGACTCAATTACAATTGCAGTTAGTCCAGTTACAGTTACCGTTTCGTGTCCTTCTCCCTTTTCCCAAAAGACCACATCATTAGCTTTTATATTTACTTTTAATTCATCATCACCACGAACCCATCCTTCCCCATTTACAACAATGAGTAATTGTGGGGTAACAGCTTGATGGAAACCTACAATTCCATTAGCTTCTAAATGCATGCAACCAATTTTTGTAGGTTTTTCTGTTTTTACAATTCGAGACATAATGAAATTTGAATTAAAATGAGAAATGTTTTTTCCTACTTCTTTGTCAAATCTATAAAATTTCAAAAAGATTAACCCCCTCTTTTTACATTCTACTTTGTAAATACTACGTACTTAATCAATAGTCCTGTTTAAAACTTATTCTTTAACTAAACTGCTTCTTTGGTTGAATAAATAAAGGCTGTCTCTGACTATCCCTGTTCTGCTAACGCACTCCGTTACTTCGATAAACCTTATCTTGTAAAAAGCCAAATTAAAACAAGAACAATAGCGATTACAGCCCAAATAATGGCTTGTCTATTTTTTTTCAATTACAACCCCCCCCACTGAAAGTTTGAAACCATAGTTTACTATCCTGCCCATTTACTTTAATACGCTTGAAATAAATAAAAGTTCCAATTTTACGCCAATTTTCCATTTGAAATTATTAAAAACCTATTTTTACTTATTGAACTAAACTGCACCTTTAGTTTAATCAGAAAAAATGCTTTACTCCTTCTTGAAGTAAAGCACCCGTTAGTAAAAAATAAAAGTTATTTTTCTCCGTACTTTCCATCCCTAATCGCTTTTCTATACTTACCTTCTTCTTCAATAGCAATTGCTTCTTCTGTTCTTATTCCTTTCATAGCGTAATATTTTGTACCTTTTTCATACACATTCGAGAAGTTTCCAAAGTACGTTCCCTCCATATCTGAATACTTTGTTACTTCACCAATTTCTTCATCTACATCATCTACATATTTATCACTTAATTGATAAATATAACCATTCCAAACGACAAATTCAAAAGCCCATTCTGCTGATGAATTGTTAATAACAGCAGATGAATCGTTGGAGCAACCCGATAAAAAAGCAATAGCTATTAAAGAAAAGAAAAAGTATTTTATTCTCATAAGAATTTCCCCTTTTCATAATAAGTCGTTAATTTCCAGTTGAAGTTTCTTTTATGGTTATTGAACTAACCTGCACCTTTAGTTCAATAAGAAAAAAGAGTTGCCTAAGCAACCCAATGTTCTTGAACTAATGCACTCGATAACGTAAGTATAATTCTTCACAACCATGTTCTTGTACCTTTTAGAGAAATATTATCTTGTGAGTAATTAATTGGTTTCTGCTGATAAATAATCTAAAGCTTTTTCTAAATCAATATCAAAATCTATATGCTTAGGCGTCCAAGGTATATATATATTAGGTTCAATTCCCTTACCAGTCATCCCCAACCCCTTATCAATTCTTGATAAACGAGAAGTAGGGTACATAAGTTCAAAGCCTTCAGTCCATTTCTTAGTAACGAGGTTTGCATAATCATTTAAACCCATTGTTGGTCTTCCAACTACCACTACCTTAGAAGACTTCTTACACACTTCTACAAATGAATCACCAGAGCTACCACACATATAGTCCGATAAAACGACTATTCGCATGGGGCTATTGCTGCCTTTTATAAAGGTGTCAGTAAAAAGTTCAGTAAAATCAAACTCCACAAATCCTTTTCCTTTATTTTTCTCCCATTCTCTTTTAAAAACATGTAAAAACTGTTTCGCCTGTTCATCTTGAATATTATCTAGGCCACTATTTAAATCTTCCAATGCTCTATCTGTATTAGCTTTAGTACAATTAAAGAGCATCTTTTCTTCAGGATCAGCTAATTCAACCCCTTCTATTGGCATAAGATAGGGAAATAAAGGATGAAAGCTTGAATCACTACCTCCATAATTTATACGTACATCAATAATCCAATTTTCCGTTGTATCTAGCAAAACCTGATTTTCTTCGATTAAAGTTACAATTGCATCGGGGTTCATAAAACCGGAAATCGTTAACAATAAGGTCTTATCATCTATTTTTCCAATAGAATACGTTGGAATATATTTTGCCTTTTCGTACCATTTAAAACTAAAAACACTGGTATTCCCTTCAACATCCTCAATTTCTCCATAGTCATACAAACCTAGAATGGGCATCCATTGTTCCCGTTCAGCATGATTTTCATTTAATAATTGAAGATGCTTCTCCTTTAATTCAGGGATAGTATATCCTCCGACCGATTTGAAGAACATTCCTTCTTTTAATCTATTTTCGTTATTCACTTGTGTAACAAACAGATAATCCTTATAACGACGCAAACGAAATCCTCTGTCAACTGCTTTATTATTTATTGTACTTTCAGCCTGATCAAGAAAATAAATATGTTGGTCATTAAAATATAATAAATAGTCCTTAACTATTCCCACAAACTTCTCTCGTGTTAACAGATTACTGCCTTTTAACTGCTCTATCTTATTTAAAAAATCTACTGTTATATTTACTCCTTTTTTATCTTTATATCCAGCATAATCGCGATTCATGATATGCATTACTTCCTTGAAAACTTGTTCCATTAAAGTACCCCCACTTTCATATTTTGAAGTTAATTAGTACAAAGAGTGAAATATTTACTCTTTCTATTACTGGTCCATTTAATGGAAACGAGCACAATCCTTATTTATTAATCGCCTCCGTGAGATATAGATGTTATTTTCTATATCTCATTAAATTACTTCCATTTACATCTGTTGAAAAACCAAATTTCTTATAGTACGGAACCAACCTATCAGGACAGTAAAGTTCTACTCTTTCTACATCTCTAACATGAGGATGTTCCAAAATACTCTTCATCAAAATAGTACCTATACCATTATTTCTGTAATTCTCTTTAGCAATAACATCAAATATAAACGCTCTATAAAGAGTGTCTGAAATCACCCTTGCAAATCCAATTAATTCTCCTGTTTTATCATTAATCAAACTCAGTACTACGCTGCTGGTATCTAGCAACCTCCTAATTTCAGATAGTTGACTCTTCTGTGTTCACCATTCGTTATTAAATAAGCTATGTAATTCTACTTATTGGTTTTCATTCGATTCCCCAATTACCTAATAATCATCCACTGCTTCATTCTCCTTAAACATCGTATTCAACTTTATTTACACCTTAAAACATTCGTTATTCACATTCATTTTCCCTTCATTATTAGTGCAATATTTAAATATATTCATTAAACTAACCTATTGCTTTTGTTGAATAACAATAAAGGCTGTCTACTGACAGCCCTATTCTGCTAAAGCACCCGTTAGTTAAATAAAATTTTTATTATTTACTCTCAATTGGTTTCTTTTTAGTGAAAATCCCTGCAATGATTGTGATAATTCCACCTAAGAATATAAGAAGATGAAAAACAATTAAAGAACCTGTCCCCTCTAAACCATGTATAACTTTAGTTTCGTGTAACAAAGGAAGTGTTAACGGATAAGTCAAAACCGATAACAGCATGATTACTCCAGTTATTAGTCTATTTTTCTTATTCCTTTCAGTTAGGTATAAAGAAAATATAAAAATTATAAATGCTAATCCTACAAAAATAGCTAATGTCATTTTAGAACCTCCCCTTAACAAATACAAATTACTATTAAAATCAAAATCTTATTCAACTAACCTGCGGCGTTAGTTTAAATGTAACATTTCACAATGAATTCCTAAGATCTACTTGATGTTTTGGAAAAAAAATAGACCCTCGAAATGATGGTCTTGGTTTACTAAAGCACCCGTTAGTTTAAGAGTATGTATTCACAAAGGAGGACAATTACAATAGCATATTGTCATAATCACTTTTAATTATTGCCATTATAATTTCATCTGAATATGTTTTATTGTAAAATAAAGACTGCCGTAAGACACCTTCTTTTACAAACCCCACTTTTTCATAGGCTCTAATTCCACGTAAATTATGGTTAAATACTTCTAACTGTATACGATTTAATTTGAGTTGTTCAAAAACAAAACTTAGAACTATTTTAATGGCTTCTGTACCATATCCTATTCCCGTTAATGAAATAGAAGCCATTGATATTCTGAATCCTGCTTTTTTGCTTTCTTCATCAATATCTAAAATCGATAACTCTCCAATCATTTCATCACTGCTTTTTAGACAAATAGCGAAATCATAACGACTTGAATCATTATTTATATTCTTTATATGTGCCTTAATTTGCTCAATAGAAAAACTAGGATTAGTCCCTGTCATATAACGTATTTCTTTATCTAGTGTATTTTCTAACATAATAGGAGCATCTGACTCACATAGAGGTCTTAAATAAATTCTCTCGCTTTCTAATCTCATTTTGACTTTCTCCTCATTTCTGCTATTCAATTTATTGTTTGAGTAAATGGACATACTTTGATAATACATTAATCTATAATGCTGTGATATACCAAGAACAATTTATAAAAGTTTTATCCACAATGCATTAAAATGTATCTACACTAACCTGCTTCGTTAGTTGAGCAAGAAAAAAGAGCTACCTATTCTTTTACATTCTTTAATTCTTTATTTTTTTTGTCATTATAAAGAAGAAATGATGTTACAATTATCCCATTCAAAAGATACTTTAAAAACCCACCTTCTATAAAACAATTGACAATACCTATTCCTACCAACACTGTTATTACACTAAATATGACCCTCATAAATACTTTCATTAAACCACATCCCTTATGTGTGAAAATGAACTAACCTGCGTCTTTAGTTGAATATCAAGAAGGGTTGTCTACTAACAGCCCTTTTTGCTAAAGCACCCGTTAGTTTAAGTACATTCCTTCACAAACTGTTTTATTCACTCTTGCTTATTGAGTTACTAAAAATGCTTAGCATGAATGTTAAACCTGCAACAATTTCAATCAAATTGGAGCTTAAAACTTTTACTAACCACATACCACCTGTTGAAAAAGAAATTGAAAAAGTTGCTGATAATGGCATAATTAACGAAAAGAAAAAACAAGGAATGAATACGCAAATAAGTAAAGGTAGATTTATTTTAAATGACCATTTTTTTATAAAAATAAGTGATAGATAGATACCCCATATAAAGAGAATAGTAAACCTAGTCCAATAAATTATATCGGAATGAAATGTAAAGCTATCTTTAATTTGATTTTTAGTATCATAACTGATGATTGTTAATAAAAATAATCCAATTACCTAAATTAATTTCCATATATAAGTTGACCGCTTTTTCATGAACAACACCCCCTTCGTGTTTTTATTTTATAATTGTTAATACGTACCAAAACGTAAAGAGTTCCAAAATAATCCTCCTTAAATAAATTAGACTTGTTCAACTAAACCGCTGAGTTAGTTTAATAAGAAAAAATGCTTTACTCCTTCTTGAAGTAAAGCACCACGTTAGCTCAATAAGGATCCTTCTGTAAAATCCATTCGTTACTCTTTATTTGGAAAAAGAAATTGTTTTATTTACATATACCAAAGGAGCTCTTTCTTCATTACCTTACCTTTTTTAGATTTCTTGTCTATAATCGTCCATTTACTATTTTCTTTCTTTACAAAGCAAACTACATTAGTACCATCAGCCGTTTTAAAAAGAATGTATCCTTTATCTCCTTTGATAAAAGATACAGGGTCTATAACATTTTTATATGGCGGTTTAATCTGCGGATTTAGAATGTTTACTATTATATTTTCCACAATGTCTGTGAGTGTTTTATATTGTATTTGTTTTTCTGATTGGTAAAACAATTGGTCATAGGTGTATATTGAATAGGACTGTGATTTAAGGTTAAATGATTGCATTATATCTGATATTACTTCTTGATAAAATTGTTTTATTTTCTTTTCTTCTTCATCGCCCTCATGTTTAAATTCAATAACTCTAACTCCAAAAGGACTTATATCAAAGGTAATTGTTTCTTTTCCATAAGGTGGATTATGAGCATGTTCAAAAGTAGTCACTTGAACTTTTACCTTAAAACTAAACCCTCCTTCAGTTTCCCTAATTACACTTATTATTTTTGCATCATATAAACCATATTGTTTGTGGTAACCATAATAATTAATAATTTCTTCTGTGATATATGGGTCTAGTGTAGTTAGTAAAGCGTCATAAATTAATTTATAATCTATTTCAGTTTTTTCATTAATAACTTCTTTATATTCATTATCTAAATTCATTTCTGCATTAACCAATATACCTGAGAAATTAAAGACTATAAGTACAATAGCACTAAACAAACTAATTATTCGCAATGAATACACCCCTTTGAGTTATCTTCAAAGGTTATAATCCCCAAAATTCATCGAAATATTTACTTTGATTGTTGAATTAAACTGCGGCGTTAGTAAAAAAGGCTTTACTCCTTATTGAAGTAAAGCACTCCGTTAGCCATCCATGAAGCCCCGCTTCACCACAGAATATGGAAGAATATTTTGTTCTTCCATGGTAGTTGAAGAAGAAAAGTGAAGCTTATTCAACAATCACACCCGTTTGCTGTAACAATAGCACCAAAGCAAAAGGTGATTCAGTTCAGACCTATACATTTAATCGACGTTATTCTTTGGTATCACCAATCAAATTATAAATATAGTTATAGTCAAAAGTAGAATCCTCAATTTCATAATATCCATCCTTGAACCCAGTTATGGAAGAACTAATACGAAGGACATTAGGGGTGTCTATAGATATATCCGAGATAAATATCATTTCCGATTCATTAAACTTTAGCATCCCATTAAAATAGGTTGCATTTTCATAATTAAGCATTTCTTGTGCTGCCTTATCCTTTAAAGGGATTAATTTTAGACCGCTAAGGTATTCCAAAACTAAGCCACAAGTTTTTGCATCATGGCAGTTTGCATTGACTCCTTCACCATCAGGTAAATTTTTTGAAAAATGAAAGTCAACATCGGATTCAGATGAGTACTCCTTAATAGGATTGAAAGGAATCAAATAATATATGAAACTCTTATAGAGATAGATTGATAATAAAACTATAACTATCGCAAAGGCTAAATACTTAATTTTTTTCATCTTAAGACCAATTCCTTTCGATTTATCTTTATATATATCGCTACCACGATCTCTTAAAGTAAAGTACCCGTTAGCCATCCATGAAGCCCTGCTTCACCACGGAATATGGAAGAAAATTTTGTTCTTCCATGGTAGTTTAAGTAAAAGACTTCACAAACTTTGGTTATTCAGGCAAACTTGTCATTTCCTTTTGACTTTAAAGGCTTTAGCGAATACATAACCTGATAATCCTAATGATGCAAAAATAATATAGCATTTATAATTTTCTTTTTGTAAGTCTTGTTCGAGTTCAGTCGTATTACTGTAGCCAATCGGCCAATGATAAAGTTTATAGTTATCAAATTGTTCTCTGTTCTCTACAAAAAATGTATTTAAATCGGCTTCATTAATATCAAATAAAATACTTCCCGCCTTTACATGGTGGAAATCATGCGCTAAGTATTTCTCGAATGTTACAGTTACAATTTCATCTGCCACTGTTTCGATATCTAAAATTAATTCATTTTCTAGAAAACTTACTGTGTACCCAATTATCACACCATCGTGAATAGATATTGTCATGCCCATCCCCCTAAAAGCAACGTTGTTTGAAGATGTCTATAGCACTTCTCGATCTTTACTAAAGCACCCATTAGTGAAAGAAGTTTTCATCATGTTTCAAAGAATTACTATTAATATTATCTGGAATAGAAACTTCCAATAATACTACTTCGTTATTTTCGTAAACTTTATAAATATAGGTAACACTAGGCTCATTATTGAAAACTGCCTTCACTGTAAAAGGTCTAAGTTTTCTTCCTTCTTCAACATAAGTATCGAATGTCCAGGTTTCATTTGGATATTCCCCTAAAAGGTAAGAGTCAACAATTTCAATAGATTCTTCATATTTGTTCTGCAAGTCTCGTTCTCGGATACCAAAAAACACTCCGTATCCAATCCATGTGCTAACGAATAATACAACAACTACTATTCTTCCAAGCTTTTTTTTAAAAATAACTACCATGAAAAGAACAAACAAAACGAATGCCCCAAAAAAGCGTTCGAGTGCGTAATCTCCCATCAATTCTGTTCTCCTTTAACATTAGAAATATCATATTTTCCCTTAGACCTTCTTCAACTAAACTGCTGCTTTAGTTTAATAAGAAAAATGCTATACTCCTTCTTGAAGTAAAGCACCCGTTAGTTTAACAACTTATTTCTTAACATCATCTTCTATTTCGCCGTATTTTTCCAACAATTCACTAATTCCTTTTTCTTTATCTCTTTTTCCATATTGTATCTCAAACACTTCTCCAATTATTGAATTGTTAATACCTTTAGTCACAGCTACTTTGATAACTATAAATAGAACAAACAATCCTGCTAGATATATCACAATTGCTTCCAACGCTATAAATCCCTCCAAGCATTAAGTTAAATTGAATAACTAATTTTACCACATGAATCCAATTGCCTTATTGAAGTAAAGCACCCGTTAGTTGAATAAGCACCCTCACTATTATTACTTATGGTCGTAATGCGCATCATAGTCTAGTTTTCTTCAAACGATTACTTGAGGTGAATAAAATGGGATTACTTTCTGAAAAGGATGCATTGAACTGGATACTTTATATTCTTTACTTCGGATTTCCTATTCTAATAGTAATAAATTTAGGTGTATTAATAACTTTAATCCAATTAAAGAGGAGAAATAAAAGATAAAATATAACCCTAAAGGAACAGAGTAATTGTTCCTTCTTTTTTTGAACACTAATTTTACCCCCGCATTAATTGCGTCACATTATTTGTCTAAAGCGTCGTCATACAAAAGAACTGAACAAATCAATTTTCCTGAGTTATATACCCCTGTTCTTTTTTTAATGTTGAATATGCTATTTATATTACTGTAGGGGCACGTGCACCTCCTATTGGTGCCCCCAGTAAAAAATATCTCTTTAAAACCAAGCAAATGAATCAGACTAGCATCCATTATTTACATACAATGAACTATCACATATATAGGAGGTGTTCAATATGAGTTATGGTGGTTACGGACAAGGCACTGGAACAGGATCAGGATTCGTGTTAATTGTTGTTCTGTTTATTCTTTTGATTATTGTTGGTGCTACTTTTATGAGCGGTACAGGTTACTGATACTGACAGTATGATTGAAACAATAATCTATAACGCATCGAAGACAGGTTTTCATGACCTGTCTTTTTTATTGCTAAAAATTTGTCTAATGCTACATAAAAACTTCTCTTATAGAACTAACCTGCCCCGGTAGTTCAACAAGAAAAAGAACTGATTAAGCAGCTCAGAGATTTCTATTTATGTATTATAATACCCTAAACACCTAAAATCGTTTTAATACGGTCATTTTCTTCTTTCTTATCCAAATACTCAAAGAAACCAAGCTGATTTCCCCTAGGGTCAGAGAAAGATCCCCATTTTGCAGAGACTTATTCTCGAGAAAAAATCTCAAATTCATCAATTCCTAACTCTTTAACAAGTCTATCTCTTTCAGCAATAATATTAGTTACCCCTAAACGTAATGGTCCACTAGCTTCAGATGGGGTTCCTTCAGCAACTTGCAACCAACACCCCGGTATAATTTCCCACTCAACGAATCCATCATGTGGTATGAAATCAGGCTTTTTGTTTAGTAAGATTTCATACCACTTATGTCCTTGTTTAATATCAATAACACGAACTTGATTAGTTATTTCAAAAATCATTATTTTCCCTCCTAGAATTGTCCATATCTTGTATTCTAGAAGTTGGGATAATACTCCTTCTTGTTAAACTAAACTTCCCCTTTAGTAAAAAAGGCTCTACTCATTATTGAAGTAAAGCATCCGTTAGTTAAAATATGATTCTATATAAATTCTTGGACACTCGTAATAAATAGCGGATTACCTTCCAAATAATACTTTGTATAAGCTGTTCCTAAACGAGCATAAGTATCTTTTACCCATTCTTCTTTCGCTTCTTTAGATTTGAACTCCCTGTCATCATTAGCAAGTGCTATTAAATATTCCTTTCATCGTTCTTTTCTATCTTTTCTTCAAAAGCAGAAAACTCCTATTTCGCATTTTTATCGTTTATCCCTCAAAATACGTAATATGATTATTTATTTGGCAAAAGAAAGTATAGATTAGATTAATGTCACCCCTCATTTTATACTACTATACATATTATAGAGTATAGAAAGGAGGGATTTTTATGGAAAACTGCGGAGAATTTCGCGAAGAGCGTCGCGAACGAAACCCATTCGCTTTAGTCGTTGTACTGTTCATTCTTCTAATTATTGTCGGTGCTAGTTTCATGCATAGTTCGTATTAACAAAAACATCTGTTGATAGCTATGGTCGTCAATAAATAATAATTGCCAGGCACCTCCCTTTTGATTTTTTGGTTTAGGGTCACTTTCACCCGAGTGGCCCTTTTTATAGTTTCTTTCCTCATATACATGTTTAGTCCCCACCTCACTTACTGCACATTTTCTTTCAGATATTCATTCAATATAGTGATGAAATTTAAAATTCCACTTTGGTATATCTGTTCAAAATGACCTTCTACTCCTTCTTATTCAACTAAACTGCTTCGTTAGTAAAATATTTATAGATTAACTTCTCTATTCATATGGCAATAATTCCTCTATAAAATAAATTTTAGGAGGAGTGCTATAGTAAAATATATATATATATATATATATATATTTCTAAAAATTTTGAATAGGGTGGTTATATGAGATTTAAAACAGTAATGCTATGTATATTTTTATTATTCCTAATAGCAGGATGTGCGGGTAAGAATGAAAGTACAAAGTTTGTAAGAATTAAGGAAGACTTTAGGGGGGAGGTTACAGAGATAAAACAAAGCACATTTTTACTAGAGTTTGATGTAGATAAATCTATTTCACTAACTGCTGATAGAACTATACTAGAAGAACTTAAGGGCGGGGACATGGTAATTATGGAAATAGATGGGGGCGTGGATGAACCAAGTACTCTAAAAGCAATGGCTAAAAGAGTATATATTATTGAAAAAGGATTTTCTTATAAAAATAATAAAAATTAAAAGGTTGCCTAATGAGGCAGCCTTTTAATTCTTATTTAATATAACCACATAAGTTATTGTCCTTATTCAACTAACCTGCTGCGTTAGTTCAATAAGGAAAAAAGCTTTACTACCTTCTTGAAGTAAAGCACTCCGTTAGTTGAACAATAAATGCAAATCAATAAATTTTCAAATCATCAATCTTTTGACATATATCTTTAGCTCTTTTAGACCTAAGAAACTCATCTATACACCAAAACAGACTTGAAGATAAAAGAGCGGCAATAAAAAAAAAGCTATTTAAACTCCTTTCCGTTTCTAAGAATGGGATTAAAACGAACAGAGCGGCAAGGAACAAATGAATGAATAATGCCAAACTTCCTCTAAGCAATCCGCTTATTTTTTTTGTAACGAAATCAGAGAGAATAGATGATGGTACTCCATAAATCAAAAGAATGGGTAATAGATACACACCTATTAAGATAACAAAACCAGACTGTTCTACGAGGAAATAGATGAACATAACCAACAAACAAGCCATTACCGCGGAAACAAGCTTTCTAATAATTATAAAACTCACCCCAATCAAAATAATCTTCTCCTGAATATACTTATTGGTTATTTCACCAGTCGTCTTCAGAACTCCTTCTTGAACTAAACTGCTTCTTTAGTTCAATAAGAAAAAAGGCTTTACTCCTTCTTGAAGTAAAGCACCCGTTAGCCATCCATGAAGCGCAAAATCAGCGCTTCACCACAGAGAATGAAAATGGTTAGAGGAGTCAATACTAGTAGTCCACCGAAATCAATAGACTTATTAATATCCGCTCTCCTCTTTTTTTTGCGATTAAGCAGGGGTCTTCTTAAGTATTGTCATTTTTCTTTTCTTGAAGAAACTAATTTTCATGGTAGTTTAAGTGAAAATCTTCACATTCTCTTCAAATTTGAAAATTTTCTATCGTCTTGCCGCTCACTTGTTATAATTAAATATATTATCGGGTCGGTCATACTGTCAATTACACTCTCAATATCAACAACCCAAGGACTAAAAATTGGCAGGTATGAATCCAATATTGAATTCATACCTGCCAATTAAAGCTTTAATTGATGCTATGGAATTGTTGAATATTAAGTGAGTAATCTGTATCTAGATTTTCTCTGTTTTCATTGATGATTTTACCTTCATATAATGATTCCCCTGTACGTAAATCACCGATAAAGAACGAATTACCGTCAGAAACACGATTCACAAAATATAGTTTATCATCTATAATCTGCAAAAAAGGTACGTCTTTATCATTAACAGTGCTTGGATAATTAAAGTTTAAAGGTGCTTCCCACTGTTTCCTTTCAATATTAAATCGATTCAACTCTAAATCGTTGGTTGAAAGAACAGGAATGAATATTTCTGCCCCATGAAGAATCATCAAGTCCTTATTTGGTTTTAATTCTGCAGGAATCGTCCATTCTTCCACTTCATTATTAATGTTATCATAAAGATACATATGGCTAGAGATAATTTCAGGCTCTTCATCCGCCATGCGATACTTAGATTTTTCTACCATATATAAGTAATACATATCATTTTGGGATTTCCTAAAATCATTAAATATACGGATAACGGAACGGACTCCCTCTTCTTGTTCAATTTTTGCAATTATGGAGTCATGTTCTAATACCTTGTTGTTTTCATCAACCGTATAAATGTGCAAATCCTCCCCACCATTAATGAGATAGCCTGTTACTAATATCTTTATTTCCTCATTTTCTACATAGACATCATTCACATACATCCTGTCATAGCTTACTCGTGCTGGCGCATTGATTTCAAATGATGAACTGTTATTTGTCTGTTTATCGAGTATATCGATTTGAAGCGTAAAAAGATTTCCTTGAATTACTTTCTGGCCATTATTTGGATCAGTTGTGTAAATCAAACGTGCTTCGTCTTCAAAGTACTTCCATGGAGTTAATTCTTTTCCACGCATAAACTTACGATGTTCTTGAATATATTTTTGAAACATCAACGGTACAGGAGGAGCTACCAAACGGTCAATAGAAGACTGGTTCATCCAATTAGTCGAACCATCCTTTGATATGTACAACCCACGATAAATATCACCACTCTGATAACTCCCTTCAAGGATAAGATTTTCGATTTCTTCCTTATTTCCGCTAGTCGTTTCAATTTTAAAAGGTAAATCGTTTTTAGATGCCCCTGTTGCTTGAATATAGTAAGAACCAATTGTCGTCACTATTACTAAACTGATCAATATCGTCTTCCAATATTTTTTCATTGTAATTCCCCCCATTAGACCCTGATTTTATGTTTTAGCAACTGATTCGCTATCCAAATGGCACTTCCTAAAACGATGATGCTTGTTACCAGTTCCATTAGTAAGATTTCAAGTGGGTAAAAATAGCTTGTAAAAAAGTCAGCCAATAATATCGGCGCAATAAGGATACCGAACGAAAATATTCCATAAACGACTGCGCAGAAAATACCTTTTAAACCGTAGCTCCGCTCAAATAATATGGCAGTGAATAGTACTGCTACAAAGACTAATCCGATTCCATAAATCAGGATAAATCCAGCAAATGCGTTCGGATACAGCAATCCCCATATTTCCAGATTATAAATTCCTGAAAACGGAAAATTAGTTCGTAAATTTGCTGGTACAATACTATTCACAATCTGCATTTCGAATGGTATTAACAATATTTGTAAGGTGATTAAGCCAAGTACAAAAAGCATAATAGCAGTTAATTTAGCGAAAAAAATATTAATTCTTCCGGTTGGCAACATTAATAATCTGTAAATGAACGTATTTTTTCCAAACCAATCCCGATACCAAATAAAGAACATATAAATCATTAACATTGCGATACAAAAAACGATCGACAGCACAAACCACCCAGAATTAACGAAATGACTAAAAGAAAACGCACTGCGTTGCTCAAGATATTGGCTCACTGATAGTTGATTTTCATACATTACTTGATCTGCTCTATTCATATATCCTTTTGAGACGATAATCGCCCCCACGAACTGACAGACAATTGTCACTCCTATTAGTACTAGGTACAGTTTGAAAAATCGGCTTATTTCGAAATTAACGAGTTTTAAATAGCTTCTCATCCACGATACACCTCCCGCATAACATCAACGACCGATTTCCCTTCATTCTCACGCATTTCCTCTACGCTAAATTCCTTTAATACTTCACCGTTGTCAATAAGTACTGCTCTATCAATCAAGTGTTCAATATCACTAATTTCATGGGTTGTGAGAATCACACCACGATCTTCAATCAAATGGCTTGTAAACACTTCTGCTATCTGTTCACGTGAGAAAATATCAATACCGGAGAATGGTTCATCCATCAGTAAGTAATCCACATCCAATGCCAAACCTAATAGCATATTGACTTTAGCTGTATTCCCCTTTGATAAATTGGCAATCCTTTCAGTAGGGTCTAGCTTAAAAAATTTCAGCAGTTCTTCTGCCCTTTGTGGATTCCAGCTTTTATAAAAATCCGCCATGAAGGCAAAGGCATCACCAATTTTCATTTGCGGCAACATCGTGAGCGTATCGGGTATAAAGGTGATTTTTTCAAAGCTTTCTTTCCGGATTTTTTCCCCATCAATCAAAATTTCACCACAATTAATAGGAGTGAGCGCCATAATAGCTTTCATGATTGTCGTCTTTCCTACTCCGTTTATTCCGATTAAGCAAGTAATTTCACCTTTTTCAGCAGTAAAGGAAAGACCTTTTAAAACCTGTTTCCTGCCGTATTTTTTCTTGACATTTTTCACTTCAATCATTTCGACTCCTCCGCTTCTTCACTTTCGGCATCATACTTTTTCTTAACTAGTTTCCACACTTCGGATAACGGCACATCGATGGATTTAATGGATCCTAAAAATAAGTCAACCGCTTCGATAATCAATTCCTCACGCACACTTTTAAGGACCCCTTTATCTTTCGTAATGAAGCTCGGCAAATTTCCCTCAGTAAAAATCAATCCTTGTTCCTCCATTTCCTTGTAAGCTCGTTGTGCGGTATTGGGATTAATCTTAAGCTGATTGGCCAGTTCCCTTCTTGATGGAATCTCCTGGCCTGGTTCAAAATATCCCTTGGCGATTTGCTCTTTAAAATGCTGGATAACCTGTACATAAACCGGATCACGATTATTAAATTTTACATTCAAATAACTCAACTCCTAGAAAATCATATTTTCGTGTATTAACCAATTAATACAGATTTTGCATAATGATGTGCTATATACTTTAAATAACGAACCATACGCTATTCCGTTCGGTGTATTGACCACTTGATACACCATCCAAAAAAAAAATGTATTAAGCATATAATACACCGTATGTAGTGTATTATATGCTTAATACACATTTCGTGTCAACAAAAAAATTGGAAATAATATCAATAATTAAGAAACAATCCGTTGTTAAACTAAACTGCTGCGTTAGTTAAATAAGATAAATGAGCTGTCTGATCAGCTCAACGATTTTCACTAAAGCACCCTTTAGTTGAACAAGAATAGAAATAGTGGTCTTTTATAAAACTTCTACCACAAAAGTGTAGGATACTTCACCATTTGACCATTCCGCTAATATCTCATAGATATACTGACCTTTACTAGTCGGTGCTAATAATTGATTATTTTTTAACGTAACTTCTTTTTCCCTTCCGCTTTCATTCCATAGGTAAAGGGATATCCTAGGATTTTCTTCAATCTCAATATTTATGTTTGTGTTCGGTTCTACCATAATGGCACTAAAATTTTCAGCTATTTGGTATGGAGATGCGGCATCGGTTTCTACAACTTGAGTATCTAGACCTTGTTTTCTTTCCCATCTATAATTTCCAACTACAATTTCATACTCTTTATCATTAACACTAATCGAACCTGTCATAGATGGGGGAAATTCATTTTCACTGGCTTTCACTTCTTTATCTATTTCACTGCTATTGTTAGAACAACCAGTTATACATAGTGTAGAAAAGACGACCATTGAATAAATTAAAAGTTTTATTCTCAAAAACATACCCTCCTTTTTCTAAATTAGACATTAATTCGCCTAAAAAGTTTCATTTCTTGTTGAACTAACCTGCTGCGTTAGTTTAATAAGAAAAAAGAGTTGCCTAAGCAACCCATGATCTTCAACTAAAGCACTCCGTTAGTTGAATAAGAAAAATTGTGTTTGATTACAAAAATAGAAACAGCTTTCCAGTATACAAGTTCCAAATAGAATGAGTGACGATTGAAGGTATGACGGATTTAGTTTTTATTGCAATACAAGCAAGAACAACCCCTATGATAAGTGATAAGAATAAGTAGGCAGGATGGAACAGAGAAAAAATTACTGAAGTAATTACTACAGCCCATATTGGCTTCACTACTTTTAATAGAGCAAATAATAGTACCCCTCTAAAAAAAAGTTCCTCCCAAATTGGAGCGAAGATGACAGCCTTTATTAAAGGATATTGTTTTAAACCCTCAAGCAAACCATTTTTGTAATAAACGATGAGACTTCTGTCCATTAAAATTTCGTAATGAATGCTTAACCTTAATATTATGTAGGGAATAAAAATTCCCACTAACATATATAGGTAAGTCAAAGGACTTTTAAATGGCTTGAAATTTATTAAAGGGACAATCAGACTTCTAACTGAACTAAAACTTAACGTTAGCAAAATAAAAATAAGCAACCAAACAAGTGTGCCAAATCTGTTAAACAACTGACTATTAAAAAAACTCACCCCATAGCCTGTTAGCAGAAGTAAAACTGTATACAACAAATTACTTAGTGTATTTTTCTTTCTGTTGCTAATAATCATATTTATCCCCCTTGTTTTATTGAACTAACCTGCTCCGTTAGTTTAAGTGTAACATTTCACAATGGATTTCTGAGAACTACTTGATATTTGGATAAATAAATAGACCATCGAAATGATGGTCTTATTCTGCTAAAGCACACGTTAGTGGAATATCAATTTGTTTTTTTATCTCTTATTTCTTCCAGTATTTCTATTACACGATTGTTTTGTTTTTCAATAGATTTTAACCTTTTTTCAATTATGCTTGAAGAGAAAAACACAATTAGTACAATAGCAATTCCAATTATTAAATCCATTTCTATTCCCCCCCGTCTATATCATTGTTTATCTATGTACTCTTACTTAATACTACATACGTTTCAAATGGATTAAAGTTACATGCTTGTTCAACTAACCGTTAGTAATAGGTAAGCATTTGAAGTTATCTCCAGCTTTTCTCCTACTCCACACGGAACGTGCCAGTTTCCAAGCATTCCGCGTTCCATCTAGCGTTGGTATTATTAATTATAAGTTTCAAGTTACTCTTATTGATTTGGGTTATTTGATTATTTCTAGCTCACATTTTTCTCGATATTTATTGATTTTTTCTAACATCGATTCCGTGATGTCCAAAGTTTTAATGAGTGTATTCGCCTTAATTTTGTCGGTCAAATGGATTAATTCATGTACCTCTTTTTGGAGGATACGCAAGTTGTTGAATTTGTCGCTTCCACCAAGATGTACAGGTATATAGTGGTGGCAGTACACGTTTTGTGCGGTTAGGAACATGCCAGTTATTTCACATCTTCCTTTTTTCATACTGTACCTACTAATCCGATTATCCATATATTCGACACTTCGTGTCGATATTTTTGATTCCATTAACAATACTATTTCATGTCTTATGTCTTTACTCAAAAGTGTGGTTATTTGTGCTCGACCTTCTTGGGTAAATGGAGTTATACTTTGAGTAAAACCAATCACATTTCTAGTTTTGATGATACCGAGAGGGAAGAGGTATACCCCGGCGATGTTATAAGTTTTAGATCCTAAGCCATAGAACTTTTTATAGACAGGTGGAGGATTGTTAGGATGTTCATATTTACCGACAGGTTTAAGACGATTGTACATAGATGCACCTAGTTCGTAGGCAAGTCGTGAGAACGCTAAGTTGACGTGAGTAGCTCTGTTAAAATAATTGTGTAACCCTAAGACAAAACTATTAAAGCGCATAGCATTTTGAGTAGTTGGCGATGTTCGGAGTATTTCTAATCGTTTCTTTGCATCAGCTTTAATTTTCTGCATCTTTTCAGCTTTGACAAACGTATGTGCAACTCGCTTTTTTCCTTTGCGATTGGCACGTATTGTGAAGCCAAGAAAAGCGGACTCATTCTTGCCAAGATTAATAATCTTCGATTTTTCTGGTGAAATATCAAGTTTTAAACGTTCTTTTAGATAAAGCTTTACAGCATGATACCACTTTTCAGCAGTTTTCAATCTCGACAGATGATTTTGAGGTCGTCAGCATATCTAACTATGTAGCCTTCTTTTAAGTGAGTGCGCTTTTTTGCAAGAAGTTGACCTTCTCTAGTTTTTAAGTTTTTATGGAGGGGGAATAGTTCCCATTTTAGTAGAATATTAGACAATAACGGTGAAAGTAGGCCACCTTGCGGAGAACCTTTTGTTGGAATACCTTCTCCATCCACTTCTGCTTTTAGCATTTTGGATATACAGGCTAGAACCTGTCTATCCCGAATACCTATATTCCATAACTGTTTAATAAGTAAGATATGATTGATATTATCAAAGAACCCTTTTATATCAATATCTACAACGTAATGGAGTTTCGACTGATTAACTAGAAATTGAATTCTCGCCATCGCATGATGAGTAGACCGTAAAGGTCTAAATCCATAGCTATGATTATAAAAATGAGCCTCTGCAATCGGCTCTAACACTTGTTTAAAGCATTGTTGTATGATTCTATCAAGAATGCATGGAATACCTAAAGGTCGTATCTTACTATTATCTTTTTCTATTAGTTTACGTCTAACTTTCATTGGGCGATAACTTTTAAGCTTACTTTGTATTTCTTCTACTAATTCGTTCTCCGAACGTTTTTCTATGTCTACAATAGTTTTACCATCTGTTCCAGGGGTCTTCGACCCTTTATTTGACTTAATTATTCGATACGCTAATAAAATATTGTTCCTCGACGTGATGATGTCGTATAGCAGATGGAATGATTCTTTATTTTTGGCTCGTTGATGTAAGTCTGTAAAAGTGTCTGTCATCCCGTAATAATCCCAATATCGTAGAGCTTGCACTGTGGCATCATTCCTTTTGAAGTGATGTTCCCACGTTCTTACCCGACCGGTGCAATGCACAGTTGAAAAATAATTATTACTTATCGCTAGACTTGGGGCTGTTCCTCCACCTCCATTACAGAGCTTTCACTGGTCGTACCCCTATCCTCATAAGGACAAATGCATTTCGCCATATCGCTTATAGCAGCCGTTTCGGGTGACAGCCCTTGAGTCAACGTTCCTTACTTTCCAAGTCCCTTATAACTTAGCTATATTTTTTTCTAAACTTAGGTGCTTCCTGTAAGCCTGTGAGCTGGATACCGCCATTGTTCGGTATAGCGTGTTTCAGAGCAGCAATTTTTACTCCACGCCACTCACCCCATCGTTGAATGGTACACAAGTTTCCTCGTGTTCTAAATTTAGACCCGTACATCCGGAAGTTCGTCTATTCTTTTCCATAAAAAAATTCTCACCATATTTAGTTTTTCAGCCATCCGGCATATCCATTGGCATACCTTTTCCGTGAGGAGTGGCTTCAGCCTTTGTTCTGCCGACTTCACCTGAGCTTCAGACCCCATAATCTGTCCATTATGACGCATGCAGGAATCTTAATGGGATAGTTTCAAAATACATGGTTTTGTCATTCCTATCCTCGGTTATAAAGTTAGGATTTCCGAAGAAATCCCTTGTTTTTTCACACATTAGTGTTTATAACAAAACTTGTCGCGCTGCTGCTTTAGTTCAATAAGAAAAAAGGCTTTACCTCTTCTTGAAGTAAAGCACGCCTAGTTGAATAAGAAAATTAAATTCACTGTATTATCTGTTCAATTATTTTACCGTCTGAAGACAAACCTATAATAGTAGAGCCTATTAGATCTTCTCCATCAGTAACTAAAAACCAAAACTTTTGGTCATCGCCATATTCAATGATGTTGGCTTTAAATTCGTTTCCACCATCAGTTTTAATGTTTACTTCTTCTATTTGAGGTTCAAGTATTTTCCCCCTAATTAAATCAGTATAACCATAAAAACTAGATTCTAAGTTTGAAAAACCCCAATCTAATTTATGTTCATGAGTAAGTCCACTAGCGAAGCTGTTAACAAGCTTCCATCCAAATAGGTTTTTCTTAAAGAGAGCACTCCCAAAATATAAATCTTGTTGATTACCCCCTTCATAAAAAGCAATTGCTTGATTGTTATCCAAAAATTCAATATGAGCAATGTTCGTCATTGGTTGATTTAATGAGTACATAACCTTTTTAATTTCCTGAACATCATCTTTTAATGCTGAATTTATAAAAATAATCCCTAATAAAATAACTGTTATAGAGATAATTTTTAATTTCTTAGACATAAAATCCCCCCTAAAAAAAACATAACACAATATATCCATTATCTGGTTTATTTGCTAACATATTTTTTTAACTCAACTGCCCGTTAGTAAAAAAGGCTCTACACCTAATTGAAGTAAAGCACCCGGTAGTTGAACAGGAACATCAACTAACTGGTGCTTTTACAATTCACTTTATCATTTTATTATCTTTAAATTATCTAGAGGTAAAAATACAATTTTTGCGGTACCCAATATTTTATCCTTCGAAACAAATCCAACACGAGGGTCTCTGCTATCTGTGCTGTAACGACGGTTATCTCCTAGTACAAAAAAGTATCCATCTGGCACAGTTAATTCACCTAAATTTTCTTCTAATGTAAAGTCTCCAGTAAGTGTACCATTGTCTATCAAAGCTTTTTTATACTCCTTTAAGTAGGGTTCTTCGTACCGCTCACCGTTAATAAAAAGTTCATCATTTTCATAAGCTATGCGGTCTCCAGGAATACCAATAATACGTTTGATATAATTAGTATCTTCTTTTGCTTCAAATACAATCACATCAAATCTTTCATATTCCATCAATTTTGGTCCGATTTTATCCACTACTACTCTGTCACCACTTTCAAATGTGGGCATCATAGAAGCACCGTCAACTACAATAGGTGTAAATAGGAAAAATCGAATACCACATGCAAATAAAATAGCAATTCCTATTGCTTTTGCCCATTCCAATAATTCATTTTTTTCTTTTGCTTTTTTCACGTTCAACACCTCTTTCTCTTTTAAACACTTAGCATTTACTTGAATAACCCATTAAATTAACTTATTCGACCTCCCTTTAATAATACCTGCTAGTTAAACTAAACTGCTTCGTTAGTTGAACTTATTAACTATCTTCTTAACATTTACAGCTCGACGTGATTGTTCTTTTAAATTTGAATTTTCCTCAAGGTCAAATAATACTGCCTCACCTTTGTTAAGAGATTTGAACCCTTCCATTTGAATACTACTGAAATGTACCCAAACGGCATCTTCGTCTTCAATTGAGATCCAGCCCCATCCCTCTTCTTCATGATAAGTTTTACATACTCCCATTATGTTATATCTCATTATAAATCCCCCTTAAATGAGAAGATGAAAACATTATGTTCTTCAACTAAACTGCTTCGCTACTTGAAAAAGAAAAAGGCTTGACACTTTGTGAAAGCACTCGTTGTTTCATAAAAAATTAACAATTTTACTTGGTTACAACTTGTAAATCTTCACCAATTATCTTGTTTGCCTCATAAATGACTCCATTGTCGTAACTATTTATATCAAAGTAACCATTATAATAATCCCATACATCTGAGTGATTTGAGTATTTTACAAATCTATCTATTATTTGATTAAATAAAACAATGGCTTCTTCTTCTGTTGGAAGTTTTTCAACAATAATTCTAAACTTCACATCTTTTTTTCCATCAAAAGCTGATACTGTATCCATCTCCTCAGATTGTCTAAAAAACTCTTCGATTTTTCCAAGAGTTTCACTTATATTGATGTCTGGCTGTTGACTACAAGCAGTTAGAAGTAAAAATAGAACTGAAAAACTAATACATAACAGCTTAAGCCTTTTCATAACATCCTCCTTCATTTAATAACCTTATTTAACATTTAAAAACTTAAATCTTGTAACCCTTCCCTAAAATCCTTCTTCCACTAAACTGCTTCGTTAGTTCAAGAAGAAAATAGAGCCGCGTAAGCAGCTCAACGATTTTTCACTAAAGCACCCGTTAGTTCAATATCTTTAATTTTTTGAACCGTTTAATCAATGATACAATTATGACCATAATGAATGTAATTGTTATAGAGTATTCCAAAATCTTAAAAAGAAAATCTGGATAAGGAATTTCCCAACCCGAATGCATTCCATTAACATCCTCTGACGTTCCCGTTCTATCAACCAATACAAACAATGCCGAAAAAGAAATAATAAAGGAATATATAGCCGTTTTTACTAAAGTTTTTTCCACGTTCGAACCCCTTTTATTCTTTTTCTCTACTTTACCATAAAACCCCATTACTGTGCTAAACTGTTTCTTTAGTTCAATAAGAAAAAAGGCTTTACTCCTTCTTGAAGTAAAGCACCACGTTAGTTTAAGAAGAAAAATTAATATATATTTCTAATATCTTCTCCACTACTGCACTTGTTTTTTAGTTTTCAACTACTTTCCTCTTTCCTGCTAAAACATAAATCAAATAACCTACAACATTTGATAAAGCAAAAGCGAGAATCCAACCAATGTTTAATCGTCTATAATAATTGGCATTAATAGTTGCCCAAATGGCAAACAGTACCCAATAAGCGAACAAGCAGACACCGATTGCATATATCCATGCGAGATGAAAATGCTCGTAGTTCATGTCCACTTCCCAACTTCCGTTTTCATAAACCTTACCAGCCATTCCGTTTATATATCTAATGTCTTTAAACGGCTCCGATCTTTCATAATCGAACACCCTAGAAAGCGAATCTGAGTGATCCTGAATAATTCCCATGTTTGTAACTTGAGGGGCTTCCTTTACGAATTCAACAATAAGTTCTTTGTTTGTCTCATTGAATCCCCCGTCTTCGAGCACAGCAAGCGTATATTGTGCAATTTGTGCCCGCTGCGTAAATAATCGATATTCGTTATAAGCAAAAATACAACCAATCAATATACTAAGGACTGCAAAAATAATAGCTGTGCGTAACAAATTCACAGAGAAAAAACGTGACAATCGGAAATGTTCAACTATCTTCCACCTCAACATATGTTCATCGCCAAAATTCTTTAAAGCAATTGAAACAGCTTCTTCTTCTGATATTCCCTGTGCTTTTAACTCCTCAACCGCTTCTAACAAATGTGTTCGCATTTCCTCTTTCAATTCTTTTGCTTCATTCCGATCAACTTGGGTATATACAGAATTCACATACTCGTCGATTTTCTTCATATTTTTTCTCCCCCTTCCAAAAATGAATCGATTAATTTTTTAACAAATTGCCATTCCTTACGCTTTTCTTCAAAACCCTCTTCACCTAAAGGCGTAGGTTTATAATATTTCCTTCTTCCTCCTGGTCCTTGTTCATCACCCCAGTAAGACTCAATCCATTTATTCTTTTCAAGGCGCTTTAAAGACAAATAAAGCGTACCTTCTTTTAATTCAAATTGTTCATCGCTCTTTTCTCGAACCAATTTAGCCAGTTCATATCCATACATATCCCTGCTATGTAGTAACGATAGAATGATCGTATCAATGTGACCTTTTAAAACCTCTTTATTTACTTCCAAATTTGTCCACCTCCAATATTAGTTATAATATAAATTACTGTATAATACAAGGTATTCCTTCAAGAAAATATGTATATGTTCATATTCAACTAAATTGTACCGTTAGTTGAACAAGAAAAAAGAGCTGTTTTACAGCCCAATGGTTTTGTGCTAAAGCACCCGTTAGTTGAATAAGAAATACTAAAATATATTTCTAATATCTTCCCAACCATATACAAGTTCAGAAAACTTCTTACCACCAATCTCTACTTCAACAGTATCTATTTTTCTTCCCCCAAGTGATTCATAAAACTTACGAGAATTATTATCTTCCAAAACAAGAACAAGCATTGAGTTCAGTCCAACTCCAATAATGTCATTGATGATTGGCTTAACAAGGGCTGTTCCAATTCCCTTACCCTGATAATCTTGTAAAATATAGATGGCGTATAACTCCCCATCATACCCTTTATATTTACTGCTTCTTTCTTTCCCTCCTTTGGCAAACCCAACTATTTCACCGCTTTTGTTCTCCGCTACATAAATATCGCCTTGGGGAATTGCATTGGTCCACATCTGTTCACGGCTTTCATATGTTAAATTTTTCAAGTATTCTTCTGGAATAATGTTGGCATATGTTGTTCTCCAACAGTCGACGTGTACTTTAGCTATTCCTTTCGTATCTGTTAAATCTGCTTTTCTAATCTTAATAAACCCCTTATCCATTAGTTCGCCCCCTATACCAGTTTATATAATTTATTACATCTTTCTTGTTGAACTAACCTGCTGCGTTAGTTCAATAAGAAAAAAGGCTTTACTCCTTCTTGAAGTAAAGTACTCGTTAGCTCAATAATTTCTGTTATTCATTAATTAACTCAAATAGAAGCCTTAAATCATAACGCGGAAATCATTTACAAAATATTGTTATATTTTTTCTCTAACTCAAGCAGCCAAGACTTTCTTTGAATGCCCCCGCCATATCCACCAAGATCTCCATTTGTATTGATCACTCTATGACAAGGAATAAGAAGTGAAATTTGATTTGCTCCATTTGCTCGAGCGACAGCACGATAAGCTTTAGGATTTCCTATTTGTATTGCTAAATCTTTGTAACTGATTGTACTTCCCGGACGTATCCCTCTCAGTATCCGCCAAACTTCTTTTTGGAAGCTTGAACCAATTTCATCTGATATGGTTGTTTGAAAGGAAAAGCGTGTACCTTCAAAATATTCCTGTAGTTCATTTTCAAGATGCTGGAGAATTTGATTTTTCCGGGTATGTTAGCTGCAGAGAGTTTTATTCGCATATTCTCAATTTCCTTTTCTAATCCCCTTCGATCAACGAACTCTAAAAGATAAAGACCGTCGTCATCTGCTATTGCAATCATCGAACCTAATTTTGTTTCAATCCACTTTGCCGTTAAAAGTTTTACTTGTTTATTTCTCTTCGGAACTGCCCCCATTATGCGCGTAAAAGCATCACGAAATCCATTACTGGATTCAAATCCACTATCAAGCTGAGTGTCAATTAAAGGTTTACCATTTCGAATATGATTAAATGCCATACCAAGACGGCGGGATCGAGCATATTCAATAAAGTCATCCCAAATTGTTTTTTAAATTGTCTTCTTGCTGTGTTAGTGCTAATGGATAAGTCATTAAAATCTTTATCCGTCCATTTTTTTTGAGGATTCTCTTCTATAGCTACAACTATTTTTTTTACTTCAGGGGATAAAGAACTAGGTGTATTTAATGGCTGACACCTTTTACAAGGTCTGTATGAAGCCAATGTAGCTTCTTTTGCTGTTTTAAAAAACTCACAGTTTTCTTTTTTAGGTTTTTTTGCTGGGCAAGTTGGTCTGCAAAAAACGCCTGTCGTTTTAACCCCTACATAAAAAGTGCCTTCAAAGTTGGAATTTTTCTCTATTAGCATTGTATAAAATGTATCTATTGTCCTTTGGTCATTAATCATGGCTTTCGCTCTTCCCCCTAAACACTAAATGTTAGATGCTTTGCTAAGATATTTTGTGCATTGAAATAAGAATGTGGTCCATAGCTTACCCGGCTGACACCAACATTTTTCCAGTTAATACTCTCGATATTAGTAGATGAATTCAGCATAATGTTAACTGGTAAAGGAGAATTTTTTGAAAATTCCTCTATCAGCTCTATATTGTTTAGCCCTGGGATAAATATACCGTCAGCACCAGCATCAGCATAGACTTCAGCTCTATTTAGCGCTTCCTTTACTAAATCAATAGAGTGCTTCTCTTCTTTTAAAAATACGTCTGTTCTTGCATTAACAAATATATTGGTGTTTAAAGATGTAGCAACATGCTTTAGGGTTTGAATCCTGTCTGCTTGTTCGTTAACATTCCATAACTCATATGTATGGGAGCGGTTTTTTTTATCTTCAAAATTAATTCCTGAGATACCTGTAGTAAAAAGAGATTGAGCATTATAGTAGAGTGTTTCTAGAGAATCTGCATATAACCCTTCTACATCAATAGAAACAGGTACATTTGAATTATGGACTAGTTGTTGGGAAAACCAAACTAAATTTTCAAAAGGTAATTTTTCACCATCTGCGCATCCCCAGGCATCAGCAATCGCATAACTACTAGTCGCTAATGCTTTGACGCCTTTACCCTCAATTATTTTTGCAGACATTACATCCCAACAATTAAAGAGGTACAATTCATCCTCTTGATAATGTAGCTCCTTAAAAGCTTGAAATTGATTTTTTGTCATTTTTAATTCCTCTTTTCCTTTTGATATCTTTATAATAACAAGCCCTTACATTTTAGAAACGAGTAAAATTAACACCAATTTTTTAGTTTCCATACCAAAAACGATCGTTTTTGGATATGGGAAGTGAACTTCTCAAAAAACCTCAAAAACTACTTTAAATAAATAACCAAAATATCACCAAAATCTAAATACCAATATAGCTATACCCACTTTTGAGTATCGTTTAAGGCATTAGCAAGGGGGGATGCTTGTTAGTTCAATAAGAAAAAGGCTTTACTCCTTCTTGAAGTAAAGCACCCGTTAGTGGAGGAAAATGTAAGTTGAAGCTAAAAGAAAAAATACTGATGCTACAAACAATATAATAGCATTTGTCTTTCGTTTTGACTTCAATTCAGATAACCCGGCGAATAATATCATTGTCCCTACAAGTAACAACATATAGGGAGAAAAAACTTTAGTAAAAGTACCAGTAATCAAAGCCCAAATAAATATAATGATTAGCACTACCGTAAAAACAGTTCTCATAACCCTCAAGGTAATCCTTCCTTTCTTTTTGCACAATAATCTACAGCCCTGTGTTGCTTTCGTACCCATTACTTTAACTGGCAATATGCTTTACAATTCACTAACGACTACGCTTTTTGAATAAAGCAACAAGCCACCAAACCAATATACAAATTTCGCGTTCAATTAATCTCTCTCCTTCTTCAACTAAACTGCTGCGTTAGCTCAATAAGGAAAAAGGCTTTACCCCTTATTGAAGTAAAGCACCCGTTAGTTGAATAAGTACTCCTCAGTACCATTTATGCAATCACTCTCTATCGGAAGTCAAATCAAATTCATATTGACCAAAAACATTTTCATACCCTCTTACCTTAAATAAAAGTTTCCCTTTATTATCAGTTCCGGTTATTTCTAAAATAACTACTACCTTACTTGGTTTATAAGACGGTAAATAAGCTAGACTCTCAACTTCTGCCTCAGTTTTGTTAATTGGATACTGTAAGTATAAACTTCTATCATTACCTGTGTCTTTTATTTGATGACTATATCGACTCGTTTTTTCTCCGGGTTTTAATTGATTGATAGTACCTAAATCCTGATATACATGATAACCACTAAAAGAAAAATAGAAGTTTAAATCCGTTATTGCTTGTTTACTTGAATTATAAACTTCAATTGTCACACCATTATCGTATTTTAAAAACGCTCCTTGCTTTGCCCATCTCAATAAGTTCGAAAATACCAAAAGAACCAGAAAAAAAGAAATAATGCCGATTATTGTGTATTTCAGTATTTTTTTCATTTTTTTCTCTCCCTTTCTACAACTAAACTGCACCGTTTGTAAAAAAGGCTTTACTCCTTATTGAAGTAAAGCACCCGTTAGTTGAAATTCTTTATACCATCCTTTTATTTCTTATTGGAAAATAAAAAGGAAACCAAGGTAAAAATAAGACCAAGACCAAGCCCAGTCCATTTGATAGCATCAAGTGTGCTTTCAGATATATTTAGCAATATACTTAAAAGAAGAGTTAGCATTATTACAAAATACCCACCCCACTGAAAAAACTTCCGTTTATTTGTTGTTAGTTCCATTTCGTTAGGCACATCCTTTCAAAAAGTTTTATTCAACTAAATTGTGGTTTTAGTTCAATAAGAAAATAGAGCCACCTAAGCAGCTCAATGATTTTTTACTAAAGCACCCGTTAGTTGAAGAAGCTATTGTCTTGTTAAGATATATTTTGAGGAGAACTGTACACCCGTTCCATTTGATAATAGTAAGCTAATTTATTTAGGTAGCAGTCATCAAGAAACCCATTGTTCGAAAAATGAAACTACTTTTTCTCAATAATAAAAGAGTGGTTGCCATCAAAGTTATAATACTCCTGTTAGCTATTTAACTCTTAACTTCTAATAAAAAAAATTTTCGGATAGACACTTTTCAATACTCTTTTGAAGAGATATTAATTCACTATTTGTATTAACTTTGATATAAAAACTTTTTAAGAATGTCTTACAGTTAGAATATAAGAACCAATACTCTTCTTCCTCTATCTGTTCTTTTCGAATTTTTAATTCTATTGGTACATTTCGTATTAATGTTTCTATTTCTTCTTGTTCCAATCCGTTATTTAGCATTTCTAGTATAGGAATTAAAATCCTTTCATCTTCATTGTGGACATATACATAAGTTGAAACAAATACCTTATTCCATAGTACTTTTAATATTTCTAAGTAAAATTTCTGATCTATTTTTGAACTTTTTACAAGTTCATCAATAGCGTCACTTACATGAGCTATACTATGAGCCCAGCCTTTTACAGATATATATCCTCGTAAATCCTTCTCCAAGTTAATATAATCGATTAATTTATCTTTTATTTTAAATACCATATCTTGGGACATAAAGTTGTCTTCATTATCCCTATATAGAATAAGTGCTATTAAAAGGGTAGTAAATGACCTTGTAAAAACAGTATCAGTTTGATTCTCCCCAATTCCTTTAAATAACAAGTCACTTAAACACAATTCTAATAGTTCATTTAATAACTCATGCTCAATTTGATTTCTTTCTATAATTAATTGATAAAAAGAGCTATAAATTAATTTGTCTCTAAGTTCACTATCAGTTGAGCCGATATGCTCAACCATAGATTTGACTATATTAGCTTTACTTTCTTCTTCCCAAGTTCTACCCCCGCTCTTAATTTCCATTAAGATTTTTTTCAATTCAATCGCCTTCATTGGAACAGCATTTTTATAACTTAATTCTAACCTTTCCATATCATCTACCCCTTTTTCTAATATAACAACATTCTTATTAAACTAACCTGCTGCTTTAGTAGAACAAGATTTAACCACTGACTATACCAAATATAACCTTAAATTCATTACGGTTTTTCTTTTGTCTTTTAAATCCTTCTTTTAAATCTGCTATTAAAACGGTTTTACCAATCCAAATTCTTAAATACAAGGAGTAGAACTTTATTGGTCCTTTTATTCCTTTCTCCTCATATTCCGTGCCATCTACTAACTCTGTTTCAGTCCTAATTATCCATGTGTTTCCTATTCCGAATTCAATGAATTTCAAAATCAACTCACCCCAATAGTCGAACAATATAACTTTTATTGTATCATTAAACAAATATTCCTTCTTCAACTAAACTGCTGCGTTAGTAAAAAAGGCTTTACTCATTATTGAAGTAAAGCACCCGTTAGTTTAATAAGAAAGGCATTAAAAATGGCTGTTTGATGGTCTCTTATATAACGAAATACTCGGGAATCTAGAGTTTAAAAGGTTCCAAATTATGAACCCTAAAAAAGTTCCAATAGTATTTAATATTACATCATCTATATCTGCGGAACGCCCCATAGGAATAGAAAACTGCACCACTTCAATAAGAACAGAAAACAGAAATCCTGTTAGAATTACAAATAGTTTAAGATTCTTTTGATATGATGACTTTTTCAAAGCTAGAAAAAAACCAAAAGGAACAAATAGTAATATATTTAGCCCTAAATTTCGAATAGGTACGGTTATATCAACTGAATGAAATATAATATTGTACATTCCAATAAAAGGTACTAAGTTAACAATTCTCAGCATTTCAGTACCATATGACTTCGGATAAATCGTTACTAATAAAGTTCCAATTATACTAAGACAAAACAGAACGTTAACAATCACTCTTTTCAAATCTAATTTTTTCTTTTTACTAACTACATAAGCAATAATACAAACTCCTAAAATGATTATTAAGAATAAAGGAACCAAACCTCCAAATGCTCGCCATAATTGAACCACGATAACACTCCATTCAGGAAAATATTGTATAGATATTATAACGTAACAAATAAACAAATTGGGAAGTGTCCTTCTTCAACTAAACTGCTGCGTTAGTTTAAGTGTAACATTTCACAATGAATAGCCGAAATCTACCTGATGTTTTGGACGTAAAAATAGACCATCGAAATGATGGTCTTGTTTAACTAAAGCACCCGTTAGTTGAATAAGTTCAAGCGAAGATAAAGTATCATATGAGGTCTTTCATAGTTATTTCTAGTGTATCACCATCAAGTTCTAACTCGAGGTGATTATCCCAGTTTAAAAATTCATCACATGTTATTGATAGCCTATTATTCGACCATCTACTAAATTTAATTGTGTCCATTTGTATAGGGCTTTCCAACAGTTTCTTGTCTTTTAATATTGACTCAATTTTTTCAATGTGATAATAATCAGCAATTACGAAAACTCCTGACGGTGTCACTGTTAAACTTTGATATTGAGGTTGCGATTCATAATTGGTTAACTCTCCACTCTCGCAATCAATTTGAAATAAATAATCAGAAGTAAGAACTAGAACAATGTTAAATTTCTTTGATAATGCCACAGCCCGTGGAAATCCTCTTAATTCACCGCACCATTCATTAAAATCACCATCCTCAAATTTTATCCAAGTCCAACTTTGGGAATTCAATGAATTTGAAACGTCATAAATTATCTCCTTGTATTGACCTGAATAAGGTTGATTTATTATCTCTGCTTTAGTTATCACTTGGTCGTCCTCCAAAAAAAGGTTCTGTCATTAAATATTCAACACAATAATGCTGTATCCGACTTAAACTAACCTGCTGCGTTAGTAAAAAAGGCTCTACTCCTTATTGAAGTAAAGCACCCGTTAGTTTAAGTACAATTCTTCACAAACTTATTAACTTTGTAATTCTTCATAGTTAATCTCTTCAATAATTGAATCCTGTTTTTTTAGCCAGGTGTTCTAGAATATTAGGAGACATATATCGTTGTAACTCTTCAACAAACGATTGAAGTTCATCTGAAATCGAGAAATTCATATAAAAACGCCATCCTTTCCTATAGTCCTAGACAAAGGATAACGTTCTTTTCGTTTTAAGGATAGCTTGCAATTTCAGCTTTGTTGGCAATTTTTTTTACCTTTTCGAATATTGATTGACTACTTTTAATGCTTCTTCCTGTAAGAATTGTATTAATTCAACCGGTTCCTCAATAAATATTTCAGCACCAAGACTAAGGAACATCCTTCCTACAAAACGAATATCTGACTCTTTTATTTTTTCTTCGATTACTCCAGTACCATCAGGATTAACTTGTATCCATTCCCCTATAGGATGAGGGTCTAATATTTTGCATCCGAATTTTGTTAATCGAGCTTTTAAAATAAATTCCCTTGTTGAATTATCTGATTGTTTTAGCCATTTTTCAACTGTCATATCGATAGGAATAGATTCAGTAAAATTTTGATTAATTTTAAGGGAAACAATCCGATCGACTCGAAACGTCACAGTATTGTTACGCTTATAACAAAACGCTAGAGAGTACCATAATCCATTAGATATAAAAAGTCCGTAAGGAAAAATTGTCCGAATTGAATACCCAGAGAGAGAATCATATTCTATTTCCACATGATTTCTTTCTAATGATGCCTGCAATATATCTTTTAGAAAAAGGTTCTTAAAGCTTCTTCGAGGAGCAGCGATTGCTAATCGAGCTTTTAATTGTTCGACTTTTTGAAGCATTTCGACAGACATGGTGGCACGTATTTTAGTACGGGTAGACATATTTTCATATTTAAAGGGTCCATCATTCTTCTCTAATAATTCATACGATAGAAGTAGCCCTGTAGCTTCTTCTGCTGTTAATGATATCGGTGGAAGTTTCTGTTCCCTTATAAGACTATAACCGCCATTCGGTCCAGGTGAAGACAAAAGAGGAACCCCCATTTCACTTAATAGTTGCAAGTCTCTAAGCATTGTTCTCCTTGATACAGAAAACTCATCTGCTAATTCTTGAACCGTAAATCGGTGTTTTGTATTTAATGAAATTAATAATTCAAGTAATCTTCCACTTCTAGACATGAAAATATCTCCTATTATTAGTGACGTTATCTGTCACCAATATACGATAAGATATAATTGAAGTCACGGATTTTTTAAAAAATAATAGCGTATAAGGAAAATAATGGGAGGTTTTATTATGAAAGAACATATGATAGATTCAAATGGCGTACGAATTAAGGTTTATGAATACAGCCAGACGGGTGAACCATTGCTATTACTGCATTATATGGGTGGAAGTTCTGCCATTTGGAGGAGCATAATTCCAAGCTTTATGGGAAAATATCGCGTAATTGCCATGGACATACGAGGACATGGTAAATCAGATCAGCCACCAACGGGATATCAACTTGAAACCTTAGCTGAAGATGTTCGAGCGGTGCTAGATTCTCTTGAAATTGATAAAGCTTATATCGTCGGAAGCTCACTCGGTTGTTATATCGGCACAAGGTTTGCATCAATGTACCCAGAAAGGGTTCTTTCTTTAGTTAATTCCGAAGGGGCCTTAGTTAATAAATCCGAAGGATTGCATACTGAAACAAAAGAAGAGCATTTAAATAAATACTTTTCCAGTCCCGAACAGGAATTTGAGTCAAGGGAAGCGTTGATACAGTTTATGAAGGAAAACTGGCTTCCTTGGAGCAAAGAGCGTGAGCTGGTGATGAAAGATTATGAGCCTCGAAAACTGGAAAATGGGAAAGTAACTTTTATATCTAAGAGAGATACGCTTCGACAAATAGCTGAAGATCTTTATGATAGAAGAGTAGAACATTTGTATGAAAACATTCAATGTAGTGTGTTATTTCTGCCAGCAGAAAAAGAAGGTGACCTTAACAAGAAGTTAGAGTTTATAAAAAGTGTTAAACTTAAACTAAAAAAAAGTAAAACGGTTGTTATTCCTGGGACGTCCCATGCAATGATGTTTGACCACTCAAAGGAACTGATTTATGAGATTAATGAGTTTTTGAATATCCAGATAAAAGAAGTTGAAAATAATGTAAGGTACTTAGAGAAAAAGAATTTCTAATCTTTCCTGAGAATAATTGTAACTATTCAGATGTAAAGACGGTTAAATAGAAAAGCTATCTTAATTTATAAACTAAGATAGCTTTTTTTGTTTTGGTGGAACAATAGATTTCTTAACTTGATGGGGATGGCGAACAACCAACAATTAAAAGTATCGAAAATACTGCTATTGCTAATCCCCCCCCATTCTCTCCTTAATAAATAGAAAACCTTCTTCTTCAACTAAACTGCTGCGTTAGTTGAAGAAGGTTATTTATTTATTTATTTTTAAGAGGCATACTTTCAAAGTTTCTCCTTTTACGTCTTCCTCCATTTGATCATCATCTCTAACCTCTTCAAATCGAAAGCCATCGTGATATGGAAACCTTAGAAACTCCCAAATAATAGGCTCAAGTTTATGTATAATTTCGATTTCACATCCGAATGGTAGGTTAGTGTCATAATCTGATATCAAACTAAACTTGATTTGTGCAGATTGCCAATCGAACCAAATATAAAAGAGCATTCCATCTCGATTATTTGAACCTCTTATTTGTTCACGTCTGTTCGTCATCACTCTTCGGAAAAAATCCATGAAATCTTCCACTACTATCTCAGTCGCCAATTCCTTGCTAATAGACATTGACCAAGTGTTGTTTGCTGTTTCTTCGGCTATGTCTTGCATATTATTGCCAATAAACAAAGGGTCAACAACTATTTCTTCAAGGGATTGAAAAAACTCATTTTTATCCATAATTTCTCCTTCTACAAATAACATTTAATAAGATTCATTTTACTACTTCTTCTTAAACTAACCTGCTGCGTTAGTTCAATAAGAAAAAAGAGTTGCCTTAGCAACCCATGTTCTTCATCTAAATCCTCCGTTAGTAAAAGAAGCACCTATTTCGTACCAAGTACGCCTTCATTCAGGAAATCGAATTTGATACTTTTACTTTTTTATTTTGTTCGTATATCTCATAAATACTAATAGCAATAACAATCCATAAGACTGGATTTTTCAAAGAAATTCCTACTTGTGAAATACCACCAAAAACTGTAAATGCAACAACTAACAAAAACAAATACACCGTTGAAACCATTTGCCAAAGTAGAATTATTCTCGAGTTATCTTTTTGAAACCTGTTAGAAAAAATACTGAAAAATACAATGATTATCAACAGTACAATCACAAGAGATTTAGGCAAATAAATGAATTCAATTAAATCAGGAAAGAAATCATAAGCTAATAAAGTGGTCATTAAAAGTAGCATAAGTACAATAACAAATACATTAATTTTCTTCATTTTGTCACCCTTCCTTTAGTCCTTGTACGTATGAATAGCATAAATAGTTTCATATTACTCTGCCTTTTTGTGCTTCGCTTATTGTACTAAACTGCACCTTTAGTTCAATAAGAAAAATGCTTTACTCCTTCTTGAAGTAAAGCACCTCGTTAGTTGAATAACTTAGGTTTTATGGTGCTAATTGGAGAAAGTAATTCCTTATATCTTTTGGCAATTCATCAACTGCAAGCACTTCTAACTTTTTTGTACCTGGTGAAGTCATAATCACAAAAGTTCTTTCATCATATTCAAAAAAAGTGAATTGACCTACACGATTTGGAGACGTATCCAAACTATTTATAAATTCAAAATCCGCTTCTTTAAAATTATCTTCATACCCATCTAACATTAACTTCTTTACGTCTTCAAAGTCATCTGCAAATGAAATTGCTTGATATAGTTCTAACGAATTTTTAGGTGTATAGAAAACATCATAATACGTTGCTCCACCAAATATTACTAAAACTACTATTAAGAAAGCAATCCGATTTTTCAGTGTCTTTTTCTTAGAAATCTCCACGATATTAACTCTCCCTTCTAATCCCAACTGTACAACAAAAGTTAACACTCTTATTTCACTAACCTGCTGCATTAGTAAAAAAGGCTCTACTCCTTATTGAAGTAAAGCACCTGTTAGTGCAATAAGGACTTTTAAAACTCTAATATTATTTAGAACTTCTTATGACTTTAAAAGACAAACTCGACAAAATAAACGAAACAACAATTAGTATTGGAGTTACAACAAAAATTGTTAATAGGTCAGTTGTAACATTCCAAGGCACATAAGCATTCCACAGCACGCCCATAAATTTCCATAAAGTACAAAAAATAAATATTACGAATAAAAAATAAATAATATTCGCTAATACTTGATTCATTTTATATAACCCCCAAAGCATTGAAATGTTATTTGTTACAAAATACAATATCCTTGTTCAACTAACCTGCTTCGTTAGTAAAAAAGGCTTTACTCCTTATTGAAGTAAAGCACCCGTTAGTTGAAATACATAATCTATTTGTTATGTATCATCTTTTTTAAACAATCCGATTAGGGTAAGAATAAATCCAAAAATCAAAAGATAAAACTCGTATCCTGCTGTTCGAAATGCTATTTCGTGTGGAATGTAAATTGAGACCAACATTATTGCTATACCTAATAGCATAATTTTAGTAGACCGCATAATATCCCCCTTTTTTTATTCAACAACACTCTTCAACTAACCTGCTGCGTTAGTAAAAAAAGCTTTACTCCTTATTGAAGTAAAGCACCCTTTAGTTCAATAAGAATTATTCATTCTCCTATACTCAATATCATTATTTTTTTCAGAGAGTTTAATTAATTCTTCCTTTTAATAATGTTAGAATTTGATAACCATCCGATTGAAATCCTGCGTATGTTTTTAACACTTTGGGATACCTAATAGGAATAATAGTAAGGATGAACAGAAAAAGATTGATGTATATAATTCCATTTAAAAAATTCCTAGTTCCATAATGTGTTACTTCTGCTGATATAAAATAAGCCCCAATAAATAGCAACACAGATACAATTGGTCCCCCAATAAAAAACAATATACTTTGAACAATTGAGAAATTAGTCATATTCTTCACAGCACAGAAGCCCGAATAAGCAAAAGTGATGTGGAAGGTAACTCTTCCGATTCGAAAATTTTCTTTATTGGACTCATTAGTAGTGCCAAGATACACATATGCCTCCTCTTTAGAGAACATAACGACACAAAGTGCGTGACCTAGTTCGTGTAACAGTACTGAAACAGGTATTCCTATTAAATAAAAAAGAATAAATGAAATCATTTTCAATCACCTCATGAGTTTACATACGTTGTAAATCCGTAATAGTTTCACACTAAATTTCAATGCAAAATCAAAGAAGCATTAATTTTTCTTATTAAACTAACCTGCTGCGTTAGTTTAAGTGTAACATTTCACAATAGACGCCGAAATCTACTTGTTATTTTGGACATAAAAATAGACCATCGAAAAAATGATAGTCTTGTTTGACTAAAGCACCCGATAGTTATAGATAAGACTTACACAATAATTGCATAAGTCATAATTTCTTACGTTTTCGTTCTAAAAATATAGGTGCTATATTTAGCAAGATAGAAACAATTGTCAAAAACCAAAATGCCCTTGCCATACCAGGTATTACATCCGATAACGCCGCCCAATCTTCCACTTTTACCCACCGAGATAGATAACTGTAATCTGCACAAATTGTTAATGCTGTAAATGATAATGCCATCGCCATAGCAAGCTTATAATCCTTTCCTGCTGCATACAAAGAAAGATTTATAACAGTTATTACTATTGAAATAACCCCTAATATTGCCCACATAACTATCCCCCCCCTTAAATTCTTTTATTATCTACGATAGACAATCTTCTTCCACTAAACACTCGACGTTTTAAACGAATTGATGTTCCAATTTTCTTAAAAATGCGGAAAACCCATTTTTTTCTTATTGAACTAACCTGCTGCGTTAGTTTAAGTGCATTCTTTCACAATCTTTATAATAATCGTAACATAAATTTCCAATATAAAATCAAGCTTTTTTACAAAGCTACACTTTAATCAGGTTCAACTCGACCGAAAACAACCGATTTCCAGCCGCTTTTGCGTTAATCCTTCTTCCCATAAGTTTAGGAGAAAATAAAAACAGCCAAAAGCCTTGTTATATAAAGGTTTGGCTGGTTAGTAAAGTTAGTTATTTGAGCCTTTCTATTAAGCAAACACTAACAACATCTCTTAATGCTTTATATACTCGTGAAGTATTTCTTGCAGTCTCATGATAGTCCATTTGAATACTTATTAATGTGTTTGCAATAATGTGGGCTGCTAACGGTGAATGTCCCCCATCACCATTATTTGTTTCCCATACATTTATTTCATCTTCAGCCTCTAAAGAATCAATAAATTGTTTTACAGGTTCTGGATCTATGTGGAACGCAGACTTATCTCTCACATACTTAAGGTTTGTCTTCTTCAATTCAGTAACTTCTGTACTTTCTAAATAATGCCACGATTGTTTTACGTAATCTTCCCATGTATCAGAATATGTTATTATATTTTTCCCAACAAAATATTCAAACTTATGTAGCGTCTCCCCGATACTGGCTATATTTATAGCAAGTGCAAGGATATGTTCATGGGGTGGAAGTTCAGTTCTATTTGCTTGTTCACCGACATACCATTTAGCGGATGAAATTGCAAACTCTAGACTGCACAACAACTGAATTAATGATACCAATGTTGTATCATTTTGGTTTAGCTTTTCAGCTTTTATTCTCCACTCCATTTATATCGCTCCAATTCCAGAAAAAAATTAATTTCTATATGTTACTCAGCTAGGACATGTATTCTATCTTTATTCCTTATCAAGAATTATTGATAAAATGTCTAATTAAAGAAAAATAATATACTTGATTTACGGTAATTGCAGTTACTTCTGAACTCACTTGCTCCCCATTTTCACGCCTTAAATAGAGCGGATAAACTTTTTCAAATGTGCTATACTTTAATCTTCTTTCAACAGTTAGTTTGCTTGAAGGTTTATGTTCAATCGCTTTATTTATAAATATAGTTTCTCCGTTGGTAGTAGCAGAAAACCATACAGGATCCTTTTTTACTTTCGGAACAGTAGGAAGCTCGATCCTATTTCCCTTTAATCTATTAACTATTTCATTCCATGCTTGTAATGACGTCATTGTTATCCCCTTTATCTATTTGTTTATTTTATTATTAATATAATTATTCTCTAATAAATTCAAAATACCTTCAATTATAATCCAAAGGCTACATGCATAGGCTTTGTGTCTAAGTGATACAGTTTAAAATAAAATCCTCCTGACACTAATCATTTTACGATTCAGGTCAGGAGTTTTTTATATTAGCCTTGTTTTCATGCTAAGTGATTCATCACCATTTCCGATACTAATCAACCAGATGCTTATATAGAGTATGTATTGGATAGGTAAAAAATTCTTCCTTCTGCTCCTTATCCAATTTATTAAAATAGAATCTGGCTTCTATTTTATTATTTAACAAAACACTACAGCAACTGCCCCGTTTAGTAAAAATACCTTATAAATATAAAAAGAGCAACGTCTATATAGACGTTGCTACTCGATTGGGCATTACCATATATTGGATTATTTTTTTTTTGGTCGATTTTCAGTCGTTTTTGCGTTAATCCTTCTTCCCTTAACTTATGGAGAAAATAAAAACAGCCAAAACCCTTGTTGTATTAAGGTTTTGGCTGTTTTAAGGAACGCTGGTTATTTGCGTTAATTATGATATTAAAAGGTCTCTTGGTCATGAACGTTTAGAAACTACTGAAATCTATTTAGCAGATATTTTCGCTCTAGAAGATCATGCTATTCATAGTTGCAAACCGGAGTTGTTTGGAGAGTATATATAATAGAAGAGATTAAATTTTACAAGTTGCTCTTTAACCCTCAAATAGCCAAAAAATAAAAGCATCCATTTTGAAAAAGAACGTTCAAAATGGATGCTTTCGTTGTGATTTTACTTGATTATTTTAGTGTTCCTTCTTCAACTAAAGCACCCGTTAGTTTAAGTGTAACTTTTCACAAACATTGCTTCATTAATTTTAAAGAGAATGTCCTTGTGGAAGAGTAGCACCGTTTAAAAGCTAAAATTACTATTCTAATAACTCTACCCATATTGAATAATCTTTTTCAGGTATATTTAGAACATATTGATATTTCTTCAGTTGTAGATTTTCAGTTGTGCCAATAAAGCCAGCTTGAAAACAATTTCCTCCAGTTGCAATACTTTCACTGTCTGAAGGTTTTCCAATTCCAAGCGATTCTAAGACAACCCAACCTTTCTCTCGTTTTTCAACAAGTGCTACAAAATATTGAGTTTTATTTTCACTATTATCACTAATTACTACTTCTCCTTCTCCTTCTCCTTCAAAAACATATATTTTTCTACTAACATTTACATCCACTTCCTGTATAACGTTCATATTGTTAACAAAACCAAATTCTGATTCTAATAACTCTATTGCCTTATCAGGAGTGTTTGAATACAAAACCTCATCTTCTGTACAGGCAACTAACAATAAACTCAATATAACAATTGGGAAATACTTCATACTACCCCACCCCCTTTTTTATGGACCTTACTTCTTTATACGAACCAATTGGAATAAAGTTGAAAAATATTTATTTAATTAACCTGCCTCGTTAGTAAAAAGTGCTTTACTTCTTATTGAAGTAAAGCACTCGTTAGCTTAATATCATCTATCCACTTCTTCCAAAAATATTAGCTACACTTCGTCTAGTTCGTTATACGGATATGCATACAAATCAATATCAAAAACTGCATCAATTTCAGTAGCTAATTTACTTGCCCTCGTGTAAATGGCAAGACCTGGAGTACGCCCGTTATTTATTTCAATAACAATGTAAAATTTGGCTACTAAATTATAATCTTTTTTCAAAAGCAAAATATCAATGACTTTTGATTCCAATTTATCAATAACAGGCATTAATACTTCATCCACATCAAGCGTTTCTTTATATCCCAAACCATATTGCCAAGTGGTAGAGAAATAATGTCTAGCTGAATTTAAAGGTAATGGTTCTCCTACCTTTGTTGTCCTAGACGGCTGTATATTCAATCTTTTGGTTACCTCATCTAATGGAAAATCATCATCATTGCTTAGGCTAAAGTAAGCTTGCACTCTTGTTTTTTCCAATATTAATCCCCCTAAAAGCTTTAAATAATTTAGTAATCACAAAGTAATTAAGCTATTCCTTATTCAACTAAACTGCTTCGTTAGTAAAAAAAGCTCTACTCCTTATTGAAGTAAAGCACCCGTTAGCCATCCATGAAGCGCAAAATCAACGCTTCACCACAGAGCATGAAAATGGATACCACTGTCTATACTGTTTCTATGGCTGGCGAAGAAGGTCGATACACTATGGTGCCATAGAGCCCATCCGTTAGTCTGACTCCAACGATCTCGGTGCATCACAGACTGTCGCACCCTATATGGGTAGCACTTATGGGAGATTAATCCTTTTTGATTGGTTGCACCAGCCTTGCCTTTATTTCAGGAAGAATGGAGATGTTTCTTGATTTACCTACTAACTCAATATAATCATTCAGAAGGCTCAGCCTTTTTTTAAAAAAGCTTTTTCTGAGTCTCTTTTGTTATGCAATTTTATGGATTTTGAGCGTTTCTTAATTTTCATGGGAGTTGAATAAGAAATAACTAGAAATATAAGAAATATGAAAGAGAAATAAACAAAATTAAACATACAATACTACTAATCCAAGTCAATTTTTTACTTATTCCTACTCTTTTTTCTAAGTAATTGATATATCCATTCATTAATATAAAACCAAAAAGTATTAATGCGTTCCCTATATTATCATTTTCTTTAACCAGATACCTCATTGCAGCTAAAGCAATAAGTATGGTTCCGATTGTACCCAAAATCATATTGAAATACAGAGCTTGTTTATTTTCTTTCAAAACCATCCCTCACTCTAATGATATTTTACCTAATATCCCTTTCATTTGTTGAACTATTCTGCTGCTTTAGTTGAATAAGAAAAAATGCTTTACTCCTTCTTGAACTAAAGCACCCGTTAGTTTAATAAGGTAAGTTTTTTACATCTGGAGCTTAAAAGAAACCTTTAGAAATAACTTCTATAATGATAAAGCGTTACTGCGATTGTTATGATTGTGTATGCCAAAGATGTGTAAAAAGCAATATTAGGTGAAAACTCAAACTTTTGACCTTCCATTCTAATACCTGTGGAACCTTGAATCGTCATATCCAAGTGTCGAGAACCATAACTACCCTTAGAAGTAAAAAACCAAATAATAACGGTAACTGCTAATCCAATGAAAAATGAATAGTCAAAGAATTTTGTATGTGTGAAATATGTTATACCAAAACTCAAACCTAATAAAACTAATAATGATATAAAGATGGTTATTAATCTTCGTTTCATATTGTCTTATCCCCCTTTTTTTGCATCTAAACATATTAATAAGTATACGATTAAATAAATACTAAGTTTCAAAAATGTATCGTTCTTTTTGTTCAACTAACCTGCTGCTTTAGTTCAATAAGAAAAATGCTTTATTCCTTCTTGAAGTAAAGCACCCATTACTTTAATAAAGGATCTCCTGTCTTTGCTCTATTAAAGTGATTAAAATATAATGAAACAACTAACAAACTAATCAAAGCCGAATCTATTATTCGAACAACAATAATGCCATAAAATTCAATCGAAACTCTATCAATGAAATACCATAAACAAAACAAAAGTGCAGTTAACAATGCTATTTGACCCCAATACTTGAATTTTTGTTTCGGTCTTGTAGTCTCATTACTATTACATCTATTCCTTGCTGTTCGAAAGTACATATATACTATAATCACAGTAATACCAACTATTGTGCTACCGTGCTGAAGAAACTTAAAGATTGGGATATTAAAATCAAAAATATGAACAGTATAAGAAAGGATTGATAAGTTTGTCACCATAAATCCTCCAAAATGAGTGAACGAATCCCAGACTACATGGGTTAGCATTCCAAATAATGCAGAATACAAAAATACAAATATTTTTAACAAACTGGGTGAACTTGTTTTTTGATTATATGTATCTTGCAATACAGATGGCAAATGACTAAATAAGGTCCTATGTATACATATTTGATAAATAAAATAAACGACTACTAAGATAGGAAGATTAAAAGCTATAAATCCAAAGAATGTATGACCAATCTCACCATATGGCTTTCCTCGTAGAAAATACTCAAAATCAGGTGACATGCTACCTAATACCAATGCAAAGAAATTAACATATTTACTATTTCTTGAAAAAGGTAAAACTACTGCTGGATGAGCAAGAGTCAACGGCATTTAATTTCACTCCTAGAATTTGATTTCAAAAAACATCTTTTCACATTTTTATTATAGCAAAGCCTTACTTCACTAACCTGCACCGTTAGTTCAATAAGAATAAAGGGTTTCCTAAGCAACACATGATCTTTAACTAAAGCACCCGTTCGTATTATAAGGTCAGCCAGATATTTCTGGTTGACCTTTTTTTATATCGATATATGATTGCGGTAGCCGGGGTAGAACGTAAGCACCCGTGGGGCTAATGATCCCGTCAACTAAACAGTTCGCCCCCTACTTGTAGAAACATGATTGAGGCTGGTTGGGACTCTGATCTCGTATAACAAGCGAAGCTATGATACTACATGGAGGAATAGGGGTTACCGGTTAATTGTATGACAAGGAGGAAAATAATGATGAATCCAGTAATTGGTCTGGATGTGACAAAAGGCGAAAGTCAGGTTCAAGCATTCTTGGATAAAAAGCAACCATACAAAAAGAGCTTTAAAGTAGCACATACACTTGAAGGGCTGACAATTCTTTTAGAGTTTATTAGAGAAATAGAAGAGGTTTCTGGAGAAAGGCCCCCCATTGTTTTGGAATCTACAGGCCATTATCATACACCAGTTGTTCAATTTTTCGAAGACAGAGGATATTTATTAATCATGGTTAATCCACTCGTTTCGTATCGAGCAAAGAGCTCCAGTTTACGTAAAGTAAAGACTGATATCATATACGCTCGTCATCTCTGCGAGATGTTTTATAAGGAGGACCTAGAGCCTTATAAACAACGAGGAATTCAGCTCTTAAATTTACGTAACCTTACAAGACAACATGAAAATATTACTGGTATGTACGTACAAACTAAACTACAATTCCAATCCGTTTTAGATCAAGTATTTCCTGAATACTGTGGGGTTTTTGGAGATTTGTATTCAGACGTTTCCTTACTTTCATTACAAGCATTTCCTACATCAGAGGAAGTATTGGCAATTAGTGAAGAAACAATCGCCAAAAAAATAAAAGAATTATGTAAAAGCCGTTCGCAACAATGGGCAAACAATCAGTCAAAAAAATGGAAGGCTGCCGCAGATCGCAACCCATTCCAGAAAACCTTATACAATAGTCTTATCTTAAGCATGGATATGTATATTAAAATGCTTCTGGAATACAAAAAACATCTATCCAATCTGGAAAAAGAGATAGATGCTTTAGCGAAAAGCATGGAAGAATATAAGATTCTCCAATCCATCCCCGGTATCGGCGAGAAAATCGCTGCAACGATTATTTCGGAGATTGGGGAAATTGATCGGTTTAATCACCCTAAAAAACTAGTTGCCTTTGCAGGAATTGATCCAAGTGTTTTTGAATCTGGTACATTTAAAGGTACTTTGAATCGGATTACCAAAAGAGGTTCTAGTAGACTACGACACGCCTTATATATGGCCGTAAAAAGTGCCATTCGTGATAGTCGCAAGAAGAAAACGACAGATGAACTCATTCCTCGAAATAAGAGGTTACGGGAATTTTATGATAAGAAACGTGACGTAGGAAAGCCCTTTAAAGTAGCTGTTATAGCATGTGCGAATAAGATTTTACATTGGATTTATGCACTTTTAAAAAGCAAATCAGATTTCCAAGATCTAGCCTAGTTCAAAAATATAACCAAAGAGCCTAAACCTTTCCAAACACAGATATTTGAAAGGTTATTTGGCATGCACAATTTTAGTATAGCATGAACTATTTTTGTTTTTCATTAATAAATATTGACAAACTATTGGCTGGTTTAGTTGAACAAGAAATAGTGGTCTTTTATAAAACTTCTACCACAAAAGTGTAGGATATTTCACCATTTGACCATTCCGCTAATATCTCATAGATATACTGACCTTTACTAGTCGGTGCTAATAATTGATTATTTTTTAACGTAACTTCTTTTTCCCTTCCTCTTTCATTCCATTGGTAAAGGGATATCCTAGGATTTTCTTCAATCTCAATATTTATGTTTGTGTTCGGTTCTACCATAATGGCACTAAAATTTTCAGCTATTTGGTATGGAGATGCGGCATCGGTTTCTACAACTTGAGTATCTAGACCTTGTTTTCTTTCCCATCTATAATTTCCAACTACAATTTCATACTCTTTATCATTAACACTAATCGAACCTGTCATAGATGGGGGAAATTCATTTTCACTGGCTTTCACTTCTTTATCTATTTCACTGCTATTGTTAGAACAACCAGTTATACATAGTGTAGAAAAGACGACCATTGAATAAATTAAAAGTTTTATTCTCAAAAACATACCCTCCTTTTTCTAAATTAGACATTAATTCTCCTAAAAAGTTTCATTTCTTGTTGAACTAACCTGCTGCTTTAGTTGAATAAGAAAAAGGCTTTACTCCTTCTTGAAGTAAAGCACCCGTTAGTTTAAGTGAAACATTTCACAAAGCTACTTGTTTAAATGAAAAAAAGGGATGTTTTTACACCCCTATTTCATTATGATTAATTTTTCTCTATCATATTATTACAATATGTAATCAAAAATTTTGAGAATCTAAGAGTTTTATCAATTCGCTCTATATTTGAGCTGAAAATATTTGCTTTTATACCTTTACGTATACTCATTGCTTCCTCTATAATACTGTGCCATTCCACTGGAATTTGCGTTAATCCATACTCACCAGCGTCCAACTTAGAAACAATATCGTACTCCTTTAGAGTAAAGAACTGACGTAGTAATCCAAGAACGTTCCATTCTATTTCAAAATCAATTTTGTCTGTAGGCATCTTAATTATGTCATTAATTGAACTCTCTGCCATTTTAATTCGACTTGCCCAATATGTATTCATATTTCCAAGTACGTAAGAAAATAATTGCTGTGATTGAATTTCAAAATCAAAGTCCTTGGGGTCTGGTCCTATTATGTTGATTCCCTTGTTTTTTAACATCCACCAAGTTACAGGGTTAAAATTAAAGTAATCACCGTAATGTAGTTTTTCATTGTTATAAAATTGATAACTAAAGATAAAATCACTGCTGTTAGTATAGAGTTTCCCCAAATCCCTCCAGTGAATATAAACTCCGTCCATTTCAGGTTTTTTATATTTTTTTGCAATCGTTGAATGAATATAAGATAAAGCACTCGAATCTTTCTCTGTTAAAGGACGGTTTGTTATAGTGATAAAGTCAATATCACTTGAATCTTCAACATAAGCATTAAGGGCAATTGAGCCGTGTATATATAACCCTTCAATTATTTTAGGTAAATGTTCATTAAATAGGGTAATATACTCGTTTAATACTGTATTGACGATTCTTGGTAATGCCATTAATAATCCCCCTAAGTATTTGTCTTTTATTTCTATATTTTATCGCAATATTTTTTATTTTCATAATAAATTATACCTTCACTTGTTTTACTAACCTGCGGCTTTAGTTCAATAAGAAAAAGAGCCACATAAGCAGCTCAAAGTGCTTCAAGTAAAGCCCTCGTTGGTTTTTGAAGTAATTAAATTAAGCATTAGTCTCACTTGCATCTTTCAGAGGGCAGATAAATCGCTCGTTAGTAACAAGTCGTTCTACTATGAATGTTTAAATAATAGGGTACCCTTTCTCAACCGATTTCCAATTATTCTTTAAAAATGGGATAATCCAAAGCAATCCGATAATTATTAATATTAATGACAAAATAAATGTTGGTATTAGTGGTAGTGGTGTTTCTGTAGATTGTACCGATTGATTTCCAAAAACTAATATAAAATAAATATCTCTTACTGCCACAATAGTATTAAATGACATATGAACAATAATAGGTACAATTAAACTGCGTGTTTTAATATACAAAACACTTAATATAATAGCAAAAATTGTTATACCGAAAGCGTTTTCTAAATGCAATACTCCAAAAATGATTGACGAAAGAATAATACCTTTTTTAATACCAAATTTAGCATTTAATCGTCCTAAAAGATAACCTCTAAAAATTATTTCTTCGCATACAGGACCAATGAAAACAAGAGTAATTAACTTAAATATAAATAGCCAAATTTTTAATTTTTGACTTGACAATACCCCTTCAAATCCTGTTGTAGTTTCTGGAATAATAACAATAAATAAAGCTGTGAGTAATAACATTATCCCCAATCCAAAAATCATAGGCATTATTGCTGAAGCTACCATTGTCCTGATTTTAACTGGATTAATTTTCAAAAAAAACGCTCTAATAGAAGAGCTATTCCTTTGTAATCTCCTAATAAACCATAAGATTGGAACTATGTATAGAATAATGATTATCATTATTCGTGAAATAAATTCATCTGAAAATTGTTTTATAAACGAAAAAGATGAAAATAAAACAGAAATAATAAATGCAAAAAACATCCAAACCAAAAGATGTCTAATTTTTGAATTTTCAAACACTCTATTCATATATTATTCCACCTTCTATAAAAAAATAGCAATGAAAATTCAGACCAAATAAATTATCCTTTAGGTTATTAAATCAACCTTACTGGTCCATCAGCATACCATTCAGAGAATCCACAAATGCTTCAAATGAAAAATTAAAAATCTATTCCCCAACTACACCATTAATAAAACAATAGTGAATTTCCATTATATCCTTTTCTATCCACATAATCACCTCTTGTTAGGCACAAATTTATTCGTAATTTAAAAACCCTACTTCTTAGGAAGAAGTAAGGCTATGTTAAATATCCTTCATTCATAATATATTACCTGCTTATTCAACTAAACTGCCGCGTTAGTTCAATATAAAAAAATGCTTTACTCCTTCTTGAAGTAAAGCAACTGTTATTCAAAGATGAATCACTAATCATTTAATCCTAAAAAAATATTTGCCTCATTTTTAATCCTTGATATTACTCCATCTTCATTAAACTCTTTAGGTATATCGCCATATCGTAATTCATCAATCATTTCACTTACTTCATACCACTCCATCAAATCATCTGGATAATGTAAATCTAAAGCAACGATCTGATAAATCATATAAGTTAAATCAAATATCACCGAATGATCATTTTCTTCTATTATTTTATTTGCTAAATGACCTATATAAGCTCTAGCACTTATCTCAAAGGTTGGTTTCTGTATTCCCAACTCATTTAAAGCTCTTTTAAAATAAACTTCCACTTGGAAAATATTTTCACCATTTAAAAATGAAGAAATTATATTTACGGAAGGTGATGACACATAATTTTCTAATATGTTATGAGACCAATTTACATAGTCCTCAGTAGAAACAGTTTCCTTTTGCATTTTATAAAATAAAGCATTTGTTTTCACTTTATTAACCACCTTATAGGTACTTTTCCTACAACCAGATTATAACCCTAATTAAACTAACCTGCTGCGTTAGTTGAACAACGTTATAGTTTATTTAAAGTTCACGTTAATTCCCCATATTGTTTCTTTGAATTGCTTCTACCAATTAAGAAAATTCAAGTTAATTTTTCTTTAGTTATTCAAATAACTACAAAGTTCAATTAAAGTTCCATCAGTTGATGCGGGATTAACATAAATGAGCCTTCTTCCACGCGTGTTAGTACGTAGTGTGTCCTCTAGAAAACGAACTCCTTTTTTACTAGCCTCGAGTATTGCTTTGTCCAAATCGTCAACTCGATAAGCAATATGATGCACCCCTTTTCCTCGTTGCTTTATAAACCGAGCCATTGGAGAGTTCTTGTTGGTTGGTTCCAGTAATTCAATTACTTTATCATTGGTTCTGACAACAGCAACGTGTACTTCAACACCAGGTGTATCACTTGTATAACGGTCCTCTAATAATCCGTTTAATACATTAAGATAAAAGGGAAGAGCATCATCAATACTTCTAACAGCAATTCCAACGTGATCTAAAACATATTCCAATTTAGTTCCTCCGTTCAATATTATTATCCTTCACCCTCGAAAAAATCATTTTGTTCCACTATCCTGCACCTTTAGTTCAATAAGAAAAAGGCTTTACCCCTTCTTAAAGTAAAGCACCCCTTAGTTCAATTAGCCTTCTCAATCTTTTCTTTAACTTCCGAATATATATAATGGACCTTATCAAAAATAAATAATTCTTTTTCCTTAAAAAAACCAATCTTTTCTGCTACGCGAATTGACGGAACATTGTTAGGGTCAATAATACTTATTTGCTTATTTAAACCCAATTTATTAAACCCATATTCCTTGCAAGCTTTGGCTGTTTCAGATGCAAAACCCATTGACCAATATTTTTTGTTTATATGGTAACCTATCTCGACTTCAAAATTGTCATTAACTTTTTGTTTAACAAGACCACAATCACCTATAAATTCATTAGTATCCTTTAAACAAACAGCCCATAATCCATAACCATCATTCTTGTATCTATCTTGATTTCGATTAATCCAGTCTTTTGTTTGTTGAAAACTAAAAGGTGCAGGATAAAACTTCATTGTTTCTTTGTCAGAAAGAATCCCATGCAAAGGAATAATATCCTCATCTTTAAACTGTCTTAAAAGCAACCTCTGCGTCTCAAGAACAATCATTTCATATCACCCTTCCTATGTAGTAATCCCTAGTTTTAACAATTACAATTTGGATATTGATTATATTGCTTATTGAACTAAACTGCTTCGTTAGTAAAAAAGGCTTTACTCCTTATTGAAGTAAAGCACCCGTTAGTTGAAGTAGATGTAGATTATAAACAGTGAAAAGATAGCTATTATAGATTGAATCCATAATATTTTTTTACTTATACCAGCTTTCCCTTCGAGATAATTCATGTAAATCATTGTTAAAGGAAAACCTATCAAAGCAAATGAAGAACCTGTACCACCAACAGTTTCATAATATTTCAATAATCCTACTGCAATAATTATGAGTCCTAATGTACCAATGAACATATGTAAATATAAAATACCTTTATTGTTTTCCTCCAAGTTGTCTCTCTCTATGTACTTATTCTTTCTTCTGTAAATTAATCTTTGTTCAACTAAACTCCCTCTATAAACATTGAGATATCAACGGTTTTCCTCACTTCGTGATTAAAGAAAAATATTTTTCTCTTCTCTGATAAACAGAGTCTTGAATTTATAGATTTTATTACCAAGTTGAGCGTACGCTTCGCTAAAACTAATGGAAATCATTAGCTTTTTTCTCTATTATTTCGATGCACAATGGATCTCTGCGATGCTTATGACGACGTACCCTCCCATGTCTCTTAGCGTCAACGCGCTTACATTCCTTCGTTCGGTCTATTCATAAGGCAGAGGCCTGCTAAGCTGCCCCGGGGACTCATAGTCTAAGTTTAGTGATATTGCCGGCTTCTCCGTATCATCCTTTTTGTTATAGCTCTTTGATTGAAATGCTTACGCTGCCTCTCCGAGACAGTAGAGATCTTTCATCATAAGTTGCTCGTTAAAATACACTTTCTTTTTACAAATCCCATGTAATATTTTTAGTAATTTACCACAGAGTACTACCATCGATTGCTTGCCCCGTAAGGGATTCTGATTCCTTGTGGTGTAGTATTCATGAAGTTGTTTGAATGCTAGGTTATGCCGAATCAAAGGAACAATCACTTTGAAAAGGATATGTCTAAGTCTCTTACGTCCACGTTTTGATATATGTTTTTGACCCTTATGTTGACCAGAAGAGTTTTCACGTAATGTTAGTCCCGCTAGTTTAATGAGTTGGCGTGGATTTTCGTAAAGTGAAAAGCTCCCTACTTCGGAAAGTAGATCAACAATCGTCGCATCACCTAAACCTGGTACTGACGCGAGTAGGTCATATTCCATCGTTGTCTTTGCCATTTCAGTTAATTGGTCATTCACTGCTTCGATTTCAGCTTCTAATAAGCGAAACTGACGTAGGAGTGTGGCGATTTCATGTTTGGCCATCTTTTGTCCTTCTGTCAGTCCAATAGAGTTTGAAGCCTTTTCAATGAGTAGCTTAGCTTTTGGTAGTTGTGGAGCTCTCATACCCCCTACCTGACGGTAGAGAAATACAAGTTCTTCCGCGGTTTTCCCTTGAATGTCCTGTGGCATTGGTGTTCTTTCTAATGCAGTAAGTGCCATTTTTCCGAAAGAAGGAAAGACTTGAGTGAATTCAGGAAAATATCGATCGAGCCAACGAATGATTCGATTTTTAATACTTGCTAGATCCTCCGTTAACTTTGATCTAAGAGTAGAACCAATCCGTAGTTCAGCTTCTACTTCTTTTAATATTCGCGGATAGCTAAAGCGTCCATCTTTCAATAATCGCGCGATGACTAATGCATCTTTTTTATCATTTTTAGTCGGCAAATTATCATCAAGTTCTTTCGAACGTTTGACGTGCATTGGATTTACCATGACAAGTGAAATGCCGTATTGATCTAAAAAATAGGCTAAGTTCATCCAGTAGTGACCTGTTGGTTCAATGCCGACGATGACTTCCGTTTTCTGTGTTTCCAGCAGCGTTTGTCTAATCTTTTCATACAAACTTTCGAATCCTTCTTTTGATTGATGTACAGCAAATGCTTTTTCTATTACGCGTCCTCGTTCATCGACAAAGCAGGCGTAATGCACGTGCTTCGCTATGTCAATACCAACGACGAGTGTATTTTCAGTTACTTGATTAATTTTGTTATTCATTTTAGAATGCATTTAGGAGTCCTCCTTGTAGATGATGGGTCAATGGTCGTTGACACTCAGCATCATACTAGAGGGCTCTTTTTTCTGCAAGACCTCGAACATCTTTCAAACAGGAATGCTGCCCCTTTAGTTGAACAAGTATAAAGGCTTTTTACTGACAGCCTTGTTCTGCTAAAGCACCCGTTAGTTGAACAAGCAAGTTACAAATCGCAACTGTCATCCGTATTATTCCTCTTCTTTTTATCACCAAAATACTTCCAAAGATGGTATGTCGACCAAAATAAAGCTGGAGATATAAGTATTAAAAATGGTGTAACGTAAGTTTTTTCAAGAATATAATCAGGGGTAAAAACAGCGAACAAGACCAAGATAATTATAGCTGGAATCAAGAGAATCCAGTAACGCTTGTCTTTAAAAGTGCTAAAACTCCACATACAATCCTCCCTGTACCAACATGTGATTTTCAAACTAAAGATATCCATTTATTATACAACACTGTTCAACTAACCTGCTGCGTTAGTTCAATAAGAAAAAGAGTTCCCTAAGCAACCCATGATCTTTAACTAAGCACCCGTTAGTGTAATACCAAAAACTATCTGACATATTGAAGAATTAACTGATATAATGCTATGCAAAGTCCCAAAATACTTGCTTTCATTTTAGATGGATGGTTTCTTTCGCTGCGGAACAAGTAAAAGAAAACAAATATAAATCCCACCGGAATCCATAGCTGAAAGTCACCTTCTTTTGTACTGCGAGAATAAATTGGAGCAATGTAAGTGCTTATCATAAAATAAAAAAAAACCGTAAAACGTCGTGTTTCTAATTGCTTGCTCCACCTTACTAAAAAGAAAATAATAATTATTGCAATAATCGTTATGTGTAAAGGGGGAAGCATAATAGCACCGTTCCCAAGTTTGAATTCCATTCAGTATCGCCCTCTGTTTTTATAGTGTATCATCATTTATGGTAAAATTAGGAACAACTTTATTTGAATTCAAACATCCCCCCGTAAATATCATTTAAAGATATTCCTTATTCAACTAAACTGCTGCGTTAGTAAAAAAGGCTCTACTCCTTATTGAAGTAAAGCCTCCGTTAGTTTAAGTACACTATTTCACAAAACAAATTAATTAAAACAACTTTTTTCAAGTATATAGCTTTCATTTGAATTTTTTAAAACTATATCGAAATTTTGATGGTAGGGATGCATAAATAAATCATATTGAATTCTACGCTCTTCATGAGATTTTCTTAAATAATTTATATCTGTTCCTCTTTCAGAAACATGACGTATACCCCTTCTCATCAGCTCGGTTTCCCCATCTGTATGTAAGTAAACTTTTAGATCATACAAATTGGGATCTGTAAATGCAACGGTCATTCCTTCTATAATATTTACTTTGTTTTGTGCAGAAAATAACCTACTCTCTGTATAATTCGTGCCTATTGTATAAAAATCTAAAGCATCTCTCATCATTTGAATATCTCTCTCTAAAGCATATATATTATGAGCAGCAGGATGACAGGCTGTCATTTTATCTTGATGGTGTTGATTTTTATATTCATAGTTGATTAAAGTGTACTTCCTAAGATGAGAGCCGATGATATATGGGTCTGTATTGATATAATTCACATCTTCATGTCCCAGAAGTTTTATAAGATTATGGGCTAACGTTGTCTTTCCAGATGCACCATGACCCGAAATACCAATGATGATTTTTTCATCCTTACCGTTAACCAAATTGGCTATCTTATGTAGAACCTTTTCCATTTTCCCTCCACTAGCTTTATTGATTTATGTTCATTATCTTGCCTTTTTACTGGCTTTAGCAATAGCTAAACTTTAACACAATTTCTCTATTACACTGGATCACCGTAATCTACTTGTTGTTTTGGACGTAAAAATAGAACATCGAAATGATCTTGTTTAACTAAAGCACCCGTTAGCCATCCATGAAGCGCAAAATCAGCGCTTCACCACAGAGAATGAAAATGGTTAGAGGAGTCAATACTAGTAGTCCACCGAAATCAATAGACTTATTAATATCCGCTCTCCTCTTTTTTTTTGCGATTAAGCAGGGGTCTTCTTAAGTATTGTCATTTTTCTTTTCTTGAAGAAACTAATTTTCATGGTAGTTGAAGATGTTATTTTTTATTTTTCATTAAATTACTTCCATTTACATCTGTTGAAAAACCAACTTTACTCCTTCTGGAAGTAAAGCACTCGTTAGAGTTCGTTGCCGACATTTTTGCAAGATAGCACCGTTACTATTTTACTGAAAACAAGTAGGATGTTCCTTTTATCATGCCTATGCTATTGGTGTTCCATTTTTAACAGATTCATCTGGCTTTAAAAGTACCACGTCACCTTCCTCTGGTACACCTCCAATTACCAATACCTCCGATTTAAAACCAGCAATACGTCTTGGAGGGAAATTTACTACTGCAACCACCTGATGTCCAATAAGTTGTTCTGGTGTATATCTTTTTGTAATTTGTGCAGAAGAATGTTTAATACCAATTTCTCCAAAATCAATTTCTAATTTTATTGCAGGTTTTCGTGCTTCTGGAAAGGGTTCTGCGTTAATAACAGTACCAATACGGATGTCCAATTTCAAAAAGTCCTCAAATGTTACCACAAATTTAGCCTCCAGTCATTTACAATTAGTACCATCTTAACAAATTGAATCAAAAATTTAAATCATCAAATAATTCAGCTCGATTTTTGAACACAGTTAATCATCGCTCTTCTACTAAACTGCCGCTTTAGACTATACTCCTTCTTGAAGTAAAGCACACCGTTAGTTGAATAAGATAGAGACTCTTATTCAACAATCGCGCCCGATTGTTGTATTAAGTTAGTCATTGTATCCATTACCAAAACCCTGAATGCATTACTCTACGCTAAAAGTCCAGGCAGTTATGCTTTTTGTTTCTTTTTAATGAATGTGTAAATATTTAAGATTACTCCTATGACAAACATAATAATTGCATTGAGTGCCAGGACTATTGCTATAAACCCTCCTGCAAAAGCGATCCCTTGCCATTCGTCAGCAGCATCATTTTCAGGATTTTTATTACCATAATAAATTCCTAATGATACAAAACTATATACTATCACTGTAGCTAAAAGAGCCAAAACAATTGCAGAAACCCATAAAGGGATTTTCTTTTTTTTGTATAAATACAATGCTAAACCATCACCAATTACAATAGATAAGAAAATAATCATCCAAACAATACCATCACCTATTTTGATCACACCCCTTTAATTATAGGCTATCTTAATATGGGTATTTTTTCAATTTCAGGTACAGGTAATTAAAAAGACATTAACTTTTGTAAAATAGCAAAAAACAAATGAATTTCTCCACAAATGAAAAATTCTAAATTCAAGTGCTTCACAACGTTCATGTTTAATATATGTAGAAACATCCACTAACAAGCATTTTTAGAAATGCTTTTTTCATTCTCCTTATTCCACAATATGGCCCGATTGTGGAATAACATGACTGGAGTTTTATAAAAAAACTTTATTATCTTTGTACACGTATTTTGCACAAATTTCAATCATGAGGTTTCAGTGTTTATCGCTATTCATTTTATTAAAAAAGATTAATTATTTCGGAGATCGAATCTTCAACTAACCTGCTTCGTTAGTTCAATAAGCAAAAGCTACCCCTAAAGGCAGTTTCTTGTTCTGCTAAAGCACCCGTTAGTTGAAGAAGCTCAATCAAAAGATCGTTAATCCGTTAAGATTAACGATCTACAGTTCGACTTATTTTATTGTTGAATTTTAACATTAAAGCTGTCGAATTTGTAGTTCTTATTCTCGTAAATTTTCATATCTACTGTAGGTCCGTTCTGATAGTTAATTTCCTTTGGAATATCAAGGAACGGTGTTATGGTCAATTCATCTACCGTATCATTAATAGGCTCATAAACGATTTTTCCACCTCCGTCACTTACGCTTCCTTCGAGTATTTCTAGTTCCTTACCTAATGAATCCACCACTCGGAATTTTAAAAACATCTCCAAATGACCTTTTTCCCAACTTCTAGCCTCATAGCTGAGTAGCAGACCACTTGGACCAAGTATTACTTTGTCTACCGTGAATCTAAAGTCCCCTCTTCTTTCTGAATGACCAATATCGATTTCCTCATTATTCTGTTTCGTAACTGGAGTAGTAAAACTCCATTGTTCGCCTGACTGACCTTTAAAGCTCAGTTCCAAATTTAGTTCTTCAGGTTGTGACTTATCCTTCCAATAAGGATCGACATGTAAGAACCCTACTGTTTCAGTTGGCGTTTCGATGATATTATTTATTCCAACTCCACCTGGAATCACTTGCTTATCTATTTTGTATCCAGATATTTCAATATATTGCTCAACGATCGGTTTTTCGGAAACGATCGAATAGCTAATATTAAATCTTGTACCATCATAGAATATTTCTCCCAGACTAATAGTAATCCCATTGACCGTTTTGGATTGTCCTACAACTTCTGTTAGAGCCAATTCAGATACTTTTTTTTGTCCTGAATCACCTAGATAGCTAAAAATAGAGCTTATCCCAGGAATAGAAGACACAACCGCAGCCATAGCTGGAGACACCAGCGCAGAAGCTACTAACAAGCCAAAAGCCACAACAGCTGCCCCTATTCCATAACCCCATTTTTTTCGAGCTGACTGTTTTCTCATGTGATGTACCTGGTTCTTTTCAATTGATTGTTTTAATTTTGCCTTTACTCGTGCCTTTTCGACTTCATTTACTTCCATTTCTTCAAAATCTTTATCATCTAGCTTGAGATTATTTAAATGCTCAAAGATATCTTTCATGCAAAAGTACCCCCTAAATTATTATTAATCCGTTGTTGTTTTAGTTTTTTCTTTCCACGATAAATGCGATTATCGACTGCGGCTTTCGTTAAACCAATATTTTCTGCAATTTCTTCACTTGTCATGTCCAAGAAAAATTTCATCATAAAAATATCTCGGTCAATCACTTCAAACCCACACATTAACTTTAATAGTTCATTTTTATTTTCAGTTACGAGAACTTCGTTTTCTACAGAAGGACTACTTCCTACATCTAAATTATTCGTACCAACTTCTTCAACTTCAACACGTTTGGTTGCTATTCGATAGGTATCAATTGCTTTATATTTTGTGACCACACAGAGCCATTTGCGAAAATCATCCGTGTCCCCTTCAAACTGATTTGCGTGATGCCAAATAGTTAAAAAAACATCATTTATACATTCATCAACTAGACCGGGATTTCCTAATGGTGACAATACTTTATAGGTAATGCCCTTAACTAACGGTAAATATTTATCAACTGCATATTCTAAAGCATCTTCTTTTTGACGTTTAAGCCGTTTTATAAAATTATGGTCGGTAGATCTCATAAGATTGTCTCCTTACTTTTTGTAAAATCCCTCACACTATATACAACGTAACATATACGCTTTTTTTCTCACATTTAATAAAATTTGTTTTCAAAATTAATCATAAAGCCGGAATACCTTTACCTTTGTTTCTTAAACTACAATAAAAAACCTGCCAAAGACAGGTCTTTTCGGTTTCAAAAACATTAAATTATATGGAGTTCATTAGAAAATTCTTATTAAACTAAACTGCTGCGTTAGTTTAAGTGTAACATTTCACAATGGATTTCTGAGATCTACTTTATGTTTCGAATAAAAAAATAGACCATCGAAAAATGATGGTCTTGTTCAACTAAAGCACTCCGTTAGTTGAATAAGAAAAATTGTGTTTGATTACAAAAATAGAAACAGCTTTCCAGTATACAAGTTCCAAATAGAATGAGTGACGATTGAAGGTATGACGGATTTAGTTTTTATTGCAATACAAGCAAGAACAACCCCTGCAATAAGTGATATGAATAAGTAGGCAGGATGGAACAGAGAAAAAATTACTGAAGTAATTACTACAGCCCATATTGGCTTCACTACTTTTAATAGAGCAAATAATAGTACCCCTCTAAAAAGAAGTTCCTCCCAAATTGGAGCGAAGATGACAGCCTTTATTAAAGGATATTGTTTTAAACCCTCAAGCAAACCATTTTTGTAATAAACGATGAGACTTCGGTCCATTAAAATTTCGTAATGAATGCTTAACCTTAATACTATGTAGGGAATAAAAATTCCCACTAACATATATAGGTAAGTCAAAGGACTTTTTAAATGGCTTGAAATTTATTAAAGGGACAATCAGACTTCTAACTGAACTAAAACTTAACGTTAGCAAAATAAAAATAAGCAACCAAACAAGTGCGCCAAATCCGTTAAACAACTTACTATTAAAATAACTCACCCCATAGCCTGTTAGCAGAAGTAAAACTGTATACAACAAATTATTTAGTGTATTATTCTTTCTGTTGCTAATAATCATCTTTATCCCCCTTGTTTTATTGAACTAACCTGCTGCGTTAGTAAAAAAGGCTTTACTCCTTATTGAAGTAAAGCACCCGTTAGTTGAATAACAATCACCTTGTCCTTTCAATCTCAGAAAAAACAACAATTAGTCAAACTGTGCGAAAATTAGTTTTAAGCAGTTGGTGAGCTTTTTGTGTATTTAGAGACGTATCAAAAGATAGATAAGGGGCATCTTCTTTAGAAATTATAGTTGGACGGAGAATACTATTATTCCATCCAAGTTGTACCAATCTCTTTTTATAAAACGTATAGTAGCTTTCTTTTTGTATGGGTCCAGCATGCAAAATTCCATTAAAGTTTATATTAGTCAATTCAATAATCGCACTTGATAAATCATTAACATTTACAAAAGTTCTATACACATTTGTCCGTGCCTCAAATGACTGTTTCTCTTTTATTTTTTCGATTATTTGTATGGTTCGTTTTTCAATAACTTGATCCCCATTATTACCATATAGTGGTCCAGTTCGAAGTATCACGTGATTTGGATGTTTATTGAGAATTAAGTTTTCTCCAGTATGTTTACCGTTCACATACTTAGCTAAAACTGCTTCTTTAGGCAACGTCCCAATTGGGTCAGATTCTTTGTAACCACCAATACCTTCAACAAAAACTGCATCCGTTGATAGAAATATAAGTTTTGTTGCACTCTCTATTTCTGATAATAAATTTTCGAGCCCTAATTTGATTAATTGGGTTTCTTCTTCAAAACTCATAAGTGTCCATATAACTACTTCTGGATTTATTTTTCTAATGACACTTCCTATTGATCGTTTGTTTGTAACATCTACTTGCATAATATTAGAGTTTTCATGTTGAAAACGTGAGGTACCAAACACTGTTAGATTTTTGTTCTCTGAAGCCAGGTGGAATAAATTCGAGCCCAAAAAACCAGTTGCTCCTAATATAAGTATTCTCATATAACCTTCCTTTTTTTAGTTTATTTTATTATGTATTCGCCACAACTTTATTGTTTTCCTTGTTGAACTAAACTGCTGCGTTAGTAAAAAAGGCTTTACTCCTTATTGAAGTAAAGCACCCGTTAGTAAAAAAAATACATAGAAAATAATGATTACTATTTCAAAAATTTCTTGTACAAAGACAAGAAAGTCTAAACAATCTGGACAAAAAAGTCTAAACTAAAATTTCCTTTTTGGTTTCCACTGACTTACCGATTTACATGTGGGTTATAAAAGTATACTTAGCGCAAAAAGAAATTCTAACATGCTATTGTTCTATGAGTAAAACCGCACTAATTCGACTAGGTGTATCCCATAAATAAGACCCTCTATGACTGCATCTGATTAATGTCATTAGAATTTACCACTTCCCCTATCCTTTATGCCAGTATTTGACAAAAAATACCGTGATTTTCCAACCACTTCCCGGAAGTCGTTAATAATTTTATATGTGGAAGCAGCCAAACAAGAATAGAAACTTGAAGATGACGATACACCGTCGTCATCTTCGGAAATTGGTGAATTAAATATTTCGTTCCTCACACTCGAAAGGTTCTTCGCACGAGAAAACTTCATGGAAAAATCCCTTATACGGGATATCTTCTTCGAGGCATTTTATGCTATATGACAACTCCTCATCGCACTTCAGCTCTTCACCGTTGTTCCTCATGACCTCGACTGCATCTATAATATTTTCCATGAGGGTAATTTGGATAAATAAGGACAAATTATTCAACATCGAATCTTCGATTTTGGTCTCAGATGCGTATCCCTCGAGTACTGTTTTGAAATAATCATCCATAAAGTCTTTTCGTTTAACGGCATCTGGTTCGAATTGTATCCAGCCCAATCCGAGCATCCAGACATTCGCCAAGTCATACATATACCAACAGAAACAAGAGTTATCGAAATCAAATACAGTGATTTGTCCGGTATCAAAGTCAATCATATAATTACCATCATTGTAATCAAAATGTACCATACCGAAAGACTCTGAGTTCTTGTCCAATCCTTCTAAGGTTTTAAGAAGCTCTACCATCTTCTCCTTAAGCAGTGGTAACGTACCCGGTATCAGATTATCGATATACTCGACATTGTATTTATCAAAGAAACTATACCGGCGATGAACAGGAGCATAGCCTTTCGACAATTGGTGCAGCTTCCCGAGAACTTTACCGCAGTTATAATAGTATTCCGTAATAGGAACTCCTTCGCAATACTGATAATGATTTTCTACAAGCATTTTTCCCCTAGCCTTTTCGAACAGGCAGACAAAAAAGGTGTGATTATTATGAGTGATCTCTTCCAGTAGATTCCCCTTCCGGGAGCTGATCACATTCGAGACACTACCGCCATGCTCGAATAAATATTGGATATATTCAACTTCGCCCAACAAATCCTCTCGGCTCCTGTCATTTAAATAGGCGATTCTGAGTATTTTTGCACTAGCGCCCTCTTTCTCACAGTTATAAACGACATTCCGCCCTCCGGCATGAGCATTAATTAGACTTGTTTCATAGCCTTCCAACTCGTACAACTCTGAGACTAGTGGACTTAAATAAGCTTCGTATATTTCAGCAACTTCATTATGATTCATAATTAATATCTCCTCCAACTGACTTCATTTTCACCTAAGGCGGGTGTTTGTCTATATTGCTAGATTTCAAGGCTCATGTTTAAGAAACTTAACTTATAAACTTACCTTCAGTAATTTCATTTAACCCTTTAACCAATAATTGCTCGGGTACTTTTTTAGTTTCCATTACAGATACTTCCATATTAATCGCCTGAATTACTTGACTTTCCATAGAAGCAGCTACTTTTTACCATTAAAACTTCTTTGTCCTCATTAATACAAATTGCTGCGGAACCAAACCATTCTTTCATCTTATCCCTCCAACTTCTTGTTCAACAAACCTTCTTGTTAGTTCAATATAAAAGTGCCTGTCCCAGCCGAAAGTAAAGCACCCTTAGAACGCCTTCACTTTTGTTCAAAAGTTTACATGCTTTAACTTATTCAACACCTTTCCAAAAAAACCTTCTTATTCCACTAAACTGCGTCGTTAGTTGAAGAAGATTGAAATGGCCTGATAGTGTTACTTTTAGTTCACAAAGATAATATATTCATTTATGAAAATAAATCATAGAAATTCTCTATGATTTTTTCGCTCTTTAGCGTAAATGTTTTTCGGTTCAGAGTATTTTAACGTTGCGTTTTAAAGTAATTTATATTACTCTATAAAGTAATAAATGATTGGAGGAGAAAAATGAATATTATCAAACGAAAGGATTCCATCTTAGATATTGACCAATATGAAAAAGACTTTGAAAGAATGTTGAAAGGCTTTATAAATGCAGCTTCTTTTGAGGAGCAAAATGTACAGTTCGAAAGGCTGAACCATCATCGGCTTGCTTATCAGGCGGCAGAAAACGAAGCGAGGATTCATTACTATGGAGATACGGCAAATGATGAATACAATAAACAGTATGCCTTTTTCCAAGATTTCGAGCCACGCTGGCTATGGATGACAGGGGAATACTACAGAGAGATTCTGAACGCGAAATTTAGGGAACAGCTTAAGAGCCAGTGGGGTAATCAGCTATTCAAAATAGCAGATATTAAGCTGAAAACCTATTCTGATGAAGTGCAAGAAGATATCAGGATGGAAAATCGCCTTGTATCCGAGTATCAGGAGCTGTTGGGAAAAGCGGGCATTCCTTTCGATGGAAAAGAGCTGAGATTAAGTACCTTGGCTCTATATCTAGGTTCACCTGATCGTGAGGTTCGAAAAGCAGCCTTTGAAGCAAAATCGGGCTACTTCAAACACCATGCCTCCGATTTTGACCGAATCCTTGATGAACTGGTTAAGACACGCAACCGAATCGCGAAAACATTAGGTTATTCGTCTTTTGTGGAACTTGGCTATGACCGAATGCATAGAACAGGACATACGCCCAACGACCTCGTTCAATACCGCAAGCAAGTGAAAGAGCATGGGGTGCAATTCATTTCTGCTCTTAGAAAGAAACAGCTGAACCGTATTGGCGTTTCCAAACTGAAGTATTATGATGAGAGCTATTTCTTCAAGAACGGTTCGCCCTCGCCTATAGGGGCACATCAGGAAATATTAAAGGTTTATCGTGCTATTTTCCGTGAACTGTCTCCTGAAACTGGTGCATTTTTTGATGAACTGATGGAAAAAGGGAATGTTGACGTGGAATCACGTACAAACAAAATGGGTGGGGCTTTCGCGTCGTATAGCGGTCCGGAAGTTGCTTCGTTTATCTTTGCGAATTTCAACGGCACATCCAATGATGTCAGGGTTTTTGCACATGAGGCCGGCCATGCATTTCAGTTTTATATGAGCCGTCACTCCAATATCCATGAGTACATTATTCCGTATGATTCCTGTGAGGTATTTTCATTCACGATGGAACGGTTTGTCTGGCCTTGGATGGAACGTTTTTTTGGGGAAGATACCCAGAAGTATCAGTTTTCCAACTTGACCGAAGCATTTATTTATATGCCGGTTGTATCAGTTGTTGATGAATTTGAGCACTTCCTGTATGAATTCCCGACAGCCACCACGCAAGTTCGGAAGCAAAAGTGGAGAGAGTTGGAGCACGAGTACTTGCCGGAACGGGACTATGATGGCAATGAATTTTTAGGGCAAGGCACAGGGTTTTATGAAATAGGGCATCTGTTCACTACGCCTTTTTATTACATGGACTACGATTTGGCCCATTTTGCTGCAGTCCAGCTATGGATCAAACAGAAAGATGACCCAAAGTCTGCTTGGGAAAGCTTCCTGAAAATATGCAAACAAGGGGGACGACTCCCATATCCTGAGCTTTTGAAGAGTGCAAATCTGGAGTCTCCTTTTGAAGATGGAAGCATGGAGAGGCTTCTTGAAAAGGTCAAAAGCTGGATCGATCAGGTGGATGACCGTTCATTTTAATAGCAAGTCTATTGGTAGCCGAAATTGCATTTTCGGCTACTTGTTTTATATGGTAGCTGATATCGATTATTTCATCCTCCTATTCAACTAAACTGCTCCGTTTGTGGAGTAAGAATTATTTTCTATGCCTTATAAATAAATAGATTATAAATCCACTAAAAGTGAAAATAACTGCACCAATTAAAACTTTTACTATTGAAACAACTACTTCAATAGTATCAATGCTTGTCTCTTTTATCATATTAACTGTCAACCCAATTATCTATTGAAGACTCATATATTGCGAAGTATAGCCATAAGAAAGAAATGAAAAAAGTAAATAAGAAAACACCAATTTTTCGGTTCGCAGATATCCCCCTGTCATTATAAAACAATTCTATTATTGTTATAACTTCTTCAACGAAATGCTGCTTTACTTCAATAAGTTCTACAAAAAAGCGCCAATCCTTCTTGGATAAAAACACCAGTTTAATAAGCCTTTTTTAGTTAAATTTCCAAAACTATATATATTGCCTATAATATTCCGATACATTATATAGTACAAAAAGAAATGAGGTATGAAATTATATGAATACGATTATTCGGTCATTCATGGAACGATATTCAAATTCTTTCAGAAAAAACATCGCCCTAGAAAACATAAATAAATCAAGAGATACGGAAAATAGTACAATTGCTAAAAATGAAAAGAAAAACACGAATTCAAAGATAGGTGAAGTCAACATGCTAGATATGTCTTTTGCACAACAATTATCCATTGACCGTCATAATAATTTAACTATCGGGAAAAATCAAGTGTACGGTATTAGTACAAATTATGGTTTGATTAATTATAGATTTATCAATGATGCTTCTTCTAGATATGTTCAAACTTTATATTTTGACAGCCAAATCTCTGATGAAAAACGAGTCCATTTGGAACGAAAAAGACAATTTCTTACTGATCTTCAGATATTTTCTGAAACAGGGCAATCAAATGTCTTTTATACAGGTAGAGAATCTATCGACGTACTAAAAGAGTTTGAAAATTTAGGTATTAATACAGAAGAACCCTTCACTATGAATAATAGTGCTTTAAGATACCGAATTGATCCTTCAGGTGTGTTACATGAAGTAGATTTGGAGAGCCAGGGCATGAAAGAGAAGGATTGGAGAAAGTACGGGCATGATGAAAATACGGTTTTTGTGATTCAAGGTAAAGAATATAAGATGGACAAAGACGGAAGATTGCCACTCCCTGAAGATTATATTCATAAATATGAACAAGTCGAAATCATTAAAAATAAATAATTCAGTTTATAAAATAGTTGATAATTATATTTGATATTATCATCTGCATGTTTCTTTATTCCTTATTCAACTAACGCACCACGTTAGCTTAACAAGTAAACACTAATTTTCAACTATTTTGTTCTCTGTTCCATTTACAATTCTCTTTATATTTTGTCGATGTAGAATGATTATTGATACGCTTATTAATAGAGAAAGGGCAATGATAACTCTATCTTCAAATATAAGACTGTAAATGAATAATGCTATACTAGCCAACATTGAACTTAGTGATACATACTTAGTAAATAGCAAAGTTAACACAAACACAACAAAACCAACTAAAACACCTAAAGGAGTCAAAAATAAGAAAACTCCAGTTGCTGTCGCAACAGCCTTTCCACCTTTAAAACTAGCAAAAACAGAAAATATGTGCCCTAATATGGCTAATAAACCACATACAATAGGGTTAACTGTAGAACCAAGTATTAGGGGAAGTAAACAAGCAAATGTACCTTTTAATATATCAGCAATTGCAACAATTACTCCTGCTTTTATGCCTAAAACTCTATAAGCATTAGTTGCACCAAGATTACCACTACCGTAATCACGAATATCTTTCTTATAAAACATTTTACCGATTACTAAAGCAAATGAGATTGAGCCAATTAAATAACTTAGAATCAAAGTTAAAATGTTCAAAGTATTATCTCCTTACATAGTTTGTTACGTAAGTATTTCTATTTATTGCATATGATTTCCTGCAATCCTTCTTACATTAACCCCTTTAATGGAACAAGTTGCAATTCCATATTCAAGAAAAGCACCCGTTAGTTGAATAACGAAGCTTATTTGTGATCCTCAATAGTTTCAATATGACTAAGATAAATTAAACCATTTCTTTTTATCGTGTATCTTACGAAGTATGTCTTATCTTTCTGAATTAAATTCATTACCATTGGTTCCCTAACAATTACTTTAATCTCTTCTTGATGTCCCACTGGGGCATTGGGGTTAAATCCCTTTATCCATGCTTCATTGTTATCGTTAGAATACCCTTTTTCAGTGACAGTAAAATCAGTTACAGTTAACACAGACGAAAAAGAATTATAAATTAAAAAAACAATCAAAAAGGCAACAGAAATTGTTATAGCCGACAATAAAATTCTTTTACTCTTCATAAAATTCCCCTTCCTTCACTATCCTGCCCCGTTAGTAAAAAAGCTTTACCCCTTTATTGAAGTAAAGCACCTCGTTAGTTGAACAAGAAAAGTGAAGCTTATTCTACAATTGCACCCAATTACCGAATACTATTTCACCAATTCAATATCAACATTAAAATGCTTGAAATGAAGAATACAACAAAAAATGCAAGGATGTAATATGTTTTTCCTTGTTGCTGTGTCTTATGTTTCTTTTCATAATCCTTCCAACCAATAAACAAACCCAAAAACATTCCTATAATTCCAAAACGTAAAATCGGTATAAAATAATCAAGAAACGGTTTATACGTAGTTAGGCTACCACCGTTACCTACCTCTTGAATTTCTTTGTAATTAACAAATAGAATGGAAACAGCCAATCCGAACACTAACCCATACAGACCTGATTTTCTTAATACTTTTTCCATAGTTCTCCCATTTCCCTTCTCCACAAATGTCCCCTAGCAAGTCTATTTTGTTTAAATATTATAAATTTTACCTTAACATATATTTACTAATGTTGAAATGTCTTATTAAACTAACCTCCCTCTATAAACATTGAGATATCAACGGTTTTCCTCACTTCGTGATTAAAGAAAAATATTTTTCTCTTCTCTGATAAACAGAGTCTTGAATTTATAGATTTTATTACCAAGTTGAGCGTACGCTTCGCTAAAACTAATGGAAATCATTAGCTTTTTTCTCTATTATTTCGATGCACAATGGATCTCTGCGATGCTTATGACGACGTACCCTCCCATGTCTCTTAGCGTCAACGCGCTTACATTCCTTCGTTCGGTCTATTCATAAGGCAGAGGCCTGCTAAGCTGCCCCGGGGACTCATAGTCTAAGTTTAGTGATATTGCCGGCTTCTCCGTATCATCCTTTTTGTTATAGCTCTTTGATTGAAATGCTTACGCTGCCTCTCCGAGACAGTAGAGATCTTTCATCATAAGTTGCTCGTTAAAATACACTTTCTTTTTACAAATCCCATGTAATATTTTTAGTAATTTACCACAGAGTACTACCATCGATTGCTTGCCCCGTAAGGGATTCTGATTCCTTGTGGTGTAGTATTCATGAAGTTGTTTGAATGCTAGGTTATGCCGAATCAAAGGAACAATCACTTTGAAAAGGATATGTCTAAGTCTCTTACGTCCACGTTTTGATATATGTTTTTGACCCTTATGTTGACCAGAAGAGTTTTCACGTAATGTTAGTCCCGCTAGTTTAATGAGTTGGCGTGGATTTTCGTAAAGTGAAAAGCTCCCTACTTCGGAAAGTAGATCAACAATCGTCGCATCACCTAAACCTGGTACTGACGCGAGTAGGTCATATTCCATCGTTGTCTTTGCCATTTCAGTTAATTGGTCATTCACTGCTTCGATTTCAGCTTCTAATAAGCGAAACTGACGTAGGAGTGTGGCGATTTCATGTTTGGCCATCTTTTGTCCTTCTGTCAGTCCAATAGAGTTTGAAGCCTTTTCAATGAGTAGCTTAGCTTTTGGTAGTTGTGGAGCTCTCATACCCCCTACCTGACGGTAGAGAAATACAAGTTCTTCCGCGGTTTTCCCTTGAATGTCCTGTGGCATTGGTGTTCTTTCTAATGCAGTAAGTGCCATTTTTCCGAAAGAAGGAAAGACTTGAGTGAATTCAGGAAAATATCGATCGAGCCAACGAATGATTCGATTTTTAATACTTGCTAGATCCTCCGTTAACTTTGATCTAAGAGTAGAACCAATCCGTAGTTCAGCTTCTACTTCTTTTAATATTCGCGGATAGCTAAAGCGTCCATCTTTCAATAATCGCGCGATGACTAATGCATCTTTTTTATCATTTTTAGTCGGCAAATTATCATCAAGTTCTTTCGAACGTTTGACGTGCATTGGATTTACCATGACAAGTGAAATGCCGTATTGATCTAAAAAATAGGCTAAGTTCATCCAGTAGTGACCTGTTGGTTCAATGCCGACGATGACTTCCGTTTTCTGTGTTTCCAGCAGCGTTTGTCTAATCTTTTCATACAAACTTTCGAATCCTTCTTTTGATTGATGTACAGCAAATGCTTTTTCTATTACGCGTCCTCGTTCATCGACAAAGCAGGCGTAATGCACGTGCTTCGCTATGTCAATACCAACGACGAGTGTATTTTCAGTTACTTGATTAATTTTGTTATTCATTTTAGAATGCATTTAGGAGTCCTCCTTGTAGATGATGGGTCAATGGTCGTTGACACTCAGCATCATACTAGAGGGCTCTTTTTTCTGCAAGACCTCGAACATCTTTCAAACAGGAATGCTGCCCCGTTAGTAAAAAAGGCTTTACTCCTTATTGAAGTAAAGCACCCGTTAGTTTAAGTACAATCCTTCACAAACTATTTCAAATAGTTATCTGTCCGCTGTGTTAGCACAGATGAAGTATTTAACTGCGAAATGGTTTACTTTTCAAGTGTGAAATACAGATAGCTCTGTAAATAACTAAAATGAGACACCCCCTATAAGTAAAGTGTTTAGCTCGTATTTAGTTTGTTATTTTAACAAATGGTTTTTCATTCTTTAACAATAATTGAATCGTGTAATTGTCATTTTGAATTTGCTCTTTCGTTTCTGGTAAAGCAAAATATTCTTGTATAGCCAATTCAATTTCTCGAACTATTTCTTCAGAAGGTAATTCATCCAAATCTGTTTTAATCCAAACATAGGAATGCCCTTTCTTCACTTTATAAGATACCCCCGTCAGCTGATAAATCGATTTTCCTGCCATCGCTTCATATATATCAGATGCAATATATGCCCAACGATTATCTTGTCGAAGATGTTCAAAGTTGAAAGTATTTACTTTAATATCTTTTACATCTAAATTCTGAGATTCTATTTCTTTTTCGATATCCGCAATAATTTCCGTTGACTCTTGAATATGGTCAGGCATATCAATTGTGAAAGTGTTTGAAAACCATGATTTTGTAAGGCCCGCTAATTCAAAATCCGCTTCTTTAGCATATCCATACGATGCAAATACTTCCTTCACAATCTCACGTACATTGTTAAAAAGACTTTCATCCCATGGCTTGTTTGGAGGTGCTTCAGTTGCTTCTGAAACTTTTATTTCATATTTGTCATAGCCATTTTCATATAGATAATTCTTTATCTTTGGTTCAAGGTCATCTGTTGCCTTTTTCAATGTAGAATCTTTCAAAATGAGTGAAATTTCAATTGTATATGTTGATGGTATTATCCCAATTGAATTAACCTTATATCCTTCCTCTTCGAGTAATTTAACCAGTTGAGACGTTAAATCGGAATTATGTTGTCTATCAGAAAAACTAGGAGTAATAGATATTGGTACAATTTTTGCAACAAGACTAGCCATCGTTGATGAATAGAAAGGCGACATTATTAAAACAAAGGTACATATCGCTGTTACAATCCAAGTATAAGTTCTCATATTACGTTTTTTGCTTATTTGTGTATTCTGCAAAATTTTATTTCTTAATATACTTTTGGATTCGTCTTTCATTTTTAGTTCTTGTTCTAAATTACTAAATTGTTCATCTAAGAAAGCTTTCATTGGTAAACCCTCCTTTTATCAATTCATTTTTAAGTTCCGCTAAGCCTCTTTTTAAAGTCATTTTCACTTTACTTTCAGACCAGTTTAGAACGAGGGCTGATTCTGCTGTAGAGAATTCTTTTAACATCCGTAAAATGATTACATGCCTATAAGTAGGCTTTAATTGTTGAAGCGACCTATATAATTGTTCAGTTTGATCATTCATCTCTACGATTTGTTCAGGTATTGGTTTGTAGTCTTTCTCTGCCATTTTTAAACCCAAATAATGGTGTAACGGGTGTTTTTTCCGATAATAGTCTTTTGTCACATTAAAAGCGATAGAGAATAACCACGTTTTCACAGTAGATTTCTGTGCAAATTTGTGTTGATTTTTATAAGCTTTTATAAAAGTCTCTTGTGTTAAATCCTCTGCTTGTTGATAATCTCTCACCATTAACAGTGTATAAGTTAAAATGGATTCTCCATATTCATCAAACCATTTATGTACTTCTTCTTGTTCCAAACTGTTCACCTCTTTCTATATACTTAGACGCAATTTAAAATGAAATCGTCACATTTTTAACCAATTAATTTCAAGAATTGAAATTAAAATTATCATCTCAGCAAGATTAATAATTAAACAATCAAAAAGAGCATTAATCCCTTGTTGGATCAACGCCCCTAGACCTCTATGAATTAAGAAAAATCTCCAACCCCCAACGACACTTATTGAACTGACCAGCCTTGTTCTACTAAAGCACTCCGTTAGCACAATAAGAAAAAGAGAAAACAACGGTTATTTAACTGTAAAGTTTAGTTTAGAAATCAATTGCTTTTCAGGTTCGTAATATTCTTTTTGATTATTTAATTCGTCTAAAATAATAAAGGTGCTTAGTAGATATTCCCCGCTATCCGCTTCTTCAATTTCCATACTTTCTTGGTTTAATAACTTCTTATTCCAACGAAACTCTTGTTCAATTGTTTCATTAGCCCCTAATTCCACCAGAACAAAATCATAGAATGAACGCCCTTTGATATTTGGTATATCTTGATTATTATTTGGATTTAGTAATTGCGATAACATTTCACCTTTTCGTTCAACCATTACGGCTGATATCCCTTCATCTATATCTTTTTGGATTGGTACAAAAATTTCTCTCTGTGTATCATTGTGGTTTGTTAACGTTACTTTAGCATTAACTTCATCATCAGACGATATTTTTTGTTTATTGATGGTTAATTTTAATTCTATCCCTTCGATTTCATTGGATATTGAGTTTTCAGTTGATGAACAAGCAGAGAGAGTAATTATTAAAAAGGAAAAAGTTAATATTATATACTTACTCAATTTCATTTTTTATACCTCCTTTACTTTTTGGAACATTAACTTTACTCGAAACAAGGACATGATTTTCTATCACTAACCTGCTGCGTTAGTTTAAGAAGAAAAAAGAGTTGCCTAATCAATCAATTGTACTTTTACTAAACCAACCGATTGAAAACAATTAATCAAACTTAATTAATTGAAATAACTCCATTCTTAATTGTTATAAAGTTTGCATTAAATCCGATAATACAGATTATATATTCCCCATCCTCTTCTACATAAAAGTCTGTCATCAGCTGATCAGTAACGGAACCAGAAAAAATCTCCGTATAATTACCATTCAATATGTAACCAACTCCAGTAGCACTTGTTCCATCTGGGATGATTGATAGGTCTATCTCAACACTATCTCCTTTTTTTAAAGCCAAACCCTTATTTTCTCCATTTAATAAGAAAAGATCCCCGTTGTGCAATTTCATATTTTTAAAAGAATAATTATTTGGAGACCTCTGTTTCAATGCAACGTAAATTTTATTAAAGCTGTTTAGAAATTCATCATCAATTTCAACTTCGGTTATTTCTTCGGCTTTTGTTTCAGAAGTGTCATTATTTCCTAACACTATGGTCAAAGCAGATATTCCAATAAGAAGTGCTATGATTATGATGCTAGATAGGTAAATTCTTTTTTTCATAAACTAACTCCTTTCACCAAGTCTTTTTAAAAAAAATTCATTTATAAATTACTATTTCGACTTCCAATCAATAATTCCTGCTTATTCAACTAGTCGAGTAGAAGGGAACCTCTCTACCTTGCGGTAAATTGTGTTCCTCCCCCCTCACAGAACCGTGCTTGCGCTATTTACGCACACGGCTCCTCCAAGTCACCATTCACAAGATGTACCTAATCTCTTTCGTTCAGATTTGCTTATTCTGCTATCCTTAATAGTTTAGTTTCCATTTATTATCTCTACCTCTGTGTGTAGTAAATGTGTCACTAGTAAGGGTGATAACTTGGTAGCAGCCTTTCCTCCATCGGCATTACCCAACTTCATAGGTACTACGCTGCTATCCGACTCCCTACATCGGCATTTGGTTTCCTTGCTTATTATCGCTTGTACACCATACTCTTCTATAAGAAGAAAAGACCGGTAGGGCCTCCCGAGTTGCAGTATCATATCAATGTGTCACGTGCCAAGGTCTCTAACTCCAGAGAGGTTTTATCCTTCCTGCCTTTAACGATGGATAAAATGTAGCCTTCTGCTTCAGGTAAAGCATCAGCCCTCTCGAATTACTAACATTATGGAGCTCAATCCCTTCAACCATTTGGCTTTCGGCCCGCCACCTAACTGTCTACGCTTAAAGGCTAATGTTACCATTAGCCCTCCAAGACTCGCTACGAGTGAATGGCTAGTTCTTTCTCGACGGGAATCCCACCCGCTATATGATACGACCTAGGCTCGGCCGCACACCTGCTGCGTTAGTTCAATAAGAAAATAGAGCCACCCAAGCAGCTCAATGGTTTTTTTACTAAAGCACCCGTTAGTTGAAGAAGCTATTGTCTTGTCAAGATATACTTTGAGGAGAACTGTACACCCGTTCCATTTGATAATAGTAAGCTAATTTATTTAGGTAGCAGTCATCAAGAAACCCATTGTTCGAAAAATGAAACTACTTTTTCTCAATAATAAAAGAGTGGTTGCCATCAAAGTTATAATACTCCTGTTAGCTATTTAACTCTTAACTTCTAATAAAAAAAATTTTCGGATAGACACTTTTCAATACTCTTTTGAAGAGATATTAATTCACTATTTGTATTAACTTTGATATAAAAACTTTTTAAGAATGTCTTACAGTTAGAATATAAGAACCAATACTCTTCTTCCTCTATCTGTTCTTTTCGAATTTTTAATTCTATTGGTACATTTCGTATTAATGTTTCTATTTCTTCTTGTTCCAATCCGTTATTTAGCATTTCTAGTATAGGAATTAAAATCCTTTCATCTTCATTGTGGACATACACATAAGTTGAAACAAATACCTTATTCCATAGTACTTTTAATATTTCTAAGTAAAATTTCTGATCTATTTTTGAACTTTTTACAAGTTCATCAATAGCGTCACTTACATGAGCTATACTATGAGCCCAGCCTTTTACAGATATATATCCTCGTAAATCCTTCTCCAAGTTAATATAATCGATTAATTTATCCTTTATTTTAAATACCATATCTTGGGAGATAAAGTTGTCTTCATTATCCCTATATAGAATAAGTGCTATTAAAAGGGTAGTAAATGACCTTGTAAAAACAGTATCAGTTTGATTCTCCCCAATTCCTTTAAATAACAAGTCACTTAAACACAATTCTAATAGTTCATTTAATAACTCATGCTCAATTTGATTTCTTTCTATAATTAATTGATAAAAAGAGCTATAAATTAATTTGTCTCTAAGTTCACTATCAGTTGAGCCGATATGCTCAACCATAGATTTGACTATATTAGCTTTACTTTCTTCTTCCCAAGTTCTACCCCCGCTCTTAATTTCCATTAAGATTTTTTTCAATTCAATCGCCTTCATTGGAACAGCATTTTTATAACTTAATTCTAACCTTTCCATATCATCTACCCCTTTTTCTAATATAACAACATTCTTATTAAACTAACCTGCTTCGTTAGTTGAATAAGGAATATCCTATTAACTCTGATACTTTTCCAAAATACTCTTATTTCAGAGTGTCAAAAACCGAATAAGATAACAGTTAATACCTTTACAGAAATAGCAAAGGCTGTATCAAAACTTTACCAAAGTACATTCAATTATTAATGTTTTTTTAGTTAATATTTACTTTATATAGTTTGTCATTAACTTGAATTGCTATTGACTCTTCGATATTTATATCCTTTACTTTAAAAATTTTACTCGGACTTTTATATGGGTCTTGGTCTTCAGGGTAAGATACAATTGCATAAATTTTAGTGATTTTTCCTATTTGTTCTTCAACCTCGTTAGTAGATAAAACTTCATCGGTCATTAGATAAGTTAAGTTATCCATTTTAATTACGGCTGGTGTAGTGTTTGTAAATTCAGCACTGCTTAATTTGGTCGAATTACATCCTGATAGCAAAATAGAAACAAAAATTAAACCTATTGTTATTGCTTTCTTCAATGTATCCACCCCTATCTTCACACTTTTTAACTTCAATAAATTTCCATAAATATATCGCTTTAACATACATTCAAAAACATCTTCTTCTTCAACTAACCTGCTGCGTTAGTTTAAGTGTAACATTTCACAATGGATTTCTGAGATTTAATTGATGTTTTGGATAAATAAATAGACCATCGAAATGATGGTCTTGTTCTGCCAAAGCACTCCGTTAGTTGAATAAGGATTAGGACACGATATCTTTCAATTCCGCTAAAAATTCAGTTTGAAAGCCCGCTTCAAATACTACACACTGAAACCATACACACACATTTTATATTATTAAAAAAGCCTAACTGAATTAATCAGTAGGCTTAATTTTTTTCCCATACATACCATGGTAATTTATAATCCATTTTCTTACCTTGTTTACTATTTTCATCTGTTACTATCCAATTACCATCTTTCTTTTGTACTTGATAATTTACATTTGTACCATCAGACTTTTTAAAGAGCATATAACCTGTATTGCCTTTTATAAAGGTTACAGGGTCAATAACATTTTTGTAGGGTATCTTTCTCTCGGGAAGCAAAATGTTGGTTACTATTTCTTCTGCAATATTAAAAAGAGTTTTAAATTCATTATTTAATTCTGTTTGATATTGCAATTGATTGTATGTGTAAGAAGAGTAAGACTCTAAATTCAAATTAAAAGACTGTTTTATATCTGAAAGTGTTGCTTTATAAAATTCATTTATATCCTTTTCTAATTTATCTCCCTCATGTTTAAAGCTAATGGTTTTAACCCCAAATGGACTTATATTAAAAGTCATTGTTTCCTTCCCATTAGGAGGGTCATGTGCATGTTCAAATGTTGTGATTTGGATTTCTGCATTAAAATCAAAACTTCCCTCATGCTCTCTTGTAATACTCAAAATCTTAGCATCATATAAACCATATTGTTTGGGATATCCATAGTAATTATTAATTTCCTTTTGTATGGATGGGTCAAGGGATGTAATCAATGTATCATATATAAGTTTATAATCAGGTTGCTCACTTTGGGCATCAAGATTTCCTGAAATTAATGTTAACAATGCATCTTTGTATAAGTCCTCATTCGGGGGTTTTTCCGCAATCACTTGATGGTTATTAATATAGATACTCAGAAGGACAAAAGATAATATTGTCAGGATTTTCTTCATCGAATACTCCTTTAATATAGATTTAATTAATGAGTATTTTCCCCTAAAGTCTTTAAATTATTCTTCAACTAAACTGCTTCGTTAGTTCAATAAGAAAAAGAATTTCCTCCTTCTTGAAGTAAAGCACCCGTTAGTTGAATAAGAAAAACAGTTTACAACAATATTGCTTATATTTTATTTTCTAAGGAGAATTCCAATAGTCTTTTTGTTAACATTATCTACAAATACAACTATATCTCCCAAATCTTGATTAGTACTCTTAAACTTAACTGAGTAGATATTATTTTTATCATAATCATTAATTACAAGGTCTGTGTTTTCAGGAACTTCCTCTATCTTTTGTATCTCAGCCTTCTCTTTATTCTCAATTTCCTTCTTCTCCATGTCTGTTAAACTATTAAAAGCAATATTTTGAAGATTTTCAGATATTTGCCCTGTTGACTCATTGGATGTGTTTTCACAAGCTGATAGAATTCCTAAGGCAATTAAACAGATAATAAATAGTTTTTTCATAAAGTTTTCCCCCTTGTTTTATTATTACTTATTTTTTTCTTGTTCAACTAAACTGCCGCTTTAGTTCAATAAGAAAAAAGGCTTTACTCCTTCTTGAAGTAAATCACCCGATAGTTGAATAACGAAAAGGTCGCCCTATTTCAGTAGCATAATCGGAAGTCCCAAACTCTAGGTAGTTAAATAATAAAGTAAAACGGCTGTTAAAACGCTAGGTAAACCGATAAGTAACGAGTTTGATGTTACTCTAATTCGTTCCTTTCTGTCTTCTGCTGATTCAGTAGCGAAATTCGCCCTCATTCTGTCTCCACTTGCAATTGAACCTGACATTACCATCGAAATTCCGATAAAGACGAAACCTATAATTCCTGTAACCAAATATGCTTTATTAATTCCCCAAAGAATTATTGATATTAAAATTCCGATTAGTGATAAACCTATTCCAAACAGAAAATACTTCAAGATTATCCCACCTCTACTAATTATTTATACGGTTAGACATCTATTTCGTTTCATTCTTCTTGTGCTAACCTGCGGCGTTAGTAAAATAACTTTTTTCAACAATTTCATATATCCCTCTATTGTATAACGATATATTAAAAAATGTATTATATTCTATTTTACGGGATTAATAAAAAGGAATGGAGGGATAAAATTAATGAAAGAAAAATTTCTATGGATATTTACATTAATTACATGTTTCGTTTTGTTGATCTACCTTATACCAAAAGTATCTGCTTTTGGTACGGCAGCAAGTGTGGATAGGGAAATACTATTAGAAGAGAGTCTCTTACATCAATTGGAAAATAATTTTTATGATATAACAAAAGGAAAAGCTTACTTTTGCGAGAAAATACTAAATATAGAAAGAATAAATAATAACACTAACAGTCATAAATTAACTGTACAATTAGTTACATACGAAGGAGCACACGATCAACCCTTTAATTTATATGTAATTAATTTTACCTTGCAACCTTTTAGTGTCTTTAAAGTTCTTGATGTAGAGGAAACTAAAGATGTTCCAATTGAAAAAGCGAAAAAAATATGCAAAAGTTAACGAAATAAGTGAGGGGATAAATCCCCTCATTTAATTTTTAATAGTGAATTCATAGCTAATTGGTGTTTCACCATACTTTAATGCTGCATCAAAGTTCCCGTTGTCTCCTTTAGAACATGGTGAAAAGAAGCAAGCCTGCTCTACTTCTAAGATTATCATCGTTAAGGTGTTCAAACATCACATTTGTGCCAATTTTATAGCTTCCCTTAATGAAGTAAAGCACCCGTTAGTTCAATTTCTTGGATAGGTTAAGAATAGAAACACAAAGGAATATTAGACCTACAAAAAACATAATTCCACCCTTAGTAACATTAGTTGCAATATATCCATTGGTTATAGGTATAAATGTTTCCGCACTCCCACCCGTAGATATATAATCATTTGCAGAATGAATAGCATTTTCAATGCTATTCAATAGTTGGATAAAGCCTGAAATGGTAAGAATTATACTCAATGCAATAAGTCCGTATAGTGCGTAGTTTTTCGTCATCATTATTCACCCCCGTTTTAATAATATTTATTCAAAACGCTTATTCAACAATCGCACCTGTTAGTTTAAGTACACCCCTTCACAAACTATATGAATCAAGTATGTTGGTTAACGTCTTCAGGATATATCTAAATCTAACTTTAGTGTTAACTCTTTTTGTTCTCTTCTATTTTTCCATATTTATTAAGAAGTTCATTAACACTTAAACTTTCATCTTTTCCTTCAAGTAATTTCCCAACTATTGAATTGTTAATTCCTTTAGTAACTGCTGCCTGTATTACATAATATAATACAAGCAATCCAATAATCATAAACACAATACTTATAAACCCTTCCATAATTAAAATACCCTCCATTCTCCCCTTACAATATTAACAGTACTTATTCTGTATCTCAGTTAAAAAACCTTTGAATTTTGCATAGTTCTTATTCAACTAAACTGCTGGGTTAGTAAAAAAAAAGGCTCTACTCCTTATTGAAGTAAAGCACCCGTTAGCATAATAATATTTTTTACATTTTGCCTTCTTTTATCCACGTCCAAATTCGGTAACTACCTAATACTGACACTAACAACTGTAAAAACATAAATATAACGTAAATATATAATGTATTGAATTCTTGTAATACTTTGCCATTAACTACTACCCACACGGACAATCCAAATAGTATCAAGTAACAAAATACATTAGGAATAATCCATACTATTCTTAACTTTGTATTTTTCAAAAATACTCCCCCTTAAAGCAAGTATAAATATCAGCAAAAATAGATTTCAAATACGTTTCAAATAAGTATCTCCTTTTTCAACTAAACTGTGTCGTTAGTAAAAAAGGCTTTACTCCTTATTGAACTAAAGCACCCGTTAGTTGAAGAAGAAATAATTATTTTTTTAGCAATAGTAGTAACAATTGTCTTGTTTTCTCGAAATTTTTGTACTCCTGAAAGAACTCTTTATAGTTATCAATTTTATCTTCGAGAAATTTGTATTGTTTAAAATGTTGAAAGAAGGTCATCTCTAAATCCTTAATATTATGCTTAGGTACTTGGCTTGTTTGCTCAACCAAAACATAACTTAGAGTACCAGCAATATTCATACAGTAAGTATTAAAATCAGCAGTAAGACAATCTTCATCTTCTAATAACATTGAAAAATCCTCAGAAAAATCTTCTTGTATTTTATTGGTATCTCTATAAGGAAATGGCTTACTCAATTCTTTTTCAATATCAGTTAGTTGTTTTACGATACTATCCATATTTTCCTCCACTATGTAAATCGTTTATCTATTTTACCACGTTTTCTTATTGTGTTAACCTGCTGCTTTAGTTCAATAAGAAAAAAGGCTTTACTCCTTCTTGAAGTAAAGCACCCGTTAATTTAAGTAAAATATTTCACATTATTACTACTTTTCTTTATTCCGAAACTCGAAAGTAAAAGTTATTTCCAATTTCCGAAGAACACTCACTTAAATGGTACTCAACCCCATTATCAGTGTTTCTTGATTCTATATAAGAACAAGACGTACTTTCTATTCCTTTTCCAGAACCTGCATATCCATCTTGTGAATTATCATAAGTATATTGAATTTTGTTACCTTCATAATTTAAATTATAGAAAATTGGGGCTCCTTCAATAGTGTACATTGTGATACGAATTTCATCTTTAGTACCACTCTCAACATTTTCTATAAAGTTCTCAAATTTATCTAAGTTACTAATTTCTCCATGAAGATTGACTACAACTCCATTCTCTATTGCCACCTCAGAAGAATAAGGTTTCTTTGGATTGCTAGTTTCACTCTCCTGTTGGCAACCAAGTAACACCATTGCCGTTGATAAAAGTGTTAAAGACAAAATTAAATTAATTTTTTTCAAATATCATCACTCCCTTATAGCGTTAAAATTCGTTTTAATGCACTTATTTCCCTTCTATCCTTCTTACACTAAACTGCCGCTTTAGTTGAATAGGAATAAAACTAGTCTACTGACAGCCTTGTTCTGCTAAAGCACCCGTTAGTTTAAGTACAATGATTAAATGTCATAGCATTAAAAAAGAGCGAAAAACTGGATTAGTTTCTTGCTCCTCTTTGCACTATTTAATTAGCTTGAAATCTAAATGAACAAAATTTAAGTAGTTTTTTCCATTTTCTTCATTACTTTTGATGCCCCTAAAATAACTAATGCAATGAACACTCCCAAAACACTGAAAGCGATTATATCATTAACTAAACTTGATTCACCTAAAACAGCAGTGAACATACGGGCGATTCCTTGAGATGGTGTAGAAAATCCTAACCACATAGACACGCCAGGGACGATAGTCAATGCTAAAAATAAGCCAAGAAACATATACAGATAATTTTTTTTCTTCATTAGCTCCTACTCCTCCTTCTAATATCATTATAACTAACTTATTTAATTTTCGGAACATTCATTTTATTTTGATGAAATAGCTACCCTTACAGGCATCCCCTTGTTCAACTAAGCACCCGTTAGTTGAATAAAAGGATGCAAATTCTCATGGGGACGAATGTTTATAATCTAGTATTTCAATTTTGAAATCATGATTACATATCTGTTTATTAATGCTGTTACTATCACAGGATGGGGATATTCTTACCTTAACAATATCTTCTTTCGATTCATCAAGATTTTTCGTAGCGATTTCGATTTTTACAGTAACATCGTAAGAATGATTGTCGTTGTAAGTTATACCAACGATTCTATTCCAATGCCAACTAAGAGTATTCTGTCCATACTCCTTCATCACTCTTTCGTCAATAATTGGTAAAATAATATCTAAAATAATATCCTCCGTTGTGACATAGAAGCCTTCTACTTCTGAATTGGTTTCTGATTTAACAACAACTTGCGTAAGAGTAAGAACAATCAACAAAAATCCCAATAAGACTAAGTATCGCTTAACCATCAAGATTCACCTCTGATTTATGTCTACTCTTTATTCTCTCCACATTGTTATTGATTATTAATCCAAACTGCTGCTTTAGTTTAATAAAAAAAAGGCTTTACCCCTCTTAAAGTAAAGCACCCGTTAGCCATCCATGCAGCACAAAAATAGTGCTGCACCACAGAGAATGAAAATGTTTCGATGAGTCAATACTAGTAGTCCACTGAAAAACATAGGCTAATTAATACACGCTCTCCTCTTTTTTTAACGATTGATTAGGGTCTTTTTCAGTGTTGTCATTTTTCTATAATTGAAGAAACTTATTTTCATGGTAGTTGAAGAAGAAAAACAGTTTACAACTTATATTTTATTTTCTAAGGAGAATTCCAATAGTCTTTTTGTTAACATTATCTACAAATACAACTATATCTCCCAAATCTTGATTAGTACTCTTAAACTTAACTGAGTAGATATTGTTTTTATCATAATCATTAATTACAAGGTCTGTGTTTTCAGGAACTTCCTCAATCTTTTCTATCTCAGCCTTCTCTTTGTTCTCAATTTCCTTCTTCTCCATGTCTGTTAAACTATTAAAAGCAATAGTTTGAAGATTTTCAGATATTATCCTTGTTGACTCATTGTTACTTAGATTTGTTACTTCGTCGTTAATTACTTCCTTTATTTCATCGTTCCCAATTGCTCCTATATGAAATGTATTGGAATCACCCCAATAAAGTAGCCTAAATGAAACGCCGTTATTAAGTTCAATCTCTAAAAATAGGCGAGTACCTTCTAGCTTTCCTACATCTATTAATGACTGTACATCTTCTAATTTTAAGTCATAAAATGCGGCAAGGAATTTATCCTTAGAAAACTGTGAGAATGTATGCATTCTCTTGCCATCTTCGGTGCTTTGAATATAGATATTCTTCACCAACTTATCCATAGGGTAAAGTTCTCCTGCCGTTTTCGCCTTTTTATTTGTGTTGGCTACATATATAACATCATTTGCAGCAACTACGAAGGAAGTTGGATATCCTTTTATTTCATAAATGATTGTTCCTTCTTTTAAAAATGCCGCATCACCATTTTGCATCTTGTGATTACTACATGCACTATCAGCCATCTCATAAGTCACCTTACCAACTTCTCTGCCTTTTTCAATCGTTATAGGAAGATTTTCATTCGCTGGTTCTGGAAAATGATGCTCGTATTTTATATCATCAATCATCAGCATATCCACCCATTCAATTTCTGCATCAGGACAGCCTTTAAGAGATGTGAATTGACTATCAGGGTCCCCTTTTTGAGATATGGAGTTACTACAAGCAGATAGTAACAAAGCAAATACTGAAATAAAGATCATTTTTTTAAAAATTTTCATGATAACACCTCCTAATTATTAGACTATTATCTTTAATATAAGTTACAAAATTCCATGAATATTCCGTAATTTCAATTTAAACCTTATTGAACTAACCTGCTGCGTTAGTTCGATAAGAGAAAGCTACCTCTAACGGCAGCCTCTTGTTCTGCTAAAGCACCCGTTAGTTGAAGAGAGCTATAAAGCAAGCATTTATTTCTTTTCCCAATTATGCATATATAAATTTGAAAGTTTAACTTCTATAATGGAATCTTTTTCAATATCAACATCTACGCCTTTATCATCCGTTAACAACAAATAAAATCCAAATGAATCTCCATCCCTATAATTTAGACCAGATGAACCAGATTGGTATATTTTAAAAGATTCACCTTGATATGTTGCTGTTGCGTTAACATGATTAATAGATGTAAAACCATTATCGATTCGTGCATGTTCATTTCCAGATACTAATGTTGCCCCTCTTAAACTATAATTTCCACTCGACCTAAAGTATACTTCTGATTGACCATTGACCAATACTTTTTCTACGTAAACTTGGTTCTCCCCATCATCATAAAGCACTTTCCCCTCATTACTATCAATATTATTCAAATCAATCTTAACAGAATATTCTCCATCAACTGGATATGAATGTAATCGATAACCTTCAATATCGTTGGCAATAACACTAATTCCATTTATCCATAGATTAAGCCATCCACTTATCCAAAGTATAAATGCAATTGTACCTACACCAATTATTAGCATTTTAAAATGTTTTTTTTTCATTAAATCCCCCCTATTGAAAAATTGTAATGTACCGTAAAAACCCAAATATTTATTAAACTAAACTGCACCTTTAGTTCAATAAGAAAAAGCATTACCAACTCATTAGGTAATGCCACTGAAAATTTCAACAAGGGTATGTAGTTATTCACTTTTTTCTTGATTGATAACTTTAATTAATTGAACAATCTTTTCATTTTTTTCTTGGTCTAATTTTATTTTAGTATCCATGAATTTTACTACTTTAATTACAAAATAAATACCAAAAATAATTAGAGCTAAATTAAAAATAAAAGGTAATAAAGCTAATAGAGTAAACATTCCGTTACCACCATTTATCATTTTAATACCTCCCTGTTGTTAAGATAATAATATTATATCATTCTTATTGAACTAAACTGTAGCGTTAGTAAAAAAGGCTCTACTCCTTATTGAAGTAAAGCACTCGTTACTTTAAGATGATTTTAGGTACTCAAAGAAATTTTTTATTGTTTTGAGTTCTAAACGCTTTAAAAAATAAAACTACGCCAATAATAATAGAAATAAGTCCAAATCCAAATGTAATATTCGTTATACTCCATATATATGATGGTGTTAAATTAATAATAGCCTGCATTTGATGAATTTCACCTTTAAATGCAGTAAAAATAAGGACCTTTTCTAAACCACTTAAACCCATAAGAATAACACCTAAAAAGATTAAAATTATTCCCAAGTTCTTCATCGTATTCCCCCTTTTTAATTTTGTGTAATATCCAACGTCTTATTACACTAAACTGCTGCGTTAGTTGAATAAGAAAAAAGAGTTGCGTAAGCAACCCATGTTCTTCAACTAAAGCACCCGTTAGTTGAAGAAGAAAAGTGAAGCCTATTCAACAATTGCGCTCGTTTGCGGAATCTCATAAATAACTAGCCTAGTAAAAAACATTTTAAATTGTTACCACATCAAATGGTATTGATTCACCATCTACTTGAACGTCTATTACGTCATGATTTGAATCAGTTGTTAAATAATATATATGCTGTTTTACTACATCATCTTTCGAATTACGTACATTAAACTTTATAATTACTGTATTCCCTTGTGTGTCTAAATCAGCTTCTACTTCTCCACTTGAATGAAAAATAATATAAGAACCGTTTTTCACATTAATTGACTGGAGCCTTAAGTTAGAATCAACTTTATCTTGCAATTCGTTTGATAAACCATCAATTTCACTTAAACTTAATTTTGATGAATTACAAGCTGACAAAATTGAAAGGACTAAAAACATCATTACAAATAACTTTTTCACTTATTTCACTCCTTCGCTCTATTTTTATTTATTTAACAAAATGGCCAGATTGTTGAACACAAGTTAAACAAAACTCTTCCACTAACCTGCTGCGTTTGTAAAAAAAGCTCTACTCCATATTGAAGTAAAGCACTCCGTTAATTGAACGAGATTCATTACTCTTATTTTTCAGATGCTTGCATTAACGTTTTCTTCTTGAGCAAACTAACTGAAATTTAAGAGAGAGGTATCTCTATGAAAAAAACGCTATTTTTATGCATTTCTTGCTTGTATCTTTTATCTAATTGGTCAGTTAAAGCAGATACAGTAGATAACAAAGATATATATTTACGTGATGATCTTATTTACATTTTGTTTACTCCTCTAATTAATAAGGAGCTAGAGAAACATTTCGGCGAACTCAAACAGTATTATTGTGCTAATATAATACAAATTAAAAAAACACAGCAAGGAAGTTATTTTTTTGATGTAACAGTACAAGTTACTACTTTTGAAGGTGCTCACAACCCTCCTAATGATTTAGTAACCATCACTTTTAGTAATAGCGATTATAAAGATTGGCATGTTATTAATTTTAAAAGTAAAAGGTTAAAGGAAAATCAAATAGATAAATGTAGGCAACCTTTGTAAACAAGGTTGCTTTTGTGTATTGAAGTTGTGTTCTCTTGTTAAACTAAACTGCTGCGTTAGTTAAAAAACATTAAATTATTCCTGGTACCATCTTTCATCAAATTCAAGGTTTAACGCTTCCCCTAAATATTTTCCAAATCTAACAAATCCTCGTCCTCTTGCAGTAATTAGGTTACCATCTTGCACTACTATGTCTTCTGAATAATTTTCTATTTCGAATACACCGGAATTCTCCATATTTTCTACTGTCATCCCTACAGTATATTTTTTACCTTTTAAAACACCTGCTTTTGCTAATAGAAATGGAGAACTAGATATACTTGCAATCACTGTTTCTTTAGTTGTTACTTGTTTAATGAAATCGAATAATCTTTCTTCATCATATAGCGACATGATATCCATACACCCGGGTAATAAGAGACTGTCTATTTCTTCAAAGTTAATTTCATCAACAGTAGCGTCCGCTACACAAGATAAACCTGACTCACCTTTTATTGATTGCTTGTTTAAACCAACAGTAATGACTGGTTTCTTTCCTTGCATTAAAATGGATAACGCTACAGTTAATTCATATTCGCTAAATTGCGGATATAATAATACAGCTGTTTTCTTCACTAAGAATCTCCCCTACCTAATATCTCTGTTTAAACATAATAAAGATAATTTCAATTATATATTACAATACACATTGCTTATTGAACTAACCTTCCCCTTTAGTTCAAGAAGAAAAAAGGCTTTACTCCTTCTTGAAGTAAAGCACCCGGTAGTTGAACAAGAATTGGCATAGTGGTCTTTTATAAAACCTCTACCACAAAAGTGTAGGATACTTCACCATTTGACCATTTCGCTAATACCTCATAGATATACTGACCTTTACTAGTCGGTGCCAATAATTGATTGTTTTTTAACTTAACTTCTTTTTCCCTTCCGTTTCCATTCCATAGGAAAAGGGATACCCTAGGATTTTCTTCAATCTCAATATTTATATTTGTGTTTGGTTCTACCATAATGGCATTAAAATATTCAGCTATTTGGTATGGAGATGCTGCATCGGTTTCTACAACTTGAGTATCTATACCTTGTTTTCTTTCCCATCTATAATTTCCAACTACCATTTCATACTCTTTATCATTTACATTTATTGAACCTGCCATAGATGGGGGAAATTCATTTTCACTTGCTTTCACTTCTCTATCCATTTCACTGCTACCGTTAGAACAACCCGTTATACAAAGTGCAGAAAAGAGGACCATTGCTAAAAATAAAAGTATTGTTCTCAAAAACATCCCTCCTTTTTCTAAATTAGAGATTAATTCCACTAAAAAGTTTCACTTCTTGTTGAACTAAACTGCGGCGTTATTTAAAAACACCTTATGTCTATAATTCTATTAAATTGGTAATAATCCTTTTAATATTACTATTTTAGGGGGAATAGAATTGTTACTGTCAAAAGCATGGGCTTCGTTTGAAGCGGATAAGCGAATAGAGGGTTTCTCTCCACAAACGTTGAAGGCTTACTTGTTACAGTCTTTGCTACTAATTGATTATTTTAAGGATGTAGAGATGGAATTACTGGATACAAGTCAACTGAAAGAATATCTCGCTATATCCGGCAAACATTTAAAACCGGCCAGTCTTGCACATCGTATCCGCTTTATGAAATCATTTTTTCGTTGGTCCCATGAAGAAGGCTATCTGAGTAAGAATCCAACCTCCAAAATTAAAGAACCTAAAGTAGGGAAACGGATACCCAAGTATTTAACCGAACGGGAGATTGAACACCTGCGGGAATCCTGTCATTCCCCAATGGAAAAAGCAATTTTTGAATTCATGTTTTCTACCGGTTGTCGAATTGGAGAAGTAGTTGCGTTAGAAAAAAACCATATTAATTGGTCCAATCAATCCGCGATCGTTAGAGGAAAAGGCGACAAGGAAAGGGAAGTTTATTTTAATACACGTTGCGACATATGGCTTAAACGCTATATAGAAAGCCGTAATGATCATAATTCTGCTATTTTTGTAACAGCCAGACAGCCACATAAAATGAGTGTCGCCCAAATGCGATACATCATCAAGCGGATTTCCAATCGTGCGGAAATTAATAAAGAGATTCATCCACACCAACTTAGACACAGCTAAGCAACTCATTTGTTGAATAACGGAGCTCCTATTGAAGTGATACAAAGTCTTATGGGACATGAGAAAAGTGAGACCACAAGAATCTACGCACAGTTAAGCGGAAGGTTAAGGAAGGAGTATTATCAGAAGTACTTTTAATGTAAAAGGAGCAACGTCATAAAAGACGTTGCTCCACTTGACTAAAGCACCCGTTAGTTTAAGTGAAAAAACTCACAATTCGACTCTAGAGATTACCCCGCTATACATAGCTTTCCAGCTATCGTCGTCCTGCTTATCGGTTCGATATAATTTTAGAGTACCTTTATACAAATGCCCTTCAACATCTTTTGTAAATTCGAAGAATTCGGGTTGTTGTCGTAATTCATCTAAATCGGTATAAAATAATTCAGTTTTATAAATAGGTAATCCAGAAGGTGTCTGTAAATATTTTTCCGTAGTTAAGTAGGAAACACCTTGAGAATTTAAAACTGTTAGAGTTTGAACCTCCCTAGAATGGAAGACGTCAATTAATTCTTTCTCCTGTGTCACTGCATAAGAGTTATTTGAAAATGAAAAAATACCACAAACCAATGTTGTTAATAGTAAAAATCTTAATTTCTTTTTCATTCATATCCCCCTATCAATAATTGTATATATCAAATATTGTACTATAATTTTATGAATATTCAATTTAATTTAAGTTTGAAAGTATCTTGATACATAGATTAAAAACTTTCCAAAGCGTCGTTTAGGAATTCTTTAAATGTTTGTTGAACTAACCTGCTGCGTTAGTAAAAAAGGCTTTACTCCCTATTGAAGTAAAGCACCCGTTAGTTGAAGAACGAATTTGAATATTAATTAACAAAAACGCTCAATCCACCAACAATACCAAATGGGATTTCCTCTTTTCCATCTTTATAATACCCTTGCAACTTAATACTTGGATCTTCAAATTTAAGTAGTTGGGATTCACCAAAAACCTCTTTAATAGGTGCAAAAATTGAAAAAGTTATTGTCTCACCTGATTTTAAATTTATTGGTCTATTTGTATTAGTTTTTCCTTCAACCGCAAAAGGATTACCTTTTGATCCATTGGATGTTTTTATCGGGTAACTTAAATAAAACGTAAGATGAGTTAAATCAAATCCAGTTTTATTTGATATTTCAATCGAATAAGATTCATACTCATCGGTTGACTCGGTTTTAACAACATTAAAAATAATATTTTTGTCATCAAATTCGACTTTATTAACTGAACAGCCAAATATTACACCGAGCAAGATAATTAATATGATTAACAACAATTTTCCTTTCTTCATCTTCTCCCCCTAATTTTCCATTATGACCTTATTGAACTAAACTGCGGCGTTAGTTGAACAAGGGTAAATGGATTTATTCTATTATATATTTATCAATTTCACTAAAAGGATAGTAATGTTTTAATTCAGATTTATTTATATTAAGCTTTATCGCCTCATTAGTGAGAATATACTCCATTTGGTTAACCCCGTCATGTGCATAATAGATATATTTCACATAAGGTTCATCTTCAAAAACTACAACTACATAATATGGAGGCAATTTTACTCCATATATTCCTTCAACAGATTTTATCTCTTTCTTTTCATATCCCTTTTCATTCACAAGATAACTAGTAACTCTCTTTTCATATTCAGTTTTTGTGTTTTCTATTTTCAGATGTATGAAGAAAATCCCACAGATAAGCACAAGAAACATGAGTAAAATTATTATTACTTTCTTACTTAAAATCTCACCGTTTTTAAACATAAAAACACCCCTTGTCTTGTACCATTCTTCATTACATTCATTACTTCCTTCTTCAACTAACCTGCACCTTTAGTTTAAGTGTAACATTTCACAATGCATATCTGAGATCAACTTAATGTTTTGGACATAAAAATAGACCATCGAAATGATGGCCATATTTTGCTAAAGCACACCGTTAGTTGAAGAAGAAAAAGAACTTAATCATTTTTTCTTTAAAGCAAACAACGTTTCTAAAGTATCTGACATTATATCCATTTGTCGTTCTATTTCATTTAACCCTTCTTTTACCTCAATAATACAGTTCAATAAAACTTCATCTGATATTTCACCTTTAATTGATTCTATCAATTGATATGCTTGTGCTTGTACTTCAAAGTTTCCATTTATCAAATGGTAAATTAGTGTTTCTAAATGTGCTGAACAATCGAATGGTTCTAGTGCGTATAATAGTGTTCCTCTATAGCCTAAAGTTTTTGGGTCGTTAATAACATCTATTAACGGTTGTACTACTTCTTCGTTCCCAATATCACTTAACGTTAAAGCAATGGAGTTTCTTAATAAAGCATTTTCTGTTCTTTGTAAGTATTCAATAAGTAGAGGAATTGCTTGAATGTCCTTACTTCTGCTAATTTCCTCTAATATGATTTCTGCCTCATCAATCTTTTCATTTTCTATTGCCAATCTTAATGAATTATTTTCCATAATACTTATCCAAACTCCTTGTCATTTACCGTAATTAAATTTAGATTATTATACTGTTCTTCTTAAACTAAATTGCTTCTTTAGTTGAATAAGGAAAAAGAGCTGTATTATCAGCTCTATATTTCACTAAAGCACCCGTTAGTTTAAGAAGAAAGATTTTTGATTCGACTCAATAATCAATAGAATTAGCTATTTCAACTAAGTTTTCGGGAGTAACTTTATCTGAAACTCGCTTATCGACACTCAGCATATACTGCCAATTTTCTCTTTCAAAAACAAGCACGTTAAAACCTGAAATAGTCATATAAGTGGCTTCATTCCCATTATTTAATTCAAAGGTTTTTAACACATACTTCCCTCGTTTAGGAATGCCGTACTTAATAGGTCGAACATCAATTTTATAATGATTTTCAGATGATAAATCACTGATAAATTCTACTTCAAATGAGTCATTGGTGTCTCCCTCTAAATCATTAAATCTTCCGAAATGATGAGTGAAGCTTATCGAGGGAACTCTAAGTGGCAGCTTTAGTCTTTGTTTAAAATGTTGTTCAAAATCCTTAGATGCTTCTTCCACAGTCTTATATCCGATTTCAGGATATATTACTTCATAAGGACTGGGCTTATTGTTTGCATTTGCAAATACGGTCAATAAGAATAACAAACAAAATGAAAGTAGGAATAGGGAAATAGTTCTGGTCATTTTTCTTCACCTCAAAGTATCTTTAGGTGTATTATTCCCAGCTTAATGAAAATTATTTAATTGACATTTCTTGTTGAACTAAACTGCGTACTTTAGTTCAATAAGATAAAATGCTTTACTCCCTCTTGAAGTAAAGCACCCGTTAGTTTAAGAACATCTTTTCACAAACTTGTTGTTTATTTATTTCAAATGCATTCATTATCCTAAATAAGTAATCTGAGTATCTTTCTTTGTAGCTCTAATTACTACCTTTGCCAATAAGTGTTCAGGCTGTTTCCCATAGATTAACTCGATTTCTTCAAATAGATGATTAACAATCGTTTCAATTTCTTCTAAAGTGGTGTCTTTTGGAAGGTCCTTAGTTCTTACAACTTCTATACCTTTGTATGAACCATCATAGTCTTGGGTAGTTTCTTCACCAAAGCCTTTTATTTCAAACTCAACTTTAATTTTTTCGGTAACATTATTCATCATCATTCCCCCTAAACAATAATCTAAATATCTTACAATCACAATATCACCATAATAAACCAATTTCTTATTCAACTAACCTGCGTCTTTAGTTGAATAAGAAAAAATGCTTTACTCCTTCTTAAACTAAAGCACCCGTTAGTTGAATAAGAATGCAGTAGTTATTTTAACTTTTTCATCGAAACGGATTTATTTGGGAAGTGTAATAGTATATTTCCTCCTGATGACAAAATGACTTCAAATGATAATGTTGATTCGTTAATTGGTAATAATTCTTCATATAACCAGTCATCTATTTCACGATTGTAAATGGGTTTATCATTATCATAATTCAAGTGTTGAAATTGAAAGAAAGAGACATTGTCAAAACTCAATATCCAAACATCGTCGCTGGAAACAGTGAAGTGAATGCTTGAGTGAAGGAGACTTTTATGTTCAATTTCCATTTTTATAAGTCTATAATCGTGAAACCCCCAAGAGTTAAAACGATTAAAAATATCTTGAGGCAATCTATCGGATAATTTATTGAATACCTCTTTGTATTTTTTTGCATTTTCCATCCATTGATTATTTAATTTATCCAATTCTTCATCATTCGTTCCATCCATATTTTGAGCTAAATGCAATTCATATAATAAATACTTCATTTTTACAGCCCCTTTCTTTTCAGTGTTTCTTCAACTAAACTGCTGCTTTAGTTCAATAAGAAAAAAGGCTTTACTCCTTCTTGAAGTAAAGCACCCGTTAGCCATCCATGAAGCGCAAAATCAGCGCTTCACCACAGAGCATGAAAATGGATACCACTGTCTATACTGTTTCTATGGCTGGCGAAGAAGGTCGATACACTATGGTGCCATAGAGCCCATCCGTTAGTCTGACTCCAACGATCTCGGTGCATCACAGACTGTCGCACCCTATATGGGTAGCACTTATGGGAGATTAATCCTTTTTGATTGGTTGCACCAGCCTTGCCTTTATTTTAGGAAGAATGGAGATGTTTCTTGATTTACCTATTAACTCAATATAATCATTCAGAAGGCTCAGCCTTTTTTTAAAAAAGCTTTTTCTGAGTCTCTTTTGTTATGCAATTTTATAGATTTTGAGCGTTTTTTAATTTTCATGGGAGTTGAATAAGAATGTAATATTACGTTACTTCTTTGTTTAATTGCTTTTTACCCAAAAGAAATATCGACCAGTGTGTTTTTTATTATTTGCTATCAACAATACCACAGGAATAATGCCAACGATAATATATAAAGTGATATATATTGATGTTTGGAGAATGGCAATGTTCTCTACTATTCCCATACAAAATATTATCGTCCCCGTTAAAAAATACGGTAAAACTAATCCTTTTTGAAATGAGGGAAATTTGTCCTTTCCAATAAAAGCTTCTGTACCCTTCCCAATGAAAAAATCTTTTTTCTTTAAGTGACTAATCCCCATGATTATCATTAGAATACCTACAAACATAAGCACCATCCCTCTATGTTATGTATTCAACTAAACTGCTTCGTTAGCTTAAGTACACCTTTTCACAATCTTAGATAAATATCCACCGCAAAGTTAAATATGATAAAGTAAACGCCATAGCATAGGTATTCCAAAATAGCCTATTAAAATACCGACTAATAACACCCAAAAATAACTCCATTTTAATAAATTCTTCAAACCATTTCCCCCTATTATCAAGTTAAGTGCCACTAATCTCTTATTCAACTAAAGTACCTGTTACTTGAAGAACATCTAAAGTGTCCCCTTAAATTTCTCTGGCTTTTTTACATAGCTTTCGATTATAAATCCACATTCAGTACAAATAGTGTATTCAACTTCTGACCCAAAGCTCATCTTATTAGATGGATACATATCTGCATATCCATTACCACTATTTTTACCTTTCCCCAATTCTTTTCCACCACATTTAGGGCATTCTGTTACTTTCGTAGAATGTTTCATTTGTAAACCTCCACTTTAGATATATGTAAAAATTACAATAAAAGCAAATCCTTATATAATTATTTTTCAAATGATTGAATCGCTATTTTTCTGATGTTCTTAATATAATTACAAATGAACAATAAATTGGTTTCATCTTATTGAACTTACCTGCTGCATTAGTTTAATAAAGAAGAGTTACCTAAGCAACTCTCCTAACTTTAAACTAAATTACCCAATTTATTGAAGAAGATTTGTAGTCGTTCTCATTTGCAATCACGCAAATAAAAAAGTGACCACTTTCTACAAAATTTGTTGACGAAGATACTTGCTTCTTCATTTTCTATCCTATTGGCTTATTTATTATTCATATAACGGAACTCTCCATTTCTCCTCTAACTCATAATAGCTAGTTGCAGAAAGCAGATGTAATGATAATTCCCCTGGGATTTCACTTAAATCATTAGATTTGAAATAAATGGTTCGCTTGTAATTATCTTTTCCTTTATGTGTAGTTTCATTATCAACTCTATAAGACTTTCCAGTTTCATCCATCAACACCCATATACCAAGTTCCGCTGCATCGCTTTTTTTATTCACCTCCATTTCAATTTCAAAATTAGCCGGATCACTTGCATTCGTAACACTCTCTAATTCTGCCTTTTTTATTGTTACTCCATTTCCCATATAGTTAAATGAAACAGGTTGTTCCTTAATTTTTTCAGGATTAAATTTAACAGAAAAATCAGTAGGAACTACTTTATAGACACCATCCAATACGAAAGTGAGTTTGCTGTCAATTTTTTCAGGTACAAAGACTTCTTTCCATGCTACATGACCTAATTTTTCTTTACCTCCAGCTTTACTAATGATTAAGTTTTTGTCCATTGGTTCCTCCAGTGTAAATGGTGAAAATTTCAGAACAACTTCCTTTTCATCATTTTCTATATGATATTTAATAGATGTACCATAAGTATAGAACTCATTTGTGTCAAATCCAAACTGTTCTTTTAAGGTTTCAATTTTCCCCTCTATTTCTCCTAGTTCTGATGATCCGTAAGATGTTTCATACAGCAATGCATTAGAGGTGGGGGCATATTGTATTTCCTTTAAATTAACTGCTACTCCATTAAAACTTTGGCCAGCATTATTCAGAATAACTTTTTTAGTCTTAGCACTCTTATCTGTTAATTCTACTGGTATCTCTAACTCCCAATTTCCCTGTTTGCCATTTAACTCGACAAGATGAAACTTGATTGTTACTTTTTCTAATCCGGGTTCATCATTAATAAACACTTGAAAAGAATTATAATCTAACCCCCTATCCATTATGTAACCCATATTAAAAGAGTATTGACCATTATAACCAGTAACCCAAATATAGTTACCTTTAATTGATTCATTTATGTTTGGTATTTCTGCTATACCGTTTTCATTAATAACTTGTAAGGATAATGCTACTCGTGATGAATCTACTATTATATCTTCCACTTTAAACGTAATGTCCTTGTCTGATACTTCTAAATTAACCCTCTCAGCAAGCCCTTCATCTGATGCTAGCTTTAGTCCTTCATCTACCTGTTTTGTACTAAACATGCCACCTATAAACTGGGCAAAGGTAGGGTTTAATGTAGCAGTTAAACCTAAAGCTAACACAATACTAGCAGCTAATAGAATAATACGTTTCCAAATTTGTTGTTTTCTTCGTACAGCTTTCTGGTCGTATGGTTCCAATTGATCCAAAACAAGAGATGCAAAATTATCTGGTAAAGTTGGTGATTGTAAATTAACTTTTAAAAATTGTTGTTCCTCTTTAAATAGTTGAACAATACTTGTACATGTATCACAAGTTTTTAAATGTGTAAGTATTTGAGCATGCTCTTCTTTTGTTAATAGGTTATCAGCATACTGGGAAAGTTTATCTGCCTTCGGACAGTTCATAAAAATAACCTCCTTCCCGATTTACGGTATCTCTCATTTTTTTCTTAGCTCGATGAAGTTTATTACGAACCCCTGTTACTGGCACTTCAACCAGTTCACTTATTTCTTCATAGCTTAATTCATTCACATATCTTAAAAGAATAATCATTCGCTCATCCTCTGGAAGCGTTAAGATCAATCGTTCTAACTGTCTACTTTTTTCCTTTTTTAATAAAATAACTTCTGGATGAATAGAATTTACAACTCTTTCTTCGTTTATTTCCACTTGCTTCATTTGATAGCTTTTCTTTCTGAACTCATCCATACAATGGTTGATGGTCACCCGATAAATCCAACTTGAAAACGACCCCTTTTGCTCATATTTATCAAGTTGGTGATACACTTTAATAAATGCTTCTTGAACTAAGTCTTGAGCGACTTGCGGATTTTTGGTCATTCTTAAAACAGTTGCATATAGAAAATTTTTGTATTTATTTATTATGTGAGCATAAGCCTGCTTGTTGCCCGTTAATACTTCTTGAATCCACTCCAACTCTTCCTCCATATGAACCTCCTTGTAATACGATTATGCACATGCATCGTATATTTCTCTCTTCACTAATATAACGAGTTATATAGTTAAATAATTTCATGTTCTTGTAAATTTTTTTTAAAAAGTTGGAATTGACATGTTGAATACCTAAAAAAGATCGTTCATATAATGTGAACGATCTTTTTTCTCTTGTTAAACTAAAGCATTTAGTGCAATAAGGGTGCAAAGATTAGCATTAAGACTGAACAAGAAATTAGAAAAATACTAACTGTTTTTGGAAATTTCAATCTTTTTTTTCCTTTATAAAATCCAGAAAATTGAAGCCTATTTCTATACAATACGAAAATTAGTATAAGAATGGACATGCCCACTATCCCAGCACCGTTGGTATTATCGACATTTATTCCTAAACTTGTATAAACAAATTTCATTAAAACATCCATTATACTGCCAAGAATTAAAAAAATTGCTATGATTCGAATTAATTCGAAGAATACTCGAAACATAATTCATCCCCCTTAGAAAATAAATTTCCTTATTCAACTAAACTGCGGCTTTAGTTCAACAAGAAAAAAGAGTTGCCTAAGCAACCCAATGTTCTTGAACTAACGCACTCCGATAGCTTAATTGAAAAACACTGTACAAATGGCATCAAAGCTTATCTCAATTTTATCCCTATTTTTTATTAAGCATTATATTCTCCACTTTGCCATCTATTATTACGTTAAAAACAAGTTCTGAACTATCACAATCTGAATAGCAACTCTTTTTAGATACTCTACCTTCTAATACTCCTTCGTCATTTAAAAAACCAACACCTCCAGTTGTTGGTTCTTTAAAACCTACCTCATAAAAAATTTCCTTATTCAAAAGTTCTTCTAAATTTCCGCCTGTATATTCTACAATGTAAGTTCCCTCAAATAAATTATTTTTTTTACTGATATTAAATTTTACCAACCAATTTTCATTTTCCCCAAAAAACGAAGAGGTTTTGTCATCATTACAAGCTGAAAGGATTACTAATAACAATAGAAATAGAATTATAAAACGAGTTTTACGCATTTTTTCTACTCCCCACCATATACCTTATTTTAACTATAACTATTCTACTTATTTTCTATATTTCCTTCTTAAACTAACCTGCCGCGTTAGTTGAACAAGCATAAGGTATATCAGAATCATCTTTGGTAAGACTAATTTTGAGGTGATATATGTGATTCGTAAAGTTTTGTTTTCGTCAATTCCTATACTTTTCCTATTTAATCTACTTATAGTAAGTGCACAAAGCATTACGGAAATTGAACTTCTTGATATTGAAAAAAATAAGATAATAACAATCCCAACAAATCCTAAAATACAATTAGAGACTAAAAAAATTATTAAAGAAATTGATAATATTGTTAAAAAATTCAACCCTATTCCAGACAAAGGTTATATAGTTAAAATCCCCTTATCGCCATCTCTTCGATTGGAAAATAAATGGGTTAATACTTTGATTGATGAAGTTATCATTATTATTCCCGAGAATGAAAAGCCTTATTTACTCATATTTGATGATGAAAAAAAGCCTCATTTTTTTACCGTTAAAACAGAAATGGATACGTTACTAAAAACATTTGATTTTCCCCTTTAAAAAAGACCACTATTGGTCTTTTTATTATGTTCTTCTTAAACTAACCTGCTTCTTTAGTTCAATAAGAAAAATGCTTTACTCCCTCTTGAAGTAAAGCACCCGTTAGTTCAATAAGAACATTTTACAAAATACTCTTTAAAATTTTAAATAAAAAACCTGAGAGTGACATTATAGCAAAATAATGATAAAGTCTAATTGAATTAAGGTAGTACTCATCCGCTCTTATCATTTTTTCTTTCTTTTTATTAAACCAAATACACACTTTTATTAGTTCAATTAATCCAAGTATAAAAAAGACAATAAAGACGATAAAAAGTATATTTTTTAAGAAAAAAATTATTATCACTTATCTAACCTCCACACACCAAACTAACATATATTTACCTCCGCTTTGTTTATTTCGAAAATTTTGTTTATATGTAGTCATCCTAACTCTTATTCAACTAAACTGCTGCGCTAGTTGAATAAGAAAAGCGAAGCTTATTCAACATTCGCACCCGATTCTGGAATAACAAATTTCATTGTATGTCATAAGGTATGGAGCGAAAAAAAGTTGAGCACCTTTTAGATAATCGCAACAAATATATAAAAACCCACTTTATAATACTATCCTCAAAAACTGCGCCGTAAAATAAACCGGATGTATTATTCAGACGGATTAAATTTCAATTCTAACAACCCTTGTTCTGTCATAGAGTATACAATATCCTTATCTTTGAAACTTACTGTGACAGTAAAATCTGAAGTTGGCGGATATCCAATAGTATAGTTATTAGCACCCTTTCCGGGAAACGGTTGTACAGAGTATGGCTTAATGACATAGCCAACTTCAGTTTTTTTACCATTCTCGTCCACCCCATATATAGGTCTCATTGTTACATTTATTCCCCTACCATTAGTAAGGTCCAGTCTAATAGCCCCTGCCTCTAATGGGGTAGTGATTTCATAATCTATGATTGTGATATCAACGTCTTCGGACTGTGCTCTTGTGCCTATTATAAAGACCCACGTTAATATACCTAAAATAATAGACAATAATAATACACTTATGATTACTCCTTTTATAAAGGACTTAACTCTTGAACGGTTCCAGAATGAAGATATTTTGTTTATAACAATAGCGTCGTTTCTATTTTTTTGGATTTCTGCTTTGGGAATTTTTATTTCATCTTGTATTCTATCCAATTCACTTTTGCAACTATCACAATCTGAAATGTGTTCTTCTACCATTCTTTTGCTAGCATCACTGCATACTCCATCATAATACAAAGGAAGCATATCTTTAATTATCTCACATGACACTTTATTACTCATTTCTATTCCTCCCTTAGCAAATCTTGAATTTTACCTTTAGCTCGGTGAAATGTGACTCTTGACCAACTCTCCGTTTTCTCGAAAAGTTGACTTATTTGTTTAAAGGACAGTTCTCCAAACACCCTTAATGTAAAAACTTCTTTATAAGGCTCTTCTAAGCGATGTAAGACCTTATGTAAATGGAAGGTTTTTTCCTTATTGACAATCATTGATTCAATGCTATTCTCGATTATTTCCTCTGGTATATCGTCTGTATCATATCGCTTTTGTTTATCAAGATAGGTAAAGTATGTGTTTTTGGCTATTTGACAAAGCCATACATTGATTTTACAATGACCATTGAACTTATCAATGCTTTTTAAAGCCTTGAAAAATGTTTCTTGTGTTATTTCTTCAGCAATTTTTTCATTACGACTTAACGATAATACAAACGAGTAAACATCTCGGAAATATTGATTGTATATACTTTCAAACTCTGTCACCTTTCTACCTCCTTTCATAATTAAGACTAAGTAAAATAAGTTTCGTTACAAAAATGATGAAAAAAATTAGCAGACATATAAAGTCTGCCATTGGGTCATATCATTTATTGGTAAAATAGAATACCTTAGTTCCTTTTAGTTCTCATTGATAATTTAACATATATATTCAATTACCTTTAAAGAACTTATTCAAGATAATGGCCCGATTGTTGAACACAATTTAAACAACACTCTTCAAATAACCTGCCGCGTTAGTAAAAAAAATGGCTCTACTCCTTATTGAAGTAAAGCACCCGTTAGCCATCCATGAAGCGCAAAATCAGCGCTTCACCACAGAGAATGAAAATGGTTAGAGGAGTCAATACTAGTAGTCCACCGAAATCAATAGACTTATTAATATCCGCTCTCCTCTTTTTTTTTACGATTAAGCAGGGGTCTTCTTAAGTATTGTCATTTTTCTTTTCTTGAAGAAACTAATTTTCATGGTAGTTGAGGAATAGTTATTCTTTCAAGCTGTCTAATAAAACATAACCAAATACAATCCCAGCTGTTGTTGTGAATGTAGTATCTCTTAACAGCAGAAACTCTTTTCCAAATAACAAATTCAACCCGAAATAAAAAGTCAGAATTGGTATCATTGCTATATAAAGAGACGGGATTCCAATTTCAGCAACCTTAATCCAATCAAACGACCATTGCTTTTTTTCTTTAATCTCTATAATCAATTTAGGCAATCGTAAAAAAAATCCAATAAAAACAGGAAAAATAACTGCAAATATTAAAAAAGGCATTAAATTAAATGTTGTTGCCGATTCTTCTCTTAATCGCATTTTATAATCCGTTCCTAGATAAAAAATAAATCCCATGGCTACTGCGGAAACGAAATAAAATAAAAATCTTTTAATTTAAAACTCCCCCTTTCACTTATTTATACAGCGTAAAAAAACTCTTATTAAACAAACCTGCCTAGTTAGTAAAATCACGCATTATGTCTATAATTCTATTAAGTTGGCAATAATCCCTTTAATATTACTATTTTAGGGGGTATGGAATTGTTACTGTCAAAAGCATGGGATTCTTTTGAAGCGGATAAGAGAATAGAGGGCTTTTCTTCCCAAACGTTGAAAGCATACCAGTTACAGTCTTTGCTACTAATTGGTTATTTTAAAGATGTAGAGATGGAACTGTTGGATACAAATCAACTGAAGGAATATCTTGCCACATCCGGCAAGCATTTGAAACCAGCCAGTCTTGCACATCGTATCCGCTTTATGAAATCGTTTTTTCGATGGTCTCATGAAGAAGGCTACTTGATTAAGAATCCAACTTCAAAAATTAAAGAGCCCAAGATAGGGAAGCGTATACCCAAGTATTTAACTGAACGGGAGATTGAACACCTTCGTGAATCCTGTCATTCCCCAATGGAAAGAGCGATTTTCGAATTCATGTTTTCTACCGGTTGTCGAATTGGAGAAATAGTTGCTTTAGAAAAGAACCATATTAATTGGTCCAATCAATCCGCAATTGTTAGAGGGAAAGGTGATAAGGAGAGGGAAGTTTATTTTAATATACGTTGCGACATCTGCCTTAAACGTTATATTGAAAGCCGTAATGATAATAATCCCCCATCTTTGTAACAGCAAGGCAGCCACATAAAATGAGTGTCGCTCAAATGCGATACATCATCAAGCGGATCTCCTATCGTGCTGAAATTAACAAAGAGATTCATCCACACCAACTTAGACACAGCTATGCAACTCATTTGTTGAATAATGGAGCTCCTATTGAAATCATACAAAGTCTAATGGGGCATGAGAAAAGTGAAACCACAAGGATATACGCTCAATTAAGTGGAAGGTTAAGGAAAGAGTATTATCAGAAGTACTTTTAAATGTAAAAAGGAGCAACGCCTTAAAAGACGTTGCTCTACTTGACTAAAGCACTCGTTAGTTTAAGAAGTAAATCAAGTGAAAATTTTATTTTTAAAAAAGGACAATCATTTAGAAATGTAGAATATACATAATAATACCAAAAATAGGAGGAATGACATGAAAAATCAAGTTTGTGTTATAAGCATCTACGTGCCCAATTTAAACAAAGCAATTGACTTTTATACTAATACTTTAGGTTTTGAATTAGACGAAATGTATGGTCCTAAGATTGCATCACTTGTACATGGAGAGTTACCAATTATTTTAGAGGAGAACGATAATGCAACCTATAAACAAGATGTTTCTGGAGTTGTATTAGGTTTAGGAACTGAAGATATTTATGAAAAAGTTAAATTCTTAAAAGAGAAAGAAGTAAATTTCATTATAGATGAACCAACTAATTGTCCTCCAGGCAAATATATTAGTTTTAGAGACCCCTTCGGAAATGTTTTAGAATACCTCCAATTTGAAAATTTGTAACAAGTATAATGAGTTCAACATAATTGTTGGACTTTTTTTGTCTTCTTATTCCACTAAAATGCCAAAAATGCTTTACTCTTTCTTGAAGTAAAGCACCTGTCAGTTGAAGACGAGTTCTTTAGTTTCCCATTTTACAATGAAGCGTTAGTACATTATTCCTTACTATGTAAAATGTTTACTACTATTCCTAAATATCGATATAGAGTAAAATATCTTATAACTTTATTTATATAGAGGAGACTATAAAAATGGGTAGAGAAAGAATAGGTTTAATTGTTTCGATAATAGGTATTTTACTTATTACATTAGGAGTGTTGTACCCACTTAATTACATAAGTCATCAAACATATTCATATAATTCTAGGCTTGGTATTTATGTTTTTAGGTATAGCAATTCGACCAGAGAGAAAAAAGAAGTCTTCGAAAAAGTAGGATTTCTACATCCTTGTTGAACTAACCTGCGGCGTTAGTTCAATAAGAAAAAGCTACCCCTAAAGGCAGCCTCTTGTTTAACTAAAGCACCCGTTAGTTTAATAAGAGCAGAGACGCTTATTCACCAATCTCGCCCAATTGGTGAATATTGTTAGTACACGTCATATTGAATTAACGCTCCCTATTAATTTAAAAAGGGAGCCTTGCAGTTTGTGCAAGTGCACCCTATTGTTGTTGTATCAAACTAATTCCTTCTCCATTGCCCAGTAAGTATCATCCCAGCCAACATGTTCATATCCGAATTGTTCGTATAAACGACAGGCTGGATTTCTTGGGTCTACGCTTAAACATAATTTCTGATACCCATATTTTTTTGCTTCCGTTTCGAGCGCACGCATTAAAGTATTTCCAATTCCTTTACCCCGAAATTCTTTAAGGATGGCAATTCCGATTTCTGGCGTTTCATCATCAAACTGACGTAACCAAATGGCACCAATCTTTTGTTCGTCTGTTTCCGCAATCAATCCAATATCACCGCTCTGTTCCCCCCATCCATCCACATATTTTGAGACAGATGGTTCGTCTAGTATTGTTCGTGGGAAAGGTTTTTGTCCTTCTGGTACAAACGCGGACTCATACACCATATCCCGCAAGAATGGGATATCGTGTCTTTCAAGACTTCTTATTTCGAAATTCATAGGATTTATCACCTACCCTTTGTAGTTCGTTCTCAATTGAGATGTTCTACATTCCCTCCTACCAAGATAATTATAAATATAAATCTGGATACGATTAAACCAACCTGACCCCGTTAGTTCAATAAAACTTGCACTATTAAATGTCTCGATTGTTGAACACAAGTTAAACAAAGCTCTTCAACTAACCTACTGCGTTAGTTGAACAAGTCTAATTTATTACGTTGAAATCAATATTTTGTGACAACCTATCCAAATTACTTAACGTTTGTAACTCTTTCTGATTTCTTTGTTCTAATAAATGAATACACACTTCTAAAAAAGGTAAAGTACATAAGCAATAACAGTATCAGCATTCCATATGCCTGTTTAGGAAAATTATCAAATATAAAATCTTTTTGAGTAAGTACAAAATAATTTATCATTAATAATAAAATCAAATTTAAAACTACCGAAAACAGTTCTTTCTTATTTTTAAAAAAGAATGAAGATATCAACGATAATACCAAGACAAGAGTAAAAATCTGCATAAAACTGAGAACAAAATTCGCGAATTCCATATTAATCCCTCCTATTAGTAGTATCTTTTTACTCAAGCCTAGTAGTTAATTTCTCCAATCTTCTTCTGAACTCCTTCTTAAACTAACCTGCTGCGTTAGTAAAAAAGCTCTACTCCTTATTGAAGTAAAGCACCCGTTAGTTTAAGTACATTTATTCACATACTTATAAAACTACTTTATTATTAAGGCTGTTTGTATCCTTTAAGTACTTCACTGTTAGTATTTCTCGATCTTTATTTTTATTTTCATTTTTATTTTTTCTTCGCTAATTGTTACTGTTTCTGTTTCAGAAACATTCTTAATAGAATCTTCAACTATTTGTTGAATCAACGTATCATCAATTTTTGCATCCTTCGGGAAACCTACTGAAACTGTTATTTCATCAGTACCACCAATGCTTATCTCAGCGTGTCAAAAGTCCAGTTATACAACAGTTGAAAGCCTAAGAAGTGCATAAGAAAAGACCTTAATTTAAGGTCTCGGTTTAACTGCTATTCCATTAAATCAATTATCTTGTTAGTTGATTCTTCTGGGAGAATATAAATGGTGTGTGTATCATCCGTTTTCATTAAGGTGCTTTCTTCAAACAAACCACCCAACCACAGATGAAAACTTTGTTTGTCTTCATTTTCATAGACAATATCCACATAAAACTCTGGATTAGCCATATTTACTATGCCATTTTCTTTTACAGCACTTGAAAATACGCTTCTCAAAACTCCAATAGAGAAATCATCATCAAAAACGGTTGCACTATTTCCTTTTGATTTTGAAATGCTGACCTTTTTAATTTCTCCATCAAGTATCAGTATTTCATTATCTTCTGGTTGTTGTTCTGTTGACTCTTGTTCTGATGGCTCCTGCTTTGTTGACTCCTGTTCAGTGGTTTCCTTATCTAAATTTATTATAGTACTATCCTTTGATTCGCAACCTAGAAGGATAACGGACATAAAAGCCAATGATAAAACAAGCAACATAATTTTCTTCATATACTATTACCTCCAATTGTATTATATTTACTATTCAAGTTAGACGAATCAAGTCCTTTTAATATTTCAAAATTTATTCTATTTTAACAATTGTTAAATCTTATACCAATTTTTATTAAATAACAACAATTTTTACGAAAACAGCCTAATATTATTCAACTAAACTGCACCGTTAGTTGAATAAGAAAAAGGCTTTACTCCTTCTTGAAGTAAAGCACCCTTTAATTGAAGAAAGGTTTCTACATAAATAGCGTCAATGTTTGGTTTCTAATCTATCCTGTAGATTTTTCTACTAGTTCTTCATTTCTCCAGTTAACTTAGTTCTTTGTACAGTAGTATTATCATCTCGGTTATTTTATTTAAGCTTTAATGAAATAGAATTTGATTCTATAGAATTTGATTCTTGAGTTACAACAATATCTTGTTGTTCAGAGTTTCCATCTGTATATTTTATAATTACTTTGATTATTATGTCGTCATCTATTACCAAATTGCCATCATGAGGAATTGCAATTGAATATTTATATTTATCCTGTTCATTATACTTAACTGTATAGGTATTTCCAATGTCCTTTGTAGCAGAATATATATCTGAACCAGGCGAATTTCCAATCGTAACTATCTTTTCCGATAATAACCAGTCTTTGTCTGCTTCTTCTTTAGCTGTTAGTATAACATCCTTTAAAAACTTGCCTTTGCTAATGGTATAAGTGATCGAGTCGATATGTTCTCCACTTACATTTAGCATAACCTTTGTATAAATTGCATGACCTGAATCACCAGTTATATCAGTTGTAATACCTCTAAGTTCAGTTGATAATTCAAAAGTAGCTTTATCTGATGAAAGTTTGGTATTATACTGATTCCCATCATTACTCAATGCAACCCCAAATACAGTAACAGTAGTGACAAAACATATTATAGCTAGAAAAAGTACCCATTTTGCAAATACCTTTTGTCCTTTAAATAGTTGACTTACAATCGAATGCATTTCTTGTTCTCCCCCGAAACGCTCAATGGCAATAGCAATGGCTTCTTGTTCATTCATTCCTTCTGCTTTTAATTCGTGGACAGCCTCTATCAAATGACTTTTCAACTCTGCTTTTAATTCTTCGATTTCTTTCTTGTTCCCACCGACCCTATTATAAACTTCATCAACATAAGATTCTATTTGTTTCACGCTTTTTCTCCCCCTTCAATAAATGTATCAATAATTTTTTTAACAAATCGCCATTCCTTACGCTTTTCTTCAAATCCCTCTTCACCTAATGGTGTAAGTTTATAATATTTTCTTCTTCCACCAGGTCCTTGTTCATCGCCCCAATAAGATTCAATCCATATATTTTTTTCTAATCGCTTTAAAGATAAATAAAGCGTACCTTCTTTCAATTCGAACTGTTCATCGCTTTTTTCTCTCACCAATTTAGCTAACTCATATCCATACATATCTCTGTTATGTAGTAACGATAGAATTATCGTATCAATATGACCTTTTAAAACCTCTTTATTTACTTCCAAATTTGTCCACCTCCTATAATAGTTATAATGTATATTACTCTATAATACAAGGTATTAATTCAAAAAAATTTAAATTCTTATTCAACTAACCTGCTGCTTTAGTTCAATAAGAAAAAAGGCTTTACTCCTTCTTGAAGTAAAGCACCCGTTAGTTTAAGTGTAACTTTTCACAAACATTGCTTCATTAATTTTAAAGAGAATATCCTTGTGGGAGAGTTGCCCCGTTTAAAAACTAAAATTACTATTCTAATAACTCTACCCATATTGAATAATCTTTTTCAGGTATATTTAGAGCATATTGATTTTTCTTCAGTTGTAGATTTTCGGATATGTCAATAAAGCCAGCTTGAAAATAATTTCCTCCAGTTGCAATACTACGGTCTGAAGGTTTTCCAATTCCAAGCGATTCTAAGACTACCCAACCTTTTTTTTGTTTTTCAACAAGTGCTACAAAATATTGAGTTTTATATTCACTATTATCACTAATTGCTCCTTCTCCTTCAAAAACATATATTTTTCTATTAACATTTACATCCGTTTCCTGTATAACGTTCATATTTTTAACAAAACCAACTTCTGATTCTAATAACTCTATTGCCTTATCAGGAGTATTTGAATACAAAACCTCATCATCTGTACAGGCAACTAACACTAAACTGAATATAACAATTAGGAAATACTTCATAATCCCCCAGCCCCCTTTCTTTATGTATCTTACTTCTTTATACGAACTAATTGGAATTAAGTTGAAAAATATTTATTGAACTAACCTGCGACGTTAGTTCAATTAAAAAAGCTTTACCCCTTCTTGAAGTAAAGCACCCGTTAGTTACATATCTTCTTTAATTAATTTACTTTGTTAGTTGATGAATTGTGATTTTTTAGGCTATCTAACAAAATATAACCGAATATAATCCCAGCTATTGATGTGTATGCTGTACCTCCTGAAAGCACAAATTCTGCTGACATAAACAAATTCGTTCCGTAAGAAATAGAAAGAAGTGGCAACATAGCGATATATAGAGAAGGGATTCCAATTATGATGACTTTAATCCAATCAAATGACCATTGCTTTTTCTCTTTAATTTCTATAATCAATTTAGGGAGTCGTAACAACAACCCAATAAAAACAGGGAAAATGCTTGTGGATATTAAAAAGGGCATCATATTAAATGTTGTCGCCATTTCTCTCTTTAAATTAACATTATATTTCATCCCTAGATAAAAAATAATTCCAATAACTACTGTGGAAAAGAAAATAAATAAAAATCTTTTCATTCTGACTCCTCCTTCAAATTTTGTTTAATTATTTATACAACACAAAAATTACTTTTATTCAACTAATCCAAAAATTAGTTGAATAACAATGCCACCAATGCTTTTCAAAATTATTTTACTACTACTTCTATAATTAATCTTACCACATTATCAATTAATTTCCTTTTATTATCAGAAAATTTCGTAATATAAAAAAGCACCGCTAAAAGCAATGCCGATTCGTCCTATAATATTGAAATATTTGTATTGATATTTATGGTGTTATTTGATTTTTTGTACTACTCAACTGAACGGGTTATTAATATAGACCTGCAGTTTTTTTGTATAAGAATTTTACATTGTTCTTCATTCTGTCCAGAATCACTATAATTCTTATTACTAAATGAGTTGCACTGTCATACGACATGCTCTAACTACGTCACTAATCATTAAAGCCTTATTGAACTAAACTGCGGCTTTAGTTTAAGTGTAACATTTCACAAAGCATATCTGAGATCAACTTAATGTTTTGGACATAAAAATAGACCATCGAAATGATGGCCATATTTTGCTAAAGCACCCGTTAGTGGAATATCCAAACTACCCAACATACTGAAGAATTAATTGATATAATGCTATGCAAAGTCCTAAAATACTCGCTTTTATTTTAGATGGATGGTTTCTTTTGCTATGAAACAAGTAAAAGAAAACTACTAAAAAACCCAACGGAAGCCAAAGCTCAAATACACCATCTTTTGTATTGAAAGAAAAAATCGGAGCAATGTAAGTGCTAATCAGAAAGTAGAGGAACACCGTAAAACGTCGTGTTTCTAATTGCTTGCTCCACCTTACTAAAAGAAAAATAATTAAAATTGCTATAACTGTAATGGGTAAAGGTGGTAGAACAATCGCTGCACCATTACCGAGTTTAAACTCCATATTGAATCATCCCTTCAAGTATCATCTTCACATTTTGACGAAACAACGACAGCTTCTTTGACCTCTTTACCATATACAATACATTTAGTTCATTCCGAAGCAAAATGGCCCGATTGTTGAACACAAGTTAAACAACACTCTTCAACTAACCTGCTGCGTTAGTTTAAGAAGAAAAAAGAGCCGCCTTAGCAGCTCAACGATTTTTACTAACGCACCCGCTAGTTGAATAAGGAAATCAAGCCCCATCTTCCCATCACGATACATAGCAAAAGTAAACGTTAATATAATCATCATCATAAATATCAAAAACTAGGGAAATATATGATTATCTTATAAAACTGGAGGTAATACATTGAAAATAATACTATTTACACTAGTTGTCTTATCCAATTTTCTTTTTCTTTCATTGGCACCATCCGAGACTTCATCCCAAAGAACAGCAGCTTCTGAAACCACTTCTCCTAAGTTAGAGTACCCAGATAATCAAAGTAAATCTTTTGTTGAAGAAGATAAATTTTATAGTGAATTAGATAAAAATATTTACGAAGAGTATAAAAATGCTGCATTTAGTATGAGAAAAAAAATCTCCTTTAATGAAGTACCAGATGCAGAACTAACATTTAAATTGAAAACCAAACTCGGTGGAGAGAAAATGAATCCTACTAACAGGCTACATATTCATCCCAATCGACAAGTATATTTTATGGCATCTTTTCACCAAAATGAAAAAGAAGAATGGCACAAATTTGTAGTAATAGATGCCGAAACCAAAAAGGTGCTTCTTGGAGGAAATCATTATCATCTATATGATAATCCTTACAAATAAACAAACTAAACCATCATAGAAATATGGTGGTTTTTATATTGTTTCTAATTCGAAAATACACTGTCTTATTCAACTAAACTGCCTCTTTAGTTTAAGTGTAACATTTCACAATGGATTTCTGAGATCTACTTGATGTTTTGGTTTAAAAAATAGACCATCGAAAGATGGTCTTGTTTAACTAAATCACTCCGTTAGTTGAAGAAAAGTTTTCAATTTTTATAGTATTGAATATAAATGCTTTTGCGTAAATACCCCAACATATACTGTAGAGAATAAAAAAGATCGGCAGCAGTCCGATCCTTTCACTATCATAGGCTTTGAAAGGCTTATTCGCTTTCAATAATTTCTTTAATAATCCCCGCTAGAATATCTGCTGTTCTGTACTCTTCTTCTAATGTATTTTCTACGCCCCCGATGGACAACATTACTGCCTTATCAATGAGATCTTGATTATAGTCAGCACTCTTTACCCCACTATCTTTAAGGATAACTCCTTGTGATAAACCGGGATATTTTTTTTCCACCTTGTTATGAATTAGTTCAGCAAATGCTAGGTTCTCTTTATAGTTTTTGCTTGAACGGGATAAGAACAAAGCTACCTTCGCATGCTCTTTTCCATTAAGAATTATCGTGGTATTTTTTCTCGGAACATTATCTCTATGAATATCAATTATCATTTTTAACTTATTATGGTTTAATAAAACCTTTTTAATTGATTCTCTTGAGAGTAAATAAGAGTCTGCTTCGGATAACCCCTTTTCCTCCAATTCACCCTCAAAGTCAGTGGTTTCATGAATCGTAGTAATATTCTCTTCTAATAAAGCACTTTTAAGTCGACTACCTACTAATGTAATATTTTTTGTATCATCAAATGCTTTACTAGCATCTTTTACATTCAATTCTGGACTAAAAGACTCTCGGTTATGTGTATGATAAATATAAACTAAAGGCTCTTGTTGTGAAGCCGCAGGGACTAGTTTGTTTTCTCCAACTGCAGAAATGGCTAAGCTGATTGTTTCATGTCCTCCTAGAAGGAAAATCCAAGAGATCACCATAAAACATAATGACATTGAAGTAGCTATTAGAGAAAAACGTTTGTATTTTAGTTTTTTATCTAATTTCCTTGCCTCCTGCCTGAGTTTGTTGCCTGTGGCTGATACGAATTCTTCCCCCGGGTTAAGTGGATAATTAGCTTTAATGAGTTCAAACAATTCATGTTCAGCTTTCATTACTTATTACCTCCCCTAAGTCACTATTCATTGTTTTTTCAAACTCTTTAATTGCTCGATGATAGACTACCTTCACCTTAGATTCACTATAGTTGAGAATTTGGGCGGTTTCCTTGATAGAAAATTCATTAATTCCCCTAAGGATTAAAACCATTCGATAATTTGGTTTTATCTTCGAAATAGTTTCATTTATATAAATTTTAGTTTCATTTTGTTCCGCATATTCAACGGGACCTTTTTCATTCGAAATCAACTGTTTGAAGAACCCTTCTTTAAGGATTGTTGTGAATCGTGTTTTTCGATAGTGATCTATTGCTACGTGTTTTGCAATGGAAAAAATCCACGTTTTTAAACTAGAGGAGTAATCATATTTTGATAAATTCTTCAATACACGGATGAACACTTCCTGTGTCATATCCTCTGAGTCATTTTGATTTCCGGAATAACAAATAATGAACTTGTAAACGTCTAAATAATAGTGCCTATAAATTTCATCGATTTTATTCTCTAAATTGTGTGACTCAATCAAATGTATCCCCCTTATTTTCTGTATAACTATTATTCGTTTTGGACTTCAGAAAGGTTACACAATTTCTGAAATTAATTATTTTAGTTATTCTAAAATAAAAAAACTACCAGTCATATTGAACTGAGCCCTAATTAATGGACAGATTAATAAAAACGACTTTGCAGTCTAGGCGGCGATTAGATGACTTCGGTATTGAGCCGGAGTCATCTTTTTTAAATTCCATTGTTTGCGTGTTGTATTGTAATGCTCCATGTACTCATCTACCATTTGCTTTAATTCAAATAAGTTGTGCGCTTCCTGATAATCCACTTCATCTTTAAAATGCCCAAAGAAAGATTCCATTGGGGCGTTATCTAAGCAGTTTCCTCTCCGTGACATAGATTGAAGTAAACCCATTTTCTTTACACGTTTTTGATACTCCGGGTGCGTGTAATGGACACCTTGATCGGAATGAATCATGACTTCTGGATGAAGGTTTCCTTCTAATGCTTCTTCTAATTTTTCTAATGTCCGATAAACAATTCTCATTTTTAAGCTTGTCGATAGTTCATAGGCGACGATTTCACGTGTTGCAACATCTTTTACGCAAGATAAGTACGCCGTTTGACTATTACGGTATTGTAAATAAGTGATATCTGTTAAAAATACTTTGCCCGGTTCATCTTGATCAAATGCTCGATTTAAGTGATTAGGGACCATACGGTGCGCTTGCGTCGCTTTCGCAATATGTTTATATGGATTCGCACGACGTACTTTCGCAAAGAAATTAAACTTCCTCATTAGGCGAAGAATCTTTTTGTGATTCATTGGTGTCACTAATAATTCTTCTGATGCCATGTAAAGTCCTCGATAACCAATTTTCCCTTTAAAAGCATCGTAAATGCATTTTAATAATACATAGTCTTGATAGTCTTGTTCTTCACGAATCGAATGCTTCTCTGAATTTTGAAGCCAGGCGTAGTAGCCACTTCGACTCACATCAGTTAATTCACAAAGATAACGTGTCATGTTCTTTAGTTGATATTTTCGAATGACTTCGTTGATCACTGCGTATTTTTCATGGGGTGCCAGAACTGTTTCTTCGCCTGCCTCTCGAGTTCCTCTAGCTTTTTTAGTAATTCTAATTCAGCTTCTAAATACTTAATACGTGCTTCTGCCTTTTCTAATTTTTTCTCAGCTGATACATCCTTTGTAGAAGGGCGACCTGTGCTACCTTTTCCGCGACGTTCTTCTAAAAAGCCTTGTTCACCGTAGGTGTTATACGTATTTCTCCATCGGCTTAATGACCATTTGGCTTTTTTGACTCCAATAGTTTCTAAATCAAATCCATTTTCGATAAAGATTTGAGAAGGTCCTTTACCAGCCAAATTTTCTTGAACGGCACGAATTTTAAATTCAGATTTATATTGAATGGCGCGATCTGATACGGATACGATATTTGGGTTTGATTCTAGTTGTCTTCTTTGATGTTCATTGAAAAGTATTTTACTCATTAAAAAATCTCCCGTTCCAAGTTGTTATTTTCTAGTATAACGGGTTTTTAAACAGAAAAACCCCGAATAGGGTCACTTTTTTTAAAGTGTCCACTATTCGGGGTTCAGTTCATATAGACCTGCAGTTTTTTTATAAGAAATTTGCATTGTTCTTCATTCTGTCCATAATCACCATAATTCTTTTCCTAAATGAATTGCACTGTCATACGACAGGCTTTAAGTACTGTTGATCACTTCACTAATCACTATAGCCTTATTGACCTAAACTGCCTCTTTAGTTCAATAAGAAAAATGCTTTACTCCTTCTTGAAGTAAAGCACCCGTTAGTTTGAAAAAGCGTCAACGCTTAATGCATAAACGCTACTAAATTCGATTTTTCATTTTATAAATTTTAAATTATCTATGGGATAAAAAACAACTTTTGCAGTACCCAATATTTTATCCTTTGAAACAAATCCAACACGAGGGTCTCTGCTATCTGTACTGTTACGACGATTATCTCCTAGTACAAAAAAGTATCCATCTGGCACAGTTAATTCACCTAAATATTCGTCCAATGTAAAGTCTCCAGTAAGTGTACCTTTGTCTATCAAAGCATTTTTATATTCCTCTAAGTAGGGTTCTTCGTACCTCTCACCGTTAATAAAAAGTTCATCGTTTTCATAAGCGATGCGGTCACCAGGAATACCAATAATACGTTTGATATAATTAGTATCTTCTTTTGCTTCAAATACAATCACATCAAATCTTTCATACTCCATCATTTGTGGTCCGATTTTATTCACTACTACTCTGTCACCATTTTCAATTGTGGGCATCATAGAGGCACCATCAACTACAATAGGTGTAAATATGAACATTCGAATTCCCCATGCAAATAAAAGTGCTATACCGATTGCTTTTATCCATTCCATAAATTCATTTTTTTCTTTGATTTTTTTCACGTTCAACACCTCTTTCTCTTTTAAACACTTAGTATTTACTTGAATAACTCACTAAATTAACTTATTCGACCTCCTTTTAATAATACCTGCTAGTTAAACTAACCTGCCTCGTTAGTTGAATAACATTATTTCGCAATCTTTAGTATATTTTAGCATAGATTTCTCATTTTCTTTCCAATATCCAATTAGCAAGTGTTTTAACAACGGAATTAACAAAGGCACATAAATTTATGCGCTGTTGCTAATTCCTGTGCCAATTGTGGTACCAATTCATCAATATAATGCATCTAAATATTGATGCAACAACAAAAAAAGGGACACCAATTCATATGTGAATTGTGTCCCTGAACTCTGTGTTTTTTAATGTTTTCTCCCCATCAACCGAACCCGTTAGTTGAACAAGCACATACTTTATTCAGAAAAGGCAACAATACACCTAATTAAATAAAGTCGTTAAGAGGTGTATTGAAGAAAATGAAAAAGACGTTAGTCGTTTTTATACTATCCATTGTTCTTATTACTACTTTTCAAGAAAGAATCGTTTCATCTGCTAAACCAACTCAAGACTCTGAAGAACTTAAGTTACAGGATATGCTTATGAACATGCTTGCCCCTTATATTGAAAAAGATTTGAACAATTATTATTACCCAAAGATTTTAAAGGATTTTTCACCCGCTGTCACTCCATGGAAAATTGAAGTGATTGAAACAAAAAGAGTAAATGGTTTCCGTGGCTTTGCATTGGAAATTACATTTGAAATTGAACCTACCGATGGTGGACACTGGATTCCAGTAGGGAAAGACCGTATGACCTATGAAATTTCTTATGGACCTGAGGTTAAATTAATAAATCACACGCACCTAAAGACGTATAAATATCCTCCTGAATTATAAATAGGCTTCCACTAAACTGCTCGTTAATTCAATAAGAAAAAAGGCTTTACTTCTTCTTGAAGTAAAGCACCCGTTACTTTGACTTAACTATTACAGTAGCTAATACTGTTTGTTAGAACGCTTGGTCCTAACTTACCTGTTTTCGAATTTGAGAGGCGTACCTGAACTTCGACATTCTTCATTTCTGCTGTAATCAAATCAAATCGTCCAGCCCAACTTGGACCATTATCCTCTGGGGTTGGATAAAGCTTAAAACGCCAACTTATTTCTTTGGGAATAAACCCAAAGCCTTCATAGCTATCGAAGTCACCATAAGTAGATGGATTGGGAAGATGAACAGCAAGAATACTTATATTAGTTCTTGCAAAACTTGGTGGGTTTAATTGCACTTTATAGATTAATGCAATACCTTTTGCATTCGTCAGACTTTTATCAACAGGTTCCAACATCAGGCTACACGGCTTTGAAATGGCTTCTAATAATTGATCACTTTCTTTGTTTATTGCCTTTACCTTTGTTGGTTTTTCCCAAGTTACATATACCAACGTTGTTAGACTTAATAGTAATAGTACACATATTAATGAGATTTTTTTCATCTAACCACCTACCTAATTTTAGGTAGTATATCCTTGTTGTAATACAATATCCTTGTTCAACTAAACTGCTGCGTTAGTTCAATAAGAAAAAAGGCTTTTCCCCTTCTTGAAGTAAAGCACCCGTTAGTTTAAGTGAAACTCTTCACAATATCACAATTTAATTTGTTTTAATGGTAAGCTTATGCTTGAAATTTCTTAAGTACACGAAGACTGCAACAGCTATACTAATAAGTACACTTACTAAAGTAATCCAGAAAAAAATTCTTCCGCCAATTGTTGTTGAATTAAAAATAAAACCACAAAGCAATATCATAATACAACCTATTCCCCCAAAAAAACCAATAGCCCATTTAGGGTTATATTTTATTAGATAATAACCAACTACACTCAAAATGTAGATTACACTAATCATCATAATAGCGGGAAATAGTGGTTGAAATTTAGCTGCATAGACAAAATAATCAAGTTGACTAATATCATGACCATTCGTAATCTCAATGTTAAATAAATTAGAAAAAGGTGTTGAATACCTCCATTCCCAAACGATATTCGTTATAGTACTACCTTCATACCAAGCTATAAATGTTGATACCACTAAAGTAAAAATTCCAACGATAAGTTGTAACACATACTTAAACACTTTTCGTCCTCCCAATAAATTCTATTTCTTACCAAGACGCCTTAAATTACTTTCTGTTCCAAAATCAACTACGGTCTTGCCGTTGAATTTAAATAACCTTAACACTCTTTTCTTGAAGATTAGTTTTCTTTAGGATTCTAATAATTAGAGTATTATTGTCACTAAAGCAGAAAATACAACTACGGAAAACGGAATAATATATAAACATTGCTTTTTTCTTTTAGGAACAAGAAATAAAATAATAATTATCAATAAAGTATACGTTATTTCAGTACCTATCATATAAAAATAATTTCCATCACTTACAAGAACATTTTCGTACTGCCTGAATTTTTCGTAATAGTTTACCGTAGAAAGATAGATTTTATATCCTTCAAATGCAATTACGGAAATTGGTAACGAAATAATAATACTGGAAATTAAGTGATTAGCATGAGAAAACCACATTAGATAGGCTGGAATCGTTGATAGTAATGCAAGGATGCACCAAAAAATAATATATTTTAATGGTAAAAATCCAAGAAATAATATTGTATATATGTAATACGAAAATAGCATTGAAATTAGGAATATAAAAACACGTGTTGCGGCTAATTTAGGCGTGTATGAATATACAGCTATCAAAGTAGAAACGAATATCCATATCCCCCAGTTACTTCCGATAACTCCCAAAATTGAAATTTCGTCAGGAATTATAGGTGAATCGAGTATCTTAGCAATCAACCCCAATGTAAATCCAAAAACGAATGAAAATAAAACCGAATATGCTATTTTCTTTTTTCCTACTCTAATATTAGTACGTATTCTATTGTATTTTAAAAACATACTCATAATTAACCTTCCTTCTGGGTTTGGAAACTTATTTTTACGTCTGACAAAGTTGATATTTCCACTTGCGTTCAACAACACTCTTCAACTAACCTCCCATTAGTTCAATAAGAAAAAAGGCTTTACTCCTTCTTGAAGTAAAGCACCCGTTAGTTTAAGTACATTAGTTCACACAGACTCTTTATAAGTAACAAGAAAAGGTGCCAACAAAGAACCAATAATAAAAATAAAAATACCTATGCCAAGTGTCACAAGACCATTGCTAAATGGGGACCGAAAATAGAAAAAGGTGAGCATTGGAAGAACAGTAAAAGAGACAAAAATTAAACTGCTTGTAAATGTTATCTTATGTGTTGTATCGCATTCGTAACATTTAATAGGTTTATAATTCAGCCAGAAGGATTCATAGATTTTACTCCAACTAAAATGTGCATTGCATTTCTCGCATTTTTGCAAAGCTAATCACCTCCATTATGATTTCTGGATTTTCTAAGGCATTGATTTATTAAACTGCCCCATTAGTTCTATAAGGAAAAAGCACTTACCCCTTTATTGAAGTAAAGCACCCGTTAGTGAAAGAGGATAATTAGTTATAATGGCAAACTCATAGAAACAGTTCTTATGTTAAAGCCCATTTTTTCGTAAAGTTTAATAGCTGGATTCCCTGCAAACGCACTAAGACGAACTTCAGAGTATCCATCTTTTCTTAGATGGTCAAATGCAGTTTTCATTAACTGTTTAGAAACTCCATTTCCTCTAAATTCTTCTATAACAAACAGTTCATAAATAACTCCATTCATCTTGTCAGTAAATTGGTCTTTACCTGCACCTACAAGAATCCAACCCTTTAATTTTTTGTTCTCTTTTGCTATTAAATAATAGCTTCCCTTTTCCAGTAATGGTTCAATAAGACGTTTGATTTTTTCATTTGTAGGTTTTACTTCACCCAATGTGCCATCAAATAAAGCTTGTGGAGAAAGTAAAATAACCTCTTTAAGTTCGGAATCATTAGGTTTTCTTATATCCATTAATAGAGTCATTCCTTTCAATGTTCTTTGAAATAGTCTAACAGAATATTCAAAAAAACACTCTTTTTTTCCAGTTCTTCTTCTTCAACTAAACTGCTTCGTTAGTTTAAGTGTAGACCTTCACAATCTCATTCATATATTAACATAAATATCCAATTAGAAGACACTTATAATAAAATATTATATGTAAGGCAGGTGGCGTCATAATTTTCGGTATCTCTTTTGTTATGCAATTTATTCGATTTTGAGCATTTTTTTATTTTCATGGGAGATAAAGAAGTACAAAAAAAGAAGGTTAATCCCTTCCAGAATCAACACTCCAATTAATTTCATTAGTTTCTTCAAAACCTCTAAATTCAGCTTCAATTCGTTCGAAAACAGCTTTATCTTCATATTTTTCGTCTTCTTTGCTCGATTTTCAGGTGTTTTTGCGTTAATCCTTCTTATAACAACCCCACCGTAGTTTAATAACCTCACTATTCTATATAAATAAAAACCTTTTGTGGGAGTCCTTTATTAAATTTTTATACAAACCACCACAAAAAGACATACCTAAGCATTATTAAATTTTTGTATGATTTTAATTTTCAGTTATGACCTTCACAATCACGAAAACCTAATTAAATAAACTTATTTAACCTATTCATATCATTAAGAGCTATATTCTAAAAGATCACTTGCTTTCCATAAAGCTCACACATTTGCTCACATAATTATTTTTTTGAGTTGATTTTAGTATTTCGTAAAACCTTGATAATATAGGATTATCATACTTAATTTACTGAGTAAAACTTATTTGATTGAGTTACTTAATCCTTCTTGGATCAAAGCTCGCGTTTTCCATCCATAAAGCGGAAAATCAGAGCTTCACCATAGAGAATGAAAATATTGAAAAATCGTCCATACTTATTCTACGGCTAACGAAGATGGTCACGTAGAATGGTGCCATAGAGCCCATCCGTTAGTCTCATTCCAACTATGTCGGTGCTTCACAGACTGTCACACCTTTTACGGATAGCTATTATGGTGGATTAAACCTACTCCGGTTTCGCAAGAAAACCAAGCTTTTTTTTTTGAGATTTATGGAAATCTTAAATTCATATCTCCAATTAAAACAGCAAAGGAGAAAATTTAACCGATTGGATATATTTTACTAATTTTGGTTTAATTCGAAAATCTTACTTAACGGCACCTGAAATTGGATTTACTACTGGTACTTTGGTTATTGAGAAAGTAATGCTAACTTGCTTTTAGATGGTGTTTCGTATTTTACATTTGTGGACTTCTGAATGTAACTACCCCCACCTACACCGTATAAACCGCCATGATTACTAGTAAAGCTATAAACTCGGTATTCTTCGCCTTTTTTCAAAGTACGGACCGTAGTCAATGAACCGTTGCTCTCCATTTTTACCAAGTTTGTATTAGTTAGAATAGTAGCTTTACCTATTTGCCCTAATTTTAGTTCTGTTTTTCCCCACATAACTTTTACAGCGGGTTCATCTAACTTTTTCGTAATGTAAGCAGAGGAAATATAACCTACTAACTTTTGATCTACCGTTTTAACTGGGTACCATACAAATTGGTTTATACTGGTCAAAGATTGGTCATATAAGAAATTTCCATCAATAATCAAGGTAGTATTTTTTGCTAAGGCTTTTGCAACTGAAGAAGTACTAGGTTGTGACCTTAAATTTACAGTGTCTTTTGTTAACAATACCTTGTCTCCTATTTGAAATTGATATGAAGAGACATGCATCTGATCCGCTAATGTATATTCCATGTTTCTGAATACAATATTTTCACTACTCTTAGGGTCATATTCAAAGTCAGCTGTGTTGAAAGGAAACTGCCCTAATTTCGTATTATTTATGTAACTATCCTTTTCTATAAACGCAAAGACTTTTTCTTGATAAGCCTCTATATTCTTCAATCCACTAGACTGATAAAGAGGGCTATTACTAGGCTTTGTACCATTATAAGCCATTACGGGAAAGTACCAATTTTCGATTACTTCTGGTCCGGTCTCTTTTATCTTAGGCAGATCTGTACGATGATACATACTGCTAAGGATTTCGACGCCTGCCTGAATATTGTAGTTGATATCGTATTTCAATTTCTCTTGATCATAGCCTAGTCGATTGGTAATTTGCATAAGACCAATCCCGTTATCTTTTGATATTACAGGCTCGCCATTTTCATCAAATTGTTTCCAACCACCATTTTCTGTTGTAGCCACAGCTTTTACAACTTCTGGTGGAATATTTGCATCTAAAGCCGCATTCGTAAGTAAGCAGTTCATATGCTGAAAAGAAGGATTTTGGCTTGGCTTAATTTCACCATATGATGAACAGTTAGATGCCCGTGTTGACTCAGCGTAAGCTTCTTCATATGACCCACCCAGGAGGATTAAACAAGTTAAGAATCCTGCACTCATTTTGATTGATTTCATAGACTCATTCTCCATTCACTTAATTTTTTATATTTATAGTATATTTTACCATGATAGATTAATATTTCATATAGTATGAGCGACTTCAATTCATGTGATTCAAGAAATGGAGCATACTCTAGTACACTTCATTTGGAGTGTAGAGATTTGGATGTCTCTATTTATGACGAAAAACATATAAGAAAAAGCCTCCCAACAGTTTAACAAACTGATGAAAGGCCTTCTCAAAATGTGGTCATATGAAATTTCATTAAAATTAGTAAGTGGTCACACATTACGAACTGACTCCTTAAATCCATATATATAAGGGTTTTGCTTTTTACAGTTCCTATATTTATATGGGATAATAAATAAAAGAGGTCAAAAAAGTGGTCACTTTTATTGCATCGTAAATTGTTTAAAAGAATCTTTAAAAATACGTGGTCAAAATGTGATTATGAATTTAACACATTTTTTAAAAAACACCTTTTTAAAAAGCATGGAATGTATTGCCCCCAAACAAGAAATTAAAAGTATTAATAGTTTTGAAATTTTAGAATAAAGAGTTATGCTATGTCCATTATTCATGTTTTCAATTTCCAATAATTCATTTTGTTGTTTCATTTTTATCATGTTCAATACTTTATTCTCTATTAAACTACAAAGAATGAAGATGGTTAGGAAGTGTTAATACTGATACTGACCGTAATCCATTACCTAATTAATTTACGTGCTCCTCATTTTTTTTACAATTGATCTCCACAATTAGTTTCTATATATACCACTTAGGCTTTAATTTACTAAAGTAATCATGATCTTCTAAAAACATATACATCTTATCTAACATGTTATTCATATCGTTTGGAATAGTTTTTAAAGTCCAAACTACTGTTGAAAATACGCACATAGCTAGATAAAGTGAATACATCCTCCAAAAGTATTTATCGGGCTCTTCATTATTAAAATACCCTCTTATTTGTCCAATTGAAAAAGGAACACTTACTTCTCTACTAAAAATTCCTATTTTAAGAAATTCATGAATTGGATCGCCCCAATCGTATCTGTTAAAGTCAATGACTCCCGAGAATTCCTTATTATTAACGATGATATTTCCAACATGGAAATCATCATGTTGGAATAGATTGGGCCGTTGTTTCATTAGGTAAATGTTCTGATCAATAAAGTCCATTATTTTTTGATCATTTTTTACTTTAACGCCACATTCTATGTAAGCATCTATATATCTCTTATGTTTTTTCACTTTTCTTGAATACCACGAAGAGACATGGGTTGGGGCAACACATTGGTGCATTTTCTTTAATTCTTCTCCAGCTCTCCTACCAATATTAAACTGTTCTAGATCTGAGTAATTTCGGATTTCTTCTTCAGCATCTTTACCTTCTATATAGGTTGTAATCATATACCCTTGATTACCTATCTTACCAATAGAAATCGGTCGTGAGCACATAACATTGTAAATCTGCATTGTTCTCAAAATAGAATACTCTGTCTTTTTAGATTCAAACTCTGTTAGGTTAAACAATCGAAGAAGTAACTTATAATTATCAAAATGTATTAGATTCTTTTCATCTGATGAAAATCCTTTTTTAATTTGAACTATATCTCTAAAATTACTAATAATAGGAATCTGTTTTGCTAAAGTTTCTATCATTTTCTCACCTCTGTATTTTGAGTGATAAAGTATATCTGTATATTATTTTCAGTTATTGTTTTGATAATAAATCAGAAAATCCGTCCATTCATCGTTTTCTAAGGAGAATTGTTCTCTATTGCATTCAAAAGCAAATTCAGCCCGCTCAGCTAATCTTTTAGAGGGTTCATTATCCGTATTTATATGCAATTCAATACGATGAAAATTTAATTCAGAGAAAAATAGTTTAGTTGCTGCTTTCACACTCTCAACACCATACCCATTTTTCCAAAACTGATTATGTATCGAATATCCCATCATTGCCCATTGATAATCCATTCTTAGAATTGTGATTAATTCTACTTTTCCAACATTTGCTCCATCTTCTTTTCGAAATACCCCTAATATGTACATTTCATCCTTTTCAGCAGCTTGTCGAAACCCATCAATCCATTTGACAAACCATTCCTCAGTAGAATAAGACATATCCGAATATCCATCATCGTGCTTGTATTGCGATGGTAACCGATTATCGAACCCTGCATACCAATTTGCATAATCATCGTTTTCAAAAGGTCTTATATTAAGTCGCTCAGTCTCGATATATAATTTTGTTTTTTCCATCAGATATTCCCTCCAGAAATAAGTAAAAGTATTATTTTCTTTTCTATCAAAAGCTACTCATCAGCCTTTAAAAGCTGATGAGTAGCTGGTCTCACTTATATACAAGTACTAATTATCGACTAATAGTTTATAGATAGGAAAAGTGGTCGATAGAAGTTGGTCTAGGTGCTTCTTCTTCTTTGGCAATATTACTTATGTTGGTTGTAAAACTTATGGACAAGATAAAAGCTAAAGATAACCAAATCAATACGTTTTTCTTTTTCATTTCACAAATCCTCCCATTTCGTAATAAAATTTTGTTTAAATAAAATTTGAATCGATTTTTGATAATATAAATCAGCTGCTTTAAACTTACCTTGTTTATAATAGTAGTTCGCCAATAATATCGAATACTTTTGCACATGCCGATCGTCATGTACCATCTCGAAATGATTTATTCCTTTCTTTAATACTACTTCAAATTCATCTGTAGAAGAATGGAGAGCTCTATATATTTCTAAATGACAATAATAGGAATGGTATTCTGTATGATATTTATTCTTAATATCCTCCATTGCCTCAAAGCCTTTTTTACACCATCTTAGGACCTCTACATAATTAGTTTGCTTAGAGTACTCCTTAATGATTGAAAGAATAGTTATCAAACATCCTTCCGCATTAAAGTTTTCTTCTTTGCTTTTTAAACTGAGCTTATAATACTCAATTGCCTTATCATGACTCTCCTGAATTGCATGCAATGAACCAATATTCTGATATACCACCCCTTCATAATTAACCACTTTATAATCTATCACTAATTTTTTTGCTAGATTATAGTTTTTATTTGCTTCTTCGTATCTTCTCATTTTTTTATGTGCCATACCTACTACGATATAGCTATCTATAGCTCTTTCAAATAAGAGATTGTCTTTATAGTACATCAAAGATTTTGATGCGTAATTAATTGTGTTAAAAAATTCATTACATTTAAAGTAAATCAAACTAAGCACATTGTGAAAATCAGCTACCTCCCATTCTTCATTCGAAACATTATTCACAAATTTCAGGGATCTCTCTAATCTGCTTAGCGCTTTGTAATAGTCACCATTTAAATAAAAATAAATTCCTGTATTTAAATTTGATAAAAATCTTTGCTTTTCGTCAAAATTCTCTTCCGTTTTTATGATCACATCATATGCGGATTGTAAGATTTCTTTCTTTTCATTCAGTATTAACATTAATCGAAACATATAAAGGTTATAGGTATAAAAATTGGTTAGTTTCAAAAAGTAAATCTTCTGAACGAAAAACTCGTTTAAGGATGCTCTGATCCATTCCTTATCCCTTTGAATGATTGCTATTTTATATTGTTCATAAAAAGCTTCGATAAACTTATCTTCCTCTTCATTTGACAACTTACCTATCTCTAAATTCAGCCTTTTCAGTAAAAATGTTATTACTTCATCACTCGCAACCGTGGAATTATTCTCAATTTTACTGAGATAGGAAGTAGAACAGATCCCCTTTGCTAATACGGATTGTTTGATTTTTTGGTTTAATCTCTCTTGTCTGATGATATATCCTATACTACTCATTTTTCCCCACCTCTATGAACGTAGTACATATATTAGTTCTTTAAAAGTATTAAAAACCCTTTATCAATCGCTCGACATTTTACTACGAAGTTAATTCGGTGATTAACAAGTATAGTATATAGATATGTTCGGAATCCAAAAATTATTATGTATTATTAAAATTTCCTTCTTTTATGAAATTAGAAGTATTTACATACAAATAAATGTAAGTATAAAACAATATTTCCCAACTTATTTTTGTTCTATATACGTTTGTTTTTTAGCAATATTTAGGAAAGAACAACTACTTATTACTAAATATTCATGTTACTAAACTGCAACTTACGGAGCATGATAGCCAACCATCTAATGCGTGTACGTTATGCAATCATCATATGCACACCATATTTTTTTATTTAATTTTTATTTTGAAGAGTGGTTGTTAATAACACGTAGAAATTCCCTTTATAGGACAAGATATATCTTAAAATTAGGATGTAACACATTATTTTTCACACGCCAAATCAGAAATTAGATTCTTATTTGTGGAGGAGTGATAAAATGAATTCCGAAAAACAGAAGATAATACAAGAGTTTTTAAGATGCCCTTCCAACAGAACACTATTTGAAGAGTTCAAAACTACTAATTCAGAAGAAATAAAACTACAGATTGATTCAAAATTTAAAAAACATTACCAAAACTACAGAATTATATCCTATCTAATAAAAGTTTTACACTATGAGAGTAAACATTTTGATAGAAAGATGCGCGATTATAGTAATGGAAACCAATTAATTCTTACTAGTGATTTCGAAAATTTAGATTTTCATCCAATTTACCCCGAAAAATCATTTTCCGATTCAATTGGTTTATCTGAAGACATTATTGACCATATATCTAGTGATAACTTAATTAATTGTTTAAGAAAATTGACAGATAGACAAAAGGAAATACTCTCACTTGTTTATGTGAGGAAAATGACAGATAAAGAAATTGCTCAATATTTAGGTATTACTCAACAAGCTGTCTCAAAGACAAGAAGAAATGTAATTAAAAATATTAGAAAGGAGATTACTTATGCTTGATTCAGGGAACATCGTACAATTAATTGGCAACTTTGGATTTCCGATTGTCGTTACTATCTATCTCTTACATCGTTTCGAAAATAAAATAGAATCCCTTGAAAATGCCATCCACAGCATAGAGAATGTTGTGAATAGTAGTATTGAAAAAAGAAAAGGAGGTAAATAAATGGACGAAACTGAAATTCTGTCAATTTTAAAACAGCTGGAACCCAAACTGCAAAGTGTATTATTTCAAACAAGTAATGACTACCGTGAGGACCTAGAACAGGATTTAACAGAACGTATCATCAACATAATTAAAAATAATATCAACCTTGAAGTTCCAGGCTTTTTTGACTTCATAGGAGAAGAACTGATGCTAGACTATTCTGGAGGACTAACGAGGTGCTGAAAAAATTCTTTATTATTTGCTATTTAATAAGTTGATTATGTTACTAACGCTTCAATTAATCATTGGAGTTACCCCCATCCTAATATGAACTGCACCACAATTGTTAGACAAGACTAACAATCGATGGTGCAGTTTCTATGTACGTTATATTTGAAGTATGAACGTGCAAACATACCAATATTATTACTTCCCTATAACAAAAACTGATCGTATTATTTCTCTCTTCTAAAATGAGCAATTTTCCGGAATATCCTCTTAGACAACCTATAATTAGTACTCCACATCTGTATAAATGGATTGTTCTATAGTTGGAAAGAGCTTATATATGCTTATATGGATTATCGACTCTATCTCTTTTTTAATCTCGTAAAAACCTTTCCAACGAATAGCGGTATTAGCGTCTGTACCATGCCTCAGACCAACTGATATGAAACGTTTCTCAAGCGTTGTAAATCCATTTTCATCCGCTAAAGCATCACATAGGGTAATTACCTTATTGTAAAAATCATAATTTCCATTCCTGTTTAAAACTTCCACTAATTTATCCTTCATATACATCGGTACTATTGTCCAATCAGCAGCGGTTTCAATATTTTTATTCTCACAAGGGAACGAATGTGTCACGCATATATTTGCGTTTCCGTTATAACCAAGTTCGTCCATGAACTTATAACCATCGTAGGAGTGAATAACTGATTTTGTATACCCGTTGTATCTACCAATATCGTGAAGTAACCCAGCATTATATGCAATATCACAATCTAGATTATGCCCCTTTTTTGTGAGTTCAAATACAATATATTCAGCAGCATTTGCGACATTAAGTGAGTGTTTATACCAAGGTCCTGGATTAAGTTGGTTAGCATGATCCAGTAATTCTCTGGCATAAGTTCGATCTAGAATATATTTCATCGTCTATTCTGATGTATACTTTCTTGTAAAAATTGTTTGAAACCATTAATTTCTTTAAATACTTGGTTCGGTTGTGTAGTAAACTCAGCTGTTTGATAATCCTCCAACCATTGTACGCCAATTGTAAACACGCCAGATTGCAAACCCGCTACTATATCTGCCTCGCTGTCCCCTATGAATATTGCATCCTCTTTTTGGACACTTAAGAGTGATAATGCCTTAATAACTCCCTCTGGATGAGGTTTCGGATCTGTCACATCATCACCTGTTACTATTACTTCAAACAAGTCTTCCATCTTAAGTGCTCTTAACGAAATATCTAAGCTTCTCTTTGCTTTTCCTGTGACGATAGCAAGCTTTAATCCCAAATTTTTTATATATTTTAACAAATCATCCATTTCATGATTTTGTTTGACCAATTGCAGATGGTTTTCTAAGTACTTTTCATAATACATCTCAATTGCTTGCTCTTTGTTCATATTAATAAGGTTCTGCCAAATAATCCCTGTCTCCGAGGGACCAAACATAGTCTTAATATCTTCATTTGAAAGGTCTCTGTTGTCAAACTCTTTAAATACACTTTGAAATGAGTGAAAACAAATAGGCAAAGTATTAGCAAGAGTTCCATCAAAGTCAAAAATAATTGCTTTCATATTTCGCACTTCCTTTTCGTTTTTTTATCAATCAGCAAACTCATTATAAATATCAATATACAGTACAACATAACCACAGTTTGGGCAAACAGCTGCTTTGGGTTTGGCTGATATACTCTTAAGCAATCCTCTTCTTCTTTTCTTTACTTTTATCCCGTACATGACACCTTCTACTAATACATCACAGCCTTCAGTCATTTCTGATTGGTATTGGTTGCATATTTCCACCAAAATCATACCTCTACTACTTTGAATGCTTTTTTAATTGAAAAATTCCATATGCCCTTTTTCCTGTTTATAATAATCCATTCTGTCTTGTAGACTTCCAGTATGGAATTCAAATTTATGTCCATCTAAATCAGTAAAGTAAATTGATTTTTTATCTTTTGCATTTCTTTGACGGCCTGAAAGTATATTTATATTTAAATCCTGTAGTTTTTTATATGTATTGTCAAAGTCTGCTTCTTCTATTGAAAAAGCTATATGTGTGTAGGAATCATTTATTTCATTACGAGGTATATCTTTTTCTTCATTCAAAGCAAGCCACATACCATTTAGGTCAAAATAGGCTGTACTTCTTCCTTTCACTAATAGCTTTGCTTCAAAAACATCTTGATAGAACTTAATTGATTTTTCTAGATTGGACACAGAAAATAACAGATGATTTAAACCTTTTATAGTCATTCATTTATCTCCACAAGTAAATTTTTCGAAATTTTCTTTTGGATTACTAATTTTATTTTCTATTAAAAAATTGGCATTACGTTTGATCATTTCTATATAGTCATATTCTGTATTTTCACTTGCAGTTAACTGAGCGAGTTCATTTAAATTCCCTACTATTTCTGAAGTATCGGATAATAAATCTACTGTTATAGTTAAATACAACTTATTATTAAAAGAAACTGTTCCTGTAACTCTTTTCTTGTCTATATTTACGTATGGATAATCTAATTTAACCCCAAGTGATTTGTATATTGTATAGCCAGTGTTTGATAAGTTCACTTCATTTTCATCTATTCTTTTTGCTTCAATTAAATGCTTTTCATGAAAAGTGAGTTTGTATATATCAGGCATTGCAAGCTGCTCCCAGAAATGAACATCATACTGTGGATCAAAATAATTCATGATTAATACCATAATGTTGCCATGCGTTCCGATAGCTACGTTTTGACCCTTGTATTTATCAAGAACTTGAATCGTTGCTGAAACACCTCTTTCCTGAGCAATGTTATTTGATTCACCACCATCTAAAGAAAAATCAAAATTAGACCATACTTTTTTGATCGCTTCATTAAAGTCTGCTATTGGCTGGTCCGACAATAACCGTTCCTTAAAACCATCAACAATTTCGATATCTTGACCTAATTCTTCAGCAATTCCTTCAACTGTTTGTAAAGCTCTTTTAAATGGGCTAGAAATGACATGATCGATATTCTCCATTTTCAGAAGTATAGTCATTTTCTTTGCATCTGACATTCCACGTTCAGACAAAGGTCTTCCAAGCTCGTCTGGTGTATAGGTAGAATGTGCATGTCTGACAAAATATAAATTTGTAATCAAAAATAATTCAACCTCCTAGTTAGTTCTTTTAGCAAATATACTTTTCATAAACGGCTCCTTTAAATCGGTATATTCCGTTATTTTCAACCTTTTATACTCTTCTCTAGCATTTTCATTTGCATTTAAATAATCTCTGAAAAATACAAGGTTTCTCCAAAGTACTTTGTCATAATCAACTACATGAATAAAATGTATTTTTACTTCAAACGTATCATCCCTAAATTTCGCGAATACGATTTCGCTTGGTCTCTCCAATTTAAGTCTTAAAAAGTTCATCTTTAATTCTAATAAATTCTGAATTCCATTCATTTGAATAAGGCATAAGTTTCACTTCGTTTTTATATAAACCAAGCTTCTATTCATTTCTCCTCTCTTTTTTAATCAATTGGAAACCTACATAGAGAACTAACCATTTTTCAATTCTATTTCATTCAAATATAGTTGCAGCAAAGGGTTAGTAAAAGAATCAAAGCTATCGAAGTTGCATAAATCAACCCATGCTGTTTCAAGAATATCTTTGTTATATTCTTTCTCTCTATCAAGAAAAAGTTCTTCATCCATGATTTCTGCTACATATGTGTATTTAAAATTTTCTTCATGTAGTAGTTTTGTTGTTTGAACATCGTATCCAGTTTCCTCTTTTACTTCTCTGACGCAACCTTGTTCAGGTGTTTCATTTTCTTTTACGCCACCACCTGGAAAATTCCAAACAATATTACCTCTTTGGACATACTACTTAACCATTAAAACACTATTATCTTGAACGATTATTCCTTGAGCAATCATTGGTAGAACCTCCAAATTTCTTCACTCTTCCCCATAATTGGAATCAAAAAATCTTCTGATATGTTATCCATGTAGGACAAGGTTCGAATGGAAGAGCCCCAAGTGAAAACATTGCATATGGACTAGTAGTATCAAATTCTCCTTGTAAGAATTCAACATTATGCTCTTTTGCATAATGTAGTTGTTTAAGAAGCAAGGATTGGAGGAAATCAAATTTCACACTTCCACACCAGCCCAATTCAAGTGTATAAGGTTGATCAGATTCGTGAAGAAAAGAATATGCTTTAATATTTTGTTCTAATTTATCCAAATAGATGAAGCTACCATCTACTATGACATCATCAACCAAAAGCTGTTCCCATTCTTCCAACGATTTTTCTGCTACAGGATTATCCAAATGCGTCTCTTCATAAGTCTTTCTAACGAAGTGCAGTAGTTTAATTTTCAAAGTTGGATTTAATAATATTTCTTTCAACGTCTTGATAGAACAATCATCCACAATCTCTAGATCTACTGCGTCTACTTTCAGAACTGGCATATAAGTTCTTCTAATTTCTTTAAATCCATTTGATTCGTAAAATTGTTTCAGATTAGTAGCTGTTTCCCAAATCGACGTTTGTAAAGGAAGATTTTGTTTTCCCAATTTAGCAATCAGCTTACTTTCTATATTCCAACTACTATATAGAGGATTTGCTAAAAGTCGAAAATATGTACAGTATGGATGAAAATCATTTTTCCAAGCCATTATTACCCCAACCAGTTTGCCTTCAATATATGCAGTATGTTTGAATACCAATTTAGTACTTTTTAATATTCCAAGCAAAAAATAATCTTCCTGACAAAACTCAATTAGCTCTCTTATTTGTTCCTCATCTATTTCATGTGATGAATAAGTAATTTTCTCCACCTTTTAAATCAACTCCGGATAGATTTCTCTGATAAAGTCTGGTATGTCTGGCTCTTGTACACTCGCCATTTCCGAGAAACTCATACCTTTAGTCAATAATAATTGAACAATTTCCCAACCCATAAAATAAGCTTCTCTTTCATGTTGAGTTGTACCAGTACCAAATGTAAATCTTTCAACTGCCTCAGATGAAGAATCATTTAGGAATGGTAAAGCACCTTTGAATATTTCTTTTTTATTTGCTATACAAGAATCAAGCCATCCTTCTTTATGTTCTATATAGTCATAGTCTGGCATCCCAGGAACTAGGTACTTACTAATCTGTGTCGCTAGGCCTTCTTGCAAAATAGTAGAGCCTATCGTACGTTCCCATTCGGTCGCTAAGTTTGCTGTATGAGTGTGGACAACATGCGTTAATTCATGTACAAGTGTAATTTCTGTTACGCCCTCTTCTATTGGTAAACACAATGCTAATTTCTTATATGCAGTAGGAGCAACAAAAGCATTATTTTCCATTGCACCTACAAAGTAAATGACCACTAAATTTATCGGTTCAAAACAATTTAACAACGACTTAACTTGTTTTAAATAGAGTTGCAGTTTTGTTTCATCGGGTTTCCATTGTTTTATTGATTCCATTTTTGCATCATATTGTGGCCAAGCCTGCTCAAGTAATGATCTAGCTATTTTTCTACCTGCATCTCCAGGTGGTACTGCTGCGAAATTATAATGTTGCTCCCAAAGAGTCCATCGTTGTTCTTCATCTATCACTGGTTGAATTGCTTTATCATAAAAATTCAAAAATTTTGGTACAAGATTAATTATTTCTATATTATCCAAAAAAACACCCCCCTGATAAATATTATTCGTTATGTAGGGTGAAATATCCTTTTATTCAAATATCTAGTCGTCAACTCATACTGGCTGTGCACACCATTTACAACAGGATAACTTTCTTCGAGGACAGTATGCCCATAAAGTGTGGCTATCCGTCCCTAAACAATTAGCATAAGCACATACCAACTCCATCCACCCATAAAGCAAGGATATACGCCCCTAAACGAATTGTATAAGCCCATACCAACTCCACCTACCTCTAAAGTAGTGCTATATAACCATAAAGCTAGGGTATCCACCCCTAAACGGATGGCATAAGCACATACCAACTCCATCTACCCCTATACGAATTGCATATGCCCCTTCCGATTCTATAAACCCATAAAAGGGCGTTATATGAATATCTTGCGCATATACAACAAAATGTTGCGAGTTATGGGTTTTACATAGCGCATAACTAATTATCTGATCAACATGACTTGAAATATGGAGCAAACTTCGAATGAGTACCTCCATTGATCATTTGGTGACCATAATAATACTTTTCATAATTGTTTTCTTAATATGTATTTTCATTCCTTATTATTTTATCATTAAAAGCAGTTCGTTTTGTGATTGTTTGCAATATTGCTATTATGATAATGTAACTATTCGGAAAAAGGAGTTGTTTATAAAAACTATGAGTAAAAAAGTAGAAATCGGTAAAACAGGACTATCCGTAAATCCCGTGGGACTTGGTACCAATGCAGTTGGAGGACATAATCTTTTCCCCAACCTAAATGATGAGACCGGAAAAGAAATAATACGCACTGCTATAAATAATGGAACTGACTTTTTTGATACAGCCTTTATTTACGGTCCGGGAAGATCAGAAGAGTTAATTGGGGAAGTACTGAAAGAAACTGGGAAGCGCCAAGATATTGTTTTGGCTACAAAAGGGGCGCATAAATTTTTGGATGGAAAAGTAGTAGTGGATAATAACCCTAATTTCCTAAGAGAAACAGTTGAAAATAGCTTGAGACGTCTCCAAACAGATTATATCGATTTATTTTATATTCATTTTCCAGATGAAAACACTCCCAAAGTAGAAGCAGTTGGAGTGCTTCACCGATTAAAAGAAGAAGGAAAAATACGTGCTATTGGTGTATCTAACTTTACACTAGATCAATTAATAGAAGGGAACCAAGATGGATATATTGATGTCCTTCAATCGGGTTATAATTTGTTAAAACGTGATGCAGAAAATGATTTAATGCCTTACACTTCCGAGCATAATATTTCCTTTATACCATACTTTCCACTAGCATCGGGTTTACTTACGGGAAAATTTAATAAAGACAGTACTTTTGAAGATGGCCGTTCCAAAAATCCGTTATTCCATGGAGATACATTTGAACGTAATCTTGAAAAAGTAGAACAACTACGACAAATAGCAAATGACAAAAACGTAGCCATTTCAAATATTGTGCTTGCTTGGTATTTAACCCAGGAGGCTATCGATGTAATAATCCCCGGAGCAAAAAAAATGGAGCAAGTACTAGATAATATAAAGACCTTAGAAGTGCAGCTTAGCCTGCAAGAAATAAAAGAAATCGACCAAATCTTCCAATAATCTTTGAGATGTTGTCTTTAAGGTCATTCAATTGGCTAAAAGACAACTTTTTTATCACGTTCCGTGAATGGTATGTCTCGTTTAATATTGTAATAACTACTAATAAAATGTTCTTCCTTCCTCCATCAAATGGCAGATCAAGACCAAATTCACGAAATCGAAACTAAATCACAAATCTGCCTATCTAATAAGGGGGCATCCATCATCGGACAGCCCCCTCAGAATTACCCCCACTCATAAGGTGTTTCTTGGTAAACATAATAATTCAACCAATTTGAAAATAATAAATGCGTATGGGAACGCCAAGAATTTATTGGTTGTTTCTTTGGATCATCGTCTGGAAAATAATTTTTAGGTACATCGATTTCAAGTCCTTTATTCCTATCACGATTATATTCTTCTGCGAGCGTACCAGCATCGTACTCTAAATGTCCCGTAATCATAATATGTCCATTATCTTCTGACAACACAATGAACACTCCAGCATCTTCCGACTTTGCAAGAAGCGTTAATCGTGGATCATTTTGAATTTGCTCCAAAGATACGGCCGTATAACGTGAATGAGGAGCATTAAATTCATCATTAAATCCTCGAACAAGATTGTTTGTTGGATCGGAAATTCGGTGTGTATATACACCAGAGCACTTTTGAGGCAACTCATATTTGTCAACACCATAATGATGATACAAAGCAGCTTGCGCTCCCCAACATATATGTAAAACGGATGTCACATTTGTTTTGGTCCAATCCATAATTTTAGTTATTTCTTCCCAGTAATCCACTGCTTCAAATGCTAAATGTTCAATTGGTGCTCCAGTAATGATCATCCCGTCATAACGCTTATGTTTTATTTGTTCAAAAGTAGTGTAAAACGAATCTAAATGCGTTTTGCTGACATTTTTCGATTCATGCGTTGCTGTATTCAAAAATGTCACATTTACTTGAAGTGGTGTATTTCCTAAAAGTCTTAATAATTGCAATTCGGTTCTTTCTTTTTCAGGCATTAAATTTAAAATAATAATGTTTAAAGGGCGTATATCCTGAGTGGAAGCGCGGTCTTCATCCATCACAAATATTTTTTCTTTCTTTAGTAATTCAGCAGCAGGTAATTGCTGCGGGATGTTAATAGGCATCATTTTTGTCTCCTTTTCCGTTTCCAAATAAAATAAAAAACCCTCTTTTCTAATGGATAAGAAAAGAGGGTTTCATTTAAGCTCTTTGTTCTTATCTCTCAAGATCATTAACAATCTTGATGGAAGTAGCACCTTTCTGACTAAATCAGAGGTTGCTGAAGCTTCAAAGGGCCATATCCCTCAGCTTCTCTTAATAAGAGTATATTATTTGTTTGTATAAATTAATTATTTCATATTATCATTTTCAGAACATTTAAGCAACGAAGTTTTTAAAAAAACAAATTTATTTTGAAAATTGTTGAATTTCTAGATTCTCCAAACTAATATGTTCGATAAATCCCTTTCAAATTTTAGAGATAATCTTATTGAGCTTCCAACCATTGCTCCATCAAGTCTTCTAATTCTTTTTCTTTCTCACTTCTGATAAAAAGAAGGTTTTCGTATTTTGACCAATCATCTTCCTTATCAATTTGCTCTTTTAGCGTGAAGATCGCTTCTTCCAAGACCCTAATTTCTTCTTCAGTTGGTCGTGCATTTGAAGGTTTTACTCTTTCTAAATTTGTTGATTGCTTTTCATGAACGATATCTGGGACAATTTGTTTCGACTGCTGTTCCTCCCATTTCACACGCGCCCATTTGTACGGTCCTTCAAAAGTTGTAAGTTGACCTTGATCTAACCAAGCAGTTCGAGGAAATAATTTATTTAAAAAGTACCGATCGTGCGAAACCGCTAAAATTGTTCCTTGAAAGTCATCCAAAGCATCCTCTAAAACTTCTCGTGAATCACTATCCAAATGATTCGTTGGTTCATCTAGGATCAATAAGTTGATATCTTGATGCATAAGTTGAGCAAGTCTCAGGCGCATTCGTTCTCCCCCACTCAAATCTCCCACTCTTTTAAATACATCTGGACCGTAAAACATAAACTTCGCAAGTATGTGACGAGCGTCACCCTCTAAAACATTAACTTCACTGCGAAACACATCAATTAGCTTTGCTTTTGGGTCCAGCGTTTCAAAGTGCTGGGATAAAAAACCAACTCGAACATTACTGCCTAAACGAACCTTTCCTGAATCCATCGATAATTCTTGCAGAAGTGATTTTAATATCGTTGATTTCCCTGTTCCATTTCGTCCAACAATGGCAACACGTTCTTTCCAAAATACATATAAATTTGCATCTTGTAGCAACACTTTTTCTCCATATGATTTCGATACTTGTTCCATGACAACTACTTCTTTACCACTTCTAGGAGCCGCGTCAAACGACAAGCTCATCTTCTTAGGATCTATAAGTGGTTTTCTTACCTTCTCCATTCTTTCTAGAGCACGTTCCATATTTCTCGCTTGTCTGTGAAGCCCAGCGTTTGGCGGCACTGCTTCATTTGCCCATATTCTTAGACGCTTAATGGCTTCTTTCATTTTCTTAATCTTTTTTTGTTGTTCTTCATATTCTTGGAACTCACGCATTAATGCTTCCTCTTTTTCAATAATAAAAGATGAATAATTCCCATGATATAAAGTTATTTCTCCTTCTTCCAAATCAGCAACTTTAGTAACAACTTGATCTAAAAAATATCTGTCATGCGAAATAATTACTACAGTACCCGAATAGGAAACTAAATATTGCTCTAACCATTCAACTGCAAATATATCTAAATGGTTCGTAGGTTCATCTAATAATAATAGATCAGGTTTCATTAACAAGAGCTTTCCAAGCATAATTTTCGTCTGTTCTCCACCGCTTAATGACGTAAATGGTTGATGGACAAAGGTGGATAATTGCAGACCCTCTATAACTTTATTGATTTCTGAATCGATTGCATACCCATTGCGATTCGTAAATTCCTCTTGAATATCTCCGTATAATTGTAGTAATTTCTCTAAGTCAGTAGGAGCTGCGGTGGTTAGTCTTTCTTCCAGTTCTTTCATCTTTGTTTGTATTTGCATTAATCCCTCAAATGCTGTATTTAATACATCGAAGCCAGATACTTCTTCTGAAAATGAAGGTATTTGTGCTAAATAGCCAATTTTTGTACCTTTTTTGAAATGAATGCTTCCTTCGTCTGGTAATTCCACCCCAGTGATTAATGTCAGTAGCGTTGTTTTTCCACTACCATTCCGTCCAACTATCCCTAATTTATCTCCAGTTTTAATGGATAAAGACAAATTTTCGAAAATTGTATTTCCTCCGAGCATTTTACTTATTTCTTGTATAGTACATATCATATTTTCCGCTTCCTCTCATCTCTGATTTAGCTGGAAGCATTTTTCTGCATAGAAAAAAGACTGCATATAAGCAGTCTTCTCCCAAAATATGGTTCAGAAAGAATGGCTTATCAGCTGTGAAATTCATTTAATTGATTATAAATGGACAGACTAATCCCGTTAGTACCAATTTCATGAGTAATCGCACAAGATGTGGATAAAAATTCCAATATAAATCTATGTGCATTCACAGCGTTCTTCATTCTTTCTTCACCTCCGTTCAGTTAGTTTAGAATATTCTATCACACTTTTTACTTTAAGCCAATTTTTTTCCTTATTTATCTAAAAGATGGTCATTATTTTCATTTTTATCTGGAACTCCGACGTCATTTTCCATATCCACTTTTTTATTACCTGTATTTGGCACGGTATTTGAATTTGCATTACCATTAATCTGGGTCTCAGGATTAGGCGGTCCATTAGAATTTCTGTTAAAACCACAAGCAGATAAACTAAACGTTAGGACAATTAGAAGGACGACAAAAATTTTCCTCATAACATCTCTCCTCATTTTTCATTATATTGCCCGTTAATTAATAAATTATGCGCAAAAAAACTCCAGCAAATTTCACTGGAGTGTTAAAAAAATGGGTTATTCTTCAATATCGAAGTAAATCTCGTCTTCGTCATTATATTCCGATCCATTTTCAAATAAAACGGTTGTACGTAATATTAAGTTTGTTACTTCGTTATTTCCATCCGGCAACCATCGTTCGTCAGGCATAATTTCAAAAGGAATCATTTGCATGTCTTTTGATGCTGTCGAGCCAACTAGTTCGATAGAATGCTTGGAAACGATTTTGGAGACTTCTCCATTTATTAATTTAAAAACTTCTAGTTTAATGTTTTCTATTGACTCGTCATCGTGAACTCCGTCAATATAAATTGTTCCAGAAAGATTAATCCCATGTTCAATATAAGGGTGATCCACAACTGTATCAATTTTAAACGTTTGTACTTTTATGGAGGATTCAAACTTCTTCGTCATTTCTCTCAGTCCACCTTGTTATTTGTATACTCATAATGTTTCTCTATATTCGATTCATATCTATTATAACGCTTTTTAAATAAAGTATAAAAATGCGAAACAATTACTTTTAATATTGCATACCCTGGAATCCCTAAAATTACTCCTGGTACACCAAACAATGATCCAGAGGTAATTAAAACAAAAATAATCGTAATTGGATGAATATGTAGTGATTTACCCATAATTTGAGGGGAGATAAACTTTCCTTCCACTAATTGAACAACTGTCCATACTATCGCAAGCTTGATTAACATAAAATGTGGCGTAACTAATGCAATTATTGCAGCTGGTGTTATTGCTATAACAGGACCTAAATATGGAACAACACTTGTCACCATTGCTATTACTCCAAGTAACAACGCATAGTCCATTCCAATAATTGTAAATCCAATATAGATCATAAAACCGATACACATAGACACTAATATTTGGCCTTGGATATATGAGCTAATTTGTTTATCGATATTTTTAAATACGGAATGTAAATCATCCCTCATACGAGGTGGAAATAACTTCATAATATATTGTGGCAACTTTTCTCCGTCTTTCAATAAATAAAAAAGGATAAAAGGAACCATTACTATAGATAAGATAAAACTTGTTACTGCACCAACAATAGAAGTTATTCCACTTGCAATACTTGCAACTGTACTTTGAAACAACTTGCTTATTTCAGTTGGTACATTTTTCAATAAATCCATCACATCATTTTCAAATTGTAAATAATAATCTGCTACAAAAGAGGTTCTTAAAAAAGTATCTAAAGAATTAAGCAATTGAATAAGGTAATTAGGTAATTCTTCCACTAATCTAATGGACTGTGCTTTCAAAAATGGAAAAACTAAAAAAACTAGTAATGTGATTAAACCTATTAATGCTAGGAAGATGATTAATATTCCCCAAACTCGTGGAATATTAATTTTCTCTATCAGTCGCAAAACCGGTCTAAGTAGATAATATGCAATGACTGCTAATATTATGGGTAAAATCACATTCCCTAAAAATACAGTTAATGGAATAAAAATGAAAGATATTTTTTCGTACACCATCACGACTACACCGATTAGCAACAACATTATTAGCGTAAAAAAAGTATTACGTCCTCCAAGAAATTTTATGTACCTGGTAGAAAAAAAAGAAGGTTTTTCAGGCTCCACTCTTATCAAACTTCCTTTCCTATGTACTTTTATTTTACGGAGGATGACGAAGATTAGCAATGCATAAGTATTACTTTTCTTCTAAAAATTCAGAAACTGCGGCTTTATTTTTTTCTTTATTGATTTCTATAACCGCCCCAGCGTGAGAATAACTGTTAAATGAATAGGTTCCTTCTACTGGAATTGTTAATTTTTCAATTTCCAGTTTACCGCTCGTAATCGCTTCTAAAACTCGTTTAACCTTATCCGTTTTTGTATAATCGGTTTCTATATACCCTTCAGCTGCTCCTACAAACTTAGGTACATTTGGCAAGTTTTTTACGGAAAGTACTTCATTTTTTAAAGCTTCCATCACGAGTTGTTGTCTAGATACTCTACCAAAATCACCTTCTGAATCATGACGAAACCTTGAATACCCAAGTAATTCTTTTCCAGATAAATCATGTTGCCCCTTCGTGAGCGATACACCAATTTTCTCAGACATATCTTTCTCTACAGTAATAGGTACTCCATTTGGAGCAATAATGTCTACTAATGACTCAAAACTGCTAAAATCGATTAAGGCATAATGATGAATAGGAATATCAAACATATTTTGCAACGTTGTAGTTAATAGTTGAACGCCACCTAAATAATAAGCAGTATTTAATTTATACGATTTATACCCTGGAATTTCTGCATATATATCGCGCATAAATGAAATTATTTTCACATCATTTTTCTTTTTGTCCCACGAGACAAGCATCATTGTATCTGTTCGAGCTTTATCCTCACCTCTTGAATCTACTCCAAGAACTAAAATATTTTCTCTATCCCCAACACTTATCTTATCACCAATAAAATCCTCCGTTTTTAGTTTTTCACCACTAGCTAATTTATAACCAATAGAGTACTGGGTAAACGAATAAATACCGCAAAACAACACAGTGAATGCTAATAACAAAACGACAAGTCTACCTACTCTAAAATTTCTTTTCGGCTTGGACCTTGTTTGATCTCTTTGAGTTTCATCCATGATAAAATCTCCCCTTTATATTACTATCATAACGAATTTTACATTGGTAAGTTTCAGTTTTTTGTCTATCTTCTCATGAAGTGGTAAAATAAATTTTACAAGATTAGGAGGGATACTAGTGATAGAAAAAGCGACGTTTGCAGGTGGCTGTTTTTGGTGCATGGTGAAGCCATTTGATTCATGGGACGGTATACATAAAGTGACGTCAGGATATATGGGTGGACATCTAGAAAATCCAACTTATGAAGATGTAAAAAAAGGTAATTCTGGGCACTTAGAAGTCGTCGAAATTCAATTCGATCCTACCATTTTTTCATATGATCAACTTCTTGAGATTTTTTGGCAACAAATTGACCCCACTGATGGAGGAGGTCAATTCCAAGACCGCGGAGAAAGTTATACATCTGCTATATTCGCCCATTCAGAGGAACAAAAAATACAAGCAGAAAAATCAAAAGAATTATTGGCAGCAAGCGGTAAATTTTCAAAGCCTATCTTAACTCCAATTAGAGAAGCAAAAGTTTTCTACGAAGCAGAAGATTATCATCAAGACTATTATAAAAAGAGTCCAAAACATTATAAAGAGGATCGTGCCCAATCAGGTCGAGATGAATTCCTTTCAAAAAACTGGAATGAATGACAAGTTAAATAAAGAATATATAGCTGAACAATCATTCCATAGTTGTTCAGCTTTTCTTTCAAATTATAGTGTTTGAAATATTTACAACAAATATGCGCATCTTGTCTTTACTATTTTCTAAATACAACAAACTAAACATTGGCTACACTTTGTCATCCGCATTATGCTTCTTTATCATTCCTTAAAACATCAGTGCTCGTAATTCCTTCTTTATTAATCCTTCCTTAATAAAAATACCTAATTTCGCACCATTCATGTTATAATAATAGCATTGTGAATTTTAGGAGGTACTACCATGATTGCAGTAAGTAATGTAAGTCTTCGTTTTGGTGATCGTAAGTTATTTGAAGACGTAAATATAAAGTTTACTCCAGGCAACTGTTATGGATTAATCGGTGCAAATGGAGCAGGTAAATCAACATTTATCAAAATACTTTCGGGTGAAATTGAAACCCAAGAAGGTAATGTTATTATGAATCCTGACGAACGTTTAGCTATTTTAAAACAGAATCACTTCGAATATGAAGAGTACACTGTTTTAGAAACAGTTATGATGGGTCATAAACGTTTATACGAAGTAATGAATGAAAAAAATGCTATTTATATGAAAGAAGATTTCTCTGATGAAGACGGCATGCGCGCGGCTGAATTAGAAGGCGAATTCGCTGATTTAAATGGTTGGGAAGCAGAATCAGAAGCAGCTATTCTTTTACAAGGATTAGGTATTCCTGATAGCATGCACCAAAAGAAAATGGCTGAACTAACTGGTTCAGAAAAAGTAAAAGTGTTATTATCTCAAGCGTTATTCGGTAAACCGGATGTTCTTTTACTCGATGAGCCTACTAACCATCTAGACATTAAAGCAATTCAATGGTTAGAAGATTTCCTTATCAACTTTGATAATACGGTTATTGTTGTATCCCATGACCGTCACTTCTTAAACAAAGTATGTACACATATTGCGGACTTAGACTTCAGTAAAATTCAAGTCTATGTTGGGAACTATGACTTCTGGTATGAGTCAAGCCAACTAGCTACAAAACTGGCTTCTGACCAAAATAGTAAAAAAGAAGAAAAGATTAAAGAACTTCAAGCGTTTATTGCGCGATTTAGTGCAAATGCATCTAAATCAAAACAAGCAACTTCTCGTAAAAAAATGTTAGATAAAATAGAGCTAGATGATATTAGACCATCTTCACGTAAATATCCATATGTAAACTTCTCGATGAAACGTGAAATTGGTAATGATATTTTACAAGTTCAAGATTTAGGCTACAAATTTGAAGGCGAAAGACTTCTAGAAAAAGTGAATTTTACATTGAATAAAGATGATAAAATTATTCTTCTTGGTGGCGAATTAGCAAAATCTGCTTTACTTCGTGTCCTTGCAGAAGAAGAAGAGCCTCAAGAAGGGTCTATCCGTTGGGGTGTAACGACTACACGTGCATACTTCCCTCTTGATAATGCTAAATATTTTGAAGGAAACGAGACATCTCTTGTAGACTGGTTACGACAATACTCTCCAGATGATGAAAGTGAAACATTTTTACGTGGATTCTTAGGACGTATGTTATTCTCTGGTGAAGAAGTGAAGAAAAAGCCATCTGTGCTTTCAGGTGGAGAAAAAGTTCGCTGTATGCTTTCTAAAATGATGCTATCAGAGTCAAATGTACTTTTACTTGACGAACCAACTAACCATTTGGACTTGGAATCCATTCAAGCATTAAATAATGGATTAACTGTATTTAAAGGTGCAATGATCTTTACTTCACATGACCATCAATTTATCCAAACAATTGCTAACCGAGTCATTGAAATCCGTGAAGACGGATCTATATTTGACAAGCAGTTAACATATGATGAATATTTAGAATGGAAAGACCAACAAAAGTAAATGCTTAAGGGGCTATATCAGTCCCTTAAGCATTTTTTGTTGATTTCTTTATAAATCTACTGAGTAATGTTCTCGCTGGAATTTTTCCAAGCAATGTGTTACTTGTTTCAGAAATCTTTTTTAAAGTGTCTAATAGGTTCCTATCCCCAACCCAATGCTCTTCAATAATTTGAGAAGAAAACTTATTTAACAACATATTTATGATAAATGTGGTAACAATAATATCATCTATAAATCCACCTGGCCCTATCAAACCTTCCGGGAGTAGGTCAATTGGTGAAATGAAATATAAAATACCACTACCAATTAATGTCTTACTCTTCATATCAATTCGATTATCTAACAGCGCTTTTATAAGCAAATGAAATAAATCTGGAGCAAATAATAAATAAGGAGCTAATTTACTTCTCTTACCTGCTTTAGTGGGTAGAAAAGCTGTAATTTTTGATCGCAGTTTTTCATAAAAGTCTTGTTGTTGTTCATAAGGTGGTAAATTTTTTTTTAATCCAATTTCCACATTAATCTCTCCTCTCTAGTTCTTACTATACCAAAAAACACTGAAATGAAACAAACTATCTCTAGAAACGTCTAATCCAAGATACTAGGAGGAAATATGAATGAAGAAACTAATACTATTATTAATTCCATTGCTAATTGTTTCAGCATGCGCAAATAGAAACGAAAATGTAAAACCAATTACTACCCCAGAAAAAGAAATGAAATTAGAAGTAAAAAATACTACAGATACTGACCTATCGAGATTTTTCATGAAGAATAATTCAATAGCACAGTTTAAAGGTGAAGGAAATGAATATGCTAGCTTTAGTTTGAAAACTCTACATTTGTTTAATAACTTTATTGCAACAACTGAAGATAATGGAGGAACAATTGTAGAAAGGATATATCGAGTGTACGATGATCACATTAGCAAGATTTCTGAAAATTATGAAGCAGATAAAACAAAACAGCCAACATTACAAGAGCTAGAAGCTATGCCAGAACTTGAAATTTATTTAGCCTCACCGTTAACGAATGGAACAGAATTTAACGGATGGAAAATTAAATCAACATCTGATGTTGTACAAACAGAATTTCAAACGTTTAAAAATGTCATCGTTATTGAAAAAAAAGAGGAACAGAATACGATAGTTCGAAAATATTTTGCCAAAAGTTTCGGAGAAGTGAAACGGGAATTTATTATGAACACAAATGGCGAAGAAACAATTGTTACCTCCTCTTTCGAAAAAATATTGTAAAAAAGAAGCTCTCCTTAATGGAGAAGCTTCTTTTCTATCATTATAGTTTTGAAACGTTTGCAGCTTGTGGTCCGCGGTTACCTTCTACTACTTCAAATTCTACTTTTTGACCTTCTTCAAGGGATTTGAATCCTTCTCCTTGAATAGCAGAAAAATGTACAAATACGTCATTTTCCCCTTCTACCTCGATAAAACCAAATCCTTTTTCAGCATTAAACCATTTTACAGTACCTTGTTTCATCCCATTACCTCCAAAAAATTAATCAATACATGAAGAATAAAAAATTCACATATTCCATGAAGTACCGATATCACATCGATCACTACATAGGATATGTGAATTAAAAATACGGTTTCTCACTATGAATTGTTAATTAAATTATAACATTTGGATAAAAATAGTCAATAAATAATTTTACAATTCTAAATTGTTTATCTAATTTCATTCCAAATGATTCCATGATAAATTTGGAGATCTTCATCACAATAATCGCAAAAACATTGTTCCTGCACCGACCAGAATGCCCAATATTTATCATCTTTGGTCTTTTCCATAGGAAACTCTTTTCTCAATTCATTAAGTCTTTTATTTAAATAAGCTATCCCCTCATCCTTCTTTTCAAATATTGCTTTTTCAATTATATGCTCTTGCCAACCTTCAAATGCCCACCACGGTTCAAAGTCTGCCTTCATGTATATAATTTGATACATTTTATCCCCTCTAACATTAATTATTAACTCATATATTACTGCTATAATTTAGAAAGTCTACTTAAATGACTTAACCGAATAAATAAAATTGAAAAACAAGCAAATATCGGTTAAGTTATAGAGAATACAATTTTTGTGCCAAGGGAAAGGAGAAGATACTCATGAAAAGACGAGCACATATTCATATGTACGGTGATGTAAATGGTGTTGGTTTCCGTTTTCTTGTGAAACAAAAAGCACAGTCTCTTGGTTTAAAAGGAATATGTAAACAAAATGAAGAGAAAGAAATAATTATAGACATTGAAGGCAATACGAAAAACTTGGAAGAATTTTTAAATTATATTCAAAAAGGTGTATCTCCAGTTACGAAAAAAAACTCATTTGAAATTGAATTTTTTGAAGATATAATTGGATATACGACAATGAAAACGGACATCGTATAAGTATTTCTTTTTCAAACAAAATGAAACCTTCTTCCTTATCATTCGTATTATAAATTGTAGATAAAAGGAGGTAACCAATTATGAGTGAAGTAGCTCATTCGTTCTTTCGACACTTTTTAAATATACCTATTATGGTATCATCCTGGTTCATCTTCTTTTTTGCATTTGGCTCAAGCTTTTTCCTTAGTTCTGCTCTTGGTTTAGGTGTTTATTTAGTATCGAATATTAGTATTAAGAAATTGCAACAACATAGAATTATGAAAAAACATCAATTAACACATTCAGAGTATTTCTTCATACAAAATCAATTAAAAGAAGCCAATAAAAAAGTCCGAACACTTAATAGTCAATACTTAAAAGTAAGATCAATCAGTTCTTTTAAACAATTATTCGAAATGAATAGACTAGCAAAACGGATTATTTCGTTAGTGAAAGGAAATCCACGTAAATTTTATCAAGCGGAGAACTTTTTCTATGCTCATTTAGATTCGGCAGTTGAGCTTACTTCTAAATATTCCTTATTAGTAGCTCAGCCAGTTAAAAACAGTGATATGAAATTTGCTTTACAAGATACACGGGACACATTACAAGCGATTAATATCGTAATGGAAGAAGACTTAAAAGACGTTCTCGCATCAGATATTGAGCATCTTAAAATGGAATTAGATTTTGCTAAGCTGTCTGTCGGAGTAAAAGAACGACCTTTATATGTAAAAGGAGAATCAGAAGATGAACGAAAAACTAGCGAGTTCAAATAATGACTTTTTGATGGATGAATTATTAGATAGTCCATTTGAAATGACATCATCAAAAGAACAATCCCTCACAGCTAATACAAATGAACCAACTCCAACAAAACTGATTGATCGTTTATCAGAAGTGGAACAACAAAAAGCTCGTCAATTGGCTGAGCAAATTCCTGCGGGTAATTATGAAGCAATTTTAACGTATGGAGCAAATGCGCAAACGGAGCTTTCCCGATTTTCACAACAAATGTTAGACCATGTGCAAAAGAGAGATATTGGTCCAGTTGGTGATATTTTAGGCGATTTAATGCATAAGTTATCTGAAATAAATCCCGAAGAACTTTCTGCTCCCAAAAAATCAGGTATCAAAAAACTTTTTCACCGGGTAAATCGTTCGGTACAAGAAATGATGACGAAATATCAAAAACTGAGCACACAAATTGATCGAATTGGTATTCAACTAGAACATTCCAAACGTGGGCTAGTAGAAGATGTTCATATGCTGGACAAACTTTACGAACAAAATAAAACGTATTTCCAAGCTTTAAACGTTTATATTGCTGCTGCGGAATTAAAAAAAGAAGAAATAACGAACGTAACTATTCCCGAACTCCGTAGAAAAGCAGAAATTTCCAATGATCAAATGGCTTATCAAGAAGTAAACGATATGGCACAATTTTTGGATCGATTAGAAAAAAGAGCTTATGACCTACAATTGTCTCGACAAATTACGATTCAAAGTGCTCCGCAAATTCGTATGATTCAACAAACAAACCAAACGTTAGCGGAAAAAATACAATCGTCTATAATGACATCTATTCCACTTTGGAAAAATCAAATTGCGATTGCCTTAACACTTAATCGCCAACAAAAAGCAGTAGAAGCACAAAAGCAAGTGACAAAAACAACGAATGATTTACTATTAAAGAATTCTGAAATGCTGAAAGTAAACAGTATTGAAACGGCAAAAGAAAATGAACGAGGTATTGTAGAAATAGATACATTAAAGAAAACGCAAGAAAATCTTCTACAAACAATCGAAGAGACACTACGTATTCAAGCAGACGGTCGTGTAAAACGAAAAGCTGCTGAAATAGAAATCGGTCGTATGGAAGAAGAACTAAAACAACGTCTTCTTCTTATAGCAGAGCAATCACAAAACCGTCCTTCCTAGGAAAGACGGTTTTTTATATGTTTTGGATTGTACATTCTTCATAAGATCCATTACAAATCAATCCATGCACGTAAATAGCTTGCTCTTGGATTAGCGTGGTTGCTCTCTCATTGGCGGAGAGGATCTCGGATAACCTGGTTGCTCTCGCACTGGCGATGTTTGTGAAGACCAGTTGCTCTTAGTAGACGTTTATTCTATTCTTACGTACTTTTCACAACATGATGAAGCATTTTCTTTAGGAGTCTTAATGTTTCTTCTGAAAATTTTTCTAAAGATGAAGCGGCGGCTGTCTTTTTACCAAAGATTAAATGAAACAAATTTATTTGCTCTTCTGATGCTTCCGTATCATTCAAAAACAAATGCAAAACGGATATATTCTTTCTTTCAAGCTCGACCACTGCTTCTGCAGTATCCATTATGCCATTTTGTGCATAACCAAATGCAGATGGCTCTCCGTCCGAAAACATGAGAATGAATTTATGTTGTTCAGGTCTGTGTTCAATCCTCTTCCCTATCCATCTAAGTGCAAATCCATCACGATTATCTTCATGCGCTTCTATCGAAAGAATCTGCAATCCATTATCTTTTTGCCCATCTTCTAACTTATGAACCCATTCAAATGTATTTGGTTGACTCTTTTCCGAAGCTTCAAATGCATCTTCATAGTGGACAACTATTTCATGTGTGATCTGTAATTTTCTTAACACATCATGAAATAAGAGTACTGCTTTTTTGGTTTCCTCTAACTTGTCTTGCATAGATGCAGATCCATCTACAAGTAATCCGAATACTGCGTTTAATTGCTTACTTGGAGCTGTCTTTTTATAAAACGGCTTTGGTCGCTCTTCTGTCCAGAGTACTGTCTGTTTAGAAGATAATCGCCCTTTTGCTAAATTTACTCGCTTCTCTATCTTTTTCTGTTCCATTCGTTTTTTCATTTCTTCTACGAATGCTTTTACGTAAGGAGCTTGTTCCTGTCGATATGATTGTAATAATAACTTGTCATTGGAAGTAGGGATCGAATTTAAACGTTTTTCTTCAAAAACAACATGTATATGCTCTTTTCCAAATGCTTTGCCGGCTTTTTTAGCTTTATTTGAATTCTTTTTGGAATGTTCATCTTGCTTTAATTCTGTTGTATTGCCAGCTGATTGTCCTTGTCCAATCTCTGTAATATCATGCCCCTCTTTGCCCTCTACTGCTGAAATACTTTGATCTGCTTTACCATCTTTGCCATGCTCCAGTTCATATTGCAAATGAACGCCATTTTCCTGTTCATTTTCTCTATGCCAGCTTCGAAATATTTCTTCTATCGTATCTTTCTTTGCCTCTTCCCCGGCTTCAGCATCTTTCATCCCTTGATGATAGTGAAAGGGGCTTGTAGATAGATTAAAAGGTGAAAGGATAGAATAATAGTCATGTAAAGTATCTTCTTTTATATAGTCATTCAATAAATAATATAACTCATACACAACGTTAATAGATGATTGGGAGTCTTTATTTTCATATACTTTTTGGATAATATTATTTGCCTGTTGAAAAATTGCTGGCCCATTTACATGCATCGTGCCTTCATAAAGACTTATATAAATATAACAAATAAATGCATCTGCTAGAAATCCCTTTTGGCTATTTACTACTAATTGTTGTTTATGAAAAGCCAAGTACATTTGAATTCGTTTAGCAAATAGTTTAACCGTACCTACTCTTTTTTTCTGGATCTTTTCCATTAAGCGAAACTCTTCTAAGCAAAAGACTAATTGGTCCATCCATTTTGCTAGTGTAACTGGACGTTCAGAGAGATATACTTTCCATGCTTTAATGTCAAAATCTTTCCAAAACCCTTCAGTTAATAAGTAAATATCAGATAATCTTCCTGCATCCATCATACTCTGTTCTCTGTGTCTCCAAAAGACACTGATCGAGATCATTTGTTCTTCTGGTTGAAATTCCATTAACTTTCGTTCATTAACCATTAGCATTCCATTTTTCGTTAATGCTTTTGCAACATTTTCATAATGCATTAGTTGTCTTGCATCGATTGTTTCATTGTTAAATTGAATAAAACGATTAACAGAGGGCATCTTTATACCTCACTTCATCCAAGAAGAGGCTAATTCTAATACTAGCTTTTTCTCTTGTTCATCCTCTAACTTTTCAGCGATGGCATAGGTAATTGCTCGTAGTGGCTCAATGAATTGTGCCAACTCCATAGCATGTTGTAGACTTCTAATGGAGGCCGCTTCTTCCGACAATAACCCTTGCTTCACTTGTTCCATTAAATCTGCTGCTAAATTTAACATAAGTGAATGTAATTCTTTAGGAGCAAATGGATATAAATCGCTCCAAAGGTTTCCGAGTAGTTCACCCGAAATATATGGAACAGAAAAAGATACAAAACGATTTTTTAATGCTTCATTCATAGGTGTTGTACCAATATATCCTTCATTTATCGCCGCAATAACGGAAAAGTCAGGATGCGCTTTAATTACTTCTCCAGTAAAAGGATTAGTTAGCATTCTACGGTAATCCAGCACGCTATGTAAAATAGGTAATGTCTCCGATTTAGCCATATTAATCTCATCAATATATAAAATATGTCCTTTTTTCATTGCTTCAATTACAGGACCTTCCACAAATTCAATTGAGTTAAGTCCATCCTTCAATACGATTGTTTTAAATCCTATTAATGCCTCTGCATCTAAGTCTACAGAACAGTTAATACTTTGCACCGGTTGCGAAAAAATCTGAGATACTGTTTCGGCAAGCTTTGTTTTCCCTGCCCCTGTAGGACCTTTTAGTAAAATGGGCTTTTTCAATGTTACGGCAATTAACACATCATCTAATAAGTGTTCATTTGGAGATACATATCCACCAGTTCCTATTAGTTGACGATCTCCATCGCTATGATTTCTATTTAAACGAATCTTTTTTTCTTTTTCAATCAGATCAATCATATATTAATTCTCCCTCTAATAAAAAAACCGATGAAATTCATCGGTTTTTTTATTGAAAATATTCTTTGTAGTAGCCGCCGATTTTACCTGTATTATCGATGACAAATAGAAACTCTTCTGTTTCATTTTTTACTTCGTATGTTTTTCCAACAGTTAGTACATTACTTACTAAGAATTTTTTAGCATCTGTATGAACACATGTAACTGTTTTATGTGTTGGTGAAGTTACCCAATTATTATGTATCATCTAACCACTTCCTTTACTTATTAGTATACGATTGTAATCCTCATAATTCAATAAATGCCTATAAAAAAATGCAGACATACCATTAGATATGTCTGCATTTTTACTAATTAAGAATTTAACATTAAATCTTCTGGGCTCTCTAGAAGTTCCTTAACCATTTTTAAGAATCCAACTGAATCTTTTCCGTCAATTACGCGGTGGTCATAAGATAATGCCACATACATCATTGGACGAATTTGAATTTCTTCTCCAACAGCGATGGGACGTTTTTGGATTGTATGCATTCCAAGGATACCAACTTGAGTGCCATTTAGAATAGGTGTAGAAAGTAATGAACCAAATACTCCACCATTTGTGATTGTAAATGATCCACCAGACATATCAGAAAGAGCTAATTTATTATCACGTGCTTTTTTCGCTAGTTGACCAATATTATCTTCGATCTCTGCAAAGTTTTTACGGTCTGCATCACGAACGATTGGTACTACTAATCCGCCTTCAGTTGATACTGCGATTCCAATATCAAAGAAGTTGTTTTTAACAATATAATCTCCATCAATTTGTGAGTTTACATATGGATATTTTTTAAGTGCAGCAACAACAGCTTTTGTAAAGAATGACATAAATCCAAGACGCACATCGTGATCATCAAAGAATTTATCTTTTTTACGAGAACGTAATGCCATTACATTTGTCATATCAATTTCATTGAATGTCGTTAACATAGCTGTACTTTGTCTAACTTCCAATAAACGAGAAGCAATTGTTTGGCGACGGCGAGACATTTTCTCGCGAGTAAAACGACCATCGTCTTCTGATGTAGCAGTAGCTGCTGTAGTAGGAGCTGCTTTTGTAGGCGCCGGTGCTGTACTATGAGCTGATACGTCTTGAACACGTACGCGTCCCATTGGATCAACTGGTGAAATTTCACTTAAGTTAATGCCTTTTTCACGAGCTAATTTACGAGCTGCCGGGCTTGCAATTGTTCGATCTTGTTCAGATGTAGTTTCAACTGCTACTGGTACTGTTTTTGGTGCTTCTGCAGGTGTAGAAGCTTCTGCTGCTTTTGTTTCAGCAACTGGTGCAGGTGCGGCTGATCCAGATCCCGCTCCTACTCTTGCAATTATCTGCCCTACTTGTACTGTATCGCCTTCTGCTGCGAGTAACTCACTTACTACTCCAGCCTCTTCAGAAATTACTTCAACGTTTACTTTATCTGTTTCAAGTTCAACGATGAACTCACCTTTTTCAACTGTATCACCTGGTTGTTTTAACCATTGTGCAATGGTACCTTCTGTAATTGATTCTGCTAATTCTGGAACTATAATATCTGCCACTTGAATTTCCTCCTCTAATCTTTCCTTGCTTAAATGCTTTTCACTGCTTCTTCGATTATACGTGCTTGTTCAACTTTATACGTGTCAATATCACCTTCAGCAGTACTTGAACGATCTACACGTCCTACGTAAGAGATTTCTTTGCCATTCGCTAATTCTAGTAAATATGGTAGAGCAAAATTCCAAGAACCTTGGTTCTTAGGTTCTTCTTGAGCCCAAACAAGTTGTTTCGCGTTTGGATATTTTTCGATAATTGCTTGAAGTTTTTCAGTTGGGAATGGATACAGTTGTTCTATTCGCACAATATGCAAATGTTCATATCCAGCTCCGTCTTTCACTTTATCCGCTAAGTCAATTGCCAATTTACCACTTGCAAAAACGATTTTTTGAACCTTTTTCGTATTTTTTCCAAGACCTGGTTGTTCAATTACTGTTTCAAATTGACCTGTTGTTAACTCCGCTACATCTGCGCCTACTAATGGATGACGTAACAATGATTTTGGAGATACAATAATTAATGGACGAATTGCTTCTTCTTTTAACATTTTCGCTTGTCTACGCAAAATATGGAAATAGTTTGCTGCGCTTGAGAGATTCGCAACTGTCCAGTTGTTTTCAGCTGCTAGTTGTAAATAACGCTCTAATCGAGCACTTGAATGCTCTGCCCCCTGACCTTCAGCAGCGTGAGGAAGAAGCATCACTAATCCCGATTTCAAGCCCCATTTGGACCGTGCAGCACTGATAAAATTATCAAACATAACTTGCGCCATATTTGCAAAGTCACCATATTGAGCTTCCCAAATTGATAAGGAATTATTATCCTCGAGATTATACCCGAATTCATAACCGAGAACTGCTGCTTCGGTTAAAGGACTATTGTAAACAACAAAGGATGCTTTTGCATCACTAATATAGTGCATTGGGGTTAACTCTGCACCAGTAGTTTCATCATGCAATACTAAGTGTCTGTGTGAGAATGTTCCACGCTGAGCATCTTGACCAGTTAAACGGACGGAATTTCCATCTTGTAAAATAGTGGCAAATGCAAGTGTTTCCGCATGACCCCAATCTACTTTTCCTTTACCTTTAAACGGTTCTTCACGGCGTTTAAGAATTTTTTCTAACTTTTTAAAAGCAGAAAATTCTTTAGGCCATATAAGTAACTCTTCGTTTATTTGTTTCAACTGCTGCTCAGCTACACCCGTTTGAATTTCTGGCATTCCATTTAAGACTGCTTCCGGAATAACAATTTCATGTGCAGTGGATTGTGGAAGTTCTTTTACTCGGTCATATGCTTGCTGCATTCCGTTGAAAATAGATTCATCTAAAGATTGTATTTCCTTAGATTCGATTAAATTATCTTTAACTAATTGTTGACCATATAATTCTCGAACCGTTGGATGTTTGTGAATAAGATGATACATAGTAGGATTTGTCACTAACGGCTCATCCATTTCATTATGACCATAACGACGGTATCCTAGTAGATCGATAACGATATCTTTTCCAAATTGTTTCCGGTATTCAATAGCAAATTTAGCCACACCTAAAACAGCTTCAGGGTCGTCTGCATTAACGTGAATAACAGGAACTTCATATCCTTTAGCAGGATCTGAAGAGTAATGTGTAGAACGAGAATCATAATGTTCTGTTGTAAATCCAATCATATTATTTGCAATAATATGAATAGATCCCCCTGTTTGGAATCCACGAACACGGCTATAGTTTAATACTTCTGTTACAATACCTTGACCTGGAAAAGCGGCATCTCCGTGTACTAGTATTGCAAATGCTGCATTCTTATCTTGTACTGGAAACCCTGGCATGCTTGTGGATTCTTGTGCAGCACGAGTTTGCCCTGTAACGATTGGACTTACTACTTCTAAATGAGATGGATTATATGCTAATTGGACAGTTAATCCCGATTTAGAGTGATAAGAAGCACCTTTATGGTATTTTACATCTCCATAGTATCCTTCCGATAATTCCAATGACCCATCTTTTGGCAGGAATGATTCAGTCGGAACATGTGCAAATTCTGCAAACATCATTTCATATGGTTTATTTAAAACATGTGTTAATACATTTAGACGTCCACGGTGGGCCATTCCAATATTAACTTGTTTCGTTTGTGTTTTATCCGATTGACGTACCAATTCATCTATTAATACTACTAAAGTATCTAAACCTTCTATGGAGAAACGTTTTGCTCCTACAAAAGTACGGTGAATGAATTTCTCGAAACCTTCAATTTGCGTTAAACGTTTTAATAATTTTTTCTTTTCATCTGCTGATAGGTCTTCTTTAATAACGCCGTTTTCAATTCGATTTTGTAACCATGCACGCTCTTCTGGTTCTACAATATGAGCAATTTCAAAAGCAATATTAGTCGTGTAAACTGCTTTTAAGTGTTTTATTGCTTGCAATCCATTTGTAATATTTCTTGGTGCATTGGAAATAAGAAAAGTAACTGGTACTTCTATTAAATCTTGTTCGGTTAAATTATAAGTTTTGATATCAATTTTTGATTCGTTTTTCGGACCATCATTCAGAGGATAAATATTAGCAGCAAGATGACCAGATGAACGAATGGCATCTGCTAGCTGTATAGCTCGAATAATCTTATCAAAATCATTCGATGATCCTGCAGAAATAGGAGCATTTGTACTTAATTCTGAAGAATTTCCTATGGAAGGAGCCCCATATTGTTGAAATAGACTAACTAATTCACTGTCCACTTCTTCCGGAGTTTGTAGATATAAATCATACTGCTCCATTACATAACCTAGGTTAGGACCAGAAAAAGCTGACCAAGGTGATTGTTTGTTCGACATTTAGAAAAACCTCCAACATTTTGTGCCTTTTAGGCATTGATGATAAAAAATGCAATAATAATATAAATTGTATAAAGACAAGTAAACATGTGCAAAACGTACACATTCTAAACACATTTACAGTTTACCACTATTTCAAGAGTACTTAAAGAACCTTTTGAAAGAACGATTTTTCCATTACCATCTTACTACTATCGAAAAAAAATACAATGCTTTTTTGTAAATTAAATAAGGAACTGTATAAAAAATTTCATTAATTCTTTTTAAACGTCATTTACCAGTACTATATGGAAGGTAAACACGGAACGTTGTGCCTTTTCCCAATTCACTTTCTACGTCAATGTTCCCCTTATATTCTTTTACCAACATATTAACAATACTTAAACCTAAACCGGATCCACCTTTTGATTTTGTTCTAGCTTCATCTACAGTATAAAACCGTTCAAAAATTTGCGTAAATTGATGACCAGAGATTCCAATTCCGTTATCCACTAATGTAATAATCATGTTTTTATCATTTCGAGTTACTGTAATCGTAATAATTGGATCATTTTCGTTATATTTAATAGAATTATCAATCAAGTTTCGAAAGATTTGCTGTAAAGCAGTTGGTTGAATTGTTACAAAGTAATCGGGATTAATTTCCATTGAAATTGCCACTTTAGGATGAATCAATTTATATTCTTTTTGTAAAAACAAGGCCACCTCTAAAATACTTGTTTGAAATGTTTCTTCTGCATGTTCCCTTCTCGCAAGTTTTAGCATTTCTTCCATTAACCTCTTCATTTTTTGTATTTCTTCTAAAGAGATTTTTAAAGACTCGTCTAAAACATGTCGATCATCTTTTCCCCAACGATTAAGAAGGGACAAATGGCCTTCTACAACCTGTATAGGTGTTCTTAACTCATGCGAAACATTGTAAATAAATTCATCCTGTCTTTTAATTGTTTTGGAAACTTCGTTCATAAGTTCTTTGTAAATTATTAACAATTCTCCTAATTCATCATTTGACGAGTAATGAAAATTAACTTTTTCGGAAAACTTATGTTGCTTGGCCCGCTGCATCTCACCTCTAAGTTCCTTAATTGGTTTTAATAAAATTGAAGATAAGGAATACCCAATAAGTGCAGAAATTAGAAGAGAAATAACCGCGAATATAAGCATTGCAATTAAAATATAGTTCATGAGCTCTGAGAAGCTTTCTAAACTATGAGAAATTTCTACAAATCCAGAAAAAGTTCCAAAATTCAATTCTTCTACTTTATGATAAACAAGTTGATTATTTATCACATCTCTCTGAAATTCAGTAGAGGATTCTTTTGAGTATTCCGGGAAATTACTCGCATCATTTATGCGCAGTAATTCAATTCCGTCTTTGTTTAATAATCTAATTGACTGCTTTTGGTTGACAATTTGGTTTAACAATGTTCGATTTCTACTAATGTCTTGAATTGTTATAAATGGTCCTTTCGATTGTAAAAATTGGACTACTTCATTCAATGTATTTTGCGCAATTTTCTTTTCAGAAATGAGCATCCAATTAAAAAGAGAAAAATAAAGTATGACACACATTGTCAGAAAGCTTAAAAAAATAGAAATAGCAGAGCTATAAGTCCATTTTTTTTGAAGTGTCCAGTTTTTCATTGACGCATCACATACCCGACTCCTCTAACAGTTTCAATCATATGAGACATTTCTGGAATTTTTTTTCTAAGATGTCTAATATAAACATCCACTACATTTGTTTCTGCTTCAACATCATACCCCCATACTGTTTCTAAAATTGACTCTCTAGCAAGCACTTTATTTTTGTTTTCCATTAAAAGAACCAACAAATCATACTCTGTTTTTGTTAGTTCGATTTGATTGTCTTGATAGAAAACTTGATGTGCATTTTTATCCACTAATAATTCAGACATAACTAATTTTGAATTCCGTTCATCTTCCCCACCAACCCTGCGTAAAATCGCTCGTATTCTGGCAAGTAGTTCTTCTATAGCAAAAGGTTTTACCACATAGTCGTCCGCACCAGCCTCTAGACCCGAAACTCGATCAATTATGGCATCACGCGCAGTAATTAGGATGATAGGTGTGTTTTTTTGTTTTCTAACTCTTCTACATATTTCTAGTCCATTTAAACTTGGTAACATCAGATCAACTAATAACAGATCATAGGCTTCAAAAAGTGCATATTCCAACCCTTTTCTACCATCATGTACAACCGTTACTTCAAAGTTTTCATGCTTTAGTTCCAATTCCACGAACTTTGCTATATTCACTTCATCCTCAATGAGTAATATTTGTCGTTTCATACCTATTTAATCCCCCATTTAAAATAGTCGTTTGAGTTAGTATTTGAACAGTATGCCTGTAATTTTCCAAAGTTTCTTTTCACTTTATGAGTTTTCCCTAAAGTAGTCCCAATACTAGAATATTGATTTTAGCAAACTTAGTAGGAATAGCTGCCGTTTCCTTGACATAAGTTATGTTCATATCATCTTTTTTTTACTAATTAGTGACACATAATGTTCAGATAATTCATATAGTAATGTCATATAGTTGAATGTAATTATTGCATGAGTTATATGATCAAATGATCTCCATTCAGCGTTGTTTCTTGTATGCATCAATCATATGTATTTAGAAAAAAAGATACAAGTTTTTAGACCGTTTTAGAAATTTTTTCTTCACAAAAAATTAACAATTTTTTTTAGAAATTTAACTATGCAAATGGAACAAAAATTAGTATATTATAAAAGCAAATAATTTTATAAGACAAAGTTCGCTTTGTCGTGGGAAGGCAAATGGTGCGCCACCAGTTTTGAGCTGGTCCTAGTAGGTTCGATTCCTACCCCGAAATTTTTTATGCAATTCGAAATGAAAAATTTCAGGGACCTAGGATGATACTGCTCATTTATGGTTCTTTTGGGGGGCACTTTTGTTGATTAGAAAACGTGATTTACATGAATGTACGGCATTATATGAATTAATGGCGGAACCATCCGTACTTGCATATGTACGCAATAAAGCAAGTTCAGCAGATGAATATTGGTTTATAACAAAACAGTTAATGGAAGAAGAAGAGAAAGGTCTTTCTATATCTCGAACAATAGTTAGTGATTTCGGTCAACCGATTGGTACGATTAATTTGTTTGATATCGAAAATGGAGCAGGGTTTCTTGGCACTTGGATTGGTAAACCTTTTCAAGGACTTGGATATAACAAAAAAGCTAAAGAACAGTTTTTACAGGAAATGTTTTTTGAAACAGATATTCATACAATCTTTTTACGTATACGAAAAAACAACGCAAAAAGTATACGGGCTACTGAAAAACTACCTTACTCAATGAAAGCAAATGATACGCATCCAAACATATATGAAGCAATTAATAAAGAAAAAGATACTTTCGATCTTTACTACATTCCTAAAGATTTATTCCACCTAGTTATGCTTCAAGAAAATACAGAAGAAGAACAAGCAATGTGAGATTATGCATAAACTCCCGTCAACTATTTATTTGACGGGAGTTCTTTATTTTTAAATTAGTAGGTATATGAAATTGAAATACTACGGATACAGTATTCACAACGACTTGAAGGGCTTCCGAATGGTTACTACCTAACGCAGGACTTCCCATATATTTTTACTTTACCGTCCACGGTATACATGATTCAGTAGTTGCATTATTAGAGTAGGTGTTACTAGAGAAAAATAGATAGAATCCATTAATAAAGAAGCGCTGAGCGGACGGAATTGTATCTTCGTCCACTTTTAAAAGAGTAGGAAAGGAATTATTTCCTCATTTACCAAACCATATGTACCTTGTCTCTAGATATTTCAAAAGGACAACGGATAAACATCCGCCACAAGATTACCGAAAAAAGAGGATCTGGAAGTGACGCAGACACTTCCAGATCCTACATAAAAGTCTAATAGTGTAGCCAATGTTTAGTCCAAAGCACTCGGGAATTGGTGATGCCCAAATGCACTTAAAGGACGCTTGCATTTTTCTTATAAGTTAAAAGTGTTTCAACAAATTCTGCTGGTGTTTTAGAAGTAGTAGTTCCGTTTTGTTTTACAGTAATTTCGTCTGCTTGTTGAACTAGTCTCGTAAGTGATTCTAAAAACGTTGTTGGAGTTAAGTTGTCTTCCTCTAAAACAAGTCCAAATCCTTTTTCTTCAAAGTAGTTCGCATTTAATAGTTGATCACCTCTACTTGCATGAATAGAAAGAGGTATTAAAAGCATCGGTTTTTTTAGCGCTAAAAACTCAAATATGGAGTTTGAACCTGCTCTCGTAATAACATAATTCGATATTTTCAATAAATGAGGCAACTCGTTATTAACATATTCATACGCAATATAATGCGGCTTACCTTTTAAGGACATATTTACATTTCCTTTACCACAAAGATGAATGATCTGGTATTTTTCTGTTAAAACATCTATATTTTCATAAATAGCCTCATTTATTTTTGCTGCTCCTTGGCTGCCCCCCATTATGATAATGGTCTCTTTATCAGCTCTGAAACCAGTTAACTCCTCTGCAGTAAAGGAATTTCCATTTAACAAATCTGGGCGAATAATTGCTCCGATAGAGGAAGCTTTTTCTGCAGGCAAGTATTTCAACGTCTCATCAAAAACTGTAAAAACATGTTTTGAAAAGGAACTAGCAATTTTATTCGCAAGCCCAAGTGTAATATCAGATTCATGAATAACTACTGGTATGTTTGCCAGTTTTGCTGCAATTACAACGGGAACCGAGACAAATCCACCTTTTGAAAATACGAGAGATGGTTTTACTTTTTGGAGGATCATTGCGGCTTGCATGGTGCCATAAAGAACTTTAATAGGATCGGAAAAATTCTTCATAGAAAAATACCGTCTAAGCTTTCCATTTGAAATCGCATAATATGGTATTTCCGGGAAGTTTTCAGTAATTATTGTTTTTTCTATTCCATCAGAAGAACCTATATAATGTATTTCATAGCCTTTTTCTTTTAATTCAGGAATAATTGCTTGGTTTAATGAAACATGTCCCGCAGTTCCTCCACCTGTTAAAACAATTGTGTTATTATTCATTAATAATCTCCTAACTATCTTATAACTTTAAAGGATGTATGCAAAATGCAAGAAACAAAAACATTATCAGAAAAAAGTTTTCAAATGATCAAAATAGTCGTCCCAATATTAGTCACTCAGGTTGCCCTGTATTTAATGACTTTTTTCGATGTTTTAATGACGAGTAAATATAGTATTGATCATTTAGCAGGTGTTTCTATTGGCTCATCACTTTGGGTGCCTGTATATACTGGACTAACAGGTATTTTACTAGGCATTACGCCCATTGTAGCACAATTAATGGGTGCGAAAAAGAAGGAAGACGTACCCATCTTTGTGCAACAAGGATTTTATATTGCTATTGTGTTGGCAATTGTGATATTTTTTGGTATTTTATTGTTTATTGATCCTGCGCTACAACTCATCCCGCTTGAGGATAGTGTACGCGTCGTGGCAAAGGATTATTTGTATATGATGAGTATTGGACTTATTCCTTTATTTCTCTATAGTGTGCTCCGTTCTTTTATTGATGCACTAGGAAAAACTCGTGTATCGATGATTATTACGCTGTTATCTGCTCCTATCAATATTGCATTAAACTATATATTTATATATGGGAAACTTGGAATGCCTGCACTTGGAGGGGCTGGTGCAGGGCTAGCATCTGCACTTACATATTGGTTAATATTATTTATTGCAATCTTTATCGTATATCGCAACAAACCTTTTGCGGAGTTAAGGATATTCCACGGTTGGAGTAAACCATCCTTCATCAAATTTAAGGTTTTAACTAAAATAGGCTTACCAATTGGATTGTCGATTTTTGCTGAAACAACGATTTTTTCTGCTGTTACTATTCTTATGAGCACTTATTCAACCGCAGTAATATCCGCACACCAAATTGCCATGAATTTCACCTCTCTGCTTTATATGGTTCCATTAAGCATTGCCATGGGAACAACCATTTTAGTTGGTTATGAAGTTGGTGCCAATCGTTTGAAAGATGCAAAAACCTATAGTTGGTTAGCAGTAATTACAGCTATATTGTTTAGCTTTATCTCAGCGACAATATTGCTCCTATTTAGAGAACAAATTGCAACAATCTATACGGATGATCAAGCAGTAATCACGTTGACGGTTCAATTTTTCTTCTTTGCGGCATTATTTCAGCTTTCAGATTCCATTCAAGCTCCAGTTCAAGGAGCACTTCGAGGTTATAAAGATGTCACGATCACTTTTATAATGGCTATCGTTTCGTATTGGATTATTGGGTTACCTACAGGATATATTCTAGCAAATTATACTTCTTTTGAACGATTCGGCTATTGGATTGGCCTTATTGTTGGTCTAACGCTAGGAGCTCTCACACTTGGTTCAAGACTCATTTATTTACAAAGGAAAATCAAAAAAAACGACGCGTAAAATTGTCGTTTTTCAATCCGCTATGCCTGTTTCAATAATTTTTACTTGCACAGTCGGTGTAATAGTTAAGGTTGGATATATTTCATTCCATTTATTTTTCTCAAATACATCTGGATGAAAGGCCCTTGCATAACGACCTATTCCAAGAGCGTCACAATTACTATCGTGTAAGACTTTTAAAATTTCATCCATTTGTTTCGTAAATGTTTCTTCTAAAAATTTTTCTAATTCCTGAATTTCTTTTTTCTCTAATAAATGATTCTTATAATATTCTATTATTCCTATTTTCATTTTATAATGTATTTCAATATGCGTACCGTCCCATTTCATTTTCCTTTGTAAATTATCAACTCTAATCGTTAAAGGGACTTCTTTGTGTGAGAACGTTAAAAAAGGATACTTCCCTTTCTTCTTTTTCATCAGTTGCAATACGATGGAGTCATCTTTATTTAACGTTTTTCCCGAGAATTTTTTCCCGCTAAACAGAGCAAGCCCAATTAATTCTGGAATATTCCCTTCTTTGGACATTCTGATATATGGCAAAGTTAAGTCAATTGCTTCATCCTTTAAGTCAGAGAGAGACTGCTGAATATCCGCTTTAGTTAAAACAGATTCTAGTTTAAATCCTTCTACAAATTCACTGTAATAATTATTTACATCACTACCCATTTTATCTCCATATTGAATAAATGGTGCTGTACTGCCTTCCGTAATTATTAGCACAGTATTTAATCGGCTCCGAGAATTTCGATAATAAGCATCTAGATAGTGATCTAAATCACTTTTTACTGTGTCATCGGAAAGTAATATACTTGTTAATTTTGACAGATCCAATCTTTCATTTACTTTTTGATCTACTTTTTGAGCTACGTCCTGTACAGATATACCCTTAGCCGATAACATTTCAAATTGCTCACTTTGATGCTGCTCCCCTGGCAACCCAAAATAACCCGTTAATTTACCTATTTCTCCCTCGAACCCAACCATAGGTACACTCGCAAAATCCTTGTTTAGACGTTCATCCCAACATCCACTTAATAGGAGTAATACGATTATTAATATACTTATATTTTTACTCACGCAATGACTTCCTCCATCCCTTAAAAAGGATAAATAAGGGCAGTAATATCCCAAAAAACAAATGACCATACGCTAGTAAATCATTTGCTGTCTTTAGTATCTCCCGAGACAATAAAAATAGAGGGCAAATAAATATGACAAGATGTATGATTACTGTAAATTTAAAATGCCGTTTATGCATTGTTTTATATAGGTGAATGCCTAAAAATATAAATAACGCAGCCGTTATTATGCTCCACATCATCCAAATATAAGTAAAAAACAAATCTAATCGTTCTACAAACGTAACATCTTGCGACTTAAATATAAATGTTATCGCCACAGGAATAAGTTTTAATTCTTCCAGCGGAAAAAATAGAATGGTGAACATTATTGTAATTAAAAAAAATAAAGTTAGAGCAAGTTGATAGGATAGAATCTGTTTTGTCTTTATTTCTCTTTTGTCTCGCGCGAATGGTCGCAATATTAAAAAAGCTTCCAAACCGATAAAAGCATTTAATGATTCCTTTCCCCCACCAATCCATTGGTCTTTTTGCATATGACCTATAGGGAACAAATTAGTCCAGATTAAATCTGGAACAGCAAGAAATAATGCTCCTAAAAACAATATGATGAAAGGGATTAAGATAACTGATATATTTAATGGCACGGCGGATTTACTTATATTTACATAGAAAGAAATGAAAACGATTAAACCAATAACTATAAAATGGGGTGTTAAAGGAAAAACCCAAACTATTAACAAAAAATCGATTGTTGCCAAAAAAATAATTACTACAACATACCAATAAATTTGAAAAAGCCACTTTTCAAATTTATTTAATTGAAAGTACTTATAATATTTATTAAAAATGATTAGCAGTACAAAATGTAGGAAACTGACTATGGTGAATACAATCCAAGCATTTTGTTCTGCAGCTTTTATCACTCGTGTTTGAAGTGTTATAAAAATCGTGCCTGTTTGAATAATAAATAAAAATAAAAATAATTGCTTATTAGACACTGTCCAATTATTCATTTTTCTTCAATCCTTTTTTGAAGAAATAAAAGTTCTTTTGTACCGTATTCGACTTATAATATGGAACAGGGAAAAAAACCTCTAATAACTTTTTTGGTTCAAAAGGTATTATGGGAGACAAATATGGTCGATTTAAAGAGTGTAAATTTAGCAGATGGATGAAAAGGATAAGAGATCCCATGACAAGCCCAAAAAAGCCGAATATCGAGGCTGCAATCATAAAAGGGAATCTTAAAATACGTATCGAAGTACTTAACTCAACTGAAGGGACTACAAAGCTAGCAAGTGCTGTTAAGGCAACGACAATTACCATTAAATTAGAAGCAAGTCCCGCAGATACGATTGCATCCCCAATTACTAATCCTCCTACCACACCAATTGTTTGGCCTACAGGACTGGGCAATCTAATACTTGCTTCACGAATAAGTTCAATCGTTATCTCTAAAAGAAATGCTTCGAATATGGGACGAAAAGGAACATGACTAACTGAACTCTTCACTTCCTCACCCAAATCTATTGGTACTATTTCAAAATGGAAGCTAGCTACAGCAATATAAAATGCTGGTAAAAATATAGCTATAAAAAAACTAGCTAAACGGACTAATCGATAAAAAGATCCAACTAATAATCGCCCATTAAAATCATCAGGAGATTCATAAAAAGTGATTAAAGTTGTTGGGGCAATTAATGCAGTAGGATCTGAATCTGACAGGATGGCAATTCTACCTTCTAATATATTCGCAACTACTCTGTCAGGTCTTTCAGTGTTTAAAAACTGAGGAAATGGGGACCAAATCGAATCCTCTATATAGTCTTCTAACTGCCCCGAACTATATAACATTTCTAGCTCTATTTTAGATATTCTTTCTTTCAATACTTCCAAAGCTCCTTGATCTACTTTTGTGCGCAAATAAATGATGGATACTTTTGTATTAGTTGTAGAACCAATTACTAATCTTTCTATTTTCAAATCAGGTGTATTCATTTTTTTTCTTATTAAATTTATGTTTACGTCTAGATTTTCAACAAATCCCTCATGAGATCCTCGAACTACGTATTCATTTAGTGGTGGTGAAGGTACTCTTGAAGAAATCTTAGGCATTATTATACGAAGCATCGTATTAGATTTTGGGAATATAAGAACAGTCTCTCCAGTGGAAATACTTATCTCTAATTGCTCAATTGAAAATTCTTCCTCTTCTGAAAATGGAGTTAGATTCCAGTTTGGGTCGTTCGTTTCGTATCGCAGTTGTATATGATTGAATTGTTTCAGTACAACTGCTGTATCAATCATCGTTGCATAATAGCAAAGAATAACTGGATCATCATTCCATTGTAATTCCTTCGTTATAAAATCAAAGGAATGGGAGAATGTATTTTGAAGTAATTCCATCGTTTCTTTATATACAATCACTAGATCACCTCTTCCTCTCGAAGTATGTGCTCTATGTTTTGAATATAAACGCAAAAGAGCCTATCGAGTGTAAAACTCGATAGGCTCAGACTCTATTATTTTCCTATAAATTGTTGTGTCCAGTAGAATCCACTATCAGATAATCCAACTCCGATATGCGTAAACGATGGATTCATAATATTTGCTCTGTGTCCTGGAGATTTCATCCACGCATCTACAACTTCAGCAGCGCTACGTTGTCCCATAGCAATGTTTTCTCCTGCTGATTTGTAAGTAATTCCAAGAGATTTCATTTGATCAAATGGAGAACCGAATGTTGGACTAGTATGATCAAAATAGTTTTTATTTTTCATATCTTGTGATTTTGCTTGAGCTGATTGACTAAGCTTCACATCAATTTGTAAAGCTTTTAATCCTTCTTTTGCACGTTCTTTGTTTGTTAAATCAACCACTTCTTGAACTGCTGCCGGTACTTTTACTTCCTGATTATTACTAGGTGGCGTTTGTTCAGTTACAGGCTGTTTCACAGGTGTGCTTGGTGTTGATGTCACTGGTTTTTTTACTGGTGTTTCTGTCACTGGTTTTTCTACCGGCGTAGTTGGTGTTGTAGTTACTGGTTTTTTTACCGGTGCAACTGGTGTTGCTTCTACTGGTTTTTTTACTGGTGTAGATGGTATTTCTATTACTAGATTTGAATTTAATAGATTTGAATTTAGTAGATAGCTTAAGTTATTAAAATCGTTCCAATCAAATTTATTAATAATATTATATGGTGCGTTCCATTGATATGTGACGACTTTTTTTGCCTCGGAAGTAGTATGTGAATTTCCAGTTGTCATCGCCGCATTTGCTGTATTAGTTGAAAACAATAAGCCACCTGCTAGTAATCCAACAATGATAGAATGTTTTTTATTCATTTTCATTTCCTCCTTCTTTTGTGCACCCCTATTGTAAACATAAGATTGGAGGAAATTTTCCCATAATATTTACCAACACGTCCAGTTTGGTTAAAAGTATCGATGAGAATAACAAACTATAAAACTATTATTGGTTAACTTAACCAAGTAGATCAAAATTTACACTTCATATCCTGTTGACAGTTTTGCATATTCTTCTTTATAAACGTCTATTAGACAATTTTGTTCTTCAGAAGATAGTTTACTTGATTTAATTCTCGTAATGGCAAAACCATATTTTGTTTCTATGGAACGCCTTGCTCTTGGATGTGTAAACTCATCCATTAACTCACTTTGAATAACCCGTCGAACCTCTTCTTCTGTTCGTACTTTTTCTAATGCTCCTCTTCCTTTATATAACTGGTGAAAAGCATCAATCATACGAAGAATCTCCAATAATTTCAATTGTATCTATTTGCTCCCCAATTAGAACGATTTGGGGCTCCATCTTCATAAATTCTGGCAACCATTGTACCATTCCATATGCGTATTGAAATAGATAGGGGTATTTATGTCCTTTTAATGGAACATAGCCCTTCATACGATAAACTGTGTCAGGAAGTCCTCTTACCCAGTCTTCAAATGAATCTTGATCAACCGCTTCAGAAAAGGTGTGTAATCTAGAAGAAAGAAATAGTTGTTTGCCAATAGCTGTTTTATTAATGCTCTTTTCATGAAAAGTTGCTTCCAACTTCGTAATTAACGCTAATGGTATCTTACTATTTGTAGTTTGGATAATTGGTGCCGCATTATTTAAACTTTGTATTTGCATAGTAACTGAAGCAATTTCGGAATCGGAGAGTAAATCCGTTTTATTTGCCACAATTAAATGCGCATGTTTTATTTGTTCTAGAAAAAGCATACGTGTTTGTGGAGTCATTTTGTCTCTTTCAAGCCATCTTTTACAATCGGCTACTGTAACAATGCCTTTCATATTTAACTTGCTTGCAAAGAGTGGAGAAAAAACAGCATTTATTGCCTCAACAGGATGTGCAGCCCCTGTTGTCTCTATTAATAATACATCGAAGGTTTCTCCCTCTAATAGCGTCTGAAGTTGGGCCTCCATTTTCTCAGAACCTGTGCAGCAAATGCAGCCTTCCAGCATTTCTTTTAATGGCACATCCTTATCGACTGCTCTACTATCAAAAGCTAATTTTCCTAACTCATTCATAATGACTGCCGGCTTTAATCCTTCCACTTTAAATTGAGCAATTAAATGAGCTAATAAAGAAGTTTTTCCACTTCCCAAAAACCCACTTAATAGATATACATCTTTCATACTATCTTCTCCCTTCTTCATGTTGAAAAAGCTGACCATAAAGGCCAGCTTTTAACTGTAAACTATTACTTATTCAGAAGCTTTAATACCACTTCTTTGGCTTTTTCCAATTGTGGATCATCTTTTACTATTTTTTGGCGAATTTTATCCATTAAAATGAAAGAAGTTTCGCCTGTCAACTCACCGGTTGTGGCAACATTATTATCTATCTGAAATTTTTTCACTGCTTTAGCAAATGTAGCGTCGAAGTCTTCATTCATTTCTCCAACTTCATAACCAATTGCTTTCAACATTTCTTTCGCATTTTGGACAGCTTCAGAAGACTGATTTTCTTTTAATATCACGGATGGGTCTAATGGAGCAAGCATTGCATAAGCAGGGTATTCCACAACATAGTTTGGAGCAATCCCTTTCTCATGAATCCAATTACCCTTAGGTGTTAACCATTTTGCTATAGTAACTTTAATGTTTGATCCATCTGGTAGGTCATTTACTTGTTGAACTGTACCTTTACCAAAAGAATTTAATCCAACTAATGGTACATTAGCTGATTCACTTAGTGCCCCTGCTAATATCTCGGATGCTGATGCACTACCACCATCAATAATTAATGATACTGGGACTTTCACTTTCGTTCCTGGTGATGCAGTTGTTATGTCCCTTTTTCCTTTTTCTTCAATTTGAAGAACTGGCTTTCCATCTTCAACGAATAAATTAGAAATATCGATTGCTCTATCAAGAAGTCCTCCTGGATTTTGACGCACATCTAATACTAGTGCTTTCATGCCTTGTTTATCCATCTCTTTAATAGCTTTTACAAGTTCATCATACGTATTTGTCGAAAAGCTTGAAATGATGATATGTGCTACATTATCTCCAACCATCTCTGCATAAACCGTTTCTATCGGAATATCATCACGAACGATCGTAATATCTGTCGACGCATTTTCCCCACGTTTAATCGTAAGGTTAACTTCGGTTCCTTTATTTCCACGAATTAATAACACTGCTTCAGAAGCTGTAAATCCTTTAATATCTTTTCCATCAACCGCCATAATTTTATCATTCGGCAATAGTCCCGCTTTTTCAGCAGGAGAATTTTTAATCGGGGAAACTACCGTTATTACACCATCTCTTTCTTGAATTTCCGCACCGATTCCTTGGAAACTAGACGAAATACTTTCATTGAACTGAGAGGCTTCTTCCTTATTCATATAATCAGAGTACGGGTCATCAAGAGCGTCAATCATCCCATTTATCGCACCATTAACAATCGCGTCTTGATCTATATCTTTATAGTATTCTTCTTTTAACTTATCATAAGCCATATACAACTTGGAGAACTCCGCACGCTCACTTTGCGGTGCAACTCCCCCTATAACCTTGTCCTTTCCAAGAGTTAAAGAAAACATCGTAACAGTTGCAGTCGCTATTACTAAGGCGAAAATCATAATAAGAAAAACAAATGGTTTCATCTTAATATACCGCGATGCTGGTTTTACTTCTGAAGAATTTAGCTCTTCATTTGATTTGTTTTGTTCGTCCAAATTTTTCACCCTTTTCACAAAAACTAAAAATTATTTTAAAAATAGACTGTCATCTAAATGACAGTCTATTTATGAAGATAATCTACCAAAGAAGAAATCTTCCTAATATTGACAGACAAATTAAAGATATTAGTCTTGAATTGCTGCTTCTAATGCAACAACAACCATATCGTTGAAAGTAGTTTGACGCTCTTCAGAAGTTGTTGCTTCCCCAGTAATGATGTGGTCACTAACTGTTAATACAGAAAGAGCTTGACGACCGAATTTCGCAGCTAACGTATAAAGCGCTGCAGATTCCATTTCAACCGCAAGTACGCCATAGCTAGCCAATTTTTCGTTTTGAGCATTTTCATTGTAGAATAAATCTGCCGTAAATACATTACCTACTTTTAGACTTAATCCAGCTTCTTTACCAACATTATATGCTTTATATAACAAGTCAAAATCTGCAGTTGGAGCATAACTAACATCATCTAATAACACTTTATTCAAAGTAGAATCTGTTGAAGCACTTTGAGCAAGGATTACGTCACGAACTTTTACGTCTTTCTGGATAGCACCACAAGTACCTACACGAATTAATTTTTGAACATCATAATCATTCATTAATTCATGAATATAAATAGAGATTGAAGGAACACCCATTCCAGTACCTTGAACAGAGATTCTCTTTCCTTTATATGTACCAGTATAACCAAACATATTACGAACCTCGTTGTATTGAACAACATCTTCTAAAAATGTTTCAGCAATATATTTTGCGCGAAGTGGATCTCCAGGCAGCAAAATTGTATCCGCAATCTCACCATTTTTTGCACTAATGTGTATACTCATTTATTTGACCTCATTTCTATTACTTATCCGCTTAATGATACATTTTTTTTGGTTGAATTGCAACGAAATTGCTAACTACTTGCTTCTTTATAAAGTTCCCAAAGTTCGTCAAAAACGGTTGCACTCATTTCAACGTGTGCAAGTTCTTCTATATATTTCGATAAAGAATCAAAAGAGGTTTCTGCTTTTGGAAAATCATGTTGATTAAACATGGTTTCTGCAAAGAGTGTTTTTATATCCTTCTTTTGTCCCCCACGGTATTTTAATGCATAAAGATAAAACGATTGTTTCATATTTCACCTCCAACTTTAGTCATGAAGACATGGAAAATTCAAAAAACATGTAGATAATTCTATCTAAAACAAGTAAACTTAAAAATATTAATAGGTAATACTTGTAGAAAGGGTTGATATGGTTGTTAAAGGGGATCAGAAATAAATTAAAACCATTGAAGTTACCAAAAGTAAAGAAACATGAAAAGAAGAGGGCGAAGGAGAAAAAAACACCTTTCTTAACGTTTTTTAAAAACAAGAAAAAGATAGGAAGAAAACCTAATGCAACAACAAAAATCAATATCTATAATTCTATAAGGGGTCGCGTACTTATCATCTTTTCCGTCCTTATTATAATCTTAATTTCTATGCTTGTATTAACTTCTAGCAAAATGTTTTCATCTCAACAAGCTTTAGAGAAATTTACGAATGAAGACATTAAAGAGCAAATGATGGTAAATCAGATTTCCACCGAAATTGCTCAACTGGCATATGCAGAACAAAGTTATATTATAACCGGTAAGTCAAATTATATGGCAAGTCATAAAAAATATAAAGATGCAATTATTACTCATTTAAAAGAATTGCATCTAATTTATAAAGATCGTCCAGAAGAATTACAAAAAATACAATCAATTAACCAATTTTTTACGACATACCTTCAATACTCTGACCGAGTAATTAAAATGCGTGATGAAACAGGTATTGAATCCGCTCAAAAATTAGTAAACGCTGGCAATGGGAAAACTGCCATGAATTATGTAGATGTTCATATTGCTGCTATGAATGAAATACTAGCTAAAAATAATGCGAGTCAAATTGACCTTTTAAAGAAGGGAAATAATACTTCTTTATTCTTATTTATCGCATTAACCGTTTTTTCAGTAGCATTAACAATTTCATTTGGTATTTATCTGTTTCTTTCTATTAAAAGAAGTACTTATGCTATCAATCGTTCTATTTTAGATATTGCCCAAGCTGGCGGTGACTTAACTCGACGTGTGAAAATTCGTTCCAAAGATGAATTTGGTGAAATCGCAGAAAGTACAAACGTTTTAATCGCTTCCATTGCAAATTTGGTAAAAAGAGTGAGTTTACTTACTGAGAATGTATCAGCTAGTGGGCAAGAGCTTATGGCTTCTTCTGATGAGACAGCAATAACTATACAATCTATTGCAGACTCAACAAATGAAATTGCTGTTGGAAGTGAACAAACGATGCGGAGTATGAATATCGCTATTCAAAAGATGAACTCGCTTGAAGAAGCAACTAGATATTTAAATAATGATGCTCAAGCTGTAAAAGAAGCAACAGATCATATGATGATTGCTGCACGTAAAGGGGCTGAATCAGTACATCACTCCGGAGATGTAATGATGAAAATTGAAGAGACTATGGCGAACACTTCACAAACTGTTGAAGCGCTCGGAACAAAGTCTTATGAAATTACTTCTATTATTAAAACTATTACTGCAATTGCAGAACAAACAAATCTACTTGCGTTGAATGCTGCAATTGAAGCTGCAAGAGCAGGAGAACACGGACGAGGCTTTGCTGTTGTTGCGGATGAAGTTCGTAAGCTTGCAGAGCAATCTCAAAAAGCAGCGAAAGAAGTAACTGGTATTGTAACTTCCATCCAAACGGAGGTTACTTCCATTGTAAAACAAAATCATGAAGGTGTAGAAAATGTGATTCGTGGTGTAGAAGTGGCGAATGAAACAAATGCTTCTTTAGAACAAATTATGAATCAAACAAATAAAACTATTTCAATCATTGATAAAATGGTAAAACAAATTGAAGACACGCTTAACTTTAGCCAAGAAGTTGCTGCTTCCTTTATTGAGGTTAATCAAATTGCAGAAAATACTGCTACCAATACTGAAACATCCGCTTCGGCTGCTCAAGAGGGATCGGCTGCTATGGAAGAAATTAATGCTTCTGCAGTAGAATTATCGAACCAAGCAGATGAACTTCGAAAAGTAGTAAATGAATTTAAATTGTAAATGAGAAAGTGCAAGTCCTTTAAGTGCAACTGGTCTTTACTATAGCCAGAGTGCTTTAGACGAAACATTGGCTACACTATTACCGGGGGAATTTTTGTGGATTTAGAAGTGACTGTGTCACTTCTAAATCCACTTTTTTCGGTAATCTTGTGGCGGATGATTGTCCGTCGCCTTCTTGGAATGTGTAAAAACATAATGCATTTGGTTCGGTTAATGAAAAATAAAATTATTTTCTACTCTTTTAAAAGCGGACGAAGAGTTGAATACTATCTATTTCTCTTGAGTTCAACCTACTTGCGCCAAATAATGCCAACCTTTTGGCTAGGTAAGCATCATTTGACGCTTCCCACTTAAAAACAAATACCTCCTACACTTTATACATTGAAGTGTAGGAGGTATTATTGGTTCTCAATCCTCTTAAATTGTCAGAATAGCGCAGAATTATTTCTTACGCAGGGACTCTTCTAGAACAATTTCAAATAATCTTCATAACCTTCTTCTTTCAGATGGGTCTTTGATACAAATCGCAAAGATGCTGAATTTATACAATAACGTAATCCAGTTTCTTCTGAGGGACCATCTGGAAACACATGGCCTAAATGCGAGTCAGCAGTCTTGCTTCTAACCTCTACTCTTCTCATCCCATGACTTTCATCGACATGTTCAACCACTTCTTGTGATCCAATTGGTCTTGTAAAACTTGGCCATCCACAACCTGCATCGTATTTATCTTTCGAATGAAATAATGGTTTCCCTGAAACGACATCTACATATATCCCCTCATCAAAATGCTTATCATACTCATTTTGAAAAGGTGGCTCTGTTCCATTTTGCTGTGTCACATAATATTGCATCTCCGTTAATTTGTCTTTCATTTGGAATCCCTCCATGTTTTCTCGATATATGCCGCTCTTCCAGATCCGACATAATATCGATTATAATGCGCCGGATTTTTCTTATAGTATTCTTGATGGTAGGTTTCGGCTGCATAAAACTCTTTTGCAGGTAATATCTTCGTAGCTATTTTTGATTGAAATTTTTTAGATGCATCCAAATCTACTTTGGACTTTTCAGCTTTTTCACGTTGTTCTTCTGAATGGTAAAATATTGCTGTTTGATAAGAACTTCCCTTGTCAAAAAACTGTCCATTTTCATCTGTTGGATCTATATTCATCCAGAAAATTTCTAATAACTGATCAAAAGAAAAAATCGCTGGATCATACGTAATTTGAACAGCTTCGTAATGACCTGTGTTATTAGAACAAACTTGCTCGTACGTTGGGTTTAGCGTATGTCCACCTGTATAGCCAGATATTACACTTTCAATACCTTCAAATGTATCAAATGGTTTAACCATACACCAAAAACAACCACCAGCAAATGTTGCCTTTTCCATATTATTTCCTCCTCACTCATCTGGGATTACTATTTCTAATGTAATAACGTCTTCAGCTAAATTCAATTCTTTGGCACGTACATGTACACCAGAAGCCATTGGAATATTTGCTAATTGTATTAAAACTTCTTTGTCAGAAGGTTTGACAATCATCCAATTTGGAAGTTGTATGGAATCTTTTAATACCTTTAGTACTGTTTCTGGAGGGAGTTTGACTATACCTATCTCTAATGAAGATTGTACTAATCGAATATCACCGTTTTCTTCAACAAAAGGTTCAAAATACATTTTCACTGGAATAATACTCCTAAAAGCTATTATTTCAGAAGTCAAAATCACTTGATCTTTTAGTTCTAATTTTAAAGGTAAAGTTTTCCTACCCACCGCTTTTTTCATAAACGTATTAGCAATACCCTCAAAATCCTCTTTCGTAGAGTTTACTGTTAGCACGTTGCCTGAATAATTAGTTGTTTCTAACTGTTCTTCCGATGAATCAGATGGAGTTGATATCCAATAAAATAATCCAACCACTAATCCGATTATCATGATTACAAGTAAAAAAAATGCAATCTTCCATTTGTTCATCTCATCTGCTCCTTAAAACAACAATTCCCAATCTTTATCATCTATAAAACCACAATCTATTAAGGAATTCATAATAGATTCACTCATCAATTGATATCCTTTGCTATTCGGATGAAAAAAATCGGTATGATATACTAGATTTCCATTTGTATCAAAAAGTGTTTCTATAGGAACGAAGCAAGCATTTTCATCGTCATTAGCAATATTTTCTATTGTTGCGTTCCATTCATTAATAATTGTATCAAATTCACTAGAATCTTCCGAAACAATTGATAACGGATTATAAAGACCAATTAACACTATTTTTGCGTTACTATTAATCTTACGAATCCTATCAATAATTTTTATATAATTATTTTCAAATGAAATTAACCCTTTCTCGAAGGATTCTACCTTTAAGTTAAACAAATCTTTTTTCACAATTTTCATTAAATCATTTCCACCAATAGTAATCATCATAATATCTGCATTTCGAATTGCATAATCAAAATCACCATTATTTAGAAGTTTTAATAATTGGTCACTTCTTCTACCTCTTAATGCAGTATTGGTTAAAACAACATCTTCTATTCCTTTAAATTGGAAAAGTTCAGTTTTTACTCTCCCTATATAACCTTCTTTTTTTAACTCATCCCCAACACCTTTTGTAAGGGAGTCGCCAATTCCAACCAACTGTAATGTTCTTGGAAAAAAAGAGTAGGGAATAACATATTCTGCGAAAGAAATAGATTCTTTTTTCGTAAAGTCTACTGCAAAAGTATCTGGATTTTCACAACCAGCTAAAAAAATGATACATAGTAAGTAAAAAATGTACTTCATTTCTAACTCCTTTCGATAAGAAAAAACCGAGTACCTTTATCTGCCCCAACAAGCAACGTTCCTCTATGACGAGATTCGAGCAAGGAAGTAGAAAAGTTTAACCTTTTTAATTGATAAAAGAAAAGCAGGGATAATTCCCTGCTTATTACTTACTCCGTCATATACATAAAACCAATTGCTCCAGGTCCAGTATGTGTGCTAATAACAGGTGAAGTAAAAGAAACTTGAATGGAATTAAACCCGGATTCCTCAATTAGCCTCATTAATGGCGCTGCCATGGCTAAACCGTTGGCATGAGATATTCCAACTGCTTTTACTATTTTTCCTTTAGTATCTTCTGTAAACTGCTTAAATAAAAAACTAACTACTTGTTTATGGCTCCTAACTTTTGCTATAGGTGTATAAACACCGCCAGCTAAGCTTGCGATTGGCTTAATGGATAATAACGAACCTAATATGGCAGTACCCTTCCCAATTCTCCCGCCTTTTACTAAATTATCTAGAGTATCCACCACTACATATAAACTAGTGTCCGCTCGCATTTTCTCTAACTTTTCCAAAATTGTTTCTAATACTTCTCCCATTTTAGCCATTCTTGCAGCTTCTTCTACTTGAAAAGATAATGCAAAGGAAATAAATTCAGAATCAATGACTGTTACATCAGATTCAGACATTTTTGCCGCAGCTTGTGCTGACTTCACCGTTCCACTCATGCCACCTGTCATATGTATGGATATTATTTGATCTCCATTTTCTCCAAGCTTATCATACAATTCCTTAAATACACCTACTGCTGGTTGCGAGGATTTAGGTAATTCTTTCGATGTACCCATTTTTTCTAAAAACTCTTGTGGTTGAATATTTACACCGTCAATAAAAGATTCTCCGTCTATTTGAATAGTTAATGGGACTACATGAATTTGGAGGGATTCAATCAACTCTTTTGTTAAATCAGCCGTTGAATCCGTTACAATATGAATTTTAGACACAAAATCCCTTCTTTCCTTTATACATCTATTATAAGAAGAAGTTTAATCCTATATTAACTTCTAGCTATAGAATTTAATTTATCTATGACAATTACTCAATTCATTTTTTTGCAAATCCTTCTTGCTTATTTCCTTGGGTTCTTTCTTTTCTTCAATATATGACGGTAGCATGGAAACTTGAACTTTTGGAAGGTATTTTAAGGAACAATTATTTACATCCTGAATCTTAGGTAATAATCTTACCTTTCCTTTTTTCATATATCAAATAAGCATACGTTGTCCCATCATCTGTCTTCATATCCTTTGATACTTCGACAAGTTCCCATTCATCCTCACTATAAGGCGGAAAGAAAGTATCTCCTTCAAAAGCATTCTGAATAAATGTAACGTAAAGACGATCCGCTTTTGGTAATATCGCTTTAAAAATTTGCTCTCCCCCAATGACCATCACTTCCTCGTGAAATGATTCCGCCAATTTAAGAGCTTCATCGATTGTACTAACTATTTCAGCACCAACAACTTGATAAGAAGGATTTCTTGTAATAATGATATTCTTTCGCCCAGGTAGAACTCTTCCAATGGATTCATACGTTTTTCTACCCATAATCATTGCTTTATTCATTGTCTTATTTTTAAAATAAGCTAAATCACCAGGTATATGCCAAGGCATTTTATTGTCGAGTCCTATTACTCTGTTTGCATCATGTGCTACGATTAATGAAATCAACTTTTTTCCTCCTTTCTCAGTCTAAACAGCAATTGGTGCTTTTATACGAGGATGTGGATCATACCCATCAATAGTAATATCCTCTATTTGCAAATCAAAAATAGACGTTTTTTCGGAAGATAGTAATAGGGTTGGCAACGTTTTTAGAGTACGCTTTAATTGCGTTTCGACTTGCTCCATATGATTCAGGTATATATGCGCATCCCCAAGTGTATGAACAAACTCTCCAACTTCTAAGTCACATTCTTTGGCGATTAAATGTGTTAATAACGCGTAAGAGGCAATGTTAAAAGGCACCCCTAGGAATACATCTGCACTTCGTTGATACAATTGACATGAAAGCTTCCCTTTTATGACATAAAACTGCATAAACGTGTGACAAGGAGGAAGGGCCATGTCATCTACTTCTGCTGGATTCCATGCTGTAATGATAAGTCTACGTGAATCTGGATTTTTTTTAATTTGTTCAATTAAATTTTGGACTTGATCGATTGTTTGTTCATTTTTACCTGGCCACGAACGCCATTGCTTTCCGTAAACTGGACCAAGGTCACCAAATTCCTTTGCAAAGTCGTCATTCGACACTATATTAGAACAAAAGACTTTCATCTGTTCGTCAACTATTATTTTGAATGCAGGATCATTTGCAGCTCTAATACCAAAATTAGTCATATCCGGTCCTTCATAACTTTCACTTTTCACCCATTTTTCAAAAGCCCATTCATCCCAAATGTGATTATTGGCTTCTATTAATGTTTTGACATTCGTGTCCCCTTTAAGAAACCATAATAACTCGCTCACTACTAAACGAAACGCTATTTTTTTTGTAGTCAATAGTGGAAATCCTTTTGATAAATCAAAACGCATTTGATAGCCAAATAAACTTTTTGTACCAGTACCCGTTCTATCTTCTTTCATTACTCCATGATCTTTTATATGTCTACACAAATTTAAGTACTGTTCCATTGAAATGCCCCTTATCTTTACTTTTTATTCTTGCATTCATTATAACGAAAAAATGCCCTCTTGACGACAAGAGGGCATTGAAAGTTTAGGAAAGCCATTTAGGAGGAGTGTTTTTGGACCAATAAATTTCTCCTAACGCATAATGCTTTGTATAATTATCTTCCGCTAAATGGTAATGAAAATTAAAATAATATCCTTCTTGTGGTTTTTTATCTGTTCTTACATGAAATCGTATTAAATCTTTTCTTGTTTCATTGTTATAAACGTGAAAAATCTTTTCGTGATATTCACCAGATGGCTGCTCCGTTATTGCTAAGTTCACTGCTTTTTCTTGTCCAGTTTTAGAAATAGTTGCATCAATAGCTTCTTGAATACGTGGAAAAATTACTTCATCAAACTCATTTTGAATAACAGGACCAATACGTTCACCAAACTTTATGTATGCTTGCTCTCTCGCTGCAACTGTAATAGAATCTTTTAAATCTTGTTCCTTTGATAATGAAACATGTTCATGTCTTAAAGACTCTGAATCCGAAAACAAAGACTTTTCGGGATTTTTTTGGTCTAATAATTGCTCCCAAATGAGATGATCCGGAGAAATCAGACCAAACGTTAATAATGCAACTGTTATAATTATTGATTTTTGAATCCACTTTTTCATCCATTATCACCTTCAACTTTTGACCATTTTTGTATTACTATTATGATAATATACGTTTTTAAGAACAAAAGGTTTCATCTTCTTATTATTCATTGTACAATAATTAATGTAAACATACAGCACGTTTTTTATTTAAGGAGGAGAATTTATTATGGATACAAGCTTAATAATTGGAATCGGATTTTTATTCTTTTTAGGATATTTAATTTCTCTTAACTTTACGGACTAATATCAAAACAAGAACGCTTTGCAACTTAATGCAAAGCGTTTTTATATATAATTATCACAGTTCTATTACACCATAATGAAATTTAGAGGTTTGTCTTTCAAACTGTCTAAAACCGAACTTTTGAAATAGCTCAGAACGAAAGTGTGCTTTTAAAACCACTCGCTTACTTGCCACTCGTTTCGCCTCTTCCACCCATTCCTCTGTTAGCATCCGATGATCGCCAACTGCACGAAGCGTTTCAAAATTAGACGATTCTTCAATGATTTCTTCAAACATTGGATCCATATAAACTACATCATATGAATTAGACTCTGTCACTTTTAATACTTCCAACGCATCTTGATGAATTACATGTACATTGCGCATGCACGATTGGAGCTCACTAAAATACGTTTTGTAACTTTTTAATCCAGTAGAAACTATGTAAGCAATAAGTCTATTTACTTCACATGAGTGGACGCTCCCTAATTCTCCTACTGCATGAGCAGCAATAATACTATCGGAGCAAAGTCCAGCTGTTGTATCCAAAAATCGATCCCCTTTTTGCAAATTTGTTGCTTGTAAAAAAACGTCATGCTCACCTTTAAGTAACCTTTTCAATCGAAAAGCAGCGGAGTTAGGATGGAAGAAAAAAGGAGTCGTAACACCATAAGCGTGTAACTCTAATCTCTCCTTCTTTACTACCAATACATCCAATTGAAACGCTTCTTGCATCATCTTCACTGATTGCTTGTTCCGTTTCATATAGGGGATGGAAAGTTCAGTGGCTATTTGTTTTGCTTTTTCAATAAACTCCTCATTTGTTCTTCCAGCTGTTGTTACAATTGCACTCATGAAGAAACAATTTGTGAAAGCACACCAGATAAATGATCTTTAATCGTTTCCATTGAATTGCTTTCAATTTGCTCACGAGGAATAAAATACGCTAATTGATCGTCCTTCCAAATGGCAATTGAAGGCGAACTTGGTGGAACCTCTTCAAAGTAGCTTCTCATCGTTGCTGTTGCTTCTTGATCTTGCCCAGCAAACACAGTTACTAAATTATCTGGTTTTACTTCTAATTCATTAATCGCAGCAACTACTGCCGGTCTAGCTAGTCCTGCTGCACAGCCACAAACAGAGTTAATCACTATTAGTGATATTCCTTTTACTCTTGCCATATGATCTTGTACCTCTTCAGTAGTTATCAATTCTATAAACCCTGCATCGGTTAGTTCACTTCTCATCGGTTTTACTACTTGCTTCATATATTCATCGTACGCATTCATGGTTTCGCCTGCTTTCGTTTATGTTCATTCTCCCTTTATTTAAAGGGATTTCTAAACTCTATTCTACTTCTCTTTTCATATTTTTTCACTTCTTTTCACTTTAAATGTTATTTTTATGTTAGTTTTTGTTGTTACTTTTATTTAATCGAAAGTTATAATTAAAGAAAAATAATATGCCTTATGTTGAATATGATGATTCGTGTATTTTCTATTACCTGTTATTGGAGTGATACCAATTTTACCTAATTATGAAATAGATATTGAATAAACAACCTACCTGATCAATGGCTGGTGGCGTCTCTTTCATGGAATATTGCAAGAGAATACTCAATAAACTCTTTTAATTCCTTTTTAGTCATCTCGATCAACAGTTGCAGTAGATAGGATACTTCTTCGCTAGTCAATACGTTATACAAATCATCCACTGCTGCCCTCAACATTTTTTCATTTTCATCCACAACAATACACCTCTAGGCTTATTCTAATACAGTTACATCTACCTAAATCATCTAACTGCAGTACAAACGCTTTGAATGTATATTCCATTTTAATTTTTTATTGTAGCACTTTTGATTTACTTTTTAAATTTTCAGAATATGTATTTACACGTAAATACATTAGTGTTATATTTAAAGCAGTTAGAAAAACCAATGAAGGGGGTGTTAATTTGAAATCAGAAAACATCATGATACGCGTACCTACTGATTTAAAACAAGATTTCATGCAGATTATGGACGCGAAACACGTAAACGCATCTGCTTTGATTAGAAGTTGGATTGAAGGATACATCAAAGAAAACAAGGAGGAAAAAACAATGTGGGAATTTGAAAACTATACAATACACAAAGAAACAGACTTATTGCGATTTGAAAAAAATGATGGTGTCATCATCGGTTACGTAAAGCTAAACGACTACGACGAAGTTGAGGATTTGAACAATGGCGCGAATCCAATCGAAGAAGGTTGGAAGGACGGTATGGGAAACACTATTAATATAGAAGGTTGGGGTGGCAAAGAAAAGTATCATAAACCAATATTAGCGCAGGAGTCGGAAGAATTGGTTTGAGAAAAATAAAAACAGCGACCTACCCACAATTAAATCTGTGGACGGGTCTTTTTTACCGTTAAATACATTTATTACTCAATTTCTTTTTTTGAATCAGCTTTTCTAACAAAAAAGTAATAGGCTGTACCTGCTACGAATAAACTGTTTATTCTAATACAGTCAAGTCTACTATATCATTTAGCTGCAGCACAAACGATTTAAATACATCTTCCATTTCGAGTTTCCTTCTATTTATTAGAGCCTCTGTCACGTTATTTTGATAAATCTAGTGTTTTCCATCATTTCATCGAGGTAAGCCGTTAAATAACCTCTCTTTCACGGTTTATGACAGGAACAAATGCGAGTACATTGTCTATTTTAAAAGTTCTCTTTGTGTTCCTCAGGAAGCAATAAGCTTTAAATGAATCCCCTGTAACACTCAATACTTTTACTTTTCGCTTACTGATTTCACCATTTTTCTTCATGTAAATCATATCCGTCAGTTGACCGCGATCTAAAGCCTTTAAAATATTTATATGCACATTCTTCCCCTCCATTTATACAGTATATGAGAACGTATGTTTTTATATGATAAGAAATTTATTCTATTTTTGGACAAATAAAAAAAAGCCCCACTTCTTCAACAGTGGGGCCGTAATTTCATGAGATTCTGCGAAGGGATCTCACATTTATAAAATTGCCCTCTCAAAATTTATTTATACTGGAAATATTATCTAAACTACTAACCTACATTATTTTATTATTCCCCAATTCTGTCGATTAGCCATTTTATTCTAAAATATACATTTTGCCAAGCGTTCATTTTTAGCGGAATGTACTGAAACTAAATACCACCTAAAAGTGGTGACGTGTAATGTTTGGCAAGTCATGTTGTACAAGTTAAAAAAATCTATCTCAAAACTGATTGCAAGGTCAAAAATACATACATAGTTCGTTTTTTAAAAAGGATAAGAGGTGTTGAAATTTAATGTTTAAATATATGGATTATACATCTCCATTAACTCAATACACATTTGAAGTTAATAAAAAACCATTGTTCGTAAAAGATAACCAAGAATATATTAAAGTACTAGGTATTGATCAATTAAATACACTTGATAATGTGTCGTTGTTAGATATTTTTCTTAGTAAGAATAATGTTGTGGAACCGCACTACCATCAAAATGCAGCCGAACTGGTATATTGTATATCTGGCGCAGCTGTTGTATCGATGTTAAATCCATTTACAAACCAAATTCTTAGTTACTATATTACACCAGGTCAAGTGGCAAACATTCCACAAGGCTGGTGGCATTATGAAGTAGCTACAGTTGATAACACTCATCTTTTGGCAATTTTTAATGCACCTACTCCACAAGTAATTTTAGGTTCTAATATATTTAAATTTACACCTTCAAATATTATGTCGTATACCTAAGGTATGAATGAAAATCAGTAGAAACAGACAACTGCGTCTGTTAAACCCAACACTTATATAGGACCTACCTAATAATATCGTTATAGTAGACAGTATGCCTCTATAAATTAGCTGTTCCTTTTTAGGACAGTATACTACTTAGAAGCGAGGGAAAAAAATGAAAAAACTTCGATTTAACCACTGGTCTGAAATTAAGTATTTAAAAGATATTGTCACCAACCCAATGATTGAAGTAGGGTAATTAAGAAGGGGCTATTTTAAAAGTGAAAACTCATCACTGCACAGATTGTGTCATCTGCGTCCCTACCAACACAGTGGTATTAGCCCCAGTAACTTTTCTAATTAATGAATAAGCTATTTTATAAGGGGCACGTCATACCACCCTGACTGTGCTCCAGTAATTTTAAAAGTCACATGTGTCGATTAACCAAAATTACCAAGCAAATTACTAGTTAATTTGGTGATAAAACACTAGACACTCGGTATTCAGTACTTTTGGACCACTTTAGAATTAACGATCATTACACTATTACTGAGGTTTCTAGACGAAGAGGGATGCATAGCAAAAAGGTTGCAAGTTCTCGAATTTGCATCTTTGGGAACTTGCAGCCTCCATAGAACGGCAGCTATTCTCTCATTTTTCAAAAATATTTTTCTCTTAAACGGTGTAGGAAAGCGACGGACAAATACCCACGAGAAGATTATCTAAATTGTCATGGGAGGAAGTGACTAATCAACGGTTATGATATGGTGATTATTTCGTCCAGAGCAAACCGAAAACATACAAGTGAAAATGGAGACATTTACGCTTATCTTACAAGTGTATTAGGTAAAAAAATAGTTAATCAACAGACGTGTTAAATACCTTTTTAAAACTAAACAAATTCATCAGTCGAACATCTCATATTGACATAGAATGAACTATCCCGATTTAGGAGGTGCACAAGATGGGTTATGCTGGTAATGTTTGTGGACCAGGATATGCAGGACCTGGTTACGGTTCAGGATTTGCTTTACTAGTCGTTCTGTTTATTCTTTTAATTATTGTTGGGGCAACTTTCTTAAACTAAGGCGGTTATGGTTGCTAATCTGCTGTACAACTGAGACAGGTTATAAAACCTGTCTTTTTAGTTATACACAGAAGTTCTAGTATTTCTTCACTAAAAAATATACAAATTATAAAATAGACTATAGGTTCACATAGTACTGGAGGCTAACAATTTGAAATTCAATAAAAGCTTTGGTCAAAATGTCCAAAACCTCCAAACAGAGAGTCAAGCTGAAAAACTTGCCGTCATTGGTGAAGCAATTGCTAAAATTGGCGATGCAATAGCAAGTATTGCTGCAGTACTTGCTTTAGAAGAACCTCAAGAAAAAGGTGATAATGATGTATATAAAAGTATGCAGAAACAGATTGATCATTTGACCGCCGAAAATGAAAGACTTAGAAATCAACTAAACAACAGGAGACATAATTGGCTTTAAGAAAATAATCCCAACAAATCAAGAATTCAACTTAATTCTCTCAAGATCAATAGGCTAGCATTGATTTTTATGTACTACTCGAAAGTATAGCAACGTTTTTGGTGCAGATGGGTTCGCAGCTGCGTAGAGAATGGCGATTGGTCCATATAATTCCGCTGTAGGCTTGGGTAAGCCCTTTCTAAAGCTCGAAACTAATGAGCAGGTTTCCAGTAAATGAAGAATTAGTTCTAAAAACTAAACAAATGAACCAGACAAACATTTATTAATGACATAGGATAAAACATCTCATTATATAGGAGGTGTACAAATGGTAAATGCAGGTTATGGTTATGGAAATGGTTATGGTTGTGGCTGTGGTTGTGGAACTGGACCTGGATACAGACCTGGGCATGGGCTTGGATCAGGATTCGCTTTAATTGTTGTTTTATTTATTCTTTTAATTATTATTGCCGCAACCGCCAACAATAGAGTTGGAAATGCTGTTGACTGTTGAGATATATGTTAGGACCTTCTTTAAACTTAAAACAGAAATCTTCAGTTATCTGAGACAGGCTTTCATGACCTGTCTTTTTATACTATTACAAGAAAAAGGTAGACTTTTCAGTTAAAACTGCTTTCCATTTTCAGCAGAGATTGTAGGACAACCCACCAGATTTAATGCATGTCACAAAATATAATTTACTTAGAAAGTTCCTTATACGCTAAAACCTTTAAAGCTAACATTTCTTCATCAGTCAAATTATTTTCAAGCTTATTAAAAATTTCTTGTTTATCTTCCTCAGTTATACCACTTTGGGCTTTTGCTTGAAATTCTTTTAAGTCACTTATTTTAAACTTTTTTATCAGTAGCCTCGTTGCTTCTTCTTTCGTTTGAAAAGGTAATTTACTATTATCTACATTTTTTCCTTCTTCAATAAACGCCTGTAATTGAGGATCACTATTGATTTCTTTTTTAATACTTTCCAGCTGACCGCTATTTTGAAGTTCTACTGCTACCTTTTCCATTACTTGATCCGCAACCAGTTTGGGCACAAAATAATATGCTGCAAATCCTATTAACGCGATTACAAAAACGAACCCAAAAAGCACTTTTAAAAACTTCATCTAAATTCCTCCTCTACAAGATTTAGTATTAAGGATACTATACTGTAATTCTATCATGAAATGATATGCCACTCATAACTTTTCTAATTCAATCAAATAAAATAAGAAAAGCACCATTCTAGGTGCTCAATAGTTCATTTACACCAACTCTACCTGTGACTGCAATCTGTTTATTGCACGATAAGTTACCATTGTTGCAACAATCGTACCGATTAAAAATAAAATGGAACCCCCCAAAGATAAAAGATTACCAATCAATCTAGCCCTTTCTTCATTTAATAATTCTTGGTTAATCAATTCTTGATTCAATTATCCACCCACCTCTCCACATATTTATTATATTCTCCTGTTGCATATTGTTCACTATTAGTTTAAACAAAAGAAAAATATCAGTTCTGAATACTATAATTAAGCGGTTTTACTATACTTTCTACTGTATTCAGAAATTTTATAGTCAATAAATGCACCAATTACTCCAAAAGGTATTCCGCCTGCTGTCAATGAAAGTAAAATTGAAAATATACTTATTTGCTCCATTTTAATACTCAACACATAATGAATGAACAAAGTTCCTAATATAGCAAAAACTATAGTGAAATAATAATTTATATGCAGTTCTTCCTTTATTTTTTGTTCTTGATTTGTTACTTCTTTTTGCATGTAACTCCCTCTTCTCTATAAAGTCTTTTTATTATTCACTTGTTTTCAATAATTTACTCATTTTTATCTATATAGACAAAAAAATCTTCGATATGGACACTTGTTAAAAGTGCTTCTACCGAAGACAAGGTTTCTATTAAATTTGCAGAGATGTATCTGACCACTCTATTTCATTTAAAAATGTAAATACATCTTCACATACTTTATCTTTTTCTTTTCCCGTCGTAATTATATGACCAGACTCTTTATACCAAATGATTTCTTTTTCATTTGTTTCCACTTGTTCCAGAATAAACGATGCACTTTCTTGATAAATTACATCGTCTAATGCTCCCTGAAGCACAAGGGTTGGTGATGTAATAGTATGTAAATCGTGACATGTATTTTCAGTTATTGATTGAACACTATTAAAAGAATTTCTCGGTAAGGATTTAAGTATTGCAAGTTCTTCTATAATTACTTCTTTTGATTTTCCCTCAAAAGATTTATAAATTTTTGCGTAGTTATATAATCGATCGAATAAACCTTCCGTGCTATTCCTTTTAACTGGAGCACACATCGACACAACTGCTTTTACTGGAAATTCTTCTGCTATTTTTAAGGAAAACACACCACCTAATGATATCCCAGCTACCGCAATTTCTTCATAACCAAGGTCTTGTAAATAATGATATCCTTTAACAACATCCTGCCACCAGTCAGTTGGAGACGTTTGTAATAATTCTTCAGGGGTTCCCCCATGCCCTTTATACATTGGTGCATGACATGTGTAGCCTCTTTTTTGCAAATATTCTCCTAATCTTTTAACATCTTTCGTACTTCCTGTAAAACCATGCAGTAATAATACAGCTCGATTTCCGCCTTCGAACGTAAAAGATTTAGGTGCCACTAATTTCATCTGTATATCCCCTTTATTTAGCTAAAGCTTAACTATATTGAGCTAATACTAACATTGACAATCCATAATGTATAATCTATTATTCTTATCATTACGATGCAAAAAATGCATCAATAGAGTTTAGGGGGTTAGAAAGTGGAGTGGCAACGTCTAGAATATTTCCAAACGGTGGCAAAGGTTCAACATATGACACGTGCAGCGGAAATGCTATCTATTTCACAACCCGCGTTAAGTCGCTCTATCGCAGGATTAGAAGAAGAGATTGGGGTACCACTTTTTGATAGGCAAGGACGATCGATTGTGTTGAATCGATACGGGGAAATGTTTCTCCATCGAGTGAACCGAATTATGAGGGAACTAGAGGAGGGGTTGGAAGAAATCCTACAATTAACTAATCCAGAGCAAGGGGAAGTGTCACTTGGCTTTTTGCACACGCTCGGCACTAGCTCTGTTCCAAACATAATTCGAGCATTTCATCAAGAGTATCCACATATAAGGTTTCAACTTAAACAAAATCATACACATACACAATTAAAACAATTAAAATCAGGTGAATTGGATCTTTGCTTGCTCGCATCTTTGGATAATGAAACGCAAATTGAATGGACAGAATTATGGCGTGATGAGTTGTTTGTGATTGTTCCAATTAATCATCCCCTTGCTAATCGAAAGAGTATTTCATTAAAAGAAATAGCAGATGAGTCCTTTGTTTCTATGAAAAAAGGATATGCACTTCGTAACACAACGGACGAAATTTTCGAGAAATTAGGAATACTACCCAATATATCCTTTGAAGGAGACGAAGTAGCTACAGTAGCAGGCTTTGTTGGAGCAGGATTAGGTTTTTCTATACTACCTGATGGCGGAGAATTAAATGCAAACAAGATGGTAAAATTACGCGTAAAAGATATGACGTGCGAACGTGTAATTGGCATGGCTATTGTAAAAAACCGTTATTTATCACCCGTGGCAAAAAGATTCCAGCATTTTATTCTAGATTATTTTCTGCAACAATAAACGGAAACTACTTAGACCAGATGAACTTCCCCTTCACAAAAAGCGATAAAAAGAAGAAGCTTTTCTTTAGACAGAAAGCTTCTTCTTTTACGTTTACATTTTTTTCTTTATTTTCGTGCCTCGTTCATTTGTTTCCAAACTGATCCCTTTGCTTCTTCGCCTTGTTCAATTCTAGCAATGGCCATCCGTATTTGTAATTTTACTTCATATTCTTTATCATCCATGGCTTCTTTCAATGTTGGCAGAGTCTCTACTGTGCCCACTTCATAGAAGTACATCGCTGCTCTCCAGCGAACAAGTTTGTTTTTGTCAAATAGGGCAACTTTCATCGCTTCAGCAAATTGCTCAAATCCTAAATCGCTCATTGCATCTCCTGCTGTCCTACGAACTGCAGCACTTCTATCCTTTAGAGCAGTTTCTAAGTAAGGGATAACTGTCTCATCTTCTATTAACCCTAAGTAAACAGTCGCTAATCGACGAATGGATACTTGTTCATCTTGAACTGCTTTTGCTAATATTGGTAAATCTTCCGTTTCTGGATTAATTAAATTATTTAAAAGTTGAAATCTGTGTTCCCATTCACCGACTTCAAATTGTTCTAGGGTAAATGGAACTCGAACTGCTGATTTCTCTTCTGACGGATTATCTTTATTCTCTAATAGTTGTTGCAGTTTACTTTGTGGAAATGTTGCCTCTAACTCTTTTACTAATTGTTCTCCAATTTCTTTTTGCTCACCATAACGAACACCAAAATCTACCCATTTACGAAGCAATAGATAGTTTTCTTTGTCCCCTTCCATCGCCACGTCTAATGCTTTGATAAATCGTTCGGATAATCCATATCGGGACTCTGTTTCACTATCAAATACTTTCACTTGAAGTGGGATTCCTTTATATTGTTGGACATGTACATAAATTTCTCCATAATGATCTTTTGGTTTTTCGTTGGTAGTAGCTTCATTTTCTGCTCCAAAAACATTTTCAACGGATGCTAATATAGATTCCCATGAAAACTTTGCATTTCTCTCAACTGCTAAAAAATCCGCAACATGATAAATACCTTTAATACCTTCAATTTTAAATAAGTCCTGAATTTCCTTTGGTGCACCATCCAAGTTATCTTTTTTATAATTATGGCTTTTACCAAAAGGAAGCTCTTTATCAATAACTACTTTCATCGTATTCGGACTTGGCGTAGGCTCAATTGTAACTATTTTCATTAAGTTCCCTCCATAAAAATCAACTATTAACAATTTCCTCTAGGTATGACCAGCGCTCGATTAGTTGCTCATATTTTTTGTTTGCATTATCCAATTTTACAGTTACCTCTTGAAGCAGTGTAAAATCAGAACCTGCCTTTGCCAAACTTTCTTCTAATTCAACAATTAGTATTTCCGTTTTCTCAATATCTGCTCCAATTGTTTCCCATTCGCGTTGCTCTTTATAAGTAAGTTTTTTCTTCTCTTTAGTCGTTTTAGCTTGCACTTCTTCTAATTTTACTTCATCGATTTTTGTAGGATTTATCTTTTTCTCTTCTAAATAATCCGAGTAAATACCCAACCATTCTTTCACTGATCCATCGCCACTCAATACCCAAAGCTTTTTCGCAATACGATCTAAGAAAAATCGATCATGGGAAATAGTAATAATGACACCAGGAAAAGTTTCCATGAAATCTTCTAACACAGATAAGGTTTGAATATCTAAATCATTTGTTGGTTCATCGAGTAAGAGAACATTCGGTTGCTCCATAAGCATTTTTAATAATACTAGACGTTTTTTCTCCCCACCTGAAAGCTTACCTATTTGTGTTCCATGTGTGTTTAATGGAAACAAAAATCGCTCTAGCATTTGTGCAGCTGAAAATTTCTCTCCAGAACCGGTTTCAATTAAGTTAGAAGATTCGCGTACATATTCAATCATTCTCGTCTGTTCATTCATTTCCGGTAGCTGTTGAGTAAAATGCATGAGTTTTACAGTTGAACCCACAATTATTTCTCCTGCATCCATTGGGAGTTCTCCTGCTAACATTTTTAGAACAGTACTTTTCCCTACACCATTAGGACCTACAATTCCAACTCGATCTCCAGCTTGTAAAAGGAAATTGAAATCTTCTACTATTTTTTTGGATCCAAAATCTTTTGAAATAGATTTCCCTTCCAACACTTGCTTACCCAATCGAGTCGTCACAAGTTCCATCTCTAAATTTTGGTTAGAGTTATCACGATCTATTTTTGAACCAATTTCTTCAAAGCGATCTTTTCGAGCTTTCTGTTTCGTCGATCTAGCTTTTGCTCCTCTACGAATCCATTTCAACTCGTTTCGATACAAATTCTGTAATTTCTGTTGAGAAGATGCATTCATTTCCTCGCGAATTGCCCTAGACTCTAAATAATCTGCGTAGTTTCCAGAGTGCGTATATAACGTTTTATCTGCTAATTCATAAATATGAGTTGCTACAGCGTCTAGGAAGTAACGATCATGTGTAACAAATATAATAGCTCCTTCCACTCGTTGTAGCATTTCCTGTAACCAATCTGTAGACTCTTTGTCCAAATGATTGGTAGGTTCATCCAATAGAAGTAAATCAGCTGGTTCAATTAAGACTTTTGCGAGTGCTACTCTTTTTTGTTGTCCACCTGATAGATGTAAAACGGAATCTTCAAATTGAGTAATTCCTAATTTTGTTAATGCTGTTTTTGCAAGAGCATTTACATCCCACGCTTGTAAATCGTCCATTTGTGATTGTAAATCCATCAGCTTATTTTGTAGTACTGTTGAATTCGAATCCTCCATTAATTCAAGTAGTGCTTCTTCATATTCACGATTTATCTTTAAAATTGGCGAATCTCCTCCAAATACTGCTTGAAGAACCGTCTCTTCCTTAACAAAAGTCGGTTGCTGCTCTAAATAAGCAATTCGATATTTGTTTGGATGATCGCGGTCAATCGAATCCGCTTCAAGCTGCTCCGCAATTATGGAAAGGAAAGTAGATTTCCCAGTCCCGTTAATACCTATTAATCCTGCATGGTTCTGATTATTAATGGTAAAGGATATATTTTGAAACAGTGTTTTTTCTCCAACTGTTTTCGTTAAGTTTGAAATAATTAAATGGCTCATAGTATTTCCCCAGTTTCTTTACGTAAGTTTTGCAGAAAGAGTTCCATAAACGCGTGTCTTTCTGTTGCAAGTTCTTTTCCTTTTTCCGTAATCATTCCTGCCGACAAGAGAAGTAGCTTTTCATAGAAATGTGTAACGGATGCTGTATCTTTTGTACGATATTCTTCTGCTGACATATTAGCACGAGGAGTTTCACTTGCATCATATAATTTTCTGCCTCTTGCGCCGCCATATGCAAAAGTTCGAGCAATTCCAACTGCTCCTATTGCGTCTAATCGATCCGCGTCTCGAACAACTTCCGCTTCAATTGTTTTAGGTTGTTGTTCATTTCCTCCATTAAAAGAAACGGATTTTATCACTTCTTTAATATGAGCTACTTTTTCATCCGGTAATTTTAATAGTTGAATGATCCGTGTTTCTTCTGATTTCAACTGATCTTTGGCATATTTCGGATCACTTACATCATGGAGTAAAACAGCCAGCTCCACAACTTCTTGATCTGCATTATCAATCGTTTCTAGTATCTCTAATGCATTCTTTCGCACTCTCTCAATATGTTGAAAGTCGTGACTTGCATCAAAATGCTTGTACACTTCTTTTACTAATAGTTCGCATAGCTCTAATGTATTCATATTATCTTTCTCCTTACACGGATTCATTCTCTCCATTATATACAATAACATAGTTAAACTGTAATAGCCTGTATTAATATTGATAAATCCTTGTAATACCAACGGTTTCGGAGAAACACTATAAATAATATCATGCAAGATGAAGTATTAAAAACAGGTTATTGGGGCTAATAATGGGACTAATAAAAATAAAATGGGAGCGCATGTTCAGGATTATGTAAGTGTAATTTTGACGAAAAAAGCACTACTTTAGGAGGTGCTTTAAAAAATAATCAGGATAATATAAATCAACAAATTTCCTCTTATTGAAAGATGTTCTTAACAAAGCATAGAGTTGAGGTTGTTCCGGAGTCTGAATATAGCGATTTTAGCCGTCTTGTGAAAGGTGAAGCAGTAGTTCCAATAGCGGCTGTTATTAGGCTATCAATATATCGTTTTGCTACTACCTCTAAAACGAACTTACTATAATAACTATCCCCGTAACCGCACCCTTAATCGAACCAGTAAAAGTACTCGCACAAGCATCCTCTATTATTACTCTGAATCTAACTTCCAATCCCGAATTGATACCGACTGGCTACATTGCTGAAAGTTCCTTAACGATGCTAGCGAATGTATTAGCTCAAGTAATTCAGATACTCTTTGCAATTAGCTTCCCAATTGCTAGTGTTATCATGATTGGGGCTTGTTTCTTCTTCAGGTTTGGTTAGGTATTAATTCAATTATCATCGCTATTTTTACCAATTCTAAAAGAAGTAGGAAAAGCTGTTTAGCAAAACAAAACCACCTTCACTTTTACTGGAATTGATAGTAAGAATTTCGATACATCTAATGCACTTAAAACGTGATAATTAGTTACTAACGATATAAATTTATCCTTATGTGTATCTTCATGATCATAGTAACCACTTTACACAACAAGAACTTTTTATTGAATACCTAAAAGTCATACTTCTATGTAACCGTTGCAATGTCGCTACTTTTAATAAGCAGGTTAGTGTATTGAGCAAACTAACTCATAAAACAGCCCCCCCCCAACTTTCGTTTTCAAGTTGGGAGGGCTGTTTTATTACTACATGGTAAATCAGGTCACCAAAGCACCTTTTTTTAACTGGCAGATAAGTATTCCTATAACTCTACCACTTTATTTTCTTAATGCAACGGCAGGTTCGGTGTTTATAAGTTTACGGCTTGCAAAAATACTAATTATAACAACTACAAATCCTGTCGATACTATTGAAACAAAAATTTGCAAGGGTGAAACGCTAATTGCTAAATCAAAAATCATTCCAATGAGATATGCACCTCCGATAAGCACAGCATTGAAAATTGCCGCCATAGCGGATAATAAAACATTTTCGCTGATAATAATACGTTGTATTGTACTTTTATTAAAGCCTAATGCAGATAACAGCCCCAATTCCTTATATCTTGAATTTTGCAGTTTAACAAGTAATACTGCACTGATGAACAAACCGATTGCCAAAATCAAGATTGAAACGGTAAGAAATAAGCGACTTAGACTTTTGAATGTACTTTGCAAAGCTCCCACTTCAATAGATGCGTTTTTACTGTCTATTTCTTTTTCACTAAGCATTTGACTAACTGAAACAATCTCTTCAAAATCTTTCACATCATAGCTGATGGAATAAACTTGCTCATCCTTAATATCAGAATAAAACTCCTGTTCAACATCGGAACTCACAAAGAAATCATCATACCCCGCATTATAAATACCACTTACAGTTAGCTTGTACTCTTTTTTTCCATATTTCAATGTTACTTCTTTACCGACTAGATCACTTATACTACTTGAAAACTTTTTAGCAAGACTGGGAGTTAGAGCAATTTCATTTCCCTCTATTTTCGGCATCGTACCGTATGACATAGTTTCGGTTGTTTTCGGCATCGGATATTTTTCTACCATTGTTTCATTTTTCTCACTAATACTTAGATTGACATCATTAATCTTGTATTGGAGGAATACATTTTCGATACGCTTTTCGGATTTTAGTATTTCTAAAACTTTTTTTTCATCTTCGGTTTTGATGTAGCCATTGTTAAAAGCAGTGTTATCCTCCTTGAATTCCGATATAGACTGTTGCATAGTATTGCCTGAAGACAAGGACAGTATAAAGCTCAAAATACCAATGGAAATTGCCAAACTTACTGCAACATAACTAGTGAAATGCACCTTGAAATTTTTTAGTCCTCTTTTGAAAGATGATACTTTTACAGCTGGTTTAAGTGTGAGATTTTGTAAGTTGTCATTATCTGCCCGAATGGTTGCATTTTTTGCAACAATTTTACCACTCTCAATAGAGATCACTTCATTTGCAAAATCGCATACTTTTTGGTCGTGCGTAATAACGATAACCAGCCTATCCTGTGAAATCTCTTTCAGCAAATTCATTATTTCATTGGAATTACTACGGTCAAGCGCTCCTGTCGGCTCATCTGCTAAGATGATACTTGGGTTACTGATTAAGGCTCTTGCGATTGCAACCCTTTGCTTTTGACCGCCTGAAAGATTTTCGGTTTTTTCATTTGACTTTTCCGATATACCGAGTCTTTTTAATAGTTCATTGGCATTCTTTGTATTGCTTTGCTCATCTAAATCGTTTAGCTCACAATGTAGCATGATATTTTCAAGTACGGTATAACCGCTTAATAGATGATAGTTTTGAAAAATAAAGCCTATATTATCTCTTCGGTAAGCACATAGCCCGTCCTCATTTATTTTGCTAATTGATGTATTGCAAACGGAAATATCGCCACTATAATCGCTATCAAATCCTGAAAGCATATTAAGCAATGTGCTTTTACCAGAGCCTGATGCACCAACCAAGCACACTAATCCTTTATTAGGAAACGCAAAGTTTATGTCGTCAAGAATAAGCGAATTACCGTATTTTTTTACAATATTTTTAATGTGTATCATTATCGGTCACCGGTCTTTAATGCTGTTGCGATGTTAGTTCTCATATAGGCAAATACAGTTGTAGCATAAGCAATAACAGCAACACCAAGTATCAGAAGCATTCCTGTTGACAGCATTTTTGCATCAAGAATATTCACAGAAAACAAAGCTTCGGTAGCTATATTGATCAGCGGAGATGTTACAAGCAGTAATAACATTCCAGTGACAGCTACGGTTATCATTTCGGTTGCATTCAACAAATTCAAATGACGGTTGTTAAATCCGCTAACTTTATAAATCGCATATTCCCGTTTTCTCATAACACCCGTGAAAAGGAATATAGTAATGAGCATAACAATCGATAAAAATCCTATAATCGTACTTGCAGAGCTTGTTTGCTCTGTTGTTTGGGTATTTAATCTAATAATATCTTCGACAAGTTCAAATCTGCCAAGAGGGGCGATGCCATGTTCATTTAGTTCATCTTTAATTGAAATCATATCGGCAGGTTTTTTTGCTCGAATAAGGAAATTTGGTTCGTTCCCCTTAATATCAGTCTGATTTCTCAAATCATCAAGAGCTGTTTTACTGAAAAAGAAGGAGTCATCAATGCTGTATTCCTTCATTTGACCTTCATATTCATAAACAATTGTTGTGTCTGCTACTCCTACAATAGTAGCTTTAATTTCAGCGTCTTTCAGTACAGGTTCACCTGTATCCCAATTATACATAGATACACTGAAATCAATTTTTTTACCAATTGCTTGTTTGTCTTCAATCCCCAATGATTTTACAAAGCTTTCAGGAACAACTACCTCATTATCCGCACCAGATGGCATTTTACCCGTTACGAGTTTATTTATAACAGGAGCGTTACCCGATTTTGCCACTGTGTAATTTTCCCCGTCCACAGTAATGGAGATGTTATCAAGGGCTTGTAAAAAGGCTGTGAAGGCAACACGCTCATCACTTGAATACTGCTCATACAAGCCACCAATATCTTGAGTTACATCTGCAATCGGCTTTTCATCTTTGCTGCCGTCTGTTCCTCCAGCACTTGTAAAGCTCCCAACAATACTGATATCCAATAGACCTTCACCATACGTATCAAGATGTTCACCAAACGATTCTTGACTACTGCTATTAATTGCTCCTCCAAGTGTTGTAAGCAATAATATCACCGCCAACATTAGCGAAAGTGTAGATACTGTAAAACTCCTAATATTTCTTTTTATCCCTGTACGCGCTATTGAAAAAGCTTTTTTAACTGATAGGTTATGATTATCCTGCATTTTGAGTTCAGAAGTTTTTGCCTGACTGTTGTCAATGGAAGAAACAAGTTCGCCCTTATCAAGCTCAAAAATATTATCTTTATCGCTAATCAAAGAAGTGTCGTGCGTCACGATGATAACCGTTCTGCTTTTTGAAATCGCTCTTAAAATATCCATTGTAACCTTCGAACTTTTTTCATCTAATGCACTTGTTGGCTCATCTGCAATAATTACCTGAGGATTTTTCATAAGCTCTCGTGCAATGGCAACACGCTGTTTCTGTCCGCCCGAGAGGTATTTCACTTTCTTATTCGCAATGTCAAAAATCTTTAGTTCTTTCAGTGTTTTCTCGGCATTCTTTGTTTTTTGATCAACTTTAAGATACTGAGGTAACACTACATTCTCAAGCACCGTTAAATCCTCAAGTAAATTAAAATCCTGCCAAACGAAACCAAAGATATTGTTGTAAAAATAGCTTTTCTCTTGGTTTGTTAATGTTTTGATGTCTTTACCACCATATGAAACATCTCCGCCAAAATCCTGCTCCATACCACTCATGATTTTAAGCAAGGTGGTTTTTCCGCTTCCCGAAGCACCGACTACAAAATTAAGTCCTTTTCCCATTGCAACAGAGATATTATTCAAGGCAAATTCACCGTTATATTTTTTAGATACATTCTTTAGTTCAAACATTTATTTTTCCCCTATCTGACTTAATCTACTTTTTTCTCCACAAGAGAAAGTTTGCCATCTGAAATACCCTAAACTTCATCTGCATGCGCTACAACCTTTCTACTTGTGGTCACTAGTGTATATCAATCCAAGTTAAATCCTTGTTAAGAGAAATATTTCTTGAAAATCCAATGGAAAAAGGCTTTGAATAAGCGGTAAAAACCGTCATCCAAAGCCTTTTGTGTATCCTGTTAATCTATTTTAAAAATTAAAAACACGTACCACTGTTTTCATTGTTACGATAGCATCAATCTAATTATTTCTTTACTCGTAAACAACTGAGCTGTCTAAATGTTACTTATTGCTTTTTTCTGCTGCCACGGAATCTGTTACTATTTCAGCTTTCATAAGCTTTCCTTCTTTTTCAAGCTGAGCAATTAGTTCGTCTAACGTGACGCCTTTTTCTTTAGCCATTTCTTCTAAGTTGACAGGCTCACTGGATTTAGTTGTATCCCACATGTCGTTGTTGCTCGCAGCATATGCAGATCCTGTAACAACAGTTAACCCTAGCATAAGTGTAGCAATTGTTAATTTTTTCTTCATTTTAAATTCCTCCTAGAATGTTTTAACTTTTCTATCTTCTTCACAAGAGAATGCTTACCGTCGACTTCATCGGCATAGCCTGCAAACTTTCTACTTGATATCACCAGTTTATAACAAGTTATGTTAAATCCTTGTTAAGAGAAATACTTCTCAAAAATCGACAGGGAAAAAAGCTTTGAATACACGGTAATAACCGCCATTCAAAGCCTTTTACGTATCCTATTAATTTAATTTAAAGTAATCTTAAAACAAGTACCGCCGTTTTCATTGTCTGTAACTGCAATTTTTCCTTTGTGCTTATTTATGATGCTTTGCACAATTGAAAGACCCAATCCCACGCCTCCCACCTCACGAGAGCGTGAGGTATCCACTCGGTAAAACGGCTCAAATATAATCTTTTTCATCTCATCAGGGATTCCCATTCCTGTGTCTATGATTTCAATTTTCATCTGATTTTTCTCCGATTTACCTTTTATCATTACATTTCCCCCGTCAACATTGTATTTGATACTGTTTTCAACAATGTTATAAAACGCTCGATAAAGTAAGTCCGTATTTCCGTAAACAACTGTATCCTCGCAATCCAAAAATAGTTTCACATTTTTTTCATTAGCAATATGAGTAAGTTCGAATACAATATCTTCTAAAACATCCTTCAAGCAAATAGCTTCATACTCATATTCATCATTCATATTTGTCATATCTAAAAGGGTGAATACAAGCTCCGATAGTCGCTGCGTTTGCTTTTCAACTACGGTAATGAGTGCATCATATTCTTCCGTAGAGTGTGCGTTTTTCTTTTTAAATACATCCACCTTTGTTTTTAAAACCGCGAGTGGCGTTCGTAGCTCGTGGGCTGCGTTTACAGAAAAGCGGCTTTGCATCAAAAAAGCTTCGTTTAGCTTATAAGTCATTTCATTAAAAGATTGCGTAAGCTCAGCTATTTCATCATCGCTAGGTGGAATATCCATCGTTTCCGATAGATTCTGCACAGTTCTGTTCTTAATCTGACTATTTAGTATATCTAGTGGCTTTAACACTTTACCCGATACATAGTAAGTTAGTATGCCACCACCGACAATGATTAAAAACATATAAAAAACACTCTCAAACTGAAAGTCTATTCTTGCTTGTTGTGCAACTACAGTTGGTGTAGACATCATCGACGCTTGGAGATTGTCGACCACATCAATGTCGTCACTAATCTCTTGTGCTGGTAATACAGAGACTGCATCAATTCTCGTTGCCATTATACCTGCAGAAAAATTTAAAATTAATGTAAGTCCTACACAACAAATCGTTAATAAAATAACCATCATTGACGTAAGTCTCAATCGAATTGGCATTTTTTTAAACATCATGAATCACCATCATTTTTAGTAATAAAATATCCCTCACCAATCTTTGTACGTATTGGATCATAATCTAAAATAGCTTTCAGTTTTTTTCGTAGCGTTGCTATGTGAACTCGAATAGCACCACTAAAACTATCAGCATTTTGGTCCCAAACATGTTCAATCAATTCTTCTTGACTGACAACTCGTTCATGATTTAGCAGGAAGTATTCAAGTAAAGCAAATTCCTTTTTTGTAAGCATTAATTCATTTTCATCTATAAGTGCAATACGCTTTGACAAATCTATTTTTATATCCCCGCAAGACAAAAGATTGTTTTCTTGTACAAATTTCCACCTTAATAAATTTCTTATTCTTGCTTCCAATTCTGCAAAGTCGAATGGTTTAGTTAAATAATCATTAGCACCAATATCTAAACCTTTAACTTTGTCATTTACGCTACTTCTTGCACTAAGGATTAAGACTTTTACTTCTTTTTTTTCTTCTCTTATCTTATCTAAAACCTTTAATCCGTCCATTTTAGGAAGATTTAAGTCAAGTATAATTAAGTCATAAATTCCAACGTACGCCAGTTCATAAGCATCTTCGCCATTACTGCAGGTATCAACTGCATACCCTTCTATTCTAAGTCCCTCAGCGATAGCTTCCTGTAAATCCAACTCATCTTCAACTACAAGAATTCTCATATTGTAATCACCTCATTTTCATTATTTTAAATAGGTGTGTGTTAAATCTATGTTAAGCAATAATTATCAAGAAATAATTTTTATTCGCAAAGGAATACATCTATGGTCACTGATTTATGCTTTCAAGCGTTCAACACCTATAGTAGTGTTGCCTTGCATCTAAAATCCCAAGCGGATAACTTTTATAAAGACTGGCGTAAATTTACCCAGTGTTCCGTGAAATCGAATGTTAGAACATACGAAAACTATAGGGTGTGTTACTTTTCCACACTTGAACTTGAAGCGTATGTACATTGGTTCAACAATAGCAGATTACTTATCCGATTTGAAATTGAAAATGCTTTAATTCCGAATACATATAAAAGAGATGGATTTCCATCTCTTTTAACTTACTTTCTACTATTAATGTATCAAAGGTTTGCTTCAATTTGTGATGTAGGAAAAATACTTTTTCACTTCTTTAAGAAATAGGGTATGAAGAATTATAGTCATTATTACCAAAGCGTACGCTTCAATAAACTAATGGATCGCTTTTTCCCACTAGGTGATGCACAATGGATTTTTGTGATACTTATGACGACGTGCCCTCATGCTCATTTTTGATTTCCACTCTTTCTCTCCATCTTTCGGGTCGACGATTCTTAAGCCAAAAAATTTGTGCAGTAACATCCTGGGCTTGCAACTTTTAACACGTTTTACTATAACCATCTCTCCTACATGGTTCTTCCTCCAAGTTTCCTCTTCATTTTGTTACCCCATTAGCAAACATTTGACCTGTAACTGTAACCTTTCAATCCATCAAAGAAAATAGTAGTACAAACCATAGCTTAGGTTTGTACTACTATTTTTAGTATTTTTGCTATTTCTAACTATTGTTTATTTTCTTTAAAATTTCTAACGTATAGGTTTTAATGCAGTAGTCCAAGGTATAACTTGGTCTAACATTTGGTTCACTGACGCTACTTGAACGTCTGCCGGTTTAAATACATTACCGTTTTCGAAGTCAGTAAATAGTGATAATGCCGGATGTACACGAACATGCGCAACAAGTAATTCACTTAAAATACCGCGTAAATGTTCTGTTGCACGAGCCCCGCCTACTGAACCGTAAGATACTATACCAGCAGCTTTATTGTTCCATTCGTCACGTAAGTAATCTAAAGCATTTTTTAGTGCACCTGTGATTGAATGGTTGTATTCTTGAACGATGAATACAAATCCATCACAACTATTAATTTTTGATGACCAAGCTGCTGCGCCTGATGCATCACCACCGGGTTCACCTAATAGTGGTAATTTAAATTCTGCGATGTCAATGATTTCATATTCAGCGTCTCCACGTTTGTCTGCAAGTTCTTTTACCCATTTTCCTACTTGTGGACTAACGCGTCCTTCACGTGTACTTCCTAAAACAATCCCTATTTTTAACATGTCATTTCCTCCTGTTAGCTGGTCATTTGTGTTTGATCCGAATAATTTCTTAATAAAACTCATTATTTGACCTCATATTCTTTCGTAAATCTTTTTTGTTTCTTACTGTACCTATTTGCCTTACTAACTGCTCTATTTGTTCACGTTTTGGTTCTAAAAATGGTGGTAATAATAGTTTTTCACAATCTTTTTCGTAGGTCTCATCACCCATAAATCCTGTTCCTTCTCTTGCAAACTCAAACAAAATTAGTACAGCAACTGGTTCATAAAGCTATTCAAAGAAGTGACGATTTACATAACCCGATGCTTGAAATCCAATTCCTCAGGTCATTCCATCCATTTACCACTACACTATCCTCTACAAGAAAAGTAGCGTGATGAACTGCACCATTTCATTTTTTCCATTTATTAAAATCCCATTACGTTCTACAATAATTTGGCAGCGTTTATACATCACCCCCTTCAAATAAAAAAAAGTTCCTTCTGAATCAATTTCTTCAAAGCTGCAAGATTGTTTCTAACAATTGCTTGCAATATTTCAAATCTGCAAATTTAACAAAAATTGAACCTAACCTGCAAACGTATATTCAATTGGAATTGGACTTTTTCCCAAGAACCTCTTCATAAAACTCGTCTGAATTCAGTTGATACTGTTGATTTTCAAAATCTATGAACGATAGTATCTTTTGATGCCAGTATGGTCAACTTTTAGTCGGTCAAAACGTTTTTGATCAATAATTAAGTGTCACAACAGTCGGCACTCAGAATGTTGTTTTGGCAATCTTGTTTGAAAATGTATACAATTTGGAATTAATTAGGCAATAAAAGGACGTTTTTCAGTTCCAGCTCTTCCTTTCCCCAATTGCCTAGTCTCATTGAAACACTTAAATTCAGGATAGGTAACGACTTTATAATTTACATGTTGCAAGTTCAAAGATATCAGTGTAAATTTTACAATTTCATAAATTACTTTTAATTCTTTGTTAGATATCGAATAATCAGACAAAGATACTTTTTGATCGTTTTTCTTTTGCAAATTATTAAATTCAGTAATATGCTTTATCCCAGTTTTAATGAACCAATAGTTAAAATATCAAAAATCATATTCTTCGTCTTTTTTCGCACGAATAATCTCAAAAGCTTCAACGGTTAACATGGTATCTTCGACTAAGCGATCTAGACGGAAAAGAGTATCGTCATTCACTATTTCTTTACGTAAGAAATCTTTTCCCTCAATAAATACATACGTTGGAACAATGTGAGCTTTCATATATGCTAAGATTGGCTTTAATTGTTGCTCCACCATTAAATAGTGCTTCGATGTACCGGCAGTCACGACACTACTCACAACTTTATCACGGAAAGCGTTGACTGGAAGTAAGTCAAAGATATTTTTTAGTGTTGCTGGTATGGATGCTTGAAACGTTGGCGTACCAATAATAATGGCATCTGCTCCCATTATCGTCTCTGTAACGTATTTTGTATCTCCTTCATATTCAAAATAATTACGTCCATCACTAAATTCCAATTTATAGTCGGCCAAATCTAGTAGTGTGACTTCATGCTTTGGGAATTTATTTTCTAGTATTTCAATAACTTTCAACATTGCTGTTTTTGTTTTAGAGCCGACAATTGAGCCGGCTAAAGCTACTATTTTCATGTTAATCTCTCCTTCTTATTTGGATGTATATTTTTTAAGTGCTGGAATTATATCGTTTCCGATGATTTCGATGTTTTTCATAATTTTCTGGAAAGGTACACCACCAAAATCAATTTGTGCCATAAATCGTTGCATACCGTAAAGCTCATATTGGTAAAGTAGTTTTTCGACAATTTGTTGCGTGCTACCAACCATTAATGCATCACGTATATCAGATGATTGGGCGAATTGTTGCTTTGGATAACCTCCCCCTCGGATCGTTTGGAATCCACCATTAATATGGGGGTACATACCTTGTAATGCTTCTTTTGTTGAATCTGCTACGTAGAACAAGCTTGTCGTTCCAATTGGTAGTGCACTTGGATCATAGCCATTTCGCTCAGCTGCCTCACGATACGCATCAACAGATGGCTTAAAGTTGATTGCTGGTCCACCTAGGGTAGTCAGCATCATTGGAATCCCCATATAACCAGCTTTAATGGCACTTGCAGGTGGGCCACCTACAGCACGCCAAATCGGGAGTGAGCCCATTTTGGGTTGTGGCAGTATTTCTGCATTTGAAAGTGGAGGACGGAACTCGCCTTCCCATGTAACACGTTCTTCTTCGTTTATTTTTTTTAGTAGTTCTAATTTCTCTTCGAAAATTTTCTCATAATCTTGTAAATCCACGCCAAGTAAGTGATAGGCACCAACACGAGAGCCACGCCCAGCAATGATTTCTGCTCGACCGTCAGAAATTAAATCAATTGTGGCGAAGTCCTCATACACACGTACAGGATCAGATACACTCAGCACGGTTGCCGAGCTTGCAATTTTTATTTTACATGTTGCTTGTGCAATAGCACCTAAAATTACTGTATGAGCTTGAGTTGTAAAGTAGGTTTGATGACTTTCTCCTAAACCGAATACATCAATTCCTGCGTCCTCAGCAAGTTTTGCCATTTCAATTAATTCTTTAATACGTTGTTGTGCAGAAATACGTTCACCTGTTAGTGGGTTGGCAATGTGATCTCCTAATGAATATAGTCCAAATTCCATTCCTTTTGTCGGATTGATGCGATATTGTTCCATAATCAATTCTCCTCTATTGGTTGTAAGTTTTCTTCAATTTCAGCACGACGATCTTCTAGAAAAGGAGGTAAATCTAATGTTTGACCAAGTGTTTCGATATTTCCGTCGATTGTAAATCCTGGTCCATCTGTAGCAATTTCAAATAATATGCCATTTGATTCTCGGAAGTATAAGCTCTTAAAGTAGAAACGATCCACAATTCCAGATGACTGGAAACCATTTGCTCGTACTTGTTCATCCCAGTACGCAAGCTCTACATCGTCTTTGACACGAATCGCTAAATGATGGATACTACCTCGTCCTGGTTTTTCAGAAGGACCTTCTAAATATTTCACAACGATTTCTCCAAACACTTCGCCTTGTACTGATTGGAAAATGGCTTCATCTTTCGTACGTGATATTTCGGTATAGCCAAACATCTCTGTAAGCATACTCCCTAGTTTTTCAAGTCGGCGTACTGTTATTTCCACGGATCCCATGCCTTGAATTTGATGTTCAACGGGCACGTTTGATTTTTCCCATGTTTCCCATTGATTGATCTTTTGTCCGTTTGATACTAGAAGCACCATGAGTAAGCCTTCTTCATCTTCAAAGTGGAGGGCAGGACGGTTGGCGTACGATGTAATGTCACTATGCTGCACTTTGAATTCCTCAAAACGTGCTTTCCAATAGGTTAAGCTCACTTCTGATGGAACAAGTAAACCGATTTGGGTGATGCCGTTTGTGCCTCGGTGTGTGCGTCCAGCAATCGGAATTTCAAAGAAAGATAACTCTGTGCCGGGATTTCCAGTTTTATCTCCGTAAAATAAGTGATACATCGATGGATCATCTTGGTTCACCGTCATTTTCACACGACGTAAACCTAGTACATCACGATAAAAGTGGTTATTTTGTTTTGCATTTTTTGTAATCATTGAAATATGATGATGTCCTGAAATTGTGTACATAAGTTGTTCCTCCAATTCATCATTTGATTAGTCAAGTGATGAGATAAAAAAATTATTTCTTTGGCATTTTCTTTTTTTCGCTATTTTTTTGAACACGCGACATAAGTAAATACAACGTTTTTCGTTCTTCATCAGATAAACACTCATCAAAGAATGAGGATTGAAATTTAAGCTGAGCTTCAAATGCATTATCTAGTTTTTCCCGTCCTTTATTCGTTAACGAGATCTTTTTAGTTTTCCACTCTTGCTTACGTGCAATGAGTCCGTCTTTTTCAAGGCGAGCAAGCATACGCGAAATACCGCCTTGTGAAACTGTGACTTTCTCAGCTAGCTCACCTTGAGTTAATGGTTCATAAGTTGAAATTTGCATTAATACATCAAATTGTGCAGTCGTTAAATCAAATGGCTTTAAAAAATCATTTGATAGTAAGTTACTTTGATGTGTGAATCGAGAGAGTCTTAACCATATTAACGACCCGCGAGTATTTTGTTGCATATTGTTTGTCACTCCGTTTCTTCATCATCACTTTACTACTCAATTGATAATAATACAACAAAAATATCTCGAATTCGAATTATTTTTTTAAAAAAATTCAGTGATAATAAATAGAAAACAGATGCTTCTGACTTAGATTGTATCTTTTTAAATACAATAACAGATAAAAAGACCGCTAATCGAGCAGTCTTTCTACAAATAAAAACATTCGAAATCCAATTTTGTCCAATAGGTGGTAAAATGATTTTCTTTTTGCATTTTTGGTAATACTTAAATAGAGAGAGAATATAAAACTTTTTTTACCTATATCCTTTGCTTATTGTTTTTTGGAGCGTAGTGAAAACGTTAAACATCAAGTGAAATTCGACATTTTATTGACTAATACTGTCATTTAATGTACAGTTTAACTATCCATTATCCGAATATTTAGTGGATTGAGGGAGGAACGTCAATGCAACAGGGGAAAGTTAAATGGTTTAATAATGAAAAAGGCTATGGGTTTATCGAATACAATGATGGAGAAGACGTATTTGTCCATTTTACAGGTATTCAAGGAGATGGATTCCGAGCGTTGGAAGAAGGACAAGATGTATCTTTCGACATTGTTGAAGGTAACCGCGGACCTCAAGCTGCAAACGTATTTAAAAATAGTTAGAAACAGTTCTTCCCGCGACGAATGGTCGTGGGTCTTTTTTATTTAGAACAAAGATTCTCTCCTATTTCTCGAATTTCCTCTCCAACTGTACAACTATGAATACAAAAGTTATGTGCTGCTATCTTTCCTTTTTCTTTGCGAAAAAGGTCTTTTAAGTAACAACTTTCACAATATGTGGTTAATAAATAATCTATTTCACCGATTATTTGATTATTTTTCATACAAACTCTCCTCCCTACATTAAATTAGATTGTCCAATATCATATATTTTATTTGCAAGTGTGCAACATGTAGTTCAAACTAAAAAAGAACTAACCAAAACAAACTGTAAATAGGTGATAAAAAATGCTTGAAGTATATATTGATGGTTCAACAACTGGTAATCCTGGTCCAAGTGGTATAGGCGTCTTTATTAAAGGTGAAGGACATCATATTAAAATAAGCGAATTTATCGGTAGTTACACGAACCACACTACAGAATTTATCGCATTATTAAGAGGATTAGAAGAAGCACAAAAATTAACAAACTCTATCGTTTCGGCAAGGACTGATTCACAAATAGTTTGTGCTGCAGTCGAAAAAAGATATGCAAAAAATACAGAATTCGCTTCTATTTTAGTGAAAATACTAGTAATAATCGATACATTCGACTTGTTTTTTATTAAATGGATTCCAGATGAGCAAAATAAAGCAGCTCACGCATTAGCAAGAGAAGCCGTGCTAAAAAAACTACCTTGAGTAAAATAGGGCACTGAAAAAGTCCATATAATTTGGCTTTGTAATATAAGGCTTGCCAATAAGTTAGAAAAACGGAAGCGTCATTTAAGTGCATTTTGTCTTTACCAATTTCCAAGTGCTTTGGACTAAATATTAGCTTTTCTATTAACGAAGACTTTTATGGAGGACCTGGAAGTGAATGCGTCACTTCCAGGTCCTCTCTTTTCGGTAATCTTGTGGCGGTTGTTTGTCGGTCGCCATCTTGGAATATCTAGAGATATGGTGCATTTGGTTTGGTTAATGAGTGATTAGATACTTCCCTATTCTTTTAAAAGCTCGTTAGTATTAGTTTGAATCTCATTTTTATACGCAGATTCAATTGTCTCTTTTGTTCGGTTCATAAAACGTCGTACTACTTCGTCGTTACCAAATAACTGAAAAATTCCTAGTAATGGATTTTTAGGTTTATTTATCGATGTGTATATAAATTTTGTAATTGTGTCATTTTGTGCTTCTAATTCATAGTCAATTGTCATACGAAAACGATTATTCAATAGAAAACTTTCCTGAAAGTCTTTATAGTGGTGTTCGTTTACATACTTCTTAATCGTAATTTCATATTGTTCGGTTACTGAACCAATTTGATACGTTTGACAGATGATTGATCCAACTATCTGTTCTGTTTGTTGAGTAAATACTTCATCCATTACTTTTGGAAAAATCATTTTCTTTTTTTCTATATTCCCATAAAAAAACGGCCAAACGTATTCAATTGGTGCATGTATGGTAATTTCTTTTTTCCACTTTTTCATGTAATCATCCCTCCATTTTCAGCATCACTCTACCGAATGATATAACATATCATAACACAAAAAAACAGACTCTCGAATGAGAGTCTGTTAAAGTTTAGGTTTAAAATTAAGCTTTAACTACGTTAGTAGCTTGAAGACCACGTTGGCCTTGCTCGATTTCAAAAGTTACTTCTTGACCTTCGTCAAGAGATTTGAAACCTTCGCTTTGGATAGCTGAGAAATGTACGAATACATCGTCTCCGCCTTCGCGTTCGATAAATCCGAATCCTTTTTCTGAGTTAAACCATTTTACTTTACCTTGTTCCATGTGTATTTCCTCCTCGTATGCAGTTGTGCATACATTGTGTTACTATCCTTGCTCAACACTGTTAAGTAAAAGTGTTGCCACCTACTAACTAACCGAACAAAAATAATCCTCTTTAAATATAACATGGGTTTTTAATTAATGCAACCCTTTTGCTGATCAAAATTAATTACTTTCCAATAAAGCACCTATCGCTCCACTGTATCCATTTTTACCCAAAAAAACAGGCTTTTTATCTTTTAATTGTGTATAACTTCTTATTATTTCTTTTAGTAAATTGTTATTTTCTAATGTTGAACCAATATAGATAATACTATTTACATGATACGCGTCAGCTGCTTGGATGCATAACGAAGCTACAACCTCACCAATGATACCTTGTATGCCTGACAAATAATCTGCTTCACTTCTTTTTTCAGCCGTTTTTAACGCGACTCCACCAAAATTACTCGCAGTAAGCGACCCATTAATCGGTAATTTATTGCTTTCATAAATATCACTGACTAATATATCTATGGATGATCTATTTCCTATTTTAGATAGGTTAATCAACTCTTCATAACTAGATAATCCAGTTAATACTTGTCCCAGGCCAATGAACGTTCCACCACCGATTCCAGTTCCACCAAGCCTGCTATGTGAATTGGCATTCATAAGATGAATAGATGTCCCTGTGCCAATGTTTGCAATAATAGCCTTTTCACAATGAATATTTTGTTGTTTTAATTGATGCTTGACTCCCGCCATTGTTGCATCGAACTCCACAATATATGGAATATCTTTTTGTGAAATCAAATATTTCTTTAACTGCTCTGCACGACCACCAGTAAGGCAAATGGAAGCTAACGAGTGATTAGAATCGATCCAATCCTTTACTGCTTGAAAATTAGATGAAAGGAAGTTAAGTAATTGTAATTCCATTTTTTCATCCCAATAAGCTATCTTCGTTAACGTTCCACCTGCATCAATACCGATTTTTGTAGCCATAAAAATTCCCCTTTTATCTTATCCAAGAACCTACAATTGGATAATTAAATGTGCTTCCAGTAATCGCTTTAGCTATTCCGATAATCGGAACAACAAATGCCATTATACCAAAAATAATAATCATAGGGATACCGATTAAGAAAATTATTAAAATGGCAGAAATAAAAATCAAAGCGCCAATAACAAGTTGGAATAAAATCGCTTGTATCGAAAGCTTTTTTATTTCGTCATCGTCTACTATCAAAAATATAATAAATGGTACTAAAAACGGCGCAAACCATGTGCTAGCATGAATTAATATTTTTAAACCCGTGTTTTCCATATATGTCATACTCCTCTCCGTAAGTTAATACTATATACGCATTATTTCAGCATTCGTTTCACTTTACTCTTAAATTATTATTCTTGTAGACTGTTTCTCCCGCAACGATCGTTTCTACTATATTAGCTTTTAGAAGTGTTGTTGCATTTAACTCACTATCCACTATTGTGAAATCCGCATCAAATCCTTGGGCAATTTTCCCGCGTTCGTTTTCTTTTCCGATTGCTTTTGCACTTCCAGTTGTAAATAAGGAAATCGCTTCAAATACTGTAAGTGCCTGCTCAGGAAGGTATTTATTATTCACTGCGGCATCTATCCCCACAAGAGGATCTGCCATTTCTACAGGAGAATCAGATCCTCCTGAGCACTCGAATCCATAATTAATCAAGGATTTCCATGCATATGCCCATTTTAGTCGTTCTTTCCCCAGCCTTTCGATAACCCATGGAAAATCGGAAGGAACAAAAATTGGTTGGAGATCCAGTACTACGGGTAATTTCGCCATTCTTTCTACTAAGTCTTCTCGTAAAACATTCACATGAATTAATCTATCCTTTTTTCCAAATACTACAGGATATTTCTCGATTAAGTTTAGTATGATTTCAACTGCCGAATCTCCAATTACATGAACAGCGATCGTTTCACTATATTTTCTAGCGGTTTGCACCAATTGTTCTAGTTTTTCGGGATCATGTACTGCAACGCCTTTATTTCCAGGATCATCTGAATAGTCTTCTGACAACAACGCAGTACGCCCCCCCAAGGATCCATCGATAAATATTTTCATCGCACCGAATTCAATAAAGTCCGTCGGTTCCTCCCCCTGCATCTTCTCAAAAGCTTCATGATGTCTTAAAAGATGAGTACGAAAACTTTCACCTATAACTTCACGATATGCCTGTAAAGGGACTGTATAAGGTCCATAGTATGCCATATCCTCTGTGTGGACGCCTGTTAAACCCTTCGATTGTAAATCTGCTACACTATTTTTAATTACTTCTATTAAATACTCTGTAGTTGCTGGAGGTATTTTAGATGTAATTAACTGTTGTGCTTCATCATAAAACAATCCATTCAAATTACCTTCATTGTCTTTACCAATTATCCCACCAGTTGGATTTGGTGTATCTTTCGTAATTCCTGCTAGCTCCATTGTTTTGGAATTAGCAACTAATACATGTCTACATACTCTCTTTAATACGATAGGAGTCTCTTTCAATTGATCAAGGTCAAAACAAGTGATGGGTCTTTCCTCTATTAGTTTATTATCATTCCAACCTTCCGCTACGTACCATTCCCCTTTTTTAACTAGTCCTGCTACTTTATCCACAATTTCTTCAATAGAATTAATAATTGATAAATCAAGATATGCTAACTTTTCACCATGACCAATGAGATGAATATGACTATCGACAAAACCAGGATACATGGAAGCACCATTTAAGGATTTTACTTCTTCTGCAAGTGGTAATAATGTTTCTTCAGAGCCAGTTTTAATGATTTTTCCATCTTCTACTAAAACAGATTCTACTGTGTTCCCTTCTGATTGCATTGTAAAAATATGACCGTTCGTCCAAAGTGTTTTCATTTTTCTCCATCCTTTTATGTGAAGGTAAGATTCAGTGTATATATTCTATAAATATTAGTTTTAAGTTTTTAGTGCCCCGTTTTTCTGGGTGGTTTGGTTATTTTAATAAGTTATTAATATCTTCAACTGGTGATTCTAATTTCATTTGTTCTAGTTGTAGTTTCATTTTTTCCGTTTCAATCACAAAGTTTTCATACTTTAACTTCTCTAATTCCAGTTCAGCATTCACTCTTTGCCCTTTTATTTGTTCTTTATGTTCAAAATGTTTTGTGATAACTTTTATTATTGGAACTGAAAAAATAAGAATAACTGCAATCATACCAGTCATAGCAATGTCCTCACTTCATAAGTATTTGAATATTATCAGTATACATTAAACAGTATTTTGTAGTAACCATTCATTTGCTAACACATCTGTTGATTAACCACTTACTTACAAAATATACTTGTTAGTAAAGCATAAAAGTCTCCATTTGCATCTGTACCTTTTCGGTTCGCTTAGGACGAAATGATCACTACATCATAACCGTTGAATAGGGATGGGTGGATATTTGTCTGTCGCTTCCCTAAAACACCCAAGAGAAAAATACTTTTTTGGAAAATGAGAGAATAGCTGCCGTTCTACGTAGGTTGCAAGTTCCCGAAGATGCAATTTCGGGAACTCTACACTTTTTTACAATTCGTTCCTTGCTTATTTTTGCTAAGAATTACTAGTCATATGGAGATGCTGTGTAAAAAGTGATCCTTCTTTCAAATCTAAAAAAAAACGGAAACACTTTAGAGATGGGCTGAGCAACCAAAATTGCATCTTTGGCTGCTTATTCTATGAATAAGAAAGTGGATATTCTTTCATTCCCAAAAGCTTTGGCAATTGGTTTATTTGTGTTTGCGGAGAGCGCTGGACGAATGACTACCACACAATTACCGGAAAAAATGCGGAGGGATGCGACAAAATCGCATCCCTCCGCATTCAGAAATCTAGATAAAGGTGCAGTAATCGTTCAGTCCAAAGTAATCCAAAAGCGACTACATATCGAGGTATTAGTTTTTTTCACTAAATTACCCAGTAACTAATTGGATATTTTTAGTTAATCAACACATGTCATTTGCTAACAATATAGTTGGTTCAAGTGCAATCTCTACATTACCTCTTAGAGCTTTACTAATCATACATGTCTGCTCTGCTTTTATAGCGACTTTTTCCATTGTTGCCTTGTCTTTTTCATTTCTTAATACGATAGTAGGACGATGAACAATTTTTTTATAAGTAAATATTCCATTTGTTACATCCACAGTTGCAGTAGAATCCATATATAAGGATTCTTTGGAAATATTACTTCTTTCCATCACTGCCGCAAGAGTAATAATATAACAAGTAGCCGCAGCACCTAGAAGCATTTCATCTGGATTCGTACCAATACCTGGACCATCCATTTCTGGAGGAATTGATATTTGCGTTTGCAAATTTTTCATTTGAATTTCCCCTATATCATTTCGATCACCTGGCCATTTTGCTTTTAAATGAAAAAAATGCTCTGCCATGATTTCATCCCCTTTAATGTATACTTTATTGGAATATCGCATAATTTCCAGTATGATAGAAATAGGAAAGTAGGCGATAATGTTGTTAAAGAATTATGGAAGAATTGCTGGAATCACCATTATCATATCATTATTTTTACTTATTTTTGGTGTTAAATATGTGTTAGGCCAAGATTTAGTGATCAGAAATTTCATTGCATTTGCAATCATTTCTGTTTTAGTAGGAACTCTTACAGGTGCTTTGTTATTTTATAAACTGAAAATAGCGTATTATATTTTTACAACTGGATTACTAATCGGTTTTATCGAACTTTTCCGCTCCTTTATTTCCGGGAAGGAAGGATGGGGGGACTTAGTTGGAATTCTATCCTTGTTTATATTTACCTCATTTGGATTAGTTATCGGTCTAATTATAGAAGGTATCTTGTTTCTCGTGAAAAAAAACAAGTAAAAAAGAAGTTTTTCCGCGTTTGTTAGCGAGAAAAACTTCTTTCTTTTATTTCTTACGAAGAAAGTTCCAAATAACAACACTAATTAATAAAATTTGTGGGATAACGGTTTCCCATGTTGGATAAAAGCCAATGGAACTAATGACGGATAAATGATCCACTGTTGTCATTGGGATTACACTTCTTAGTTGTAAAGTATGCACGCTAACTCCTATAATTTTAAATGCCAAAATATAAATTAGTATAGTCGCTACGATAAAGAATCTATGAATCGGTATCTTTCCGCTTACTTTCATTAAAACAACCGCAAAAACAACTAAAATAACCAAAGCAATTAGGATACCAATACTTAACTCAAGCGTAGACATTTTTGGAGCAATACCTGCATAAAAAATAATTGTTTCTGCCCCTTCTCTAAATACAGATAGAAAACTGACAAATGCCATCGATAAGATACTACTGGTAGAGATTGCATGATTCATTTGGGTTTGTATATATTTATTCCACGCGGTAATACTAGATTTATTATGTAACCAAACCCCGACTCCTATCATTAGGACCGCAGCACCTAACCCTACATATCCTTCCATCAATTCCCGACTCGTTCCCGCAGAAACCGATTGTAGAATACTAGAAAGAATAATAGCAGCAATTGCGCTCACAACCAAACCTGCAAATGCCCCTAAATAAATCCACTTTTTCTGATTGCCTTGGTTTGCCTTTTTTAAGAAAGCAAGCAATGCGATAATGATGAGTAATGCTTCCAAACCTTCACGAAGTAATATTAAGGCAGAATCCCAATAAGTATAGTCTGAAGTAGTTTGCATTAGTTCAATCTCTTGAATAAATGAATTAATTGAATTAGTTACTTTCTGTTTATCAACTGAATCTTTTGAAAGATCACTTACTAGAAGAGGAATATTACTTTCTATTTTCGTATAAAGGCCAGCATTTTTTGTCCGTATATCTCCTTCAACGTTTGGCCAAATTTCAATAAACTTCAATAATTCATTTGCAGCTTCATCAAAAGATCCTTCGTTAATTTGATATTTACTTTCTTTCAGTAAACCAATAAGGGTAGCTAAAGAATAATTTCCGGTAGTACCCTGCACTTCTTTATTAGCAACAAAGTCATTTATTGCTTTAATTAATGCATTAAACTGTCCTTGAAGTTGGTTTACATCCAATTTGTCTTCTGCTAACGTAATTCGCATAAAAGCTACTTGAGTTTCTATTTTTCCGTAACTTGCAATATCCAACTCTCTAACCGGACGTTCATTTTTTTTCCAAGAAGCTAAAAACTTGGAGTATCCTAGTAAAATATCATCTTTATCATTAGTTACAATAATGTCATTCATTTTATCAATTGCTGGTTGAATTTTTGTGCCAAAATTTGTTCGTTCCATTTTTTCATCTACTGGATTTTGTTCTTTTTCAAGTGCAGCTAAACCTTTTGCAAGTTGTTGTAAATTTGCTAAACGCTCATCTGTGTTTTTAGAATTAAATGCACGAGTATAAGCATCATTAATATGTTTAACCGCTTCACTATCCGGAACATTCATTTCTTTCCATTGTTTATCAAACGATTTAAGTGCGTCTTTAGCCTTTGTATTTTCTTCATTTTTGGATTCCATAATGGCATCACTAATCGTAATATACAATTCACCAACTGTAGTAGTAGCTTGAGCAGGCACTGAACGCACAACAAATAATATGCAAACTACACATAATACAATAGATAATTTATGCTTTAAAAAGTGATTCACCAATAAAACTCCCTTTTTGAATACCAGGGAAACACGCGAAAATTGCACTGCCTCGATGGGTAATATATTCATTTAATTTATCTACACGACCTAAACTATTTTGTATGTTAATAAATTGCTTTGGATCCTTTTGGAAGGAAATAAATAGAAGCCCTGCATCAAAAATACCTGTCTTCGGATCTATTCCACTTGAATATGAAAATGATCTTCTTAACAATCGATCCTTTACTTGTTTAGCTAAATGCACGTGAGATGTGATTGGGACAACTGGCTTACCGTTCGAATCAGTACGAGAAAGCTCCATATCTTCATGTTCGCCTTTTTTCCCAAGCGGGGCGCCGCTATCACGATGACGCCCAAAAGTTGCTTCCTGATCCCCTAAAGCTGTTCGATCCCAAGTTTCTAAATGTGTCTGAACTTTTCTTGTTACTAAATATGTTCCACCAGTCATCCATGAAACAGAATCATTTGGTTGAACCCAAACAACTTCGTTCATCTCTTTTTTACTTTTCACATCTGGATTTCCAGTGCCGTCTTTAAAAGCAAATAGATTTCTCGGCGTATTTTTTTTATTTCCTTGTGGAAATGAGTTAAAGCCTGCTTGGGTCCATTTTAACGTTACTTTTCCTGAAGCAGCACGCACAAGATTTCGAACAGCATGAAACGCAACTTGTGGATCTTCTGCACAAGCTTGAATACATATATCGCCAGCTGAAAAGTTTTCATCCAACTGATCTTTTGGAAAATGCGGTAATTGTACTAATTCTTTTGGCTTAAGATTTTTTATACCTAGTTCTGACTTCTCGAACAGAGTTGGTCCTACTCCAAAAGTTAAAGTTAAATTAGAGGCAGAAAGACCAACTGCTTCTCCGGTGTCTTTTGCTGCAACAAAGTAATTAGTAGTAGGTTCTCCGATTTCTTCCCCGTTCATCATTTTTACTGCCATTGGAGTCCACATTTTAAATAATTCTTTTAACTCCTCTTTTGATGTTGCAATAACATTTAATGATGCGAAGTAAATATGCTGTTGAACTTCTGTAATTATACCCGCTTGATTGTTACCATAAAAAGGAATTTTGTTTGAAACGGACAAATTATCTTCCACAACCGAGTAACCTAGAGAATTAGCAACTGAACCAAATCCAGTTGCACCAATCAATACTCCAGCAGCACCTACTCCTGTTAGCTTAAGCATTTGTCTTCGATTCATTTTCTTATTCGAAAAAGATTCTCTATTCTCTGTGTCCATCTATATCACTCCATAATAATTCCTATTTGACTTAATGGTTCCCCTAGTTGATTAACCGCTTCAGAAAGTGCTTTTGTATCTTCTTTTGTCAGCTTTTCGTATGAAATATATCCACCATTTCCATCTTCATACTTCGCCAAAAGGTTGTTAATATTAGCAAATTTTTGTTCCAATTCTTTCACTAAATCCGCATCTTTCCCACTGATTTGATCTTTTAATATCGTGAAGATCTTTTCTGCACCTTCAATATTCGCTTTAAAATCATACAAATCTGTATGGGAATAAATTTCTTCTTCACCAGTGATTTTAGAAGTAGAAACTTCATTTAACAGATCAACAGCACCAGTAATCATTAAATCAGGTGTAACATCAACTGTTTCAACACGTGCACGAAGTTCTTTTGCGTCTTTTAATAATTGATCCGCGACTTCTTCGTATCCTTTTGTCGTGTTTTCAACCCACAGTCCATATTCAATCTTATGATAACCTGACCAATCTTTTTTCGTTTTCCCTTCATCCTCTAAATCCGCAAGTCTTGCATCAATACGTGGATCTAAATCTCCAAAACTTTCAGCAATTGGTTCTGAACGTTCAAAGAACATACGTGCGTTAGGATAAATTTCTTTCGCCTTTTCAATATCTCCAGCTTTTACTGCATCTACAAATTTCTCTGTTTCGGTAACAAATTGATCTATCTGATCAATCGCAAATGATTTATAACTATCCAATTCTTTGTCCAGTTGAACCGTGTTACCACTCGATTTATCTACTACATCTGACTTTTCTGAAGAGTTCCCACAACCAGTAAGTAAAATACCAGTTGCAATCAATGAAGTAATAATAGTTGTTTTTTTCATTTGTATCCCACTTTCTATATATATATCTCTTTAACAATGATAATCATTTTCAGTTAAATGTCAATAAACTTCTCAAAAAAGTGGCTTTAGCTTTTAAACTAAAACCACTCTTAAACATTTATTTAGAAAAAACGGTTTTATTTCTTCCTTTTGCTTTTGCATCGTATAAAGCTTCGTCGACTCGATGCATAAAGTCACTTAAAGTTTCTTCCTTTAAATCATATTCACCAATACCTGAAGAAATAGTTATTTTTCTCTTTATTGGCGGCATGCTCATCTCTATATCTGTTCTTAATTTTTCTGCCATTACGTATGCCTCTTGAATGGTTGCATCCGGTAATACAATTAGAAATTCTTCTCCACCTAGTCTAATACAGATTCCTTTGTCAATTGAAATAGACGTTATTCGATTTGCCAAAAATTTTAATACCTCATCTCCAGCATGATGACCAAACTCGTCATTTACTTTTTTGAAGTGGTCAATATCAATCATAATCATGGAGAATAGCTTATTTTGATCAAGTAAATCTGTAAATAATAGTTCCAAGTATCTTCTATTTCTAAGTCCAGTTAAAGCATCAGTTAATGACTGATGTTTAAAGTCAGCTAACGTTTCTTCTTGCTTTTTGCGATAACTTTCAATTGTTTCTGAAAGTTGTTTTGCTTCGAAATACCAAGTTGAAATCTTCGGTTTTTCATAGTTTTGGTCATCTACATTAGAATTCATTGTAAATAAAGCTAAGTTTTTTAATGGTGCGGCTAGTTTTTCTGATAGCAAGAATGCTAAAAGATAGAATACTATAACAAAGGGCATTGTATAGAAAAACATTTTTTGCATAATACCACTTAATGGATTTAAACTACTCTTGTAAGGGGTTTGTGAAACAACACCCCAATCACTTGCTTTAATAAAAGAAAATCCTGCAAGTACACGCTGTCCTTGCGTATTGAAAATTTCTCTTGCACCAGATTGCTTTTTCATTAAATCATGAACAACTTTATTTTTTCTAACATTTTCACCAATTCTATTAATATCAGGATGATAAATTAAAGTTCCTTCTTTATCTACTACAAATACATAGGAACCATCTTCACTAAAGTGTTTTGCCAAGATATCTTTAATGAAATTTTCTTCCTCCAAATAAATAGTGCCATTTAACATTCCAAGGTAGTTATTTTTATCATCAAATAACGGAGTTGAAACTAAAATTAGTAGTCTACCAGTGACGGCTCTATATGGACTAGAAATAATATTTGCTTTTTTGCTTAGTGCTTCAAGTACCCCAGGCGATTCTATTTTGTTACCAGCAATTCCTATGTTCGGAGATGTAGCTATCGCAACAGCATCACTACCTATAACAGAAAGTGAGTTAAAGTTTTTACCACTTATCAATAACTGATCTAATATTTTGGTAAGCTCCCTAGGGTCATCCATATTTTCAATTACATCCGGTTTTCTTGCTTCTAAATTTGCTTGCATCGACTCAAAAACTTCTTGCGTAAGCTGAGCAAGTTTTAACGAGTATACTTCATTTTGCTTTAAAGAATTTTCTATTAAACTTTTCTTCGTTACTATATAACTTGAAAAAAATGAGCTTATTAATATTGCAATTAATGAAAAAGAAATAAGGGTAAGTATCCAAAATCTAAGAGTTTTAATCATTTTTCCTCCAAAAAAAAAAGAATATAAGCACATTATACCACTAAAAAAGTCATTTAAACGATAAAAAAAAGCTTTCACTAAGTTATATTTACTTAGTGAAAGCTTTTCTTATTAATGTCCACCTAAATATGCCTGTCGTACTTCTTCACTTGTTTGTAGATCATTTGCTGAACCAGAAAGTACTACTCGTCCTGTTTCAATTACATAACCCCGACTTGCAACAGACAATGCCATATTAGCATTTTGCTCTACTAGTAAAACAGTAGTGCCTTCTTGATTTATATCTTTTATTACTTCGAAAATCGTTTTAACCATTAATGGTGCAAGACCCATCGAGGGTTCATCTAATAATACAAGCTTTGGTTTTGCCATAATTGCTCGGCCCATAGCGAGCATTTGTTGTTCTCCACCTGAAAGCGTACCAGAATGTTGTTTTTTTCGCTCTAATAGTCTCGGGAAAATCTCGTAAACCTTTTGCATATCCGAATGAATTCCCGCTTTGTCTTTTCGCAAAAAGGCACCTAACTCTAAATTTTCTTCAACCGTTAAATTTGCGAATACACGACGACCTTCAGGAACGTGAGAGATACCTGATTTTACGATTGTTTGTGCTTGTTTACCGGAAATTGAACTATTCAAAAATTCTATTTTTCCGTTTTTAGGCTTTAACAGACCGGAAATTGTTTTCAGAAGGGTACTTTTTCCAGCCCCATTGGCCCCGATAAGAGTCACAATCTCCCCTTCATTTACTTCAATAGTTACATCTCTTAACGCTTGGATATTTCCATAAAACACATCAATATTTTCAATTTTAAGCATTGTCATCGTGAACTTCCTCCCCTAAATACGCTTCAATAACCTTAGGATGGTTACGGATCACTTCTGGTGATCCTTCAGCAAGAAGTTGACCATGATCTAATACGTAAATTCTTTCACAAACACCCATAACTAAATTCATATCATGTTCGATAAGTAAAATGGTTAGATCGAATTTATTACGTATAAATGCGATTAAATCCATTAAATCCTTCGTTTCCTGAGGATTCATACCAGCAGCTGGCTCATCTAGCAAAAGAAGTTGAGGTCCAGCAGCTAATGCACGAGCGATTTCTAATCTCCGTTGCTGACCATAAGGAAGATTTTTTGCCAGCTCATCTTTGTATTTGTCTAGGCTAAAAATTTTTAGAAACTCAATTGATTTTTCTTCCATTTCTAGTTCGCCTTTAAAATGTGATGGTAACCGTAAAATAGAACTTAAAATAGAGTGTTTCGCAAGTGAATGATAGGCAACTTTTACATTGTCTAACACAGATAAATCATTAAACAGTCGAATATTTTGAAACGTACGACTTATCCCTTTTCTAGTGACTTTATATGGTGCTAAACCGTTTATACGTTCTCCAGCGAATAAGATGTCCCCTTCTGTCGGCTCATATACGCCTGTTAGTAAGTTAAAACTTGTAGTCTTCCCTGCACCATTTGGTCCGATTAAACCAACTAATTCGCCTTGATTTAATACCATATTTAAATTTTGAACAGCTTTTAATCCACCAAATTGAATTCCTGCATTTTTCACTTCTAATAAAGGTTTATTTGCCATGTTGACCGCCTCCTTTTGGCGTTCTCCATAATTTGAAGTAATCCGTAATTTCCATCGTACCCATTAATCCTTTTGGGCGATATAACATCACTAAGATTAAAACGAGACTATAAATAATCATTCGAGTCTCTGGATATCCTTGAAGATAAGTAGATACAACTGTCAGCAAAATTGCTGAAAGAACTGCTCCTGAAAGACTTCCCAGTCCGCCCAGTACGACGAAAATTAATATATCAAAAGACTTCAAGAAGCCGAATTGACTTGGTTGAATGATATAGAAGTTATGGGAATATAATGCTCCCGCTACACCAGCAAAGAATGAGCCTAGCGCAAATGCAATTACTTTATAGTATGTAGTGTTAATACCCATCGCATCTGAAGCAATTTCGTTTTCTCTAACGGAAATAGCTGCAATACCGTGGCGTGAATTTGTAAAATTAACTATTACTATTATCGTAACTACCAAACAAACAAATGCATATGTCCAAGTTGTTAGATGGGTTACCTGCATTCCAGCTGCACCGCCAACATAATCAACATTTAAGAAAACAATTCGAATTATTTCAGCAAAACCAAGAGTAGCGATTGCTAAATAATCCCCTTTTAATCTTAAACTTGGAATACCAACTATTAAACCAGCTAATGCAGCTACAATTCCACCAACTATAATTGCAACTATAAAGGGAAGATGTAATTTCATCGTGACAATGGCAGATAGATAAGCACCTACCGCTAAAAATCCAGCATGCCCTATCGAAAATTGCCCTGTGATACCTATTACCAAATGTAGGCTGACTGCTAAAATTATGTTAATGGCAATTAAAATAAGAGTATTAGAATAAAATTGATTCATTATTCCATTTGAAATAAGAACTTGGACAACTACATAAACTAATACCGCCGCAATAACAAATGGCCAAAACTGTTTTGACTTTTTCATAATTATGTATCACCTACACTTTCTCTCGTGTATTTTTACCAAAGATTCCAGATGGTCTGAAGATCAGAATTAATATTAAAATGACGAATGCTGCAGCATCTCTCCATAACGAGAAACCTAACGCACTAACAAACGTTTCAACAACTCCGAGCACCAATCCCCCCACCATGGCCCCAGGTATTATACCAATACCTCCAAGAACTGCAGCGACAAATGCTTTCACTCCAGGGATAACACCCATTAGCGGATCAATCTTTGTATAATATACACCAAAAATAACACCAGCTGCTCCTGCTAAAGCAGAACCAATTGCGAAAGTAGCAGAAATAGTATTATCAACATTAATACCCATTAATTTTGCTGCTTCTGTATCATGGGAAACAGCGCGCATCGCTTTTCCAGTTTTCGTTTTATGTACAATAAACTGCAATAAGATCATTAATACAACAGAAACTGAAAGAATAAGAATAGATTGAATGCTAATTTGGGCACCTAAAAATTGAAATGAACGATTAGAAAATACATCTGGGTATGCTTCTGGTTGAGCCCCTCTAATATAAATTACACCGTATTCAATCAATAACGAGACTCCAATTGCGGTAATAAGTGCTGCAATTCTTGTTGCATTTCGTAAACGTTTATAGGCAATACGCTCTATAATTACTCCAAATAACGCACATGCTGCCATTGATACAATAAGTGCAGGAAAAAATCCTAACCCAAATACAGTAATCGAATAAAATCCAATGAAAGATCCAACCATGAACACATCTCCGTGTGCAAAGTTAATCAATTTAATAATGCCGTAAACCATCGTGTAACCGAGGGCAATTAATGCGTATATACTTCCGAGTGAAATACCATTAATCAATTGCTGTATCCATTCCATCATGTTTCACTCCTTTAGTTCAAAGTTACAATTATTTTAGAAATAGAAAAGGAGGGATATAATCCCCCCTCTATATTACATACTACCCTTAAGGATTAACTTTCACTTTAAATTTTTGATTTCCATCTACAAATTCAATAATTGTTGCAGATTTAATCGGATGATGAAATTCATCAACAGAATATAATCCTGTAGCTAGTGGTAAGTTATCAGTTGCTTCAATAGCTTCTTTAATTTTTGTACCATCAGTAGAACCAGCACGTTCAATTGCATCTTTCAATAAATAAACTGCATCGTACCCAAGTGCATGGAATGAGTTAGGCGCTTTTCCGTATTTCTTAGTAAAACTGTCCGCAAACGCTTTCGCTTTTCCATCTGGATCTTCTGAAGAATATGCAGTAATAATGTACGTGTTATTTAGTGCTGCTGCTCCAGCTAGGTCAACGATTGTCGGAGAATCCCAACCATCAGCACCCATTAGTGGAACTGTAATTCCTAATTCACGAGCTTGTTTAACGATTAACCCAACTTCTTCATAATATCCAGGGATAAAGATGAAGTCCGGATTTGCAGCTTTAATACGTGTAAGTGTTGAACGGAAGTCAGTATCTTTTGCAACATAAGATTCTTTTGCAACAATTTTACCTCCTGCAGCTTCAAAGTCTTTAATGAAAGAAGAAGCAAGACCTTTCGCATAGTCACTTGCATTATCCGCGTATACCGCTACATTTTTCACTTTCAGGTCATTCGCAGCAAAGTTTGCAGCAACAGTTCCTTGGAAAGGATCAATAAATGCAGCACGGAATGTAAAAGGATTCACTTTGCCGTCTTCTCCTACAGTTACAGTTGTACTAGTACCAGAAGGTGAAATCATTGGCGTTTTAGTGTCAGTAGCAATTTGTACTTGTGCAACAGAGTTTCCACTTGTTGCAGCTCCAATAATAGCAGTAACTTTATCTTGACTCGTTAGTTTAATAGCAGCGCTTGTTGCTTCCGCTGCGTCCGATTTATTATCAACTTTGATCAATTCGATCTTTTTACCGTCTATACCACCAGCTGCGTTGATTTCTTCTACAGCTAAATCGATAGCCTCAGCTTCGGATGAACCGTATGATGCTACAGCTCCTGAAAGCTCAAGATTGGCCCCTATTTTAATCGTGTCCCCGCCTTTTGAACTTCCTTCATCTCCACTTGAACATCCTGCAAGAATTCCTGCTAAAAGAGATGTTGCAAGAAAAAGTGATGCAAATTTCTTTGTCTTCATTAATTTACCCCCATTGTCATTGTTTGATAGTTTCAAAAAATATAAGCTACACTACTTTTCTTTTTCTAAACTAGTTTGCCTAAGAAACTATCAATTTATTATGTAGAACAATCTCATTGTAAAACAAAGTTTTAATTCAGTCTATACTAATTTTTCCCTTAATTTTAAAATTTCCGACAATAATTTAATATAGTATTTTGATTCAACACTAAAGCCCTTGGTATCACTCTATTTCTTGAAGTTTCGAGAGGCTAAATATACGATTTTCGATATCAAAATATTATTATTTTTTTTAAGCAAAATGGTTCATTCTATTATTCTCACTAATTAAATAGACAATATTTGAAATCAAATTATTAAATGACTGTTTTTACTTTTCTGTCACTTATATATATACTAGATGATAGTTCGATATCCGTAATAAAAAGGAGAGATAAAAATGGTTAAAAGTTTACCAAGTAGATCTGAAGTACCAATAGAGGAAACATGGAATTTGAAGAATTTGTTTGAATCGGAAAAAGATTTTAATACATCTTTGAAAGAGATAGAGGAAGAAGTAAATTTATTTGAAGGAAAGTTCAAAGGAAAAATTGATAATACCGTGATCATAATTGAAGCATTAGAAGAATATGCTGCTATTTTTGAAAAACTAGTCCCAAGTGGGACATATGCTAGCCTATCTCTAAGTACAGACCAAACGAACACAGAAGCACAACTTCGTAGCAGTAAATTTGCAACGCTTTCTGCAAAAGTAAATAGTAAGTTATCTTTTGTTAATAGTGAATTAGTAGAACTACCAAATGAGGTTCTTCAAAAAGCAATTGAAGATAGCACTTCATTTCAAAACTATTTACAAAAGCTTTTAGTTAAAAAACAATATCAACTGCATCCGGAAGTAGAAAAAACTCTTGCAGCTTTTTCTTCTACCTTCAATGGACCATACAAGTTGTATGATACGACTAAAATGTTAGACATATCTTTTGAAAATTTCGAAGTAAACGGATCCTCTTATCCATTAAGTTATGTACTATTTGAAAATGATTGGGAAGCAGAATCCGACACAGAAGTGAGGCGTTCAGCTTTCAACGCTTTTTCTAGCAAACTAAAAGAATACCAACATACAACTGCAAAAACATACGATATGCATTTACAAATCGAAAAAACGACTTCGGATTTAAGAGGATACAATTCTATTTTCGATTACTTATTGTTAAATCAAGAAGTCGACCGCACATTATATGATCGCCAAATAGATCTAATCATGAAAGAGCTTGCACCGCATATGCAAAAATATGCAAAGCTTCTTCAGAAAGTGCATGGTTTAGATAAAATGACATTTGCTGATTTGAAAATTTCATTGGACCCAACGTACGAACCAAAAATCACCATCGAAGAATCAAAAAAATATATCGAAGACGCTCTTGGTGTTATGGGTGAAGAATATTTAGAAATGGTTGAACGCTCATATAAGGAACGTTGGATCGATTTCGCACAAAATACAGGTAAATCTACCGGCGCGTTTTGTTCTAGCCCATTTGGAAATCACCCTTATATCTTAATATCTTGGTCAAGTAGAATGAATGAGGTTTTCGTTCTTGCACATGAGCTAGGACATGCAGGTCACTTCTATCATGCAAATAAAGAACAAAATATATTTAATGCGCGCCCTTCCTTATATTTTATCGAAGCGCCTTCTACTATGAATGAAATGCTTGTTGCTAATCATTTATTGAAAAACTCAAATGACCCTAAATTTAAACGATGGGTTATTTCTTCTATCGTCGCTAGAACGTACTACCATAACTTTGTTACACATTTACTAGAGGCAGCGTATCAACGGAAAGTTTACCAACGAATTGATGAAGGACTGCCAGTTAATGCACCTATTTTAAATGAATATAAACGAAGTGTATTAGAAGAGTTTTGGGGAGATGCTGTAGAAATTACAGAAGGTGCCGAGCTCACTTGGATGAGACAACCTCACTACTATATGGGCTTGTATCCTTACACATATAGTGCAGGGTTGACAATTTCTACGCAGGTTTCCAAGCGAGTTTTAGATGAGGGACAAGTTGCAGTAGATGAATGGACCGAAGTATTAAAAGCTGGTGGTACAAAATCTCCTGTAGAGCTTGCAAAAATGGCCGGAGTGGATATTACAACTGAAGAACCATTGCGAGATACGATTGCTTATATCGGTGCTTTAATAGATGAGCTAGTCTCACTTACGGATGAAATTGATAGTAAGTAAGAAAAACGAAAGCGTCCTTTAAGTGCACCTAGTCTTCTCTATTTCTAGCGTGCTTTGGACGAAACATTTGCTACACTATTACCGCAGGAATTTTTGTGGATGGAGAAGTGACTGCGTCACTTCTCCATCCACTTTTTTTCGATAATCTTGTGGCGGATGTTTGTCCGTCGACCGGATGAATTATGTAAAGACAGAGTGCATTAGGTTTGGTTAATGAGAGATTAGATATTTTCCTAATTCTTTTAAAAGCGGACGAAGATAGATTTCATCCGCTCACCGCTTCTTTATCACTGGATGCTATCTATTTTTCTCTAGTACCACCTTCTCTAATTGTCCGCCTACAGCGGAAATCAACCAGTTCACGGCATACTTTCTATAAAAAAAAAAAAAGACTGTAGACAAACCGGATTTTTACCGAGTTTGTCTACAGCCTGAGCTAGACCGGCGACGGTTTAGCTTTCTTTTACCACTTTTACTCTTTTCACAAATAAAGATAATACTAAGGCAACTATTGTTACAAAAGTAGCGATGAGGAATGTGTGTTCAATTCCTTCTAACATAGCCTTCATGCCAATATCGATTTTAAATTGTGCAAGTCCTTCTGCGCTAGTAGGCATTTTGCCCGCTGCTGCTGCATCGGCTGCAAGAGTTTTTGCAGTCGATTCCATTTTCGAGTTCATAATCGTTAGGAAAATAGCAGTACCAATTGCGCCTGATACTTGTTGTAATGTATTATTCGTAGCAGTACCATGTGGATTCATCTTCATTGGTAACTGATTTAAACCATTTGTCATAATTGGCATCATAACCATGGACATACCAAGCATACGAATAGTATAAATGAACATTATATAATAGTAACTTGAATCCATGCCTAAATGACTCATCAAATAAGTTCCAATTGTAGTAATTGATAAACCAGTAATCGCTAAAACTCTTGCTCCATATTTATCGAAGAGTTTTCCTGTAATAGGTGACATAATCCCCATAGCAATTGCTCCTGGAAGCATCAATAATCCAGAATGGAATGGTGAAATACCTCGAATTGTTTGCACATAAAGTGGTGTTAAAATCATCCCAGAAAACATTGCAGCAGATACAACGATCGAAATGATCGAAGACAAAGCAAACATTGGATGTTTGTATATTCTAACATTCAATAATGGCTCTTCTAATCTTAATTGTCTCCAAACGAAAAGGATGATGGAAACGAATCCAAGTATGATTGTTCCGTATACAATCGGAGCATCCCATCCTTTATCCCCTGCTGTACTAAACCCGTATAAAAGTGACCCAAATCCTATACTTGATAAAATAAGTGAAAATATATCTAACTTTACATCTCGATTAGGTGTGATATTCCGTAATTTAAAAATAGCTAATAGCAAAACAATTACTGCAAATGGCAGAATAATTTCAAATAATGCTCTCCATTGGTAATGTTCTAAAATAAATCCTGATAATGTTGGTCCAATTGCTGGCGCTAGAATCATAACTAGTCCGAACATCCCCATCGCTGCTCCACGACGTTCGATCGGGAATGCAGTTAACATAACATTCATCAATAATGGCATCATCATTGCAGATCCTACCGCTTGAATCATTCTTGCTGCGATTAAAACTCCAAATGCTGGCGCTACTGCAGCTAATATTGTACCTGCTGTAAAAAAGACCATTGCTGTAATGAATAGTTTTCTATTCGTGAATTTTTGAACAAAAAACGCACTAGCCGGAATTAGTATCCCGTTTATGAGCATATATCCTGTAGTCAGCCATTGAACAACGGATGGCTTCACTTCAAATTCTTTCATGATTGTCGGTAAAGCTACATTTAATAGCGTATTATTCAAAAACGCAATGAACGCTCCTACAAAAAGGATTGCAATCATTGCATATGGCGGTTTGTGTTGCATTTCTTTCATTAATTTGTTCCTCCTACTATATTAAGCTTTTATTTTAGCCCTGTATTATAACACTTTGACTATTTTATACTCATAGTTCAAAAAAAGCAAATATAAATTCCTTATCCAATAAAAAAATTGATAAACATTGATATAACGGTTAATATATGAATTATACTACGAGTCTAAAGGTGATAAAAAACATGATCACAAAAAAAAGAAATGTTTTATTAGCAGCGCAACGCCTATTTATAGAAAAAGGTTTTAGATCTACTTCTGTACACGATATTATCGAAGAAGCAAAAATTTCTAAAGGTACTTTTTATAATTATTTTTCCTCTAAAAACGAATGTATCATCGCAATAATTGAAAATGCTAAAGAGGAAACACTGATTAAGAGACGAGAATTACATACCCAACACAATGTTTCGAATATAAACACATTAATTGAACAAATGTCTATTCGAATGAATATATATCGAGAATATAATTTATTCCCTCTTTTTGCATCTATTATTCATTCTCAGGATGTTGAACTTCGGGATCTTATTAAAAAGAATTATTTTGAAGAAATAAATTGGCTTTCGAAACGATTAGAGGATGTCTTCGGCGATCAAACAAAAGATGTAGCAATAGATTGCGCAGTCCTTGCTCTAGGAATGATCCAACAATTACAGCACCCATGGATAAAATTAGAAGATATTTCTTTTGAACAATTAATTAAATTTGTCTTGAGACGAATTGAATCTATCATTTTCGAAATGGCGAGAACCAATGATTCCCTACTTAAGCAAGCCTATTTTGAAATTCAAACGGAAGATACACTAATTACTAAACAACAAGTAATAGATGAATTAGAAAACTTTTACTTAGCGCATAAAAATAATATACAGAATAATGAGCAGCAAGCGATTGAATTTATTCTAGAAGAGTTACCAAAAGAAAAACCAAGAATTTTTCTTTTAGAAAGAATTATACCTTCCCTTTCAGAAGCCTTCGCTGGATCGACATTTGAAAAAAAGACTAATTCAATCCTAACCAACCTTTGGGAACTGATTGATTCATGGGGAGTTGAGAGAAGTTGAATGAAAAAATAATTAAACAATATCAGGAGGATGAGAACATTATGATTCATTTATTTGCGCAGTGGTGTGTTAATCATGATATTAATGCAGCTACATTGTATAAGAATGCATATTCCCATCAACATGATAATGGAATACTTTTAAATATTATAGAAGAAACGGAAAAAGATAGTTTACAAGTGGACACTGAAACAGTTATTCATGTACTCCAGTTATTCGGGAATGAAGATTTAGCATTTGAAGTGTCAAAAGCTGCGCTTAACTTTTAAAAACCATCTATTTAAAGATGGTTTTTTTATTGGAAAAATCCGTATTCAACCTATTATCAATATAATTATTAAAACTGAATCAATTTCATAATTCAAATTTAGAGCATAAAACACGAACAATATTAAAATGAAATGAGATATGTATAATATATTCATCATAAACTAACATGATTTCCGCTATAGGCAGACGCTTTCCGCGGGGTGAGCGATGAGCCTTCACCTCCGCATTCGCGTCGTTTGTGATGGCTCATCTGTCTCACTCATCCCGCTGGAGTCGCTGCCTGTCGCTCCAATCAACAAATTGAGTATTGTTCGTGTTTTAATAATTAAATACTATTTATGAAGTTAACTCAACTAAGTAAATTTTAAGTAAATTCCACTGAAATGTTATGCAATCCTGTACAATATATGTTAACAAGGGGGAATAAATTGAGATGAGTAAATTTACAAAACAAGAAAATAGCTGGGCTATGTATGATTGGGGCTCTTCTGCATATTCCATTATAATTACAACAGCTGTTTTCCCTATCTTTTATAAGTCTTCTGCTACTGATGCAGGAGTAAGTGCAGCTAACTCCACAGCCTACTTAGGCTATACAATTGCTATCTTCACATTCATTTTAGCTATGATTGGACCAATTTTAGGATCTATTGCAGATTATCGTGGAATGAAGAAGAAATTTTTCAACTTTTTCTTATTACTAGGAATTTTATTTACCGCATTACTTGCTATCATACCATTCGATAATTGGATGCTTTTGTTAATCTGTTACACAATTGCGGCACTTGGAGCAACTGGTTCAAATGTTTTTTATGATGGCTTTATCGTAGATGTAACAACCGATAAACGAATGCACGAAGTATCTTCAAGAGGTTATAGCTTAGGATATATTGGTAGCACTATACCATTTTTAATTAGTATTATTATTATTTTGCTAGCTAGTAATGAAGTAATCCCTATTTCAAGTATTACCGCAAGTCGAATTTCATTTATAATTACTGCAATTTGGTGGGTTGTGTTTTCAATTCCAATGATAAAAAATGTTCATCAATTACACTTTATCGAACGAGATGGAAATCAAATTGTTCAAAGTTTCAGACGTTTAGGGAAAACATTTAAAGAAATTCGGAAATATCGAGCATTATTTCTTTTTCTACTAGCATACTTTTTTTATATTGATGGAGTTGGGACAATTATTAATATGTCTACAGCTTATGGGACAGATTTAGGACTAGATACAAATAGCCTGTTAATCATTCTTTTTGTAACTCAAGTAGTAGCTGCACCCTTCGCGATCATTTTCGGTAAACTTGCAGGAAGATTTTCAGAAAAGAAAATGCTTTATGTCGGAATATTTATCTACATTATTGTTTGTTCTTATGCATTCTTCTTAAAAACAGTTATAGATTTTTGGATTTTAGCCATGTTAGTCGCAACATCCCAAGGCGGAATCCAAGCTTTAAGCAGATCATATTTCGCTAAACTAATACCGAAAAAAAATTCGAACGAGTTTTTTGGATTTTATAATATCTTTGGCAAATTTGCTTCCATTATGGGTCCTTTACTTGTTGCGATCACGACTCAATTAACTGGAAAATCTAATTATGGTGTTTTCAGCTTAATTATTTTATTTGTTATTGGTATTATACTATTATCTCGAGTTCCCGAACCAACACCAAGTGCAGTTGTCGAATAAATACGTTCTGCTTCAACCATTTTCTAAAAGAGAAATAGTATAAGAGAGTAGTAGAGAATCTCTGCTACTCTCTTATATATGTATAACTATCCTCATTGTCTTAATAACGCTTTCTCACCATCAAGGATGTCGTAATACCAACAGTGACCACAGTAATACAAGAATTGAATAATGAAACTGTATCAACAATAATACTCCCCACAATTACGACAAAAATATCCATAAAAAAAATACATAAGCCTGGATTCACTTTCAACAAATCTGAGATCATTTGTGCGAACAAATCCGTTCCACATATAGTAGTATCCAATTGAAGCATTAAGCCTATTCCAAAACCTACTAAAACACCCCCGCATGTAGCTCCTATTATCCCATTTGGCACTATCTGTTCACCCAAAATATGTAAAGGATATAAAAAATCAATAATTAAGGAGGAAATCAGTAACCCATGAATCCCATTGTAAAAAAAGGAACGATAATTCGTCCAAGCAACAAGAAAAATTGGTGCGCTTATACATATAATTGCAAGTCCCACTTTTACATCCAATAAATAATGTATGATTAACCCTAATCCAATACCCCCACCATCTAATAGATGAAAAGGAACTAAAAAGAAGTTTATGCCAACTGCAACTAAAATACTTGCTATTAATATAATAAGAGACTTCTTAAAATACATGCTTCCCACCTTCCTGCTTATACATATATATGTTTAGAGGAAGAAAAAAACACAGGAAAATTGATCCTGTGTTTTACAAATTAGAATTCATGTAAATTATTTTGGTTGAGCAAATGTCGCAGGCATCACTACAGCTATAACTTCTCCTTTTGCACAAAGGGTATCTCCTGCAAAAACTTCTGTTGTCACTTTCCATTTCTTTGGATGAATTTCTTCAACTGTTCCTATGGCCTTTAAAGACACTTTTTGAGGAGTCGGTTTTAAGAAATCTACATGTAGTGAACCAGTCACAAAACGTGGTGGACTCTCTCCACTACCTGGCTCATATCCATTTTTACGGTGTAGAGCAAGAGAAGCTGAACCTGTCCCATGGCAATCAACTAGTGCACCTATCAGTCCACCATATACAAATCCGGGAATAGCAATATGTTCTTCTCTCGGTTCGTAAACTGTTTCCGTTCGGTCTCCATTCCAATAGGTCCGAAAATGATAACCCCCTTCGTTCAATCTTCCACAACCGTAACACCAAGCAAAATCATCTGGATATTCATCTTGAATTGCTCGAATATTTTCTTCCATCAAGCATACCCCCCTTGTTTGTTGGATTAATTATATAATACTTCTCTTCTATCAAGAAATACAGGAATTCTATTTCGTACTTCCTCTACTTCTGTTAAATTAATATCTACAATTTGAACTGCTTCTTCATTTCCACCTGTCCATAAAATTTCTCCCCAAGGTGCGATAACCATCGAATTCCCATCAAAGAAATTGTTTGGATCACTGCCGACTCGGTTGACTGCGACAATAAAAATTTGATTTTCGATTGCGCGTGCTTGCAGTAGAATTTTCCAATGATCAATTCGTTTATCTGGCCATTGAGCTGGAATAAACATGACCTTGGCACCATTTAGCGCATGAACTCTAGTCCATTCAGGAAAACGTAAATCATAACAAATGATTCCACTCATTTCCGTGCCATCTACCGTAAATAAGTTCTTTTCATTACCTTCTTCCAAATAAAGATGTTCATCCATTAATTTGAATAAGTGCGCTTTGTTATATTCAGCAATTATGTCCCCGTAATCATTCGTTACATACATTGTATTATAAAACTTGTTTCCTTTTTTAGTAGAAACTGATCCTCCAATTATATAAATACTTAGTTCCTTGGATAACTCGGTAAAAAGCTTTTTTGTGTCTTGTCCTTCCACATCGGCTATTTCCTCGAGTCTTGTTAAATCGTACCCTGTGTTCCACATTTCAGGTAATACGACAACTTTTGCACCAAAAGATGCCGCTTCTCTCACCTTTCCTTTTACATTGTGAAAATTTTCTTCTGGCTTACCAAACGCAATATCTAATTGAACACATGCAACTTTCATTTCGCCACCACCTATAGACATATTACTAAAAAGATTATAAGATTTGTCTAATCTATGCAACTATTAAGAAAATGAGGGATTGTACATGGAATTTTCAAATCGATTAAAAAGTTTACCTACTCAATTTTTTGCAACACTTGTTCAAAAAGTATCACGTGCTGTGGTGGAAGGAAGAGATATCATTAACCTTGGACAAGGAAACCCAGATCAGCCGACTCCACAGCATATTATAAAAGCATTGCAGGATGCAGCAGTAAATCCGCAGTCACATAAGTACTCCCCTTTCCGAGGAATTAACGAATTAAAACAGGCAGCCGCAGACTTTTATAAAAGAGAATATGATGTAAAAATTGACTCAGATACAGAAGTAGCAATTATGTTTGGAACGAAAATTGGACTCGTGGAATTACCACTGGCGATGATGAATGAAAACGATTTAATGTTACTGCCAGATCCAGGATATCCGGATTATTTATCTGGTGTAGCATTAGCAAATGTTCGTTTTGAAACAATGCCGCTATTGGAAGAAAACAATTATTTGCCAGATTACAATAAATTAACAACAGAACAAAAAATGGAAGCTAAATTAATGTATTTAAATTATCCTAATAACCCAACAGGTGCCACTGCTACGAATGAATTTTTTGAAGAAACAGTTGCCCTTGCAAAGGAATCCGACATTGCGATTGTTCATGACTTTGCATATGGAGGAATCGGTTTTGATGAAAAAAAACCAGTTAGCTTTCTACAATCAGAAGGTGCAAAAGACGTGGGCATTGAAATGTATACTCTTTCAAAAACTTATAATATGGCTGGATGGCGCGTTGGTTTTGCAGTCGGTAATCCTAAAATGATAGAGGCAATTAATATGATTCAGGATCATTTATTTGTAAGTCTATTCCCTGCTATTCAATCTGCAGCTGCGTCCGCCCTAAACGAAAGCCAGCAATGTGTAGATGAATTGGTAGCGTTGTATGAAGGAAGAAGAAATGCATTAGTGGAAGCTTGTTCCAAAATCGGATGGGATGTGAAAGCGCCTCAAGGCTCTTTTTTTACATGGCTTCCTGTCGCAAAAGGATACACAAGCGAAGAGTTCGCAGATTTACTATTGGAGAAAGCTGATGTTGCAGTTGCTGCTGGAAATGGTTTTGGTACATACGGCGAAGGTTATATTCGTGTTGGTTTATTAGTAGATGAGGATCGTTTGGTTGAAGCAATCAATCGAATAGAAAAACTGAAGTTGTTTTAATTAGAATAGAAGTATCTCTTAGATCGAATGAGTTTGCATTCGGTCTTTTTTCAAGTATATATGGTGACTAAAAAGTGGTATGATAAACTGTAGTTGTTAAATAAAGTAGGTATAATAAATGGTAAAACGATTAGTAGTAACTGGTTATAAAGCACATGAGTTAGGTATTTTTAATGATTCTCATCCAGGTATACCCATCATAAAAAAAGCAATTAAAAATCAATTACTTGTATTGATCAATGAAGGATTAGAATGGATTATATTAAGTGGACAACAAGGTGTCGAAACATGGACGGCGGAACTTGTTTTGGAAATGAAAGAAGAATATCCTAATTTAAAATATGCAATTATTACTCCATTTTTAGAACAAGAGAAAATTTGGAATGAGCTGAAACAAGAAAAATATCGAGCTTTACAACATCAAGCTGATTTTCAAACAAGTCTCACAAAAAAAGTTTATGAGGCTCCTTGGCAATTTATTGAAAAAAACAAGTTTTTTCTTCGAAATTCGGATGGCATTCTTATCGTGTATGATGAAGAAAATGATGGTTCTCCGAAATACACGAAAAAAATTGCTGAACAATATGCTGAAAAAAAAAATTACCCTATTTTTATAATCGATGCATATGACCTTCAACTAATGGCAGAGGAAATCGCAGAAGAAGAGAGGAATAATTATTTATGATAACAAAAAAAATAATTAAAAAGATCGAAGAAGCAACTAGCAATGACGTGGAATTATTAGTAGAAGAAAAACAATATGCTGATAAACACTCTTTACTTGCAGATGGACAAAATATCGTTTTGATAGATAAAAACAAGCAATTTTCAAAGGCAAATATCGAACGATTCAATAAAGAAACAGATGAGCTTATTTCTAAAGATACAGTAGAATTTTTGAAATCTCCAATAGTTTACTTTAAAGAAAAACAAAATGAGTATTTGTATTTGGAATCTGATAGTTTTGATGTCATTAATGTGGATGCTATAGCATTAGAATTTGATGAAGTATTTGAAGTATACACTGCAATGTTTGGCTTAGCACTTCAAAAGAAATTTGGACCATCTTTACACGAGTATCTAAAAGAACACTTTCACACTGAAATCATGAACTATAGCTTAATGTTTTCGGGAGAAGACGGATTATGGGAAGTTAATCTCCCTTTAAATTATTTAAAAGACTTTAGCGAAGACTTTACGTTGGAAGAAACTTTGCATCATTTATTCTCCTTCATCTTTTCGTTAGTCGAAGCAACTGAAAATTAATGCAATTATAGAAACAATCATGAATAATAAAACATTCATGATTGTTTTTAATTTCACGATTATTTTGTTTGTTTTGGCGCCTGGCACTTGTAATCACTGTCACTTGTAATCACTTGTAATAATCATGTATAACTTCACTTAAACTTGCCAAACTAACGAGGATGTTTCATCACATTTTCTATAAGGAGGAAAATTTGGAATGACTCAAAACCCATTTGGTCAAGCTCAAGGTCAAACGCATCAAAATATGCAAACTGGAAATGTTACTCAACAAATGAATCATGGTGGACATGAATTATTTGATCTTCACGAAACTTTATCTTGTGTTGTAGCTGGTTTAAATTTAAAAACAATCCTACGCCCTCTCGTTAAAGACCAAGAATTGCTGAGTATTTTAGATCGTCAATATACATTTGGAGTAGATGAATACAATATAATCGTCGAATCTTTCAAAACAGGAAAAGACCCTTCTCACCCCACTTCCAGCTATAAAATGCAAACGGGTAACGACTTTATTTACGGGATTAAAGCCTCACAGCCTAAAAAGCCAATGCAAAACGCTAATGAAATTACAGATGAGATGATTTCCGGTTATTTACTTGGTTCAGCAAAAACCTCTGCCACAACTAAAACTTCTGCATCTTTAGAAACTACAAATCCAGTCGTCCGAAGAGTTCTTGCAGATTCCATTCCAAACTGCATTGAAATGGCTTATGAACTTTCCATTTATCAAAACAAACACCACTACTACCAAGTTCCACAACTAGATCAACAAAACATGCAGGCATTGCTCAATTCTTTCGCACCTGTTCAAGGACAAACGATGAATAAAGTACAATAAAATTTTCTCGTCCCTAATCAATAGGGGCGAGTTTTATTGTTTCTTCCACAAATTAACGTATAATTTGAACTAAGTACTTATCGAAGAAAGAAAAGGTGATAGTCATGCGAGTAGCAATTTTCGATTTTGATGGCACATTGTATGCAGAAGAAACATTCAAACTGCTTATGAATCATTTGAAAGAACATCCCATTTACCGGACAAAATATAAACGTTTTTATAGAGCAATCGTTCCACCTTATCTTGCGAATAAATTGAAGCTTTATCCAACTTCAAAAATGAAAGAACTTTCGATGCAATTGTATTTAAAAGCTTTTGAAGGAATATCTGCATCCGAAATGGATAGTTATTTTGAGGAATTAAAGGAGAAAATGCAGAAGGATTTTAATGCAGAAGTTGTTTCCAGATTAGAAAAACATCAAGCAGAGAACATACATATATTACTCGTTTCAGGTGCTTATACACAGTTTTTAAATCGTGTTACAGCAGGAATCTCTTTTGATCATATTATTGGTACAGATATACCTTATAAAGAAAATAGAGTGGATACGCAAACTCGTATTATCCATGTGAATGGTACACAAAAATCTAAAAATATTATAGAAGCTTTAGACGGTAGACAAATTGACTGGGAAAACAGTTATGCTTATGGGGATAGTTACTCTGATTTACCAGTACTGAATCTAGTTGGAAATCCCGTTGCAGTAAAACCAGAAGATAAACTGAGAAGTGTCGCAAAAGAGCGTGGTTGGGAGATTATTTAACCTATAGTCGCTGTTAAATTTACATGTTGAAATTTATACAATAAAATATGTAACTCCAAATAAAATGGGGTCCCCTTCCAAGTTCAACTTTAGAATTGAGATAATTAGTAAACCTTATATTCATTTACTAATCAAAGTTTTGATTGTATCAATGACCGCACTTGGTTCATCATTCTGTATGTAATGTGCACTTTTTCCGCAATAATTAGTTCACTTTGAGTAATAGCTTTTGAAGATCGTTTTCACTTTTTCTTCAAAAAGTTGAAGATTTATCGGTGAAAACAATTGCACAATTGATGTTTTTCGTATAATAATGTCCATGATTAGTTCCTTTATTAGTGGATTTGGAAAGGTTTACACCTGACCTTATCCATTATAAAGGTCTTTTTCTTTGTGTAAATTTAGATTATTGAAATTTAAGTGTTTTTAACGTTACATTAAAATTAATGCACTGCAAGATCTCCCCTTTCATTCTGATTAGCTTTAGTATAAAAACACATTTGGAGAAAGGGACACCGCTCCAATTTAGTTTGGAAAGATTCTTTATCAACTTTTATCTTAAGAATACAAAAAGGAATCAATTACTCACTACAGGGTATACTATAGTTCAAATAGAATTATACGTCTGGATGCATTTTTTACCATAATTCAATCTATTGCAATGAGGTGTATTTGTGTGGATAAGAGTAATTGTGATTTTTCACCACTAAAAGAAAAATTAAAAAAAGGGCTAGAAAACATTTCGATAGAGGTTAATATTGGCTTAAAAACATTGGAAGAAGATAACTTTTGTCTATTAGGAAAACTCGCTACAATCAAAGAACAATTTGAAAAAGCAGAAGCTATGGCAGCATCATTTTACTTAAACTGTTATTTGTCTCCATTTACTGATAAGTATTTAGATATCTCTACTTCTATCCAACATCTTTCTAATCAAAGACATGGGGCTCTAATTGTGATTGAACGTGAAAACTATCTGGATTCTTTCATACGCCCCGGTACTCCAATAGGAGCTATGTTAACACATTCATTATTAGAATCCATCTTTTATCCCGGAAACCCTCTTCATGATGGGGCTGTTTTAGTGCGTAGTAATCATATATTTTCTGCAGCAAATGTTCTCCCTTTATCGAACGTAGTTGTCGGCGAAAAAAAACTCGGCACACGTCATCGAGCTGCATTAGGTTTATCAGAAAAAAGTGATGCTCTTGTTATAGTTGTTTCAGAAGAGACAGGAAGAGTTTCTTTTGCTATGGACGGTGAGCTCCATCCAATTATTACGACCAGTTCTTTACTAGTCTAAACTTAAGATAATGGAGCCGGGTTTAAAATTCAGGATTCCATATTAAACTAAACTCCAACCTAAAAACCTGTCGAGATTTTCTCATCACAGGTTTTTTCTTATTTATATAAGCTACTCCACTTTACTTAGGATATTTTACCCTCTCAAATAGAAAAGGTTCTATTACTAAAAATTAGATTGCTCAGTTAATGCATTCTTCAAATTTCAATGAATTTCATAACATTTTATCGTATCTAATAAACATGAAAATTTTTTTTAAAATTTATCAGGTTCGTCTATAGCCATTCATATTTTTGACATAACATAATATTAAGGATGTAATCTAGTAATTCTTAATATTTACTATAGGAGGTGAAAATATATGAGTAATGGATATGGCGGTAGCTGTGGCGAAAACTATAGCTCTGGCGATAGTGGCATGGGATCATCTTTTGTATTAATCGTTGTATTATTTATTCTCCTTATCATTGTAGGAGCAACAATGTGGAATGGTTAAGAAGAATAGTAAAAGAATTCTTTCGAAAATACTATTAATCAAGTTTGGAAGTTGATTTTCTTGGAGGATTAGGATAGTTGGTGGAATCATTCAGGAAACAATGTTCTTCAGGTCAATGTTGGCAATCCTTCTATGTGTGTTTGCTAATTTGTATGCGTTAAATAATACCTTGAATAATTTGTGATGAGCATCAAAAAAAGTTTTTTCTATAAGCCCTTAATTAGTTAAGCTCAAGGAAAAATGAAGTGACTGTTTAGTTCGAGATTTCCATACAATGTTAGATTCAAACTCATCATAATACCTGTCGAGATCCACTCTCCACAGTTTTTTTCCGTTTACTCTTTTCACTTTTGGACATATTCATCGAATTATAACATTTCATCTTATGCTTTCCTTTTACTTTAATTATCTCAATTAATAAGTCAAACAAATTCTCTATTCCTAACACAGTAGTCCAAGTAAATTCAAACTTGTAACATAAGATAACTTTAAGGATGTAATCTAGTAATCCTTAATCTCAATATAGGAGGTGATATATATGAGCTATGGAAATGTAGGTGGCTATGGCGGTGGATCATATAGCAACACAGGATCTAGCTTTGTATTAATTGTCGTATTGTTTATTCTCCTTATCATCGTAGGTGCTTCTTTTATGAATACTTACTAATCTTTATGTGGTGAATAATATTCGATTTTTTTCTTCATTGAGTATTACCACCACGAATAGTAAGGATAAAGGGCAGGTTCAAGCGATCTGCTCTTTATTATGGAACTTTGAAGAAAGATTCGATTACCAATATAAGGTAGTAGTCTTTGCGCGGATCCAATGGATACACAAATCATAGAAAAGAGAGATATAATAGAGTCGTTTGTAATGAGAAATATGGGACGTCGGGTTATGGTAAGAGAAAGAATGGGTAGAAGACATATCGGAATGATAGATGGTATTGTTCCGGGAAGAGGTATGTTTATACGCAATCGCTTTAGAAGAATATTTTTGCCTTTCTTCTTAATCGCAACTCTATTTTTAATATAAAATAAACCTAGATAGTGATTAGTACCTCAATATCACACAATTGATACCTTTTATACCTTCACCTACAACTTTGTTCTTCTATTTGTTAAACACGGTTGTAGGTGAAAATTTTGATAAACCTCATCTCGATAGGTTAATTTTATTTATCATTTGCTTTTCAAAAATATGTTTACTTCCGCATTAAACATTTCTGCCTCTTCTAAAAACGGGTAGTGATTACTTTACATCATGTTTTCCACAAATAATTAACGTTGGCGTGGAAATAAGCTGCAATTTCCTTGTAAAATCAAATATATGCAATTCTCGAGCAAAAAAAATCAGTTCTAATTGCAGTCATTTTTTTATGGATATTCTTCGAGAATAATTTATTATTTTTGCTTGTATCGTATAAAGAAAGTGAAGTTCTTTCAATTGTTAGCTCTTTTCTATTCATCTCCGAGAGATCCGGACGTTTGAAGATTTCCATAAGCTTTTTATGAAAATTTCAAAGATACCACGAGAAGTATGTAATAATGTTTAATCCCAATTTGTCATAAAGTTCTCCTTTGGAATTATTATGACACTATATTCTACATGTAATGAATAATTACTTTCAAAATATTCATAAGATCGTGTGATCTAAAAAGTAAACAGTAGCTTTTTGGTGAATCCTTTTATCTACTATAAAGTTTAGAATCGAACATTAATGTTTTTATCTTGTAAATAAGATTTGATCTCAGAAATTGAGTAATCACCATAATGAATCATGGAAGCAACAAGCGCTGCATCTGCTTTGCCATCTGTAAATACTTCTTCGATATGCTCAAGCTTACCTGCTCCACCTGAAGCGATGATTGGAACATTTGTTTTTTCAGAAAGTAATTTGATCAACTCTACATCATAACCATTTTTCATACCGTCTTTATGGATGCTTGTACAAATGATTTCTCCTGCGCCAAGTTCTGTTGCTTGTTGTGCCCATTCGACAACATCCAATCCAGTTTTTTCATGTCCGGAATGTGTGTATACTTCCCAACGAATAATTTCGTTTTCATCATTGTAAATAGGCATAGCATCTAATCCTAAAACAACGCATTGCTTACCATAAACTTCAGCAGCTTCACGAAGTAACTCTGGTCTCTGAACTGCCGCAGAATTTACACCTACTTTGTCAGCCCCCGCTCGAAGTAAACGTTTAAAATCATCAATTGTTCGTACACCACCTATAACTGAAAAAGGGATAAATACTTGCTCTGCCACTTTACGAATCCACTCAATTTTTAAATCTTGATTTTTCAATGAAGCAGTTGTGTCTAGATAAATTAATTCGTCTGCTCCATCTTCCGTATACTTTTTACCCAGCTCTGCAGGATCCCCAATAATAGTTGGATTTCTAAACTGTATGTATTTCACAGCTTTATCATTCAACACATCGATTGCTGGAACTATTCTTTTTCTAAGCATTTATATTACTCCTCATTTACAGTAATTTTCTAATAATTGAATACCATACTTCCCACTTTTTTCAGGGTGAAACTGCACGCCCATTACTTGTTGATTGCCAATTACACTTGCAAAATCTATACCATAATTGGTTGAACCCAATACATCTTTTTCATTCCCTGTTTTTGCAAAATAAGAATGAACAAAATAGAAATCTGTATTATCAGGTATATCATTAAACAAAAAATGCTGTTGAACATCTTTCACTTGATTCCAACCCATATGTGGTATTTTTTCTGAGTCCTCTTTAAACTCTGGTACTTTTCCTCTCAGAAAACCTAAACAATCCACATTGCCTTCTTCACTTGATTCCAAAAGTAGCTGCATCCCTAAACAAATACCTAATAGAGAGGTTCCTTTTGCAACCTGATCTCTTAAATAATCGCTTAAACCGGATTCATTTAACACATCCATGGCAACTTTTGCATTCCCTACACCAGGTAATATTAATTTTGTAATCGACTCATCATGATCAGTTGATTTCGTTATGAGTTTAGTTTCATAACCTAAACGAGCAATTGCTTTCAACACACTATGTAAATTTCCTGCTCCATAATCTATTATGCCAATCATGCTCTTGCCTCCATTTTTAATATGTTTTTATTATGCCATCTAAAAGTAAAAAACAAAACAAAAACTTTAGTACACTAGCACATTAAAATTAGCTATTGAGTATATTACAGGTGCCAGGCACCAAAACAAACATGTTATTCGTGATATTCACGAAAATTAAAACAAACATGAAAATCGTGAATTTCACGTTTTTCATGTTTGTTTGTTTGTTTGTTTGTTTGTTTGTTTGTTTAAAAACAATAAATTATTTTACTTTGTTATAAAATTCAACGAAATTATTTACTACTGAATCAAGAAAACCGATTGTACCTTCTTCCGTTAGTTCGTTTTGCTCATTCATTTTTGTATGAATTGCGCCAATATATACTTCATTATTTGGAAGCAATTTTGGTTGTAGTGTTGGGTTTGAAATGATTTCTCTTAAATGCATTTGTGCACGAACGCTTCCTAGTACCCCCATTGAAGAACCAACGATAAAAGTTGGCTTGTCTTTCATGTCATGACCACTACGAGACATCCAGTCAATCGCATTTTTCAAAGCACCAGGAATAGAGAAGTTGTATTCCGGTACTGCAAATAAAACTGCATCTGCATTGCGAACCTTTATTTTAAAATCCATAGCCCCTTTTGGAGGATTTTCTTCAATATCTGCACTAAACATTTCTACGTCATTAATAGATACGATTTCGATATCTAATTGCTCCGAATAACGATCTTTCATGTATTTTACAAGCTTTAAGTTATAAGATTCTTTTCTATTGCTTCCTATTATTGCAGCTACTTTAATTGCCATATGTAATTTCTCCTCTTTCCAATTCCATTTGATTAATAAAATGCTAATAAATTTTAACAAAATATCACATTTGGTAGTATACCACTAAGTCTAAAAATTATGCTTATACATTGCTCAGAAAAATTTTAACAAAAAAATCGAGCCTTTTAATCGAATCGATTTTTACAGATGTGTTACTGGTGCCAGGCACCAGTAACAACTCTGTAACAATTCGAGACTTCTGATTTGTTACATATTTTAGAATTATCTAAATAAATATGGTGATTTACCACTGTGGTGTGTTAAAATGTATAAATATTTAATATATTGGAGGTTGGCAACATTATGATGCAAGTAGCAGATATGAAATCAATTCAAGTAGAAAATGTGCTAATTGCACATCAGTTTTTAAAAGATGTAGTGGTCCACACACCATTACAAAAAAACGAATATTTATCCGAAAAATACAATTGCACAGTTTATATTAAAAGAGAAGATTTACAGCATGTTCGCTCTTTTAAACTACGTGGAGCATACTACAAAATAAAGACAATTGAGAATGAGGCACGTGAGAAAGGTGTAGTTTGTGCTAGCGCTGGTAATCACGCACAAGGCGTTGCATATGCTTGCGCACATTTAAGAATAACAGCCAAAATATTTATGCCTCTCACTACACCAAAACAAAAAATTGACCAAGTGATAATGTTTGGACGTGAATTTGTTGAAATTATACTCTCTGGCGATACTTTTGATGATTCAGCACAAAGCGCAACAGCTTATGCTGAAGCAGAAGATCGAATGTTCATCCACCCTTTTGATGATCGGGATATCATCGCTGGACAAGGAACAGTTGCAGTAGAAATTATGAATGATATTGACGTGCCAATTGATTTTGTATTTGGTAGTATAGGAGGCGGCGGATTAATATCTGGGATTTCTACTTATATAAAGAATCTCTCACGCCAAACGAAAATTATTGGTGTAGAACCAGCTGGTGCTGCCAGTATGAAAGCAGCTCTAGAAAACAATGGCCCTATTGCGCTTGATTCAATCGATAAGTTTGTAGATGGTGCCGCTGTAAAATGTGCAGGGAATCTCACGTATGAAGTTTGTAAGAAATATATAGATGATATTGTGCTCGTTCCAGAAGGAAAAGTTTGCACAACCATTTTAGACTTGTACAATAAGCATGCAATTATCGCTGAACCTGCTGGTGCACTTCCTATTGCAGCACTTGATTTTTATGAAAATCAGATAAAAGGAAAAACAGTAGTATGTATTATAAGTGGAGGAAATAACGATATTGGTAGAATGCAAGAAATTAAAGAAAAGTCTTTAATGCATGAAGGTCTCCTTTACTACTTCATCGTAAACTTTCCTCAAAGAGCTGGAGCTTTACGTGAATTTCTAGATAAAGTACTAGGTCCAAATGACGATATAACAACATTTGAGTACACCAAGAAAAATAATAAAGAAAGTGGTCCTGCACTAGTAGGAATTGAATTGAAACATAGTAATGATTATATGGCACTTATTTCTCGAATGACTGAGAATGATTTTTCTTATAAAGAAGTAAACAAAGATAGTACGCTTTTCGAACTTTTAATTTAAGTATATCCATACAAACCCTTGTGATATCAATACTTTTCAAAGGGTTTTTTCTTTGTTTCTACATAAGTTTTCGAAATTGTCGAAAACTTATGCCGCTTCATTACTAGCAAAATATTTGCCCCTTTGATATAATCATTATTGTATTATAAATATTCTAATCTAGGGGGAAATCGTCAATGACAGAGAATCAAAACAACAACAAATTGACAACTGCAGCTGGTGCACCAGTAGTGGACAACCAAAATTCCATGTCTGCTGGACCAAGAGGACCGCTACTATTACAAGACATTTGGTTATTAGAAAAACTAGCACACTTTGATAGAGAAGTAATTCCAGAACGTCGTATGCATGCGAAAGGTTCTGCAGCTTACGGTAAATTTACTGTTACTAATGATATTACCCAATATACAAAAGCGAGTATTTTCTCCGAAATTGGAAAAGAAACCGAAATGTTCGTACGTTTCTCTACTGTAGCTGGCGAGCGCGGAGCTGCTGATGCAGAACGAGATATTCGTGGATTTTCGATGCGATTTTACACAGAACAAGGGAACTGGGACCTAGTTGGTAATAACACACCAGTATTCTTCTTCCGTGATCCACTTAACTTTCCTGATTTAAACCATGCTGTAAAACGCGACCCACGTACAAATATGCGTAGTGCAAATAACAACTGGGATTTCTGGACTTCATTACCGGAAGCACTTCACCAAGTAACTATCGTAATGAGTGATCGTGGTATTCCTGAAACATACCGTAATATGCATGGTTTCGGAAGCCATACATTTAGTATGATTAACGCTAACAACGAACGTGTTTGGGTTAAATTCCACATGCGCTCGCAACAGCCTATTAAGAACTTAACGGATCAAGAAGCAGAAGTTCTTGTTGGTAAAGATCGTGAAAGTCATCAACGTGACCTTTTAGATAGCATTGATCAAGGGGACTTTCCTAAATGGAAAATGTATATTCAAGTGATGACAGAAGAACAAGCAAATAATATGCCATATAATCCATTCGATTTAACAAAAGTTTGGTATAAAAAAGATTTCCCATTAATCGAAGTTGGCGAATGGGAACTAAATCGCAATCCTGAGAACTACTTTGCAGAAGTTGAACAAGCTGCATTCACACCAGCAAATGTAGTTCCAGGTATAAGCTTCTCACCAGATAGAATGTTACAAGGTCGTTTATTCTCATATGGTGATGCACAACGTTACCGCCTAGGTGTAAACCATCACCAAATTCCAGTTAACCAACCAAAATGTCCTGTACATTCTTTCCATAGAGATGGAGCAATGCGAACAGATGGTAATTTAGGTGGAACACTTCACTATGAACCAAACAGCTACGGACAATGGAAAGCACAACCTGAGTTTAAGGAGCCAGCACTAACGATTAATGGTGATGCATCTATTTGGGACTTCCGTGAAGACGATGATAACTACTATGAACAACCAGGTAAACTGTTCAATCTAATGAGTAGTGAGCAACAACAAATATTATTTGAAAACACCGCTCGTAATATGGATGGCGTAGAAGAACATATTAAAGTTCGCCATATCATTCATTGTTACAAAGCAGATCCTTCTTATGGAAAAGGTCTTGCGGAGGCAATGGAAATTCCTTGGGGCAATGTGGAAGCTGCAATGGCTTAATAGTACTTAACGTAAGCTATCCTTTTAGTAGGATAGCTTCTTTTTAACGAAACAAATAGAACCGTTCCAACAGTCAACAAATGACTTTTTGGAACGGTTCCTTACGATTTATACAGATAAAAGAGCTCGATCACTTGTCAACTTTTCACCACGAATTCGTTGGAACTCATTCATGAGTTTTTCAATCGTAAGTGATTTTTTTTCCTCTTCATCCACTTCTAAAATAATTTGGCCTTTATCCATCATGATCAATCGATTTCCTAAATCGAGAGCTTGTTGCATATTATGCGTGACCATAAGGGTTGTGAGTTGGTCTTTTTCCACTAGCTGTTTGGTCAAATTGGTAATTAACGCTGCACGAGAAGGATCAAGCGCTGCAGTATGTTCATCCAAAAGTAATATAGAAGGTTTAGTAAATGTCGCCATTAATAGTGACAGTGCTTGTCTTTCCCCTCCAGATAACATACCCACTTTAGCATTTAATCGATTTTCTAAATTCAAATGCAACGTTTCCAATGATTGGACGAAGAGCTCTCGTCTCTTTTTATCCACTCCAATCATTAAACCACGCTTTTTATTTCTAGAATAAGCAAGCGCGAGATTCTCTTCTATTGTCATTGAAGGTGCAGTACCTGCCATAGGATCTTGGAAAACACGTCCAATAAACTGAGATCGTTTATATTCTGGTAGTTTTGAAACATCTTTACTATCAATTACTATCTTTCCAAAGTCAGGTGTGATTGCTCCTGAAATCATATTCATCATAGTCGATTTCCCTGCTCCATTACTGCCGATGACTGTGACAAAATCTCCAACTTTTAGTTCTAGATTAATTTGATCTAAGGCAATTTTCTCATCTGCAGTTGCTTCATTAAAGATTTTATTGATCGATTGAAGTTTAAGCAAGATCATTCCCCTCCTGCTTCAAGACTTGAGTATTCTTAATCGCTTGCTCCGAATGACGCTTTGCTTTTCTTCTTTTTTCTCGGCGCTTATCAAAGTATTGAGGCAAAATTAATGCAGCAATAACAATTATAGCTGTAATTAATTTCATATCCCCTGTATCTAATAAATCTACTCGTAGGGCTAGAGCTAACACAATACGGTAAATAATCGCACCAGAAATAACGGCTAGAGTTGTTCGCACAATCGTTTTCGTACCGAAAATAGCTTCACCAATAATAACCGATGCTAATCCAATCACAATCATCCCGATACCCATTCCAATATCTGCAAACTTTGCGTATTGTGCAATTAATGCTCCTGAAAGCGCAACAAGTGCATTTGAAATACCTAAACCAATAATAACTAGATTATCTGTATTTGCAGAAAAACTTCGTATCATTTTTTTATTGTCACCAGTTGCACGAATTGCAAGTCCTACTTCTGTTTTCAAAAACCAATCTACCATTAATTTAATAACCAAAACTACAATTGCAACTACTACAATCGTTCCCCAAGTTCCAGGAACATACTGAACACCGATACTTTTCAGAAAGTTATTTATAGAGTCATCAATTCCTAAGTTACCCCACCATCCATAAAACAAACTAAACAATGTTTCCGAGTTTAATAGGGGAATATTAGGCCGACCAATTGAGTTTTCTAGTGTTAAACCCATTATTCGAAGATTAATAGAATATAAAGCAATCATCATTAAAATTCCTGAAAGTAATGGATTTATTTTACCTTTTGTATGTAATAAACCTGTAATGCATCCTGCTACAAACCCAACCACAATTGCAGCTAAAGTTGCGAGCAATGGATGATATCCTAAAACAATCATCGTAGCCGCTGTTCCAGCACCTGTAACGAAACTTCCATCTACCGTTAAGTCCGGAAAATCTAGCACTCTGAATGTAAGATACACTCCGAGTGCCATGATTGCATAGATGATTCCTTGCTCAACAGAGCCAAATATAGCTGAAAACATAAAGAATCGATCTCCTATCTATTTTACAAATTCCGCTTTCCATTCGTCTTTTACTTTTAGACCAAGTATATCAGCTGTTTCTTTATTGATGACAAATCTTAAATTTTGAGGATATTGGACAGGTAATTCTGCTGGTGTACTCTCCCCTTTTAAAATTTTCACCGCCATTTGCCCAGCTTCATAACCGATATCAAAATATTCGAATCCGTAAGCGCCTAATCCACCCCGTTTAACAGAGTCAAATTCACCGACCATCAGTGGCAGCTTATGATCATTTGCAACAGACACAACTGATTCAAGAGCTGATACAACCGTATTATCCGTAATTATATACAATGAATCTACTTTTCCAATTAAAGATTCAGTTGCTTGTTTTACTTCAGCGGAAGTAGAAACAGAAGCTTCCACCACATTTAACCCTACTGCGTTCATTTGCTTTTTCACCGCATCCACTTGTGCACGAGAGTTTTGTTCTCCGGCATTAAATACCATTCCAACATTTTTTGCACCTAATTCTTCTTTCAAAAATTTAATCGTACTTGGTATTGCATCTGGTTGTGTATCCACAGTACCTGTTACATTTCCACCCGGTTTTTCCATTGATTGTACGAGTTCTGCACTAACTGCATCCGTAACTGATGTAAATACAATTGGAATATCCTTTGTTACACTCGCAACTGCTTGAGCACTAGGTGTAGAGTTAGCAAATATTAAATCTACTCCAGAGCTTACTAGATTATTTGCAATCGTCGTATTTGCACTATTATCATTTTGAGCATTTTCCACTTTGTATTCTGCATCAATTCCAGCATCTTCTAAAGCTTTTCTAAATCCATCGTATGCAGCATTTAAAGAAGGGTGTTCTACAATTTGTGTAACTCCTATTTTAAATTTTTTAGTACCTTCGCTTGCAGTAGTTCCTTCATCTGATTTAGCCGATGAATTCGACTTTTCGTTTCCTCCACAAGCAGCCAATAAAAGCACTGCTCCAATTACCATAAACACTAATCTTTTTACACTTTTTCTCATCTATTCTATACCCCCTATTAAAATCCTTCGCACTAACGATTCAACTCGCTAAAGTGTCAATTTAAAGATATGTTACACTGCAATTGATTGTTAGTCAATAACAATTATTACAGGTGCCTGGCACGGAAACAAACATGAAAGTTTATACTTTCATGTTTGTTTGAACAATTAAGACAATTATAGATGTACAAAAGCATCCAAAGATACAACTTCGGATGCTGGACTTTTTTATAATTGGAAGCTATCTTTTTTCTCAAATTCCACCAAGCTTAATAATATTTCCATTGAACCATACTGGTTTTGTAGCTTTATTATTTATTTGTTCCAAATTATTTTTCTCTGATTGGACTTCCCTTGTAGTACGATTTTATCAATATTCGAGAAATTCCCATTAATAACGATGTTGTCCTTCGGAATTGAATTGCCCAACCTGTTCACTAGTGTTCCCCTAAGTTTTACATACACTGTTTTGTCTTCCGTAGTATAATCATAACCCGTAATCATATCTCCGCTGTTTGGATTAAAAGCATTAATCACAATGGTGTCTTCAGAAACATCCACATTATTTACACCAAGCCACTCTACATCCTGTGTCATTCCTCGAATAAAAAATACATAAACCCCTACTACAACAACCAACGTAAAAGTACCTATTAGCCCTAATAAAATTTTGGAGTTCGTCTTTTTATTAATCATATAACCTCTCCTTAAATAATAGAATTTTTAGACAATTATCTAATTTAGACGTTTTTTCTTTTATCTGGTTTCATTACTTTAATATAATAAAGAACGGTTTTTACGTTACCAAATAAAAAGAGGATCAGATTTTCACTATTGTATGAGTGTTTTGTACTAATATTAACCGAGGTTTTTTTGGGGAGGCATAGTGCGTTCAGCTTGGATAATAAGAAACAAGAAACTGTCTAATGCAAATAAAAGCATCCGAAGATACAATTTCGGATGCTCTGCGCTTCTTTATCATAGTTTACTTTTTTCTCAAGTTCCACTCATTTTAATACTTTATTTAAGTTCTCTTCTTACACTGTTGTTTTTTCTTTTTTGATTTGTTTACTTCTAAGTTGGCCACATGCTGCATCAATATCTGTCCCTTGTTCCATGCGAACTCCGCAGTTAATACCTTTGTTTTTCAGTGTTTGGAAGAATGCACTGATGGATTCTTCTGAGCTTCGTTGATATTGACCATGCTCATCTACCGGATTATAAGGAATCAAGTTCACATAGGACAAATGACGTTTGTTTTCAAGCAGTTTAGCAAGTTGTTGTGCTTCTTCCACATGGTCATTTACATCTCTAAGTAATATATATTCAAACGTAATTCGTCGGTTTGTTTTTTCTAAATAATAATCTACCGCAGCCATTACTTTTTCGATCGGGAAGGCTTTATTAATCACCATAATACGTGTACGAAGTTCATCGTTTGGCGCATGCAATGATACTGCAAGATTTACTTGAATGTTTTCATTAGCAAAGTCGATAATTTTTTTCGCAAGACCGCTTGTAGAAACCGTAATATGTCTAGCTCCAATTGCAAGTCCTTTTTGATCGTTTACGACACGCAAGAAACTCATTAAATTCGTATAGTTATCGAATGGTTCTCCGATACCCATAACAACGATATGACTAACGCGTTCGCTCTTATCAAGCTGATCTAAATGTTCTTGTACTTTCATAATTTGACCAACTATTTCCCCTGAATCCAGATCACGGTTTTTCTTCAACAATCCACTCGCACAAAAACTACAACCTATATTACAGCCAACTTGTGTTGTAACGCAAACGGATAAACCATAATTGAATCGCATCAATACAGTTTCAATTAAATTCCCATCTGACATTTCAAATAAAAATTTAATCGTTCCATCAGCCGATTCCTGTTTGACAGACTGTTTTAATGTTTGAATGACAAAATTATCCTCTAATATTTGAAGACAGTCCTTGTTCACATTATTCATTTCTTCAAAGCTCTGTACTCTTTTAATATATAACCAATCCCAAACTTGTTCCGCTCGGAATTTCTTCTGGCCGCGTTCTAGTAACCACTCTATTAACTGATCTTTAGTAAGACCATATATCGATTTTTTCATTCATATTCCTCATTTCATTCGTATACAATTTGCCTATTATACTATAAATGTTTACATACGACAATTAATTATATCGGAAATGATGGTAAAAAGATATTATTTAGTTTTTGAATACCTAAGCGAATTATTTCAAGAACGATTGTGGATTAATTTTGTTAGGGCTTGAATAATATACTAATACATTCAACTACCTTTAAAAATATTATAGTTTTAATATCGAATTGGAGATGTATAGTATGAATAAGACGAGCAAGAAAATTATTTCTCAAAAAAAAAGGCGCGCTTTCTTTAAATTAGCAATATTAATTATTGGTATTTCCGCTTTTCTGCCTCCAAGCTTCTTAGGAACAAATCTACTGGATTACAAAGACAATAATAGTAGGGATATGGCTATGCAGGTAATTAAAATGACTACTGATACGTTTAATAACTCTTTAGATCAACTTCTAATTGTTTCTTACGAAATTGAATCATTAGAGGAGGAAGATGGGGAACTCATTTCGTCCGTAGTGATTGCATACACTGTTTTTGGTGTTCCATATGCAGAAATAATTGCCGACAAAGATGGTGCTTATATAAATAAAAAATTTTTCTTTGATCGATAAGAAAAGGAACTCACTAGGATTTCCTTTTCTTCGGATTAAATGAATACTTCTACTACATTAAAGAAGTTTCTACCTCATTTTCTCTAATCCAATCACTATAACTACCCACATACAATTGAACATTTTCATAACCAGCTTCTTTTAAGCTTGCATATAGAGGTGCTGCAGTAACCCCACTACCACAATACGCAATAACTGGTTTTGAATTATCCGTTAAATCAGTTAGTTTTTCTATTAAGGCTTTTTGCTTCATAAATTTACCATCCTGCTTAAGCTGCTCCCAATCAAAATTAAGAGCTGTAGGAATATGCCCTGCTACAGCATCTATTGGCTCGACTTCACCACGGTACCTAATAGCTGAACGAGCATCTATTAATTGAGCATCTACTTCACCTGCAACGATTTTCTTAACCGTTTCTATATCAACGTATAGTTCATCCTTCCAGATCGGTGAAACGTTCGAAAGTGGATAATTCTGATTCAAATCGGAAACAGGAAGAACTTTTTTCGCTTCTTCAAATCCTTCACGAAGAACATGAATGTCCGAAAAACCCGCCCATTCCAACAAAAAATATGCACGTAATGCAAATGGCGAACCACCTTGATCGTAAATGATAATCGAATCATCCAAAGTTAAACCCGCCTGACGGATAAGTTTTGTCATCTTATCTTTTGAAATCATAGGATGACGACCATTCTTACTTTCCATATCGGATAAATCCTTCTCCAAGTCCCAATAAATAGCTCCTTCAATATGTTCCTTTTCAAACATCTTGCTACCTGTATCCCCATCCCCAAGGTCAAAACGAGTATCAATATAACGGACAGCTTTTCCTATTATACTTTTCAAATCATAAAATACTTTACTCAACTTATTCTCTCCCTTCGTTTGAAATACTTACATAGATGTCTTTCCATTTGGCAAGCGTTTCTTCCTGTTCCAACAACTTGCGTTCCGCATCAATTTGCTTAATAGATTCATTTAACAATTTCAGGCGAACTGATTCCGTTTCTACATCCACATATTGCTCCACCCATTGGGTAAGCCTTCCTTGCTCTTTGTACAAATAACTTTCGGCTTCAACTTTCGTTTGTTCTGATAAAGCATCTCGCAGTTTTTCTTTTTCATTTTTTTCAAAAAACGATTTCGTATTTCTATAGTAAGATTTGACGTTGTCATATTTCGCAATTTCTTTAAATGGACCAGTGAATTCTAATAGATCCCATTTTTCACTTTCGTGTGGTGTAAATGTAAAGCTAGCATTCCAGTCTTTTAATACCCGCAACTCTTCTTTTTCCAACTGTTTTATTTGTTTTTGAATAAATTGCAGCACACGGAAGTTAGTCACTCGCATTTCTTGCTCTAAATCAAATCGCAACATGCCAAGCATATCCTTTAATGCTATTTCTAATGCCAGGTTACCCGATTTATTTGTAAATAGCGATGGATTATATGCTTCTTTAAAAAATTCATTGAAACGATAATATACACGTTGAAGAACATAATATAACAAGGTTTCAAGCTCTTGCTTTGCCTCTTTCGCTGTAATAGCAGACATGGAGCCTGCAAAGCGCTTACGAATATTTTGCTCTTGCTCACGCAATTCTTGTAACCTTGAATCTTTTCTCGCAAGATTTGCTTCCGTTTGTTCGATTAATGTAAACAATTTAGTCTGCTGACGGGTTGCTTCTTCCTCTAATGAGGTTACTGCAATTTGTTTCAAGTCTTTATCTAAAAATCGAAGGAATTCTTTCTCAAATTGTACCATTCCTTCATGTAATGTAGTAGATTCAACCTTTTCTTTTAACGCTTGTAAGCTTGATACACCGTATACTCTTGGGAAACGAATACCGAAACGTTGTAGTTCCTCTTGCACATATTGCTTCACAAGACTTGCTTCCTCTTCCGTATCAGCAAGATCAATGGCGTTCACAACAAAAAACATTTTATCCAGTTCAAAAGCATCTTTCACGCGCCCAAGCTGTATTAAAAACTCTCGGTCTGCTTTTGCAAATGCATGATTAAAATACGTAACAAACAGGACGGCATCTGCATTTCGAATATAATCAAACGCAACCCCAGTATGTCGCGCATTAATAGAATCTGCTCCTGGTGTATCCACTAATGTGACTCCGAGTCTCGTCAATTCACAGTCATAATAGAAGTCAATGAAGTCGACAAAACAACTTCTGGATTCTTCTGCCACATACTTTCCAAACTCTTCACCTGAAACTCGAAGCACTTTACCTAGTTGATGTTGGAAAGTTGGGTAACCTTTATAAAAAGCAATAATAAAAGATTTATGCACTTCTTCTGCAACAGCTTGATTCATGATAATACTCGCCTGATCAAATGCATCTTCCAAAGACATAACCATAATTCCCAACTGGCTATAAGCAAAGGCTACATCAGCTAATAATTGTTCTTTTGTTTTGAATGCAACATCTGCAGTGTTATGTGGATGTTTTTCTGAAACCGGATGAATTTTATTTATTGCAGCAGTTGTTGGATTCGGTGAGACAGGCAATACATTTGCTCCCATTAATGCATTTGAAAAGCTTGATTTACCCGCACTAAATGCTCCAAATAAAGCAATTGTAAATTGTTGGTTTTCTACCCGTTTTGCTTTTCGCTTAATAATGTCAGCTGCTTCCCAGAAATCTGGTAATTGTTTTAATACTTCTCCAATTCTATTTGCTCTTTTTAAAACAGCATTTGTAGGAAGCAATATCTGATTCGACTCAATTTTTTCTGTAAATGACGTTTGTTCAATCTTCTGTTCTTTTTCCTCTGATGACGGGTCAAACTCTGTTATAGAATTCCTGAAAATATGTCGTTCATTTTCCCATTCCAACATCAATTGATCGCGATCATTTCTCAGAGCTAAGGCAGGCGTTTTACTCGCTTGTTCAAATGAATGAAGTTTAAGATCTATTTCTTCTATTGCATGAATTGCCAACATCTTGCCATTTAAAATTTGCGTTTTTTGTTCAACCATTTCTGTTTCTTCTATTGGGTGTTCATGCATAAAACGTATTGTTTGTTCTTTCCAACTATCAGTTTCCACAACAAAAAATCGAATAACAGCATCTCGAACTCGATTAGCAAAATGTTGTAGCGCATCACCCGTTGTACTCGCACCATCATGTAAAGTCCCACTAATGAGTGATGATGCGATTTCAAATGCTCTTTCGTCTATTTCATTCGTTCGTTCAGAAGTTAATAGAGAAACATCTTTTAGCATACCTTTCATCAATTGTTTTAGATGAACAGTAATATTAGTAGAAATAACTTTTTCGAGGTATTGTCTTGCCTCTTCTAACCTTCTTTGTCTTTCTTCTTCCGTTTTCTTTTTACTTCCGATAAATCCAACTTTAAATGAACTCTGCATGCCTTCTGCGTATAACTTGAGGAAATCCCGCATTTCATATGGCATAATCGAGGCATTTTCTAACATAGCTTTCCGCTGATCTTCGAAAGTTTTTTTCCAAAGGCTAATATCCTGAAGCTCTGTTTGCTTTTGTGATATTTCTAGTTGTTCTTTTATCTCTTCTTTATTAACCCATTCTTCTTCTGTTAATTGGTCTTCAAACGCCTCTAAGCATAGTGCTTTTTCATCCTCTAAAAAATTCCGATGTTCATCCGATAGTTTTTTTAAAGTAGCATTTGCTGCGGTAAGAAAATAATCATCTTTATTTTGAATGGAATGTTGGACAATTTGTTGCACTTTTGAAAAGTCATTATGAATGAAATTTTTATCTTTTAAAGAAGTGTAGAAAATATCTTTTGGTTCGACTGCCCATGCTTTAAATGCACGCGCAACTGATTGTTTAAAATCTTCAAATGATAATTCTTCTTCTCTATGTTTATCCACTTGGTTTACAATTAAATATACATTCTCATTATAATGAAGTAATTGCTTCGTAAATTGAAAATTAAGTTCAGACTGAACATGATTATAATCCATGACGTAGAACACGATATCCGCAAGATGAAGTGCAGATTCTGTCGAAACACGATGTGCATCATCTGTTGAATCCACACCAGGAGTATCCATAACAGTTATTCCTTCGGGCAAATGAGATCCGGAATGGCCAATCTCGATTTGAGAAACGTTACCCCCATCTTTCGAATATTTTTTAACTAGTTGAATATCATATTCTCCGGAAAACTTTACAGGTGCTCTATCCAGAAAGTGCACGAGCGCATAATTTTCATCCGTCTTTTGCACAGTTACAATATTAGCAGAAGTGGGAATTGGGCTTGTTGGGAGCAATTGTTCATCAACTAAAGCATTGATCATGCTAGATTTACCTGCTGAAAAATGCCCAGCAAATGCAATTGTGAACGTCCCTTTTTCTAATTTCTCTGCAAATGATTTTGCTTTTGCAAAACGTTCATCATCTTTATTTTGTTGGAATAACGTTGCTAGTAACGCATTTCGTTCTTTCATTATTTGGAGCTCTTCAGTATTCACCATTTAAAAATAAATCCCCTTTATAATTCGACAATATATGTACATCATAGCAAAAATATAATGAACGCAAAAGCGTTCATTATATTTTTTGCGACGAGCCTGCGCAGGAGCACTAATCTTTTTCTGCGACGAGCCTGCGTATAAATATAAAATATCAAAAAAAGATGCCTCCATTTGTCTTTGTTAAAGAAGATCAAATGTAGTCATCTATCATAAATAATGTTATTTAGATTGTGGGGATGTAGAACGTAATACATAAGCTGTAACCCCAGTATATAATAGAATTGTCGATCCGATTAATAAAACTATCATACAAATCGTCCTTTCAAGTGAATTTGAAATTCATTCTCATTTAAATAATAGCACAACATTTCGACATTTTCTACATAAAGTATTCATTTATGATTGCTTTTATGATAATATTAAGCCATCTTTACTAGACGGAGGGAAAGAATGAGTGAGTCAAAACACATACAAACGATACTAAATGGAACAATACAATCATTAAAATCTGTAGTCCCTCTTCCGATGGAAATTAAATCTCCTTCTCTAATGGTACAACCATTTGAACAAAAAGAAATGGCCGTACTCATAGGAATTATTGGGGATGTAAAAGGACGAATTATTATAGATTCCACAGCAAAATGCTTTTCATCTATTGGTGCATCAATGTTTGGCATGCCATTAGAAGGAGAAATGCTTGAATCATTTACTGGTGAGTTAGGAAATATGATTGCAGGTAATTTATGTACTTCAGTAGCAGGAAATGGTGTTGAAATTGATATAACTCCTCCTACAGTGATCGTTGGGACTACTAAACTGTTTGGATTCCAACATGCTTTTAAACTTCCTGTCGAAATAACGGGAATTGGAGACTTAATAATCATATTAACTATTGATGAATAATGAGATTCCTGGACTTTCTATTGAGAAAGTCTTTTTTTTTAGATAAGCGTGCTCTGAGCAGACGAAATTGTATCTTCTTCCTCGTTTAAATGAGTAGGTCAGGATTTAGTCTCTCATTATCAAAACCTTATGCGCTATGTCTCTAAACAATCCAAGAGGCGAAGGACAAACATCGGCCACAAGATTACCGTAAAATTACTACGGTAATCGTGTAGCCGATGTTTCGTTCAAAGCACTCGGGAATTGGTGAAGACACAAGTTGTTGGGGGGGTACTATTCTTTTCATCATCGCATTCCACTCATTGATTAATAGATAGAGGGAAAAGATGTGAGATCCCGCGAAAAGCAAGTGTCTTTTTCCAGACTCAATTTCCTTTGCATTCTATTTTATAAAAAAAAAGACTGTAAGCAAACTCCAAATTTATCGAGTTTGTCTACAGTCCGAGAGAACTAAACTTTGCAGCTTAGTTCTCTCTACATATATTATAATTGATATAGTCTTGTATATTTTTCTTCTAAATAGTCTGCTAGGTAATTGCCGTTAAGCCCTTCCCCTGTTGTATCTTTTAATATTTCTAGTGGTTTTTTCACTGCTCCATATTGATGGACATTTTTCGTAAGCCAATCTTTAATTGGAGATAAATTTCCTTTTTCAAATAAATCATCAAAGTTTGGAATATCTTTTAGCATTGCAGCTTTAAATTGAGATGCATACATATATCCTAAAGCATAAGATGGGAAATACCCAAAACTTGCTCCTGCCCAGTGGACGTCTTGTAGAATTCCTTCTGCATTTGTCTCTGGTCGAACACCAAGATACTCCTCATATTTTGAATTCCAAATCTCCGGTAATTCTTCTACTTTCAAATCTCCATTGAATAAACCCTTTTCTATTTCGTAACGAATCATAATATGTAGCGCGTAAGTTAGCTCGTCAGCTTCTATTCGAATTAGTGAAGGCTTCACTTCATTTATTGCTCGTAAAAAGTCTTCCATTGCAACGTCTCCGAATTGCTCCGGAGAATAACTTTGTAATTTCTCATAGTTTTGTTCCCAAAACTTCGGATTGCGTCCTACAAAGTTCTCGTAAAACAATGATTGAGACTCATGAATTCCCATAGAAGCACCTCCAGATAAAGGTGTTCCTGTTAACTCTTCTCCCACATTCTGCTCGTAAATGGCATGACCACACTCATGAATGGTACCAAAGACAGCAGAACGGAAATCTGATTCATCGTATTTTGTTGTAATTCGTACGTCTCCACGATTTAAACCAGTAGCAAATGGATGAACCGTTTCATCTAATCTTCCAGCTTCAAAATCATAGCCTAATTGTTTAAGTATATCTAGACTAAATGCCTCTTGTTGCTTCTTATCAAAATGTTTAAATAAGAAATCTGTTTTGGGTTGATTTGGCGAATCTGAAATTTTCTTCAATAAAGGAACAATACGGTTTCTTAAGTCACCAAATACTGTATCCAACACTTCCGTCGTCATTCCAGGTTCATATTGATCCAAAAGGACATTGTACGGATTGCCATCTTTAACTCCCCAATACGTTACGAATTTCTGTAAAGTTTCTACCATTTCCGTTAAATAAGGTTTGAACATATCCCAATCATTTTTGGATTTCGCTTCTTCCCAAACAGATTCTGATTTAGACTGAAGAATAACAAACTTTTTATATTCATCAGCTGGTATTTTTTTACTTAGTTCATATTGTTTCTTTACTTCTTCAAATACACGTTTAGTCACCTTATTTGCAGAATCAATCGTTGGTTCTAGTTCATCTAATAATTGCTTTAATTCTTCCGAAGTAGAAAGATTAAATACATCTGTTGCAAGAACACCAACAACTTCCGAACGTTGGTCTATTCCTTTTTTCGGAGCACCAGTACGCATATCCCAATATAAAACCCCTAATGCTTCATTGTATGCACCAATCTTTTTTACATAGTCTAGAAACTGCTGTTCAATTGTCAAAATTACATCCCCCTTTTTCCCATTTCATTTTCAGCTTACCATAAGTTTATGAAGGTTGAATAGATGTAGGCAAAATATTCACAAAACGATTTTCTGTTTCAGCTTCTTCAGCATTCAGCAGAATGTGAATCTCACCATAATCATTAGAAGTTCTAATAAGTCTTCCGATTCCTTGCTGAAGTCTTAATAGCATAAACGGTAAATCCACTTCCTCAAATGGGTCATTTGAAAACGTACGTTTTGCATCGAATAATGGATCAACAGGCGGGAAAGGTAAATCAAAAATAATGACTCTCGTTAAAGCTTTTTCTGGTAAATCGAGACCTTCCCATAAATGATAGGAACAAAGTGTAGCAAAGTCTCCATTTTGAAACTCTTTCACAATAGTAGAAAGTTCACGTTCCCCTTCAAATACGATATCGCCTTTTTTAGAGGAAGATAATCTAAATTGATCCATTGCTGCTTTCGATTTAAACAAAATTAATGTCTGTTGTTTTTCTTCCAATAATTTATGAACATGCGTTGTTTTGTTTTCTTGCTCAATTTTATCCACATGGATTTTCATCACTTCATCATAATCAAAAGGGGATGCTACAGAAAATGATTGAAACTTTTCTACCCCTAATGAGTCCGCTATATACGTAAAATCTTTTTGAATCGATAATGTAGCAGAAGAGAAAATGATGGGCATTTTAGAAGTGAATAGTTTTTCATTTAAAATATCTGTAACTAAACGCGGCATAATGATTAACGTTTCATGTCCATCAATTATTTCTAACCATTCTACTCCATCCCCTTTTTCAGTGAATAAGCGTAAAGAGAACGAATATTGTTCTAAAAATTCTTCTACCATACGAAGTTCATATTCAGGAATCGTGAATAGCTCGGACTCAAAAACAAACTCTTCTAATAAGTCATTAGTGATTCTTATTGCCTTTTTACATGATTGCATCAGTAAATCTGATTTTTCAATTGTCATACGTTCACTATCTTGGGTTATACTATTTTTTCTTATTAAACCAAATATCTCATCATGTGTTTCTTGTAATTGCTCCATTAAGTATAATGTTTTTTCTCTAATACCATCTACCATAATTCTTTCTAGCAAACGAACAAGCGTCTCACTTTGTATTTCATACGTAAGGGCTTTTTGTGCTGCAAATTCCAATAAATGGCCTTCATCTAATATTGTCATCGAAACTTCGGGAAGTAATGGTAGTTGTCCTTCTCGAATTCTTGATTCTTTCGTCCAAATATGTTCCATTAAGAATTCATGTGAGCAAATGATCAAATCTGAGGACTCTCGATAATTTTGTCGGTGAATAGTTTGACCACAGCGATTTCTCACGTCACATACCATACATTGTTGAGTTGGATGATAATTCACTTTTTGCCAATCTTCATCACTTACACCAGGAAATTGACTTCGTTCCCCATATGGATAAATTTGCTGAAGAGATGAATGTCCATAGACAAAGTCAGGAATTAGATCCTCTATTTCCTCTAAGAAATATTCATTATCTAAATCTTTTTGCGCATCTTCCAAACGCTTTAAGCATAAATATTGATTTCGAGATTTCGCTAACCGAACATCAATTGTAATATCTAAATAATTTTGCAGTTTAAAGATATCCCCTGCTTCTTTAACTAATTGCTCTATTAATGTTTCATCCGCACAAGCAATTAAAGCAGGCTTTCCCGTATACCTTGCGTAAGAGATAGCTGGTAGTAAATAGGCAATCGTTTTTCCTGTACCTACTCCAGCTTCCGCAAATAATACATTTCTTTCTTTCAATGCTTTTTCAATTTGATATGCCATAAAGATTTGTTCATCACGGCATTCAAAGCCTTTCTCTGGTAACTCGTCGTATAAAACATCTCCCATCCAATCACCTAATGATTCGAAGAAAGAACGGTCTTTTGATAATTGAAAAGGTAACGCTTTTTTCATATGATAACTCCTCCAAAATAAAATAAGAACGGAAAGGAGCAATTCCCTTCCGTTAGACTTAGACTGATGTCCCCAATTACAAAAATAATCCTATATTAAGAACGCTTACCCCAAAATTGATAATAATCCGTTCGAATAAATCCATTAAATAGTTTTCGTTTTTTCGTTGTTCTTTTACCATATAATTGTTCGAAATTTTCCATCGAAGACAACATATAAACAGACCATGAAGGATATTTTTCCATCGCATATCCAAGGTCACTAATCAATTTTTCAATCTCTTCAACTTCTCCAATGCGTTCACCATATGGTGGATTACCAATCATGACACCATCCGTTAATGTTGTAGAGAAATCTCTTGCTTGCATCTGTTTAAATGTAAGGATATCTGCAAATCCTGATTCAAAAGCATTTTGTTCCGCAATTTGAATCATTTTATGATCAATATCTGAACCAATAATTTGTAGTTCTTGATTATAATTAGCAAGAGCTTCAGCCTCTTCTCTTACAGTTTCCCATATAGTCTTAGGCATCCATGACCATGCTTCACTATGAAAGTCTCGATTAAAACCAGGAGCAATATTTTGTCCAATCATGGCAGCTTCAATGGCAATTGTACCAGAACCACAAAAAGGATCTACAAAAGGACGATCTGGATTCCATTTAGAAATTTTTACTAGTGCAGCTGCAAGTGTTTCTTTTAAAGGTGCTTCCCCTTGATCTTGACGATATCCACGTTTATGGAGACCTGCCCCGCTAGTATCGATTGTGATAGTAGCAATATCTTTTAAAATACTAATTTCAAGTTTGTAAGTAGCACCTGATTCATCCAAGAAACCAATACGCTTATGTGCTAGTTTTAGTCGCTCTACTACTGCTTTTTTTACGATTGCTTGGCAATCTGGAACACTAAATAATGTAGATTTGACGGATTTTCCTTGAACTGGAAAAGCAGCATCTACAGGTAAAAACTTTTCCCATTGCACTGCTTTCGTGCGTTCAAAAAGTTCGTCAAATGTTTTAACAGGAAACTGAGCCGCAACTATTTTGACGCGATCTGCAACTCGTAACCATACATTCGCTCTAGCTATTGCTCGTTCATCACCTTCAAAATAGATTTTCCCATTTTCTGTTGTTGTTTCGTATCCTAATGCTTTTACTTCATCTGCAACGATTGATTCTAATCCCATTGCTGAAGTTGCTACTAATTTAAAATTTGTCATAGTACATTCCTTTCTATCTTATGAATTTCCCAAAGTTCAAAGAAATCCAGTAGTTCTTTACTAGGAATTGGTCTACTGTAATAATATCCTTGAATAATATCACAATCCATTTCTTTTAAAAGCTTTACCTGTTCTTTTGTTTCTACACCTTCTGCTACTACTTTTATATGTAAACGATGAGCTAACATAATAATACAATCTACAATAGCTTGCATATCTTTTAAAGTTGTTATTTGTTTTACAAAGCTACCATCAATTTTTAAATAATTAAGTGGAAAACGATTTAAGTAACTCAAGGATGAATAGCCAGTTCCAAAATCATCAATAGATATTTTGAAACCCATGTTTTTTAATTTAATAAGCTTTTCCACAATTCCTTCTGTATCATTCATAATTGTTCGTTCCGTCAGCTCTAATTCCAATTGGTTTGGACTACAATTATATTGCATTAAGATAGAATTTATTCTTTCTATAAAGTCATCTTGTTGAAAATGCAAAGACGCAATATTAATAGACACTAAAAGATTTAGTATCCCTTTATTTCGCCAATCGATAATATCCAAACATACCTTTTCAATAATCACTTCACTTAATGGAATAATTAAACCAGTATCTTCTGCATAAGGGATAAATTCTCCTGGAGAAACAAATCCTAATTTTTCATTTTGCCATCTGACCAAGGCTTCCACACCAATTATTTCTTGTTTTTCAATAGAAACTTTTGGTTGATAATAAATTGTGAATTCCTTTTTCTGAATAGCTTTTCTAAGCTCGGATTCAAGTAATAGTAATCTTTTGGAATCACTCTTTAATTCTTCAAAGTAGAAAGCATATTGATTTCGACCATTTTGCTTTGCAAAATACATGGCTTTATCTGCTTTATGTATTAGTTTTTCCGCACTTATACCATCTTGCTGATAAATACTAATTCCTATACTTGACGTTATATATATTTCGTCTCCATTAATATTAAACGGTGTATTTAATAACTTAGATATCTTTTTTGCGTAAGATGCCGCTTCTTTTTGATGGTGAATATTGTTTAAAGTCAGTAAAAATTCATCTCCACCATACCTTGCAAAGATATCTTTACTCCGAATAATACCATTAATACGATTAACGACTTCGGTTAATATTAAATCACCACTATCGTTACCAACAGATTCATTAATTTGTTTAAACCGATCTAAATCTATAAAAAGCACAGCATGCTTACACTCATTTTGTTTCGAAGAATTTATTAAAACATTTAAGTATTCATTAAAAGAGTAACGATTTGCAATGTTCGTTAAATGGTCTGTAAAAGTAAGTTCTTCTATTTCTTTTTCTACTACTTTTCTATGAGAAATATCAGAAAATACTCCAAAGAAATTTGTAATTTCTCCTTCAACATTTACAATACTTGCAATGGATAAAAGTTCTGGATAAATTTCTCCACTTTTTCTTTTATTCCAAATCTCTCCCCGCCAAACTCCTTTAGTTTTTATATCATTCCACATTTGAGCATAATAGGATGCTTCTTGCTTTCCGGAGTGTAATATTCGTGGGTTTTTTCCACGAACTTCTTCTAGAGAATACCCAGTAACCATTTCAAAAGCAGAGTTTACAAGCAAAATGTTCATTTGTTCGTCCGTAATCATAATTCCTTCCGTAGTTGAATGAAAAACTTCTTCCACTAATTTATTTGGGTACAAATAAAATTGATCAGGTGGTTGCTAATTTTTCACTATCGGTTTCCTACCTTCACTAACGATTAAGATTACTCAACACTCATTTTTTGCTTTTCATATAAGAATAGAAAAGCCCTCCTATGAATGGAGAGCTTTTTAATCATTTAATTATAGCCACTCATACATCCAATAAGCCATGTTTTGTCTCTACAGTACTCAAACGGTGCTTTACCTCGTACGATGTAGATGGCAATCATCTATCTACAGAATTATTTCTGTTTTTCTATCCGTTCAATTCCTTCAAGAAAATGCCCCTACCATAATTTGGGTTTCTCACTCGTGGGGTTTACCTCGTTCCACCTGTATAGTTTCCTATACAGCTACGTCACTGTGGCACTTTCAGAGATTTTCAGCCATATCCCATAATAGAACTTAGGCCTTCATCCCGCCGTCAGCTAATCTAGCTGCCTTAGTTTATTTTTTCACTAAGCACGAACACTACATTCATCGCAGAATTGTGTGAGCATGGACTTTCCTCTACAATGACTAGCATTGCAGCGATTGCCCGAATATATAAGTGGTATTCCTATTATAAACGATGTATCGCCTAGTTACAATGCTTATCAATTAATATAATTATTCGTACAATTTGTTTCCGAAAACATGTTTTTCTAAATGAGATAATCGTTTTAATATATCAAAATTAGTTGCACCGGTTTGTGGAGCTTGTTGAACTCTTTTAGGAACCTCTGTTAATTCCTCTTTTAATTGTTTATTTTCTAATTGAAGTTGAGAAATTTGTTTTTCAAATGCCTCATAATCTTGAATAATATCATCTAAAAACATATCCACTTCTTCTTGGTTATAACCTCTTAAGCCTGTTTTAAATTCTTTTTCTAGTATATCTGAAGCCTTTAATTTCATTTCCATACGGTATCTTCCTTCCATCTACATTTCGCTAACAGTATTATAGCATATCGATGTCGATTAATGGAGTATTTTAAGGCATCTCTAGGCGCTTTTTGTTAGGTTGTGCGGTTTCCCGGGAAATAGTTAATTTCCGAATTATTCTCACCTTTCTTTTTTGTAAATCTTCTTTTATCTTCAACAGTTTCAATGGTGACCCATCATAAATATTATTAGCCAAATAAACAGCGCATTGTAAAGTTATCTCTAAAGCTAAGGCAAAATCTTTTTTCTGATGTTCATATAATTTCGCCAGCTCTACATAAACTTCCAATCGATATTTCCCGTCTATTTTCTTTAAGGATTCTTGAAAAGCTTGAATACTTTCATCAAATAACTTCTTTCTTTTCAAATGTAAGCCAACATAATAATAAGCTAAGCTCGCTTCTTCATTTGGAAATTGATTCACAACAAATTGAAACCAGTCGTAGCTTGCTTGCTTTGTTTTTAAATCTCGGAACCACTTTCCAATATTCGTATAAGTCACTGCAGATTCTACTACATCTTTTTCTTTCAATAAGTCCACTGACAAAATATATAATGTGACTAAAGATAGAATATCCCATTCATTATGTTTTAACACTCTCATTAAGTTAACAGGATTACCGCTTTTAACAGCATCAAAATATATGATAGGAGCAAGATGTCCTGGTATATCATCTTTTCTTATAAATCCTAACTTTTGTTCTTCAACTTGCTTTAACTTGAACCTCTCCAAGTCACCTTTCCAAATTCGCTTGGAAGAGTGCATCAAATCAATTTGACTATGCAATTTTAGATCAGGAAGTAGGTTTCTGTTCATCGTCCATCTTGTTTCTAACTGTGGAATATCAAAACTTTTTCCGTTATACGTAATGATTGTTTGTTTTTCTTTCCAAAACTCGGAAGCATATAAAAAAGCTGCTTCTTGACTTGGATCTGCAAGAACATACTGCCTTAATCGTAAACCTTGATCCACTTTTTTTAACATTCCATTTAAAAAGATAAGCACACCTGTCCCTTTTAAGCCAGTTGTTTCTGTATCGTAAAAGGAGTACAAACTTTCTTGAGAAATGGTTAAGGGATGATTTGGATAGTGTTCCTGCATATAATTTATAGCACCTGAAAGTTTACTTAGTGGAATATTTCCATGTACATACTGTTCCGGGTAAAAAGCTTCTTTAACAAAAAATAATCCTTGTTCATTTTTCACTAGCTTTAACCCTGCATTGATCCATGCGTCCGTATAAAAAGGAATCGCATGATTACGCACTTCCTTTTTTGGTTGTTCTTTGGGAGGATTCTTTTTCACTAAACCCTTCATTTGCATTAGTTTCTTTTCATAAGACATTTTCTTTTACCTGCAGATAGAAAAGTAATTTCAATACTTCCTTTTTCAAATTTAACGCGGCATCTTGCGCACCAATACATGCAGGACACCCATTTGTACAAGAACAATTTTCCACTTGCTCCGTTACTTTTGGAACTAATTCATTCCATAAGTCAAACATTCTTTCGGATAACCCAATTCCACCAGGATAACTATCATAAATATAAAAAGTTGGTTTTTCCATATTGATCGATTTTACTTGTGGGACTACATGAATGTCTTTTGCGTCACAATGAATAAATAAAGGGATAAAAGCATGCAATGCGTAAGCAACACCTGTCATTGCATCCGATAGCAAAGTATCCGTCCAACCTGTTGGTTTTTCGAAGCTAAACCAAGTTGAAGAAGTATGCAATTCTATCGGGGGCAAATGAATTTTGCCCGATCCAATATTATCGTGCGTATCAAATTTGATTTTTTTGAAAATAGTTGGTTGTGCTAATACAATTATATCTCCAGAGGACAATATTCCATCATTTGTTTCTTTTTCTTTATCTTCACTCAAAACTTTTAACTCTATTGCAATATTGGCATCGGTGAAATAATCCACATCCACTTCTCGAACAAACGCTTTCTTTTCTTCCCAATCTAATTTTTCTACTTGAAATTGTGTTCCTTGATGCAAATAAATTGCCTCTTCATGAAGTAAAGTCATTGCACTATATTGATCCATCTCACCTATTACACGTGTTCTTGCTGGTACCGACTGATCAATGATAACAACGTTTTCTTGGGAAGCAGAACGCAAGCTGATATTGCTAGCCGGAAAACTTTCAGACATCCAATGCCATTTCTCAGACGTTTGTAATAAAACGCCGTCTTCCGCTAAAAATGCTAGCAATTCCTGCACAAAAAATTCCGCATAGTAATCCTGTGTTGTAAAAGGCAATTCAAAAGCAGCACATTTTAAATGATCCATTAAAATAATGATATTGTCAGGATGAATTCTTACTTCTTCAGGAGATTGCCCAAGAAAAAAATCAGGATGATTTACAACATATTGATCAAGTGCTGTAGACTGTGCAACATAAATAATTAGTGCTTCGTCCTGTCTTCTCCCTGCTCTTCCTGCTTGTTGCCAAGCACTCGCAATATTTCCAGGGTATCCTGTCATAATACATGCTTGTAATTGTCCAATATCTACGCCTAACTCAAGTGCATTGGTGCTTACAACAGTTCGAATGACTCCCTCTCTTAGTCCTTTTTCGATCACTCTTCTCTCGGATGGTAAATAGCCACCACGATAACCACGAATGGATTGATCATTAATCTTTTTACTTACTAGTGCTTGTAAATAAGTAACGAGCATTTCCACTCGCACTCTACTTTTTGCGAATACAATTGTTTGAATTCCATTCACATATAATTCCTGCGCTAAGTCTCGAACTTCTAATACCGCACTCCTTCTCACATTAAAAACAGGGTGGATCACTGGTGGATTATAGAAGACAAAATGTTTTTTACCGGCAGGTGCACCATTTTCATCGATTAATATATGCGACGCATTCGTTAATGATTCCGCAAGCTCTTTCGGGTTTTTAATCGTTGCGGAAGTACAAATAAACTGCGGATGACTTCCGTAAAAAGCACAAATTCTTTGCAACCTTCTAATGACATGTGCAACATGACTACCAAAAACACCTTTATATGTATGAATTTCGTCTATCACGATATATTTTAAATTTTCAAACAAAGATACCCACTTTGTATGATGAGGGAGTATTCCAGAATGTAACATATCGGGATTCGTTAATACGATATGACCAGACTTTCTAATTTTCTGTCTTATACCAGGTTCAGTATCACCGTCATATGTGTAGCTATGTATCTCTTCCTCACTAGCTTGTATAAGTGCATTCAAATCACTTTTTTGATCTTGTGCTAATGCCTTTGTTGGAAATAAATAAATGGCTCGCGAGGTAGGATCGTCTAATATAGACTGAAGAACTGGAAGATGATAACAAAGAGATTTTCCTGAAGCCGTAGGAGTAATGGTCGTAAATGATTTACCAGAGATTGCTGCATCAAATGCCTGTCTTTGGTGTACATATAATTGCTCCACTCCACGACTAACTAATGCTTTTTGTAAGGAGACATGCATATTAACCGGAAAAGGTGCATATTTTGCTTGCTTCACTTCAGTTGAATGAACATGCTTTATGCACGAATTGCGATTTTTATCTAATTTCCAATTATCTAATAATTGTCGTATGCTTTTCTGCTTACGCATGCTCATCCCCCACTTCCTTTATCGCATGAATAATCGTTTCAAATGTGTATTTTGTAGAATGGACTGATTTTAAAAAACGCTTTTTACTTGTTCCTTTGTAATAAGATTGAACAAGAAATTGCTCCATAGACTCAAGCAAAGAATCCACTTGACTTGGATGAACATACTTTGGTCTTTTCACTTGAATCCACACTCGAACTAGTTCTTCCCATTTAAGCAATAGTGCATCTACTTTGTATGCATGTGGTTTAACGTCTCGAAAAAAATCTGGGTCCTTATCTTCTTCTCTATATGATTCAAAACGGATGATACAATCATCACACTCTTTTAATAGCTGCGTACTTAATTCTAATAACGACAAAGTAATCCCTCGCATTCTAGTAATAGTTTAGCAAATTTCAAAGCATATTACTAGCTTCGACGAACATACATTCCTTATAGTTTGTTTTCAATTTTTTCTATTTTCGCTAGAAGATGAAAAGATGTTTTGCTAAAATTTTCCTCAAATTTATCTTGTTCTTCATGTAACCGATTTTCAAGCAAGTATTCTAATAGCTCTAATTGGTCAATTAAACGTTCAATTTTATTCATATAAATTCCTCCCTTTTTAGAGTATGTTCCTTTTTTTTTAGGGAATACCTGCCCTACCGACAAACGTTCTTTCAATCGGACAAAACTAGTGAAGTCTCGACAAAGAAACTTTAACAAAGGTGGCATCCCAGCAAAGTCCACTAGCAAGTTTTGCACTTAAAGGACACTGGCATTTTTCAAAACAAATAATAAAGCTATTAATTTTTATACCGCTCCTGCCCTTTGGATATGTAGAAATCTGTCTCGGTTACGGATGAATTGGTCTTGGGTCGTGCGGAATTGGTCTCTCCTCTGAGTAAATTAGTCTCGGGTACAACACACTTGGTCTCGAAGTGCCATTTAGTGTAAAAAAATGCTCCACTTAGAATTTGTCAGGACGTGATGCATTTGGTCCTCAAAATCTACAGGTAATAATGTATCCAAACTTTTTTGCTACGAAGAATCGCTGGAGCAGATGTTTCGTCCAAAGCACTCTGGAAACGGTGAAGGCAGGATGCACTTGAAGACACATGCATTTTTCTTATCTCATCCAAATATGAAACTAAATCTGAATAGTTAACGTCTACTTAACTTGTGATAAACTAATAGCATAAAGAGGTGATCTACTTGGCTATTCATTATCCAAACGGAAAAGCATACGCGCCAAAAAAAGAACTGTTAAAAATAAGTAAAAAGGATTATTCCTTTAGTAATAGGGGTAAAACTTTAGAAGATGAGCTAAACGAAGCGAACGAATATTACCTATCTAATGATATTGCTGTTATATACAAAAAACCGATTCCAATACAAGTTGTGAAAGTTGACTATCCAAGTAGAAGTGGGGCTGTTATTAAAGAAGCATACTATCGTACACCATCTACAACTGACTTCAATGGTGTGTACCAAGGTAAATATATTGACTTTGAAGCAAAAGAAACGGAAAATAGAACAGCATTTCCATTAAAAAATGTTCATCTCCATCAAATGGAGCATATGAACAGAGTATTGAAACAAAACGGTGTTTGCTTTTTACTCGTTCGTTTTTCCGCATTTGATCGTTATTTTTATTTACCATTTGCGCAATTACAGTTGTTTTGGGAAAGAATGCAAACAGGAGGTAGAAAATCTATTGCATTAACTGAATTTGAAGAACAAGCGATAGAAATTACCCCAAAATATGCACCAAGAATTGATTATCTCAAAATAGTTAATAACTTGAAGGCATAAAGTGAAAGCGAGGAGACGTTTATGAGTGAGCAAAAAATAACTCGTGAACAACGAAGAAAAGAATTGCAACAAAAAAAACATGTAAAAAAACCTGTGAAACTATGGTTTAAACGTATTATTATTACCGTTTGCATTTTAGGTGTACTTGGTCTAATTGGAGGAGGTTCCCTTTTCGCTTATTATGCAAGCACTGCACCAGAATTGGACGAAACTTCCTTAAAAGATCCTATTAGTCCAAAACTTTTGGATGCAAATGGGGACTTATTCGCAACTGTTGGTTCCGAGAATCGAGAGTATGTAGCTTATGATAAAATTCCGCAACAAATGGAAGATGCTATTATCGCAACGGAGGATTCCCGGTTTTATCAACATATGGGTGTCGACTTCTTGCGTTTAGGAAAAGCAGTACTAGCAAATGTGACGGGTGGATTCGGTGCGCAAGGTGCAAGTACACTTACACAGCAAGTTATTAAAAACTCTTTCTTAACAAATGAAAAGACATTAAAACGGAAAGCACAAGAGGCATATCTTGCTATCCAACTTGAACGGAAATATGACAAAGAAGAAATCTTTGAAATGTATTTCAACAAAGTATTAATGTCGGGAAGAATTTATGGTTTCGGAACAGCTTCAGAATATTTCTTCGGAAAAGAATTGAAGGACTTGACATTAGACCAGTATGCAGTATTAGCGGGTATGCCACAAAGTCCAAATCCTTATAATCCATTCAAACATCCGGAAAACGCGGAAAAACGTAGAAATATTGTTTTACATTTGATGAACTTACACGGCAAAATTACAGAAGCAGAAATGAAAAAAGCACAAGCGGTTCCTATTGAAAGTTCTTTACTTCCTGAAGATCAACGCGTTGCAAAGAGGAATTCGAAGTATGATGCATTTATTGATATCGTATTAGATGAATTAGAAAAAAATGGAGACGGCGATTCTATTGCAGATGGCATTACAATTTATACAACGCTGCAACCAAATGCTCAAAAGCAAGTAGAAGCAAGTCTTAACTCGGATATATTCCCGAATAAAGAAATTCAATCAGCCATCGCGGTTATTGATACAAAGACTGGAGCAATTGCTGCAGTTGGTGGTGGACGAAATTACGGGGCTGATCGAGGATTTAACTATGCGCAAGATATGAAACTTAGATCTCCTGGTTCTACTATCAAACCATTACTGGATTATGGTCCTGCGATTGAGTTTTTAAAATGGTCAACCGGACAAACAATTGTGGATGATAAAATAACGTATACCGGTACAAACCAAGTAGTTAGAAATTTCGATGGAAAATACCAAGGTGCTATGACTATGCGGGAAGCACTTTATAATTCAAGAAATGTACCTGCTGTTAAAACATTAAAAGAAGTAGGCACAAAAAATGCAAAGGAATTTATTAATCGATTTAATATTGATATTGGTAGTGTAACGGAAAGTAGTGCAATTGGCGGAACTTCGAAATCAATGTCGCCAATTCAAATGGCAGGAGCATACGCAGCATTTGGTAATAACGGTATTCATACAGAACCTTACTCGATCAATAAAATTGTATACCGTGATGGAAAAACAGAAAAAAATTATCGACCTGAGCAAAAACCTGTCATGAAAGATTCTACAGCTTATATGGTCACAGATGTTCTAAGAGATGTCTTAACAAAAGGAACTGCAAAACGAGCAGCTATAAATGGATTAGATATTGCAGGTAAGTCTGGTACTTCCAACTATGACTCCAATCAAATAAAACAATGGAACTTGCCAAGCAGCGCATTCCCAGATGTTTGGTTCGCAGGATATACGACAGACTATTCTATTGCAATATGGGCTGGTTATCCCGAATTAAAAACGCCGATGACTACAAATGAGGAACGTTATTTACCGCAACATATTTTTAAAGAAGTAATGACAAATATTTCAAGAGGAAAAAATACAGAACGCTTCAAGAAACCTAATTCTGTAGTTGAAGCAACCATTGAAAAAGGTACTAACCCACTTAAATTAGCAAGTGAGTTTACACCAGATGACTTAAAACAAACGGAATTATTCGTCAAAGGTACGGAACCAACTTCTGTATCAGATGAATACGAAAAACTTGAATTAAACGCACCGACTAATTTAAAAGTAGAGTATGATAAAGAATCATCATCCGCAACATTATCATGGGATTTTGATAAACCAAAAGATAAAGAAGTGAATGTTAAATTTGAAGTTTCCGTAGCTATTAATAACGGTCCTAGTCAGGTACTTCAAATAACTGATCAAATGGGCTTAGTTATCCAAAGTTTAGTCCCAGGAAGTTCGTATGTATTCACCGTTACAGCCATTTCAGATGATGTCCGAAGTGAACCCGCATCCATTTCACTTACTCTAGAGGCAGCAGTGGAGGAAGAACCTGTAATAACGCCACCCGAGGAACCAATTATAGATGAAAACGATGGCAACTCGAATAATAATGGCAATGAAAACAATAATGGAAATGGTAATGGGAACAACGGGAATAATGGGAATGGAAATAATTCAGGCGGAGATCAATCTGGAACAAAACCTGATGATACTACTAATCCTGATGGAACAACTGGTTCAGGAGAAAATTCCAGTTCAAACCCATAATTTATTTAAAGCTGGCTGGATCTAAGTCGAACTTTTCGGCTTAGATTCAACCATTTTTTTCAAAGTTCTAAGAAAAGCGAAAGCTTCCTTTAAATGCATCTGGTCTACACTGTTACCGAAAAGGCTCGTGAAGTGACGCAGTCACTTCACGAGCCTTTTCGGTAATCTTATAGCGGAGGTTTGTCCGTCGCCCTCTTGGATTGTGCAAAGACATGATGCATAAAGTTTGGATAATAATTGATAAGATGCTGTCCTACTTTACTAAAAGCGGACGAAGAGTCAATTTCGTCCGCCAAGCATTTCTTTATCAGTGGATGCTATCTATTTTTTTGTTTCCACCTTTTTAAACATCTGCCAACTAATCCATATATACTTTGTCCAGTAAAAGTAAAAAACAATCCAGGTTAAGTCGTTGTAAGAGTAAAGGCATCACTTATAAACGCTAAACAGAATCCATCTAAATATACAGAATGAAGAAAAAGGTTTCCGGGCTGTCCATCTTTCCCGAAACCTTTTAAATATAAATTAATTTCTCCTAATCAGTATCTAGATTTTTTTGACATCACTTGTATTTTTCAAAGAACCCTAATCTTTGTGTATCGATTAGGGTTCTAAAACACTATTTATCTATTTGAATCTTAATTGAAATAGGTTCAACATCCATCTGAACATTTAATGCAGCATAAGACCCGACTTGATCAATTTTTCCCCAGAATCCTTCTGTTGTTTTCGTTTTTCTAAATGTAAATTTAAATCCATTTCCTTTTTTGTCATCATCCAGGTCAAACCATAACGCTTCTGCTTTAGTTGCTTCATTATCAATTAAATCTTCCGTTAGAACCGTTTTCAATACTTGCTTGCCAAAGATACCCATTGCAATTGGATTTTTACTGTAATATTCGATTCCTTTGGTTGTTTTATGAAGCTTATTCAACGTAAAAGTTCCATCCTTAATATTGAAACAATCGCCTTTTTCCAAATAATGCATTGTTACATTATTCATGGCAAAGCGTTTCCCTTTTGGTGCTGTCGACCCTTGTAGATCTACAATTAATAAACCACTTGCACCAACGACTTCAATACTTTCGTCTGCTCCTGTATAAACCATTGCCGAATTTTCATCAATTCCAAATCCATATCGTGATTTGATGTATTGAGTAGCGACAAGCAAACGACCAAAACGGCCGCGTTCCAGAAAATGCTGGTCTACAATCCCATGAGTAAAGAATCCTAAACCTGTCGTGAGAAAAAGTTGATCATCATCAGTGTCCTGATCAAAGTTCTTAAGAATATGAACCCCATTAGTTAATGCTCCTACGCTCGTTCCTGAAGCAATCATAGGGTTACTCATAACTGCAGCCCCTGCACTTGTTCCACCAAGAACTGCCCCGTTTTCATATATTTTTCTAATAGCTTTTAATACGACTGTATCTTTCCCGTCTGCCGTCACTAGCGTTTTAATAAGACGTATTTGGTCACCGCCGACAAACCAAATCGCATCATAATCTTCTATTTTTTTCGCAATTTCAGAACTGTTTCCGTTATCTTTCCAAGTCGATTCGTCAATCTCCTTTGTCAATGGATCATCGATTAATGCTATCGGCGCAGTATAGATATTATCTACTGGGACGCCGTAGCGGACAAAATCTTCTTTGTATCCATCAGCACTTTCAATCGGAACAGAGCTTGCAGCAGGGATTATCGCAATCTTTACATCCTTTAATGCTTTCCCTTTGTATTCTTGGGCCAAGGTTAAGAATTTTTTGTAAACTGCCTCATTATCCGAATTTAATGCACCACCTACAATAACGAGAGAACCAGCAGTCTTTGACAAACTATTTTGAGTTGCTTCTGCTTGAAATGAAAAAATGGTTATGGCAAACATCGTTAAAACAAGTACAAAAATAAACAATAATTTCCTCAACTTTAATCCCTCCATTTTTCTTATTCAAATGTCCCTTTTACAATTACCACTTTATTTTGAACCATCAATTGCCCCTTTGCTATGACACTATCTATTTCAAGTGTCTTTTTGTCTAGTAGGACAATATCAGCATCTGTCCCTTCCTTAATTCTACCTTTATTTGGAAGTTTAAGTACTTTAGCAGGGTTTAACGTTATGACTTGTAGAGCCACTTCTAATGAAATTCCTTCTTCTAGCACCGCGTCTCGTACCTCTTTATATAAAGAAGAAACAGATCCAACTTGAAGTCCAATTAACTCTCCCTTTCGGTTAAATGTAGGCAAACTTCCTTGGCCATCAGAGGAAAAAGTAATATTTTCGATGGACACTCCTTCATCAAGCATCTTCTTCAACCCAGTACTGGACTTTACTTCTCCTTCCTCTAAAAACTCCGGAACAGTACTCGTAGTTAAATCAACGTATCCTCCATTTAAGGCATATTGAATTCCTGCAGTAAATAATTCCTCTGTCCGGTTTATATGAGTCGGATGAAAATGAGATATGGGAATATTGGTCTTCTTAACAATTTCCTCTAGTAATGAAAGTTTATCTTCTCCATCACCAACATGAATTTCCAACAATCCAGCTTTTCCTGATAAAATTCCTCCGTTTCTTGCGGCAGATGCAATTTTGGCAATTTCGTTAAACGTTGGTTCAGACGAGCGATGGTCAGAAATGGCAATTTCCCCGACTCCGATTATTTTGTCAATAAATATGATATCTTCTTGTATCTTGTTTGTTAATGTTCTTACCGGCAACTGATACGAACCTGAATGTATATAACATGTTACACCTTCTTCTTCTAAGCCCCTCGCTTTTGCGAGCAGACTTTCCATTCGTCGTGTCGTACCATCAGTTCCAAGAAGTCCAATAACCGTAGTAATACCCGCTGTTGTTAAATTAGTTAAGGTCAACTCAGGGGTTCGAGTCTTGAATCCACCTTCCCCACCTCCGCCAATGATATGAACATGGGCATCTATAAATCCAGGAACAATAAGCTTATCAGAAGCGTCAATCACCTTAATCGCAACAAAATCTTGTGGATTTTCGATGATCTCTTTGATATAGCCTATTTTACTATCAACTACTAAAATATCTTTCTTTCCTAAATAATGAGGTGCATACACTTCACCATTTTTAATCAAAGTCAGCACAAATTTTCTCCTCCTTAGTTACACTTGCGATGTCCCTATGCTAAAATGGTCCGTAATTTATGGCATGCGCAACAATAACTGCAATTAAACCAATTACAAATTGGATAATGACTAGCGGAAGAACCCATCTTGCCCATTTCGTCCAAGGAATCCCAGCAATGGCTAAGCCGGCCATTAATGTACCTGCCGTTGGGAAAATAATATTTCCTATACCATCGGCAAATGAAAATGATAAAACAGCTGTCTGTCTAGTAATATCAAGCAAATCCGCTAGCGGAGTCATAATTGGCATTGTTAACATTGCATGGCCGCTTCCTGAGGCTAAAATGAAATGAATCAACGTTTGGAAACCATACATACCGATGACACTGATCGTTCCTGGTACATGTTTAATCGCTTCTGATACTCCATGAAGCATAGGGTCGACAATATGCCCTTGACTTAATACAACCAATGTCGCTCTAGAGACACCGATAATTAAAGCACCTGTTATTAATGCAGCAGATCCATTCATAAAGTTTTGCACCAGATTATCAATTGATAATTTGCCGAATATTCCTACAACAATCGTTAAAATAATAAATAAGGCAGCAATCTCGGAAAGGTACCATTCGAATTTAATAACACCATACGCCAGAACAACATAGGTTGAAAGAAACGCTCCAAGAATAAGCTTGTGTTTGGTTGTAAGTCTTAAATTGGATTTCAACAGTTTATCTGCAGCTGACTTGTCGTAGTTTCCGTAGAAACCTAATTCAGGGTTTTTCTTTACTTTCATTGCATAGCGATAGACAAATATAACAGAAACAAGGTAAACCACCACAAACAAGACTAAACGTAGTCCTATCCCTGAAAAAAGAGGCAATTCTGCAATCCCCTGAGCAATTCCTACTGTAAATGGATTCATTACAGCTGTTGTAAAACCTGCAGCTGCACCAAGTAATACTATAGCCATACCCGTGATCGTATCAAATCCAAGGGCTAGTGCCAACGGGATTAATAGGGGTATGTAGGCAAGGCCTTCTTCCGCCATCCCCATTAACGATCCCCCTGCAGCAAAGAATAGCATCATGATAGGAATTAATAGCTTTTCTCGTTTTTGCAGTTTTCTAGCCATCGTAGCAATCAATACATCAATTGTACCTGTTGCCTTAAGGACACCAAAAAAACCACCAATGATTAATACAAAGAAAATAATTCCTCCTGCTTCAACCATCCCCTTATGGAGAGCTTTAAACATATCAAATGGATAGACTGGTGAGGATTCAATCCATTTAAAGGAATCCGCTTCTACAATAGTCCGACCATCCACTTCTACACGATTGTATTCACCTGCAGGTAAAATAAATGTTAAAATCATGGCTACTACTACAACAAAGAATAATAAAGCAAATGCATTAATTTGAACCGGCTTTCTTTTTTCTGTAATCGGTTCAACATCTTTACCCAATTGACTCATCTTCTCATCTCCCTATTTAATTTTAATGCCATACTCTTTATGTATATGCAATTTTCGTGCCAACTCAGAAAAGGTTATAATTCTGAAAATTAAATTTATTTATCGACTTAATTGGTCTTTTTTGGTTCTGTTTGGTGGTATAATCTAACCTAAAAGAACACTATTCAAAAAGGAGATTTCGATGGTCAAACAATCAATTACATTAATAGCAGGAAGTACCCAAACAAAACAAGTCTTATATGAACAGCTTCAACAATTATTAGGAGATTATGTTCAAATTACAAGTTTTGCAACAATGATCGGACTTCCAGCTCAATTGACGGCTGATTTTTTTCTGTTTTCATCTGAGGTTACGAGAATAGAAGCAACTGAGATGTGTCATTTAACAGGCAAAGAAATGGTTGTCGGCAAACGAACGGTCCATCATCAATTTATTGATCGGCTTTTAAAAATCCCACAAAATTCTAATGTACTGATTGTGAATGATGATGATTTTGCTACGATTGAGCTCATTGAATCTCTTTATCAGCTGGGTATTGATCATTTCCAATACGTACCATTTAAAAGGGAACAGTTATTTTATAAAAATATTGATATCGCTGTTTCTCCTGGCGAGTCTCATCTTTGTCCTCCATCTATAAAAAATGTGATTGATATTGGCGTCCGGTTGTTTGATATGGCAACTATTTTAAAGGTAGTAGAATACTTCGGATTAGGCGAAAAAATTTCATCATTAATTTCAGAAAGATATATCCGTAACATTATTGATCTACAACGAGAACTATCAGTTGCAGAACAAAACGCTAAACATTTGAGTCAACATATTCAAAATGTTGTAAACACCGTCGATGACGGTATTTTAGCGATTAATCATCAGCAGAAAATCACCGTATTTAACCGTCGCTTAGAAGCGCTTTTTCATTTATCTGTAGATGAGGTCATACACAAACAGTTAGGGAAGGTTATCGCCAGTCAGGATATTATTGACTTTATCCTCCATAGCAATGAAGAAAGTAAATTCTTTACGATATACGGTGTGGATCTAGTTATATTCCGACATCAAATGGAAACAGAAAATACAATTGTAGCGACATTTAAAAGCATTAATCAGGCGTTTGAAGTAAAAAAAATGGCACAGCAGGAGTTAAAAAATAAGGGTTTTTATGCAAAATATAATTTTGGTGATATTGTTGGAGATCATCCAGTACTTAAGGATAGTATACAAATAGCCAAAAAACTTGCCCTCTCGGAGCATCCAATCCTAATTCAAGGGGAAACAGGAACGGGGAAAGAATTATTCGCCCACTCAATTCATCTTCATTCAGTGAGAAAAAACGGACCATTTATCGCAATCAACTGCAGTGCTTTAACAGAAAGTTTGCTTGAAAGTGAATTGTTCGGGTACGAGGAGGGAACTTTTACAGGAGCTCAAAAAGGAGGGAAAAAGGGTTTATTTGAATTAGCGGATAATGGGACGATTTTTTTAGATGAGATTGGAGATATTAGTTTAACAGTTCAATCCCATTTATTAAGAGTTCTTCAGGAAAAAGAATTGAGGAGAATAGGAGGAAGAAAAGTAATTCCTCTAAATGTCCGGATCATTGCTGCAACTAATAAAAATATTCAAACGAAATCACAGGAAGGAACGTTCCGTTCCGATTTGTTTTACCGTTTAAATGTTCTTACCCTTTCTGTTCCGCCGCTTAGAAAGCGGAAAATGGATATACCTTTATTAGTAAAACACTTTATTACAAAAAGCGGAAAGTGGGTTAAGGTAGAAGAAGAAGTCCTAGAAAAGCTTCGGAAGCAAGAATGGTTTGGTAATATTCGTGAATTAAAAAGTATGATTGATTATATGCTCACCATCTGTGATGGCGACAAAATTGAGTTAAAGGACATTCCTCATGACCGCTTTCAAAACGAAGAAATTCAAGATATTATTACAAATTTTCCAGTCCCTAAGGATCTATTAGAAATGCATGAATATCTATTCCTGTTAGAAACTATTAAGCAATGTAACGATAATGGCAAACCTGCAAGTAGGCAAATTATCTCGTTGAGTAGTGAAAAAAACGCGCATTTCCTTACGCAACAGCAGGTTCGACGAAGATTGAATTCTTTGGAGTTCAATGGTTTCGTTACAAAAGGAAGAGGTAGAACTGGTACAAGAATCACTTCAAAAGGAGTTGACTATTTGCATTTTCTTGAAGATCTTAAAGGAACTTAAGTCTATTCTATAACCAGGTTCCTCATAATATTTAGTTATTTTACTTCACATCTGTTGATTAACCACTTTCTTACAAAAAATAATTGTTAGTAAAGCGGAAAAGTCTCCATTTGCATCTGTACGTTTTCGGTTCACTTTGGACGAAATGATCACCACATCATAACCGTTGAAATGGGATGGGTAATCTTGTTGTGGATATTTGTCCGTCGCTTCCCTAAAACGCCAATGAGAAAAATGCTTTTTGGGAGAATGAGAGAATAGCTGCCGTTCAACAGAGGTTGCAAATTCCCGAAGATGCAATTTCGGGAACTCTACACTTCTTTACAATGCGGTACTTGCTTATTTTTGCAAAGAATTACGACTCATATGGAGATGCTGTGTAAAAAAGTGTTACTTTCTTTCAAATCAAAAAGGCGGAAACACTTTAGAGAAGGGCTGAGCAGCCAAAATTGCATCTTTGGCTGCTTATTCTATGAATAGGAAAGTGGATATTCTTTCATTCCCAAAAGCTTTGGCACTTGGTTTATTTGTGCTTGCGGAGAGCGATGGATAAATGACTACCACACGATTACCGTAAGAAAAGCGCAAGCGCCCTTTAAGTGCATCTTGTCTTCTCTATTTCTAGAGTGCTTTGGACGAAACATTTGCTACACTATCACCGCAGGAATTTTTGTGGATGGAGAAGTGACTGCGTCACTTCTCCATCCACTTTTTTTCGATAATCTTGTGGCGGATGTTTGTCCGTCGCCTTCTTGAAATTTGTAGAGACAAGGTGCGTAAGGTTTGGTTAATGAGAGATTAGATACTTTCCTATTCTTTTAAAAGCGGACGAAGATGCAATTTCGTCCGCTCAGCGCTTCTTTATCAATGAATACTACCTATTTTTTTCAGGTTCACCAATTCTAATCATCTACCCGCTGATTCATGTATACTGTGTACGATAAAAGTAAAAACATATAGGAAATCCTGCTTAAGGAAGACACCATTAAAATCACTTCAAGTCTTTGTGAATACTGGATTTCTAGAATATAAATTTCATATACTTTCTTATTAGGAACTACTCACTTAATGGATTGTAGTGAAAGGTGGCGACTCCAGCGGGATGAGTGAGACAGGTGTGCCATCTCAAACGACGCGAATGCGGCGGTGATGGCTCATCGCTCACCCCGCGGAACGCGTCCACCTGAAACGGAAATCCGCAGTATTCTTTAATTCTTTAAAGTACTAGGAACACTGGTTTCGCAGGTTGATAATCCATATACTTTCTTATCTTTTAAAAAATGCGGAGGGATGCGACAAAGTCGCATCCCTCCGCATTCAGAAATATGGGTAACGGCGCAGTAATCGTTCAGTCCAAAGCAATCCAAAAGCGACTATATACTAAGTTCCTAGTATTTTATCACTAAATTATCTAGTCATTTTTTGGATATTTTTGATTAATAAACACGTGTGATTATACTTATAAATCTCTAAAAACAAAAATGTATCTTTTTCTTTTATTGATAGAATAGCTTGAATGAGTGTTCCACTACAAGCAACATTAATTTGCAGAATTACTCTTCCTATTCCAACTTTCAATTTTTTTGTTTTGTAATATCTAAATACCGATTATAAAAAAGAAAAGTCAATTGCATTTTGCTTTCGGCTTTTCTTCTTCACTTTCAATCCAAGATTGAAGTCCTTCATTAAGAGGGTAATTCTACATATTCACCTAGCCTTCAATAAATAGAAAACTCAATCCCACCTATTTAGTTATTTATTATCCATAATTCTTTTCACCGCAATTTTCTTTTTAGTTTCTTTGAATAACTCTTCAAGTTGACGGAAGGAAGTATAGTTATGAGTATTCTTTTCAATAAATTCCAAACGCTCGGAAAAATTAATCGGTTTAACCTCTTCCGAATCTTCTAAAATTTTCATCAATAGTAAAATGCTATGCTCCATCATATTGTATCGTGATTCATCTTCAATTCTAAAAAGCATTGCTAACTTTTCTTTTAATAGATCCCACTCAGCAAATTTTCTTCCGACATCGATAAAATTATACTTAGACAATTTTACTCATCCTTTTTTTACCTTCTCGGCAAATAGACAATAAAGGACATTGCGGGCATTGTGGATTTTGTGCTTTGCAGTGATAACGACCAAAGAAAATTAGTTGATGATGCGCTTTTGACCATAATTCCATGGGAGTTTTTTTCATCAATATTTGTTCCACTTGGAGTACAGAATCTTTCCATCTGCAAAGACCTAGCCGCTTAGAGACACGTTCTACATGGGTATCTACTGCAATTGCAGGTATACCAAAAGCAACGGATACGACCACATTTGCTGTTTTACGCCCTACTCCTGGAAAAGCGGTAAGTAAGTCTCTATCGGCAAGGACTACCCCATCATATAATTCAATCAGCTGTTTACTTAGTGCTTGAATATTTTTAGCTTTATTTCGGTATAGTCCAATCGACCGAATATCGTTCTGTAACTCTTCTATTGGAACCGCTAAGTAATCTTCTGGTTTGTGATACTTCTGAAACAAACTCTTCGTTACTTTATTCACCAAGACATCTGTACATTGTGCAGATAATAATGTGGCGACAAGTAGTTCGAATGGATTTTCATGGACTAGCTCACAATGAGCATCAGGGAACATTAGCTCCATCTCATCTAGGCAAAACTGCCATTGTGCTTTCGTCAGCAAAATATCTCCACCTACTCTCTCTCTTCTAACCAATTATAAAAAGATACCTTTGTTGCACTTACTGCCTGTTCAACTTGTTTTTGTATTGGGATTTGCTGTCTAAAATTAGAAGACTGTTTCTCGGCGGCTTCCACTGTTTTAATATTTTTCTTTTTCCATTCAAACAATATACGATCGATGTAGCGTAAACTAAGCTTTTGCGATAATACTGCCTCTTTTAGTGCTAGCCGGATTAATGCAGGAGAATGTTGATCTTGATCAAACCACATGCCAATCGTTTCATATTCCATTGGAGATAATAATCTTCCAAATTCTTGTTCAAATAATTTATAGATAGTTCCTTCTTCTACTTTCAATACATCATCTTCTGCACTATTCTCTTCTTGCTCTACGTAATTTAAAAGTAGATTCCACAAATACTGAAAATTATAGTATTCATATCGTATACCTTCTTCATCAATTTGCTGTTCGATTTGAACAAATCCTTTTTGCACAAGGCGCTGTAATATGCTCGTAACTTTATTTTCATCAAAATGCGTACGTTCGACTAAGTTTTGCGGAGTTGGAAAGTGGTTTCCCGCCTCTCCAAATGCGATTAAATGTAGAAGCAAAATAGCTTCTTCATCTTTTACATCAATCATTTTATAATAGTTAAAAAAAAGCTGGGAAATGGTTACATTCCCCTGCTCTGTCCAAATACGGAGTCGATCTCGCTTTTGCATACTCGTCTCCCCTTCTTAAGATATTACACAGTATAAAATCTCTCTAAAAGCAGCTGCTTGCTTTGTCGCAGTAAAAATATTTCTACTGCGCAAAGCTCTTTCTATTATGGGTATAATCTATTTAATAAACGAGGGAAAGGAATGGACTCACGAACATGTTCAGCTCCGCTTAGCCATGCAACTGTTCTCTCTAATCCAAGTCCAAATCCAGAATGTGGTACTGATCCTTGTTTGCGTAGCTCTAAATACCAAGCATACGCGGATTCGTCTAAACCGTGTTCTGCTAGGCGTTGTTTTAATAATTCATAATCATGGATACGTTCTGATCCACCAATGATTTCCCCATATCCTTCTGGAGCAATTAAATCTGCACATAAAACTACGTCATCTCTATCTGGATGTGGTTGCATATAGAATGGCTTAATACCTATCGGATAATGGGTAATGAAAACTGGCTTGTCATAACTTTCTGCAATCGCGGTTTCATGAGGTGATCCAAAATCGTCACCCCATTTGATATCATCAAAGCCTTTTTCATGTAAAAATTTGATGGCATCATCGTATGAAACGCGTGGAAAAGGCGCTTTAATATTTTCAAGTTTTGACACATCTCTGCCTAAACGTTCTAATTCCAATGTACAATTTTTCAATACAGTTTGTGCAATAAATTCTACATATTGCTCTTGAACTTCTAAATTTTCTTCAAATTCAACGAATGCCATCTCTGGTTCAATCATCCAGAATTCGATTAAATGACGACGTGTTTTTGATTTTTCTGCTCGGAATGTAGGACCGAAAGAAAAAACTTTTCCAAGAGCCATTGCAGCTGCTTCCATATACAATTGACCTGATTGAGAAAGGTAAGCGTCCTCTTCGAAATATTTAGTATGGAATAGTTCAGAAGTACCTTCTGGAGCAGACCCTGTTAAAATTGGTGGGTCCATTTTAACAAAGCCATTATCATTAAAAAATTCATAAGTTGCTCGAATTATTTCATTACGAATTTTCATAATGGCATGTTGTTTTCTAGAACGCAACCATAGATGACGGTTGTCCATTAAAAACTCCGTACCATGTTCTTTAGGTGTGATTGGAAAGTCAATCGCTGCATGAATCACTTCAATTTCTTTTATTTGTAATTCATATCCAAATGAAGAACGCTCATCCTTAATAATCTCACCAATTATATACATAGATGTTTCTTGTGTTAATCCTTTAGCAGTTTGGAAAATTTCTTCTCCAACTTCCTCTTTTACAACAACACCTTGTACAAAGCCAGATCCATCACGTAATTGTAAAAATGCTATTTTACCACTTGAACGCTTGTTTGCAAGCCATGCACCAAGTTTCACTGTTTCGCCAACATGGTTTGCCATATCTTTAATCATAATTTTTTTCATTTTATCCTCCAAAAATTTAAAAGTTTCGTTATAAATTAGATATTCGTTTCCACCAGTCTCCGTTATCAAATAATAAGTATACATAACTTAGTTTATTATCTTTGTTAATGAACGAAATTTCCCATACTGGTCCTACTTCTTCTACTCCAAGTTTCACATGTAATAATTTACTAATTTTTTCATCTTTCATTGCTAATTCTTTTGCCTGTTCTTTTGTTATTCCGTCTTTAAACTTAACTTCCATAATTGGTTCATCTGTTTTCTTTTCAGGAATAAAAAAAGCTTTTGCTTCCCCTTTAGCAGTCTTACCAATGACTGTATGATAAGAAATATTGCTATTATAAACATACGAATCATTGATTTGGGATAACAAATTATTATGTAATACATATGTTTCGGCATCATCACTAGCAGCTTTAAATGGCGCTTTTGCTTGAAAGTAAATAAGTAGACTAAGAATAAACGTTAGACCAATCAAAAAAGTAACAATAAACAGAATCCATCGTTTTAAAGTCATCTGTTAAGTCCTGTAAATAGTAAATATAGCTTTTTCTTGTTGGTGCTTATCTAGCGCTAATCCGAACATTAAATCCTGCTCTTTTAATGTTCGATTTAATTGATCAACTATTTTATATAAGTCATTCTGGTAATTGACTGTAACCGTTGATAGCACTTCAATTTTATTTTCCATATTTCTAACCTGCTTTCTAAAACTATACTTACTTAGTATACCAATTTTCAAGCTCTAAGACCATATTTTCTAGCGATACTTTCTTCACAGGAATATTAGGAATGGCTTGTAAAAAGTCACTACCGTATGATTTTGTTTCAATCCTTCTATCTAACACGATAAATACCCCTTTATCTGAAGATGAACGGATTAAACGACCAAATCCCTGTCTAAATCGAAGAACTGCTTCAGGTAAGGAATATGCAGTAAAAGGGTTTTGACCATTCATAGTAAGTAACTCAGCTCTCTTTTTAAATATAGGATCATCCGGGGAAGAGAACGGAAGCCTCACCATGATGATTACAGACAACGCATCTCCCGGAACGTCTACACCCTCCCAAAAACTATTCGTACCAAATAAGACAGATTTCGAAAATCGTTGGAATGATTTTAGTAATCGCATTCTACTTCCCGCGGACATACCTTGTGCAAATAGCATATAATCATCTAGTAACTTTGTATCCTGTATCAAGTCCACTGTTTTTCGCAGCATATCTTGAGAAGTAAACAATACAAAACATCTACCTTCTGTAACAAGTACTGTTTGAACAATAGCTTCTGCCACTGATTCAATATAATCACTTTGTGAAACATGTTGAATTTCTGGCATGTCTTCAATAATTAATAGTTCTGCCCCATTATAGTAATCAACAGATGTTTTAAATGAACAAATTTCTATTTTTTCATGTAATCCAAGCTGAGAAGTAATGAAATGTCGGTTCGAAGGTACAGAAAGCGTTCCAGAAGTCCAAATTACTGCTCCAGCAGCCCTTAAAGGATTTAGTGCATGTTTAATATCATTCTGATAGTTGAGTGGTCTTTTAATAATTGTAAGACTTCCAGGTATGCTTCTTGTATCAATTTCTAACCACTTTGCTTCAATTGATTCTTCTTGTAAAAAAATTTCATCCCATTCAGCTACTTTTATCTCAAGCTCTCGTATCCAATATTCCCATTCATTCAAAATAATTGGCGCAATTTCTTCCACTTTCATGGAATAGGAATGGATGATGGATTTAGCTGATAGGATAAAAGTTTGGATAGAAAGCGCAACTTTATGAAAAATCGATTCATTTAAATGTAAGTCATCTAATAAAATTGTTTTTTTTGTATTTTTTGAGCGATTTTTTGTATGTTGAACAGAATCGATAATATAAGAAACCGTTTCATCGAATATATTAACTATTTCTACAAATTCTTTTTCTAGACGTATACGTAAAGGCAATGGTATATGAATGATCGACAACTTATAAAGTAGTTGTTCTGTATCTAATGTTCCAAACTGCCCAAGAATGTATTTCCAATTTGTGTAGGAAAAGATACGTTCTTTTCTAGACATACTTGCATGAATAAATTGATGAGCTTCATCAATAATTGTCGCGCATCCCTTTGCTAATAATCTAAATTCTCGGTCTTGATCTGCCAATATCATGGCATGGTTTGTAACTAAAATATCACAATTTTCACTTTTTCGAATCGCTCTCTCATAAAAATCAACAACATCCGATTCTTCTGATTTAAATGGAATGGCTCTTCTAATCTTGTCTACAAATAATTGCCCACCACCAGATACATTTAACTCTGTTAAATCTCCTTCGTCTGTAAGGGTTAACCAAACTAAAATCTGCATAATCGTAAAAGTTTCATCATACGATTCATCTTCCAGTTGAAGATGTTGCCAAAAACGATACAAGTCAATATAATGATGCATTCCTTTTAGCTTTGCCACTCTAGTTTTCACGCCTAGAACTTCATCCAGTTTAGGTATTTCTTCTTGCACTAATTGATCGATTAAATGAGTTGTATATGTACTAATAATTACCGGTTTTTGTTTTTCCATCGCATAGATGGTTGCTGGGAGTAAATATCCTAAAGTTTTGCCTATCCCTGTCTCTGCTTCACAAACAATTTCTTTTTTTTCTTGCAAGGTAACGTGAATCGTATCCATTAATTCAAATTGCGCAGGACGCTCTTCAAAAAACAGCAAGCCTTTTTGGAACAGTTTTACCTTTGATAGTTTCTCTAGTGGATAATTTTGTTGTATCTGGCCAAATTCCTTCTCTTCCTCCAACTGTTTTAAAGGAATATTACGATACATTGGAAATTCTTTCGCTTCGTACTTCGTTCTTTTAGTAGATAAGACTTCAAAGAAAAGCAACGATAAGTTAGATTTCAAATGAAATGATCGTTTATGTAATAATTCAATCGTGCGAAGTGGTAAATGTGATAGCTGCTCGATACATTTTAATAATAAAAATGCGGTAGCGAGTGCATCATCATCTGCTCGATGCGCCATTTGCAAGTCAATTTGTAATTCAGATGCAATATCTTGAAGCTTATAGCTATATAAATTAGGAAACATTAACTTTGTAAATTCGACGGTATCCATTGTTTTGCAAATTAATTTTGGAAGTCCCACTCTCTTTAACTCGCTTTGTAAAAAAGTAAGGTCAAAATGAATATTATGTGCAACAAAAATATGATCTTGCAGCATGTCTAAAACCTCGGAACCAACTTCTTCAAACAAAGGTGCGTTTACTACATCCGCATTTTTAATCTTCGTTAGATCTTGGATGAAAAGAGGAATCGATTTTTCCGGATTAATAAACGTAGAAAAAGTATGTACGACTTTATAATTATTAACAAATACAATTGCAAGTTGAATAATACGATCACCACTAGAAGATGAATGGCCTGTTGTTTCAATATCTACAACTGCATATTTATGATTTTCCACCATTCCTCAACTCACAATTCTTATATTCTAAAAAAATTGTACCACATCCATTTAATATTCACTAAAATTTTACTAACAAAACTATACTTTTAAATTAGAAAAACGCAAGCGCCCTTTAAGTGCAACTTGTCTTCTCTATTTCTAGAGTGCTTTGGACGAAACATTTGCTCCTGCGGTTACTCGTCGCAAAAAGAATTTTGGCTACACTATTACCGCAGGAATTTTGTGGATGGAGAAGTGACTGCGTCACTTCTCCATCCACTTTTTTTCGATAATCTTGTGGCGGATGTTTGTCCGTCGCTTTCTTGAAATTTGTAGAGACAAGGTGCGTAAGGCTTGGTTAATGAGAGATTAGATGCTTTCCTATTCTTTTAAAAACGGACGAAGATGCAATTTCGTCCGCTCAGCGCTTCTTTATCAATGAATACTACCTATTTTTTCAGGCCCACCAATTCTAATCATCTACCCGTTGATTCATGTATACTGTGTACGATAAAAGTAAAAACATATAGGAAATCCTGCTTAAGGAAGACAGCATTAAAATCACTTCAAGTATTTGTGAATACTGGATTTCTAGTATATAAATTTCATATACTTTCTTATTAGGAACTACTCACTTAATGGATTGTAGTGAAAGGTGGCGACTCCAGACGGAGGCCAACAGGATGTTGGTCACGAAGGAGTTGCCACACGATGTGGCGCTCTTAGCCTTCGTTCCTCGGAGACAGGTGTGCCATCGCAACGACGCGATTGCGGCGCCCCCGCGGAACGCGTCCACCTGAAACGGAAATCTGCGGTATTCTTTAATTCTTTAAAGTACTATGAACACTGGTTTCGCAGGTTGATAATCCATATACTTTCTTATCTTTAAAGAAAAGCACAAGCTTCCTTTAAGTGCACCTGGTCTTCACCAATTCCCGGTGCTTTGAACTAAACATTGGCTACACTATTAATGAAGAATTTTATGGAGGATCTTGTAGTGTATGTTTGTCCGTCGCCCTCTTGGAATAGGTAGAGACAAGGTACATAAGGTTTGGTTAATGAGGGATTAGATACTTTCCTATTCATTTAAAAGCGGACGAAGATACAATTTCGTCCGCTCTGCACCTCTTTATAAATGAATGCTATCTATTTTTCTTTATTACCACCTACTCTAATCATGCCCCACTGATTTATGTATACTGTATGCGGTAAAAGTAAAAAAACAATCAAGATCAAGCCCTTGTAGCACAACTTATGGATGCTCAACTTTTACTGGATTCCTAGCATCCAAGATTCATATACACTTATCTCTAAAAAAAGGAGCAGCATTTTAAGCTGACTCCGTTTTTTAAGATGTGCCATATTAGAAGTGGAATACTACATTATAGTAGCTTCTGGTTCATAATGTATAATTTGTTTAATCGTATTGTTTTCATTCATAATAGCAACAGTTGGTTGATGTGTTTGCGCCTCTTCGTTCATCACATACGCATAGGAAAGAATAATGACGATATCTCCTCGTTGGACAAGACGGGCAGCCGCACCATTCACACAAATAACACCGCTACCTCTTTCACCAGCAATAATATACGTTTCAAAACGAGCCCCATTATTATTATTTACAATATGCACTTTTTCATTTGGCAACATTCCGACAGCATCTAAAATATTTTGATCAATCGTAATACTTCCTACATAATTTAAATCGGCTTCCGTGACGACTGCACGGTGAATTTTACTATTTAACATCATACGTAACATACGTTACACTCCTTTTACATCCACAATAATATTATCAATTAAGCGAGCATTTTCAAAAAATACTGCTGTTGCGAACAAGATTTGTTCTGCATGATTAAAATCTGATTGTAAGTTTGGATATGCTAGCGCTTCCAAATAATCTATCTTACCAGAAGTATTTTGTTCGATATATCGCTTACCTTCTGAAATAGCCAAACTAATATCTTTTGTTTCACGCCAAATTTCCGTTGAAATGGTAAGTCCTTTATATAAATGAATCGCTTCTGCTCTTTCCTTTTCGCTTAAAAATACATTTCGAGAACTTTTCGCCAACCCATCAGCTTCTCTAACAGTGGAAACTCGTTCAATTTGCACAGGGAAGTTATAAGCTTTCACAAATGTCTCTATAATCGCAAGTTGTTGCGCGTCTTTTTGGCCAAAATAAGCTTTTGTTGGTTGGATCAAATGAAATAACTTTGTAATAACTTTTAAAACACCATCAAAATGTCCAGGTCTACTCTCCCCACATAGCTTTGTGGAAAGTTCACCTGCATGAATCGTTATACCACTTTCGGACGGATACATTTCATTCACAGGAGGAACAAATAGGACATCTATTCCAGCTTTTGTCGCCAGTTCTGTATCATGTTCTATATCTCTTGGATATCGATCTAAATCTTCATTTGGGCCAAATTGAGCTGGGTTTACGAAGATGCTTGAAACGACTATATCATTTTGTTCTCTCGCTTTAGTCAATAGAGCAAGATGGCCTTCGTGGAGATATCCCATTGTTGGTACAAACCCAATTGATTTCCCTTTATTGCTATCTAAAAAGTTTTGTAACTCATTAATTGTTTGAACTGTTTTCATGATTGCCTCCGTACAATTGTTGAAGTTGATCTTCTTTCATTGTAAATTGATGTTGGACAGTTGGAAATTTTTCATTTTTGACATCTTCTACATATTGCGTGATGCCATTAGCAATAGAAATCCCGACGTTCGCATATTCCTGTACAAATTTTGGTATATGGTGTGTTCCGTATTTTATCATATCATGGAAAACCAGCACCTGACCATCTGCACTCGCTCCAGCTCCAATTCCAATTGTAGGAATAGTCAATGCAGCAGAAACCTTTTCCGTTAACTGATATGGAATACATTCCAATACAACTGCGCACGCACCTGCTTCTTCACATTTTTTAGCATCATCTATTAACTTTTCTGCAGCAGCTGCAGTTTTACCTTGTACTTTATAACCGCCTAGTACTCCAGCAGATTGCGGAAGTAACCCAAGATGTGCAACTACTGGTATACCAGCAGAAGTTAACTTTTGTATCACAGGTATTACATCATCTGCCCCTTCTACTTTTACAGCTTGAGCATTCGTTTGTTGCATAATTTTTACTGCGTTAGTAAGTGTTTGATTTAGTGAGCCGTGAAATGTCCCAAATGGCATATCTACGACTAAAAAAGTGTTTGGTGCTCCTCTTCTTGCAGCTTTTCCATGATGAATCATATCATCCATTGTCACAAGTACCGTGGAATCATATCCTAACACGACCATCCCAACGGAATCTCCAACTAAAATCATATCTACCCCTGCATTTTCTGCAAATTTAGCAGATGGATAATCATAAGCTGTTACCATAGCAATTTTTTCTTTACTTTTCTTCATGTCTACAAAACTACTAGTTGATTTCAATTTTACTCCTCCTCTTTTTTTGAGAAGAAAACCAATAAAAGCCCTTCAATCCGAGAATGGACAGAAGGGCAGAAAATGTCTAATGTAGGTTTTCTCCGTCCCTGTCGTAGCATGATCAAGGCAGACTATTTATTTGTGTACAGAATATGACAGGTGCAGTTCGATTAAGATACTACCCTTCGCATATAGATTAACAGAATCCTGCTTATTAGTCCAAATTATTATTTGTACTATCAGTTATGATTTGGTGTACTTGTAAAATTGCTTCAGTTGCATCATGTTAAATGAATGTCCGCAGAGTATATTCCACGTATCTCACCATCATCCAGTCGTAACTGTAGTACTCCATCATTTGAAATACCAATTGCAGTTCCTTCTAAAGTCTCTCTTAAAAGGATTGCACGAATTCGCTTTCCTATTGTACAACTATAACTTTCCCAGAGTAATTTTATAGGTTCAAATCCATTTTCAACATACATCTTTGTATACTTTTCTAAATAGAATAGAATCTTAGCAACTAAAGCAGCACGATTAATGTCATTTCCTGTTTCTATTTTTAATGAAGTCGCAATCGATTGAATCGATTGCTCGAATGATTCGAGTTCCTGGTTTACATTAACCCCAATTCCAATAATAATGGATTGAACTCGATCCATATCCGCTTGTAGTTCGGTTAATATACCAGTTACTTTTTTTCCATTCATTAATAAATCATTAGGCCATTTTATCTCTGGAGCACTCCCAGTCAAATCTTCCATTGCTTTTGTAATGGCAACTGCTGAAACAAGCGTAAATTGCGGTGCCATATGTGGACTAATTTCAGGACGAATAATGACACTCATCCAAATTCCATTATTTGCAGAAGAATCCCATACTCGTTCTAATCTTCCTCTACCTGCAGTTTGCTCTTCCGTGATCACGACCGTGCCATGAGGAGCCCCTTCCCTAGCCTTCTCTGCAGCAATATTTTGAGTGGAATCGCAAACTGGATAATATAAAATGTTATGACCTAACTGAGCTGTCTCTAAATAAGAAGATATTCTTTCTTTGGAAACTATATCTGGAATCGAAAGAAGCATGTATCCTTTTTTCTTTACCGCCTCAATTACATAACCTTCTAATTCCAAGGCTTTCAGATGCTTCCAAATCATTGTGCGAGAAACGGATAATTCATCTGCTAATTTTTGGCCTGATATTGGCTCTCCTTTTGCGGATAGTAGTTGGGATAGAATCTTTTCTTTAATTGTCATATTCATGAAAAAACCATTCCTTTATATGTGCTCGTTCATTTTCAACTTTTCCATTAACAATCGCTATCGTTAATTTCTCTAGGACTTCTTTTATCCAAGGTCCTCTTTTCTCTTGTTTCCATTCCATTAATTCATTTCCATTGATAGCAATTTCTTTGGAGCATGAAATTGGTATAGCTGCTTTTAACCGTAGAATGTCATCCTTTTCATAAGAAGTATGCATATCCAAAATGATTTGAGCATAATTGGCCGCTGATAGTAATACCTCTTCTTTAAATTGAAAGAGGTCATATGTCGTCCATAGTCCTTTTTTCAGCTTTTCTACTGCAAGAAGAACTTGCTTTACATGCATTTTTTCTGCATTCGAGCATTTATAAAAATTTAATAAGTTATTTATATCGTTTGATTGCTGCATTAGTGCAAAAAATGCCCACCCATTCGCTACATTTTCAAACATCAAAAATCTATTCCATTTATCTAGATATGTTTTCCAATCACCAGGGAAATTTATCGCTAACATACTCGTCTCAAATAAATACATACCTTTTCCTACATGATCGCTTGCCCAAATTTTCTCTAATTCTACTTTTACTCTTTCCAGTGAAACACGGCCAATTAATTTATGTTGCATTTCAATAGCTTCTAATGTATTTACATGCAATGAAAAGTCTAGTTGTGCAGAGAAACGTATAGCCCTTAACATACGGAGTGCATCTTCGGAAAAGCGCTTATTCGGATCACCTACCGCCCGAATAAGTTTCTTTTGAATATCTGAACTTCCATCAAAATAATCAATCAGTTCATCCTTTTTTGTTAATGCCATAGCATTCATTGTAAAATCACGTCTCTGTAGATCTTCTTGTAGAGATCGGACAAACATAACATTATCCGGTCTTCTATAATCAGAATACGTGTCTTCCGAACGAAAAGTGGTCACTTCAATTGACTCTTTTACTACTACTAATACGGTTCCGTGTTCAATCCCTACGTCAATCGTATGTTCAAATAACTGTTTGACTTCGTTCGGTGTTGCATTCGTTGTGACGTCTACATCATTAGCAGGAACACCTCGAATAAAATCTCGTACCGCTCCTCCAACAACATAGGCATCAAATCCAGCATGCTCAAGCTTTTCAATTACTTGATATGCAGCTGGCCACCGATTTTTCATCATGTTATTTTCTCGCCACTCTTTCGTACATCGCTTCATACTGTTCGACAATCCTAGAAGAACTAAAACGCTCTTGAACAATTTGGATAGATGTCTCGCTTAAATTTTTATGTAATAAAGGGTCTTGTAAAATTTTCACGCCGTATTCTGCCACTTTTGCAATATCCCCAAGTTCCACTAAGTATCCATTTTCTCCATGTGAAATTACTTCAGGAATTCCACCAACATTTGTTCCAATACAAGGAACTTCGCAAGCCATTGCCTCAAGTAAAACTAAACCAAATGACTCTTTTTGAGATAGCAATAACATTAAATCAGAAATTGAATATAACTCGGATAGATTGTCTTGTTTTCCTAAAAATAATACATCTTTTTCAATCGACTTTCCTTTTACATATTCCATAACTGGATGTTTTTCTGGCCCATCTCCTACTAATAATAATTTTGCAGGAACTTCTTGTCGAATAAGCTCAAAACTTTTCACTACGTCTGGAACATGTTTTACTTTTCTAAAGTTTGAGACATGAATAATTACTTTTTCATCGGATTTAATTCCTAGCAATTCCTTTAAATTACCAACTTCTTTTTTCGAATACTCTGCCTCATCTACAAAATTATAAATGGTTTCTATTTCTTTTTTAGGAGCGATTAACTCCATTGTTTGACTTACTAAAGAACTAGAGACTGCAGTAACTATATCTGATTTTTCAATTCCGTAACGAATTGCACCCGATAAAGATGAATCGTCTCCTAAAACCGTAATATCGGTGCCATGTAACGTTGTAACAATTCCAATATCCGATTTTGCCATATCTTTTGCAAGTATTGCGCAGACTGCATGAGGAATCGCATAATGCACATGCAGAACATCAAGTCCTTCATCTTCAATAACCTCCGCCATTTTGTTTGCAAGTGCAATATCATAAGGTGCATATTGAAAAACAGAATAGCTGTTTACCTCTACTTGATGATAAGTAATATTCGGATACATTTTATTCAACCGAAAAGGCATACTAGAAGTTATGAAATGTATATCATGCCCTTTTTCAGCAAGCATTTTTCCAAGTTCAGAAGCAATAACTCCTGAACCCCCTACTGTAGGGTAACAGGTAATGCCAATTTTTAGTTTACGCACATAATCACTTCCTTAACGAGATCGTCTCTCTTCTAATAATCGCCAATCTAAAAAACCTTCTTCTAATCCTTTTAACAAAATTTCAGCCGTTCCCATATTCGTCGCAAGCGGTATTTGATATACATCGCATAGTCTTATTAACGCTGATACATCCGGTTCATGTGGTTGTGAAGTAAGGGGGTCGCGGAAGAAAATGACCATATCCATTTCGTTATTGGCAATGGCAGATCCTATTTGTTGATCACCTCCAAGAGGACCCGACTTATATCTAAAAACAGATAAACCAACTTCTTCAATTATTCTCATACCAGTTGTTCCAGTGGCAAATAAATCATGTTCTTCTAAAATAAGTTTATATGCTGTTACAAATTGGATTAAATCATCCTTTTTTTTATCATGTGCCACTAATGCAATTCTCACTATACTCCTCCTAAGAAATAAGATTTTCTAAACCATAGATTAGAATATTCTGCTTCATAACTTCATGGATGGATAACTCAATACCCGACATAAATGAAGTACGGTCAAATGAATCGTGTCGAAGGGTTAATAGCTGTCCTTCTCCTCCAAGTAGCACTTGCTGATGTGCTACTAAACCTGGTAATCGCACGCTATGAATATGCATTCCATTAACATTAGCCCCTCGTGCACCTTTTATTAATTCATTTTCATCTAAATGTCCTTGCTCAAAAGCAATTCTTTCCTCATGAATCATTTGAGCCGTTTTAATAGCCGTACCTGAAGGAGCATCCACTTTTTGATCATGATGCATCTCAATTATTTCCACATTCGGTAAATACCTTGCTGCCATTTGTGAAAATTTCATCATAAGTACTGCTCCAATGGAAAAATTAGGAGCGATAATGCACCCTACTTCTTTTTCCTCAACCTTGTTTCTAATCTCTTCTAATTGTAAATCAGTGAAGCCAGTTGTACCAATAACTGGTCTTACGCCATTCTCTATTGCTATGATAGTATGCTCATAAACACAAGAAGGCACAGTCAAATCGACTAATACATCCGGTTTCGTTTGATAAATTAGTTCTTTTAATGAAGTGTAGATAGGAATATTATCTCCCAAGAAATCTTCTTCTTTTTTATGGTCCAAAACACTTACTAATAAAAATTCTTTATTTTTTAAAAGTGTTTCTACTGCTTCTTTCCCCATTCTTCCCCTTGGTCCTGCTATCGCTACTTTAATAACCACAACTAGTCCTCCTTTTTAGTCCAACGATCTTTATCTCTTGTATTGTATTTTATTAAGACATTCTGTAATGATTCTTCTAAGTCAATACCTTCCGCATTTGCCATACAAATTAATACAAAGAAAAAATCTCCCATTTCATCCGCAAGTGCTTTTTCTACTTCCGTTTTCTTTTTTTTCTTTGTACCATATCTATGTTGAACTTCTCTAGAAAGCTCCCCTAACTCTTCTGTTAATCTCGCTAACAGTTCCATTGGTGGAAAATAGCCTTCCTTAAACTGATTTATATATAAATCTACTTCTTTTTGTAGTTCGTGTAATGTTTTGTTTTCAGCCATTATTTTCACACTCCTTATCTCATCCTAATAAAAATATACACTGGTTGTCAAAAGCAAACAAATGATTGATAATATTAACTATAGTATATTTATATTAGAGGTGGATTCGTGGGAATAGGTTTAAAACTTAAAAATATAATTTTTATTATTATTGGGTCTGCTATCTATAGTTTTGGTTTTGTGCATTTTAATATGCAAAACCATCTTGGAGAGGGTGGTTTTGCTGGAATTACATTAATCTTATATTTCGTGTTTAAATGGGATGTAGCATTAATGAATCTTTTATTGAACATTCCTATGTTTATATTAGGGTGGAAACTATTGGGCAAAAAGGTGTTTGCTTATACGGTTATTGGTACAGTTTCCGTATCAATATTTTTGAAAATATTCGGCATTTACGAAATACCTATTGGTCTACAGGATGATATGTTCCTCGTTTCGTTATTTGCTGGTGTATTTGTTGGCGTTGGTTTAGGTATTATTTTTCGATTTGGTGGAACAACTGGCGGAGTTGATATTATTGCCCGACTTGCTCATAAGTATATCGGTTGGAGTATGGGAAAAACGATGTTTATGTTTGATGCCGTAGTCATACTATTATCTTGGCTGACGTTTTTAGATGAACGTTCTATGATGTATACCCTTGTTGCCGTATTTGTTGGTGCGAGAGTAATCGACTTTGTCCAAGAAGGTGCTTATGCGGCTCGTGGTGCATTCATCATATCAGAATTACAGGATGAAATTGCTAGCCGAATCTCATTAGAAATGGAACGCGGGGTTACTGTTTTAAAGGGGTATGGTCATTACACTAAAAACGATCGGGAAGTTCTCTATTGTGTAATTGGCAAAAATGAAATCGTTCGTTTGAAATCGATTATCACTTCTGTCGATCCTCATGCTTTCGTTTCCTTAACTGAAGTGCACGATGTAATGGGTGAAGGATTTACACTCGATGAGGAGAAAAGACCAATAGAGTAATTAGTAAAACGCAAGCGTCCCTTAAGTGCTCCTGGTCATCACCAATTCCCGAGTGCTTTGGACAAAACATTGGCTACATTTTTAACGAAAACTTTTATGGAGGATCTGGAAGTGACTGCGTCACTTCCAGATCCTCTTTGTTCGGTTATCTTGTGGCAGATGTTTGTCCGTTGTCCTTTTGAAATATATAGAGACAAGGTGCATAAGACTTGGTTAATGAGAGAATAAATCCTTTCCTATTCTTTTAAAAGCAGACGATGATGCAATTTCGTCCACTCAGCACTTCTTTATCAATGGATAATACCTATTTATTTCAGGTTCCACTTACCCAATTGATAAACTATGGAAAGTACTAGTTCATTATTCCTACGAAGCATATCGTCTATCTTATTGCACTATTATTTTTCCTCCCGAAAAGGAAAATCAACTTAAGTTTTCGATATGACCGGTTGAATTTGCGTTATGAATTCTCCCTTAATGAATATCGTCTTGAGTTTGCGATATGAGCGTGTGAATTAGCAATATACCCATAGGAGCGTAGCGAAGGAAGCGGCTTGATGCTTCCCCCAAGAAAACGTCCGCATATAGTGGAAATCACGCTGATTTATAAAGAAAATATTATACGTAATCTCACATTTCACTTATATGTTGTTCATGTTTTATGCTCTAAATTTGAATTATGAAATAGATTTAAATTAAAATTAATAAAAGATCTCGTCTTTCCCGCTATTCCCACAAGAGTCTTACGCCGCTGTGATAATCCATAAGATGAAGTTAACGACTCAGTAAAGAGTTACTCAATGTCAATTTAGAGTTTCTCAATGTCCTTTAAAAGGAAAAGGGCACCTAGCTATAGGTACAACTATAAAAAGGATCGTCCTTAGTCTTTTCTGACAAAGGACAATCCTTTTTTAATTTTTATTTAATCATTTCTATTCATACCTGTAAAAATTAATATTAAACGTAATAATTCAAGAACGGCAACTGCTGTAGCGGCAACATAAGTTAAAGCTGCAGCGCTTAACACTTTTTTCGCATGACGTTCTTCCTCGTTACGAATAATACCTAAAGATACCATTTGGTCCATTGCACGGCTAGAAGCATTGAATTCCACTGGAAGTGTAACAAATTGAAATACCACCCCAACTGCAAGTAAAACAATACCTAAAAGCAGCATATTAGTTATGCTTGCAAAGATTCCTATCATTACAAAAATCCAAGATGCGTTGGAAGAAATATTTGCTATGGGTACTAACTTATGTCTTAATGTTAAAAACGAATAAGCTTCTTTATGTTGGATTGCATGTCCAACTTCATGGGCTGCAATTGCTGCACCAGCAACAGATGCCTCATTATAATTATGGGAAGATAAAGCAACGACCTTTGTCATTGGGTTGTAGTGATCGCTTAAAAAGCCTCTACTTTCAATCACTTTTACATCATGTAATCCATTCGCATCTAAAATAGTTCTGGCTACTTGTGCGCCACTCATTCCGGAAGTCGAGCGAACTTTTGAATATTTATTATACGTACTTTTCACTTTCATTTGAGCATATAAAGGCAAGAATAAGATTATCGCAAAATACACTATATAAGAACCCAACAAAACTTCCCCCTCTCACTCTATACTATTATATTAAATCGAAATTTAGGATTCATCAACTAATTAGCTTTGACCTTTTTTGATAATTATAAATAGCGATTAGAATACATGCAATTGACAACCAAAATGTAAAATAACCAATCTGATTAGCATAAACATTTAAGCTTCTGTAAATAGGCATTTGATCAAACACATAATCAATTATATCATTATGAACTGTCCAAATAGAGGCAATCAATATATGTACCCATTTGAATTTGTAGAATGGCATATATAAGATACCTTGAAGTGCCATTCCAAAGTGAGAAATGACTAACATCCATCCCATCCAACCAATGGATCCTGTTTCTATATACGTCCAAATATTCATAACAACAGCCCACAAGCCATATTTCACAAGCGTAATTAAAGCAAGAACCTCCACCAACTTCCAGTTCTTTCTTAACAACCATCCCAATAATGCGATAGTAAAAAATAAACTTGCAGTTGGACTGTCTGGTACAAATATATAAAATATAGGTTTTGTAATAGCGAGTTGAGAGCCATACCAATAGTAACCATATATCGTTCCTAAAAGGTTGACAAAAAACAATAGCCACATAAATGATTTATTGTAGAGTATTACCTTCAAAAACATCGTCAGATCTTTCATGAAAACACCCCTAATTATATATAGGTAAAAAAAAAGAGTCAGTTTCCTGACTCTTTTTTATCTAGCTTCCGCTTTATTATTTGCCCACTGGTTGTAGAGTTGTTATAAATTCTGCAAGTTTGTGAAGCTCTTCATCTGTACCTTTGAAAGTACCACCTGGCATACCACCTGGTAAACCTTCATGAGCGATCGTAACGATCTCATCAGCTGTATATTTCAAACCGATCAACGGCTTACCTATACCACCCTCAAAAGCGTTACCATGACAACTGATACATGAATTTTGCGAATAAATTTGATAACCTTCAGAATTTTCATCAAATTCTACTTTAGCAACTGGTGCTTTAATTTCCCCTTGAGCTTTAGCAGCTACCCAGTCATGGTTTGCTACTGATTCCCAAGTTAAAAAAATCATAGCAGCAAGAGCAAGAAGCATAAATCCAGTTGGTAACGGACGTTTCCACGGACTTCTTTCCTTACTTGTATCTAAAAATGGTACTAATAATAGCGCTCCAAATGCTAAACCTGGAATGACAATTGCTCCAATCACATTATATGGTCCAGAAGCAAATTCGTATTTTAATAATTGGTATAGAAATAAGAAATACCAGTCTGGCAATGGAATATAAGCTGTGTCAGCTGGATCAGCCGGACGCTCAAGTGGCGACGGATGAGCAACTGTTAACACTAAATAACCAACTAAGAAAACCGCACCGACTAACCATTCTTTTAACAAAAAGTCAGGCCAGAAAGCTTCTGTTTTACCCGGATACTCAGAATAGTCTTTCGGCATTTTTTTAGGTCTGCTAGCTGGATCTGTTACACGAGAATCCCCAACAAACTTCATACCTTTTCCGCGATGCATAATGTCCCCTCCTTTTAAGAATTATCTGTTCCACTTACCCATTATAGTGGTCCAGAAATACCTTGACGACGAATCATGATAAAGTGAGCTGCAAGTAAAGCAAATAACGCAGCTGGTAAGAAGAACACATGAATCGCAAAGAATCTTGTTAATGTTTGTGCACCGATAATATGTTCATCACCGGCTAATAATGTTTTAATAGCTCCACCAATTAGTGGAACAGATGCTGCAATTTGAATACCTACTTTAGTTGCGAACAATGCTTTCATGTCCCAAGGCAGTAAGTAACCTGTAAAACCTAAACCTAACATAACAGCGAAGATTAACACTCCGACCATCCAGTTTAGTTCACGAGGCTTTTTATAAGAACCAGTAAAGAATACACGTAATGTATGTAAGAACATCATAACAATTACAAGCGATGCTCCCCAGTGATGCATCCCTCGCACGATTTCACCGAATGCTACTTCGTTTTGAAGATAGTAAACAGATTCCCATGCATTTACAATATCCGGTACGTAGTACATCGTTAAAAACATACCCGATAAAATTTGAATAACCGTAATAAAGAATGTTAACCCTCCAAAACAATAGACAAATGCAGAGAAATGATGTGCAGGGTTTACGTGTTCTGGTACTTCGTGGTCTGCGATATCACGCCATATTGGTGTAATATCTAACCGTTCATCCACCCAATCATAGATTTTATTCAGCACTGATGTCGTACCCCCTTACTTTAAACTAATGTGTTAGGTATTGCTTTTCCAATTTCTATGAAACCGTCTTTTTCACGAACTTCATATTGATCCAACGGACCAAGAGGTGGTGTTTTTGGAACGTTCTTTCCATTTTTCTCATAGCGACCACCATGACATGGACAGTAGAATTGATTTTTGTGTGCTGGGTCACCTTCCCAGTTCACTGTACAACCTAAATGCTTACATACTGGAGAAAGAGCGATAATTTGATCTCCTTCTTTGTAAACCCATGCAGTATTAGTTACATCAGACTTGTACCATGCATCCACTTGTTCAAAAGTGAAATCCACGCGTACAGGAACATCCGTAATTTCTGCAACCTTTTTATCAGTTTGAACGAAGTTTCCACCAGCTTTTTTTTGCAAAACCGGATCAATTGCAAAACGTGCCATTGGCATTAGCATTCCAGCTGCCATAAATCCACCAACACCTGTTAATGTATAACTTAGAAACTGACGTCTTGAAACCTTATTGTTACTCATCCTTTTCCCCCCTCTAACTTAAAGGTCAGTCCAATGGACATACTTGCTTAAATTAATAATACTAGGACATATACATGATATATCAATAAAAAAGGAAGGTCAATATTTCAGAGAAATGAATTATGAACTTTGTGAACAATTAATGAAAGATATCGTCATTAATTTGCCCATTTTTTAGCAAAAGTGGGTATAAGTTGACGTAGTTGATCTTCTAAAACAGAATTTTTCATTTTTTGATCCATTGATTCTAGCGGTATAGAAGGTATCCAAAAAACATTTTGCTCTTCTTCCATTGTAATCCAATCACGATCAGAAGTAAGGAAAAATATATGTTTGAATTGCGCTTTTTTCAATTCTTCCAACCAATTTTCTAACAATAAATGCTTGTCCTGATTTCTAGTATAAGAGAAGGAAGGAAATAAGACGATCCTTCCTTTAAATTGATTTTCAATAATATTTCCTAATGATAAAACGAAGTCTGCAGCAGAGGCCGCAAATTGGAATCCACTGTCAGACCCATCGATTAATGTTAAGGGAATTATTGCAGTATCAATATATTCTTTTTGTGCTTGAAATACAGCACTATCTTTTCCGTTCCAATGCATGATTATCTCTCCTAAATATCTTTAGCTACTAGCTCTTTCCACAATGCAGAAAGTTCAAGAAATTTTTCTTTATTATTTTGATCAATTGCTTGATCTATTTGCTTTTGCAACTGTTCAACTTGAAAAAAGTGTAAACTCTCCGACATTACATCTTCTACAATAAGCTTATCTTTTTCACTTATATGCAAATACTTCGGCATATAAGGGTTTTCTTCTAATACAGCTAAGTATTCTGGGCTTGGTGGAACTGTTTGAAAGTTTAACTGGATGTACATTTCTTCCTCAGGATGCAGCCTCAAATCATGAAATGATTTTTCCGCGTCCGCTGTCATAATGCTTCCTTTATAAAATCGAAAAGGTATACCCGAAGAAGTTGTAACGGACATAACCATTGCTCGGGGACAATAATGAGCTTCCTCCACGAAATGCACATTATTTAATAATGTTTCATGACTAATTAAGTAATTCAATATCCAGACGCATTCTCTTCTTTTCATTTGATATTTTTTCAAAAACCAACGGACAAATTCTTTCTTTTCGCCAACTGAAACAGAAGCAGTCACGTAACCTCTCCTTCCTTTTTTTGTCCAATCAAATTCGCCTTAGCCTATTTGCGTCCAGATTTTGCATTGAGCAAGCTCGATAAATTCCTTTACAAAATGCCCGAGGCTTAACCTAATTCAGCAATCTACTAATAAATTAGGTCATTTCAAACCATGTACTATTTTCCGGCTCTAATTCCTGTAATAGACCTATTACTTCTAAAGCTTCTTCTCTTTTTCCTTCTTCAAGCAGAAAGTATACATATTTACCCAAAAATTGTGCATCGTCCTTAAGTTCAGTATATGCTAACTTATAAAATTCGTATGCTTTTTCGTAAATTTCTAATCGATTAAAAGCATCCGCTAAAAATGGATACATGGACGACCATTCAAAATGTTCATTTTTCAACGTTTCATATAGTTCAATCAGCTCTTCATCTTTTTCTTCCTTAGAAAATAAAGAAGAAAGAATGAAAATCGCATCCATATATTCTGGATCTAGCGCAATTGCTTCTTGTAAAAATGACTCTGCTTCTTTCACTTTACCCATTTTTAACGAAATTTTACCTGCAAATAAATAATATTCTTTTTCAAATTCATCACGAGCAATTCCATTTGTTATTGCTTTCAATGCTTCTGCGTTTTTCTCCAGCATAGAATATGTTTCAGCTAACAACATATAGCCTGAAAAATAGTCCGGATCTATTTCTAGTAAATTTTCTAATTGATTTACTGCTGTATCATAATGCTGCACTTGAAATGATGCATATGCTGCATGAAATAAAACATCAGGTGATACTTCTTTTTTCAAAGCTTCTGCATAGTATGGAATCGCTTCTTCATAAGCTGCTCCGGCACTATAAATTTCAGCAAGCTTCAAAGGTAAATCGACTCCTTGAATGGAATCTTGTAATGGCAAAAGATTCTCTAAAACTCTAGCAGCCTCTAAATATCTACCAGTTTCAAATAATATTTCTCCTTTTGCATAAAGTAATAACGATTCGTTTGGCATAATTGCAATCGCTTCATCTATTTTTTGTTCAGCTACTTCATACAGACCAATCATTTGATAATAATCAGCTAAAGTTAGAAGCGCTTGTGGATATACTTCACTCGATTTTTCTACACTTGTTAAGAGATTTAACGCTTCATCTTCCTTATCCATTTCTAAAAACAGCTGAGCTTGATCAATTTTTAATTGACTTTCCTCGGGAAATAAAAATTGAAGATGAGCTAAAACTTTTATCGCTTCTTCCGTATATCCATATTGGGTCAATACATCAGCCAACTCATATTGTGTTTCGGAATCCGGTTCTATTAAAAAAGAATCGATCATGTCATTTAGCTTTTCCATATTTCCTTGTTCTATCGCTTCAATAAATGGCTCTAATTTTTCCAATCAATTCACCTATCCTTCTAGTGTCCTTTTCATCGTACAGGACAGTTAAACGTCATACAAGAAAAAAACCCTCCGATTAAGGAGAGTTCACTATTTTATCACACTTGAAAGTTGTTCAAAAAAGTTTGGATAAGAAACACCAACGCACATCTCATTGTCTATTGTTACTACACTGGATGTGAGAAGAGATGCAATTGCAGCCATCATACCAATCCGGTGATCTCCATATGTAAGCAAATCGCCACCATGAAGGGCTGTTGGTCCTTCAATAATCATTCCATCATCCGTTGCAGTAATATTAGCTCCAAGTTTCTTTAACTCGGTTACAACCGCATCAATACGATTGGTTTCTTTTACTTTCAGCTCTACCGCATCTTTAATTACTGTTCTACCTCTTGCTTGCGTTGCGAGTAATGCAATAATTGGAATTTCATCAATTAATCGTGGGATTAGTTCCCCACCGATTTTTGTTCCTATTAGTTCAGATGTACTAATCGTAATATTCCCTATTTCTTCATGGCTCACATTATTTAAGTGTTGAATGGATACATTTGCACCCATTTCCTGAAGAACGTCCATAATTCCTGTTCTAGTAGGGTTTAATCCAACGTTTTGAAGTACTAACTTACTATTAGGTACTATTGCACCAGCAACTAAAAAGAACGCAGCAGATGAAATATCTCCTGGTACCACAACATGAGTACCTCTAAGTTCTTGCAGTCCTTGTAAACGAATTTTTTTACCCTCTACTTCTATGTTCGCTCCGAAATGACGAAGCATTCTTTCTGTATGATCACGGGAAGTTTCCATTTCAGTTACCACTGTCTCTCCTTCAGCATGTAAACCCGCGAATAATATCGCAGATTTCACTTGTGCACTTGCAACAGGCATTTTATACCGAATGGCTTGAAGCTTTTTACCATCCACTGCGATTGGAGTATATTGTGCGTCGTCTCTACCGATAAAATGTGCTCCCATTTGCTTGAGCGGAGCAGTAACTCGTTTCATTGGACGTTTTTGAATGGATTCATCTCCAATTAAAATAGTCGAAACGTTTGAACCTGCTAAAATACCAAGCAAAAGTCTAGTCGTTGTACCTGAGTTACCTGTATATAATATTTCACTCGGCTCATTCCAAGCATCTATTCCATTGCTTATAATTTGAACAGCTTCAGCTTCTACCAAAATTTTCACACCTAGCTTAGTGAAGCAATCGATTGTTGCTAAACAGTCGTCGCTTTGCAAGAACCCTTCTACCGTAGTTGTCCCTTTTGCTATGGCTCCAAACATGATAGAACGGTGAGAAATGGATTTATCCCCAGGTATTCGTAATGTTCCTTGCAAGGAGGGCTGTGCATAATCTAATTCTTTACTCATAGTAATTCTCCTCCCTTAAGAAATATATGTTTCAAAAGTTGTATTATTAGCAATACATTTAACAGCTTTAGCACGATCATCCATTGTTTGAAAACTAACTACTAATATCCCAAAAATATCTTCACGAGTTTCCACAATTCGTAAGTTTGTAATGCTTATATTGTCTTTAGCTAAATAGCCAGTAATTTCAGAAATTACCCCTGGATAATCCGGTACATCGACATATAAATCAAATACAGAGAACATAGCACCTTGCGTTGTAATCGGGAGCTCATCACGAACTTGTTTAGCTTTTGAAAAATAAAATTCTATTTCTTCCGCTTCTGCATGGAGTAAAAGGTTTTGGAGCTTGTTCATTTCTTCTGTCCACATTTGTAATTGATTACTTAACTCGTTTCGGTTTTGTATTGTAATATCTCGCCACATAATTGGATTTGCTGAAGCAATCCTTGTTAAATCACGAAACCCACCAGCAGCAAGTTGCTTCGTAAAAGGAAATTGTTCATTTTCTCCAGCAAGTTGGTGCACAAGTGAGGCGGCAACCAAATGAGGAAAATGGCTAACAACTGCTGTCATATGATCATGTTCTACTGCATTCACTTGAACAACTTTTGCTTTTGTAACTTGTAATATATCAGAAAGTATTTTTACTTCTTTTTTATTTTCATTTTCAAATGGAGTAAGCATATAAAAGGCATTTTCAAATAGATGTGCACGCGCAGCCTCTACACCACTTTTATGGGAGCCAGCCATCGGATGCCCTCCGATAAATGTAATGCCCTCTTCTTTTAATCTAAGAGCAGCTTTCATTATTTCTTTTTTTGTACTTCCTGTATCTGTTACGATTACTTGTTTCTTAAGTTTCCAATTAGACATTTCATGCATTAATCGAATTGTTTCATTTACAGGAGTAGCAAAGATAATAACATCTGCAAGTGGAGATCCTTCTTTCATATGAAAAGCCATTTCATCAATTACACCAATTTTTTTGGCCATTTGAAGCGTATGACTTTGTGCATCGTAACCGATAATAGAAATGTCTTTATTGCGCTTTAATCCAAGCGCTAAAGAACCTCCTATTAGTCCGAGTCCAATGATGAAAACTGTTTGTTTCATTAGATTACGCCTTCCTCATGTAAAACTTCATCTAGTTTTTGCAATAACTCCGTATTTTCTACCTCAGTACCAATTGTTATACGAAGATATCCTGGGACACCTAGCGCATTCCCGCTACGTACAATAAATCCCCGCTTCATTAACCCTTGGAAAACTTTATCACTATCTGCTTTAACTTCCATCAATATGAAATTAGTGTGCGAAGGATAAAAATGAAGATTACGTTCTGTACAGAACACTTCATATTGCTTTCTACCGGCGTTATTTTTCACTCTACATGCTTCAATAAAGTTTTGATCCTCCAGGCCGATAAGCGCCACTTCCTGGCTTAATACTGTATTATTAAACGGCTCACGTGTAGGTTCTAGCTGACAGATCACTTCTTCCGAACCGATTGCATAACCTATTCGGAAACTTGCTAATCCGTAAGCTTTTGAGAAAGTACGCATAATTAATAAATTTGGATGTTTTTCCAACAATCCAATGGAACTTTCATACTTATCGTCTGTAATATATTCGGTATAAGCTTCATCAAGCACTACCAATACATCGCTAGGTACTTTTTCAAGAAACTCTTTTATCTTATCAGAAGGAGTTAATGTTCCAGTTGGATTATTCGGGTTACAGATCCAAACAATAGCTGTATTTTCATCTATTGCTTCATACATTTTATCTATATCATGTTCTCCGTTTGTTAGCGGTACTTCTCTGACCTCTGCGCCTTCTACAATCGCATTATGCTTATATTGTCCAAAAGTGATAGTGGCCATCACTGTGTTTAATCCAGGTTGAAGGATTGCTCTTGAGACAATTAATATATTATCGTCGGATCCATTACCGAATAATAATTGTTTTTCTGAAACATTTAAGTGTTTAGCTACTGCAGTTCGTAACTTTGAAGCATAGCCATCAGGATAAATGGCATAATTTACTTTCGCATTTTCTAAAAATTCTTTTACATTTGGAGAAGCTCCATATGGATTCTCATTAGATGCCAGTTTAGTCACTTTTTCTAGGTTAAATATACTTTTTACTTCTTCCATTGTTTTCCCAGGTTGGTAAGCTTCCAATCCTTTAATTTGTTTTTTAAATTTCATCTTAAAGCTCCTCCATTCTTCATTTACTTAACTAAATCGGGTCTTAACTGGATAGCGTTATTTAAATAAATATGTTGAATATCTTTTTGGGGTTTCTCTGTATTTACATGCATCAATAATCGAATGCATTTTTCTAATGCACCCGGGACATTCATTTCATGCGTACACATAACTGGTACGAATGTCCATCCTTCTAAGTTACGTACTGCTCTAGCTGGAAAAGCAGAGGAGATATCTGTCGTTGTCGATATAATGACGGAAGCAATTGTTTCTGGATTTATATCATTTGCTCTAGCCATTTCTTTCACAAGTCTAGCTGTTTCTAAAAGTACTTCTTCATTTGAGTCTTCTGTTACTGTTACTGCTCCTCTAACTCCTCTGATCACTTATTTCCCCTCCTCAATCCATCCTCTTAATTGTTCATCACATTTTTTAACTTCTTCCATAGTTACATCTTGTACAAAAGGTTCTCCTATTTTTTGTAACAACGCAAAATGAAGTTCTCCATTTGTGGTTTTTTTATCTTTCAATATAAATGTTGCTAATTGTTCAAAGGAGCAGTTTAATACATGTTGAAATTGATATCCAAGTTTTTGCGCCAGCCCAAATACTTTTCGCGCATAGCCAACTTCCACTTTTCCATGTATTTCGCTTAACATTAATGCAGGAATTATCCCAATCATGACAGCTTCTCCATGCGTGATTTTCCCATAACCAACAGAAGCTTCTATTGCATGTCCATATGTATGCCCAAAATTTAAAAATTTTCGATACGATTGTTCTTTTTCATCTAACTCTACTATATGAGCTTTAACTCGAATTCCTTTTTCAAGCCATACAAGAAGTTCTTCTCTTTTTATAGCAGTGATATTTGCCAAGTGAAAGAATTCATCTACCCAATTCTCATCGCTAATAAGCGCATGTTTTATAACTTCAGCTAGTCCGGAACGAACTTCTGCTTCAGGCAATGTTTGCAGAAAATGAAAATCATATACAACTTCCTTCGGTTGATAAAAAGCACCAATCATATTCTTACCATTTGGATGATTAATCGCTGTTTTTCCACCTACAGCACTATCATGCGCTAAAATAGTCGTTGGAATTTGATAAAATGGTATACCTCTCATAAAAGTAGCTGCTACAAAACCCGTTAAATCTCCAACAGCGCCTCCACCTAGAGCAAATAAAATACTACTTCTTGAACAATTTTCTTGCAGTAGAAAAGTTTGAACATCGAAATATGATTCAAAGGTTTTACATGCCTCTCCATTAGGCACAAGATGAATTTTATAAGGAAACGTAAAATTTTGGTTAAAATAATCTTTATGCAAATTCCAAACTTTTTCGTCCGAAATAACGACTATTTGATCTACTTTTTGAAAGGGACCTATATTTCTTTCGCAAAATCCATGTAGAATATTTTCTCCCAAATGAACCTCATAGCAGGAGTCTATTGTTTTTACTGGGATAATCATCGATTAAAACCCCTTTGTGTAAGCTCTGTGTCTTTCAATATCTGCTTTTAATGTATCTAATTGATCACCATTAAATGTATCTAAGACAGCTGCTGCTATTTCCCATGCAATGACTGCTTCTGCAACAACTGATGCCGCTGGTACTGCACAGCTATCCGAACGTTCAATACTTGCTTTAAATGGTTCTTTCGTTTCAATATCTACGCTTTGTAACGGTTTATAAAGAGTTGGAATTGGTTTCATTACCCCTCTAACAACAATTGGCATTCCAGTCGACATTCCACCTTCTAAACCGCCTAGACGATTTGTATCGCGTGTATAACCATCTTCTGTATTCCAGGAGATTTGATCATGCACTTGGCTTCCAAACAAATTCGCCATTTCAAAGCCTAATCCAACCTCTACCCCTTTAAACGCATTAATACTCATCATTGCCATTGCTAGTTTTCCATCTAACTTTCGATCATAGTGGACATAGCTTCCAACGCCAACAGGCATTCCTGTAACTATTACTTCTACTACTCCGCCAATTGTATCGCCAGCTTTTTTTGCATGATCAATTGCCTCGACCATTTTTGCAGAAGCTATCGGATCTAAACAATATACTGGATCTGATTCTATAATCTCACGAATTTCTTCCATGGACTTTCCACTTGCTAAATTTAAGTCAGCTTCAATGCCCCCGATTTTGGTTACATGAGCTACTATGGAAATACCTAATTGATTTAGCAACTGCTTAGCGACTGCTCCAACCGCTACACGGACAGTAGTTTCACGAGCAGAAGAACGTTCTAATACATTCCGTAAATCACGGTGCCCGTATTTCATGCCGCCAACTAAATCGGCATGACCTGGTCTTGGTCTTGCAATTTGTCTCTTAATGTCTTCTGGATCAATTTCTTCTCCAAGTGGTTCAATCCCCATAATATTCGTCCAATGCTTCCAATCATCATTGTTCACAACAAGACAAACGGGAGATCCTAATGATTTACCATGACGAACACCCGATGTGATAGCTACCGTGTCTTTTTCAATCTGCATTCTTCTTCCTCGACCGTGACCGCCTTGTCTACGCTTAAGCTCTTTATTAATCTGTTCACTTGTGATTTCTAATTGTGCGGGTAACCCTTCAATAATTGCTGTTAGTTGTGGTCCATGTGACTCACCTGCTGTTAAATAACGCACTACACTTTCCCCCTTCAACTCGCTAAAGTATTTGTTTTCAACTATATCATAAAATCAGTTTTAAAGTATAGAAGAAAACTGCCCAAATTTTACATTGGGCAGTTTTATTTTTTGCGGTAAAAAAATGTGTCTTCTATTTCAAATCCAAATTTTCCAGGATTAAAGATTTGTTCCGTACTACCGACAAAGAGAATTCCACCTGAACGCAGGGAATTACTAAAGTTTTGATAAATTTGATCTTTTGCTTCTTCTGTAAAATAAATCATTACATTACGACAGATAATAAGATCGTAATTTTTATCATATGTATCTTTCAATAAATTATGCTTTTTAAAATTAGCCGTATTTTTAATCACATCTTCCATCTTATAAAACTGGCCTTGTTTCTCAAAATACTTAGTCTTCATCTCATTAGGAACTTCTGCAAGTGAACGTTCTGGATAAATACCAACTTTTGCACGTTGAATCGCATTTTCATCTAAATCTGTTGCATGGACAGAAATTTGGGAAAGTGGAAGATAATTCGACAATACCATAGCTGTTGTATATGGTTCTTCACCTGTAGAACAAGCCGCACTCCAGATTTTCAATCGTTTATTTTCAGCTAATAGTTTAGGAAAAATTTTATGTTGCAAAATTTCCCAACGCTTTCCATTCCGGTAAAATTCGGATACATTAATCGTCATTCGATCTAAAAACTCGTTCAATAAGTCTCTATCCTGGTCTAGCGCATTATAAAACTCGACAAAATTTTTATATCCCTTTTTTTCATATAGCGAAGTAAGTCGGCGTTTCATCTGAGCTTCTTTATACGCAGCAAGATCAATACCTGTTTTATGTTTGATAGATTCCACAAATTTTATGTAGTCTGGCACAATAACATCGTTCCTTTCAAAATACCTATAATAAAGTATATCGTATTCTGAACATTTAGGACATAAGAAATACACTTGATTTTACTCGAACATCCCATGATGCAGATTTTTTCTCTCGCGTTTGGGCTTCGATTGTTCTATTTCCATAAGGAAAACGCTAGCGCCATTTAAGTGCATCTGGTCTTCTCTATTTCTAGAGTGCTTTGGACGAAACATCGGCTACACTATTAACGAAGCATTTTATGGAGTATCTGGAAGTGACTGCGTCACTTCCAGATACTCTTTTTTCGGTAATCTTGTGGCGGATGTTTGTCCGTCGCCCTCTTGAAATAGGTAGAGATATGGTGCATTAGGTTTGGTTAATGAGAGAATAAGCCCTTTCCTATTCTTTTAAAAGCGGACGAAGATGCAATTTCGTCCGCTCAGCGCTTCTTTATCAATGGATACTATCTATTTTTCTCTAGTACCACCTACTCTAATCATATACCCACTGATTCATGTATACTGTGTACGGAAAAGGAAAAATAATCTAGATTAAGCCCTTTAAAGGATACTATGAAGCCTTACCTTTACTGGATTCCTAGCATCCAAGATTCATATACTTTCTCTTAAGAAAACGCAAGCGCCCTTTAAGTGCACCTTGCCTTCTCTATTTCTAGAGTGCTTTGGACGAAACATTTGCTACACTATTACCGCAGGAATTTTTGTGGATGGAGAAGTGACTTCGTCACTTCTCCATCCACTTTTTTCCGATAATCTTGTGGCGGATGTTTGTCCGTCGCCTTCTTGAAATTTGTAGAGACAAGGTGCGTAAGGTTTGGTTAATGAGAGATTAGATACTTTCCTATTCTTTTAAAAGCGGACGAAGATGCAATTTCGTCCGCTCAGCGCTTCTTTATCAATGAATACTACCTATTTTTTCAGGCCCACCAATTCTAATCATCTACCCGCTGATTCATGTATACTGTGTACGATAAAAGTAAAAACATATAGGAAATCCTGTTTAAGGAAGACACCATTAAAATCACTTCAAGTCTTTGTGAATACTGGATTTCTAGAATATAAATTTCATATACTTTCTTATTAGGAACTACTCACTTAATGGATTGTAGTGAAAGGTGGCGACTCCAGACGGAGGCCTACAGGATGTTGGTCACGAAGGCGTTGCCACACGATGTGGCGCTCTTAGCCTTCGTTCCTCGGAGACAGGTGTGCCATCGCAAACGACGCGAATGCGGCGGTGATGGCTCATCGCTCACCCCGCGGAACGCGTCCACCTGAAACGGAAATCCGCGGGATTCTTTAATTCTTTAAAGTACTATGAACACTGGTTTCGCAGGTTGATAATCCATATACTTTCTTATCTTTTAAGAAAAGCGAGAGCCCTTTAAGTGCATTTGGTTTACTCTATTTCTAGTGTGCTTTGGACGAAACATTACCTCAACTATCACCGTTAGAGTTATGGAAAGAAAAATATGTATCCGGCCAGAAATTTTTCTATCCGGACGCAACACAAAAGTTCAATTTTTACTAGTTGTAGCCTTTTTTCGACAAAAAAATGACAGTCAAATTTGAATAATTTGACTGTCATTCTAGAGATATATCAATTAACTAATGGCAACAGTGCCTGTTTTTCGATTAGTTAATCCAGTTGTTAGCGTCTTTTGCGTAAGCTACTAATTCTTCTTGTTTGAAGAATAAGCCGATTTCACGTTCAGCGCTTTCAAGTGAGTCAGAACCATGGATAATGTTTTTCCCAACAGTTACTGCGAAGTCTCCGCGGATTGTTCCTGGAGCTGATTCTTTTGGATTTGTAGCACCCATCATAAGACGAGCAGTTGAAATAACGTTTTCACCTTCCCAAACCATTGCAAAAACTGGTCCAGAAGTGATGAATTCTACTAATTCACCGAAGAATGGGCGTTCTTTATGTTCGCCGTAATGTTCTTCTGCTAATTCAGTTGGAATTTGCATTAATTTTGCTCCAACTAATTGATATCCTTTTTTCTCAAAACGGTTTACGATTTCACCGATTAGGTTACGTTGTACGCCATCAGGTTTTACCATTAAAAATGTTTTTTCCATGAATAACACTCCTTCAACTATATAAGGGGATAATTTCTAATTTCTCCACCGTTACAAATAATATCACTATCATGCACTATTTTCAAATTAAATTCTATCTAAGTTACACTCATTCATCTACTCTATCGCATCTCTGCAATAAGATTCAAATTTCATAAAGTCAAAACTTACGTTTGCTCATAAATAAAGCAATATTCTGTAACGACTTTTTCGCAGAGTTAGTTGGCAATTGCTTCACTTCATTTAATGCCTTTTGCAAATACATATTACTTACTTGTTTGGCATGGTTAATCGCGTCGGAATTACGGATTTCCGTTAATAGCTGTTGCTTGTTGTCTTCTGAAATACTTCCATCTAGCATTTCCTTTAATAAAGGAGCGATAGCTGGTTCATTTTTGACATAAAGAACGGGTAAAGTTATATTACCTTGCAATAAATCACTTCCAGCTGGTTTACCAAGCTGTTCATCTGTCGAAGTAATATCTAATATATCATCAATGATTTGAAAAGACATACCTACATAATAACCAAATCGCTTTAAGTGTCTAATCGTTTTTTCATCTGCCCCAGAGGCAATTGCACCTAAAGCACAACTTGCTGAAATTAGAATGGCCGTTTTCCGCTTTATCCGTCTTAAGTAATCTCGAACAGTTTGGTCTATTAAATGCTTATCTTCAATTTGTAATATTTCACCAATACAAAGTTCTACCATCGTATGAGATAACACTTCATGTGCATATGTATTTTGTAACACTGTTATGTATTCAATCGCTCTAGCAAAGAGAAAATCTCCAGTATACATCGCTACTCTATTATTCCACTGAGTTTTTACTGTTTCTCTTCCTCTTCTTGTTTCCGCGTCGTCTATTACATCATCATGTACAAGTGAGGCCATATGAATAAGTTCAACAGGCACAGCAACATTTTTTATGGAGTCAATTGAATAATCGCCAAACTTTGCTGAAAGTAAGACAAAAACAGGACGAATTCTCTTTCCTCCAGCAAGAAGTAAATGAAGAGAAGCCTCATTTAATAAGTGAGAAGAAGAATTCACTGCAGTTGCTAGTTCTTTTTCGATGACATCTAAATCCGATTTTAAATCGGAATAAAGTAATTTCAACTTCATCTTATCCACAGATAATACCTTCTCCCACTCAAATATCTTTCTTAAAACCAATATGCCTCGCTGCTGCTCCACCACTATAAGGCTTATTTGATACTTTTTTCAAACCAACTTCTTCGAATAACTGGGACAAAGTTTCTCTATTTGGAAAGTCCTTTGCTGATTCTTGAAGCCACGAATATTCTTTGTAGCTTTTCGCAAATAGTTTTCCGAACAAAGGCATCACATAACGGAAATAAAAGCGGAAGCCAACATTAAATAATTTAGAATCTGGTTGCGAAGTTTCTAAACAAACGACCATACCACCCGGTTTTGCAACTCGTTTCATCTCTTCCAGCACTTGTTTATAATCTGGAACATTTCGTAGCCCAAAGCCAATAGTTACATAATCAAATGAATTATCTTCAAAAGGTAGCTCCATTGCATTCCCTTGAATCAGTTCAATTTGAGTAATATTTTTTACTTTATCTTTTCCTACATTCAACATATTTTGACTAAAATCTAATCCAATAACTTTTCCGGTTGGTCCGGTCGCTCCAGCTAAAGCAATTGTCCAATCAGCCGTACCACAGCAAACGTCAAGTGCTTTACTTCCATTTTTCACCTGCATTGCTTTCATCGTGTCGGTACGCCATTTTATATGTTGCTGAAAACTAATGACCGAATTCATCGAATCATAGTTATCTGAAATACTTTCGAAAACCTCGTGTACATATTGTTCTTTTGATTTCCCCACGTTTACCCTTCTCTCAATTGCTTTTCCAGTGAATGGTTGCTCACTCGCTCTAAAATCGCATCTTTCAAGGATTCATTTAATAAATCTGACGAACGAACGACTTGCACTAGTGTAAGTTCGATTTTTTCAATTTCAAGGCGAAGTGCGTCCATATTCAATTGAAATATTTTAGATTTACTTATATAAAATGTTTTTTCGTTTTTTTCGAAGGCAACTAACTCTTTTTTTAATGCTGCTAGTAATAATGCTTCATTCATAATATACACATACTCATGATAAGCGTAATATTCTAAAAATCGTTCGATTGGTTTACTTTCGATTAGTTGAATCGATTGAATTAATTCTTCCAGTGTGTAATCTTCTAGATCATAAAATCTAGACTTATGCTCTGTAATGATTGCAACACTATTAGACAATAGTTGGATTAAATCTATTTTATTTTCGCTAGCCAGAAGTTGGTAATACCGACCACTATAATAATCACCCGCTAGCACTTGTAATTGTTGTGATTTAGCCGTCGCATTTTCTTCCTTCACTAAATCATGTGCAGCAAGAGCAGAAAAAATAAGGGACACAGCGATTGCAGAAACCTCTACCGAATTATCCCAATCTTCCTCATTTAGTAATGGTAAAATTGTGAAAAATAACCGATCTTCATCAACTACAGGTATTCCGATGTATTTTTGCAAAGTGCTTTGTTGAAGTTGCATAAGAATATTCTTTTTATAGGTTTCCACATGTTGTAATATCAATGCTTCGTTCATACACTTTACTCCATTTCTCAACTGCGGTTAATCTTCTATATAGTTAACTACATTTTTTTGGAATCACTTTGAATCACGCCATTAGCTGTTTGAATAGACGCTTTTCCTCTAATTTTCATTGCTGAAGTATGTTCTGTAAATTGAGCAATCATTACTTCACCTGTATCTAACTTTTCAGAATGATGGAATTTAGTATCTGTACCACGAGTCAATCCGATTACATGTACACCATCTTCTTCTGCTTTGATTACGATAAAATCTGAACTAGACATTTTAAAGTCTCCTTTGTTCGAAGTCTTTTTTTATCATACCATATTCTTGTCCATTCATCCAAAACAGTTACCTCATCTGAATGAAAGATAAGATTTCGGAACGTTTTATATCATCCGTTTCTAATATACCGCGTGCAACAGCAGTAACGGTTTTTGAACCTGGTTTTTTTATACCTCGCATTGTCATACACATATGCTCCGCTTCCACTACAACATAAACACCATGTGGGTTTAGCATCTCCATTATATCATCTGCAACTGTAGATGTAATTCTCTCTTGAAGTTGAGGACGTCTCGCGGTTGTTTCTACCGCTCTAGCAAGTTTACTCAGCCCAGTCACAACTCCATTTCGTGGAATATAGGCAACATGTGCTTTACCGTAAAATGGCACTAAATGATGCTCACACATTGAATAAAATGGTATATCTTTTACTAATACTAGCTCTTCATGCTCTTCGTTAAAAACAGTTTGAAAATATTCTTTTGGATCCTGATGCAATCCCTCAAACATTTCCGAATACATTTTAGCTACTCTTTTCGGTGTATCCAGTAAACCTTCTCTAAAAGGATCTTCACCCACAGCTACTAGTATCATCTTCACTGCTTCTTCTATTTTTTCTAAATCGACATTTTTCATTTTTGTTATACCTCCTAAACCAACTTCGTAATCATAAGAATCTTAGCATACGATTCAAAGATAATAAATATTTTTCAATTATGTATATTTATCGTTTCTTTTCTGTCATTGCCAAAAAGAAAAGAACGGCTACCAAGAAGCTAGCTTCAAGGTAACCGTTCTATGTACGACAACATCAGTTATTTAACTGCGTCTTTAAGCGCTTTACCTGGTTTGAAAGCAGGTACCTTGCTTGCAGCGATGTCGATTTCTTTACCTGTTTGAGGATTACGTCCTTTACGTGCAGCACGTTCACGTACCTCAAAGTTACCAAAACCGATTAATTGAACTTTTTCACCATCTGCAAGAGCAGTTTGAATTGATTCAAATACAGCTTCAACTGCTTTAGAAGCATCTTTCTTAGAAAGTTCTGTAGCTTCAGCAACAGAGTTCACTAGTTCTGTTTTATTCATAACATTCACCTCCTCTCAAAGGAAGATAGCTTCAATCCTGTAAAAAGAGTATCACAACCAAAAAGGCTTCGCAACACAATTTGCACGTGTTTTAAGAACTTTAAGCAAAAAACAATGAATTTAATGAAATAACGGGACTTTTCGCATAGACGCGAAAAGTCCCGTTCCAATTAATTAGGTTATTTTTTAAATTTTCTGCATATTATCAACGACTTTATCTACCTTTGTTCAAGGAATACACAGTGTAATTATTTGATATTTTTCGAAGTTAAAATTCCATTATTAACCATTTTATAAAATAAACGTAATTAAACCTCTATCTCCTTCGTTTACCATTCTTTCAATCGTTTCACGCATTCTTTTTTTCGCAAGTACAGATACATTTTCTGTTTTATAACGTAAACTCTCTTTCATTACTTCCACTAAGGAAGTACCAAAAACTTGTGTTTGCCACAATGCATCTCGATCATGCAAATAGCCATGTTTTAAATCTTTTAGCAGCTGCTGACTATGAAATTCAGAACCGATTAAAGGGGCAAATTCCGCTTCCATATCTACTCGAATTATATGGAGGGATGCTGCTTTTGCTTTTAAGCTAACTCCATAAAAATTATTTTGTTTTATAATTTCAGGTGCTGAGGGTTGGAAATCATGAATAGTAGGGAGCGATACCCCATATCCATGTTTTTTGGCCGCCTCTAATGCTTCCGAAAATTTATTATAAGCTTTTTTAGCAGTAGAAGCTTCTTTTACAAATAAAAGCCAATCTTTTTTAGATTGAATTGGCTCATCTAACCATTCATCACAAACTTCTTGAAATACTTCTGGTTTCAGGCCAATTTGTATGCATGCAGAGCCTCGTCCGGGGTTCGCTTCTACTACGTCTGCTGATTGAATGAAGGGAACTTGTTTAAATCTAGCGGCAAGTTCTTTCACATCTTTCATTTTAGATACGATTTGAAGCCATTCTTGCAACGACGATGTAATAGCATTGTTAACAAAATGATCCGGCTCTAAGACATCGGTCCAATCTGGTTTAACGAGTTCAATATCTGTAATCGGGAATTCATAAAGTGCCTGTTGGAGTATGTATTGAATTTCCTCTGCAGTCATTCTATCCACCGCTACTGCAATTACAGGTACTTCATGTTCTTTTTGTAACTCATCGCATAAATGAATTGTATCAGCATGACCCGGCATTTTACTATTTAAAACGATGACAAATGGCTTGCCAATTTCTTTTAATTGAGCAATGATCTGTTTTTCTGCATTCTCTGCTGCTTTTCTCGGAATATTATTAACGGAGCCATCCGTTGTCACAACTATCCCAATTGTAGAGTGATCACGTATCACTTTGTCTGTTCCGATTCTTGCAGCTTCTTCAAATGGAATGGGTTCACTATGCCATGGTGTATGCACTAGTTTTTGCCCTTCTTCTCCTGAATGCGTTTTTATTCCATCAATCATGTACCCTACACAGTCTACTAACCTAATTTGTAATCGTAATTGTTCTTCTCCTAGATAAATATTTGTTCCATGCGCAGGAACAAATTTTGGCTCAGCCGTCATAATGACATTTCCAGGTGAGCTTTGCGGAAGCTCATCTTGAGCTCGCAATCTCTCTGATTCCTCTTTTATATTAGGAATAACAACTAGCTCCATTACTCGTTTCACAAAAGTAGATTTACCAACTCGAACCGGCCCTACAACACCAATATACACATCTCCATTAGTACGCTCTGCTATTTGTTCATATAGTTTACTTGACATGGATACTCTCCTTTCTTCGCAATTTAATATATGCACAAAAAAAACGTTTCATGCATTACGCATGAAACGTTCAATCGTTTATTTTGACAACATAAAAATTGGTTCATTCTTTTCATTTACTGTATATGGAAGTGAATAGGCAGGAACAATAGCGAAGTTATCCGTGAGTAGGTGACGAATATCCTCTCCAGGTTTTACTTTTCTTTTATTGTCCTGAAGCATTCGATTTAGTTCAATTGAATAATCCACATACATTTTCCCGTCACCTGTTGCTACTAAAGGCAACTGTGTATCCGAATAAGGGCTTTGTACCGATAACTCACTTTTGTATCCCATCTTTTTATAATCGAGCTTATACACACCTTCTGCAATGATTTCTGCGATAGGTCCATAGCCATTAATGCCTTTTCGATAGTTAATATCACGTAGAGTGTCGGCAATACGTAAATCAACTAACTTTATGGTTGGATTCTCTTCTACGTCCATTAGTACATATTGATAAATTCCGCCAGCTTCAAAAGAGTTAGCTGGTGACTTGCCCATATATCTTGGAACAATTTTTGTAAAATCGACGGGATATTTAATATATTGATCTGTTTCCATATCTCGAGTTTTGATCGGCAATAAACCACCAGAGTCTTCTCTAAAGCTATTGACGGCATTTTGAACCGCCATTAACTGATCTTCATATGGCAATAAATTTTCAGGCTGTTGTCCACTTTTATAGCCACATCCTGTTAAAACTAGTATTCCTAAAAGAATAGTAGCTAAAAGTTTTATGTTTTTCATCCTAATCTCCTTACTAAGCTTTTGTTGGATTAAAGATAATATATACCATCGTGATAAAGCCTATAAATAACAATATGTACGCAATCAAACCAAATATAGCTTTTAAGAATCTATTATTAAACTTCGTTTTAACAAAGAACATAAACAACATAGCTAAAAATAAACTTCCCATAGAACCAAATGAGATCCACATTTTTTCCATAGATGATATTAATAACATGGGCCATCCCCCACTTTCTAAGACTTAGAAGAATCACACATCAAAAAAGAGTTGCAATTTGTACAACCCAGTTTAATGTGGATATAACTATATATTTTGGAAGGAGTTTTCAGATTGATGGAAAACGCTTAGTAAATTGTGCACAATAAGTTCCCTTCATAAAGGGCTAATACCTATCTATGAACGCAAGCGTTTAACATCGATCTGATCGTTTAAAAAGTTTTATAATCCTCTAACTCATGTTTTTTCGTACGAATCATAAGGGTGTCTACAGCTTCTTTAGGATTAACATGTTCGAACAAAACAGAGTAGAGCGCTTCTGTTATCGGCATACTTACTTGCTGTTTTTGAGCGAGTTGGTAGGCAGCCTGCGTTGTACGCACTCCTTCTACTACCATTCCCACCTCTTCTAGAACGCTTTCCAGAGTAGCACCTTTTCCAAGCAAATTCCCAGCTTTCCAGTTTCTTGAGTGAACACTTGTACAGGTAGCTATTAAATCCCCCATACCTGTTAAACCTGAAAAGGTATAAGCTTCAGCACCTAAACTAATACCTAGTCTCGAAATTTCAGCTAACCCTCTCGTAATAAGTGCAGCTTTTGCATTATCACCATAGCCTAAACCATCTACGATCCCCGCTGCAAGTCCAATCACGTTTTTCAATGCTGCTCCTATTTCTACTCCAATAACATCATCATTCGTATAAACCCGAAAAGAATTATTCATAAATAAATCTTGTACTTTTTTTGCGGCCTCTAGTTTCTCACTAGCAGCAGTAATGGTTGTTGGGTGATGTAGTACAACCTCTTCCGCATGACTTGGTCCAGATAAGACCACAATTGCTTCAACCAAATTAGAGGGTAATTCTTCTTCGATCATTTCCGAAATTCGCTTTAATGAATTTGGTTCGATTCCTTTAGAAACATGTACAAATAATTTTTTTTCTTTCAGAAGCGCTCTCAACTGCTGGCAAACTTCTCTAATTGCTTTCGTAGGAACGGCAAGAATAATGGTAGTGGCATGATCAATAGCTCTTTCAAAGTCACTTGTAGCATTTAAATTACTTGGTAATACTGTATTTGGTAAATACCGTTTGTTTGTATGGTCGATATCAATTTCGATTGCTTGGTCCTCTCGATGTGACCATAGAAGGCAATCATGATTGTTATTAGCTAGAACCATGGCAAGAGCCGTACCCCAACTACCTGCCCCAAGCACAGTTATTTTGTCCATATAAATACGCCCCTTAAAACTACAGAATTAAGTTCTTGCACGAGTAATGATTCGAATCGGAGTTCCCTCAAAATCAAATGATTCACGAATACGGTTTTCTAAAAATCGTTCATAGGAGAAATGCATCATTTCAGGTTCATTGACAAACACAACAAATGTTGGCGGTTTAATGGCAACTTGAGTCGCATAATAAATACGCAATTTTTTCCCTTTATCTGTTGGAGCCGGGTTGCGTGCAACAGAATCCTCAATTACTTCATTCAATACAGAAGATTGAACGCGAAGTGCATGATTCTCACTCACTCTGTTAATAACTGGTAGTACAGCATGAACTCGTTGTTTCGTTTTCGCTGAAACAAAAACAATTGGTGCGTAATCCAAAAACTGAAAATGCTTACGAATGGATTTTGTCATTTCATTCATCGTTTTATCATCTTTTTCAATTGCATCCCATTTATTCATTACAATAATAACCGCTTTACCAGCTTCATGTGCATAGCCTGCAATTTTCTTATCTTGCTCTTGAATACCCTCTTCGGCATTTAACACAACTAAAACAACGTCGGAACGTTCAATTGCCTTTAAAGCACGAAGGACACTGTATTTCTCCGTTGTTTCGTAAACTTTTCCTTTTTTACGCATTCCCGCTGTATCAATCATCACATATTCTTGTCCATCAAAAGAATATTCTGTGTCAATAGCATCTCTTGTTGTACCAGCAATTTCACTTACAATTACTCGATCATGTCCTAAAAACGCGTTAATAAGAGAGGATTTCCCTACATTAGGTCTTCCGATTAAAGAAAACTTAATCACTTCTTCTCCATAATCTTCATCATTTGGCTCTGGAAAGTTTTTAGCAACTTCATCCAATAAATCACCAAGACCTAGCCCATGTGAACCCGAGATTGGAAATGGCTCTCCCATTCCAAGCGAATAGAAATCGTAAATCATTTCTTTCATATCGGGATTATCGATTTTATTGACTGCTAATACAATAGGTTTTTTCGTTTTGTATAAAATTTTTGCTACGTATTCATCTGCACTGGTAATTCCTTCACGGCCATTTGTCAAAAATATTATGACATCTGCTTCGTCCATAGCAATTTCAGCTTGTTGCTTAATTTGCTCTAAAAAAGGTTCATCACTTAACTCAATACCACCTGTATCGATAATATTAAATTCATGTGTCAACCAATCTGCTGAACTATATATACGATCCCGTGTGATTCCAGGGATATCTTCCACTATGGATACACGTTCTCCTACGATGCGATTAAATATTGTTGATTTGCCCACATTTGGCCTACCAACGATTGCTACTACTGGTTTTGTCATTACTTATTCATCCTTCCAACTTCGTCTATTTTGTATTATACAACAAAATGACAAAAACAGGCGACTTTATCAAATCGCCTGTTTTTTTATTATATTCAGTTTTTATTTGTAAAGTTTTTTAACTTGTCTCCTAAAACATCACTAATAGAGAAGCCTTTAGACTCTTCTGGTAGTTGATAATCTTCTAAATTATAGTCATTCTCGTTTTCGATTAAATCCTTGATGCTTAAAGATAATCGTTTATCAGCACTATTTACATCCAGCACTTTCACTTGGACTTCTTCGCCTTCTTTAAGTACTTCATGTGGGGTTGTAATATGTTTATGCGCTATTTGAGATATATGCACAAGTCCTTCTATGCCTGGAAATACTTCTATGAAAGCGCCATAAGAAACAATACGTCTAATAGTTCCTGCCAATATTGAGCCTTTTGTCGCTTTTTCTTCAATATCTGCCCAAGGTCCAGGTAATGTATCTTTAATAGATAAAGAAATTCTTTCGGAATCTCTGTCTACAGATAATACTTTTACATTTACTTCTTGTCCCTCCGATAACATATCGCCCACGTTTTCTAAGTGATCGTGGGATATCTGGGAGATATGAACAAGGCCATCTACGCCACCAATATCTACAAAAGCACCGAATGATGCTATTCGCCGAACAATTCCAGTTAATATTTCTCCACTATGAATAGTTTCAAGGGTTTTTTGTTTACTTACAGCTTTTTCATCTTCTAAAACTGCTTTATGAGAAAGTATTAAGCGATTTTTTTCTTTTTCAAATTCTACAATTTTAAATGTTAATACTTTTCCTTTGTAATCTTCAAATGATTCAACGAAATGGTCTTCAATTAAGGATGCAGGGATGAAACCACGTACACCTAAATCTACTACTAATCCGCCTTTCACAACTTCTTTTACTTCTGTTTCAATAATTTCACCTGATCGAAATTGTTTTTCCAAATGTTCCCACGCTTTTTCAGCATCGACTTTTCGTTTGGAAAGTACAAAATTAGCTTCTTCCATTTTTGTAATCATCAATTCCAGTTCATCACCGATGGAAACGGCGTCGGATGCTTTTTCAATATGCAAGCTAGACAGTTCGCTAATCGGAACTATACCATCAAAAGGTGCACCTTCAATTGTTACGATTGCCGATTTCTCATCTACTTGCACAACCGTCGCTTTCACTAGATCTCCTTCTTTAAACTCATGTGTGTCGACTAAGTTCATTTCTTCTGACATATGATATCCTCCTTCACAACGTCTCAAGTCTATTTTATGCGAACTAGCACAGAAATACAAAAGGTAGCCCTTATCAAACGTAAAAGAATTGATTATTTCAATTTTTTATATTGATCCAGTAGTTGACCGATGTTGGTCATAATGACTTCCGTTACTTCCTCTGCTGAAGCTTTTCGATCTCGATAGGGTTGTATATCAATCTTCTCTCCGAATACTATTTTCAGCTTTCTAAATGGCTTATATGGTCCTATAATTGCACAAGGAACAATATTGGCTTCTCCTCTTAGTGCAAAGAATCCAGCTCCGCTAAAACCTTTTCCCAAGGTGCCATCCTTACTTCTTGTTCCTTCTGGAAAAAGACCTACTACTTCCCCATCCTTTAAAAGTTTTATGGCACGGCGAAGGGCATCACGATCACTCATTCCTCTTTTAACTGGAAAAGCATTAACTCCTGGAAGAATACTTTTTAAAATAGGAATATGAAATAATTCTTCTTTTGCCATAAAATTCACAGGTCTTGGCGCATTAATTCCGACAACAGGTGGATCTAGCGCATCTATATGATTTGAACATAATAGAATGCCTCCCTCTTTTGGAAACTTTTCAGCTCCGATTACTTCAAAACGATAAATTGGCTTTAAAGCAGCATACACGACTGTTTTCGCAAATGAATAGAGATTCATATTATCTCATCCTTTCTTTTGCAAGTTGCATAATTTTCTCCGATACTTCTTCAATAGTGAGAGAAGTCGTATCAATAAATATTGCATCTTCTGCTTTTATTAATGGGGAAGCTTCTCGTTCGCTATCCATTTTATCTCGAAGAGCGATTTCTTCTATTAATTCTTCTAAGCTCGTTGAAATTCCTCTTTTTTGATTTTCTAAGAATCGTCTTCTTGCTCGCTCTTCTACACTTGCTGACATGAAAATTTTTAACTCTGCATTTGTTAATACATGCGTCCCAATATCTCGACCATCCATTACTATACTTCCGTTTTTCCCCATTTCAAGTTGTCTTAATACCATTTCTTTTCTTAAATCTGCGTGCGCGGCAACCTCTGATACAGAAGCTGTTACTTCTTTGGAGCGAATTTCATCTGTTACTTCTTGATCATCTAAAAAAACTAATTGACCTTTTGGAGAAGGCTTCAACTCAATAGATGTTTTATTTAATATATTCGTTAATTTTTCTCCGTCTTGCAAATCTATGTTTGATTGAATCGCTTTATACGTTATTGCTCGATACATAGCTCCTGTATCTACATATGTATATCCGAGTAATTCTGCAGCTTTTTTGGCAATCGTACTTTTTCCTGCCGCCGCAGGACCATCAATGGCGATTTGAATTTGTTTTGTCATCTTGTAGCCTCCACTCTATTCGAGTATATTTTATCATAAAACCATCCGTAAAAAAAAAGCCTGTATTCACAGACTTTTAATTCATTTCTTTTTTTCTTAAAAATAATTGTCGTTCAAAACAAAAACGGACAATTTGTTGTTTGTCTAAATCATCGGTATCTGTAAACTGCAAGGACACTAATTTTTGCTGACCTCTATCCCAAATTCGAATAACAGCTGCTGTAGTGGTTACATATTTTATATCCCCATTATTAAATGCTAAAGGGATCAACATGGAGATTTGGTCTCCTTCTTTAAATTTAACTTCGCGATTTAATATTACAGCCGATCCTCCAGCACTAATATCATCCGCTACAAATTGATATTTTTCATCTTCAAATTGAATAGAAACGTCTACTGAAGCTGTCACTCGCACAAAGTCTCTTCTTTGAATTTTAATAACTTCCGAGTCCCCTGGATATGAGAGCTTAATCATCGGTATTTGACCTTGTCGCTTCGCTAACACTTCCGTGTGAAAAGCAAACGCAGATTTAGATTCCTCCACATAAGATGCACGAAGATGAGTCCCTTCCATTAAAAAAACTGTTTTATTTGAAATCATGTCAATTGGATAGTCAATATAGATAAATTGCTCGTCTAAATCCACTACTTTACAACGATATTTCTCTACTTTTTCTACAAAAGTAGGTTCCAATATAAGAATGGTCCCTAGTTTAATTTTCATACACATTACCTCTTTAAGTGTGATTATAGTTCTATTATGACACTTAAAGTATTTTATTTCTATAAATTTTTTTTTACAAATGCTTGCACATTTCTTATGGCAGTTTTTCTGCTTGTAGAATTTCATGGTTTTCTGTATCTATATAAATCTTATAGGTGCCAATGGAATCATTTCTTGTCAATATTTCATATGCCAGTCGCTGTTGCAACTCCTTATTTTCTACAAAACACAGTCTCTCCTCTTCTACAGAAAAGCCATCTGAAAATAACTCTTTATAGTTTAAAGGTTTAATTTCCTGAGGACCAATTTTTTCTTTTTGTATATATTCCATCGCATTTAATCCTAGTAATTCTCCATTATCTTTTGCTATCTTTAGCTGGATACCATCTGCATAGACAAGTGCTTTGTTTTCGGGATCTACTCTTGCAAAAGCTAAATGCCAAGCGATATGGTTTTCTCGAAAGTCTACCATTTCCGTATCTGCATAGTCAAAAGACTTCATATAGCTCTTCGCCTTTTCTTTCATTTGCTCAGCACTAATAGCCGTTTTATCGAACGGTCGTTCCATTAGAAAAGATAGTAAATGTCCTCCTTTTTTCGTGAAATCCGCATACCCAATACGTATACCTTTATGATATTGTAAGTGATAAAAAGGATATGGAGCGTCATTAGAGCTTTCAGTAGTATGAATTGTTGCATCCTTTAATTCAGGAAATAGTTGATCAAATTTTTGTTTTATTTGTTCTAAACTCACTTCCGAATCTTCAATTTGTTGCAAATCTTTCTTTTTTTGATGATCCGTTTCACTAGCTGTCATGGGAAAGTCACTTTCCGTATATGCTTTCGCCGAATTCCCTAGTTCCTTCCAGCTTTTCTCATTATCTTTATTTACTTTATTTAATACAAATGTATTTACGATATAATCTTTTTTTCCTTCATCTTTATTCGTAAAAGCCCATTGATTGGATAGTTCTCTTAAGTTATCACGAGCAGATGTCATATTTTTTTGCCATTCTTCGATTGGTATTTTCCCCGTCTTTACAAGGGAAGCACCATTTCCAATTCTGCTTAAGTAATTCATCCATACAGTGGAGGTTTCGTGATCTATTGGTAGAGCCGAAATAGATGCACGTACATCAGAAGAAATTCTCCATACATCTTCTAAAGGTTTGTCTAGTGCTTCTCTATCTTTGAATAAAAGTGTTTGGTCTATGGAATCACTTAATTTTGTCAATTTTTCGGAGGCTGTAGTTAATTGGTTTGAATATTGGATAGCAAGCGCATTTTCTAATCGGGTATTCTTACTTTGGATAGAAAAATGATACACCAGGAATATAACTGCGACAGAAGCAATGATCCATATATACTTTTTCATTTTATCTCCTTAAGAGCAAAAAATATGCTGTCCGATTGTTTTAATTTGTGGTCGTGACCAAATCCATTTACTAGTTGCGGTCTTTGGATTGAAATAATAGATAGCATTTTCTGAGGGATCCCAACCATTTAATGCGTCTAGTACTGCTTCTTTTGCTCGTTCATTTGGCTCTAACCAAATTTGGCCATCTGCTACTGCTGTAAATGCTAAAGGTTGAAAAATTACTTCAGAAATAGTATTAGGAAAATCTGGGTGCTCTACTCTATTTAATATAACTGCAGCAACTGCCACTTGTCCTTCGTATGGTTCTCCTCTTGCTTCCCCATATACTGCATTTGCAAGAATTTTTAAGTCTTTTTCAGTATATTTGGGAGGAAGTTGCATTTTTGTACTTTCCGCTTTTTTATTTTTTACTTGTTTCCCTAGGTCTGTACCTCCATAATAAGTAAAACTATTGCCTTTATTAATTTGTTCATGCACCCAAGTTTTGTTGAATTCAGAAGCACTCACAAGCTTTTTCTTTGTTGATTCTCCTAGTAAACCGTCGATTGGAAGTCCATATTTTTCTTGAAAGTTCCTAAGTGCCCAATAGGTACTGTAGCCAAATTTCCCATCAATTTCACTCTTATAATACCCAATGAATTGAAGTCTGGCTTGCAATTCAATCACATCATCACCAAATGCTCCACGCTCTAAAATTTGAGTGGAAAAAGCTTGAGTAGATTGCTCTTGCGTTATAAATGTATAGCTGACCATACAAAACACCAAGCTAATAAGGATGTATTTTAATTGTTTCAAACGACATCTCTCCTTTATGAATAGCTTGGATAAGAAATGCCCAAATATACAAAAAAAATCTAGCATTTAGCCAGATTTTTCTTTTGCTAAGTATTCATGATGTTCAAATCTTTAAATACGTGAAAATATTTGGGCTTTCTTTACTCGCGATAAGCCAAATAACCATAAAAACAACATAAATGGAACGATTAAAAGTAAATCGATTCCTTTAATAATTAGTATACTATTATAAACACAATGCAACATAAAAGAGGCTAAAAAAGCATAGGCAATTTCATATTTGGCTATTTTATCATCGGAAAATTTAGCTCTTCCTAAGTAATAACCCATAACGACACCAAATAATGCATGACTTGAAACCGGAAGTAATGCACGCAAGAAAGCCTGATCCATTCCAAAGTTCAATAAATAGAGTATATTTTCGATGGTTGCAAATCCAAGCGAAACACTTGCTCCATATAATATTCCGTCATAAGGATCGTTAAACTCCACATGTTTGTAAATAGCAATAATTAAGATAAGCCATTTAAAGAATTCTTCTAATGCACTGGTTACTAAAGCTTGATGAACAAAGATGGATGAAATCACTTTTTCTTCTTGTATAACATGTTGAATGAATAATATCGGAAAAGTTATTATGGCGCCATATATAAATGTATGTAACAATAATTTTGAGGGTTCTTCTGCAATATCTCTTCTTAAATAGAAATAACTTAAAAGCGCAAGAGCAGGAGCAATTGCAACGGAAAGTAGAATGAGCATTTTTTTACTCCTTCCAATTAACTCAAATTCGCATTTGCGAATTCTAGTCAAGATTTTTTCAAGCTCACCATTTTAACCTAATTCAGTAAATACTGACAGTGGTTGTCTTTATTATAGCATTATATATTAGATAATTTGTAAAAATTGCGGAGGTATTATTTTGAAAACTATATTACTAATTCATACTGGTGGTACAATTTCCATGCAGGTAAATGAAGCAACAGGAGCAGTTATTCCTACAGAAAATAATCCCCTTATATTTGAGGGGGATAAATTAAAAGAACATGCAAATATAATCGAAATAGAAGCGTTTAACTTACCTTCTCCTCATATTACACCAAAAGAAATGCTCATTTTGAAAAAGTTAATAGAACGCTACACTCTCGAGCAAAAAATTGATGGAGTTGTCATTACACACGGAACGGATACTCTGGAAGAAACGGCTTATTTCTTAGACCTTTCTTTGGAAACAACAATACCTATCGTTCTTACAGGCGCAATGCGTTCTTCCAATGAAATAGGATCAGATGGGCTTTACAATTTATTGTCTGCTATAAAAGTTGCATGTTCAGAGGACGCAAAAGAAAAGGGAGTTCTAGTAGTCTTAAATGACGAGATACATACTGCGGAAAATGTAACGAAAACGCACGCTAGTAATGTAAGCACTTTTCAGAGTCCGCAATACGGACCAATTGGTTTTATCTCCAAATCAATTGTCCATTTTCATCATTCACCTAATCATCGTGCTGTTTTTCCTATTCAAAGTATCACGAAAAGGGTTGCACTATTTAAAGTTTATGCAGGAATGGATCCTGATTTACTAGAAGCTTCTGTAAAGTTAGGTTATGACGGAATTGTATTGGAAGCATTAGGACAAGGAAACGTACCTCCAAGCCTCGTTCCAATTATGGAAGAAATCTTGAAAAAGGACATACCGATTGTGCTTGTTTCTAGATGTTTTAATGGAATCGCACAAGATGTATATGGTTATGTTGGTGGTGGAAAAGGATTAAAAGAAAAAGGAGTAATTTTCACAAAAGGTCTAAATGGGCAAAAAGCAAGGCTTGCCCTTCTTATTGCACTGAATCATTCAGCCTCTAGAAAAGCAATGGAAGATATTTTTTCTATCTAGGAAAACCGCAAGCGTCCTTTAAGTGCATCTTGTTATATTCAGTTCTCGAGTGCTTTGGACTAAACATTGGCTAAACTATTACCATTAAAGTTATGGATCGTGAAGTGACTGCGTCACTTCACGATCCATTTTTTGGGTAATCTTGTGGCAGATGTTTGTCCGTCGCCCTCTTGAAATATGCAGCGACATGGTGCATTAGGTTTGGTTAATGAGAGATTTGATACTTTCCTATTCTTTTAAAAGTGGACGAAGTATAATCTTTCCTCATTAGGACTGTTGATTGGAGCGGAAATCAACCTATTCACGGTATAAAAATTTATATACTTTCTTCAAGAAAACTTCTAGCAATGCAGTTAGAGAATTCAATTAGGAATGACTCAGGAAATGCAGACGAAAAGCGAAAAGGCATTTAGTTGCCCTTTCGCTTTCTTTCTATTTCAAGAGCAATTTGTTCACCATGAAAACGACCATTTTCAATAAAGATTTCATTTGCATTATTCCCTGCAGCTATTACTCCAGCTATAAAAACACCTTTTACGTTCGTTTCCATTGTTTCTTCGTTAAATGACGGTCTTCCGGTAATAGAATCAATTTCTATTCCGATGTCAGCTAAAAATGCTCGATTTGGATGATAACCAGTCATTGCAAATACAAAATCATTTTCAACTTGAAATTTACCAGTTGGACCTTTTAAATAAGCGAATTTTGCATCCACAGATAGAACTTCTGTATTAAATAGCATATCAATTTCCTTATTTCGAACTAGCCCTTCAAACTCTGGTAAGATCCAAGGTTTAATACTAGGGGAATAATCACTTCCTCGATACGCTACGGTGACATTAGCACCAGCTTTATTCAACTCTAACGCAGCATCAATTGCAGAGTTTTTACCTCCAATAACTAAAACATTTTGAGCAAAATAAGGATGACCTTCATTAAAATAATGAAAGACTTTTGTTAATTCTTCTCCTGGTATGTCCATATAATTTGGTTGATCATAATAACCAGTTGCAATTATTACGTAATTTGCTATATAAATTGCTTTCGAGGTAGTCACTAGAAACTTATCTTCTTTTTTCACAACATTGTTTACAAATTCATATTTATTTACATGAAGTTTTTTTAACTTTGCAACTTCTCTATAATAAACTAAAGCTTGATTTCTCTTTGGTTTTCTTTCTTCGACTATAAAGGGAACATCACCAATCGCCAATTTTTCACTTGTACTAAAAAAAGTTTGATGTGTAGGATAATTATAAATTGCATCTACTATGTTTCCTTTTTCAATGACCACGTAATTTAACCCAAGTTCTTGAACCGCGATTGCAGCAGCTAACCCACATGGGCCACCGCCAACAATCAGCACATCTACATTTTGTTCCACCATTAAAACTTCCTTCCACCATTTTAGAAATTATTTACAGTAACTTATCCGAATAAAGTTATAATATGACACTCTGATCTTGCGCCTAACCTTAACGGTACGCCTGTTGTACCAAATCCATTGCTAATAAGTTCAGCACTATTTTCTTTTTCTCTAAACGCACCATTTTCGTAAATACCAAAAGGCCCAAAACGAATTTGACCGCCATGGAGATGCCCAGCTAACAATAGATGCGGCCTTGCCAATTTTTTGGCGTTATTAAAAAAAGCAGGAGCATGGGATACAAAAATAATAATTTCCTCTTCTAAAACATCCTGAAATGCATCATATATATTAACCCTACCATTAAATCCATCATTTATTCCAATAAGGCGAATGATAGATTTACTTGAATTTAGTACAATAGACTTATTATTTAAAATACAAACTCGATTTTTCTCTAGTATCGAATTTAATTGTGGTTCTCCGACCTCACGATCATTATTTCCGTAGACATAAGAAATCTTACCTAGTCGACACAACTGCAAAATATTATTTTCTGTCCGTTCTAAAGGCACTCCCTTTTCCGTTAAATCTCCTCCGATAATGACTATATCCACTCTTCCTAAAAGAGAATTTATCATTTTATCAGGTATTTTTCTTCGATGAATATCAGAAATGAAAAATACACGGAATTGTTCCCCATCTTTCATTTCTTCGATACGAAGAGAATGTTCTTTTACGTTTATTTGAAATGCTAAAAACAGCATATATAAAGGCAATAATATAATGCAGGTTATAATAAGTATAATGATATACATCAAGAAAAAGCCTCCTAAGAACATACAAAAAGACAGGGAACTACCCCTGTCCAGTATCACACGAAAAATATTGAGCTTGTTATGTGTCTTTATCAATATGTAATACACGAAATCCAGATTTCTCAAAATCCTCAATTATGCGACTCAGTTTTTGATCATTATCAATTTTCAATATAATTCTGCGAGCTATTTTATCTGTTTCGTCAAAAGTAACTAAGGAAATAATCGGTGTATGGTATTTCTTTAATATATCAGCTACTTTCAGAATACGCCCTTCAGATTCAACAGAGGTAAGCGCTATTCTGGTTCCTTTACTTTCCATACCAAAAGCGCTACGGAATTGTAAAATAGTGTCGTATCTAGTGACAATCCCAAGAAATTTTCCTTCGTCTAATACTGCAATGATTGGAAAATCATACAACTTTACTAATGCACTTTCAAAAACATCTTCTAATTGTACAAACGTGTCCTCTCTTACAATAATATCTCTAACGGTAGTTTGTTTTAAAAAGGTATCTCTTTCTACATCACTATAGAAATATGCTTTATACAAAAGATATTTATTAAACATTCCTTTATACATACCATTCTCAAGTATCGGCATTGCATCAATTTCTTTCTCATCTAATTGCTGCAAGGCTTCCATTAACGATGCATTCACATTAACGGTCAAACATTTTTCTTTCGGAATCATTACACTTTTAACAAACATATAAACACCTCTTCCATTACAGATTAATGATATATATTCGACAAAGTTTGTAAATATCCTTCTTTTCTACAAATTTTTAAGGTAAAACAAGCTTTTGACCTGCTGAAATACTATCCGATTTTAAACCATTTGCAACTTTAATCTTTTCAACTGCTTTAGGATCTTTATAATAATTGATAGCAATTCGATAAAGCGTTTCATTTTTTTGTACGATATGTGTTTTAGTTTGTGAAACTTCTGTTGGTTTTGTTTTCACTTCTGTCTGTGTTGCTGTTTTAGTTTCTACTTCTGTTATTGGTTCTTCTGTTATGGGTTCTACTTCCGCATCCTTTTCAGGGGCTGTCACTACTGGATCTTGCTCAACTACTGTCTCTGAATTATTTTTTTCATCTTCCTTGTTATTATCATCACCAGTATTAGAGATTGGTTTTTTTTCTAAAGTAACACCTTGATTCGTAACGTTTTCTGTTTCCGCGGTGTAGAAAAATTGTACATAAATAAAAATACATACAGGTATTAAAATAAAGATAAAAAATAAAACAGGTATTAGTAAGTTTTTAGATTTTTTCTTTGTTTTTTTAGCATAGCTCGTTCTTCTGCTTCTTCTGGGCTCATTCATTTCTTCCTCTAAGCCAATAGATTGCCTATGTTCATCTATTTTTTTTTGGTAATCATCTTGATTCATATTGTTCTAACTCCAATCATTCCTTCTTTTTACTATTTCTATTATGACGAATTTTGTTGAAAAAGTAAACTTCCCAATAGTAATACTAGTAAAGCAATTCATTTAGTCTATTTTTCCAATTTAGTTGTTTTTCCTCTTCCTTTTGTTCGGTTCTTACTGTAAGCACATGATGAATGTCATAAGAACAAACAGTACAACAATTAATTGGCCGCTCTTTTAATTGTTCGTCAAAATTGTTTAATAATTGCTCTCTAATACACCATTCATTTTGAAATAATGTAAACAATTTCTGTATTTCCATCCTTTTCTTTTGTTTGATTTCATAAAATAAATCCGTTGTTTCTTGTTCTGATAAAATTTCCTTCCAATAATTCAATATACGAGTTGTAGTTTCCGATAATTGAATTTGAACGTCATCCGTTTGGTAAACAAGTTTAATATCAGCTTCTTCAGGAAAATCCTGCATTGCAACGTAAAAGGCTTGTTCAACATCTGAATTAGTATAGACAAGTGAAGCTATGGACTGTTTACCATCCCTTGCAGCTCTACCTATTTCTTGCATATAACTAGAGATGGATGTGGGTATATGATCGTGTATGATTTGTCGAATATTGTCTTTGTGAATACCCATCCCAAATGCATTAGTCGCACAAATCCAATCCAATTTCCCTTGTTGAAACTGTTGTTGGATCAATACTCGATCATCTTGGTCCATTTTCGCATGATAAAAAGCAGCACGAATTCCTTTTTTAAGTAGCTCTTCTACATAAGACTCCGTTTTCTTACGTGATTGAGTATATAAAATACCCGGTCCATTAGTTGTCGTTATCCGCCCTAAAATCCACGCTACTTTTTCTTTTTGATCGTCCAATTGTTTCACTTCGTATGCGATAGTGGGCCGATCTAATGAATGGACATATTCATATGGTTCTTTCATATGTAATGTACGTTTGATCTCTTGTACAACTTTTTTAGTTGCAGTTGCCGTTAAAGCAAGGACACTCGTTTTAGGAAAAGTTTGAAGCCACTTGGAGATTCTTAAGTAATCTGGCCGGAAATCGAATCCCCATTGCGAAATACAATGGGCTTCGTCAGCTACTACATATGCTATTTGAATAGAGGAAAGCGCCCTGTTAAATCGGTCGTTTTGAAGCATTTCTGGAGAAGTGAAGATAAATTTATAGCCGGATAAGTTTTGAAATACCGATTCTTTTTGTTCAAAAGATAAAAATGAATTTATCGCAACAACTCGTTTTTCTCCTATCATTTTTAGTTGTTCTACTTGATCTTGCATGAGCGACAATAAAGGTGAAACAATTACAACCGTACCTTTCATCAAATAAGCTGGCAATTGAAATAATAATGACTTTCCCATCCCAGTTGGTAAGATAGCTATGACATCTTTCCCTTCAATCACTTGTTGGATGATTTCTTTTTGTCCATTTCGAAAAGAAGTATGACCGAATTTTTGTTTTAGTATTTCTGTCAACTTATCCATTCACTACTTCCCCTTTTGTAAGTGCAAGTCTTATTTGAAAAAAACTTAATTCGGGAAATTGTTCTCGAATTCTTTTTAATTTCTTTGTTTGTAATTCCTTTGAAGTTTGTACTACCTTTCGTACTTGTTCTTCATTCATAAAATCCATTATTGGAAAATCTTGTTTTATTGAAACCATTTCAATTATATGGTCTTCTATCGTATTTATTTTTAAAAATCGCATTTCTGCAATTTCATGGATGCTATACCCTTTTTCCCATAAACGATACGTTTTCATTGCTGAATCGGTTAAAGGTATCATTACTTCAATATCTTTTGTAAGGGCGTATAAATCTGGATATCTTTCTTTTGTTATTGCAGTTAAAGCAATATGTAAACCTTCAATAAATAATAATTTCACATCCAAAATACTTAGATTGTAATTGCGAGCAAGTTGCTCCCAGGTCATTCCACTTTTGTCATATCCACTTAATCGATAAACAAACAGCTCCCGGTGTATGTCTTCAAATATTGGACTAGCAAGTAATTGCACTATTTGTTTTTTAAATTCAATTACGAATGCCGAGTCCTGGAAGTTTTTCATTACTAAATATGATTTCACAAATTGATGAACGAGCTGATTTTTTTGATTTGGAACAAACTGTTTTTTATCAGCTTGAAAGTTAGACAATGTTTGCACAACTAACTCTATCCTACTCCAAAATACAACCTCATTTCCTCTATATAACCATCCATTATATAAAGGCTTGCGCATTGAATTCATTTGAAGAAAGCCTATCTCTGTTAATGAAATAGATGATTCTTTGATTTCGATGAATTCATTTGATAATAGTTTAGAAACCTCAACATTATATTCTTCTTTAGAAAGGTTAGGATAAAGTGAGAAAAAAGGATGTAAGTTAAAATAAGTAACATCTTGTATAGTTTGGCCAGATTTTTTCCCTTTTAACAAATAGAATGGAGCTGTAGATGATCTCTCTCCATGGAATTTATGTATGATTAATAATAATAGTTGTTGAAAATACAATTGAAATACCTCACATTTTAAATGTATTTTTGTTGAAATGTCGTGTAAACACCTTTAGAATGAATAAGATAGTATATTCATGTAAGTAGATATAAAGGAGAGAATAAAGTAATGGCAAAATATACAATAGTTGACAAAGATACATGTATCGCTTGTGGCGCTTGTGGTGCCGCTGCACCAGATATATATGATTATGATGACGAAGGAATAGCTTTCGTTATTTTAGATGATAACATGGGTACTGCTGAAGTTCCAGACGAATTACTAGAAGATATGGAAGATGCATTTGAAGGTTGCCCAACTGACTCTATTAAAGTAGCAGATGAATCATTTGAAGGCGACGCTTTAAAGTTTGAATAAGGAAAATGCAAGCGGCCTTTAAGTGCACCTGGTCATCACCAATTCCAGAGTGCTTTGGTCGAAACATTGGCTACACTATTAACGAAGACTTTTATGGAGTATCTGGAAGTGGCTCAGTCACTTCCAGATACTCTTTTTTCGGTAATCTTGTGACGGATGTTTGTCTGTCGCCCTCTTGAAATTGGTAGAGACATGGTGCATTAGGTTTGGTTAATGAGAGATTTGATGCTTTCCTTTTCTTTGAAAAGCGGACGAAGATGCAATTTCGTCCGCTCAGCGCTTCTATATCAATGGATACTATCTATTTTTTCAGTTTCCACCAACTCTAATCATACACGCACTTATTCATGTATATTGTGGACGGTAAAAGGGAAAAATGAACAATAACATCCTTGTAAGATTTGAAGCACAACTTATGGGCCCCAGTTATTACTGGATTCCTTGCATCCAAGATTCATTTCCTAATCTCTCAAAAAGGGCCGCTTCTCTGAAATAGAGAAACGGCCTTTTATTAATTTATATCTGGAATCCTGAATGAATGGGTTACTTTATCGAGTATTGGCTTTAATCGTTTGAATAGGACAATCATAACAATCGTTACTAAAATACCTTTGATCAAATTAAACGGTAAAATACCGAAAATAATCGTATTAAATAACGCAGTACCTGACTCCATTGGGAAATTTAAAAAATAGGAATACATAGGTAAAAATACAAAATAATTTAATGCACTCATCCCTATTGCCATGGAAATCGTCCCAGAGGCTAAACCATACATAATTCCTTTTGAAGATGAAACTTTACGATAAATTAAGTAAACAGGTGTTAAAAATAAAATACTTGTTACAAAATTCGCCATATGTCCTACAGGAACACCGGTTGGACTACCTGAAAACAACCAATCTAGCACGTTTTTCAAAAATGCTACGAGAATACCAGCAATCGGCCCCATCGTAATTGCTGCGATTAGTGCAGGAATATCACTAAAGTCCACCTTCAAATAAGCGGGTAATACTGGTAACGGAAATGCAAGTAGCATTAATACAAACGAAATACTACTTAACATAGCGATTGCAATAAGCATTCGCGTCTTGCTCTTTGACATAATGTTCTCTCTCCTTTTGCGATTCACTCCACAAGAAGAAAAGTTCAGAACGTATTCCATACTCAAAAAACCCCTTAAGCAAATAAAGCTTAAAGGAGAAATAAGGCACACTTAAATAAGCGTATCCGTATTAGAGTATACGAAAAACGACTGTACCTTCACCTTCTCCCATCCAGACTATACTGTCGGCTTTGGAATTTAACCAAATCCTGCCTTAACGGCTCGCGGGCTCAAGAAAAAATCTTCTAATACCGCCGATCGGGAATTGCACCCTGCCCCGAAGATGAATCAATATTTTATTAACCTTCAAGATATTTATCTCGAATTAATACCATATTAACAAAAATAATATGGTTATGCAATATAACTGTTTTGGATTTCATGTTTTGGTCGAATAGTTATAAGCTTTAATTCATTTTTTCGACAAAGCGTATTGTCATCCTTATTTACACGGTTGATTGGTGCGAAAAGACTAGCGGTGACCGATTTAAGCGCTCTTTAGACATAGTGCGTCGTAAGAAAGTTACCCCTGGGATTTCCGCTGCAGGGCGGACGCTTTCCGCGGGGTGAGCGATGAGCCATTACCGCCGCATTTGCGTCGTTGTAATGGCTCATCTGTCTCACTCATCCCGCTGGAGTCGCCGCCCTTTCGCTACAATCTAATAGAGCTTGCTACTTAATCAAAAATGACGCATTCAATCTAGTCTTATGTTGCATTTTCTATAGGTTAAAATCCATGATTCGTTTAATGTGACAGACTATCTAGTGATTGGTATCGAATTATTAGAAGCGATCATTGTTTGAATGGATAATAGCAACATCATGCAACTGTACTATGGTGCCGCTAGAAATAAAGGAAATACTTTTTATTATTTGGAATAGCCTTTCACAATATAAAATAGCCAGATGCATATGCCGTAGCGCGCATGAGCCGAAGTCATGAGACCCACTCGGGCGCAGCACGAGTTGGCTCTTGCTAGGTGCGGCAAGCGCGAAGGCTCAGCGGTTCTTGTTTTACGACTCACTATTTCTATACTGCACATAATAAAAAACAGCGGGTTGTTCAAAATTAGATGTTCGTTCAAGGAGAACAGAAAAAATGTCCTAATGGTGAATTTAATTACATTCCTACATTTTTTGTAGTAGTTCGATTAGTCAACCAATGAGATATGCTATCTTCAAAAAAGAATGCCAGCTATATTAAGTACTCATAGCTGACATTCCTTATAATTATTTTGCTTCCATTATAAAACCATTAGGTCCAAGTGGTACAGGAAGTGGCTTTGTTAGATCAAATTCATTCCACTGCTTTTGCACGACATTTTCTAACTTCACTGCAGATCCAAAACTAGCTGCTGTTAATGAAAATGCTTCAATCATCAGATTTGCATCACTTCCGTCCATTACAGAAAGGTCTATGGGTTCATCAAACCGAATAATTGTTATATCATGATCAACTCTAAAAGAATAGGTCACTTTATTCGGAATAACCGAAGTGTATATATCATTTTCGGAGTTTTTCATATAAACAAACGCTTCAGACAGTGAATCAAAACTTTTTGTGAAGTTTGGAGATAAATAAGATTTACCATTAAAAGCCACATACTTGAAGTAGCTTTGATGAGCTTGTGCACCAGATAATACACTCGGTTTATCCAATATCCCTGCTTGGTCCCATTCGATTGGAGTTCCATCCTCTTTTAATCTCATCAATGAATCAAAATCTGTGAAAATTTCATTGATTGAAGACCAATAGGGAGCGGATGTACCAGGAGCTATATCATACCCGTGTTCAGCAGGTAAATAATGCTTTAATTGTTTACCTTCTGCACTAAAATATCCTTTGTAAGGATGATAGTCATTGAATCCTAATGCCTCTTCGTCAATTATATTTGCATAGCGTTCATAAAGTTGAAGGCTATTTGGAGGCATATTTGGAAAATCACTAATCATTTGCTCTTTTGGAATAATAATAGTCACTGGAACCGATAATGCATTTTCAATTAACGAAAAGTGAAAAATAGTTCCACCATGAAGATTATCTTCGTAAACAGAAGTTGTGTTATTCAACGGAACTAACTCTATAGATGATATATCTAAACTCGACATTGTCAACATTGAATTAGTTGATTCAGTTTCCGCTGTATCACTTGAGATGGATGCTTCTTCGGTAGGATCCATGGAACGCAAACCTTCTTTTTTACTACTTTTTTGTTCCATACTTCTGCTTGAAATATCTTTTGACAAAGAAGATTCTTTCTCATTGACGAAGTTAGTTACTAAAAACGTAAGAATAAGTATGGAGGCAATGGAAACAACAAAAGGTTTCCATTTGGATAAGAACATACGAGTTGTCCTTTTATTTTTTTCGCTATTTTGATTTTCTAATTCCATTTTTACCCGATTATACACATCTTCTTTGGAACGATGATCTGTAAATTTGGGCATTTTATTCATTAGCTCATCTAGTGCTTTTTCATCTTTTTCCCAATCACTCATGATGAACATTACCCTCCTTTTCTACTGCAGATAATCGTTCACGAAGTGCTTTTATTGCTCGATGTTGCGTTGTTTTCACTTTCCCTTCTGTCCAGTTTAATATTTGAGCTGTTTCAGCAATAGAAAGTTCTTGAAAATAACGCATAATAATAACCATTTTTTGATCACCTGTACAATCATCCAATGCGATGAGTAGAGTTTTCATTTCATCGTTTAATTGAACTGAATCTTCTGGAAGCATATCAGTTGATGCAAGCTGCATTGTTTCCCAATCAAAAGATTCGAACAGCCTTTTCTTTCTGACTGATTGCTTCCTAAAATGATCAATCGCTACATTTTTTGCAATGGAAAATAGCCATGTTTTCTCAGAGCTCTTTCCTTCAAATCTGCTATATGCCCTTAGAACACGTACATATACCTCTTGGACCAAGTCTTCCGCAGTTTGTCTATTTTTCACTAAATAGATGAGAAACTGAAAAACGTCTTGATGATAACTATCATACAAGCGGTGGAAAACGGAGTCATTCATATGCTCCCCCCGTTCTTAATATTAGTCGTTCATGAACTTTTTTTGTTTCACATACATCAAAATTTTCTCTAGCATAAAGATAGACGCAGAAAAAAATATGCATGAAACGTTCAATTACAAAATCGGCAATTGGACAATGAATTTTGTCCCAACTCCTAGTTCACTTTCTACTGACAAGTTGCCCGCATGACGTTCTACAATATTTTTCGCGATAGCTAGGCCAAGACCTGTTCCACTTTTCCCTCTTGTTCTTGCTTTGTCTGCTTTGTAAAAACGTTCAAATACGTAAGGAAGATCTTCACTTGGAATACCATAACCAGTATCCTCTACTTCGATAGTCAATTGATGATTCAGTCGGTTTAATCTCACCGTTACTGAGCCTTGTTCTTCTGTATGACGTAGCGCATTATCTATTAAGTTTGTAAGCACTTGTTCCATTCGGTCTTCATCTAATTCTAAGAATAGTGGATCTTTAAGATTTTGCTCAAGCACTAATCGGACATTATTTTCTTTTGCTATTTGATCAAACTTTTGGGTAATTCGTTCAATCGTTGGTATTATGGAGACTTCCTCTGTGAAAATACTTAAATACCCCGATTCTAAACGAGCTAAGTCTAAAAGCTCTGTCACTAATCTTCCCATTCGCTTCGACTCATCATAGATAATACGAATCATTTCTTTTCGATCTTCTTCTGTCGTGACCACATCATCAATGATTGCTTCGCTGTATCCTTGAAGCATAGATATTGGTGTTCTAAGTTCATGCGATACATTTGCGATAAAGTCTGAACGCATTTTGTCTAGACGGTGCTGTTCTGTCATATCTCTAAGCACAACCACTGCTCCGCGTACTGCTTCTTTACTATAAAGTAAACTAATGGACACCGAGAAGTAGGAACCTTTAATATCCAATTCTTCTTCTAACTCCTCTTCTAAATTGAATACATGGTCTAGTAAATGGTATAACTCAGCTGGTAGATGAGAATAATCCGTTGTTTCGTTATTTATATTCCATTTTTGAAATAGTATATCGGCTTGAGGATTACTAACAAGAACAAGAAAATCCTTATTAAATGTTATAACTGCATCTGTCATAGCTGTTAAGATATTCGACAACTGCTCTTTTTCTTGGTTAATTACCTCAACATGATTTTTTAACTGTTTTCCCATTCGGTTGAATGCAGATCCAAGTTCACCTATTTCGTCTCTTTGTAGCTGTGGTACTTTCGTTTCAAAGTTTCCTTTAGCTAATTCTAATGCTGCTTCACGCATCGTACGTAATGGAGAAGTAATTCTGGAAGTTAAAAAGAACGAAAACATTGTCGTTAATAGTAATGCGATAAAACCAGATAAAAAAACAATTCTCGTCGTATGATTAGATGTTTTATTTACTACTTCTAAGCTCTGATAAATAAAGACAGCCCCATGTATTTCCTTATCAGATTCAAAAGGAGAAGCTAAAATAATATAAGATTCCATTTGGTCTTCTTTTGTCATAGAGGGCATCAACATTTTTTTTATGATTGTTTTATTGGAAATATATACTTTTACGAGGTCAGAATCACTTAATATTTTATCCTTTATGACATCTTTGTTTAACCCATCATGAATCGATAAAAAAACAGATTCCGAATTTCTGACAATTAAAGCGTTTGTCTCTGCGCCCAGTATATCTTGTATGATTTGAAGCGAGTCTTCTACTTTATCGTGTTGCTCTACTATTTTACCAATGGTAGCAGCTTCTTGTCTTAATGTTTCTTCTGCTTGCTGCGTATGGAAGTTCTCCAGAAATTCAAGCATTAATACGGTTACGATAAACAACACAAATAAGACGAGAAGCAATATGGTTCCCCATAGCTTCCCGACAACACTATTCCAAATTCTATTCATTGACAATCTCAAATTTGTAACCTACACCCCAAACAGTTACAATCATTTTCGCAGACTTTTCAGAAACCCTATTTAGCTTTTCACGCAAACGTTTTACATGTGTATCAACTGTACGTAAATCTCCGAAAAAATCATAATGCCAAACTTCTTTTAGTAATTGTTCCCGATCAAATACTTTATCTGGTGCCTTTGCTAAGAAATAGAGTAACTCATATTCTTTCGGCGTTAAACTAACTTCCACCCCATCTGCTGTCACACGGTGGGCATCGTGATCAATAGTTAGATGAGGGAATACAACGATATCTTTTGAAGCGGAAGTTCCTTGCATTGGCGACAACACGGCGGATCTTCTAAGAATAGCTTTAGTACGCAAAACTACTTCTCTAGGGCTAAAAGGCTTTACTATATAGTCATCTACCCCTAATTCAAAACCTTCTACTCTGTCTGCTTCCTCTCCTTTTGCAGTTAGCATAATGACAGGAGTTTGTTTATGTTCACGTAATTCTGTTATTACTTCGATTCCGTCTTTTTCTGGCATCATAATATCTAATAATATGCAATTATAGTCATTTTCTAATGCAAGTTGTAGAGCAATTTCTCCATTTTCCGCTTCTTCAACTTCATATCCTTCTCTTTCTAAATACATTTTCAACAAGCGACGAATACGTTCTTCGTCATCGACCACTAAAAGTTTAATCATTTCTGACATATTATCATACCTCTCTATCAACTTCTATTTATATTGTACAATTTGTGTTCCTAAATTGAAAGAAAAGCTCCTACCTCATTATGAAGAGATAAGAGCAAAAAATTTAAGCATAAGAATGTAAACCAGCAATAATTAGATTAACTGCAACTAAGTTAAACATAATAATAATAAACCCAATTAAAGCTAACCAAGCAGATTTCTCACCTTGCCAACCTCTAGTAAGGCGAAGATGTAAAAATACTGCATAAAAAAGCCATGTAATAAGCGCCCAAACTTCTTTAGGATCCCAACCCCAGAATCTAGACCATGCTTCATGCGCCCAAATCATCGCAAAAATAAGTGCACCTAGTGTGAACACTGGGAATCCGATAAGCACCGAACGATAACCTATTTCATCCATGAATTGAGAGTTTGCTTTTTTCGCAAATGGTTGTAGGACTGCAGCAATTCGTTTGCGTAAAATTAAACGCAATAATACATATAGCACCGTTCCAAAAAGTACGGACCAAGTAACGATTGTCAGTTTCTTAGCATTTACAAGTGGCGGCATTTCCACTAAAGGTGCCATTGCATTTTCAGTGATTGCTTCTGATTTGTTCATGCCGAAAATAGGCGGCATATCATATTCCATCTTAGCAACATTTCCTTCTTTATCTACGTAATTATATTCAGCTTTATAATTTGCTAAAGAGAAAGAAGTAGTCGCAACAACAAATCCTAGAACTAACACAATAACATACATAACTGCCTCTATCCAAAAACGTTGCTTAGACTTTTTAGTTAAGTCAATATTTTTTAATAACCAGATAAAACCAGCAACAGCACTGATTGCTAATATAGACTCACCAAGTGCAGCAGTAATTACATGCACAGTTAACCAATAACTTTTTAGAGCTGGTATTAATGGGTTAATATCTTTTGGGAACATACTAGCATAAGAAATGATTAATACCGCGATAGGTAATGCAAAAAGACCAAGCGCAGGTGTTCTGTATAGAAAATAAAGTAAGATAAATGCACCTACGACCATCATACCAAAGGCAGTTGTAAACTCAAATAGATTACTTACCGGAGCATGTCCAGCAGCAATCCATCTAGTAATAAAGTAACCAACATTAGCAATAAAGCCAAGTATAGTCACACTTATTGCTAATTTACCCCAACGTTCAAAAGACTTAGAAGCTTCTGAGTTCGAACCCTTTACTGCACCTCCAAATAAAAAGGTTGCTACTAAATAAGCGATAAACGCAATAAACAATAAGTTACTACTAAGTGATACCAAATTCATCAAATTATACCCCTTCCTCTTTTTCTGCTTTAGAATCTAGATCTAGTTGATCTTCGAATGGTGGAAGCACCGCTACTTCTGAAACTGCATCTAAATCTTTCATAATGCTTAGCCAGTTTTTGTTCGTATGAGCAGCAATAACAACTTGTCCATTTTCTAATAGTTGCAACCAAATACGACGATGGTTCCAGTACGACCCTTGAGCTACTCCAATCATGAAGATTAGTCCTCCAAGCCCAAGAATAGGAAGTGTTAAATCTTTTCGTATAGTTAAACCAGAGACATCTCTTGTTTCAACACTTTGGAAAGCAATTTTATGTTTTGTTTCACCTAATGGTTCAAGCGTTTCTTTTATCATAACAAAGCTTGTTTCACCTTTTGGAAATTCTGGACTATACATCTTCACTAAAAATGCTGGATTATTTGGAAGTGGAGATTTTGATTGTGGAACTCCATCTTCGAATCCTGTAAAATCAGCGTAATAATCTAATATCTCAACTTTATAACCATTTTTAAAATCATACTCAGATTGAGGATTAGCTAGATCAATTGTGAATTCTCCGAAGGATTCTTTCGATGCTTTATCTTGTAATTGGAAACTCATGGATTTTAACTCATCCAAACGGAAATCCATTTGAAACACTGAAAAGTTATTAAATTTTAGTGGTTTATTTACTTGTATAGATGCATCTTTAACAAATGTTAAATCCTCTGATTTTCCCGCTACTGCATCTTCTGAACCTTTGAATAAAGTAACATCTGTTTGGTAATTTTTAGCGATAGCGCCAACCCGGTCAATTGCTTCACCAAATACCTCTGAAGATTCTTCTTTTGAATATGTCTCGTAAGTAAACTGTTTACTTTCCAAGAAATAACCATCTGTTTTAGGTATGTGAAGCGTTTCCCCTTCTCTTAGCCACATCGTTTCATCGACATAAAATCCCGGAATAGCCCGCAGCATAACTCCAAGCAAAAAGAGGATCAGACCAAGATGATTGATATAGGGGCCCCATCGTGAAAAACGTCCCTTTTCCGCTAGGATGGCATTTCCTTCGCGTTTCACTTTAAAATGCATTGTTTTTAACTTAGCTTCCGCTTTGTCGATTGAATCGTTAGGTGCCTCTACTTCACCAATTCCATAAATGCGTTGACGACTTAAAAAACTAATATGTCGTTTTGTTTTTTGTTTCTTTAAAGATTTGTAGAGTGGAATTACACGATCTAGACTTGCAATAACTAATGAAATACCAAGCATGCCGACTAGTGTTTGGAACCACCAGGAGCTATATAAATCGGATAACCCCAAGTCATAGTATAGTTTACCAAAAGTGCCATATACTCTTTCATAATATGCCGCAATATCGGCTTCTCTAGTCGCTGGAACATAAAAAACTTGCGGAAGTATCGTACCAATTGCAGCGGCAACTAAAATGCAAGTTATTATCCACATACCAACCTTTACGCTCGAAAAGAAATTCCATATTTTATCAATAATTGTTTTGTTATATGTTTGAGAACGTCTAGCAGAACCTTCATAACGCATATCTACAAGTTTTTTTTCGCTTACATCTTTGTTTAAAGGACGACCACAACTTTCACATAATTCTGTACCATTTGGATTTACGTTCCCACATGTACAAACTATTTTGTCCATTTTTACGAACTCCTTTAGGAAGGTTTAACCTGACCCATAAAATTAGCAATATCTTTCTCAGTCATTTGACCTTTTATAATTTTTACAATCCGACCGTCTGGATTGATTAAAAAAGTAGTAGGCAACGGGTCAATATTATATAATTCCATGACACTTTTATTTCGATCGATTGCAATAGGGAATGATAATCCATAACGTTTTGCAAAACTATTTACTTTCAAATCTGATTCACCAATATTGATAGCTAATGTTTGAACTCCATGATCCTTATAAATGTTGTATTGATTGTCCATAGCAGGCATTTCTGTTGCACATGGTTTACACCAAGTTCCCCAAAAATTCAAGAATACCCCTTTACCTTTATAATCTGAAAGTCTATGCTCATTTCCTTGCATATCAACCAAAACGAAATCTGGTGCTTTGTCGCCTACTTTAAGTACTGCATTTTTTTCTTTATTTAAGTTTGAATATACAGTAAATATAATTGCTAATGTAAGCACTACCAAAATAACGGATCTTATGTATAACCGTTTCTTTTTCGATTGAGCCATTTCTTTTCCTCCAATTCAAAGCATAACCGTTATTTATTATACCAAAATAAATAACGGTTAAAATTGAGACTTTTGAATGCTTTGTGAACATACTTGGTTTTAGTTCCCTATTTTACCTGTTTCGGCAAGAACTCGTAACTGTTTTACTTCATGAGTAGACAGTTCTCTCCACTCTCCAGCATTAAGACTATGCAATGTTAAAAAGCCAAATCGTTCCCGTTTTAGTTTTTGCACTGGGAATCCAATTGCATCAAACATGCGTCGAACTTGTCTATTTTTACCTTCATGAATCGTAATTTCAATGATTGCTTTATCTGTTTTACGTTCGGAAGATAATAATTTCACTCGTGCTGGGGCCGTTTTACCATCTTCTAAAACAACTCCACGTTCTAATGGGCGTAATTGTTCTTTAAGCGGAATCCCTTTTACTCTTGCAACATAGGTTTTATCGACTTTAAATTTAGGATGCGTCAATGCATATGAAAAATCGCCATCATTTGTAAGTAATAACACACCGGATGTTTCATAATCTAATCTACCTACTGGATAGAGACGTTCTGTCACATGTGGTAGCAGATCAGTTACAGTCTTTCTACCTTTATCATCTGTTACCGCCGAAATAACACCTCTTGGTTTATACAGCAAATAGTATACTTTTTGTTCTTTTTCTAACTTAACTCCTTCTACTTCCACTGTATCCGTATCCGTCACTTTTATACCAAGTTCGGTCACTACTTTACCATTCACTTTTACTTTACCTTGCAAGATCATTTCTTCTGACTTTCTTCTTGATGCTACACCTGCGTGAGCAAGTACTTTTTGTAATCTCTCCAAATCGTTCACCTCGTCCATTCTTTCCACTAACATGAGTGAATTATGTCATACTTTCATCCAAATTAAAAGAAGACAGTCTTTTTGTAAAACTGTCTTCTAAAATTATTTTTTAATTTTCGTTACATTAAATCGCAAAGCAAGATCATTATTTATATAAACGTTCCACATATAAGGTGTATCAATATCTTTTTTCCTAGGAATATGTAATACATTCTGCAATTGTTTTTTCTCCTCTTTATTCACCAATAAAAAGCGATCCTGCTTAACCTCAATTACCTCGTTATTCAACAATTTATATTTGCCTTTTTCTACAACTTTCACAACCTCATAGTTAGCGAAAATTTTATCCGCTAAAGAAGTATGCATTTTCCAATCATTTGAATTATTTAAAGTAACGACAATAATTTCTTTCGACCCATCTTTGAAATACGTTACGAGTGTTCTACCAGCTCTTTTGGTGAACCCTGTTTTACCAGCCACAGCATCATCCTCATAATGCAAAAGCTTATGCTTATTTCTCCATTGGACATTTCGTTCCTTTGGCTTAAAAGTTTTAGCGGATGCAATTTTATAAAAGTTTTCGTTTTGAAGCGCCAATCGAAGCATAGTAGCCATATCAAAAGCAGATGCATAATGATCATCATTGTGAAGTCCAGAAGGATTAGTGAAATGAGCATGCTCCATTCCTGCAATTTGAATTTTTTCGTTCATCATTTGGACAAATCCTTCGATTGAACCACCTGTATGTTCCGCAAGTGCATAAGCAGCATCATTTCCTGATTGCAAAAGAAGTCCGTGAAGCAGAGAATTCACAGTCCAAACCTCCCCTGCTTGCAAATATAAAGAGGATCCTTCTTGGGATGAGGCTTGTGCTGAAATAGTTATTTCTTCATCCAAATCGCAAGAATTCAACACGGTTAAAGCTGTCCAGACCTTCGTTAAACTAGCGATCGGAAGTTCAGCATTAGCATTATTTCCTTCTAGTAATCTTCCGGAATTAACATCAATTACAACATAAGACGATGAAGCCTCGACACCATTCGTTTGCCAAAATAGGAAAAGCAACAAAAAAATAAGTGTTTTATTGACTATAATATATACTCCTCTTTAAGTTATTCCTCTTTTACTAATGCTTCTTGAAACTTTGTCATAAATAAATCCGCGTCTTCCATTTCATCCACCGAAACTTCTTCTGGCAATGGCGGAAGTGCTTTAATATCTTTGAGTCCAAAATACTGAAGAAACTCGGTTGTTGTACCATACAAAATCGCTCTTCCCGTTCCTTCTGCACGACCAACCTCTTGTACAAGACCTTTCGCCGATAACGTATAAATTGGTCTTTCTGACTTCACGCCTCGGATATCTTCTATCTCAACCCTTGTAATTGGTTGTTTATAAGCAATAATTGCCAATACTTCTAATGACGCTTGAGAGAGTGACTGGGAAGTAGGATTTTCTACTAACTTTTGAATTGTTTGCACATTGGCTAATTTGGTCACAAATTGATAGGTCCCAGCCAGCTGTTTGATGACAATTCCTCGTTCTGCGCTCGACTCATATTCTTGCATCATTTTATCTAACGTTTGTGTGACCACTTCTTCTGTTGTTTCTGTCAAAAATGCTAATTGCTTTTTTGTTAACCCATCATCACCACTAACAAATAGCAAGCTCTCCATTTTACTCCATAAGTTTATCTTCGAATTCACTTTCCATATCTTCCTTTCGCAATAGAACAAATAATTCTTCAAAATTACTTTTTTGTTCTATTTGAACAATTTGACGCTTCATTAGTTCGAGTAAGGATAAAAATGTGATAACAATTGTCATATTATCTCTTGACGGAAATAAGTCATAAAAAGATAATTTACCTCCATTTTGTTTTAAAGTCGATAGTACATTTTTCATTTGATCTCTTATCGAAACTTCTTGTGTACTAATTCTAGTTTGAAGTGGCGCATTTAATTGCTTCCTACGGAGCATTTTCTGAAAAGCACCTAACATATCATACACATTAACTTCTAGTTCAAACAAAGCAACTGGCTGATTATCTTGAAAACCACTCAAGTCTGCAGGAGGTCTTGTGTAAAATAGATTACGAGATTCCTCCATTTCATGTAAGCTACTAGCAGCTTCTTTATACTTTTTATATTCAATTAACTTTAATACTAACTCATCCCTAGGATCATCAAAGGAAATATCAAAATCGCCTTCCATTTCCTCATCTTGATGAATTGGAAGAAGCATTTTACTTTTAATGGACAATAAAGTTGCTGCCATCACTAAGTATTCACTAGCTTCATTTAACTCAAGCACTCTCATAGCGTGTATATGCTCCATATACTGTGAAGTGATTTCCGCCATTTTAATATCATATATATCTATTTCCAAACGATTTATTAAATGCAATAATAAATCAAGAGGTCCTTCAAACGCCTCGGTCTTTACTTCATACGACATAAAACTCCACCTATTATCGATTTTTAACATCATTATAGAGGAAAGGTGATTATTTTGCATCCTACATTCCATCCTAATTTTGTACAATTTCTAAAAGAATTTAATGAAACCACCGACTATTTTGAATGCCACGAAGTATTAGAAGATTATTGGAAAGAGGTTGCTCCAAGACAAAAAGATCATCCCTTAGCGGCTTTAATACTGATGTCCACTAGTATGTATCATTGGCGAAGAGGAAATATTACAGGCGCAATTAAAACAATGAGTACCAGTAACAAACGATTAATCCAAACATGTGATTCCACTTTTTTTGAAACAATTGACTATGAACAAATCCTGCAAGCTACAACTCTCTCGCTTGAGCTCATGCAAAAAGCGAGTGCATTTCAACCCTTTTCCATTCAGATTAAAGATTCCAAATTACTAACTTTAGTGAACAAAAGAAAAATCGAAAATAGAGAAGCGTTAGATTATCTTATTCATAAGCATATGCTAAGAGATCGTTCAGAAATACTTGAAGAACGAGAAAAAAGCAAAAAAAGAAGAGATGACAGATGTTAACGTCATTCCTCTTCATTTTCCATTTGACATTTTTCAAAAAAAGATTTTGTTTCATCTGATGGTTGAATAGATGTTGTATGTAGAATAGATGGCAAATTTTGAATCATTTCTCTCCCAATACCTTCTCCTCGATGAGAGGGATTAACCGATATATGCTGAATGATTCCATTTGAATCTTGCATTCGAACGCCAACTATCCCTACTAAATCCTCTTCCCTTTTCCATAGGAACAAGTGCCAATTCGGATCAGTTTCATATTGATGAATTGTTTCTAATAACTTCTTTACGTCTTTTTCTTGAGGCATGAAAGAAAGAAGCCCCATAGAAATTTTCTCAAATGCTTTTTTATACCTTAGTAACATATGTTAGACCCTCTTTTAATTTCTTAAAGAAACTTTTTCTATCTTACACGACAGTTATTCAAATTACAAATTTCCATTCGGAGCAAAAAAGAGCCAATACACTACTCCCCAACCAATTCCAACTAATAGCAACATAAGAAAGAGAATAATATTTTGTTTTTTCATCCATTCATCACTCCTTTTTCATTGTTAAAGGAAGATCTAGATGGACGATATCTTCTAACGTTTCACGTCTTACTGCTAGTTGGTGCTTTGCATGCTCCACGAAAACGACTGCAGGTCTTGTCAACCGATTGTAATTACTTGCCATAGCATATCCATATGCACCCGTACAGAACATAGCTAAAACATCCCCAGCCACTGCTTTTGGTAATGAAATATGTTCAATTAGTTTATCCCCTGATTCACAACACTTGCCAGCTATCGTATACTCTTTTTCAATTTTATAGTCGATTTTGTTCGCAATAACTGCATCGTATAATGCACCATATAATGCAGGTCGAATATTATCTGACATACCCCCATCTACTGCAAGGTAATTCCGAACGTTTGGAACTTCTTTTTCTGCTCCAATTGTGTATAAAGATGTACCGGCATCCCCTACGAGAGAACGACCCGGTTCAATCCAGATTTCTGGCATCGCAAAATCAGTGTTTGAAACTAACTTTTTCACGACTATTACCATTTCTTTCACGTATACAGAAGGCTCTAAAGGGGTATCTTCATCTGTATATTTAATCCCGAATCCTCCACCTAAATTTAGTACAGTACATTGAAAATTATATTCATTATACCATGCAATCATTTTTTTTATGAGTTTTTCTGCAGCTACTTTAAAACCAACTGTTTCGAAAATTTGTGATCCAATATGACAATGCAAACCTAGTAATTGGATATGTTCATCTAGATAAACTTCTTGAAATGCTCGGTCCGCTTGTCCATTTAGTAAATCAAAGCCAAATTTTGAATCTTGTTGACCAGTTGTAATATAATCATGCGTATGCGCCTCTACCCCTGGAGTAACTCTCAATAAAATATTCACTTTTTGGTTACGTTCAGTAGTTAATTCTTTTAGTAATTCAATTTCATAAAAGTTATCTACCACGACACAACCTATGTTATGTTCGAGTGCAAGCAATAATTCCGATTTACTTTTATTATTCCCGTGAAAATGAATACGTTCTACAGGGTATCCTGCCTTTAGTGCAGTATATAATTCTCCTGCTGACACTACGTCAAGGGATAAATTTTCTTGATCCATCACTTGATACATCGCTACACTTGAAAAGGCTTTACTAGCATATGCAACCTGGGCTTGTACATTTTGTTCTTTAAACGTATTAATAAATGAACGTGCACGTTCTCTAATAAGCGACAGATCATATACAAATAGTGGTGTTCCGTATGTTTTGGCTAATTCTATACTATCTATTCCACCTAATAATAAGTGACCTTTTTCATTTACAGCATGCTTTGATATCATCACCATGTACCCCGCCTCTTCTCCTCTTTATCTATATGAACTTTACCACAGTAAAAGAGGAAATTGCAATGTTATTCAAGACCTTTTTCGAACAGGCGCTCGTGTAATATATGGTCTTTTTGCATTAGTCGGCATTGGAAATCTGATCAGAATACGTAGAAAGGCTTTCGGAAAGAAAGGGAGTGCTGGCCATAAATAAGGGACATTTAAAGGTCTTACGGAACATACATACCAAAGTAAACATACATTTGCTACAAAAAAACCATTTACTCCTAACAATGCTGTACTAAGTAAAAGAAGCGTTCTAAAAATTTTCGTACTAATACTTAACTCATAGGATGGTATAGCAAAAGTAAATATCGCTGTAATCGCTGTATACAAAATCACTTCTGGAATGAATAAACCCACATCAACGGCCATTTGCCCTATTACTAACGCTGCAATAATACCCATAGCAGTCGACAAAGGTGTCGGTGTGTGAATCGCCGCTAACCTCAAAAATTCAATTCCAACATCTGCAAATAATATCTGTACTAACAACGGAATTTCACCTACATCTTTTGGACCTAAAAAATCCAATGACTTCGGAAGATATTCAGAATGTTTTGCAAGTAAATACCAAAATGGTAGTAGGAAAAGACTTAGTAATACACCTGTAAAACGTATCCATCTAACGATTGTACCAATTATCGGTGCTTGTCTATACTCCTCCGCATGTTGAAGATGGTGAAATAATGTTGTTGGCACAATGATTACAGATGGTGATGTATCAACAATTATTACGATATGTCCTTCCAATAAATGTGCTGCTGCAATATCTGGTCTTTCTGTAAATCGAACAAACGGAAGCGGATGAAACCCTTGCTTAAATATCCATTCTTCCAATGCTTTATCCGTCATTGTGAACCCATCATGTTGAATTTGGTTCATCCTATCTCGAATTTGGGCTAAATTATCTTCGTTAGCTATCCCTTTAATAAAAGAAATCGCAATGTCCGTTTGGCCAATCGTAGATACTTGATGCAACTCGAAACGTAAGTCCGTATCTCGAATTCTTCTTCTGATAAGAGCTGTATTTTGGACAATGTTTTCCGTAAAACCATCCCTTGACCCTCTCACTACCTTCTCGTTATCCGGTTCTTCTGGCTGTCTGCCTGGATAAGTTCGAACATCAATCGTATAGACAGACCCATTCTTCAATATAAATGTTACTTGACCACTGAGAAGTGCTACTAGCCATTTTTCTTTTGAATCATATTGAGTAATGGAGTGATATGGAAAATAGTGTTCCATTACTCTATTTTCATCTAAATCTGTTTCCCATTTATTTTCTTGCACATTTGCCAATAACTCCGTTAGAACTGCACCATCAACTAATCCATTTATATAGATAAGTAACACTGGAAAATCAAATAAATGTGTATGCAAATTACCAACATCATAAGATTCATTGACACCAAACTTTTCTTTCAAAAACTCTTCTGCTTCTGACATACTGGAAAATAATGAATTCGTATCAATCACCCGTCTTTTACTTTTTGATTACTAGCAAAACCAGCAGGTACTAACCACATTTTTAACTGGGTTAATATCTTCTTCTCGAGTCTAGATACTTGAACTTGAGATATACCTAGTCGTTCTGCAATATCGCTTTGTGTACAGTCTAGGTAATATCGCAAATAAATAATCATTTGTTCTCTTTTTTCTAATTTTTCAACCAGCTCTCTTAGAGGGATATGATCGAACGACTTTTCCGAACGTTCATCTTTCATTTGATCCATTAACGTTAAAGCATCGCCGCTTTCATTTTCATACAGTTGTTCTTGCAATGATGCCGGGTCCCTTAAGGCATCTGTTGCCATAACGATTTCTTCTCTTGTAACTTCTAAAATACTTGCTAGTTCTAAAATGGTCGGCTGTCGTTCATGTGTCTTTAAAAAATCATCCGTTGCATGACGAATTTTAAAGTTAAGCTCTCTAATCGAACGACTAATTTTCACCATACCATCATCTCTTAAAAAACGCTGAATTTCGCCTATAATCATTGGAACTGCATAAGTAGAAAACTTTACTTCATAACTAAGATCAAATTTGTCCACGGATTTCATGAGTCCAATGCAACCAATTTGAAACAAATCCTCCAAGTCAGCCCCTCTAGATGCAAATCGTTGCACAATCGACCAAACAAGCCTCGTATTACCTTCAATCATTTGCTGTCTAGCTAGTTTATCCCCTTCTTGTGATAATGCAATTAGCTCTCTCATTTTTTCTTGTGTAAGTAAAATAGACGGCTTATTATTCATCATTAGACGATCCTACAAGATTCTTGAATTGGTACAAATTTCTTCGTAATAGTTACAGTAGTCCCCCTATTAGGAATGGAATAAATGTCCACATCATCGCTAAAACTTTCCATAATCGTGAACCCCATTCCTGACCGTTCTTCCTCTGGCTTCGTCGTAAATAAGGGTTCTCGTGCTTGGTTAACATCTTGAATTCCTCGCCCATAATCAACGATAGAAACAATTATTTCTCTATCGCTTCTTTGTGCATGAATATCAATTTTCCCGACACCATCTTCTTCGTATCCATGTACTATCGCATTTGTTACTGCTTCTGAAATAACAGTCTTAAATTCCGATAACTCTTCAATTGTCGGATCAATTGCGGCAATAAAGCTAGACATTACCATTCTAGCTAACGCTTCATTCTCACTTCTAGCAATAAAAGATAATGTAATCTCATTGTCCATAAACAATGCCCCCTAAATTTGACATAATTTCAATTTCTGATTCGTTATAAATATATGGGCTTAACCCCGCAAACTGAAAAATTTTCTTCATTGTAGGAGATGGATTGACGATAATTGTCTGACCATCTTTAGGCGCCAATTCCCGCATTCTTCCAAGAATAAGACCAATACCCGAACTGTCCATAAAATGTAAATCTTTTAAATTCCAAACTAATACTTTAATAGAACCATTTTTGATCATAGGTACTATTTCATTTCGTATATCATGCGTACCATGATGATCTAATTCACCTTTTAATCGAATAATAATAATCTCTTCACCGACTTTTTCTACTTCGTGATACATATAATCGCCTCCTCTTGTATAGCGCAATTCAACATCAATAGCTAAAATTCCTTGTGCTTGACAAAAGTAGAAAAAATCATTGTTTTTTAGTCGATTTTCGACATAGAATTTATTCATTTATAGTATGGGAACATTAACATTTTTTTAATCAAAAAATAGGCATCTCGTAAAAGTTTTTATAAACCTTTACATGATGCCTATTTATTTAATAATTAGTCTTTCTTTTTGTTTTCAGAAGCTTACCGCGGGCGAAGAATCGAACGGACACTTCTCCAAATAAGAAAAAAATTCACCTTCATTTCTGCCGAGCGCTACAACTGTATCCGATATCAATTTGAAACTAATAGATAAGAAAAACGCAAACGTCCTTTAAGTGCATCTTGTCTTCTCTATTTCAGAGTGCTTTGGACGAAACATTCGCTACACTATTACCGCAGGAATTTTTGTGGATGGAGAAGTGACTGCGTCACTTCTCCATCCACTTTTTTTCGATAATCTTGTGGCGGATGTTTGTCCGTCGCTTTCTTGAAATTTGTAGAGACAAGGTGCGTAAGGCTTGGTTAATGAGAGATTAGATGCTTTCCTATTCTTTTAAAAGCGGACGAAGATGCAATTTCGTCCGCTCAGCGCTTCTTTATCAATGAATACTACCTATTTTTTTCAGGCCCACCAATTCTAATCATCTACCCGCTGATTCATGTATACTGTGTACGATAAAAGTAAAAACATATAGGAAATCCTGCTTAAGGAAGACACCATTAAAATCACTTCAAGTCTTTGTGAATACTGGATTTCTAGTATATCAATTTCATATACTTTCTTATTAGGAACTACTCACTTAATGGATTGTAGTGAAAGGTGGCGACTCCAGACGGAGGCCAACAGGATGTTGGTCACGAAGGCGTTGCCACACGATGTGGCGCTCTTAGCCTTCGTTCCTCGGAGACAGGTGTGCCATCGCAAACGACGCGAATGCGGCGGTGATTGCTCATCGCTCACCCCGCGGAACGCGTCCACCTGAAACGGAAATCCGCGGTATTCTTTAATTCTTTAAAGTACAATGAACACTGGTTTCGCAGGTTGATAATCCATATACTTTCTTATCTTTTAAGAAAAACGCAAACGTCCTTTTAGTGCATCTTGTTTTCACTATTTCCCGAGTGCTTTAGTCGAAACATCAGCTACACTATTACCGTTAGTTTTATGGATCGTGAGAGATAAGATGCTGTCCTACTCTTTTAAAAGCGGACGAAGATGCAATTTCGTCCGCTCAGCACTTCTTTATCTATGAATGCTATCAATTTTTATATAGGTCCACCAGTTCTAATCATATTCACACAGAATCAGTTTAACTTTTTATAGGAAAAGGAAAAACAATAAAGATTAACCTAGAATTGATTGGAGCGGAAGGTGGCGACTTAGCAAGCAAGTCAAGACCCTGCACTGAGCACAGCGAAATTAATAGCGTGAATCCTTTAAGGTTCAACGCATGTTTAATTAAGATATGATTTGAAGGACTACCTTCCCTTTTGTACGTCCGCTTTCTACATGCCTATGGGCCTCTACGATTTGATCCAAAGGATAACACTTCTCTATAACTGGTTTTACTTTCTCTTCCTCTATAAGCCCACGCAAGAATTCTAGATCCATGTTATTAGGCTTCGATAGATGCAGTTTAGCTTTCTTTCGACCGAGCAAGGAACCTACCAATAACTGAACTGGGTGATACATAGGATAGAGGGGGTTTTCTGTTATATAAACACCATTCTCGGTTAGTGAACTTAAACAACCAAAAAAGGTCCGTTTACTTACAGCATCCAGTATGATATCGTACTTTTGTCCGTTTTTCGTGAAGTCTTCTTTCGTATAATCGAGCACGTAATGTGCGCCGAGATCTTTCACCCACTGCAGATTCGAGGTGCTACAAACTGCGGTTACCTCAGCCCCGTAGTAATTGGCAAGCTGAATTGCAAAGTGCCCGACTCCCCCCGAAGCTCCGTAGATCAAAACCTTTTGCCCCGATTTTATCTTTGCTACGTCCCGCAATGCCTGAAGAGCTGTTTGAGCAGCACATGGCACGGCTGCAGCCTGTTCGAAGGTTATGTTTTTCGGCATATGACTCAGTCCACTCTGTGGAGGGCAGACATATTCTGCGTGGGATCCGAAGCAGCTTCCGTAGACATAGTCGCCAACTTTAAATCTTTGTACATTTTTACCGACAGCTTCAACAGTACCCGAAACGTCAATCCCCAATATTGATGATTTTGGTTTTTTAAGACCATTATCTAATCTGGTAGGCAAATAACCCTTCCGATATAAGCAGTCAAATTGATTGACCGAAGCGTTATGCACTCTAATCAGTACCCGATCGTCATTCGTTATAGATGGTAGTTCAACTTCATTTATCCTAAGGACCTCCGGGGATCCATACGAACTGTAAACAGCTGCTCTCATCTCACTAACCTCCAAGGTTCTTTGACAATTCGTTATTCGTCATTCTTTTAATATAATTCGCTTAAATAGCCATAAATCCCTTTACTCAGTTTAGTTAATTTAGTCATAGTATTTTGGACAATAATCAGTTCCCTTTATCTATATTCTTATTAACCTTTTTCTTAGAACAAATTTGGTGTGCATTAACTTAATTCTTAGATCGCATAAAACCTTTTATTATTTATTGTTCAACCATCCATGCAGCACAAAATCAGTGCTGCACCGCAGGAGAAGATAATTTTGCGACGAGCTTGCGCAGGAGCAGATTTCTTTTGCGACGAGCTTACGCAGGAGCAGATTTTTATTAGAAAATTTATTGGAGTTACACTTTTATGTACCATCAAAAAAATACCAGAGGGGCGCTAGCACAGCTAGCGCCCCTCTGGCATTTAGAAATCTCTGTTAAAGTGTTGCTTAGCATTCAATTCCAGAGTTCTCCGAAATCGTTCAAATACAAAGTATCTAGTATTTTAACACAATTTCCGGCAGAATTTACTGGTTACTCTAGGCTAATGGACACTTATATTCTTTTACATTATTTTTAAGATAGAATTTTTCTTTAAAGGTTCAACATCTGTGAACGTGTAGGCATCTTCTATTAATTGAATCGATTCAGCAATTTCATCTTTATTTGAATACAAAACAGCTAAAGTATCACCTTTTTTAACTTGTTGCCCTGTTAGTGCTACTAATTTAACTCCAGCATCGAAATCAAGAATATCTGCTTTTGTTAATCTTCCCGCTCCAATTAATAAAGAAGCCTTCCCAATCATTTCAGCATCAATTAACTGAATGTAACCATCATTTAAGGATTTTACTTCAATTTGATGCTTCGTATTTTTAGCAATAATATCAGTTGAATCCCCACCTTGAGCAGTAATAAATTCTTTGAATTTAACTAATGCTGCACCATTTGAAAGTGTTTCTAATACTTTTTGTTCTGCTTCTTCTTCATTTACTCCAGTTGCTAACTGATACATTTTAGAGGAAATAGCTATTGTAACATCAAGTAAACCTTGTTCACTTTCCTTATAGTTGCTTAGAAAGTCATGCGCTTCTGCAACTTCTAGTTTATTTCCAATATTATGACCTAACGGTTGATTCATATCAGTAATAACTACTGCTACTTTTCTGCCCAGACTTTCACCAATACTAATCATAGTGGAAGCCAATTCAGACGCATGTTCTAAATCTTTCATAAATGCACCTTTACCACATTTAACATCTAAAACAATACCATCTGCTCCACTAGCAATCTTCTTACTCATAATTGATGATGCGATTAAAGGAATCGAATCCACTGTACCAGTTACATCTCTTAAAGCGTATAATTTCTTGTCTGCTGGTGTTAAGTTTCCTGATTGCCCTACTATAGCTATTTTATGTTCGTTCACTTGCTTGATAAATTGATCGGATGATAATTCAACATGGAAACCATTTATTGATTCTAGCTTGTCTACTGTACCACCAGTAATGCCTAGTCCTCTTCCACTCATTTTAGCTACTGGAATATTTAAAGATGCTAAAATTGGTGCAACTAGTAAGCTAATTTTGTCCCCAATTCCTCCGGTACTATGTTTATCAACCTTAAAACCTTCGATAGAAGATAAATCAATTACGTCACCTGAATCAACCATTGCTTTTGTTAACCAAGATGTTTCCTTATCATTCATCCCATTTATTAAGATTGCCATGAGCATGGAACTCATTTGATAGTCTGGAATTTCATCATTTGTATACTTCTTGATCAAATATTGTATTTCATCCTCTGTTAGTGGATTGTTTCTTTTTTTCTTATCAATTAGCTCAAGTGTGTTCATGATAACTACCCCTCTCCCAACATATCTATTATTTAAGTAAAGATAAAAAACTTTCACCGAATGCTGTTTTAGCTACACCAAAATTCTCGGCAATAGTTGCACCTATATCTGCAAATGTCATACGTAGCGGTAATTCTTTTATTTCTTTTAATCTTGGAGAATAGACGGTTAACGGAACAAATTCTCGCGTATGATCCGTACCTGGCATAGTTGGATCGTTTCCATGGTCTGCCGTAATAATTAGTAAATCTTCTTCTGTTAACTTCGGTAAAACTTCTTTTAAACGAGCATCAAACTCTTCCAATGCATTACCGTATCCAATTGGGTCACGACGATGTCCGAAAGATGCATCGAAGTCTACTAAGTTTAAAAAGCTTATTCCAGTAAAGTCTTTGTCTAATGTTGTGATGAATTTATCCATTCCGTCCATATTGTCTTTCGTACGTTCGGTAGAAGTAATTCCTTCTGCGTTAAATATGTCATAAATTTTACCTATTGCTAAAACATCTAATCCAGCATCCATTAATTCGTTCATTGCAGTTCGCCCAAATGGCTTTAGCGCATAGTCATGTCTATTGGAAGTGCGAACAAAATTCCCTGGCTCTCCGATAAATGGACGGGCAATAATACGACCAACTAAAAATTCTGGAGAAAGTGTAAGCTCTCTTGCAACTTCACAAATATGATATAGTTCTTCAAGTGGAATTATTTCTTCATGTGCAGCAATTTGCAATACAGGGTCAGCAGATGTATAAACGATAATTGCGCCTGTTTTCATATGTTCTTCGCCAAGTTCATCTAAAATTGCAGTTCCACTTGCCGGTTTATTTCCAATTACTTTTCGACCTATTTTCTCTTCTAATGTAGAAATTAACTCTTCAGGAAAACCTTCAGGATAGACTTTAAATGGTTTATCTATGTTCAAACCCATCATTTCCCAATGCCCGGTCATCGTGTCCTTCCCTACAGAAGCTTCCTGCATTTTTCCAAAATACGCTGTTGGATTTTCCACCTGTTCTATCCCTTTAATAGCATCTATATTTCCAAGCCCAAGTTTTTGCATTTCAGGCATGTTCAGACCATTCATTTTCTCAGCGATATGACCTAATGTATGGGAACCTACGTCCCCAAAATTGGCCGCATCTGGTGCTTCTCCGATTCCTACAGAGTCCATAACGATAACGTGAATACGTTTAAATTTGTTCATCTTTATTCCCTCCTACTATTTTCTTCTAGTTTACCAAATTTTTTTATAATGTACACGTCAGACCTCTGACAAATTACGCTCTTGGATGGAATTGTTTATAAACTTCTTTTAATCTCGTTTTACTGACATGCGTATATATTTGGGTCGTAGAAATATCCGCATGTCCTAGCATCTCTTGCACTGCACGCAAATCCGCTCCATTTTCTATTAAATGCGTAGCGAATGAATGGCGCAATATATGCGGTGTAATCTCTTTTTGTATTCCTGAATTTACCGTGTGCTTATTTAATAATTTCCAAATTCCTTGTCTTGTCAAACGCTTTCCTCTTTGATTGACGAAAATTGCATCTGTGCATTCGGTTGATTTTAGCAATTTTGGTCTTGCTTCTTCTATATAGGTCGTGCAAGCACGAATAGCCGCACCTCCTAGAGGTATAATACGTTCTTTGCCACCTTTACCAAATACACGGACAAATCCCATCGTTAGATGTAAATCTTCTAAATCCAAGTTTAAACACTCACTAATACGCATACCACTTGCATACATGATCTCAAACATTGCTAAATCACGCACACCTTGCGGCTTAGAAGTATCTATACTATTTAACAAACCGTTTAACTCTTCCACTGAAAGAAAACTAGGTAATTTTTGTTCCATTTGTGGTATTTCTAGATGGATGGTAGGATCCTGATTAGTCACTTTTTCGCGCAATAGAAACTGGTGAAAAGAACGAATAGATGAAATATGCCTTGCAATCGATCTCGGACTTTTTCCTTCCGTTTTTAATTTTCTAATATGGTTAATAATATGCTGACGTTCTACATTATCTAAACTATGTAATTGTTGGATGTTAAAAATATGCCGTAAATAATCGGTTAAATCTTTTTTATAGGAAATTAGCGTGTTTTCTGCTAATTGTCGCTCAATACGCAAAAAATGCAAATAATCTTCTAAATAAAGCAATCCATTTTCCAATTTTATCTACCTCCTATAAAAAAAAGGATAGCTATTTGCTATCCTTTTTTGTTTATTTATCTTCTTGGCAACGATAACAAATTCCGTGAAAGGTTAATCGATGGTCTTTAATGATAAAGTTCCATTTCCTTTCCACAATTGCTTCTACGTCTTCTAACAAATCTTCTTGTATTTCATCCACAGCTCCGCATTCTATACAAACAAGATGATGATGGAAATGAGCTGCTCCTTCTTGTCTCAAATCATAGCGTGATACACCATCTCCAAATTGAATTTTATCCACCACATTCAATTCATTTAATAATTCTAGTGTACGATAAACTGTAGCAAGTCCTATGTCAGGTGATATCTCTCTAACTAGTAAAAATACATCTTCTGCACTTAAATGATCTTCTTCATTTTCAAGCAAAACTCGGACTGTCGCTTCACGCTGTGGCGTCAGTTTATAGCTCGCACCAGATAATTGTTTTTTAATTCGATCAATACGGCTTTCCATGTGACGCCTCCTTAAACTTCTTCCATTATACCAAATAGTGAATTATTATGACAAGGAATTCACTTAATAATAATTATTAATAAATATTAATTACTATATAATATAAATGGTATTAAGAAATATTCTATTATGATGATAATAGAATAAAAGGATAACGTAAACAAATTAATCCGATTTGCTAATGCAAGAAGAAGAACACAATAAACTAGTTGAAACGGAAACCACCAAAACACATACGGAAATGTGGAAGTCTGTGTTTGCAGCAAATAACTGGAGCAAAACCCGTAGAACGTAATTTTAAATGCGCAAATCACCAGAATAAGTTTTCGTAAAAGAGGGTGTTGATAAAATAAAAAAAATACAACAGCAATCATCAAGTGAGGAAAAATTGTTTCTAGAAAAGTAGGTTGCTCTAATAATAGAACACGTGCGTCCAAGAGATGAATAATCCATTGCTGCTGCTCTGCTGTGCTTTTTTCAAAAAGAATTAAGCCCCCGATAAAACTAAAAACTAGTACGCATAATGAAATGAAAATAGTATAAGTTTGGTTCAAATTGGAACACCTCCTATCTATTTTCATCATATGCTTGTACAAAGTTACTTCATGCTTCTTTTAAATAATCTTTTAACCAAAGAAAAGCAAAAGCTGTTTTGGCATCATATATTTGTTTATTCTCTATTAAAGATTCCATTTCTTGGATTGATACATATATTAAATCTACAAACTCATCCTCATCTAGGTCTGCTTTTTCTGTCATTTTCTCAATGTTTTCTGCAAAATAGAGATGAATAATTTCATCTGCAAACCCTGGAGATGTGGCAAAAGATTGAACATATTGTAGGTTACTAGATGTATATCCTGTCTCTTCTTCTAATTCTCTTCGTGCAGTCGCTTCTGGCGGCTCTCCAGGCTCTATTTTACCAGCAGGAATTTCTATAATGGATTGTTCTAATGCTTTCCGATATTGTTCCACTAAGATAATCTTCTTGTCTTTTGTAATAGCCATTACAGCAACCGCTCCTGGATGTTTCACAATCTCCCTATTGCTAGTTTTGCCGTTCGGAAGCAAGACTTCATCTACTTGTAAAGTGATCACCCGCCCCTTGTATTTAAAATCAGATGAAATAGTTTTTTCCTCGAATTTTTTCATATTGTATCTTCCTTTCATTTGTAACTAACTATTACACATTGTAACATGTAGAAAAGGACGTGATAAAAATTGAGAAAAAGACAATTAGGTAAAAGTGAACTATCTGTATCTGAAATTGGGTTAGGGTGTATGTCACTGCCAACTGATCAACTTAAAGCCAACAAAATTATAGAAGTGGCATTTGATAATGGAATTAATTATTTTGATACAGCCGATTTATACAACAATGGGGAAAATGAAAAGATTGTCGGAAATGCATTAAAAGATCACCGGAAAGATATTATTCTCGCTACAAAGGTCGGCAATCGTTTGAATGAATCTGGTGGTGGGTGGGCATGGGATCCTTCAAAAAAATGGATAACCTCTGCTATTCATGAATCTTTAAAGCGTCTCCAGACAAATTATATAGATGTCTATCAATTGCATGGTGGAACAATGGAGGATGATGTCGATGAAATGATTGATACGATGGAATCTTTGAAAAAAGAAGGACTAATTCGAGAATACGGTATTTCTTCTATTCGTCCAACTGTTATTGACCGTTTTTTAATGAAGAGCAACGCAGTATCCGTTATGATGCAATATAGTTTGCTAGATAGAAGACCAGAAGAATGGTTTTCGTTATTAGAGGAAAATGATGCCTCTTTATTAAGCCGTGGAACGCTTGCAAAAGGATTATTAACTGCGGATGGCCTTAACCGTACAAATAAAACGAATGAATATTTGTCTTATTCCAATGCAGAATTAGCTGCTGTTATAAGGCAACTGCAAGCATTGGATACTCCAATGACTTCTGTTGCACTTCAGTATGTATTGCAACAAAAAGTGACGGGGTCTACGGTTATTGGTGCTAGTAGTGTAGAACAGCTTTTAGAATCCATCCAAGCTTATAACAAGCCGTTTTCAGATGATGTTCTACTAAGAGCGAGGGAGATTACAAAGCAAGATGTGTATGGAGAGCATCGGGTTTGAAGATCGAGTAATATCAGCCACTTTACAAAAAAAAGCATATGTATATTATAATATACATATGCGCAAATTCTTTCCTCACTGCTTTAGTAGGACTGGAATAGCTCTTAAAGTACCTTTTCCCCGCTGCATTAGCAGGGCTGAGGTACTTTTTATATCTTCAGAAATTAAATCACTTTATTTAAAAGATCATCAATCGTTATACAATCAGCTTTTTCCGGAATTTATCTGAAATAAAAGTTTTATGATAATAATGCTATTTTTTATTTAGTTTATTCGTAAAGGAAAGTACGTGATTTTTGACTTGTTCCTTTTCTTCCTCTGTCATATTCTCTGATTTAGAGTGACCTTTATAATCATCAGGCAATAATATCGTGGAAGGATTTTGAAGTTCTTCCTTTAAATTATCCCCACGAACTACATTGGTTATATATGAGGTAGTGAAATAAGAATGCGTTATTTCAGACTTAATAAAATTACCTTTCGTATCATAAAAGTCCTCAATCGATTTATCATCTGTTTTTATATAACTTTTTCCTTCCTCCATGTACGTTATCGCATTTACTTTTTTGTAACCAGTCGTTTCAGACAAGCCGGGATACAAGCTCCCTTTATCTACCTCCATGGTTTCTACTATAAAGACCGATATATACTCATATTTCTCAACACTGCTGCATGCAAATAAAAGAAAAATTGGAATTGCAAGTAAACATAATTTCAATGAACTAGAGAGCAACTTTTTCAAATTCACTTACACCTCCAAGTCTATATTCTCAAACAATCTATATATTATGAGTTGTACTTTACTAAAAAAGGGAACAGCGAAGAGACAAGGGCAAAATAAATAACTAAACTGGATACAGTAGCAAAAGTGGATAAATATAATTGTTCCGGTATCAAAAAGAGGAATATCGTCAATGGAAGTACTATTACAATAGATACCATGATTCTGGAAGAAAAAGCAATCTTATGTGAAGTATTGCATTGACTACAAACAATTGGTTGGTAAGCTATCATAAGAGATTTGTAGATTTTACTCCAACTAAATTGTGTATCGCATTTCTTTAAATTCATTTTTTCTCTCCGTTCTATAATTATTTCAAGCTACTTTCATTATTCAATTTCTTTATAATAATCAGTAATTCTCCTAAGTCTTCCACTATGTAATTTGTTTCAAATGTCCCCCATTGGACATCTTTTTTCCAAATTCCTTTCATCCCTACATGCTCGGGTGCTACTACATCATTTTCTGGATGATCTCCAACAAATACGCTTTCATTAGGATTCACATTTAAGCGTTTTAATGCTCGCTCAAATATCTCTGGATTAGGTTTTTTAATTCCTTCAGTTTCGGACACTAAAATAGCTTCAAAATACTTTTCGATGCCTAAAGCAGCTATATTGTCCATTTGAAACTGCCCATATCCATTTGTAATCATTCCTAAAACAAAGTTGTTCCTTCTCAACTCTTCTAATATACCGTGGAGATTAGGAAAAGGAACACAATGATGCTTAAACTCGCTTATATAATCTTTCAGTAAATACTCCCAATCTATTTCGGCAATCCCGAACTCCTCCATTAATTGTTGATACACTTTATCCTTCCAGACATATCCATGATTATCTAACTCAATGAATCTTGTCATATAATTTTCTTTCGAAATATGTCCTAGATAGTTATGTAATCGCTTGTATTGATCATTAATAAACTTCTTTACCGATTCGTCGCGATCTAATAATGTCCCATCTAAATCAAATAATACGGCTCTAATCATTCATTAAACCTCCCCATCATAATAGTGTTGTAGTATTTACCGTCGGCAAGAATTTTGTCGTTTTTTAATATACCTTCCATTTCAAAGCCAAGCCTTTTATATAATTCAATGGCTTTATCGTTTGTTTCTAAAACATTCAAAGTAATTTTTTTAATGCCGATGAAGTCAGCCCAAGCAACAGATTCTTTTAAAAGATTTTTCCCAATACCATAACCCCAAAACTCCTTTAGAACGCATACTCCAAACTCTACTTTATGAGAAAATCTATTTAAATAAATTCCTTCGCATCTGGAGAAGCCGACAATCCGATCATGAACTACTGCAACTAAAAACAAATTTCTTGATTTCTCAGAGTCCGTTTTTATAAGTTGTTCAAATCCTTCTCTATCTATGAACTCCTCCCCTTTTTCTCTATCCAAATTTTCAGTCTCACCATCAATTTGTAATCTTAATTCAGACAAATCTTTTGCATCTTTTTCGATTGCAGATCTCACACTATATTTTATTCCATTAACATAAAATTCTTGTTTGTTAATTATCATGATATACTCCATTCAAACTAAGTTTAGTTAAAAATTTTATCTCTCATAGATGACATCCAATGCATTCATTTCTTCCCATTCACGCCTTTCTGTGAAATACTCTGCTAACCCATTTGCCTTTTTTGTGATGCTTTCTGGATAATCCAATATACCAAGAAGCTTTATAGCGTTTCTCGTTTTTGATGGACCAGAATGGATTGTATAATCGAATTGAACTTTTCCATTTTCAATCGATTCACTGAAATGATAATTTACATACACTTTTCTAGCCATTTCGGTTAATTCAATATCGTGTGACGCAATGATATTCATTCCTTTATTCGAAGAAAGCCATTCCATCATTGCAGCCGATGCAGCTATTCGTTCAATCGTATTAGTTCCCTTCAGTATTTCATCAATGAAAGAGATACTTGGTTTACCTTGTTCACATAGACGAATAATTCGTTTGAGTGACTTTATTTCCGCTATAAAGTAACTATCCCCATCTAACACATTATCCTGAATCGCCATTGAAGTTACGATATAGCTAGGTTTCATTGTCCAGTTTTCCGCTAACACTGTATTAATCGTTTGCGCCAAAATAGTATTAATGGCAATTGCCTTGATATACGTTGATTTCCCTGATGCGTTAGAACCTGTAATAAGTGTGGACTTGCCGAGAATCGATGTGTTTGTCACCGGATTTTTAATAAGTGGATGAGCCATATTTTCAAATGAAAGCTCCTCCCCCTCCACGAATGTAGGAGTACAATATGAAACTAGTGATTTACGGTAAAACGCAACTGCTATCCCCGCATCCAGTTGACCTACACGTTGCCATAATTCACGATATTCATCTTTATGATTTGAAATCGTTTTAATAATATTGTTATAAGAAATAAAATCCAATAAAAATAATATTCGAATATACTCAAAAATGGCATCAAAATCTCCGTTACTTCCTTTTCCTAACGAAATTATATTGTTCAGCACTAAAATTTTCTTGATCGGCTGAACTTTATCCTTGAACTCGTTAGCAAATGTTGTAAACTTCGGATGTTTGACGGATGAAAAACGTTTTCCTGCATGAATGATAGAAGCAATGTACGCAGTCGAGTATAGTTCATTCTCTAATGCAGTTTTATTTTTGTAATATACGATTGTGTTAATTAGAAAAGATCCTACTAAACTCAGTATCCCGAATTTTAAGCTATAAAACATCAAGAAAATGGACGCAAATGGCAATAAGCCAAGTAGCATATAAACAGCTACATATTTAATATTATACCTAGCCTCTTCATAGAAAAACGAAGAAGAATTTGTATAATTCTGTTTTCCAAGACTTGATAATATGAGTAGAATCTCTTCTCGTAATGATTGTTCACTTTCCATTAATCTGTAGAGTTCTTCTTTTTCCTGTATATCTTCAAGGGGTGGATTAATATCTCGAAGCTGATTAAATAAATATTCTGATCCTACCGAAGACTGCGTGTAATTGATTTTTTTGAAAACGGTATCCATTGATAAATCATCCCACGTCAACTGATCAATCCCATCATATATTGGTTTCCTATCTTTTTTGTTTTCCCAGTACATTGAAACCGATTGATGATCCTCGCTCCGCGCCAAGAACTCTCCTGATTCCCACTCTTCCCTAAACCTATTAATTTTTTTCTTTTTTTTCATTAAAATTTGATAAGCAAAGAATATAATCACAACTAATATGAGAATTACTAATGAATTATTCAATCTTCCCACCTCTATTACTTTTATATAAGCATTCTACGAAGTAGTTGTCTAAAAGTTTCATAATTTTCCATAAGTACCTAGAGTGATGTGATTTAACAGTGATAAGACTAAAATGAAAAAATGCTCCTTTCGCCATTGGAAAAGAGCATTTTTTCATTTTAGTTCACTCCATGATAGAAAATTATGCTCTAACAAACCAAGATACTGTGTACCATATATTGCCTCCCCCATAGTATTTGTAGAGGAAGTCTGGGTTAATTCACCATTTCCCAAAATTGTGCTGCTGCTTTTGAAATTGGTTCATCTTTTAATTTCATCATAACCGGCTCTACACTAAAATCAAATTGTTGAAGTTCGTAAATCTTTAAATGTTCTAAAAACAAAGATTTATAGTGCATTCTTGGAATAATAGTTATACCTATTCCTCGATTAACAAGTGCAACGACCATCGGAATATCTTTGCATTCAACCATAATATTCGGTTTTACCTCATATTCATCAAAGGCGTTTAAAATATTTTCATAAAAGGAGTGTCCTTCCATAGCGCCTAACATAATAAAAGGGAAATCTGCAATTTCCTTAAATGTAGGCTGAGTTGAGAGGGAGGATGTCCATTTGTTAGGAACTATTAGTATTGCAGGTTGTTTTTTTAAAGCTTTGTTCTCATATTGCTCCGTATTGCTTGGTCTTATCAGTAAAGCTATATCAATTTCTTTTTCTTTTAGCTTCTTTAGTAACCCTTCCGAGTCACCAGAAACGATGTTGACTTTGATTTGTGTATATTGTTCTCTAAAGTCTGCAATATAATCAATCAACATATTAGAACATGCGGATGAAACACCAATACGTACCGTCCCCGCAGTACCCTCTTCTATTTCAAGAATATGTCTCTTGACTTCATCCATTTGGCTTAATAACTGTTCTGCATATTGATATAACAATTGACCAGATTCGGTCAGCTCCCATTTTTGACGATAACGATGAATTAATGTTGCCCCTAATTCCGTTTCGAGCTTTTTTAATAGCTGACTTAATGGAGGTTGCGCAATATTCAATACCTCAGCAGCCTTTGAAATGCTTCCCTGTTTAACAATTTCTTTATAATAATGTAATTGACGAATATCCATTTCCCAACTCCGTTATATGTATTTTCATATGACATATATAATAAATATATATTTTTCATATATCGAATGACATGTTACGATAAATATAGATTATTTCTAGAAAGAAGGATTTTATGAAACACATTAATGTGACCTTGAAACGTCTTAGTTTGTACATAATTGGTTTGTTTTTTCTATCACTTGGCGTCAGCTTCTCAATACTCGCCGCTCTTGGTGTTTCACCAGTCTCCTCGTTAGCCTATGCGCTTTCTCTAACCTCAGGTTTATCAGTAGGAATTATGACAATCATAGCAAATATTTTATTTATCGCCATACAAGTGATTTTAAATAAACGATTAGATTTGAAAGAATCTGTCGTGCAATTAATCATTACATTTTTATTCGGATTCTTTATGGATGCAACTCTATACCTCGTGAAATTATTTCCCACACCCGAAACATTAGTAATGCGTTGGGTATTTTTAATTTTAAGCTTATTTATTGTTGCGATTGGTTTATTTGGATATTTCAATGCTAAATTTCCATTAATGCCGTATGATGCGTTAACTTATGCAATAAGCGAAAAATTTAATATGAAGTTTAGTAAGGCCAAAATTTCGAGTGATCTAGTGAATGTTTGTGTGGCAGGTTTAGTATGTATTATTTTCATTCACTCATTAGGGTCAATTGGCATTGGTACACTAATTGCAGCATATTTCATCGGTAAAATTTTAGGATGGATAATGCCACGTTATCATAAATACTTAGTAAGCTGGATTAATAAAAAAAAGATATAAATATTCATGAAGTTGAAGAAAATGACGTGACAACTCAAACGGAAAAAAAGAGTCTTTCCTCTTAAAATGACAATTTATCGATAATCTGAAGCCGATTAAATAATCGGCTTTTTTTAATTTTTTATGGACTGCATAACAGAAACTTTGAAGTGTACTAGTTCAGTCCCCAATTAAAATAGTCGTTATATTTATATTAATATCCAATAAAAAATCACCTCAACCCTAAGAACTTTATAGAGATGAGATAATTTTAATCAAACTTAATTATATAGGTACTTTATTAAAACTTCGAACCACCGTATCCATATTCATCTAGTAATTCTTCAAATGATTTGTTTTTTTCCTTCTGCTTTTTTTCAAAAAGAAGTTGAGCTTGTCTTTCTTCTTCTTTCTCTTGCTCCTCAGCCATTAGTTGTTTCTTTGTTTCTTTTAATTTAGCTAGCACATCCAATGAAAGTTGGTCGAATAGACCATTTGTTTCTTCTTTTGAAGTAGCAGATTTTACGGGTTGTCTTTGTTTTTTCTTTGCCAATTTGTTCACCTTCTTTTTTAACGTTTAACGATAGTAGCTACTCCTTGACCTCCACCGATACATAGTGTCGCAAGTCCTGTTTTTGCATCTTGTTTCACCATTTCATGAAGTAAAGAAACAAAAATACGTGCTCCACTTGCTCCAATTGGATGTCCTAAAGCTATAGCTCCACCATTTACGTTTAGTTTATCATGATCAAATGAAAGCTCTCTATCTACCGCAATTGATTGTGCAGCGAATGCTTCATTTGCCTCGATTAAATCAATGTCAGCAAGCGAAATTTGTGATTTGCTTAATACTTTTTTCACTGCTTCTACTGGCCCAATGCCCATAACGCTTGGATCTACTCCTGCAGATGCATTTGCCACAATTGTTGCTAAAGGTTTTAAGCCTAGTTCTTCTGCTTTCGCTTTCGACATTACTACTACAGCTGCTGCTCCGTCATTAATACCAGACGCATTTCCCGCAGTTACAGATCCATCTTTCTTGAAAGCTGGACGTAATGTACTTAATTTTTCTTGTGTTGAGCCTTTTTTCGGATATTCGTCCGTATCAAATACGATTGGATCACCTTTTCGCTGTGGAATTTCAACAGGAATGATTTCATCAACAAACTTTCCTTCTTCGATCGCTTTTTCCGCTCGGGCCTGAGAACGAGCAGAAAAAGCGTCTTGCTCTTCTCTAGTGATATTATATTGATCGCATAAGTTTTCAGCAGTGATCCCCATATGATAATCATTAAATGCACACCATAAGCCATCTGATATCATACTATCCACCACTTTTTGATCACCCATACGGAAGCCATCTCTAGCATTTTTCAATAGATAAGGAGCTTGGCTCATATTTTCCATTCCACCAGCCACGATAATTTCCGCATCTCCTGCAATGATTGCTTGTGTTGCAAGATGGATTGCTTTTAGGCCAGACCCACATACTTTATTTATTGTCAGTGCTGGTATGGATACTGATAATCCCGCTTGGATAGATGCTTGTCTTGCTGGATTTTGTCCTAAACCTGCTTGAAGTACATTCCCCATAATGACTTCATCCACTAAATCTTTTGAAACTCCTGCTTTTTCTAACGCTTTATCAATTACAATTGCACCTAGTTTAGTTGCTGGAACATCTTTTAACGCCCCTTGAAATGTTCCAATAGCAGTTCTTACTGCACTTACGATAACTACTTCGTTTGACATGTTATTTCCTCCTCATAATCCCCTAATATAAAATTCCCATCGACGCTTGTATCCGCTTTATTCTTTAATTTAATTCTTCCGAATAAAAATTAAAGTTTGCTTGTTTAACCATCCATTCCTTACAATATAGTTGGAGGGATGATTATGTTTAGTTTACCAAAAAAAGTGACAATTATCGAGGTCGGTCCGAGAGACGGATTACAAAATGAGAAAAACGAAGTACCAACAGGGGTAAAATTAGCATTTATCGAAAAGCTTCAATTAGCTGGTGTCGAAGAGATGGAGTTGACCTCTTTTGTATCACCAAAATGGGTACCCCAAATGAAAGATGCGAAAGAAATTGTTGAAAGTGCCACAAAACTAGGAAGACAGTTTGTACTAACACCAAATGTTAAAGGTGTAGAACTTGCCAAACAAGCTGGAGCTAATAGTTTCGCTGTTTTTGTAGGTGTTTCAAATAGCTTCAATGAAAAAAATATTAATAAAACAACCGAAGAAAGTTTGCTAGTGCTTAAGCCTATCGTGGAGTCACTTCTAAAAGAAGGTCATTTTGTTCGTGCCTGTATTTCTACTGCCTTCTATTGCCCATATGAAGGAGCAATTGATCCTGTTAAAACAATCGAATTATGTAGAGAATTTGTCTCATGGGGTGTACATGAATTAAGCGTTGCAGACACTATAGGTATGGCTAATCCTAAAGAAAGTTATTTGCTATTTGAGCGCATTAAAAAAGAATTCCCAACAACTTTAATTACAGCACATTTTCATGATACACGAAAAATGGGCTTAGCAAATATTTTTGCAGCACTTCAAGCAGGAGTGGATCGTTTCGATAGCTCCGCTGGTGGGTTAGGCGGTTGTCCTTTTGCTCCAGGTGCAACAGGAAATGTTGCAACGGAGGATGTTGTGAATATGCTACACCAAATGAATATTGAAACAAATATTCATCTTGATTTATTGGTAAATGCTATCGATATCATTGCACCTTATGTGTCTAGACCAATTGATACAGGAATGTATAAACTAAGTAAAAGTAATTAGGAGTTGATGCGATGAAAAAACGTGTAATCATTTGGACTAGTTTATTAACAAGTATTTTAACCGCTGCCGCTACTGTACTAGGCTATTTTGTGACAAATAAACTCATGTATATGAAGAAAAAAGAAGATGAATTTATATTAAATCGAGAAATTACATCTAAACGTTTTGACGAAGCTTGGTTTAAAACAGTCAATAAAACCGAGAAATGGATTGAATCGAAAAACAGTTACTCACTTAAAGCGATTTTTGTCGAACCATTACAAACAAATAATTATGTCGTTATTTGTCACGGTGTAACGGAAAATAAAATTAATTCACTAAGGTTTGTCCGAATGTTTGAACGATTAGGTTTCAACAGCGTAGTATATGATCATCGCCGCCATGGAGACTCTGGTGGAAAAACAACTAGTTTTGGTTATTATGAAAAGATTGACTTACAATCCATTATTGAAGTAGTGCGTGATCGTGCTGGTGACAATGCCATTATTGGAATTCACGGAGAATCAATGGGTGCAGCAACTACCCTACTGTATGCAGGCTCCATAAAAGATGATGCAAATTTTTATATTTCTGATTGTTCTTTTTCAGATTTTGAAGACCAAGTGTTGAATATTATGCGTCAAACTACACCACTTCGATCTAGTTTAGCAATACGTTTTGCTAACTTATTTTTAAAAATGAGAGACGGCTATACATTAAATCTTGTCTCTCCCATCGATGTAGTGGATCATATAGAAAAACCCGTACTATTTATCCATAGTTTACAAGATGATTTTATACTTCCTAAAATGACGGAAGAATTGTTTGAGAAGAAAAAAGGACCAAAAACTTTAAAATTTTTCGAATTAGGGGCTCATGCCAAATCTTTTAATGAAAATAGCGAGGAGTACGAACAAGTAGTTGCAGATTTTTTACAACAAAATAATTTATTGAATAAATAAAAGCACTCGAAAGTGAGTGCTTTTTTATTTTTGCATTTTATTCATTTGATTCATCATTTGTTTTACTTGTTTTTCAGAAGGCTTACGTCCCATTTGAGCCATCATCATACGAAGCATTTGTTCATTGATTGGTGGATTTTCTTTTAAATATTTCATCATATATTTACGTGCCGCAAAAAATCCAATTGCTGCACCACCGATTAACGCAACGATTACGATAATAATCCAAATCCATGTATCTAACATCTTTTCTCCTCCTTTACGTTCTTGTCTACGTGTACAAGACACCATTGAAAATTATACTATAGATTCTTTATGCATTCTATATTTAATTATTATTTATCAATTATTAATAAAAAGAGGTAGCTCATAGATTCCTTTATAGGAGTCACATGAACTACCTCATATTTCTTATTTTTGAAGTAAGTTTTTCATTTTAGAAACGACATTTTCTACGGAGAAGCCGTATTCTTTCATTACAATTTCACCAGGAGCGCTTGCACCAAATTTATCGATTGCAATAACATCTCCTTCAAATCCAACATAACGATGCCACCCAAGAGATGATCCCATTTCAATAGCAAGTCGTTTAGTTAAATGTGATGGAAGTACTGATTTCTTATATGCTTCATCTTGTTGCTCAAATAGATCCCAAGATGGCATAGATACTACCGAAACTTGAATTCCTTCAATTGCAAGTGCTTTTTGTGCTTCCACTGCAAGACTTACTTCTGAACCAGTTGCAAGAAGTAATGCTTCCGCATTATCATTTGGAGAAACAATATATGCACCTTTTGAAACTCCTTCTTTTGCTTGATCCACTGAACCTTTAAGAGTAGGTAAGTTTTGTCTTGAAAGGACAAGTACAGTCGGATGATCTTTCGAAGAAACCGCAAGCTTCCACGCTTCATTTGTTTCAATAGCATCTGCAGGACGGATTACAGATAAACCTGGCATCGCTCGCAATGAAGCTAAATGTTCGATTGGCTCATGTGTTGGACCATCTTCTCCTACTGCAATACTATCATGTGTAAATACGTACGTTACTGGAAGTCCCATAAGAGCAGATAGTCGAATAGCTGGTCTAACATAGTCACTGAATACGAAGAATGTACCACCAAACACATGTAACCCACCATGAAGCGCCATACCGTTAAGAGCAGTACCCATAGCAAATTCACGTACACCAAACCAAATATTTTTACCCTCGTAATTGTCAGCAGAAAAGTCTCCTGCATTCTTCATCGTCGTTTTGTTTGATCCTGCTAAATCCGCACTACCTCCGAAGAAAGATGGTAAGTTTTGTGCTATAGCATTAATGGCATCGCCTGAAGCGGAACGTGTTGCATGTGATGTCCCTTCTTCATAAGTCTTCATCGCAGTATCAAAGTTTTCAGGTAGATCTCCGCTAATTGCTTGTTTTAAAGTAGCTGCAAGTTCAGGAAACTCCGAAGAAAACGCATTAAACTTTTCATTCCAAGCTCCTTCTTCTGCAACACCAAGAAGATTAGAAGCTTCTTTAAACGTTTCATATACTTCTACTGGCACATAGAAATCTTCTTCAGATGACCATTTGTAAGCCTCTTTCGCTAATAGTGACTCTTCTTTTCCAAGTGGCATACCATGAGCGTCAGATTTCCCTGCTCTATTCGGTGAACCAAATCCAATTACTGTTTTAACCTCAATAATTGTTGGTTTATCGTTTTGAGATTTAGCTTTTTCAATTGCAGTGGAAATAGCTTCAATGTCATTTCCGTCTTGCACGAAAATATAATTCCAGCCATATGATTCAAAACGTTTTTCTATTTTCTCAGAGAACGATTTATGCAAGTCACCATCTAAAGAAATATCATTACTATCGTATAAAACGATTAATTTATCTAATTGTAAATGTCCAGCAAGCGAAATTGCTTCTGCTGCTACACCCTCCATTAAATCCCCATCTCCACAAAGTGCAAATGTATAATGATCTACAACTTCAAAGTTTGGACGATTGTACGTAGCGGCCAAGTGTGTCTCTGCCATTGCCATACCAACAGCCATTCCAATTCCTTGCCCTAGGGGACCTGTTGTTGCTTCTACACCCGCTGTATGTCGAAACTCGGGATGACCTGGTGTTTTTGAATTCCATTGACGGAAGTTTTTAATCTCTTCCATTGGTAAGTCATACCCACCAAGATGAAGTAAACTATATAAAAGCATAGATCCATGCCCCGCTGATAAAACAAAACGGTCACGATTAAACCAGTTTGGATTATTTGGGTTATGGCGAAGATGTTTTGTCCAAAGCGTATATGCCATTGGTGCGGCCCCCATAGGAAGACCTGGATGACCGGAGTTTGCTTTATCTATTGCATCAATAGATAGAGTACGGATGGTATTAATTGCAAGTAAATCTGAATGTAATGACATTTGTGACATCCTCTCAAGCTAATTTTTTCTATACTTCTAGTTTAGACAACAATGTATGCATTATCAATGGTTTCTTAATGATTTGTTAATTCAGAAATTTCCCTTTTTTAGCTTGTTTTACTTTAAGTGGAGTTACATCATTACCAGCAGGGTCTATTACTTTTACACTTTCGATTGTATCCCTCATCGTTGAACGAAATGTCTCTAAATATTCTTTTCTTAATGCACTTTGCTCTTTTGCTTCTTCAATAGATAATCCAGTTGATTTTGATTTTCTTGAAAGTTCGCTTATTCGCGTAAGTTTTTCTTTACTTAACATAAGATTCACCCTTTAAATTTTATTCTAATTTAAAGGTAAGGAAAAAACGCACAGAGTGCAAGCCTTTAACCTTCGTGTGTATCCATAAATTCAATAAATCGTCTATGAACAGTTGCTTTACTAATTTCAAAACCTAATCCTTTTAATGTGGATGCAATTTCTTCATAAGTTAAACCTACATTACGTAATCTTACTATTTCTTGAACTGGAACTTCAATACGGTCCCTACCTTCAGGGTTACCTCGTGTTTTTAAATTTCTCTCTGGGCGAAATCCTTGGGAAACCGCGCGCTTCATTCCTCGTTTAATTTTCGCATTATGTAGTTTCCGTTGATACTCTTCGACTAATGCAAGAATTTCTAATAACATTGAATCCATTTCATTTAAATTCAAAACTCCTTTGTCTTGTAAAGTAAAAACGGATGTATTCGTTTTTTGCAATAGATGTAATACGGCCATCCTGCCGTTACCACGCCCAATACGAGTTTCATCTTGCACAAACACAGCTTTTATTTGTTGTTCTTTTACAAAGGATAATAAATCAAGAAGTCCATCTCTTTCAATGTCATAGCCACTATGTTTATCTACAAATACACCCGCTACCTCATAGCCTTGTTGAGCAGCAAACTGTGATAACTCTTCTTCCTGCCTTACTAAAGATGTTTCTTGCGTCTCTTTTTCTGTGCTAACTCGGCAATAAATGACTGCTTTCATCGACTAACACCTGCTAATTCTGTGGAATAATCATGATTAATGCGTTCTGATCCATTGGGGATAATCAGTGTATCTCCAGCTTTAATATGTGCAGTATGTAAGTTATTTAATGCCATTACTTCATTTATCCAAGCTTCCTTTGACTTTTCTGAGCCAAATTTATCAGCAAGCTTCCATAACGAATCTCCATGTTCTATTGTAATAGGATAATTTTCTCTTTCACCTTGAGAATTAAGAAGTACAATTGTCATAATAAAAGTTAGACTTAAACCTATAAATAAAGTGATAAAATAATTTTTTTTTAATAGTTTCATCAAAAAACCTCCATTTTAGAATACCTGTTCGTTTTATATATTCTAATAATAAAACGAACACATGTTTTTTGTCAACACCTTTTCAGAACCTATGTTTGCATATTATTTTAGAGACTGATATACTGTAAATAAGAAAGAATAAATTAATATTATTTAAAAGAGGTGAATGTATTGAAGAAAGCATCTAAAAGACAAGAAGATATTTTAGCGTTTATAAAAGAGGAAGTTCGAAAAAAAGGATATCCACCTTCCGTACGCGAGATAGGTGAGGCAGTAGGACTAGCTTCTAGCTCAACTGTACATGGCCATTTAGCTAGATTGGAAAGCAAAGGATTGATAAGAAGAGATCCTACTAAACCACGTGCAATTGAGATACTAAACGGTGCAAATTCGATAGAAAAACAAGGTGTAGTTCACGTCCCTTTAATCGGTAAAGTAACCGCTGGACTTCCAATTACAGCAATCGAAAATGTGGAAGAGTTTTTCCCTCTTCCTGAAACTTTCGGCACATCAGATGATCACTTGTTCATGCTTGAAATTATGGGCGACAGTATGATAGAAGCAGGAATATTAAATGGAGATTATGTTGTTGTTAAACAACAACAATCTGCTAATAATGGCGAAATAGTTGTTGCTATGACAGAAGATGATGAAGCAACTGTAAAACGTTTCTTTAAAGAAAAATCTTTTTTCCGCCTGCAACCTGAAAACTCTTCGATGGATCCAATTATCGTCAATGAAGTAACGATACTTGGTAAAGTTGTTGGTGTATATCGTCATATGCAATAAATTCTCTGTAACTTGACATATTCTACTATAATGTTTATTATTATGTAGAGCCGATATCATACTAAAACGAAAAGTGGACATTTTCGTTTTAGTCATCGAAAAAACCCCTTTACCTTTTTGGTTGAGGGGTTTTTATTTTATACAATTATTATGGTTGAGGGCTTTAAGAGACCTAGTCAAGCATTTCATATATCCCAATAAAAATAAGTAACCATCCCGAAATGGTTATTGAATAGTTACCAATAAACGTTTTATTAAGTAACAAACCAAAACGGCTTCCAATTCCAACTGTTAAAACTGAAAAAAATCCAATAGAAATAACTGTCCAAATAGCAGAAATCCCACTTGCTCCTATTGCAATTCCACTTACTAAACAGTTTACAGATAAGATAAACCCTAAGGTAATTGCTTCTCTAATTGAAATGATATTATTTCCGTCTTTATCAATATTTTCTGTTTTATTAGAAGAATTCTTATTCGAAAATTTACTCGATATAATAGTCCATAACCCGATTATACAAAGCAGGGAACTACCAAAGAAGTTTCCCAGTAAGTTTGGGATATGCGATGTGATCACTTCTCCACTTACGACTGCAACATAAGCCACCATCATAGAAATAATTGCAATCGTTACGTTCGATAATATAGGGATTTTCGTTTGTTTTATTCCATAGGCCAAGCTTATTCCTAAATTGTCTAGATTAGCTGCTATCCCTATCAGGATAATTGTTATCCAATGCATATTTTCCTCCCCAAGATCATTGATCTCTATTTATAAGGATATGCAGAAAAAAAATATTTGTTAAAAAACATTACTAACGTGGTATTTTCAAGAATAAAACTCCTTCAGCATATGAATGAAGGAGTTTTAATTCAGTTAAAAAGTATTATAACGAGTAACTTTAGCAGCTATTGTAAGCTGTGCTGTTTTCCTTGAAGATCAATTTCTTCGTCATTTAAGATTAAACGATGGGTAATATCTGCTTTTAAAGACGCGGATACAGCGCAATATTTTTCTTCTCCCAGTTTAATTGCACGTACTACTTTTTTCGCATCGATATCCCCTTTTACATCAAATAAAAGCTCCGCTGCAGTAAACGCAGTTGGCAATTCCTCTCGACGAGAACCATTTACTATAATTTCGATGGATTTAATTTTTTCTAAATGTGGTTTTAAGATCATTGTCACATCAATTCCAATACATCCTGCTAGAGCACTGAGTAACATTTCTGTTGGTGTAGGTGCTTGACCTTCACCCCCATAATTCGGTGTTGCGTCCATAGTCATTGGGTAACCTGAAGGACCTTTTGCTTCAAAAGCACGTCCCCCTTGCCAAATTGCTCTTACTTCCATCGTTATCAACCTTTCTGCTCTTAAAATTCTTTTACTTTTGCTAAAAATCTTTGTGCACGCTCTGTAGCAGGATGTTCAAAGAACGCCTTTGGTTCCGCATCCTCGATGATCTTTCCATCCGCCATAAACAAAATACGATCAGCGACATCTTTGGCGAAATTCATTTCATGTGTTACGATCACCATCGTCATTCCTTCATCTGCTAATTCTTTCATCACTTTTAACACTTCTCCGACTAGTTCAGGATCTAAAGCTGACGTCGGTTCATCAAATAGCATGATTTGTGGTTCCATTGCAAGTGCACGAGCAATTGCAACACGTTGTTGTTGACCACCTGATAGTTTGGAAGGATAATCATCTTCTTTTTCTTGAAGATCAACACGTTTCAATAATTCGGTAGCCATTGTTTTTGCAAGTTCTTTTGATTGTTTCTTGACTACAATTAAAGCTTCCATTACATTTTCAATAACCGTTTTATGTGGATATAAATTAAATTGCTGAAAGACCATGCCGGTATCTTGACGAATGGCATGAATTATTTTTTGGCGTACTTTTTTCTTATGGGTTGCTTGTAATAGATGATTATTAACAGAAATAGATCCGCTTGTGATTATTTCTAGTCCGTTTATGCAACGTAAAAAAGTACTTTTTCCCGAACCGCTTGGTCCAACGACTGCGACAACTTGATGGGCGGGAATCGTCAATGAAATATTTTTTAACACCTCATGTTGACCATAGCTTTTGGATAAATCTATTGCTTGTATCAAAACTTTCCCCCCTCTAGTATACCGATAGTCGTTTCTCTATTTTGTTTAAAATAAATGTAAATAATGTGCTCATAATCCAGTACATCACTGCAATCGATACATAAAATGGCATGTACACGTAATATTGTGCAACTAATAACTGAGCTGAACGTAATAACTCTGTTACAGTAATAACTGAAACTAATGATGTTTCTTTTAACATACCAACAAAGGTATTCCCAAGTGGAGGTATAGCGATACGAATTGCTTGAGGTATGACAATTCTTCTAATAGCTTGAGCTTCCGTCATACCAGTTGCAAGTGCAGCTTCAGTCTGCCCAGTAGGCACCGCTTGAATAGCCCCACGGAATGCTTCTGAAACATACGCTCCAATATTTATACTTAGTGCTATATATGCGGCTGTTAATGCTCCTAATTCAATCCCATAGTCGACGAGTCCATAATAAACAATGACAATTTGAACAAGTGGCGGCGTTCCTCGAATAATCGATACATACACTCTCGCTATTGTACGAAAGAAACGATTGCCCTTTAAACGGGCAATCGCTGTAATTAAACCAATAATTAGACCAAAGAACATAGATACCACTGTAATTAATAATGTATAATAAGCCCCTTTCAGCAAAAAGGGCAAATTATCAATTACTACATCCATAGAAACTACCTTCTTTCTTTAATCAACTTTTGGCTCTTCTCCAAACCATTTTACGAAGATTTTTTTATATGTACCGTCTTGTTTCATATCAGCCAATGCTTTATTTAAAGCATCAACTAGTTCTGTATTCCCTTTTTTCACAGCTACGGCAGCTTTATCGGATTTTATAGGTTCACCAACGACTTTCACTTTAAATCCATTTTCTTCAATAATAGGTTTTAAAGAGTATACGTTATTAATTGTTGCATCTGCACGACCCGCATCTAAATCTTTTAAGGTGGTGATGACATCATCATACGTGTTGATTTTAAAGTCTCCTACTTTTGGCATTAAATCATTACGTAAAAATGCTTCATCATTAGTTCCTAAACCTACAGCAATTTTCTTCCCTTTGAAATCTTCTACAGACTGAATAGTTGTATTATCGTCTTTTACAATCACTTTTACTTCATTTGTAATATAGGGTTCTGTAAAACCAATTTGTTTTTCTCGATCTTCTGTAATAGTTACTTGACTAACTAAGATATCGAATTTTCCTTTTTGTAATCCAGGAATTAATCCAGAAAATTCTTGGGCAACAAAATTCACTTTTACATTTAAGCGTCTAGCTAATTCTTTCGCGATATCAACGTCAAAGCCGTCGTACACTTTATCCTTGTTCATGAAATTATAGGGTGCATATGTCCCCATAATCCCTACTGTCAATTCCCCTTTATCTTGTATAGCTTTTAATGAATTTTTATCGTTTCCTTTAGTCGAATTATTACCACAAGCCCCTAACAACAAGACTGTAATTACTGCTAGAGCCAATAAAACCTTACTTTTTTTCATCACATTTTCCTCCTTATTTTAAAATCTAAACTAACCCAAAAATTCAAAATTAACAGCTCATTAACCAAATGCTCCCTATATCCATTTGACACAACTTGTCATTTAATAATGGGAAGAAAGATTTTCAGCGCAAAGCAAATTGTTTTTGTCGTTTTTTGTTCTCCATCCTACATATTCTCCATGTTTGATACATAAGCCATTTTAATCCTATAAGATTACTATACATTAGTCAATTACTCTTTATTATTCTGATTTCTCTGTTTATCCACTCTGCATAGTAGGGTAGAAATTTTAAGTTGAACAATCGGACATCTCTATTATCACTTTTGTATGTATCCATTTTATCCTTAACCTGATTATTCCCCAGAACAAGCAGTAATATAATAATTTGCATAAAAATCTTCTTAAAAAATGCGGACGTAAAGTATATTCCGTCCGCTCAGCGTTTTTTTTATCAAAAGATGCGACTTTGTATACTAAATTCCTTATTCTTCCTTTTTAAAAAAACTCTCCAAAAGGATATGTCTAAATTTACGAAATCCACTATTTTTAACAATTTTTTTAGTGCACGGAGTGTTAAGTGTCCAACTATTCCGTCTGGAGTTAATCTTTTAGCTTTTTGAAATGCTTTAATCGATGCAACAGTTGCTGGACCTTCAATTCCATCCACCACAATTTTATACCCTGCTTTTACTAAAAGCCTCTGTATTTCTACCACTTCCGTAACGACAATATAATATAAAGAATTTACCGCATTAAGTTGACCGGCAACGTACTTTGGAACATGAATTTCAAAGTGCAAATGTACTCCTGTAGCATTTCCTGTGTCACCTTTTATACCAATTTGTTGGCTTTGTTTAACAACCTGTCCAATTTTAACAGAGATTGATTTGAGATGAGCGTACAATGTTTTGTATTCTTCGCCATTTAGTTGATGAGCAATTGTTACAGTATTACCATATCCCTCTATAACTTTTGCTCTTGCAACTGTACCACTTGCTAATGAAATAATTTTTGTGCTTCCGTCATTACCAAAGTCTACACCCTTATGCACTCTCGAAGTATTAGTTTCAGAGTTTTTTCGCAACTGTGCAAATCATTAGGTAATACGTCCTTCACAAGGCTTAATAAACAACATATTTTCCCCTCCTTTCAATTCTTTTGGATCCGCTTGTACTACCAATGCTTCACTCTATTAGTAAATGCAATTACTAGTTAGATTGCATTGTCAATCTTCATCACTTTATTAAAGTAATATTTTCTTGTTTCCTTTTAACTACCCTAACTTTTCTTTGTCTCTTTTGGACAAGATTCATTTACTTTCCCTCGCTCATATTTTAGAAAAAGAGGTAATTAGCTTTTTCTCATTAATATTAATCAGGAGTGTGTATCTTTGGAGAGCATTCAAGCTATTTGCAACCAATACGGACAAATCGTTAACGGAAAAGCTAGTGTAAAGCAAGGTGCTTGTTCAGTGGAACTTGAGCGTAATCTTCACCTTACCATTCAAGGTCGTCCTAGTAGAAGTGCACTTCCTGCAGGAATAACATTTGAATCACTAGATTCTGAAGGAAATGCATTGAACCTTGGGGAAGTAGCAGTTCTTCAAGAAGAGTTGCCAGAATTTGTTCAAGCTTTAGTTAATAATAATTTAATAGTTAGCGCTATTCACAACCACTGGATCTTCACCAATCCAACTATTTTATATGTACATTTTCAATCTGTTGAACCCCCTCTATCTTTTGCACACAAATTTGTTAAAGCATTTCAATTATTAAATCATTAGTAAGAGTTTTAAAGTACTCGGAAATAATCAATTTTAATAGAAGCGTAAGCACCATTAAGTGCATTTTGACTTTTTTATTTCCATATTACTTTGGAATGCACATCAGTTACACAATTACAGTTAGAATTCAAAAGGATCGCGAAGTGACTACGTCACTACACGATCCTTTTTCGGTAATCTTTTGGCTGGTATTTGTCTGTCGACCTCTTGGTAAGGTGCATAAAATTTGGGTAAAAAGAGACTAAATCCTATCCTTTACTATTTAAAATCGGACGAAGATATTTCATCCGCTCAGCGCTGCTTTATCAATGAATACTATCTATATTTATCTAGTGCCACTGTCTAAATGATATACCACTTGAATTATATAAACTTTGAAAGATAAAAGTCAAAAAAATCAATATGCAATATCTTAAATTATTCCTAAATTCAAGCATTTCTTTTTCCCTAAAAATAGCGCATAATAAAAGTAATTATAAAGAACCACAGAAGGGATTAATGACCTATGACACTTATGAAGCATGAACTCGAACTTTTGTTAGATGATTATGATAAATGCGACAATTTGTCTATTAAGGAAAAAATACTAATAGATATTAATCTATTAAATGAGGCTTTAACTATTTTGCAACAGGACGAGCAAAACCAACTTTTTTTAATGAACATCAAAAAGTCTCAAACGAAATAATAGTATGAATACCCTAGTCCCATTTTTCAAAAATATAATAAGCTCATATAAGTTTATAGTAGAATCACACGTAATTATCACCAAAAATATCCAGTAAATTACTAGTTAATTTGGCGATAGAACACTAGACACTCGGTTTATAGCCGCTTATAAATTGCTTTGAACTGAACGTTCAATACACCATTATCGTGATTTCTGGATGAGGGGGAATGCGACTTTGTCGCATCCCCCCTCATTTTTTCCGGTAATCGTGTGGTAGTCATTCGTCCGTCGCTCTCCAGAAGCACAGTTAAACAAAGTGCCAAAGCTTTTGGGAATCAAAGAATAGACTTTCTTCGATTTTAAAGCAAGTGTCACCTTCTTACATTGCACCTCCATACGACTAGTACTTCTTTGCAAAAATAAGCAAGGAACGTATGATAAGTAAGTGGTTTAATCGACAGGCGTATTATAGAAGCGACTTATTCAACGATATGGATAGCTTTCATACCAATTAATAATGTTTTCGCATCTTCGTTCAAATATTGTTTTATATCTTTTCTCATTAATAGATCCGAATTGCTTTTGATCGACATTTTCAAACCTCTAACATCAAATTTTGAGGCATATGCATTAATGGCATGAATCACGTTCATTTCAGCTCGATTTAATGGTTTTATATGTGGTTCAATATTGTCTTTTAAAATCTGTAACAATGATCTTGCATTACTTCCGAGAAGATGTCTATTCTCATTTATTAATTCCATATTTTCTTCCATAATTTTTCTTGCAGAAACAAAATCTAAATTGTCCATAACTTCATTCATTTTTTTCATTAATTCATTTATATCCATAATAACACCTCTGACCTATTTCTATTGTTATCGGTCTTACCAAATTATTATCAATAGTTAAAAAGGTATAGCACTTCAACCCCCTCGGCTCACGATTATAAACCCTTAAAAATAAGTATAGCTTTTTTATCAAAATTACGATGGAATGCTTCTTACAAATAGCTTACTTAATTAATTTCCCCTAAGTACAATGCCCTGATACTTTTCTAATAATTGAATAAGCTATCATATAAAACTACCTGCCACACCAACACACCACCCTTGAGAGGCGTCTGTGTTTTTAGTCTCAAAATCACCAGTCAACAGAATGCCTCTTTAAAATATTTTCTAAAAACCAAACAGATTAATCACACAGACATTTTTTATAGACATAGAATGAACTATCCCATATAGAGGAGGTGTACAATTTGAGTGAAGCAGTTGGTGGATACGGGCAAAGAAATGGTTCAGGATTCGCTTTAATTATTGTTCTGTTTATTCTTTTGATTATTATTGGCGCAAGTTTCTTAAACACTGGTGGCGGTTACGGCGGCGGTTACGGCGGTTACGGCGGTGGATACGGTTGCGGTTGCTAACTAAGGGCTTAAAGCCAATATCTTGAGTACATTTGAGACAGGTTTTATGACCTGTCTTTTTTCATGACTAGTCCAATTACTTTTTCCTGTGTTTTTACCCCGGTACTTTTAGATCATGTTTTCAAAAAACAAAAAAAAGACACCGAACGAGTCAACTCACGACTGAACGATGTTTTCAAATAATATTTTTTTACACTTTTTTCGGGGTGAAACGGGGGTGCAAATGATTTTATAAAATCATTTCACGAAAACACCCCAATAATAACCCCTAAAAAGCCAGTAATTACAGACTTAATACATTTTCAAATATTGTTCACGTTCCCATGGATGTACAACTGTGCGGAACATATCCCATTCAATTTCTTTAGCTTCTACAAAGTTAGCGTAAATATGCTCACCAAGGGCACCACGGATTATTGGGTTTTTGCCTAGTTCTTGAATTGCTGAATGAAGTGAAGATGGCAAGTTGTAGACACCATGTTCATTTCTTTCTTCTTCGGTCATGACATAAATATTGCGATCTACTGCAGGTGGTGGTGTTAATTTGTTTTTAATTCCATCAAGTCCTGCTTGTAGTATAACCGCCATAGCAAGGTATGGATTTGCAGCTGGGTCCACGGAACGAACTTCAATACGTGTACTTAAACCTCTTGAAGAAGGAATACGAATTAATGGGCTTCTATTTTGACCTGACCAAGCAACGTAGCATGGAGCTTCATAACCTGGTACTAATCGTTTATAAGAGTTTACTGTCGGGTTTGTAATAGCAGTAAAACTTTGTACATGCTTTAAGACACCAGCCATAAACTGCATAGACGTTTCACTCATTTTATTATCAGCAGATTCATCAAAAAATGCATTTTCTTCACCCTTAAATAAAGAAACGTTAAAATGCATTCCAGATCCAGCTACCCCGAAAAGTGGCTTTGGCATAAACGTTGCATGTAAACCATGTTTACGAGCAATTGTTTTAACTACTAACTTGAATGTTTGGATGTTATCACAGGCAGTTAATGCATCTGCATATTTAAAGTCGATCTCGTGCTGTCCAGGAGCTTCTTCATGGTGAGACGCTTCAATTTCAAAACCCATTTCCTCTAACTCAAGTACGATATCACGACGGCAGTTTTCACCTAAATCCATTGGAGCTAAGTCAAAATAACCACCATGGTCATTTAGTTCAAGCGTCGGTTCACCTTGTGCATCTAATTTAAATAAGAAAAATTCAGGTTCAGGTCCTAAGTTAAAACTTGTAAACCCTAACTCTTCCATCTCTTTTAAAACTCGTTTTAAGTTATTACGTGGATCTCCAGCAAAAGGTGTTCCATCTGCTTTATTCACGTCACAGATTAATCTAGCCACTTTACCTTTACCTGTAATCCAAGGAAACACTACCCATGAATTTAAATCCGGTACTAAGTACATATCCGATTCTTCAATGCGAACGAACCCTTCAATCGAAGAGCCATCAAACATCATTTTATTGTCGAGAGCTTTATCGAGCTGACTCACTGGAATTTCAACGTTTTTAATCGTACCAAGGATGTCAGTAAACTGAAGACGAATAAAATTCACCTCATTTTCTTGAACGAATTTTTTTATGTCTTCTTTTGTATACTTGCTCATTATTTCACTCTCCTATTGATTTTTATATATGAACCCCGCATTAACTTTAAAAGCGAGAGAGTTCCCTTGTCTTAGTGATGCGCGTTGGTGTCTTTGAGCAATTTGCATTTCTTCTCTAAAGATTGCTCGTAATTGTGCATCAGAAATAGCTTGTTGCACTTCTTTAGTGGAAGTTGGATTGTTTTTCATTTCAAATATTTGTTTAATACCAGCAATGTTTACTCCAGAGGATATCATATCTTTTATTTCTAATAAAAGATCAATATCATCCAGCGAAAACATACGCTGCTTTCCTTCCGTTCGTGCAGGCTGCACTAGTTCATGCTCTTCATAATAACGAATTTGCCTTGCTGTTAAGCCTGTTAACTGCATCACGATATTCATGGATAACAACGGCATCGAACGTCTCCATTCCTTTTCCATCACTGCACCCCCAGTTGAATATAGTAATACTATATATTACGTAAGCTTTCCTGTCAATTTCATGTTAGGTAAGCTGACATTAAAAAATAAATACAAAAAAACCACTTTCTTTTTAACCTGAAAGTGGTGTTATTGCTTATTTGTTCAACGTTTGAATGGCTCCTAAAATAGCATATTTAACGTGTTCATATGTCAAACCACCTTGAATAAAAGCGGTAAAAGGTGGACGTACTGGGCCGTCTGCCGTTAATTCCATACTAGATCCTTGAATAAAGGTTCCTGCAGCCATAATGACATCATCTTCATAGCCTGGCATATATGCAGGTTCTGGAGCAAATTGAGCATTTACTGGGGAATGTAGTTGAATGGCTTTACAAAATTGAATCATTTGTTCCGCATTTTGAAACGAAACCGATTGAATAAGATCTGTTCTTTTCTCAGAAAAATGTGGTTCTGTTTTCATCCCTACTTCTTCTAATACAGCAGAAGTAAAAATGGCCCCTTTTACAGCTTGCGAAACAATATGAGGAGCTAGAAAAAATCCTTGGTACATGTCGAGCAACGTATTTAGTGATGCGCCTGCTTCTGCACCAATACCTGGAGATGTCATTCGGTACGCACATTTCGTCACAAATTCCCTTTTCCCAGCGATATATCCTCCTGTTTTAGCAAGACCGCCACCAGGATTTTTTATAAGTGAGCCAGCCATCAAGTCGACTCCAACATTCGTAGGTTCTAGCTCCTCGACAAATTCACCGTAGCAATTATCTACAAAAATGATCGCATCTTCTTTTATTGCTCTAATTTTTTGCACCATTTCTTTAATCTGATCCACTGTAAAAGATGGCCTTACTGCATATCCTTTCGAACGTTGTATGGCGATTACTTTAGTATTCTCTTTTACTGCATTTTCTACCGATTCCCAGTCAACTGACCCTGATTCCAGCAAATCAACATGCTGATAAGATATACCAAAATCCGCTAAAGATCCAGTATCTTCCCCGCCACCGTTCACAATTGATTGAAGTGTATCATACGGCTTTCCTGTTATGTACAGCAATTCATCATTCGGACGCAACAATCCAAACAAACTAATCGAAATCGCATGTGTACCTGATATGATTTGAGGTCTGACAAGAGCAGCTTCTGCACCGAAAGTTGTCGCATATACTTTTTCCAACGTATCACGACCTTCATCGTCATAACCGTAGCCAGTGGAAGGATGAAAATGATGGTCACTTACATGATGCGATTTAAATGCCGTGATTACTTTTTGTTGATTTAAAAATGCGATTTTTTCTATATCCTTATGAAAGCTCGCAATTTTCACTTCCGCATTTTCTGCTAACTCAACTACTTCTTTTGATAATGTTGTTATAAAATTCATGTCATTCTCTCCTGAAAGTTGTTTTCCATTACAAATAGAAAAGACTAATTCCAAAGTGAAATTAGCCTTTCTCTTTTATTCTTAAAACTGTAATTCGCCTTCCCATTCTAGCATTCCGCCAACCACATTCGTTACAATAAAACCGTTTTCTTCTAGAATTTCGCAAGCCATTGCACTACGTCCTCCAGCTTTACAAATAATATATTGTGGAGCAGACTTGTCAATTTGATCGAAATTGGTCTCAATTTGACCTAAAGGGATATGCACTGCTCCTGGAATCATTCCATTTGCTACCTCTTCGTTTTCACGTACATCAATAATACGGAATTGTTCTCCAGCATCTAACTTTTGTAAAAGTTCTTCAGTCGTAATAAAATTCATTATTCAATCGCCACTTTCCATGTATATTCCTACAAATACTAATAGGAACATTTCTATATGTCAATTGTTAAATACTATTCTACATTAATATTGACTGATTTAGATGGCGCGAAAGTTGAAATGGCATGTTTATAAATTAACTGTTGTTTACCTTCTGATTCAAGCAACACAGTAAAATTATCATACGATTTAATATACCCTTTTAACTGAAAGCCGTTTAATAAAAATACGGTTACAAAAACATCATTTTTTCTTAATTGATTTAAAAAATTATCTTGAATATTTATTGGTTTCATCCCAGTACCCCCATTATCCATTTTACATCTTAAAGACTCTACCTATACTACTATTCGCTCTTTTTAGTGAATCTCCTGCAAAACTGCATTAATTTCTTGAATAATTCTTTCAGTATCCGTGAATGGATTATACCAATGAATATCCATTTTATTTCGAAAATAAGTAAGTTGGCGTTTGGCATATCTTCTAGAGTTTTGTTTTAAGTTATCAATTGCTTCCTCAAAAGTAAGATGCCCTTCCAAATAATCATAAATTTCTTTATACCCAATCGCTTGAATCGACTGGACATTTCGAATATTTCGACCATAAAGCTCGGTAACTTCATGAAGTAATCCCTTTTCCAACATAATATCCACTCTTTTATTAATCCTTTCATAAAGAAGCGTTCTATCGATAGAAAGACCAATGATGTAATGAGGATAAACCTTTTCATGTCCTTGATTTTGTTCAATCTGATCTTTTCTTTTTCCACTTAACTCTACGCGCTCAATCGCTCTCATAACTCTTTGCACATTATTCGGATGAATTTCAGCAGCAGCAATAGGATCTAACTTAGTTAATCTTTCAAACAACACTTCTGATGATAATTGTTCTAATTCTTTCGATAAACTACTATCTGTTTTTGGTTCTTCTGAAAACCTAAAATCGTATAATACCGATTGTATATAAAGACCTGTTCCTCCAACAATAATTGGAACATGACCTCTCGAAGTAATTTCTTCTATTTTCTGTCGTACCATTTTTTGATATTCCGCTACTGAAAAACTATCTGTCGGTTCTTTAATATCTAATAAATGATGGGGAACCCCTTCCATCTCTTCAAAACCAATTTTAGCGGTTCCAATGGATAATCCACGATACACTTGCATAGAATCGCCGTTAATAATTTCACCGTTACAAGCTTTTGCTAATTCTATACTGAGTGCCGTTTTTCCAACAGCTGTCGGACCTACAATTGCTATTATAAATGGTCTTTCACACATTATTCATCAGCCATTTTGCAATTACATCAAAAGTATCCAATTTATTTTTTTCCAACAAAATTTCATGCCTTGCTTGTTCCACTAATTGTACGGTTACATTTTTCATTCCTGCATTCGTCAAACCTTTCGCTACTTTAAATATACCTTCTCCATTCTTACCTACTGGATCCTCTGCTCCACTTATGAGAAGTACAGGTAAATATTTTTGGATGTGGTCAATCTCTTCTGTTTTATGAATCATTTTTAACCCATAAAACAAATCAACATAAAACTGATTAGACGGGATGAACCCACACATCGGATCGTCCATATATTTTTTAACTTCCGCTTTATCTGTGTTTAACCAATCGAATGTTGACTTAGGGTCATTAATTTGTTTATTAAATCCTCCAAAAGCTATATTATGAAGTAATTTACTTTCCGCTGTTTTTGTCTGAAACTTAGCAGCAATTTTCCCAATAATTGAACCCACATCTCCAAGGACTCCAGGACTATATGATGTGCCACAAATAACTACTTTCGAGAGAGAATCACTGTATTTTTGCATATATCTCCGAGCAACAAACGAGCCCATACTATGTCCAAATAAAACCAGTGGCATCTCTACCATATCTTCCCTAACTTTGAGCAACACTTCTCGAACATCTTCTGTTACACGCTCAAATCCATTGGATTCAGCAAAATAGCCTTGTTGTCCATTTTTTTCAACGGTACGGCCATGCCCTCTATGGTCGTGCCCACTTACTATAAATCCTTTTTCCACAAGAAAAAGAGCAAATTCGTCATAACGTTCAATATGCTCCGCCATGCCATGTAGAATATGTAAATGACCTATTGGAGATTGTTCAGGAGTATACTTTACTACATGAATTTGATGACCATCTGACATTTCTACCTCTAAAATTGATTTCAATACACGATTCAACTCCCTTCTAAGGTTGCCTGCATAAGAAGTTTAGCTAATTGGTTTTCGAATTTCTCCGTTTCTTGTTCCGAGTAATTCAATAGATCTTTCATTACTTGTAATACATCATGCATATACGCTTTGTATTGTTCCACATTAAAATAAAGCATTCCAGTTCTACGCACTAAAAAATCAACTGGCGTGTATGCCATTTCATCATGTATCGCATAGTAAATTTGCGCTAATACATCAAGTGGTAAACTGGAAGTAGAGGTTGTTTTTAATAGGTGTGCATATCGAAATACTTTATCTACATTTGATCCATAAAGTTTAGCTAATCTTCTTCCTTCTTCTAAAGATAAACCATAAGATTGTGCAAGTCTTTCTTTATTGGTTATAAAAGCTTGGAAATTTTTAGAGCCACCAATGTCTCCACCTGAAAGTTCTAAATGCTTTGTCACACAAGGTCCAAAATTATAATCTCCTAATTGCTTTGAAATAGCATCCACAATAGACTCAGCCATCTTACGATACCCGGTCAGCTTTCCTCCAGCTATTGTGAACAAACCAGAATTCGACTGCCATATTTCATCTTTTCGAGAGATTTCAGAAGGATCTTTTCCTTCTTCATAAATAAGTGGACGAACACCTGCCCAAGTAGATTCCACATTTTGTTCTGTGACTTGAACATTTGGGAACATATCTTGTATCGCTTTTAATAAATATTGAACATCTTCTATTGTTGCTACAGGATTTTGTATGTCCCCTTCAAAAAAAGTATCCGTTGTACCTACATAAGTTTTCCCTTCCCTTGGGATGGCAAATATCATACGTTTATCGGGTGCATTAAAATAAAGCGCTTGTTGAAGAGGAAAATGTTGTTGATCGATTACTATATGAACGCCTTTTGTTAGTCTTAATTTTTTATTATTATCGATTGCATCAAGCGCTCGCACGGAATCTACCCATGGACCGGCTGCATTGACCACTTTTTTAGCGTGGATTGTAATCTTCTTCGTATTTAGTTGGTCAATTACTTCTGCTCCAACAACATCATTATCTTCGTTGTAGACAAAAGATCTTACTTTTGCATAGTTTAAACATACTGCACCTTTTTCAATCGCTTTTTTTATAATTTCCATCGTCAGTCTTGCATCGTCTGTTCGATATTCTACGTAATAACCGCTGCCAAGAAGTCCATTGCTTTTTAATAACGGCTCTTTTTGAAGGGTTTCTTCAGCGGATAACATATGTCTCTTTTCTTCTTTTTTGACTCCCGCAAGCAAGTCATATACTTTTAAGCCTACGGAAGTGGTCACCGGACCAAAAGTACCTTTTTTATGAAAGGGAAGAAGCATCCATTCTGGTTCGGTCACATGTACAGCATTTTCATAGACAATTTCTCGTTCTTTTCCAACCTCTGCTACCAATTTCACTTCAAACTGCTTTAAATAGCGTAACCCTCCGTGCACTAACTTCGTCGATCTACTTGAAGTGCCCGCTGCAAAGTCTTGCATTTCTACAAGGGCTACAGACATTCCTCTTGTAACGGCATCTAATGCAATACCTGCGCCTGTAATGCCTCCACCAATTACTAGTACATCGAATTCATAAAAATTTAATGTGTTAAATATTTGCTCACGTTCTACAGAAGATTTCATTTACTCACTCCTTGATAGTTTGAATACTCTTGTTGCTTCCACAGCTTTTTTCCAGCCTTTATATAAAGCATTGCGTTTTACTTCATCCATTTTTGGTTCGTATTGTTTTTGACTTTGACGCATTGCTATAAGTTCTTGTTCATCTTGCCAAAAATTTGTTGCTAATCCTGCTAGAAAGGCTGCTCCAAGTGCCGTTGTTTCATTTAACTTTGCAAGTTCTATTGGCAAGTTTAACAAATCACTCTGAAACTGCATGAGAAATTCATTACTTACTGCCCCACCGTCAACATGAAGCAGTTCTACATGTACCCCAGAGTCTTCCTCCATTGTCATTAGTACGTCCTTCGTTTGGTAAGCAAGCGATTCAAGTGTAGCTCGGATAAAATGCTCTTTCGTAGTTCCGCGAGATAAGCCGAAAATAGCTCCTCTTGCTTCAGAATCCCAATAAGGGGTCCCCAGTCCAACAAATGCTGGAACAATATATACACCATCTGTAGAGTCTACTCTTTTCGCATAGTTTTCAGACTCAGATGCATTTTGCAACATTCGAAGACCATCCCGCAACCATTGGATAGCAGACCCTGCTACAAAAACGCTACCTTCTAACGCATATGTCACTTTTCCATTCAGCCCCCAAGCAATGGTTGTTAGTAATCCTGATGGAGAGGAAACAGGTACTTCTCCCGTATTAAGCAGCATAAAACAACCTGTTCCATATGTGTTTTTAGCCATCCCTTTTTCAAAACAACATTGGCCAAAAAGTGCAGCTTGTTGATCTCCAACTGCTCCCGCAATATTGATTTCTTTCCCAAAGAACACAGATGGGTCTGTTTTCGCATACACTTCGGATGACGAAGATACAGTAGGGAGTATGATCATAGGTATATCCAGTTTTTCACAGATTTCTTTATCCCAACATTGATCATATATGTTATAAAGCATCGTTCTGGAAGCATTCGAATAGTCTGTAACATGAGCTTTTCCATTGGATAATTTCCAGATAAGCCAAGTATCAATTGTGCCAAAAAGAAGTTCCCCATTTTGGGCTTGTTCCCTTGCTCTATCTACATGTTCTAAAATCCATTTTACTTTCGTTGCTGAAAAATATGGGTCAAGCATTAAGCCTGTTTTATCTTTAAAAAAAGAGTCAAGTTGTTCATCTTTTAATTGATCAATAATTTCTTGCGTTTGTCTTGATTGCCAGACAATGGCATGATATACGGGTTTACCAGTTTTTTTGTTCCAAACAATGGTTGTTTCACGTTGATTGGTAATACCAATAGCGTGCACATCTTCTGGTTGGTTTCCACTTTCCGTTAAAACTGCAGCAATAACAGACAAGACAGAGCCCCATATTTCATTCGCATCGTGTTCCACCCAGCCAGGTTTCGGAAAATATTGTGTAAATTCTTTTTGAGCAGAATGCACAATATTTCCTTGTTTATCAAATAATATTGCTCGTGAGCTTGTAGTTCCTTGATCAATTGATAAAATATATCTCCCCATATTAACCCCTCCTACATTACTCGTTTGAACATCTTTTCCACTTCATACGTAGTAAAATGAACAATTACTGGACGACCATGTGGACATGTTAATGGATGTTGCGCATTTTTTAAGCTTTCTAATAACTGCTCCATGTCTTTTGTTGTTAAATAATGATTCGCTTTGATGGATAATTTGCAGCTCATCATTATCGCCGCTTCTTCTCTAAGCTTTTTGATATCTGTTTTTCGATTCGTTAATACTTGTTCGATTAATGCTTCAATAATTTTCGTTTCATTTCCTTTAGGAAACCAAGAGGGGTGCTCTCTAACGACAAAGCTAGATGAGCCAAACTCCTCCAAATAAACACCAATATTCTCTAATTCTTCTAACGATTCTTTTATACGGTATGATTCATCTAACGAATAGTGAAAAGTAAGTGGAAGTAATAACGCTTGTCGTTCACTAGCACTTACATCTCCCACTTTTTCTTTGTAGAATTCATATTTTATACGCTCTTGTGCTGCATGCTGATCAATTAAATAAAAGCCATCGTCACTCTGCGCAACAATATATGTTCCATGTATTTGTCCTACTACATGTAAGTCTGGAAAAGGTTTTTTCTCTTCTATATACTCTTCTATATACTCTTCTATATACGGTTCTACCACAATTTCTTCTTGAAGAGGCACTATCTCCTCATAAACAATCAAATCTTGCTCTGTTTCATCCTTTTTTGAAATTGTTTTTTGTTGTGGCGCTTGATACGTTTGTTTAAAAAAGTCAAACTGGACACTTGGTTGTTTTTTTACTTCTGGCTTTTCTGTCACTTTCGGTGGCTGTTGTACTTTATGAATAACGGAACGAATTGTGCGTCTTACAAGCTCCATTAATTCCTTTTCCTTACTTAGTCTTATTTGATGCTTTGCGGGATGCACATTTACATCCGTGAGCATTGGATCTGTTTCGATATTTAATACTACAATCGGATATCTTCCTATTGGTAACAATGTATGATAAGCATCGACAATTGCATTGTTTAGTCCATAATGCTTCACCCATCGACCGTTTACTAGAATCGTCAGGTAGTTTTTTGATGCCCGCGTAATTTCCGGCAAAGAAGCATAACCCGTAATATGAAAATCGGCGGAATCACTTCCGAAACCAATCATTTTCTTTACATTAGATACTCCATATATAGAAGCAAGAACCTGCCTTAAATCTCCTCGTCCACTTGTTTGTATAATTGTTTGGTTATTATTCGACAGTTTAAATGCGATGGAAGGAAAACTTAAGGCCAATCGGTTAATTAAGTCAATGGAATGTCCCAACTCTGTTTGAATTGTTTTTAAATATTTTAATCGGGCAGGGGTATTAAAAAATAATTGCTTCACCACAATATCCGTACCTCTTCTAATAGAAGCTGGTGTGCAAGAAAGGACTCGTCCACCTTCCAGTTCTACTTTTGTCCCCACGTTTTCTCCATCAGACGTCCACAAACTAATTTTCGAAACGGAAGCAATACTTGCTAGTGCTTCTCCTCGGAATCCTAAAGACCGAATTCGAAAAAGATCATGTTCTGTTGTAATTTTTGAAGTAGCATGTCTTGAAAAGGATTGGACGGCATCTTCCTCATCCATTCCTTTCCCATTATCCGTTACTTGTATTTTTGCTAATCCAGCCTCTTCTAGTATTATTTCAATGGATGTACTTTCTGCATCAATGGCATTTTCCACTAACTCTTTCACTACGGATGCTGGACGTTCTACTACCTCTCCCGCTGCAATTTTATTGGAAAGCAGTTCTTCCATGACGATGATTTGTCCCATTCTATTCCCCTACTTTTTGGTTATTCTAATTCGTTTTGAAGTTCATATAATAACTGTAATGCTCCTAATGGCGTAGTACCGGAAATATTAATCTTTTTCAGCTTTTTTAGTATTTTTTCGGATGATTTATCTCCCATTATTATAGATTCAGTAGGTGTCGTTAATTGCTCGTCAAAAAAGGAAAGTTGTGTATCTTGAACTACAGCATTTGATTTGTCATTTTTTTCTTTCTCTTCAAATGTTGCTAAAATGTCTCTTGCTCTAGAAATTATCTCTTTAGGTAGTTGTGCAAGTTCAGCAACATGAATCCCATAACTTTTATCCGCAGGACCTTCTTTTAACTTATGAAGAAATACTACTTTCCCATCTTTTTCTGTAGCAGAAACATGTACATTTCGTAATTTAGACAATGTTTGGTCCAGGTCAGTTAACTCATGGTAGTGAGTTGAAAATAAAGTATTTGCTCCAATATGGTCATGAATATATTCCATCATCGATTGCGCTAAACTCATCCCGTCATAAGTAGATGTTCCACGGCCAATTTCATCAAAAAGCAGCAAACTCTTACTTGTAGCATTCGTAATGGCATGTTGGGATTCCATCATTTCAATCATAAATGTACTCTGCCCGCCAGCTAGATCATCCGCTGCTCCAATTCGTGTAAATATTTTATCGACAATTGGTAATGATGCCGATTCAGCAGGAACATAACAACCAATTTGAGCCATAATTATTGTAATAGCGACTTGTCGCATAAATGTACTTTTACCTGACATATTTGGACCAGTTATTAAAAGCATCTTTTTATCTTCAGTCAACACACAATCATTTGGCACGTATAATTGATTATTCATCATTTTTTCAACAACTGGATGTCTTCCTTCTCTAATTTCCATCGCATTTGTTTCATGAAAATTCGGTTTTGTTAATCGATGCTTTTCAGATACATGGGCAAAAGAAATATAAACGTCTAACTCACTTATTTGTTTTGCTAATTTCTGTACAAGTGGAATATAAGCTTTTATTTCTTCTCTTATTTGAGTAAATAATTCATATTCTAGTAATAAGCTTTCATCTTCCGCTGAAAGGATGAGTGACTCTTTTTCTTTTAACTCGTCCGTAATATAACGTTCCGCATTGGCAAGCGTCTGTTTTCGAACATATCTAGTTTCATCTGCAAAATGAATATTCGATTTCGTCAACTCAATATAATAACCGAATACCCGGTTATACCCTATTTTCAAATTTTTAGAACCAGTTAGTTCTCGTTCTTTTTGTTCCAGTTCGGCGATCCACTTTTTGCCGTTTACAGAAGCATCACGTAGTTGATCTAGACGAGGATTATATCCATTGTTTATCACTCCACCGTCTTTTACAGAAATAGGCGGATTCTCACTTATCGCTATATCTAACTTTCTCCAAATATCTTGACATTCCTCTATTGCTTGTCCTAACGTTATGAGCGCATGATTATTGGAGTCTAATAAAAGCTGTTTTATCATAGGAATCATAGATAGAGATTGTCTTAGTTGTGCAAGATCTCTACCTCCAGCACTTCCAAACCCAATTCTTCCAACTAATCGCTCTAAATCATATACTTCTTTAAATGCTTCTTTCATTTCTTCCCTAAGCATAAAATCTTCTAAAAAGCTCGTTACTGTTTCTAACCGCAATTCAATCGCTGGTTTATCTGCAAGTGGTTGATGAATCCATTGTTTCAGTTTTCTTCCTCCCATTGCAGTTACTGTTTCATCTAATAACCATAATAGTGTTCCTTTTTGATCTCCATTACGAATGGAAGAAATAAGCTCTAAATTCCTTTTCGAATGATAATCAATAATCAAAAAGGAATCTCTTCTTTGAAAGGTGAACGGCTGAATATGTAGGAGAGAACGCTTTTGTGTTTTTTGAATGTATTGTAATAATCGCCTTACTGTTCGGTGTGTTTCTACCGGATGATTTTCAACATATTTTTCTGTTTCCTCATTATTTAGCTCTTCTTGCTCAATTGATAAAGTAAATTCATGTAAAGCCGATAGGTCATTAATCAATACATATAGCTGTTCACTTACAATCAATTCTTTTGCTTGTAGAGACAACAATTCTTGCACAATTTCTTTTTCATCACCATGTAAAATAGTTGTAAAACCGTCTCCTGTAGAAACATCTAAATAGGAAAATGCTACTTCATTAGTGGATAGTAAATCAGCAGAAGCTATAAAATAATTTGTTTTGTTATGCATTGTTTTTCCTTCTATTATGGTTCCAGGGGTTATCAAGCGTACTACTTCTCTTTTTACAACACCTTTTGCAAGTTTTGGGTCCTCTACTTGCTCACAAACAGCTACTTTATGTCCTTTGCTAATGAGCGTTTCAATATAATTCTGGGCTGCATGATGTGGCACACCGCACATAGGAATATTATCCTTCCTACTCGTTAACGTTATTTCTAAAATGGCAGATGCTTTAATAGCATCCTCATTAAATAACTCATAAAAATCTCCCAATCGGAAAAATAAAAACGCATCTATATATTCTTCTTTGATTTTCAGGTATTGTTGCATCATTGGAGTATGTGTTGTCATTTTCTGTCCTTCTCTCTTCTATACTTCTCTATTTATTATAACAAAAGATAAAGAAAAAAAGCCGGAAATACTAGCCGGCTTTTAAAGTGAGGATGAAGAGTTATCATTTGAAGAACTAGATGAGCTTGAGGAACTAGAAGAGCTTTCATCTTTAAATGCCCATTCTTCTTCAAAATCCTGGTCTTGAACTTGAATACAAATAGTTGTTTCCCCAACAACTTCTGCCAAAAGTTCACGTTCTACTGTTACTTGGAATTTAGTTCCATTTGATGTAATAATCGCTTCTGTACAATTTGGTTGTTGAATAACACGCACATGTACTTCTTCGCCTGTGGAATCTTTGTCACGGTAATGTAATTTCATTTTGTCTTTGTAATTAATCGTTTCAGTAAAAACAGATGTTTTGGAATGGTCGTGATGTGCATACCAAACGTTTATATCAAATTTCCCTGTTACTTCTACGTATTTCCCGTGCTTTTTTGACTGAAACGTATGGTTAATAACCCAACAACCTAAAATGCTAGATGGCGTATTTGGTGGGCAAAGAACTTCACTTGATTCCGTTCTCTTTTTCCCTTTAGCAATAACAGCTTTCGTCACTATCTGTCTTAAATGTTTCATTTTTTTCCTCCTTGTAATCAAGTCATAACATCATATGCGCTATCAGCCCAATGGGTTCATATTATTTGTGAAGATAGATGATTGACCTTTCGGAAGTTTACAAATACACTTAATACATTAATAGAATAGCGAGGTATTAACATGCCATTTTTTGAAATGATTCAAGTGGAAGATCAACAACAAGCAGCTTCTTTCGTGGTAAACAGACTCACTAAGGATATAAATGAAAAGACACTTCATTCATTAGGTTTAGCAACAGGGAGCACCATGATTCCAATTTATAAAAGTATCATCCATTCCTCTTTAGATTTTTCACAAGTTACCGCTTTTAACTTGGATGAATATGTTGGTTTAGCTCCAACTAATAAAAACAGCTATGCTTTTTTCATGCAAGAACATTTATTTTCAAAAAAACCTTTCAAAGAAACGTATATTCAAAACGGACTTGCAGAAAATTTAGAATCGGAATGTATCAGATATGAAAATAAATTAACTGAATGTCCATTAGATATTCAGTTTTTAGGTGTAGGGGAAAATGGTCATATTGCATTTAACGAGCCTGGTACTTCTTTTGACTCCACAACTCATGTAGCTAATCTAACAGATTCTACACTAGGAGTGAATAGTCAATACTTTGATGATCATGAAGAAATACCTACTAGAGCATTTACAATGGGAATTGCTTCAATCATGAATGCGAAACAAATTATTTTACTGGCATTTGGAGAAAAGAAGCGACAAGCAATAGAAGCTTTACTTGGAGATGAAATTACGGAACAGTTGCCCATTACAGTTTTAAAGAGACATCCGCACGTAACAGTTATTACAGATATAAAATGAGAAAAGTGGTAGTGTCTTTTAAGTACATCTTGTCTTCTCTATTTTAGAGTGCTTTGGACGAAACATCCACTTCACTATTACCGTTGAAATTGTGTAGCTGGAAGTGACCGCGTCACTTCCAGCTACACTTTTTTCGGTCATCTTGTGGCAGATGTTTGTCCGCTCAGCGCTTGTTTATCTATAGATGCTATCTATTTTTTCAGGTTCCACCAACTCTAATCATCTACCCACTTATTCATGTATACAGTGGACGGTAAAAGTAAAAACATATAGGAAATCCTGCGTAAGGTAGCCACTATTAAAAAAGCACTTCAAGTCGTTGTGAATACTCGGTTTCTAGTATATCAAATTCATATACTTTCTTATACTTTTTAGAAAAACGAAAGTGCCCTTTAAGTGCATCTGGTCTTCAGCTTTTCCCGAGTGCGTTGGACGAAACATTTGCTACACTATTATCGTTAGAGTTATGGCTCGTGGCAGATGTTTGTCCGGCGCCCTCTTGGAATACGTAGAGACAAGGTGCGTGAGGTTCGGATAATGAGAGAATAAATCCTTTCCTATACTTTTAAAAGCGGACGAAGATACAATTTCGTCCGCTCAGCGCTTCTTTATCTATAGATGCTATCTATTTTTCTCTAGTACCACCTTTTTTAATAGCTGTATAATGCATTTTAAACTTGTTACTTTAAGAGTAAAGAGAATGGAAGTAGTCGTTTATTTCAATCATTATGTTACTTAATTTAGGAGATGCTCTACATAAGAGTGGCGCGATTAGAAAGAGCTACAAAACTCCATGAATACTGGATAGTTGATCTTTTTAAATAGTCTCATATCTATTACTTTTCGAGAAAATCGGCTTTTAATATCCATACTACATCGTAGTCTTTTATCTCATTTAAGCGATTGTCTAAATCCGAATAAAAATCCTTTGAAAGCGACCTCATCCCTTGGCCATTGGAGTAACAAATACTCGCAAGAACCATATTATCGGCTATCGGAATATACTCCGATGGATTGCTACCCCAAGTACTTGACATTCCAATTGGTATCTTTTGTTTTGTACTGTTACCACTAAAGCCGCCATTACTTTGAACGCTAATATTGAAAATTGACTCTTCTTGATCAGCAATAGTTGTAGAATTGGAAAAAATAATCGTTCCATTACCTTCAATTTTCGTCAACATATTATTTCGTTTTTCTTCTACTAGTTTTCCAAACTCATATTTGTCTACCCACAAAGAGATTTGTTTATATTTTTTATCTACTTTGTAATCAAAGACAAATGATTTATCACTTGTAGAAGATAATAGAAATTTTTCTTTATCAGTTAATTTTGCTTCAGATAGTGTATTCGTTGATTGAATTTCCTTTTTACAAGCCCCTAAACAGATTATGAGCAAAGCTATAGAAATAACAAGCGATTTCCTTTTCAATCAATCACTCCTCCTATTATTAATTGAAATCATTGGCCAAATAGAAGACCAATTCTTTTTCCTTATTCGATCCTCGTATACTGTCACCAACTCTTTAGTTTTCTCAAAGCGTGGTGTGGGTTTTATTACCATTTGAATAACATCATTAATTCCATGTGGTGCAGTTAATAGTACATTATCTTCTTCGTCTAATTTCACCCCTAATGCTGTTACAGTTTCCGGAAAGTTTGCAATCCCATCAACTGATGATGTATAGGAAGGTAAATTATTTATGACATGCATCCTTGCTTGATTTTTCACTGACCAAGGTATATTCGGCATCCATTCGATTAACTGTTTTTCTAAAGATTTTTCAATGGATTCCTCTACTTTTGTACAATCAAAATAGATTACATCAATATCGGATAATGGAGTTCTATTTTCGAAACCATGAATCGTATCCCAAATTTTCGAACGAACAAATCCTGCACAAATCCACCAATCAGGAAGTTTTAATGCTTTTGCTGCTTTTAATATTTCCATCATCCATTCATCTTCTTTGATTATTTTTATTATCTCTTTTTCACCTTGGATTTTCACCTAATACCCCCTTTTTTTCAATTGTGTTGGAAATACTGCTTTCCAACCGACTATTATTCCAATTAGTAAGATCGTCATATACCCATATAATCCATAAGGTATTTTAGAAGCTATTATATGGACTAACACAAACATACCTATCACAACCATACTAGCTAGTACCTTGAATGTACTTGCATCTTGTGTATGTTCATGGGAATTCGAAAATGGGTATACTTCTCCGTTTAACATCTTATAAGAAATAAGGCTTATGACAATTGCTACAAGCAATACAACAAACAAATCCGGTAAAATCCGAATAGAAAATAGCCAAACAAAAAGAATACTTAAGAGGACAAAAATTGGAAGAAAGAAATTAACCATACATGCTTTTAACGTAGCTCTATAAATGGATGCTTTGTTTTGAACTGGAGCAGCCAAAAATATCCAATGACCTTTGTAAGTACCAGAAAATTGGAGCATATGAACAACGGTTGGAATCATTATTAAGCTAAAATAAATGACCATATAAATATTTCCATTAACTATTTCATCAAATGACCGAAATCGTACCTCATTAAACAAAAAGATGAAAGGAAATATGAATGCAAATCCAAGTTGAGGGTAAATTTTTAATTTTATTTCGCGTTCTTGCTTCATCATAAGCGAAGAAAAACGGTAGAAATTTTGTTCTTCCACAGTTCTACATAAAATTTTTGCCCATAACTTATCTATTTTTCTAGATTTCTTTTTCCTAGTAATAGAATCACTTAGTAATTTTGCTAAATTTCGTTCAAAAGATGGCATTAGTCGAATATAAAGTAGGATAGCTATTATAGTGGCTAGGAATGCAAGGATCGATAAAAAAATGATGTGTGCTGAATAGTCCTTGTTTAAGAAAAGCTCAAATGGTGCTCCGTACCAAATAGGAGGCAATAATAAATGCCACCACTCAAATGTATACGAAATTTTAAGATTAATAATTTCAAATGACCGTGCAACTAGTTGATAGCTAACCATTATGCCGATTGTTAAGAGAATTTGTACATAATTAATAATATCCTTCAATTTCTCTCCACTAAAAAAGCGTAATATAAATAAATAAACAAAAGCAGTTAATACGACAGCTAAGCAACTGGTCAGCACAATTTCTATCAAGAATATAAAGAAAAATCCAATTCCACCAGTAAATATACTGATTATTAATGGAATCCCTACAAAAGATCCTGTTAATAAAAAAATATAAATCAAAATATGAACTACTTTAGCCGCATTTAATGTTTTGGTGTTAATAGGTTTTGTATGCAGAATATTTTTATCTCGAATATCTAGTAACACCGCAGAGAAATCGGATATCATCGATGTCATTAATATAAAAATTAATAAACTAAACATAATGCTTATTAGAAAAATATATTGTTTTCCTAAAAAGAGAAAAGGAGTCAATAAGATAAGACCATATAACGCATACATCCACAAAGATTTCAAAAACTGATTACCTTCTTTTTTCACTTTCGACCCATTAAAAATGGTTGGCATTCTTCTACTATCCATTGTTAATTTCAACTGTATAATCTTTCTCATAATTTCATAATCAATGCCCGACTTCCAAAATAAACCTTTAAAACGGTCCAGTATACGAAGAGAATTAAAGTCAATCATGAGCTGAATCCTCACTAACTATATCTACAATTTTTCCAGCAATTTCTGCATGTTGTGTAAACCCTGTTAACTGATTGAATATATTTTCAAGTGATCCCTCTTTGTTCTGCGTTTTTAAATCTTCGAAAGTGCCATCCGCAACTACTCTACCTTCTACTAGTAAAACAATTCGGTTACTAATCTTCTCAACAACATCCATAATATGAGAGGAATAAAAAATAGTCTTTCCTTGTAATGCAAGTTTTGCTAGTAACTCTTTAATAACCATCACACTATTTGCATCTAGACCACTTAAAGGTTCATCATAAAATAATAAATCTGGGTCGTGTAACAAGCTTGAAATTATTAGTACTTTTTGTTTCATCCCTTTTGAAAAAGAAGATAGACGCTGATGAAAAGATGCTTCTAAATTAAATTCTTTCATCAAATCCAACGCTTTTTTCTCGGCAACATCACTTTTTAAACCATAAAGTTCTCCAGTAAATGTTAAATATTCACATGCGGTTAAATTCTCATATAATTCGGCGGTTTCGGGTACGTACCCAATACTTTTCTTGTAACTAATATCGCCATTTGAAATATCACTCCCGAAAATTTCAACTTTCCCGCTATAATCATTCAATAAACCAAGCATTAGTTTAACGGTAGTACTTTTACCCGCACCATTCGGACCAATATATCCAATAATTTGTCCCTTAAATACTTCTAAATTTACACCTTGTAACACTCTTTTATTTCCGTAACTTTTAGATACATCTATTAATGACAACACCTTTTCCTCGTTCATGAAGCTACCTCCCCAAGTCAAATTATTTTATGAATTCTACCATTCCGTCTACAAGCCCTTTTGCTACTGCAAGTTGGGATTTGAATATGTGTCCATATTGCCTTTCATCTCGGATGGAGCATCTTTAAGGATATGGTTCATATTTTTTATTATTAATATAGAGATAGCTGGTACGAAACAATCTCCACGTTTTTTCAATTAGTCTACCTCCAGAATCTTTCTATTGAACTTTACTATCAAAAAGTGTTAGTCTTTCATAGTACTAAATATAAATGTTAGCTTAAGGAGAGAATTTTTTGTCAACAAAAACAGAAACAAGAAAAAAAAATACGATCTTATTAATACTAGGAATTATTTTCATATCTTCCACTCTTAGATCACCTCTTACATCGGTAGGACCAATCATTTCTTATATAAAAGATGGACTAGCAATATCAAATGTTTTAGCAGGCTTTATCACCACTATTCCACTTCTTGCATTTGCAGTCATTTCTCCCTTTGCACCTAAAATTGCCCGTCGATTAGGAACGGAAATGACTTTGTTTCTTTCCATTCTATTGTTAATTGGTGGAATTATTATTCGTTCATTAGGAACTACAACTTTATTGCTTATTGGAACTGCATTAATTGGAATCGCAATTTCATTTGGTAATGTATTAATGCCAAGCTTAATTAAACTAAAATTTCCTTTACAAGTTGGTTTATTGACAGGAATTTTTACTGTTTTCATGAATTTAACTGCTGGAATTGGTGCAGGAGTTAGTTATCCTATTGCGGAAGGCACTACTTATGGTTGGCAAGGCGCACTTGGATGTTGGGTAATTTTAGCTATAATAGCAGTGATCGTTTGGATTCCACAAATTACAAAAAGAAAAGAAAACATGGAGATACAAAAAGTATCTTCAACCAAGAAATCTAAGTCGATATTATATTCTCCCTTAACATGGACGATTACCTTATGTATGGGATTACAATCATTAATTTTTTATACTACTGCTGCATGGCTTCCTGAAATTTTGCAATCCGAAGGTATGAAAGCAGAACAATCTGGGTGGATGTTATCCATTATGCAATTTGCGCAGTTACCAATGACATTTCTGATCCCTATCATTGCAGGTCGTTTAAAAGATCAAAGAATACTTGTAGTACTTTATACGGCTTTGTATTTAATTGGTTTCATCGGATTATTATCTGGACCAGCTTCCCTAACTATTGTCTGGATGATTTTTCTCGGTTTAGCAGGAGGAGCATCATTTGGACTAGTCATGATGTTTTTTTCACTTCGCTCTCGAACACCAATCGAAGCAGCCGAGCTTTCTGGGACAGCACAATCTATTGGATACCTTTTGGCAGCAATCGGTCCTGTATTTTTCGGATTTATACATGATGAAACGGCAAGTTGGTTTATTCCGAAAATATTATTTATTGTCATCATTTTAGTTTTATTCGCTTCAGGTATGCAAGCAGGAAGAGATCGTTTTGTTTCTAATGAAAATGAGAAAAGTACAAGCATCCTTTAAGTGCATCTGGTCTTCACCAATTCCTGAGTGCTTTGGACGAAACATCAACTAGACTATTTCCGTTAGAGTTTTTGGATCGTGAAGTGACTACGTCATTTCACGATCCATTTTTTTCGGTAATCTTGTGGCGGGTGTTTGTCCATCTCTCTCTTGGAATATGTACAGACTTGGTGCAATAGGTTTGGTTAATGAGAGATAAAATGCTTTCCTATTCTTTTAAAAGCGGACGAAGATGCAATTTCGTCCGCTTAAGCCTTCTTTATCAATGGATGCTATCTATTTTTTAGGTTCCACTTGCCCTATTGATAAACAATGGAAAGTACTAGTTCATTATTTCTTAGAAGCATATTTTCTTTCCTAATTGCACGGTTGATTGCAGCCGAGATTAACCTGTTCCTGGCATGAAAATTTATATACTTTATTAAAAAAAGAGGAATCAGCAAACTTATATGCTGATTCCTCTTTTTAATATGGAGATGACTGGTAAAAATAATTTGGAGTTTTCTTTTCATTATTATAGGGCTTGTGAAAAATATGTGTTGTTCCAGGTGATAAAGGTGGAATTAGCCAAGTCCAGTTTCCTGTCACATCACGTCCTGCGTCACTTTCATTTACTTCAAACCTTTTAAATTGTTGAGCGGCAGTATGATGATCTACGATGCTTACTCCGTCTTCCTTATAGGAAAATAATACCGCCGCATTTAGTTCTACTAATGCACGATCCTTCCAAAGGGAAGCATTGGATTTCGTGTTTAGTCCCATTTTCTCTGCAATTGTGGGTAGCATATTATAGCGGTTATCATCTGCCAAGTTACGGGCACCAATTTCCGTTCCCATATACCAACCGTTGAATGGGGCTGATGGATATGTAATACCTCCAACTTCTAGTTTCATACTTGAAATTATTGGAACTGCATACCACTTAACTTGCAGTTCCTCCAACCACTTGTGTTCCGGGTGACGAATTGGCACTTCTAGAATATATTCTTTTGGAATCTCAAATAATTTAGGCTGATTATTCTTTGTTTGAATGACAAGTGGCAATACATCAAACCGTTCGTTGTTACCTTTCCACCCAAGTTCCTGGCATTTTTTCGTAAACTCTATCGAATCTGGATCACCAATTATTCCTTTTTCCGTTTCATAACCTGCATAGCGAATTAATTGATGGTTCCAGATACGAATATCATGAGGTGAGAATAGGCTAATTGTCGGTCGAATTCTTCCTTCATTTGTCGCAAACTGAATGTGCTCTAGTAATGCTTTGAATATTTCTTCCTCCGTATGTAAGTCTCGTTTATCAATAACGTTCAAACTTTGCCAAAATAATCGACCTATACATTTATTACTATTACGCCATGCCATTTTAGCACCGTATGTAATTTCTTCAATCGTTTGTTCGTAACTTCCATATTTTACAATCTGGATCTCTATCTCCAGTAAACGAGACTGCATTTCCTGCTCCGATTGGCCCGTTTCATCATAAAAAGTTCGTATAAAATCCTCTGCTTCTTTTAACATAACTGTCATCCCTCCTGCAACTTCTTCCATCATAGAAGAAATGGTTTAGAACAAACAAGTCCCAAGTTCTATCAAGTTGTGAGGAATTTATGACACGAAAGAAAGAGTGCCTACTTGTTGACACTCTTCTAAAGAAATTATACGAATAATTTTTTGTTTCGATATGCAATAATACTTACTATTGCCAATAATAATCCTGAAAATATAAATACAGCACGCACGCCTAAAAAATCTGCAAGCAGTCCAATTACTAATGAAGAAACTCCAAAAATTCCAGTTACAACTGTTCCCATAGATGTATAAACAGTTACTAATTTTTCAACAGGAATACTTCTTTGAATAATCGTTCCTTGTGGAATATTTTTAAGCTGACCAAACAAACCAATACCAAACGACAAAATTAACGCTATAACAGGATGGCTTGTTGTACCAAATAGTATAGTTAAGATACTAGAGATTATGACTCCCACGAAAATAAAGAGGTACTTATATTGATCAACAAGATGAGGGAATTTAATACAATATAGACTACCTATTAATAACCCAATAAAGAATGAACCATTTATTAAGCCCCACCATTGTTCTCCTACATGTAGTGCTTGCTCGACAAATACATAAACAATTGCAGCAATCCACACCGTTCCAGCAATAGTTTCTATAATGTCCATTTGGACTATTTTTTTCAGAACTGGAGTTGCTCCAATACTTTTCCACCCTCCGGTGAGCTGTTCCCAAAGTTTTTGTTTTTCTTTGTCGACATAATCCACGTGTTGAATGAAGGTCAAAAATACACAGGACAGCATAAATAGTAAACTTACAATGCCTATTAATTGAATAGAGCTTATAACGAGCAATAAAAGACCACCGAAAAGCCAACCACCTATTTGAATCATTTGTATAAGCGACTCAGCAATACTATTTGCTTTGATTAACTGTACATCTTCTACATAATACGGAATAAGAGTATGCAAAATCGGATTCGCACAGCCATCTAGAAATGCTATTCCAGCAATGATGAAAAAGATAAAATAATAATTCTTATCTTGTAAAAACAGTAAAAGAAAAGCACCTAATCCCACCAGTAAAACGGTTTTTCCAATTTGCGATGCTAATAACACCGATTTTAAACGCCACTTGCCAATTACTAATGGTGTAATAATACTAGAAATGAACATCGCGGAAGTAATTGTAAATGGAACAAATGCAGCAACAGTTGCAGAGCCCGTTAACTTGTATAAAACACTAATGATGCTAACGATATAAAATACATCACCTAGATTAGCTAAAGATTGGCCAAGCATTAAAAAACGAAAATTTTTATTTAATTTCATTATAATCCCCCATTAATTCAAGATGTATATTGAATGTATTTTAGGGGATCAAATTGGACAATTCATTAAAAAACTCCTTTACCTTGAAGCAAGATGAAGAACCTCCGGGGGATATAAAAGTTCTTTCACGGCCTTGCATAATAGTTTATCCTCATTATAACGAATTGTTTATACTACTTAAACAACTAGGGCTTAAAGTTCAGAAACGATAATTACTATACGTTTGAATTTATTTAAACGTATAGTATGGATATGTTTCTATAATTATTTCAGATAGATGAAATAATTATAGAAAACAAGAAAAGCGCAAGCGCCCTTTAAGTGCACCTTGTCTTCTCTATTTCTAGAGTGCTTTGGACGAAACATTTGCTCCTGCGATTACTCGTCGCAAAAAGAATTTTGGCTACACTATTACCGCAGGAATTTTTGTGGATGGAGAAGTGACTGCGTCACTTCTCCATCCACTTTTTTTCGATAATCTTGTGGCGGATGTTTGTCCGTCGCCTTCTTGAAATTTGTAGAGACAAGGTGCGTAAGGTTTGGTTAATGAGAGATTAGATACTTTCCTATTTTTTTAAAAGCGGACGAAGATGCAATTTCGTCCGCTCAGCGCTTCTTTATCAATGAATACTACCTATTTTTTTCAGGCCCACCAATTCTAATCATCTACCCGCTGATTCATGTATACTGTGTACGATAAAAGTAAAAACATATAGGAAATCCTGCTTAAGGAAGACACCATTAAAATCACTTCAGGTCTTTGTGAATACTGGATTTCTAGTATATAAATTTCATATACTTTCTTATTAGGAACTACTCACTTAATGGATTGTAGTGAAAGGTGGCAACTCCAGACGGAGGCCAACAGGATGTTGGTCACGAAGGCGTTGCCACACGATGTGGCGCTCTTAGCCTTCGTTCCTCGGAGACAGGTGTCACCATCGCAAACGTGAATGCGGCGCCCCCGCGGAACGCGTCCACCTGAAACGGAAATCCGCGGTATTCTTTAATTCTTTAAAGTACTATGAACACTGGTTTCGCAGGTTGATAATCCATATACTTTCTTATCTTTTTAAAAAACTACTCGCAAATAAAAACGTACGCTATTAATGGCATGTATTACCCCTGGTTTCCCTAGAATTTTAATAGTTCTTATGCAACAAAAAAAACGTACACTCATCACATAGATTAGTGTACGTTTTCTTCATTTATTTATGAACAACTACCTGGTGTAGAGTTTCTTACTTGTGAACCTGTTTCACCTCTAAGCAAATCTCCATCTGTTGCTTCAATAATTTGATTGGTAACAGTGTTGGAGATCGAGTTTGCAACCATTTGTAGAAGACCGTTTACATCTCCTTGAGATTGTTTAAACTCTTGAACAATTGGTAGTTCGTCAATTTCTGCTTCAATTGCTTCAATCTTTCCTTCAATCAATTTTAATGCTTTTTCTTTCCCTAAATGTTGAAAGTTTACTGCTTGTTTTTGTAAGCTTTTTAGACTAGCAATTTTTTCACGAACGGTTTGATTTTCATTGATTTGCGCTTCTGCACGCTTAAAGAAGTCCACTTCTTCTGTGTTTGCAATCATTGTAGCAATTTCTCTTGCTTTTTCAATAATATCATCTTTTGTATACTTTGTAGTCATTATATTCCCACCTTTTGCTCATTTGGTACTTCCACTAGTTCTCCAGTAAGTGACCATGTTTTTGCATCCGTAATTTTCACTTGAACGAGTTGACCAACAATTTCTTTTGGTCCTTTAAAGTTTACTAGCTTACTTTTTCTTGTGTATCCTGCTAGAACATCCGGATTATTCTTACTTTCTCCTTCTACTAACACTTCCACTATTTGTCCATCATGCTTTTTCATTGCTTCCGCAGACATGTCATTTACAAGTTTATTTAGTCGCTGTAATCGCTCTTTTTTCACTTCCATTGGAACATTATCTACCATTTTAGCAGCTGGAGTACCTTCCCTTGGAGAATAAATATACGTATACGCAATTTCGAAACCTACCTCTTTATATAAAGACATCGTTTCTTCGAATTGCTCATCAGTTTCATTCGGGAATCCTACAATAATGTCCGTAGTTAAAGATGCATTTGGAATGGCAGTTTTTATTTTACGAACAAGTTCTAAATAATGCTCACGGGAATATTTACGCGCCATAATTTTCAAAATCTCAGAAGAACCTGACTGAACAGGTAAATGAATATGATCGACTAAGTTTCCGCCTTTTGCAAGCACTTCAATCAAATGATCGTCAAAGTCTCTTGGGTGGCTCGTCATGAAACGAATACGTGCTACATCGATTTTTCGAAGATCATCCATTAAATCGCCAAAGCGATAATCTAAATCTTCAAAGTCTTTTCCGTATGCGTTCACGTTTTGGCCTAGTAATGTAACTTCTTTATAACCTTGCGCTGCAAGATGTCTAATTTCTTGAATAATATCTTCTGGTCGTCGACTACGTTCTTTTCCTCGTGTGTATGGGACGATACAATATGTACAGAACTTATCACAACCATACATAATATTAACCCAAGCTTTAATAGAACCTTTTCTCACTCGCGGCAAGTTTTCGATCACGTCGCCTTCTTTAGACCAAACTTCTACGACCATTTCTTTCGAAAGATATGCTTCATTTAAAATGTTAGGCAGACGATGAATATTATGTGTTCCAAAAATCATATCTACTTGGTTATATGTTTTTAGAATTTTATTGACCACAGACTCTTCTTGAGACATACATCCACAAACTCCGATTAATACATCCGGATTGTTTTGTTTCAAATGCTTTAAATGACCAAGCTCTCCGAATACTTTATTTTCCGCGTTCTCACGGATTGCACATGTGTTTAAAAGAATAACATTTGCATCGTCCACAGTTTCGGTTGGTTCATATCCAAGTTGCATGAATATACCAGCCATTACCTCTGTATCGTGTTCATTCATTTGACAGCCATATGTGCGTATATAAAATTTGCGATTTTGCCCCATACCTCTAAATTCTTCGGCAATGGCAAAGTCATTATGGTAAGCTACTTCTTCTTTTCCTCGTTTTTTCGCTTCTTTTAAAGATGGAGGCGTGTATATTGCTTGAAAATATTTACTATAATCCTTTTCGGATTTTTTGTCCGGAGAATTGGGGTCTTTCACTTGACTACTAAGTAAACGTGATTCTTCGTTCATGAGAACGCTCCTTTCGTACATTCGTATAAAAATACGAATATCCATCCTACTATTATACTGAATAGCAGTCTATTGCTACAAGGTATTACCCTTAAAAGTTGTTAATTAGACATAAAAAGACCACCAATTTGCATCGGCAGTCTTACATATTACATAAAATCTTGCAATAAAACGTTAAATTCTTCTTCACTCATTTTTAAATTTTGATCAGCAAGTGGATTTTCTGCATATCCTGGAACTTGTTCTTGATAAGATGGAGCATGTTGGTTTTGATAAATGATACCTGTTACAAGACCTTCTTTTTCCATTACTACTTGCATTGCTTCTTCCCGATTCGTATGATCATAACCTTCTATATTAGAAAGCTTCGTTAAATGTTCTTTAAACCAATCATACGTATTTACTTTGTTGTATGTTACACATGGACTAAACACATTAATAAATGAAAAACCTTTATGGTTAATCCCCGCTTCAATAATCGCAGTTAGTTCTTTAATATCGGATGAAAATCCTTGTGCAACGAACGTAGCACCAGAAGTAAGTGCTAATTCAAGCGGTTTAAGGGAAGGCTCAATCGCTCCTCCTGGAGTAGATTTCGTTTTAAACCCCTCTGCCGAGCGAGGAGAAGTTTGCCCTTTAGTTAATCCGTAGATTTGGTTATCCATTACGACATAGGTTATATCGATATTACGACGAATGGAATGAATCGTATGTCCAAGTCCAATGGCAAAACCGTCACCGTCTCCCCCAGATGCGATGACGTGTAAATCTTTATTTGCCATTTTTAAACCTTGAGCAATTGGAAGTGCTCTCCCGTGAATACCATGAAACCCATAAGAATGAATATATCCTGAAATACGACCTGAACAGCCAATACCAGAGATTACTGCTAATTCATGAGGCTGAATACCAACATTTGCAGCCGCACGTTGAATAGCTGCTTGAACAGAAAAGTCACCACAACCTGGGCACCAGTTTGGTTTTACATTATTACGAAAATCTTTAAACGTTACCATTAGTTAAGCAACTCCTTTACTTGTTTTTCAAGCTGTAATGGTAAGAAAGGCGTTCCATCGTACTTCGTTACATTAATTACTTTATCATGTCCGCCAACATTCATTTTTAATATGTTGGCAAGTTGGCCTGTAGCATTATTTTCAACAACGACTATTTTTTTTGCATTTGCTACTAGAGCTTCCATTTCTTTTATCGGGAATGGATGAATTAATCGAATATGTGCATGGTTCACTTTCATTCCTTGCGAAATAAGTGTCTGCTGTAATTCTTCTAACACGCCTCTTGTAGAATTAAATCCAACGAATAAAATATCTGCATCTTCATAAGGAGCATTTACATAAACAGGTTCACTGAAATTGATATGCTTTAACTTACCTAAACGTTTGTCCATTTGTAATATACGATTTGTTGCAGCTTCAGAAGGTTTTCCTGTTTCATCATGTTCTACACCAGTTACGTGGTGGATTGCATGCTCCGTCCCTGGAAGTACTCGAGGTGAAACACCATCTTCTGTTACTTCATAACGTTTGAAATACGATTTATCTTCTGTCGGTGGAATTTCTTCGTTTTGAATTAATTTACCACGTCGAATTTCAATTTTAGAATAGTCAAATGGCTCCACTGTTTGTTTCCCAAGAGAAAGTTGTAGATCTGATAAAATAATTACAGGACATTGTAATTCTTCTGCTATATTAAATGCTTGAATCGTATCAAAAAAGGCTTCTTCGCCTGTACTTGGTGCAATAACCACTTTAGGAATTTCACCATGCGTACCGTAAATCATTTGCATTAAATCGGATTGTTCTTGTTTGGTTGGAAGGCCTGTTGATGGGCCACCACGCTGTGTATCGACAATTACAAGCGGTTGCTCTGTCATACCTGATAATCCAATTGCCTCCATCATAAGTGATAATCCTGGTCCTGCTGAAGCAGTAAATGCACGTACTCCACCGTAGTTTGAACCAATTGCCATCGTTGCGGCTGCAATCTCATCTTCTGTTTGAATAACCGCTCCACCAAATAACGGCAGCTTCTTAATCATGTATTCCATAATTTCAGATGCTGGCGTGATTGGATACGCTGCCATGAATCGAACACCCGCTGTTAATGCCCCAAGTGCAATCGCGTCATTTCCAATCATGAACATACGATGCTTACCGTCAGCAGCAACAAGTTCCCATTCCCCTATACGATCGCCTAATTGCTCCGCCATAATATCAAAACCTTGTTGAATCGCTTGCATATTTTTTTCTACTACTTCTGTTCCTTTTTTACCAAAGATCTCGTCTACTACTCCTTGGAACACTGCTTTATCTAAATTCAATAAAGCGGAAGTTGCTCCTATAGCTACCATGTTTTTCATTAAAGACGTACCAAGTTCTGCAGCAATTTCTGTAAAAGGTACAATGTACATTGGTGCAAGACAGTCTTCTGGTGAAACTGGTGAGAATTTAGCATCGGCTAAGATAACACTTTTTTCGGTAAGCTCTTTGTAATTAACATCTATTGTCTCTTGATCGAATGCTACAAGTATATCTAGATCATCCGGAATTGTACGGACTTGCGTTGGTCGTACACAGATTTTATTATTCGTGTGTCCACCTTTAATACGAGAAGAGAAATGACGATATCCGTAGAGGTAATACCCTAGGCGATTCATCGCCATGGAGAAAATCTCCCCAGTACTTTCAATACCCTCTCCTTGCTGCCCGCCTACTTTCCATGAAAGTTGTTGCAACATACTAACATCTCCTTACTATCTGGTTAAATGCTTTTTTCCTTCATAAGTTTATCATGAAGTACTCAGAATCACTATGTTTTCTCCCTATTTTTTCATGAAGTTCAGACCTTTGACGGAATTACCTCGTCACAATATATTCAGAATATCATTATGTATGGATTCTTTTAAACAAAAATGAAGTCGCTACTGATAACAATAGCGACTTCGGATTATGTTAATATTTAAACTGAAAGGTGAAACCTCCTACTGCTTACTATGCGCTGTTCAGTCGAAGTAACCTAAATTCATCACAATAATGAAAACACATATTCAAAAGTCTAAAGTTATTTCGACCTTTTTTCTACTAATAATTTCAAAGCCGTTCGATCTTCACCTGAAATTACAATATCTGTGAAAGCAGGTGAACAAGTCAAATCAGTACCACTAGGTGCAACAAATCCTCTTGCAATTGCAATTGCTTTAATTGCCTGATTTAATGCGCCTGCTCCTACTGCTTGCATCTCTGCATACCCTTGTTCTCTTATTACTGCAACTAATGCACCTGCAACTGAATTTGGGTTGGAACGAGAAGATACTTTTAAAGAATCCACTATCATTTCTCCTTTTATCGCTAGATTATGAACTTGCTTGCGTCCATAATCTAACTTATGCTAAAAGGATTTTTTTTAGACTCTTTTACCCTTTAAACGGGTAATCATCATTTATATAAACACGTTCTTGATGAATAGCTTTTCCCGTAGAATCATTTACTTCTACAAAAAAACCACTCAATACGGAACGACCAGTTTTTGGAACTTCAAAACGAGTGGGCATATTCGTTTGGAAACGATATAAAACATCCTCTTTTTTCATACCTAAAACCTCGTCGTAAGGACCAGTCATTCCAACATCTGTAATATATGCTGTTCCTCCTGGCAAAATCCGTGAATCAGCTGTCTGAACATGTGTATGCGTTCCTACCACAACAGAAGCTTTACCATCTAAATGCCAACCAAATGCAATTTTTTCACTTGTTGCTTCCGCATGAAAATCTACGAAGATGATGGGAGATATTTTTTTTGCTTCTTCTACTAACTCCGTTGCTTTCTTAAACGGATCGTCGTGTGGAGGTAAAAAAGTTCTTCCATGCATATTGATAACGGAAATAGTTTGTCCATTTTTCGAAATGGTCGTCATTCCTTTACCAGGAGCTTCTTCAGAAAAATTTGCAGGACGGATTAAATAATCTGTGTCATCAATAAAGTCCATAATTTCTTTCTGATCCCAAGTATGATTACCCATTGTTACCACATCTACACCTATATGTAATAATGATTGGAAAATACTTTTCGTAATCCCTCTCCCTGCCGCAGCATTTTCTCCATTTGCAATAACTACATCCGGCGCATATTTTCTTTTTAATCTTGGCAAATAACTCTCCAATGTATCTCTTCCTATAGAACCAACAATGTCACCTATAAATAATATTTTCATTTGTTTACTCCAATCCTTTCACGAAAAAAAGGCTTCTTAACGAAGCCTTTTTTCTATTATTTTGCGTATTCTACCGCTCTAGTTTCCCGAATAACTGTTACTTTAATATGACCAGGATAATCTAGTTCTTCTTCAATTCGCTTACGGATATCTCTTGCCAAACGATGTGCAGTTAAATCATCAATTTGGTCAGGACGAACCATAATACGAATCTCTCTTCCTGCTTGTATTGCGAAAGATTTTTCAACGCCTTCGTACGATTCTGAAATTTCTTCTAGTTTCTCCAAACGACGAATGTAGTTTTCTAGTGTTTCACTTCTAGCCCCAGGACGAGCAGCAGACAGTGCATCTGCAGCTGCTACAAGTACGGCGATAACAGAAGTAGCTTCCGTGTCGCCATGATGGGAAGCAATACTGTTAATCACAACAGGATGCTCTTTATACTTGGTTGCTAGTTCTACACCAATTTCTACATGACTTCCTTCCACTTCATGGTCAATTGCTTTCCCAATATCGTGAAGTAATCCAGCGCGTCTTGCAAGTGTTACATCTTCTCCAAGCTCTGCTGCTAGTAATCCAGCTAAAAATGCTACTTCAGTAGAATGCTTTAATACATTTTGACCGTAGCTTGTACGATAGCGGAGTCTACCTAAAATCTTCATAAGGTCTGGATGTAGATTGTGAATACCCATGTCAAATGTTGTTTGTTCACCAATCTCGCGGATTTGCTCATCCACTTCTCTTCTAGATTTTTCTACCATTTCTTCAATACGTGCTGGGTGAATGCGTCCATCTTGTACTAATTTTTCAAGTGCTAAACGGGCAGTCTCTCTACGTATAGGGTCAAATCCTGATAGAATAACAGCTTCTGGCGTATCATCAATAATTAAGTCAATTCCTGTTAAAGTTTCTAACGTACGAATGTTTCGACCTTCACGACCAATGATGCGACCTTTCATCTCATCGTTTGGTAAATTAACAACGGAAACGGTTGTTTCTGCTACATGATCAGCTGCAAAACGTTGTAATGCAAGCGAAAGGATTTCACGAGATTTTTTGTCAGACTCTTCTTTTGCACGAGTTTCCGACTCTTTTGTCATTACAGCTATGTCAGTTGCTAGCTCATTTTCTACTTCTTGAAGAATAATCGACTTCGCTTCTTCACGTGATAAGGTAGAAACTCTTTCAAGTTCGCTTTTTTGCATTCCAACTAGCTCGTCCACTTTGCTTTCCTTCTGTTCGATATGCTGTTGTCTTTCAGTTAGAGCATCTTCTTTACGCTCAAGACTTACTTCTCTCTTGTTTAGAGCATCATCCTTACGATCAAGATTCTCTTCTCTTTGTACTAACCGATTTTCCTGTTTTTGCAGTTCCATACGGCGTTCACGGATGTCAGATTCAGCTTCATTTCGTAATTGGTGAGTTTCATCTTTAGCTTCTAACAGTGCTTCTTTCTTCAAAGCTTCTGCTTCTCGCTTTGCTTCATCTAAGATGAGTGCAGAAGATTGTTTTGCACCGGTCACTTTTGAATCGTTCACTTTTTTCAGATATTTATAACTAACAAAGGCACCAACAATCAGACTAAGCAAAGCGGAGATGATAATTCCTAACATTCGAACACCCCCTATTGCTATACTTTTTAAAGTTTCAATCGGCACATATATACTATTGTATAAATGTATTGCCTATTCATCTTTTATTAAAGAAATTATACAATTTTAATTGTATAGATGTAGAAATACTCTGTCAAGGAAACGAAAGGAATATATAAAAAAAATCTCCCAATAATTGAGAGACTTTTCAATATTTTATTCTTCCGTTAATAATAATTCAAATTCTTCATCGTCTTCTACCTCATGTGCAGCAATTGTTAAGGAACTAGCAGTCATTCCCATAGATTCACGTATTTTAGCAGCTATTTCATTCTTCGCTGTTGGATTCTCTTTTAGGAATTGTTTCGCATTTTCTCTACCTTGACCAATGCGTTCTTCATTGTATGCATACCAAGAACCACTTTTTTGTACAATATCCATATCTGAACCTATATCGATAATTTCTCCTTCTTGAGAAATTCCTTCACCATACATAATATCTACTTCTGCAGTTTTAAATGGAGGTGCTACTTTGTTTTTTACTACTTTAATCTTTGTTTTATTACCTACAATATCAGTTCCTTGTTTAATCGCTTCTGCACGTCTAACTTCTAAACGTACCGAACTATAGAACTTAAGTGCACGTCCACCTGGTGTTACTTCTGGATTTCCAAACATTACACCTACTTTTTCACGAATTTGATTGATGAAAATAGCTATAGTGTTTGATTTGTTAATAGCACCAGAAAGCTTACGTAATGCTTGTGACATTAAACGAGCTTGAAGACCAATATGTGAATCTCCCATTTCTCCTTCGATTTCTGCTTTCGGTACTAAAGCAGCAACAGAGTCAATTACTAAAATTTCCACAGCACCACTTCGTACTAATGCCTCTGCAATTTCAAGTGCTTGCTCTCCTGTATCAGGTTGAGACAAAAGTAACTCATCAATATTTACACCTAGTTTTTGTGCATAAACTGGGTCTAATGCATGCTCTGCATCAATAAAAGCTGCTTGCCCACCAGTTTTTTGTATTTCTGCAATGGCATGAAGAGCTACAGTTGTTTTACCGGAACTTTCCGGACCATATATTTCAATAATACGACCTCTTGGATATCCACCTATTCCTAATGCGGCATCAAGTGCTAAAGAGCCACTAGAAGAAGTAGAAATCTCTCTATCTGTCTTTTCTCCAAGTCTCATAATTGAACCTTTACCAAATTGTTTCTCTATTTGTTTTAAAGCCATTTCTAAAGCTGCTTTACGATCATTTGCCAACTGTATTTCCTCCTCAAAAGAAAGTCTGATTTTATTTCTATCTCTACTATACTAGGTATTTGAGAAATATACAAGAAAAAAGCGAACGTTTATTCGTTATTTTTTCCATCAATTTCATTTTAGAAGCTAAAAACAGTCCAAAATTCAATTTTGAACCGTTTTTGATGCTGAAAATTCTATTTTGATAGGGTGATCATGTTAAATTGTTTTATATCCTTGTTCACTTAACAATTGGATTAAATAATGGATGGTAAACTTCACAGCTCTCAATCTGTTGGTGTTTCTCATTCCTGAAAGGTTTAGCATGTATGAAACAGGGGTCAAATCGTTCAATACAATGCCTATCCAAACAGTACCAGCAGGCTGTCCACCGTGTGCATCTGGACCAGCTGCTCCTGTAATACCAATCCCAATGTTCGTTCCAAACTTTTCTTTAATACGCATCGCCATGGCTTCTGCACATTCACTAGATACAACACCATATTCGGTAATAACTTGTTTTTTAACTCCGAGTTTCTCCACTTTTATATCTTCAGTATAAGTTATCATACCACCCACTAATACTGCTCCCATTCCAGGAATTGATGCAAGCTCTGATTGAAATAATCCTGCAGTCATACTTTCCGCAGCAGAAATAGTTAAATGATTTTCGCTTAATATTTCCTGCAGTTTAGAGGCAAGAGAGTCATTGTTATACCCATACACGAATTTTCCTACTCGATTGAAAATCTCATTTTGAAGCATTTCAATTTTCCCCCATGCCTCTTCCTCTGTATTACTCTTAGCAGTAAGTCGTAAAGTAACTTCTCCATCTGAAGCAAGTGGTGCTAATGTTGGATTCAATTGATTTTCCAATAAGTCCTGCACTTTTGTTTCGAGTTCCGCTTCACCAATTCCATAAAAACGCATAACATGCGATAAAATGATGGTTTCTCCATTTAACAGTTTTTGAAGTAGTGGCTTCGCTTCAAATTGGAACATTGGCTCCATTTCTTTTGGAGGACCTGGTAGTAGCATATAAAAGTGTTTATCTACTGTCAGCAACATTCCTGGTGCCATTCCATGCTTATTAGATAGTACAGTACATCCATCTAATACTAATGCCTGCTTTTTATTGTTTTCTGTCATTTCGCGATTCATTCTTTTGAAAAACTCTTCAATGTATTTTAAGGCATGTTCGTTCATGATTAATTTTTTATTCAAGTATGTAGCGATCGTTTCTTTTGTTAAATCATCTTTAGTTGGACCTAATCCGCCAGTGAAAATGATTAAATCCGCACGTTGTTCTGCTAGTTTAATGGTTTCAAATAATCGTTTGGAATTATCACCCACGACTGTGTGATAATACACATCAATCCCAAGCTCGGCTAATTGAGAAGAAATAAATCGTGCATTTGTATTGGAAATTTGCCCTAATAATAATTCTGAACCAACTGCAATGATCTCTGCTTTCATCGACTCAATCTTCCTTCCTACTTCGAATCCAATAACACTTTACGGTTTAAATAGAAGTAATCAAAGCCAGACCATAAAGTAAATGCGAGACAAACATATAACATAATCATGTCAAAAGGGATGGAGAACATCTCAAAGAAAACATTTCCTAATAACAACGAAGATATTGCAACGATTTGCGTCCACATTTTAATTTTACCCAACATATTGGCAGCAACAACTTCGCCTTCGTTTGCAAGGATTAAGCGCAGTCCAGTAACTGCAAATTCGCGACTAATTATTAAGATTACTACCCAAGCAGGAGCAATTCCAAACTGGACTAATAGGATGAGTGCAGCTGAAACAAGTAGTTTATCTGCTAGTGGATCTAAAAATTTCCCCATATTCGTTACTAAATTATATTTTCGAGCATAATAGCCATCAATAAAATCCGTAATCGAAGCAATGATAAAAATAATAGCTCCAATTAACTGTCCTATAGGGATAGTTGCACCAAGAAAACTTACATTTCCCCAGTTAAAATCTACAAGCATAAAAAACATAAATATGGGGATTAAAAAAATACGAAACATTGAAATTTGATTGGGAACATTCATTTTCATCTGCAGTAAGCTCCTTTCGTTTTTCAAACAAAATAGCCATCTTATAGATGACTATTTGTTGAACTGTATTACTAAATTTTGAGTGGTCTTAGTTGTTGGAAATTCGACTAATTGCTCATTTATATATACCATATTACCAGGTGTATGACCAACTCGAACACGAATTCGTGATAAAGCACTTGCATCAAACTCAAATGTTTCACCAGCATTAACCGCTTTGTCCACTAAAATCATATTGTCTTGGTCTCTAATGTTCAACCAAGTATTATTAGCGACTACCACTTTCAGATCATATTTTTCAGCACCAGTTAAGTCAAAAGTAGATGTTGGCCCTTGCGTTTCAATAAATGTTAACTGTTGCTCAGGCTTCGGCTCTTCTATTACTACTTCTTCTTCCTGAGGTTTTTCTTCTTCAACAGGTGCAACTGTATTATTTTTTTCCGGCTGTGGTTTTATATCCATTGTTAAATCATTGCCTGAGTCGACTTGCACCGGCTCGTTTTTCGGAGAATTTTGAAATAAAAACCATAAAATAACGATAATTGCGATGACAAACAGGACTACGACTATCATTGGAAAAACTTCCATGAACTTATTAGACGAACGACCGCTTAACGACCTTCTAGTAGGCGTTGGTGGAATATTTTTGGAAACATCTTCATTCGATGGAGCAGGAATTTCTGTTTTATACATTTCTAAAAGCTCGTCCCCATTTAAACCAACTGCTTCTGCATATTGCTTTATAAAAGCACGCACATAGAAAGAACCCGGCATCGTTTCATAGTTACCTTCTTCTATTCCCGTTAGATATCTTTTTTGGATTTTTGTGATTTCTTGTAAATCATCAATACTATATCCTTTTGCTTTTCTCGCTTCTTTTAAGCGAGACCCAAGTTCTGTCAACTAAAACACCTACCCATTAAAAATTAAATCCACCAAATCCGCCAAATCCACTTGTACCTTTGTCGGACATTCCGTGGTTTTTCTCCATCATCTCATACGTAAATTCTTCTTCTGGACTATGACGAAGTTCAATTATATAGTCAAAATCATCAATCGAATATTCGGAATGCTGGATAAACATGTCCGGGTGCTCTACTACTTTAATAGTAGGCATTCGCATCATTTCTCTCACTAACATTTGATGCTTTTCATCATTTGAATTTCTTGTCACAATACCGTCTAATATGAAAATATTGCGATCACTAAACTCGTCACCAGCAAGCTGACTTCTAATTGTTTGCTTAATCATTGTGGATGAAAGAAATATCCACTTCTTATTTGCACATACACTTGCAGCAACAACTGATTCTGTCTTACCTACACGCGGCATTCCTCTAATTCCGATTAACTTATGGCCTTCTTGTTTAAATATTTCCGCCATAAAATCTACTAGCAAACCAAGTTCATCTCGAACAAAACGAAATGTTTTTTTATCATCGGCATCGCGTTGTATATATCTACCATGTCGAACTGCTAGACGATCTCTAAGCTTAGGTTCTCTAAACTTAGTTAATTGAATCGTTTCCATTGTAGAAGCAATATGCTCAAATCGTTCGATATTTTCTTTTTTTTCTGCTTTAATTAGCATTCCACGACGTCCTTCGTCCACACCATTAATCGTTACAATATTAACTCTAAGCATACCAAGTAAAGAAGCAATATCTCCAAGAAGTCCTGGACGATTTATCTGGATTTCGTATTCAAAAAACCACTCACTTGCCATAATATATCTGTCCTCTCTATTTAGATGACGTTTTTCTCTCATTATAAGTTCTATCATATCTGATTTCCTAGATGAATAAAAGAAAAAAAGAAAAGAGAAGCAACAACTCTCTTTTCTTTCGTTAGATCAAACTCGCCTTGGCGTATTTTGACTCAATTTAGACGGCAATTAACACTCGGCAGAATATAGTCAAATATACCATCCACCATTTACTCGGATAATTTGGCCTGTTATATAATTTGCTTTCTCACTAACTAAAAATACCACACTATTTGCAACATCTTCCGCAGATCCAAATACACCTGCTGGTATTTCCTCCAATAGTAGTTGGCGTACTTTTGGTTCCACATGTTTGTTCATTTTTGTATCTATAAATCCAGGAGCAACCGCATTCACGTTAATTTTTTGCGAAGCCACTTCTTTTGCATATGCTTTTACAAATGCATGCTGGGCACCTTTTGCAGCAGAATAAGCAACTTCATAGGATGCACCAGTCTCTCCCCAAATGGAACCTACAAAAACAATGGAAGCTTGTTCGTTTTTTCGAAGTTTCGGAGTTAATTGAGTAACTAAAAACATTGGATGCTCCACATGCACTTGAAAAAGATGATGTATCTCTTCTAATGATGTATCTTCCAATCCTTTATACAAACTATGTCCTTGAGCAAAAACAATCGACTGAATCGAAAAAATAGTTGAAGCTAATTTTTCTACTGATGCAGCGTGTCGCATATCTGCTTGTATGAGCATGAATTCCTGTTCTGGGTAAGATGCTTCTAAGTCTTGTAAAAGACGCTTTATACGTGCTTCACTGCTTGCAAAATGCAGGTACAATGACCAGCCAGCCTCTGCGAGTTGATAACTAATCGCATGGCCAATTTCACCTGATGCACCTACTATTAATGCAAACTTTTTACTCATCGTACTTTTTCTCATTTGGAACAACTTTAAATACGGTGTGCGTATCTCTATTTTTTAGCGACTCAAAAGCTTCCTTCACTTGTTCCATCGTTAAATTTTCCAAAGTAGGTACTACATCAAATAAATTCATATCGTTAAACGAATACCGTGTAAATTGATTAGCAATATATTCAATAGAATTTAAAGCACGCAAGAAAAATCCGATCTTTTTCCGTGTAATCCGTTTTAAATCTTCCTCTGAAAACATCCACTCTTTCGAATTGTCTATGATGGTTTGTTTAACCGCATGAACAAGCATTTCCGGATTTATTGAATCAGAACCAATCATTGTAAAACCATAGCCATGTTCCATAGAGAAATCGGCTGAATATGATTCATCGATTAAACCTTTTTCGTATACATCCTGATAAAAGGAAGAGGTTCTTCCGAAAATCATTTCCACTGCCACTTGCATCGAAAGCTCAAAATTTAACATTTCTTTACCAGAAATAGTTGTATTATTAGATTTAATCCCAAAAATAACTTTTGGTTTTTGTACATCCATTTGTAATGTTCTTTCTGAGATTGCAACAGCGCTTTGTTCATCTGGGAAAAAGCGTTTAATTTCTTGTGGTAGTTCAAATGACTTCGATGCTTGATCTTCCTTAATAAAAGTCATCATTTCTTTGGGACTCACAGCTCCCACAACAAATACGATCATATTAGAAGGGTGGTAAAACGTGTTATAACATTCATACAAATGATCTGCAGTAATTTGTTTTATCGATTCAACTGTTCCTGCGATGTCTATTTTGACTGGATGTTCTTTGTACATATTCTCAATTGCACCAAAGTATAAACGCCAGTCTGGTTGGTCGTCATACATGGTGATTTCTTGAGCAATAATCCCTTTTTCTTTTTCAACAGTTTGTTCAGTAAAATATGGTTGTTGCACAAAATCAAGCAATACTTTCGTATTTTCTAATACAAGGTCTGTGGAAGAAAATAAATAGGCAGTTCTTGTAAAAGAAGTGAATGCATTAGCAGAAGCACCATTTTCACTAAACTTTTGGAAAACATCCCCTTCTTCTTTTTCAAACATCTTATGCTCTAAAAAATGAGCAATTCCATCTGGCACAATTACAGGTTCTTCTTTACCATGCGGTATAAATTCTCGGTCAATGGAACCATAATTCGTCGTAAATGTTACATACGTTTTAGAGAATCCTTTTTTAGGTAAAATATATACATTTAAGCCATTAGGTAATTGCTCATGGTATAAAGTTTCTTCTAGTTGCTTAAAATAAGTTTCATTCATTGTTTGCACCGTCCTTACCAGATAGGAAATAGACAAATTCCTTCTCTATTTTAGAAGCCATCTGTTGTATTTGTTCCTTTGTCACGTTGGACCATTTTTCTACCCATTCTTCCACTGTAAAATCTTCGTTTAACTCTTTATATTGATCATAAATATCAATTTGTGCTCTAGCCGAATCTAATGCTTCTTTTAGTTGATTTTTTAACATGGATTTTGTTTGATTTATTTCTAAGTCAGTAATCTCACCCAATTGCATTGCTTTTAGCTGTTCATCAATTAGTTGAACTGCTTTTTCTTGTAAGTTTGCATCAATACCTGCTAATACAAAAATTAAACCGTACAATGAAGAATAATTACTGGAAGCATAATAAGCCATACTTTCTTTTTCCCGGACATTCATGAATATTTTTGAATGCGCAAATCCACCTAATATGCCATTTGTCATTTGCATAATTGGGTATTCTTCTGAGTAAAAAGTGATCGGTGTATGATAGGCGATATGTAGTTTCCCTTGTTTCATGTCTTGTATTTCATGTAAAAAATTTGTTTCGTTTTTTCCTTGCTTGGTAACTACTTCCGTTGGTTGTTTCACCGTTCTATTTGAAAACGGGAAAAAGTTTTTCATTTTTTCTTTTATCTCGTCTACATTTACATCCCCAACTACATAAATGGATAGCTCGTCTTCATGTAATAATTTTCCATGCATTTCAACTAATTGTTCATTTGTTATTGCTTGTACTTCTGCAACAGTCCCATTTGCAGAAATAGAGGCAGGTTGATCTGGACGAATGTTTTCAAGTAAACGCTGTTGTGCATATCTTGTTTTATCATCATACATGGATTGAATCCGCTCAATCACTTGCTCCTTTTCACGTTTTACAATAGAATCTACAAACTTCCCGTTCAATACATGAGGTTTAAAAATAACGGTTGCAAGTAATGAAAAGACTTCATCAACCACTTTTTCATTCGATAAATAGGCATCATTCACCGTTTCTGCATTTAACGAAAAAATATGGTTATTCCCCTTTTTGGTTGTATCAAAATATAATGCCGCCCCATAAAGGTCATCTAAGCGTTTACGAAAATCTGCATTCGAAGGGTACACTTCATTGCTATATTGAAGTATATTCGAAAGAACTGCTCGTATTGAGGCATCTTTAACTGTTATTGGCTGTTTCCATTTAAATGAAATATTTATTGTTTTAAATTGTTCTGTCGGCCTTACATATAACTTCACACCATGTGCAAGTTCAAACTGCTGAAACATGTTGTTGTCCCCCTTTTTCTTTCTAGTTTAACTCTTTCTTCTATTCACTATACATGTTCAAGCGATTCCATGACAAACAAAAAGGAACCAAATGAATTTGGTCCCTCTTTCTAAAATCAGAAAATTAGCTTACTATTCAGTTACTGTCCAGCTACAGACGCCAGCTACTCGAGGTCAAATGCCAATTTCCTGCGGTGGCTGAGGATCTGCCTCCTGGGCCCGCACGAGGAGGGTCATGACTGCTTTGCCACAGAATGTGGCAAAGCAGTCATACCTCAACCACATTTGCTTTTCACAGCTAAACAGCGTCTATCCGCGTTTCAATTTATCGTTTTCCTTTAATATACGGTACACCACTTGCTTTTGGTGCATTTGCTTTACCAATAAACCCTGCAACCGCCAAAATAGTTAATACATACGGCAAAATATGCAAGTAGTAGCTTGGTACTTGATCAATATAAGGAATTTGACCTCCAACAATACTTAGAGCCTGAGCAAAACCAAAGAATAATGCTGCTCCAAGTGCACCAAGTGGATGCCACTTACCAAAGATCATCGCAGCAAGGGCCATGAACCCTTGTCCGTTAATAGTAGTATGACTGAACTCTCCAGAGATGGATTGAGAATATACCGCACCACCAATTCCAGCAAGAGCACCAGATAATACAACCGCAATATAACGCATTTTTGTTACATTAACGCCCATTGTATCAGCTGCCATTGGATGTTCACCAACAGCGCGAAGGCGTAAGCCGAATGGAGTTTTATAAATAACGAACCAAGCACCTATTGCTACTGCAATAGCTAATATAGAAGTGGAATATACATCTTTAAAAAACATTTGCCCAAGTACTGGAATGTCACTTAATAAAGGAATATCAAAACGGATGAAACGTTCCTGAATATAGTCTGTTTGTCCTTTACCAAAAATCAGTTTGACAGAAAATAATGCAACTGCTACACCAAGCATATTAATCGCAACTCCAGAAATTGTTTGATCCGCACGGAAAGATATTGCTGCAACTGCGTGCATTAAAGAAAATATAGCACAAACAACCATTGCTGCAAGAAGTGCAACCCAAGGAGTATATGTTCCAAAGACGTCGGCGAACTTCAAGTTAAATAGTATACCGATAAAAGCACCCATTACCATTAAACCTTCCAGTCCAATATTAACAACTCCTGATCGCTCAGAGAAAACACCACCAATAGCTGTAAAGATGAGTGGTGCAGCATAAAAAATAGCCGCTGGAATGATGAAATATAGAACATCTAAAAAGCTCATACTATTTCGCCTCCTTTTTCTTGTTCATTTTTACAAGGAAATAGCGAATTACGTAACCACAAGCTACGAAGAAAATAATGACTGCTATAACAATCGACACGATTTCAACAGGTATTCCAGCTGCATTTGGCATATTCAAAGATCCAAATTTTAGCGCGCCAAATAAAGTTGCACCGAAAATAATTCCAAGTGGTGTATTAGCACCTAAAAGCGCTACTGCAATACCATCAAATCCTATACCAGTAAAACCACCATTAACATTCGCATATTGGAATGTACCAAGTGCTTCCATCGCTCCAGCAAGACCTGCAAAAGCTCCTGAGATGACCATGGAAAGAATGATATTTTTCTGAACATTCATACCAGCATATTGAGAAGCATTTTTGTTAAATCCAACTGCTTTCAATTCAAAACCAGTTGTTGTCTTTTCTAAAATAAACCACATGACTAACACCATAGCCAGTGCTATGAAAATACCATAATGCAGTCTAGAATAATCCGTTATACTTTCAAAAAATGCGGATTTTAAGGATGCAGTTGGTTTAATGTTCCCTGTATTTTCACCACCATGAGAGACAACACGGATGAGTGCATTTGTTGTGTGAAGTGCGATATAGTTCATCATAATTGTTACAATAACTTCGTGTACTTGCAACTTAGCTTTTAATAAGCCCGGAATGAATGCCCACAATGCACCTGCTAAGGCTGCGGCGATAATGGCAAAAGGCAAATGAATATACATTGGAAGATCAAATGCAATTCCAACATACGCAGCTGCAAACCACCCTACAAGTAGTTGCCCTTCTACCCCTATATTGAATAATCCAGTACGGAAAGCAAACGCTACTGCTAATCCTGATAATAAGTAAGGGGTTATCTGGCGTATTGTTTCACCCATCGCATATGCATCACCAAAAATACCATTCCATAATGCACTATATCCTGCAATAGGGTCATAGCCACTTACTAGCATGATGATTGCTCCTACAAGCAGTCCTAAAATAACAGAAATAACAGGGACAAGTATATTTACTACTCTATTCGACATGCAGTTTTTCCCCCTGATTTACATCTTTTTCATTTCTAGTTTGGCCAGCCATTAACAAACCAAGCTCTTGCTCCGTTGTTTCTTTTGGCAATAAAGTATCAACAATTTGTCCATCATAGATAACCGCTATACGGTCCGATACATTCATGACTTCATCTAACTCGAATGATAGAAGAAGTACAGCTTTTCCTTTATCACGTTGTTCGATTAAGCGTTGATGAATGAATTCGATTGCTCCTACATCCAATCCACGAGTTGGAAGAGCAGCGATTAATAATTCGGGATTCCGAATAACTTCTCGTCCAATAATTGCTTTTTGCTGATTTCCACCTGATAGAGATCGAGCAAGTGTATCTTCCCCTTGCGTACGAACATCAAAGTCAGTAATTATTTTTTGCGCAAGTTCCGATACTTTACCGTAATTAATAATTCCGTTTTTAGAAATTGGAGGGATATAGTATGTTTGTAAAGCGATATTATGTCCAATTGAAAAATCGAGAACTAGTCCATGTTTATGTCGATCCTGTGGAATATGACCAACCCCTGCTTCTGTAATAGTACGAGGCTTTTTATTGGTCACGTCTTTTCCATTGATGGAAATCGTTCCACTTTTCACTTTACGTAGGCCAGTAATAGCTTCAATTAATTCCGATTGACCGTTTCCATCAATCCCTGCTATCCCCAAAATTTCACCTTTACGTACAGTTAAGTTTAACCCTTTGATTTTCTCTACCCCACGATAGTCTGTTACGACTAGGTTTTTCACTATTAGTGAATCTTCTGTTGGATGGGCTTCATCTTTCACAGTAGTGAAATCAACTTGTCTACCAACCATTAGTGAAGCTAAATCATTTGGATTTGTTTCTGCTGTAATAACGGTTCCAATTCCTACACCTTTACGAATAACTGTCACTCGATCGGAAACATCCATAATTTCTTTGAGCTTATGTGTAATTAAAATAATCGATTTTCCTTCTTGGATCAATCGTTTCATTATTTGAATTAGTTCCGTTATTTCTTGAGGTGTAAGAGAAGCTGTTGGTTCATCGAAAATTAATATTTCTGCTCCTCGATAAAGCGTCTTTAATATTTCAACACGTTGCTGCATACCAACAGATATGTCTTCGATTTTTGCATATGGGTCTACTTCTAAACCATACATTTCGGACAATGCCTGGATTTTCTTCGCAGCATCTTTAATATTAAGCATTCCGCTTTTTGTTAGTTCATTTCCTAAAATAATATTTTCAGTAACTGTAAAATTTTCAACAAGCATAAAATGCTGATGAACCATTCCAATCCCAAGATCATTAGCTACATTGGGATCAGTAATGTTAACAGATTTTCCATTAACTTTTATCTCCCCAGCTTCAGGTTGATATAGTCCAAATAGGACATTCATGAGTGTGGACTTCCCAGCACCATTTTCTCCCAAAAGAGCATGAATTTCTCCCTTTTTTAATTGAAGGGTAATGTTATCATTTGCAACAAACGATCCAAACTCTTTTCGAATACCAAGCATCTCTATTACATAATCCAATGAATTCACTCCCTACTATACTAGTACAAAATTAATACAGGAAAGACTTTAAATTTTTTTATTCAGTCAGTCTATAAAAATACTTCTTGATTGATAGTGCTGTCAAGATATTTTACTTCAAACTGAATATGTCTACCTTCAACATTAGATTTTGCATACAACCCAAATAAGACTTTAAAATATTTAAAATCTTTCTTCTATTAATTAAAATATCATAAAGACCGAATTACTCGGCCTTTATGATGTTAAATTTACTTATTTTTCTACTTTTTCAGGTACAACAATTTCACCAGACGCGATTTTATCAGAGTATTCTTTCACTTTAGCTAAAACATCATCTGAAATAGCTCCGCGTGAGTCTGCAAGACCAACTCCGCCTTCAGCTATACCGTAAGTAGTTGTTTTACCACCTGGGAAGTTTCCTGCCATAGCAAGTTTAGCAATTTCTTGAACTGCAATATCAACACGTTTTTGCATTGATGTAAGAGTTACGTTTTTATCGCCAACTTGACCTTCTGCATATTGGTCAGAGTCAACTCCGATTACCCATACATCAGCATTTGCATCTTTTGTTTTACGTTCTTTTGCTTCAGCGAATACACCATTACCAGTACCACCAGCAGCATGGAAAATAATATCTACGCCAGAAGAGTACATACGGTTTGCAGTTGTTTTACCAAGAGCGGCATCATCGAATTTACCTGTATACTGTACATCTACTTTAATACTTGGATCTACAGCTTTAACACCTTCGACAAATCCAGCATGGAAACGTTCGATTACTGGAATTTCCATCCCACCAACGAAACCGATTTTTTTAGTTTTAGACATAAGAGCAGCTGCAACTCCAGCTAGGTATGAACCTTCTTGCTCTTTAAACATTACTGATGCTACGTTTGGAGCATCTACTACAGAGTCAATAAGAGCAAAATGAGATTCTGGTTTTTGTCCAGCAATTGTAGCAATTGGTTGTTCCATCAAGAAACCAATACCATACACTACGTCAAAGTTACGACGTACTAGGCTATTTAAGTTTGTTGTATAATCTGCATTTCCAGATGACTGAAGGTAATCGTAACCACCGTCACCTTTTTTAAGTCCATTTTCTTTACCAAACGCTTCAATACCTTCCCAAGCTAATTGGTTGAATGATTTGTCATCAATCCCACCAACGTCAGTTACCATTGCTAAAGAGAAATCTTTTGCTTCAGGAGTACCAGTGCTTTCTGTACCTTTAGAAGTTGTTCCTTCATCTTTTGAACCACATGCCCCAAGGATAGTACCAGCAGCTAATACAAGTGATAGTCCTAATCCAAATTTACGTTTCGTCAAATTGAAAACCTCCATTAATTTTCTTATTAGCAGGAATTGAAATGATTTTACACCCTTTTTCGAACAACATGAAAGCTAAATTTATCTGCTCTAAAATAATTTTTCGAGTACAAAACAACTCGATCATTTTCATCGTAATGAAGTTGTTTTAATACTAGCAGTGAAGTTTCTGGTTCACAATTCAATGTAGGTGAAGCAACTTCATGATATCCCACTGGATCAATGAAAGCTACTGCATGTGATACACGAATGTCTCCAGATTCCTCTAAAGCAGAAAAAATGGAACCTTCTTCTCTAACGAGAAAATCATTTGGCAAATATTGTTCTGGAACTTTATCGATACAATATACAACTGGTTCACCATTTGCTGTACGTACTCGTTCCATAGAAATAATAGATTGTTCTTCGCTGCATTGAAAGCGTTCTAAATCATCTTTTGAAGGAAGCGTTTGCAAAGAACTTAAATAAATCGTACCCGGTTCCATACCAACACTTCGAATCATGGATGAAACACTTGAGAGTTGCTCAATTCCTGAAGTAAACACGGGTTTTGAATTCACAAATGTTCCAACACCATGTCTTCTCATAATGACATTTTCTTCTTCCAATAAACGAAGCGCTTCTCGTAAAGTTGCACGACTTACTCCAAGTGATTTAGCTAATTCAAATTCAGAAGGAAGTTTTTCCTTTTCTTTGAAAATGCCTTTTTCAATGTCTTTTTTTAAACGATCAATCACTTGAAGATATAAATGACGATTGTCCACTTTGATTGTCAACGAAAACACCACCATTTTATAGAGATCAGACCTCTGATGTAAAACATTCCTACTAATCAGTCATACTATACCATTATTAATGATTGAAATAAATACTTTTATTCTAATAAAAAAAAAGATTTAATCACAATTTCATTATGCTGTAATTATTATGTCATGGGATGTCGTGATCTAATGGGTATTTTGAAGTAAGTACTTGACGAGGCTTACTCCCTTCATATGGCCCCACTACTCCATTCATTTCCAATTGATCAATAATTCTTGCTGCTCTCGAATATCCAATTCTAAAGCGACGTTGCAATAAAGAAACCGACGCCGTCTGCATTTCCGTCACTAATTGCACGACATCATCATACAGTTCGTCACGATCCATTTGTTCTTCCGAATCAGAAGTTTCTTCCGGAATCATCTCTTCTTGATAGTTTGCTTTTTGTTGTTCAATTACAAAGTCTACTACCCTCTCCACTTCTGCATCGGATAAATAAGCACCTTGAACTCGAACTGGCTTAGAGCTTCCTGCTGGTAAAAACAACATATCTCCTCGCCCAAGTAATTTTTCAGCACCTCCCATATCTAATATGGTGCGCGAATCAATTGCAGATGACACAGCAAATGCAATTCTCGAAGGAATATTTGCTTTTATAATACCTGTTATTACATCCACACTCGGTCTTTGTGTGGCGATGATTAAATGAATTCCTGCCGCTCGCGCCATTTGTGCAAGTCTGGTAATGGAATCTTCCACATCACTTGAGGCAACCATCATTAAGTCAGCTAGTTCGTCTACAATAACTACTATATAGGGTAGTTTTGGATGTTTTTCCTCGTTTTCTTCATTCCATTTATCAATATGTTCGTTATATCCTTCCATATTTCGTGTGCCCGTATGAGAGAATAGATCATATCTTCTTTCCATTTCAGAAACAATTTTCTTCAATGCTTGAGAAGCTTTTCTTGGATCTGTTACGACAGGTGCTAATAGATGTGGAATTCCATTGTATACGTTTAACTCCACCATTTTTGGATCAATCATCATCATTTTTACTTCATGAGGTTTCGCACGCATCATAATACTAACAATAATGCCATTAATACAAACACTTTTCCCACTTCCTGTAGAACCGGCAACGAGTAAATGGGGCATCTTGTTCAGTTCAGCTAATACTGCTTGACCAGTAACATCTCGCCCAAATCCTATTAATAGTTTTAAATTCGGCTTATTATTTTCTTCTGATTCCAAGACTTCACTTAAACTTACAATAGCTACTTCTTTGTTTGGTACTTCTATACCCACTGCTGATTTTCCTGGAATTGGGGCTTCAATTCGTATGTCTCTTGCAGCAAGGGCTAATGCCAAATCATCGTGCAAACTGACAATACGACTTACCTTTACTCCAACATCTGGTAGTACTTCATATTTTGTTACAGCGGGTCCTAAATGTACTTGCGTGACTTTGGCCTTTACACCAAAACTTAAAAATGTTTGTTCTAATTTTTTTGCATTTGCCTGAATGGCATTTAACTCACCACTTTGATCGCTATGTGCAGGCGCATCTAAAAGCGTAATGGCCGGTAGTTGATAATCCTCATTCTCTACTACTTCTGAATCTATAGTAATTTCAACTGGTTCAGAAGTAGGTTCAATAGGCGCTTCTCTTTTTGAAATACGTTCCGTAAATGCAGAAATGATTGGAGCAGAATCTACTACTATTTCTTCTATACGAATCGTTTCTACTTCATGTGTTGTAACCGCTTCTTCTTGCGTAATTTCTTTTTTGGCTCTTCTTGCTTTTCTCTCCGAAATAGCTGGTTTCTTTTTTTTCTTTCTATTTACAATTAAGTCTTTTATTTTGGGTGATAGATCAACCAAATATGGAACGAGTGCTTTTCCTGTTAGTAAGACTAGTCCAATTAGAAGTAATAGCCAACCAGCAATTTTAGCTCCAGCCGAGTCAAATAGAACATGGAATGCTGCAAAAAGGATCGCTCCAATGATTCCTCCACCCAAAGAACTTCTTCTATCTACAATTCCTCCGCTTTCCACTAAGATCCTATAACTTTCTCTTAGGACAGAATTAGTCACTAAAGCCTTACCTTGAAATAATTGTTCAAATAGTGCTAAATGACTAAACAACAAAAGGCTGCTTAAAAAAAAGGCAAATCCCAATAAAAGGCGATGATTCCAAGAAGGAAACGTTTGCTTAATCATAATAATAAGTGCAAAAACAATTAAGAAAAAAGGAACAGCAATATGCCAATTACCAAAGAAAAAATAACCCACATATGCCAAACCCCTTCCAACTAGACCATATTCAAAAAACGAAATTATGGCAATTCCAATTACTATCAATCCCACGATTTCATACATTAATGGATGCATTGGCTGCTTGGTTGTTTTTTTGGTTGGTCGTTTTAATGTTTTTTTCTTCTTCTGAGCCAAAATAGTCACCTGCTTTCCTTTAAAAGATAAAAAGGATTTCCTATCCGCTTACGGAAGGAAATCCTCTCACTCCTATTAATATTCCATAATAATCGGGATGATCATTGGACGTCTTTTTGTTTGTTGGAATAAATATGAGTTTAGCGTATCGCGGATTTCTTGTTTAATGTTTGTCCATTCAAACGTTTCTTTATTCACATATTTTTCAACAATCGTTCTGACAAGCTTAGCTGATTCATCCATCAACGCTTCAGATTCCCTTACGTAAACGAATCCTCTCGAAAGAATTTCTGGACCAGATGCAATTTTCTTTTGCGCACGATTTAGGGTCACTACTACGATAAAAATACCATCTTGCGAGAGCAGCTTACGATCACGTAGTACAATATTACCTACGTCACCTACACCAATTCCATCGATTAATACATTACCAGCTTGTACTCTTCCACTCATTCTCATCTTTCCATTTTTATATTCGACAATATCTCCCTTGTCAGCAATAAAAATTTCCGATTTCGTCATACCAATGTCTTGAGCTAGTTTTGAGTGCGCAATTAGCATGCGATACTCGCCTTGAATTGGAATAAAATAAGTTGGTCTTGTTAAGTTTAACATCATTTTTAAATCTTCTTGGCTACCATGTCCAGATACATGCACATTTTTGCTAGAAGTTAATACCTTTGCCCCAGCTTTTGCTAGTTGGTTCATAGTTTGAAACATACTTACTTCCATTCCAGGAGATGGTGTAAACGTGATTAATACTGTATCTGTGTCTTTTATTTTAATATCTTTATGGTGTTTGCGAACTATTTTTTCTAACGCTTCAAGCGGTTCTCCTTGATTACCAGATAAGATGACAACAATTTCATCATCGTTGTACTTTGATATTTCTTTAATAGGAATAATTGTTTCTTCGTCAACAGTAAAGTAACCTAAATCTAATCCAATTTCAAAAATATTTTCTAAACTTTTTCCTGCAATTGCAACCTTTTTACCTGTTTCTGCTGCTTTATCGAATACTTGTTGAATCCGAATAAAGTTAGAAGCATATAAAGACACAAGAATACGACCTCGAGCAGCGTGGAATGTTTCTGATAATTGGTTTTCAATAACTGCCTCTGATGTTGTATATCCTGGTCTTTCTGCTTCCGTTGAATCAGATAGTAATATAAATACGCCTTCTTCACCTAGGCTAGCAATTTTCGCGATATCCGGACGGTATTTTCCTTTTGCAGATTGGTCGAATTTAAATTCTCCCGTATGCACAATGGCACCTTCTGAAGTATGAAATACAATGCCAAATGAATCTGGAATACTATGTGTTGTGTGAAAGAATGTCACATAAGTGCTTTGGAAATTCATCCGACTTTTATTTGTAACCTCAAAATATTTAACGGATTGCTTTGTAGGTAGCGCTTTTAAATGCGTCTTAGCCAGTGCAATCGTTAACTTTGAACCATAAACAGGGGCTTGAATTTTTTGTAATAAATAAGCAATAGATCCTATGGAATCTTCGTGTCCATGTGTCAAAAATATTCCTTTTACGCGATTTTTATTTTCTTCTAAGTAAGTTATATCCGGTATGACAATATCTATACCAAGCATTTCATTTTCTGGGAACATAAGTCCACTGTCTACTACAAATATTTCTTCGTCAATTTCTACTACGTACATTGCTTTTCCGATCTCCCCTACTCCACCGAGGGGGATGATTCGAATAAGTTCATTTTTTACTTTTACCAATTGTTTTCCTCCTATATTTAACCCGATCAACATCCACTTATTTTCATTATATCGAACGAGGACGATTCGCACAATAATAAAAGCACAAAGCATGTATTTTGCTCGTCCAGAATACGTACTTCATAAGTAAAACGCTAGCATCCTTTAAGTGCATTCGGTTTGGTTAATGAGAGTTTAGATACTTACCTATTCTTTTAAAAGCCGACGAAGAGTCAATTTCGTCCTCTCAGCAGTTCTTTATCAATGAATGGTATCTATTTTTTTCTTTTACCACAGAGTCACTTATATTATGAAGTCCAAACACCCAACTAAAAAGTTAAAAACTGGAATAGAGCAACTAATTGCAAGGTGAAAGCAACCATTTCTCTATGTAAAGAGTCAACTTTATGTGAGACCCCTAGAAAGTGTCCGCCTACAGCTTAAATCAACTTGTTCATGGCATAAAAGTTTAAATACATATTCTTTAAAAAAAGACTGAAAAGTAGCTTCAGTCTTTTTTTACTTATTTATTTTTTAAGAATTCATCCCATATTTGGTCAAAACTTATTTTTTCCTCTTCCGTCATTTCAACTAACGGAAGACGTAGAGAACCTACCTCTACCCCCACTTTAGATAGGGCATATTTTACCACGACAGGATTTGGATGTTGAAACAACCCATTAATAACTGGTAAAATACGTTGATGAATTTTTGCTGCCTTTGCATGGTTCCCATCATGAAATGCATGAATCATTTCTTGTATATCTTTTCCGATAACATGGGAAGCAACGGAAATGATTCCAGCTCCTCCTATCGCTAATAATGGTAACGTTAGAGCATCGTCCCCACTATACACTAAAAAACCTTCTTCTGTATTTGCCAAAATTTTCGTCATTTGATCCAAACTACCACTAGCTTCTTTTACAACTTGAATTGAGGGGTTTTTACTCAATTCGACAATTGTTTCAGCCTCTAAATTCACTCCAGATCTGCCTGGAATATTATACAACACAATCGGTAAATTGGTTGCATCTGCAATTGCTTCAAAATGCGCAATCATCCCTCGTTGATTTGGTTTATTGTAATATGGCGTTACAATCATAATTGCGTCTACACCTAGTGCTTCTGCTTTTATGGATAAATCAATCGAATCAGCTGTATTATTACTGCCAGTACCTGCTATGACAGGAATCCTTTTGTTTACTCTATCAACAACAAATTGGATTAATTTCAGTTTTTCAGATGTAGATAATGTTGGAGATTCTCCAGTAGTTCCACAAACAACTAGAGAATCTGTTCCAGTAGAAATTAAATGCTCAACTAATTTTTCAGTTGCAATATAATCAATATAACCATCCGATTGAAATGGAGTAACCATTGCTGTAGAAACTTGACCTAAATTCATACCATTACACCTCTTTTAATATACCCTCTTCAATTAAAGCTTCTGCAATTTGAATCGAGTTTAATGCGGCACCTTTTAATAAGTTATCAGAAACAATCCACATATGGAAGCCTTTACTGTTCGAAGGGTCTCTTCTAATACGCCCAACAAAAACATCATCTTTGTCCTCTACAAAATAAGGCATTGGATATTGTTGTTGCTCCGGTTTGTCTTGGACGGTAATTCCTGCTGAATTAGAAAGCAATTCTTTTAACTCACCTACAGATACATTCTCTCTATCTACTTCTAGATAAACTGATTCTGAGTGACCAGTAACTACCGGCACTCGTACACAAGTTGCGGCAATAGAAAGCTCAGGCATCGACATAATTTTCTTCGTTTCATTCATCATTTTATGTTCTTCAAAGGTAAATCCATCTTCGTCAAATACATCAATTTGGGGAATCACATTTCCTGCAATAGGATAATGTTTTTCTGAATTTTTGACAGGTAAAATTTGAGGGTTTGGATTCTTCTCTTTCATACTTGTGCTCTGCGTTGTAAGTTCGTTAATAGCTGCTACTCCCGCACCTGACACTGCTTGATAGGTAGAAACAATTACTTTAGTTAATCCGTAATGCTGCTTTATTGGCTCCAATGCACAAACCATCTGAATAGTAGAACAATTCGGGTTAGCAATTATCCCAGTTTGCTCATGTAAGGCATGTTTGTTCACTTCTGGTACAACAAGCGGGACATCCTTATCCATGCGAAAAGCACTTGTATTATCAATTACAATCGCACCTCTGCTACTAGCTTCTTTTGCTAATTCTTTAGAAATGGAACCTCCAGCAGAGAAAAAAGCTATGTCCACTCCTTGAAAAGCTTCTGGTGTTGCCTCTTCAATTGTATATAGGAAACCATTAACTTCTACTTGTTTACCTGCTGAATTCTTCGAAGCTAGTAGTTTTAAATTTCTAAAAGGAAAACTTCTCTCTACCAACTTTTGGATAATCTTTTGACCAACTGCGCCTGTTGCTCCCACTATTGCTACTGTATAACCTTCTGACATGAATAGCTCTCCTCTCAACTCAAAACATATTGGCGATATTGTATCATATTATACATGAAAATACATCATCTTTAATATTTATAATGGATGGCTAATAAGTATTGGCTGTAATTGTCGAGATTGAATGGCGTGTTCTACTGTTGGGATTATTTTTGTAAAGTCCGCTATTAATGAATTTGGTTTTTTATGAGGATTGTCTTGACCAAAGGGGATAAAATAAATGTTTTTGGTGGAAAGGAGCTTCATAATATTCATTCCATTTAAACCAAGCGCATCGTTCGTTGAGATACCAAGTACGACTGGCTTTCCATTTCGTAAAGTTGCTTTAGCAGCCATTAAAACAGGAGAATCTGTTTGCGCATTTGCAAGCTTGCTAATCGAATTTCCCGTCATCGGGGCGATGACCATGCAATCGAGTGGATTCGTCGGACCAAAGGGTTCAGCTTCGACAATTTTTGAGACGACTTTGCTCCCACTTGCCGTTTCAATTTTTTCAATCCATTCTTCTCCCGTTCCAAAACGAGTTGCTGCAGTTAATACCGAGTAAGTAATAATTGGAACGACTGTTGCACCGATATCAGTAAACTGTCTTACCATTGGAATTACTTCCTCATACGTACAATGAGAAGCGGTTATTCCAAGACCTATTCGAAGACCATTTAACACTATTTTTCCTCCTCCAGTAAAGCCAATTGATTTTGAACCGACCTAGCTATTAAATAGCCAGCATCTTGTGGGAAATACATCCCTGGCAAGCTAGTGGGATTAACATAATTAGCTGTTTTTTCTTTACTATTTATAAGACAACCCGGTTTAGAAGCCAGATCGAATACTTTCGAGAAATGCAAAGCATTTGTATTTTCTAGCCATTTAAAAGGTATGGTATTTATTAAATAAGCTTTTTGTTCTTTTTGCTCCTGTATTAAATTTTCCAACGCTTCTATTTGATAACCATAACTTTTTGCTTCAAATAGCTGATTTTCGGAACGTACAGAAATAATCACTTTCGCTCCGAGGTGATGTAGTGCAAATGCTAGTCTTTTACCGACTCTTCCATACCCAGTAATGATAAATTGTTTATTATACAATGACTGTTTTTCATTCAAATAAAAATAGTTAATAAAGCCTTCCGCAGTTAAATTTGCATTATCCCATATCCACTGTTCATCTTCTAAATAATTAAATACTTTTCGTTTCTGAGTTTCATATTCCTGTTCTAATTCTTTGAATTTCTTTCCAACAAAAAGAATTTCGCATGTTTTTGGTAAAGTTAATGGACATTCCATTTCCATTTCTTGAATTGGAAAAAACACTATTTGCGGCTTAAATTGATGAATTTTTTTTACTAATTCATCATCCCATACCATTGTTGAAAATAGTTTAACTTCGAGACTAGTGGATAATTCTTCCTGTAAGTACTGTAATCTATCATCTGTTCCGATGATGGTACATTTTTTAATCATGAGTATCCACTATCGTCATTAAAAGAATCCGTTTCATTGAATAAAATACGATCTTTCCCTATAAGAATAATTTCCTTCCAAGAAATAAATTCTTTTTTCTTGTTTGCTTTATTCGCTTGAAAAAAAGAAGCTGTCTTTAGAGATACTTCAAACCCTTCAATTTTTCCAGTAGCTGGATCAAAAAGCAACTCGGTATTTGCGAGTTTTCCGTATCTTGCACCATCTTTTACTTGGATAAGCTCTTTTTCAGCAAGTTCCGAAAGTAACAACCTTTCCCCTCCCCTAACTATATTTCTACTTATGTATATGCCTTTTAGCCAAACAAAGTGAATAAGAAAAGCAGATTTGGTTTAGAATGAAACAACAAAAAAAAGTCGAACTTTATTGATCGACTTTTTTGGGCATAATAATGGAAATAGCTGGTTTATACGAAAAAATTTCTTTCGCAAGTTCTACTACCGATTCTAGCGTCACTTCATCTATTGTCTCGCTAACTTCATCTAGCGAACGATGCTTCCCATAAAGTAACTCATTTTTACCATTTCTACTCATTCGTGCATTTGTGCTTTCTAAACCTAACAATAAATTACCTTTTAGCTGTTCTTTTGAATTAGTAATTTCGACTTCTGTAACCCCATTTTCTACAATTGTACGTATAGAATTTAGTATAGAGGTTTTTAATTCAACTAATTGATTACTAGATGTTCCTCCATAAATTACTACTACTCCAGTATCTTCATAAGAAGAGTGGTACGAATAAATCGAATACGCAAGCCCTTTATCTTCTCGTATTTCTTGGAAGAGCCTTGAGGACATGCTTCCCCCTACAATATTATTCAATACGACTAAACTATAAATATTGTCTGCTTTCACACTTAAACCAGGATATGCTAAACAAATATGTGCTTGCTCTGTTTCTCGAAAATTTTCGGTATATATTGGTTTAATTGCAGGGGTTTCTATCGAAACAAATGGTGATTTTTCTCTTTTGAATTGCCCAAATAACGATTCAATATATTCGATAAATCCTTCTTGAATATTGCCAGCAACTGAAATAACGACATTTTCAGGTGTATAGTGTTTTTCCATATAAGACAAGATTGTTTCTTTTGTAAAACTATTTAATGTATCTTCTGTTCCTAATATGGAAGACCCTAAAGGATCATTTTCATACATCTTTTCCCATAGGTATTCGTGAACAATATCGTCTGGTGTATCTTCCACCATATTTATTTCTTCTAAAACCACTTGTCTTTCCTTCTCAATTTCACTTGGATCAAAAAGAGAATTGAAAAACATATCTGCAAGAATTTCTACAGCATACTCCGCATGGTGATCCAAAATTTTTGCATAATAACATGTATTCTCTTTGGAAGTAAAAGCGTTTATATTACCCCCAATTCGATCAAATTCTTCTGCTATCTGCTTTGCTGACCTGGTAGTTGTTCCTTTAAAAAGCATATGTTCAATAAAATGTGTTAAACCATTTTCTTCTGGAAGTTCGTATCTAGAACCAGCTTGCACCCATATACCAACTGCTACTGAACGCACGTGTGAAATAGGTTCTGAAACAATACGAAGTCCATTTTTACAAGTAATTTTCTTTATCAAATTAGCACCCCTAATTATTCTATTCAGCCATTTAAAAAGGTTGCCGTAGAAGCTAGTCTACGGTCAACCTAGTTTTATAAAAGTATACATTTTTCTACATAGTAACTATGCAGCTCCCGAAGCCAGGTACGCATACTTTTAGCGTCAGGGCGTCCGCTTGCAGTAGTCGTAATTATTGTTCTTTTTGTTCAGCACGCTCTTTTTCTTCTTTTATAACTACTTTACGAGATAAGTTAACACGGCCTTGGTTGTCGATTTCAATTACTTTAACTAAAAGTTCATCGCCAATTTTAAGGACATCTTCTACATTTTTCGTACGTTCTTCTTGAATTTCAGAAATATGCAGTAAGCCGTCTTTACCAGTGAATATCTCAACGAATGCTCCAAATTTTTCAATTCGTTTCACTTTACCAAGATAGTATTCACCAACTACAGCAACACGAACAATGTTTTCAATAATTTCTTTTGCACGAGCAATCATCTCTTCATCTGCTGAAGCAATATAAATGGTACCATCTTGCTCGGTATCAATTTTCACGCCAGTTTCATCGATGATTTTATTAATTTGTTTACCACCTGGTCCAATCACATCACGGATTTTATCAGGATTAATCTTAATAACCACAATTTTCGGAGCATATTTAGATAACTTCTCACGAGGTTCACCAATAGTTGCAAGCATGCTTTCTAAAATCTGCATACGACCAATTTTTGCTTGCTCAAGAGCTTCCTCTAAGATTGTTCTAGATAACCCATCAATTTTGATGTCCATTTGAAGTGCTGTAATCCCTTTAGAAGTACCAGCCACTTTAAAGTCCATATCTCCAAGATGATCTTCCATCCCTTGAATATCCGTTAAGATCGTATAATTTTCGCCTTTTTTCACAAGACCCATGGCAATACCAGCTACAGGTGCTTTTAATGGAACCCCAGCATCCATCATTGCAAGTGTTGATGCACAAATACTTGCTTGAGAAGTAGAACCATTCGATTCTAGAACCTCTGCAACTAAACGAAGAGTATATGGGAAATCATTTTCATCTGGAATTACTGCTTCTAAAGCACGTTCTCCTAATGCACCATGTCCAATTTCACGACGACCTGGAGCACGGATTGGTCCTGTTTCCCCAACGCTAAATTGTGGGAAATTATAATGATGCATGAAACGTTTTGATTCTTCTAGACCAATACCATCAATAATTTGAACATCGCCAAGTGGTCCTAATGTACAAATACTTAATGCTTGAGTTTGTCCACGTGTAAATAAACCGGAACCATGTGTTCTAGGTAAAACACCAACTTCAGAAGAAAGAGCTCGGATTTCAGCTACTCCACGACCATCTGGACGTACTTTGTCTTCAGTGATTAAACGACGAACTTCATCTTTAACCATCGCATCTAAAATTTCACGAACTTGTTTTAATGTTTCGTCTGTTGCTTCTTTTTCTGTATACTTTTCTAATACTTCATTTTTAACTTCGCTAATTGCATCCTCACGTGCATGCTTTTCTTGCACTTGAATAGCTTGTACCAAGTTTTCTTCACATAGAAGCTTTACTTCTTCAAAAAGCACTTTATCTAATTCGAAAAGAGCAATTTCTTTTTTCTCTTTCCCGATTTCAGCAACTACTTTTTCTTGGAATTCAATTAACTTCACGATTTCACTGTGCCCGAACATAATTGCTTCTAACACAACTTCTTCAGAAACCTCTTTTGCACCTGCTTCTACCATGTTAATTGCATCTTTAGTTCCTGCTACAGTAAGATCTAAAATACTTTGTTCCATTTGTTCTACAGTCGGATTAATGATGAATTCTTCCCCAATTAAACCAACTTGAACTCCTGCAATCGGTCCATCAAAAGGAATATCCGATACGCTAAGTGCCAAAGAAGAACCTAACATAGCGGCCATCTCTGATGAACAGTTTTGGTCTACAGACATAACGATGGAAATTACTTGAACCTCATTACGGAAGCCATTAGGGAATAAAGGACGAATCGGTCGGTCGATTAAACGGCTAGTTAAAATTGCTCTTTCAGAAGGACGACCTTCACGTTTAATGAATCCACCTGGAATTTTACCAACAGCGTATAATTTTTCTTCGTAATTAACTGTTAACGGGAAAAAGTCTAGATTCTTCGGGTGCTTCGAAGCAGTCGCTACAGATAATACGCTAGTATCACCATATCTTACTAGAACTGCACCATTCGCTTGTTTTGCAAGTTGCCCAATTTCTACTTGCAACGGGCGGCCTGCCCATTCGTACGTAAATACTTTCTTTTCACTCATTTAGTCTGGACTCCTCTCAACTTCAAAAATTCCTAATGTAAGGTATATAAAAGTTATATGTATCATAAGTAGTGTATCAAAAATACCGAAACTATGCGAAGTATTTTTACGCAAAAGAAAAAGCGGGACGAATCCCGCTTAATTCCATGAAATATTATCGACGTAAACCAAGTTTAGCGATTAGCTCACGGTAACGTTGTACTTCGTTTTCACGTAAGTATTTTAATAAGTTACGGCGACGTCCAACCATTTTGAATAGACCACGACGTGAATGGTGATCTTTCTTATGTGTACGTAAATGTTCGTTTAAAGAATTAATTTCTGCTGTAAGAACTGCGATTTGAATATCTGCAGATCCTGTATCGCTTTCATGAGTTCTGAACTCAGCGATTAGTTCGTTTTTACGTTCTTTTGTAATTGCCATTTTGTTTTCCTCCTAAATATTCTTAATATCCCCTGCTCCTGAGCAATCGTTGGAGAATCGAAAAAGCCAAGGAAAGGTTTAGTACAATTTGTACTTTTAAAATATACCATATGATAGCACCAGAATCAACTCATTCGTTTGTTTTGAAATAATTTACAGCTACTAGTTTATCTTTTCCAATTTGTTCTTTTAAAGCATCAATTCCATTAAATTTTTGCTCCGATCGTATACGGGAATACCAGTGAACTATTACTTCTTCACCGTATATGGATTGGTCAAAATCAATTATATGCACTTCAATGGAAAGTTTTTTATCTTCTGAGTTATTAAATGTTGGTTTATACCCAACATTACAAACACCTTCATACCAATGTTCTTGCACTTGTATTTTCACTGCATAAACGCCTGTCGAAGGGATAAATTGACCTTCCATCGGTTGTACATTTGCGGTTGGAAAATTGATCGTTCTACCTCTTTTATCTCCGTGAATAACTACGCCAGATAACATAAATGGGCGGCCTAAAAGTTCTTTCACTTGTTCCATATTTCCAGTTTTCAGTTCTGCTCTTATTCGAGTTGAACTTATTTTATCTCCTGCCATCATTTGTTTATCTACAACTGAAACGGTGTATTCTCCACCTGCTAACTGTTCCATTTCTTTCATAGTGCCTTTTCCAAATGCACCAAATGTAAAATCAAAACCTGCAGTCACATGTTTCACATTCGCTTTTTTAATAAAAGAATCAATAAATTGTACAGGTGTTAACTTAGCAAAATCGGAAGTAAAACGAACAACAAATAATGTATCAACATTTAGCCCTTTTAATACATCTATTTTTTGTTCCATAGGTGTAATATAAAAGACTTGCTCTTTACTATTACCAAGCACGAGTGATGGGTGAGGGTCAAAAGTCATTACGGCAGTTTTGATCTGAAGCTCTTTTCCTTTAACTGAAGCTTCTTGAATGACCGCTTGATGCCCTCTATGTATGCCATCAAAAAAACCGATTGCTAAAGAATAAGCATCGTCGTTCTTATTTTCGAATAAATGATGTGGATAAGATAAGTGATGTACTTCCATATTAATCTCCTTTTTCAGCTGAAAACATTTTTTCAGGTTTCATCATACCACTTTTCGTTGGATGTTTTACATATACTGCTTTTGGAATTGAATTTTTTGTGTAGATAATTTTTTCATTTTTTTCTAGTAATGAATGAGCAATTATTACTTGACCATTTGCAATACTTTTCTCGTTCTCTGTTGTAATTTCTTCGGTTGGCCAGCTTTGTAATGCATAATTTATAGAGAATATAGAGTCATTTAAATGACCACTTTCGTTCGCTATATTCACTTCCTCAAGGGTTAAACATTGAGCTTTCGTGAAGCTCCCCGAAGCGGTACGAACTAAAGAAGACATATGCGCTGGATAACCAAGCAATTCTCCAATTTGTACAGCAAGTGTTCTGATGTATGTACCTTTACTACAGCTAATTTCAATGGAAAACGACACATTTCTACCGGAAAGTTCTGTAGCTTCGTCCAATAAATCTAATGTATAGATCGTTACTTTTCTGCTTGGACGTTCCACTATTTTTCCTTCTCTTGCGTATTCATATAATTTCTTTCCATTAACTTTTACCGCAGAATACATTGGTGGAGTTTGAACGATTTCACCTGTTAATTTGTTTAAAACCACTAATAGTTGCTCTCGTGAAAAATGTTTTTCCGTTTCATCTTTAGTTACAATCTCGCCATCTGCATCTTCTGTCGTAGTAGACTTTCCTATACTAACTGTTGCAATATAAGTTTTTCCTTCGTTCATAATATATTCAGCCACTTTAGTAGCTTGGCCTAAGCAAATGGGTAAAACGCCTTCTACACTCGGATCTAGCGTACCAGTATGTCCTATTCTTTTCATTTTTAATATTTTGCGGAGTTTAAACACACAATCATGGGAGGTCATCCCTTTTTCTTTCCATAAAGGAAGTATGCCTTCGTACACGTTTCCACCTCGTTTAATGATAATATAACAAAGAAGTCTGCTTGTTGTAGTAAGCAGACTCCTCTAATTTTTTATTCTTCTGACGAGTTGTTAATCTGTCTTAACAAATTATCAATTCGATTTCCATATGCTGCAGATTCATCAAACTTAAATAGCAGTTCAGGCGTTATCCGAAGTCTAATTCGCTGTCCTATTTCAGAACGAATAAATCCTTTAGCTTTTTCTAGAGCTTTTAGTGTTTGACCACTTTTCGCTTCTCCACCAAGCACAGTTATATAAATAGTTGCTTGTTGAAGATCACCAGTGACTTCTACATCTGTCACAGTAACAAAACCTATATTAGGATCCTTTAGTTTTCGGACAATAATCTCGCCTAACTCTTTTTTCATTTGTTCAGCAACACGGTTTGCGCGCATCGACATAATCGCTACACCTCATATTCTGTTTATAAATATTCTTTTCTAAATTCTATTCGCTCCCACTCAGGGTTTGAATCCAAATATCTGATGGCATGCATCAGTTCTCGTTCAGCTGCAACTTTATCTGAAGCAACAATTACGATGCCAATACATGTACGTTGCCATACATCTTGGTGATCTAGCTCCCCAATGGAAACATTGAATTTTTGTTTTGTTCGTGTGAGCATTCGTTGTAGAATTGCTCGCTTTTCTTTCAAGGAATGTGCAGTAGAAATGATATATTCACACTCTGCATAAACAATCATTATCGTTTAATCTCTTCCATAACGAATGCTTCGATAATATCATTTTCTTTAATGTCATTAAAGTTTTTAATGGTAATACCACATTCATATCCTTTTGCTACTTCTTTTGCATCGTCTTTGAATCGTTTTAATGTATCTAATTCCCCTTCAAATATAACGATGGAATCACGGATAATACGAACACCACTATCTCTAGAAATTTTACCTTCCGTTACATAAGAACCGGCAATCGTACCAACTTTAGTTACTTTGAAAGTTTCGCGAACTTCCGCTTGACCAATGATTTTTTCTTGGAATTCAGGATCTAGTAATCCTTTCATCGCAAATTCGATTTCTTCGATTACTTTATAAATAACTCGGTGTAAGCGGATATCTACACCCTCAGCATCTGCTGCGCGTTTCGCATTTACATCAGGACGAACATTAAAACCGATTACAATAGCGTTAGAAGCAGCTGCAAGACTAATATCTGATTCAGTAATTGCTCCTGCACCAGTGTGAATGATTCGTACATTTACACCTTCTACTTCTATTTTCATCAAGGAAGCAGCCATTGCCTCTACTGTCCCCTGAACATCTGCTTTAACAATTAAGTTTAGCTCTTTCATTTCCCCTTGTTTCATTTGATCAAACAAGTTGTCTAATGTCACGCGAGTTTTTTCAGAGCGTTGGTTAACTTGTGCTTGTGATGCTCTATTTTCACCAACTTGACGTGCTGTTTTTTCATCTTCAAAAACGACAAAACGATCTCCTGCTTGCGGCACTTCACTTAAACCTGTAATTTCAACAGGAGTAGAAGGGCCTGCTTCTTTCACACGACGACCAAGATCATTTACCATTGCACGAACTCGCCCAAATGCATGACCAACTACGATTGGATCACCAACTCGTAATGTACCATCTTGAACTAATAATGTTGCAACTGACCCTCTACCTTTGTCTAACTGAGCCTCAATTACAGACCCTAATGCAAGACGTTTTGGATTTGCTTTTAATTCTGCAACTTCCGAAACTAGTAAGACCATTTCAATAAGGTTATCGATTCCGTCCCCAGTTAAAGCCGAGATTTGCACAAAAATTGTTTCCCCGCCCCATGCTTCCGATACTAATCCATGTTCAGTTAGTTCTTGCATGACACGATCAGGGTTGGCCGCTGGTTTATCCATTTTATTTACAGCAACAATAATTGGTACTTCTGCCGCTTTTGCATGGTTAATCGCTTCCACAGTTTGTGGCATAACTCCATCGTCAGCTGCAACTACTAGTATTGTAATGTCTGTAATTTTTGCTCCACGAGCACGCATTGTTGTAAAAGCAGCATGTCCTGGAGTATCAAGAAATGTAATTTTTTTCCCATTATTAACTATTTGGTATGCACCAATGTGTTGTGTAATACCACCTGCTTCACCTGCAGTAACTTTTGTATTTCGAATAGAGTCAAGTAAAGTCGTTTTACCATGGTCAACGTGACCCATAATTGTAACTACAGGTGGACGTTCTTGTTTATTTGCTTCATCTTCTTCTGTCGTTTCAATTTCGAAATGAGCTTCTAAATCGGTAATATCGATTTTAATTTCTTCTTCTACTTCTACTCCATAGTCTGCACAAATTAATTCAATTGCATCCTTATCAAGTTCCTGGTTAATTGTTGCCATTGCTCCAAGTAAAAACAATTTTTTAATAATTTCAGAAGGCTCACGGCCAAGTTTTTTCGCTAACTCAGTTACTGTTAATGATTCTGTAAACGTAATTTTAGCAGGAAGTTCTCTTTCTTTTCTTGGAACTGGTGGTTGAACAGGTGTAGTTGGACCTTTTCTTCTTTTTTGGAATTTTTGTCCCGGTCTTTGTTGTCCACCTGGTCTATTTTGTCCACCTGGACGGCTATTTCCAGCTGGTTTATTATTACTAAATGTTTTACCTTGGCTATTAGTATTAGCACCTTGAGCAGCTGGTCTTGATTGGCTTTGCCCTTGACTTGCTGGTCTTGATTGTCCTTGACCTTGGCTTGCTGGTCTTGATTGTCCTTGACCTTGACTTGCTGGTCTTGATTGTCCTTGACCTTGGCTTGCTGGTCTTGATTGTCCTTGACCTTGGCTTGCTGGTCTTGTTTGTCCTTGGCCTTGACTTGCTGGTCTTGATTGTCCTTGACCTTGGCCTGCTGGTCTCGACTGACCTTGGTTAGCTGGTCTTGATTGAACTTGACTAGTTGTTCTCGACTGACCTTGGTTTCCATTGTTGTTTGCAGGACGATTTGTTTGCGTATTCTGTCCAGTTGGTTTTGATTGTGTTGATGCTTGAGGTTTAACCTGATTTGATTTTTTATAAACGCTGTCTAATTTTTGAACTGCGTCTCCTTCAAGCATTGACATGTGGTTAGCCACTTGAATATTAAGCTTCCCTAACTGATCAATAACTTCTTTACTTGATTTTTCTATTTGTTTCGCGTACTCATGAACTCTGATTTTAGTCATTAGCTCACCCCCGGTTAAATTCGTTGAGAAGGCCGGACAGTTTTTTAGCGAAACCGTCATCCATAATGGCTATTGCCACTCTGGCCTCTTTTCCCGTCGCATGTCCGAGATCGTGCCGGTCTCCAAAGACATGCAGCTCAACGTTAAAAGATGCACATTTATCATTAATTTTTTTTGCTGTATTTTTAGAAGCATCTGATGATAGTAAAACTAACTTCGCTTTTTGGCTTCTAATTTCTTTTACTACCAGTTCTTCACCAGAAATTGTTTTTCTTGCTCGAGTTGCAAGTCCTAGTAGCTGCGTTATTTGTTGTTCAATTGTCATTTTAGTTTTTCTCTTTCGATTATGACGATTAACTCATCATATATTTCATGTGGAATCGTTGCTTCTAAATGATTCCCTAAGGAGTTTTTCTTTTTTGCTTTATCAACCGAATTTAACGTTTTCGAAACGTATGCTCCTCTACCCGGCTTTTTTCCTGTCAAGTCTACGGAGACTTCGCCTTCTTTTGATCGAACAATGCGAATCATTTCCTTTTTAGGGAACATTTCTCCTGTAGCAACGCATTTACGCAATGGAATTTTCTTTTGAATAGCCATCCAAACTCACCATCCTTGCTTACTCTTCGTCTTTGTAAAAGTCGAAATCATCCATTTCATCTTCAGCGCTTACCAAAAGAACTTCAGGAGAATTTTCATTAGGATAAATCCCTAATTCTCTAGCATCTGTTTCACTCTTTATATCAATTTTCCATCCAGTTAATTTAGCAGCAAGACGGGCATTTTGACCTCTTTTACCGATAGCTAATGAAAGTTGATAATCTGGTACAACTACTGTTGTAGATTTTTCCACTTCGTTTACTTGCACATCTAACACTTTAGAAGGGCTTAGTGCATTTGCAACGAAAATGACTGGATCTTCAGACCATTCTACAATATCAATTTTTTCCCCGTTTAATTCATTCACTACTGTTTGGACCCTAGCTCCTTTTGCTCCTACACAAGAACCAACTGGATCTATTTCTTCTTTATGTGCAAACACAGAAATTTTAGAGCGATCTCCAGCTTCTCGAGCAATTGATTTTATTTCAACTATTCCTTCGAATATTTCTGGAACTTCCATTTCAAACAATCGACGAAGTAACCCTGGATGCGTTCTAGATACAAAAACTTGAGGACCACGAGTAGTTCGTTCTACTTTCGTAATATATACTTTTATACGATCATGAGGACGATATGTTTCTGTTTGAATCTGTTCATTTACAGGTAAAACTGCTTCTACTTTACCTAAACCAACGTAAATATTCCTTGCATCTAAACGCTCCACAATTCCGTTTACAATGTCATCTTCGCGGTCAACGTATTCCTCATAAATAAGACCACGTTCCGCTTCACGTACTCTTTGTGTCACAACTTGTTTAGCGGTTTGCGCAGCAATACGGCCGAAGTTACGTGGAGTTACTTCTTCCTCTACAACGTCTCCGATTACATAATGTGGATTAATAATGTTTGCATCCTCTAATGAGATTTGCAAACGTTCATCTGATACTTCTTCCACTACATCTTTTCTTGAATAAACAAGCATTGTACCTGTAGCTAGATTGATATCTACTCGAACATTTTGAGCCTGGTTAAAGTTTCTTTTATATGCTGTCACTAATGCAGCTTCAATTGCTTCTATTAATACATTTCTAGAAATCCCTTTTTGTTTTTCAAGCGCAGTAAGCGCATCTAAAAAATCACTACTCATAGATATCACTCCTTAATATACATTATGCAGAGAAATCAATCGCTAAACGAGCAAGCGCAATTTTCTCTTTATCAATTTGAATTTTAATTCTTCTAGTTTTCACACGTACTTCTATTAAAGCACCTTCTTCTGCTGAATAAGAAAGTAAAGTTCCTTCAAATTCTTTGGCACCATTTACAGGTTCATACGTTTTAATATATACATGTTTACCGATTGCTTGTAGAAAGTCTGCATCTTTTTTCAATGGACGTTCAGCGCCTGGAGAGGAAACTTCTAAGAAATAGTTCTCCGTAATTGGATCAACGTCATCTAATTTTTCACTTAGTTTTTCACTAACTTGAGCACATTGCTCAATATCTATACCACCTGTTGATGCATCAATATAGATTCTCAAAAACCAATCGCGACCTTCTTTTACGTATTCAATATCTACAAGCTCTAAATTCAACTCTTGTAAAATCGGCGTTACAAGCTCTTCAATTTTACTAGTGATATTAGTCATACAAGCCTCCTACTCAATAATGATTTTCTATAAATGTAAATTACTTCTACGAGTGTAATTTTTATAATTCCTATATAACAACAGAAAAGAGCGGGAAATCCCACTCTTTCGTCACAGAACTATGAAACATTGGTAGATTTATATTACCATACGAATGAATTTCTTGCAAATAAATAAGAAACACCGATGTTTTTACAAGCACACTCCTAGCTGAAAATTTTCTCTCGCATTTAGCCATAACTTGTTCAATTTTCACAGAAATAGCCCAAATGCCTTTTAAAAGCATCTTGTCGTTTACTATTTCCAGAGTGCTTCGGACAAAACATTGGCTACACTTTTTTCGATAATCTTGTGGCCAGTGTTTGTCCGTCTCTCACTTGAAATGTGTAAAGTCACGATGCATTTGGTTTCGATAATAAAAGATAAGATGCTTTCCTACTCTTTTAAAAGCGGACGAAGAGTCAATATCGTCCGCTCAACGCTTCTTTATCAATGGATACTATCTATTTTTCTCTAGTACCACCTACTCTAATCAAGCACCCACTGATTCATCTATATTGTGTACGGTAAAAGAAAAAACAATCAAAATAAAATCATAATAAGATTAGAAGCACAGCTTATTAACACTAACCAGAGTCCCTCTACATCTAGAACTTACCTATTAGCTTTTTTCATCTTCAAAATTAATATTTTTCCTATTTTTAATACAAATGTACTAAAACAAGGAAAGTTGATTGGCATCTGGTAGGCCTTCTAAACAGCCCATTTGATCCATATATTCAATTATCGTTTTCGACACTTTTCCTCTTTGTTGCAAGTCCTCTTTAGATAGAAATTCTCCATCAAGTCTTGCTTTGACAATTTGAAAAGCTACGTTTGTACCTAACCCCGGGATAGCATTAAAAGGGGGAATTAGCGTGTTTCCTTCGATTATAAATTCACTAGCTTTAGATTTGTATAAATCGACTTTTTGCAATCTTATACCACGCTCTGACATCTCAAGGCCAATTTCCAACACTGTTGCTAAACTCTTTTCTTTAGGTGATGCATCTAAGCCTTTTACATTGATTTCATCCAATTTTGCACGAATAGTTTGAGAACCATTAATCATAGAAATTAAATCAAAATCGGATGCTCGAACTGTTAAATATGCTGCATAGTATAGAATCGGGAAATGTACCTTGAAATATGCAATCCGAACCGCCATTAATACATAGGCTGCTGCATGTGCTTTTGGGAACATATATTTAATCTTTTTACAGGACTCTACATACCAATTAGGTACTCCTTCTTTTTTCATTTCTGCCTCAAACTCCGGAGTTAATCCTTTTCCTTTTCGAACAGATTCCATAATTTTGAATGCTAACGATGGGTCAAGACCTTGATAAATTAAATAAACCATAATATCATCACGACAACCAATAACATCCGACAACTGACATGTACCATTTTGGATAAGCTCTTGTGCATTTCCAAGCCATACATCTGTTCCATGGGAAAGGCCAGAAATTTGAACAAGCTCCATAAATGTAGAAGGTTTTGTTTCTTCTAACATTTGACGTACAAAACGAGTACCAAACTCAGGAATTCCGAGTGTACCTGTTTTACAATCAATTTGTTCTTCAGTAACTCCTAGAGATTCAGTTCCACTAAATATTTTCATCACTTCTGGATCATCGGTAGGGATTGTTTTAGGATCAATTCCCGATAAATCTTGAAGCATTCGAATAACAGTTGGGTCATCATGTCCTAGAATATCAAGTTTCAGTAAATTATCATGAATCGAATGGAAATCAAAATGGGTTGTTTTCCATTCAGAATCTTGTGCATCAGCTGGGAACTGAATCGGCGTAAAATCAAAAATTTCCATATAGTCAGGAACAACAATGATTCCACCAGGATGTTGTCCGGTTGTTCTTTTAACTCCAGTACACCCTTGCACTAATCGATCAATTTCTGCCCCACGTAGCGTTAAATTATTATCATTCGTATATCCTCTAACATAACCATATGCAGTTTTTTCTGCCACTGTTCCAATTGTTCCTGCTCTAAATACATAATCTTCACCAAAAAGCTCTTTCGTGTAATTATGTGCTATTGGCTGATACTCACCACTAAAGTTCAAGTCGATATCCGGGACTTTATCCCCTTTAAATCCAAGGAAAGTTTCAAAAGGAATATCCTGTCCGTCTTTTACATAAGGAGTATCACATTGAACACAGTTTTTATTTGGCAAGTCAAACCCAGATCCTACAGAGCCATCTAGAAAAAACTCAGAATGCTTACAATTTGGGCAAACATAATGTGGAGGCAGTGGATTAACTTCCGTAATCTCCGTTAATGTTGCGACCAATGAAGAACCAACTGAACCCCTTGATCCAACTAAATATCCATCATCTAGTGATTTTTTCACTAGTTTATGTGATATCAAGTAAATAACAGCAAATCCATGCCCAATAATAGAAGCTAACTCTTTTTCAATTCGCGCCTCCACAATTTCCGGTAGCTCTTCTCCATATATTTCTTTACCTTTAGCATAAGTTAACGAACGGACATCATCGTCTGCACCTTCAATTTTAGGAGTATATAAATCATCTTTAATAGGTTTTATATCCTCGATCGAATCTGCAATTTTTTGTGGATTGGTCACAACAATTTCTTTCGCTAATTCCTCCCCTAAAAATGAGAAAGCATCTAACATTTCATTTGTTGTTCGGAAATGTACTTTTGGAAGCTCATGTCGATTTAGTGGATTCGCTCCACCCTGCGAATTCACTAAAATTTTTCTGAAAATCGCATCATTTTCATGTAGGTAATGAACATTTCCTGTTGCCACTACAGGTAGATTTAGTTTTTTTCCTAATTTAATCATCTTTCGAATGATATCTTCTAGATTCCATTCATCTCTTACTAGTTCAAGTTCAATTAGGTGAGAATAAACTTCCTTAGGCTGAATCTCTAAGTAATCATAAAACTTTGCAATCTCTTCTACTTGCTCAAGAGGTTTTTGCATTAATCCTTCAAATACTTCCCCTTTATCACAAGCAGAACCAATAATTAAACCTGCACGATGTTTTTGTAATGTAGATCGCGTAATTCTAGGTCCTCTGTAAAAAGTAGAAATATGTGAAAGTGACACTAATTTAAATAAGTTTTTTAATCCCTCTTCATTGACCGCTAGAATAGTACAATGTGAGGGTCTCGCTCTTTTGTATGAATCACCTTGCCCAATATGTTTATTAAAATCATTGTGGAACTGGATATCCTTTTCTTCCGATTCCTTCAATAGATGCATTAATAAATATCCTGTGGCTTCGCAGTCAAAGATTGCCCGGTGAGCTTGTGTTAACTCAATATTAAACTTTTTACATAGAGAACCAAGACGATGTGTTTTTAACTCTGGATGAAGAAATCTTGCAAGCTCTAATGTATCGATAACCGGGTGTGTAAAATGGTCAATGCCACATCTGCGATATCCTTCATATAAAAAGCCCATATCAAACGAAGCATTATGAGCAACAATTATTCCTTCTCCAATAAATTCGTAAAAATCTTTTATGACATCTTCTATTTCAGGGGCATTGCTAACCATTTCATCTGTAATACCTGTAAGTTCAATTGTTGTAGCAGATAATGTATGGTGAGGATTTACAAACCGCTCGAACTTTTCAATAATGTTTCCATTGTTCATTTTTACCGCAGCTAGCTCTATAATTTTGTCATAAGTTGCAGACAAACCCGTTGTTTCTACGTCGAACACCACAAAAGTAGCATCATCTAGCAATATACGTTGTTCATCATAAGCAATTGGTACTCCATCATGAACTAGATTTGCTTCTAGTCCATATAAAATCTTGACTCCATTCTTTTTCCCTGCAGCATATGCTTCTGGAAATGATTGAACATTTGCGTGATCTGTAATGGCAATTGCTTTATGTCCCCATTTAGCTGCTTGTGCAACAAGTGCAGAAACCGATGATACGGCATCCATCTGACTCATTGGTGAGTGCAAATGCAATTCAACTCGTTTTTCCTTTGCTGTATCTAGACGTACCGCTGGATTTATCTCGCACATATCTTGCGCCATTATGATTAAATCACGCACAAACGTATCATTTTGAACAGAGCCTCGAACCTTGATCCACATTCCTTTTTTCAATCGTTCCATCATCTGTGCATCTTCTTTATCACGCGAGAACATTTTAACAAGTATAGAATCTGTGTAATCGGTCACTTTTGCCGTCAATAGAGATCTGCCACTTCGTAATTCTTTTACTTCCACATCGAATACAAATCCTTCGATGGTCACTCTACGCTCTTCATCTTGTATTTGGCGAATTTCCAAAATAGGCTCTTCTTTCTTAAGCGGGATACCTAGTTGGAATGGACCATCTGCCTCTCCTTCTGATCCATTTTCCTGTCGATTTTGTTCTCTCTTCTGTAAATCATCTAATGCTTTTTTCCCTAATTCTTCCTCTTCTAATTTGCGTTGTTCTAAAAAGGCGAGTTGTGCTTCTGCAAGTGCCTGCGTATCTTCCACTAAGCGAAAATCGAAACCCATTTTTGGGAATCCAAAATTTACATAAGTATCTCCTAGTAGCTCAACGTATTTCTTTTTAAATGTTCGCAGTTCTAGTTCCTGTCCACACGTAAGCTGTATTGTTTGCCCATTCCATTCTGGTTGTTGTTGAAGTAAACGATCTTTAAGGGGGGGTGCCATGTCACTTAATTCTTTCATTACCGGAATCCAATATTCTTTAATTTGTTCTTCGGATACTGTGGAGGTTTCACTATCTATTGTTAAAAGTACGCTCGCTATACCTGTAAATTTCTCCTCTAATCGTTGTCTTAAAATTGTATAAACATTAATCGGAAGAATCGCAGAACACCGAATGTGAAAATGCCATTGCCTAACTTTTTTATGTACCGTAAATCGTGTGATGGAGGCATTTTCGAAATGTTTCACAAAGGAATCATCGATTAAATCGAGTTGTTGCAATAATATATGCATTCTTGTTTTGCCATCTTGCATTATCATAAATCCCTCCCTTTACTACTTACAACAGAAAAAGAAAGGAAAGTTCAGCATATCGAACTTTCCCTTCTTGTAGTTTTTTCTCTAAAAGAAAAACCTTTGTATATCGTTCCAAGTTACTACAACCATTAATACCATCAAGAGCATAATGCCAACAAAATGCACCATACCTTCTTTTTGCTTATCGACTGGTTTTCCTCGAACTGCTTCAAATAAGAAAAATAAAAGACGACCACCATCTAGTGCTGGTAATGGTAAAAGATTCATAATTCCTAAGTTGATGCTTAAAATAGCTGCCCAATGCATTAAATTAAATACACCATATTGTGCAACTTCTTCTGTTGCTTTATAAATACCTACTGGTCCTGACAAATCATCAATTGAAAATTTACCGGTGATTAATGAACCCAGTAATGTAAATATTCGCTTAGTCCAATCATACGTTTGCTCTCCACCAAAAGCTACAGCCTTAATCGGATTCTTTTCTAATGGACTCACATATTGAACACCAATTTGCCCTAATTTTTCTTTTCCAGAAATTACTTCTTTAGGAATCATTGAAAATTCTAAAGTTTCTCCTTTACGATCAACCGTAAATTCCATTTTTTGATTGGGACTCACTTTTACTTCTTCAGACAATTCATCCCAAGTTGAAATAGGGCTTCCATTAATTTTGGTGACTAAGTCTCCATCTTTCATTCCTGCTTGTGCCGCAGGACCATCTGCTACTACAGTCGTAATGACTGGTTCATAAGTAGGGACTCCTTGTAGTAAGCCTAATATTAAAAAGATGAAAAATGCTAAAATAAAGTTAAAAAGCGGACCTGCAAATATAGCCATCGATCTTTGACCAACTGTTTTAGACCCGAATTGACGATCATATGGTGCGATGAAGGTCTCGTTGCCATTTTCATTTACTCTCGCGTTTCTCGCTATTTTATATCGAACGAAACGTTCTTCTTCATCGTACCCTTCAATGAACATTTCATTTGTTAAATCAGATTTCTCTACTTCTAAGAATAGCATGTCAGGGAACTGCTTGTTTTGATTTAATACAATTAAATCGATTTCATTGTCATTATTTACATGTATACCTAAACGAAACCCTGGTTGTAGTTCAACGGAGTCCATATCTTCTCCAGCCATTCGTACATATCCGCCAATTGGTAATAATCGAATTGTATAGAGCGTTTCTCCTTTTGTCATTCCAAAAATTTTTGGGCCCATACCAATTGCGAACTCTCGTACCATAATTCCAGCTTTTTTTGCAAAGATAAAATGCCCTAGTTCATGAAAAAAAACAATGCTACCAAAAATTATTATAAACGCAATGGCCGTCTCCATTATACCCCACCTTTATTATCAAATACGTCACCCAGTAAGTGCTTCCGCAGTTACTTGTCTCACTTTCCCAGTTGCTGAGTAAGTTAAAATTGGATGTCACATATTATTTTCTCATTTTATCATGTTTTGAACATTTTTTCTTGTTTCAGCATCAACATGTAATATCGTTTCTAAATTTGGTCTTGCAATGTTCTCATGTTCATTCATAGCACGCTCTATCAATTCATCAATTGTTAAAAAAGCAATTTTCTCTTGTAAAAATAGCGCTACCGCTGCTTCATTTGCTGCATTTAATACCGTAGTCATTGTTCCACCAGCTCTTCCTGCATCTATCGCAAGCTTTAAAGCATGATATCTCTTATAGTCTATTTCTTCAAAATGCAGCTTCCCAATTTCTGCCAAATTTAATCTTTTCGCGTTTGATCGTTCCAAACGGTCCGGATACGACAGTGCATATTGAATTGGGACTCGCATATCAGGCGTGCCTAATTGCGCAATGATGCTTGTATCATTAAACTCTACCATTGAATGAATGATACTTTCTCTATGTAATAAAACCTCTATATCATCATAAGACGTATTAAATAATATATGAGCCTCTATTACTTCCAGGCCTTTATTCATCATTGTGGCACTATCAATTGTTATTTTGGCACCCATAGACCAATTTGGATGATTTAATGCGTCTTTTACTGTTACATTTTTTAGTTCTTCTCTCGTAAGGTCGCGGAAACTCCCACCAGATGCCGTAATGATTAGTTTAGAAATCTGGGATCTTTTTTCCCCATTCATCGCTTGGAAAAGCGCAGAATGCTCACTATCTACCGGTAAAATTGGAACATTATTTTCTTTAGCTGCTTGCATAACAAGATGCCCCGCTGTAACAAGCGTCTCTTTATTTGCAATAGCAATTGTTATCCCTTTTTTAATAGCCTCCAATGTAGGTTTTAAACCAACACTTCCAAGCACAGCATTCACAAGCACGTCTGCATTCGTATTTGCTGCTATTTGTACCAACCCTTCATCCCCAAAAAAAACTTGTAATTTTGGAAATTCCGATTGTAATTGAAGAGCATCTTCCTCAAGCGCAACAGAAACTACCTCTACCGGAAAGTCTTTTAAAATCGCTCTAGTTTGATCTATATTTCTTCCCGCAGAAAAAGAAACTAATCGGAATTTATTTGGATGTTCTTTAATGATATCCAAAGTTTGTATCCCAATAGAACCTGTCGCTCCTAATAAACTTATTCTTTTTGTCATAATTTAATGTCTTCTCCTTATACAAAATGTAAAAAGTGCAATAGCGGAATGACAAAAAGCAAACTGTCAAAGCGGTCTAATATCCCACCGTGCCCTGGCAATATTTTACCAGAGTCTTTTACATCGTAATGTCTTTTTATGGCTGATTCCACTAAGTCGCCTAACTGACCAAAAATGGAAGCAGCAATTGTTATTCCTATTAATATTAAATAGGATGAACTAAATGGCGTAATCCACTGAAGTATGCATGCAGCAATTATTGCTCCAACGATTCCCCCCACAAATCCTTCGATTGTTTTGTTTGGAGATATTTCTGGCCATAATTTTCTTTTCCCAAATTTTCTACCAGTAAAATATGCACTTGAATCTGTTGTCCATACGACAACTAATGCGAATATAACATAAGTTAATCCAATCTCTCGAGTCTCTATGAAGTAGTAAAAACCAATTCCGACATATAAAGTGGCCATAATTGCAAATGCAGCATCATCAAATGTAAATTGATTTTTAACAAATACAGAATATATTAGTAGTAGAAAGATCGCTACAAATAGCCACTCCGTTTTTGTATGACCAGTTATTTGTAATAGATCAACTGCAATTGAATTTGGAATTAATAATACGAATAAAAGTAATGTAGATATTAGGCCTGCAATGGAATATAATTTAATGCCTTTCATTCGCAAAAGCTCAAGTAATCCAATAGCTGCCATGAAGTAGATCAATATGTTAAAAATTGATCCACCTAAAAATACAATAGGAACAAAGAACGTAGCTGCAATTGCTCCTGTAATAATACGTTGTTTCAATTAATTTCCTCCCCCTTTAGACCGCCGTACCTTCTATTTCTTGTTTGAAAGCTTTCAATTGCCTCAAGTAAACAAGATTCATCAAAATCTGGCCATAAAGTATCTGTAAACCATAATTCCGTATAAGCAAGCTGCCAAAGCATGAAGTTACTTAAACGCACTTCTCCACTTGTACGAATAAGTAAATCTGGTTCAGTTAAATCTTTTGTCATTAAATAACTATTTATAAGTTTTTCAGAGATACTATCAGCCGAAAATTTCCCTTCCTGTACTCCGTTTGCTATTTTCTGCACTGCTTGAACAATTTCATCTCTGCTACCGTAATTTAATGCAAAGTTTAATAGGAGACCGTCATTATTTGCCGTTTGATTCATCGCATTTGTAACCGCTCTTTTCGTATGCTCCGGTAATGACTCTATATTCCCCATCATGTTCACTCGTACGTTTTGCTCTATTAACTCCGGCAAATAAGTTCCTAGAAATTCTTCTGGTAATCGCATCAGAAAATCCACTTCTAATTTCGGTCTTTTCCAATTTTCTGTGGAAAAAGCATAGAGCGTTAGCGTTTTAATACCAAGCTCATTTGCAAAACGAGTAATTTTCTTCACTATTTTCATGCCTTCGTAGTGACCTGCAATACGTGGTAGGGATCTTTTTTTTGCCCATCTTCCATTCCCATCCATAATTATCGCAATATGATTAGGTAAATGTTCTTGCTGAGCTTTAGCTTTTCTGTCATTCAAATCTGTACTTATCGTTTGTTCTTTCTTACGAATAAGTTTTTTTAGCATACTGAATCCTCCACTTTAAACCAACTCGGAACATATATATTCTATCATATCAAATTTCGCCTTATTATTCTTCATTAGTACTTAGAAATGCGAAATACTTTCATGATTAGTATGATTGTTATAGAATACTTTAGTTTATCTCTTGAATGTAAAAAGACGTCCCACTAAAAGGACGCCTCTTGCAAATGAAAAGTTCAAAGTTAAACTTCCAGAATTTCTTTTTCTTTTTCTTTCGTAATTGCATCGATTTTTTCGATATTTGAATCAGTGAGCTTTTGAATCTCTTCTGTGTAGCTTCTCAAATCATCTTCCGTAATATCCCCAGATTTCTCTAGTTTTTTTAGATCGTCGTTGCCATCTCGACGGACATTACGAATATTAACTTTTGCTTCCTCAGCCTCTTTTTTTACTTGTTTGACCAGTTCTTTACGGCGTTCTTCCGTTAGTGCAGGAATAGCAATACGAATGAGTGAGCCATCATTTGTCGGTGTAATACCTAAATCTGACTTCATAATCGCTTTTTCAATGTCTCCAAGAATTGTTTTATCATATGGTTGAATGGTTATTAATCGTGCTTCAGGAGTTGCAATTCCTGCCATTTGATTGATAGGAGTTGGCGCTCCATAATAATCTACAGAAATTTTGTCAAGCAAAGCTGCACTAGCACGACCCGCACGGATTGTTGATAGTTCTCTACTATAAACTGAAATCGTCTTAGCCATTTTATCTTTAGTTTGTTCTACTACTTGTTTCGGCATTATCTATTCCTCCTAACGACTGTACCAATAGTTTCTCCTAGAACAGCCTTTTTAATATTTCCCTTTTCCATAATTGAGAATACAACAAGTGCGATATCATTGTCCATACATAATGTAGATGCAGTAGAATCCATCACTTGTAAGCCTTGCTGAATCACTTCAATAAATGTAAGTACATCATATTTAACTGCTGTTTTATCCAATTTAGGATCAGCGGAATAAACACCATCCACATTATTTTTTGCCATAAGAATTACATCTGCTTCTATTTCAGCAGCTCTTAGTGCCGCCGTTGTATCTGTTGAGAAGTATGGATTTCCTGTTCCAGCCGCAAAAATTACTACTCGTTTTTTTTCTAGATGACGAATTGCTTTTCTACGTATGTATGGTTCTGCAACTTGGCGCATTTCAATAGAAGTTTGCACTCGAGTTTCGATACCTGCTTTTTCTAGTGAATCCTGCAACGCAAGTGAGTTCATCACTGTAGCAAGCATCCCCATATAATCAGCAGTCGCTCGGTCCATTCCCATCTCGCTTCCTACTTTTCCTCGCCAAATATTACCGCCACCTACTACTACTGCAACTTCGACTCCAAGCTCCACTACCTCTTTTACTTGTTCAGCCACAGATTTAATAATTTCCGGTGATAGCCCAAAACCTTGTTCTCCAGCTAACGCTTCGCCACTTAGTTTTAAAACGATTCTTTTGTATTGTGGTGTACTCATAGGTATCCTCCGCCTCTTTTTCTTGAAAAATAGGGAACACAAATTAAGTGTTCCCTAGCAGTTCTTAATTATATTGTGAATAATAAAGAAAATCATAGGTACACCAAGATGTCCCTTGCGCTTTTCTTATTAGTTACCTTTAACTTGGCTCATAACTTCTTCAGCAAAGTTATCTTCACGTTTTTCAATGCCTTCACCAACAGCATAGCGAGTGAAAGATTTTAAAATACCACCAGTTGATTCAACAAAAACACGCACTTTTTGATCTGGATTTTTAACGAAAGATTGGTCAAGTAAGCAAACATCTTCGAAATATTTCCCAAGACGACCTTCTACCATTTTCGCAACGATATTTTCAGGTTTTCCTTCATTTAACGCTTGCTCAGTTAATATTTTACGCTCATGTTCCACTTGTTCAGCAGATACTTCATCACGTGAAATAAAGGCAGGGTTTAATGCAGCAATATGCATTGCAACATCTTTCGCTGCGTTTGCATCCGTTGTTCCTTCAATCACCGTAAGAACTCCAATGCGTCCGCCCATATGTAAGTAAGGTCCAAATGTATCCGCATTTGTTTTTGTTTCAATTACAAAACGGCGAAGTGTAATTTTTTCTCCAATTTTAGCAATTGCATTTGAAATTAAGTTTTCAACTGTAACACCTTCTTGGATAGTTGAAGCTAATGCTTCTTCTACTGAAGCTGGTTCTGTTGCTACTAAATGTGTAGCTACTTGTTGTACTAATTGTTGGAACGCTTCGTTTTTTGAAACGAAATCTGTTTCTGCATTCATTTCTAATAATACAGCTTTATTCCCTTCAACTTGTATATAAGTTGTACCTTCAGCAGCAATACGATCCGCTTTTTTAGCTGCAGAAGAAAGACCTTTTTCACGTAAAAAGTCGATTGCAGCTTCTAAATTACCGTCTGATTCTACTAAAGCTTTTTTACAATCCATCATACCTGCGCCAGTTTTTTCACGCAATTCTTTTACCATTTGTGCTGTAACTGCCATTTAAAATTCCTCCTAGTACATATAAATTCATTGTCTCAAAAAAAGGTGATAAGAGGTTTGGCCGCTTATCACCTTTTACTTACATGTGTCTTACTCAGCAGCAACTTCAGATGGAGTTACTTCTTCGTCTTCACCTTGTCTTGCTTCAAGTAATGCATCCGCCATCTTAGCAGTTAATAATTTTACTGCGCGAATTGCATCATCATTCGCAGGAATTACATAGTCGATTTCATCTGGATCACAGTTTGTATCAACAATTCCTACTAATGGAATGTTAAGTTTGCGAGCTTCTGCTACAGCAATACGCTCTTTACGTGGGTCAACTACAAACATTACATCCGGAACAGCTTTCATATCACGGATACCGCCTAAAAATTTCACAAGACGTTCATGTTGTTTTTTAAGTTGAACAACTTCTTTTTTAGGAAGAACATCAAAAGTTCCGTCCTCTTCCATTTTTTCAATCGCTTTTAGACGCGCTACACGTTTTTGAATAGTACCGAAGTTTGTTAGAGTACCACCTAACCAACGTTGGTTAATGTAATAGTTACCAGAACGTTCAGCTTCTTCTTTAATAGCTTCTTGCGCTTGTTTTTTAGTACCAACGAATAGAACTTTCCCACCGTCTTGACCAACTTGACGCATGAAGTCATAAGCTTCTTCTAATTTTTTCACCGTTTTTTGAAGATCGATGATGTAGATTCCGTTACGTTCAACAAAAATGAATTTTTTCATTTTTGGATTCCAACGGCGAGTTTGGTGACCAAAGTGTACACCAGCCTCAAGTAATTGTTTCATAGAGATTACTGACATGATTATTTCCTCCTGTTTTGGTTTAGTCTTCCGCATTCATCATTTTTCATTAGCTACTCTAAAAATAGAGCACCTGCTAACTCCATCCGAACTGCGTGTTTATTCATACCGTATTGTAATATACCATACAAATTTAATACTTTCAACTATTAATCCTTAAATTTTAAGAAAAGCTCTACTTCTGTCTTTCCAATTTGCAAAAGTTTTGCGATCTCATCTCTATTTTTTCCTTCTTCGCTATAAAAAAGAACTTTTTCTTTTATTGTAATAGGTATTTTTTTCTCTGTAGTTGCGGCTGTCTTTAAATAACTATTTGCTGCAAGTTGTTTGGATACAAATGATTTTGGAAGTTCGAAAGTCCGAGCTTCTTTTTCTATCCCTTCATGTGTAGAAGCTCCAGATGATTTTTCCGTACGGTTCAACTCTTGTAGAAGTCTCGTATTTTCATCTTTCATCTCTGCAATATAAGCAACGAACGAGTCATCTATTTCAGCTAACACTTGTTCTTGTTTCTTTTCCATATCATTAAACTTATTTAACTTCGCATATAATAAAGCAATCAAATAAAAACTAAATAATTGTAGCAAAAATAATATTACTAATATAATCGATGTCATAATTACCCCTACCCGCTAAAATCCACAAAGTTTCCTTTAAAAGGATGCTTTATCTCATTCATTTCCTGTTCTTTTTTTTCCCGTTTTTTTCTTTCCTGTTCTGCATGTTCCTGTTCCGAATCATGTAAGCTTGCTTCCGAAGCATTATTTGCCTTAGTTACTGTTTCTCTATTTTTTTCAAGTTGTCTTGCAGTAGCAGCTTGGGCATTTGATTGATTCACAGAGCTTTGTTGTTGTAGTTGTTCTGCTATTTTACCAGCATCGAATGTTTTTGGAATTGCAATTTGGAGTTCAACACCTTTTAAACTCATCTCATTTGTTCTCCCTTTTTAAACATTCGTCATTTCACTTGCTAAAAGTTTACGTAACTTAAACAACGCTTTGGAATGAATTTGCGAAATCCTTGATGTGGATAAGCCAAGCATTTCACCTATGACGGTCAAAGTTAAATCTTCTGTATAAAAAAGACTTAATACAAGCTGTTCATTCTCATTGAGCAGATTAATTTGCTTTACAAGGTCTTGAATTAATTCTTGTTTGACCATTTTTTGTTCTGGCGTTTTCTGTGAATCATCTCTGATAACGAATGATTTACTTTCCATTTCTTCATTATCTTGAAGGTGCTCATCAATAGACAATACATTGGAAAAAAAATGTTCCTGAACTGTTTGGTACACATCTTCTACAGGCATTTCAACATAATCTGCAATCTCGTCTGCTGTTGCATGTCTCATTAAAGTTTGTTCTAATTCTTCTACTTTTGCTTCTAGTTTTTTCGCTTTCTCTCTAGAGGATCTAGGAAGCCAGTCTTCTTTTCTTAAACCATCAATTATCGCCCCTCTAACTCGGAACGAAGCATACGTATCAAATTTTAATTCTCTAGAATAGTCAAATTTATTAAGTGCATCAAATAATCCCATCATTCCGAGACTCTTTAATTCGTCTCTTGATATATTTTTAGGGATGCTTGCACCAATACGTTGCACATGATACGTAACCAGAGGGGTATATTGTCGTATTAAAGAATCTCCAGCTTGAGGATCTTTGTTTTCTATCCAGTTTTTCCAAAGAAGCTGTTCTTCTGTCGAATTATGTTTTGCCACAAATATCCCCCTTTCCGAATATATGGAATGAATACTTTAATTATATCAAATTAACACAAAAAAAGAGAGTCGAAATATATTCGACCCTTCCTTATTCGTCTTCATTCAACATAGATTTTACAATTTCTGCATATTCACCAGATGAAGGTGTGAAATCAGATTCTTCCGTATTTGTTATTAGGAATTCTACTTGTTCTGATTCAAAATGATCTTCCATCACAAAAGATATAATTGCTCGTGCTAGGAATGTGACCAAAAATACTGTAATGGCAATAATACTAGCATTAAACAATATATTTTTCGAATCAAGAAATGGATACGTCGAAAAAAAATAAATACTAAATGCGAAAAGAGATGTCCAAAAATTGGAAAGAATCGTTCCAACCATTATATTTCTCTCACTCCTTGATTCACCGTTCGGATATTTAGCATACTTGTGGAGGGATCAAATTCAATTGTTCTGCCACTATTCCCTCCAGTATCTTCCGAAACAATCGGTATTGTATATTTTTTCAACTGCTCTTTGACTGCTTCGACATTTCTGGGACCAATTCGCATAGTATCTCTGCTTAAAGAAAATTGAAACATTTGCGCTCCTCCAGCTATTTTAGCTCTAAGCTTAAAAGGCTGCACACCTTCTAATTTGAGTTGTTCAATCATTGCTGGTATTCCTGTATCTGCGAACTTCGCAATATTGATATTCTCCAATCTTCCTAAACTAGAGTCAGGTAGCATGACATGGACTAATCCAGCTATTTTTAATCGCTCATCATATAGTACAACTCCAACGCATGAACCTAGACCCGAAGTACGAATTGTATCAGGAAGTTTTGCAAGATTCATATCCGCAATACCCACTTTAACTACTTGTCCTTGTGCAATCATATCAGTTTACTCCTAATGCTTTAAAAATAGCTTCGAAAGATTCAGGATCTGGTAATAAGAAAAAATGTCCACTGACACTTTCTTCATTTGGCACATCCTCCTCGTTAATGGATGTATTGATCACGATGACATAATCACTTACATGAGAAACTTCTACTAGTCCAAAACTAATAATCGCTCCCACCATGTCAACACTTAGCGCTGGTACAGTAGGATAGATATTTAGTTGTGTGAAATCAGAAAGAGCTGATAAATAAGAACCTGAAAGAATATTCCCTAGTTCTTGCATTGCAGATGCACCAATTTCAGTAACTGTTCCAGTTTGGAAATCAAAATGATCATCTTGAACCAATCTTCTTATAAAACGATTTGCTTGTTCTACTGGTAGCACAAAAAACATACTACCGGTTACATCTCCTTCTATTCGAAGATAGATTCCTGCTACGACACTATCCGGTCCTCCTGCGAGGTCCATCATATCATCAAAAGAAACCATTTCTACTTTAGGAACTTTCATATCTATTTTTTTATTTAATAATGTAGAAAGAGATGTAGCTGCATGAGCAGCACCAATATTGCCTATCTCTTTTAAAACATCTAAATGCATCGAAGTAATTTTTTTTTCATACATAACTTATATACCAGACTTAATCGGATTTAAAACTAGATTTAAATGAAGTAGTATTAACAAACGACGTTCTAATTTTGCAACACCAGCGATAAAGTCTTGTTCTAATCCTCCTACAACTTCAGGTTGGGGCTCAATAGCATCTGTTGGAATATCTAAAACATCATTAGCTGAATCCACAATAACGCCAACGTTCATATTTTCGAGTGTGATAATAATAATTCGTGAAGATTCATTTAATTCACTTTCTCCAAGACCAAAACGATTTTTTAAATCTATAATAGGTGTCACAACGCCTCTTAAATTAATCACTCCTTTTACATAAGAAGGTGTTTTTGGCACTCGGGTAATATGAATTAATTTCTCTATACCCTGCACTTGACTTACAGGAATTACATATTCTTTTTCTGCTAACTGAAAAACTACTACTTTTACACTTTTAACTTCTACAGCTTCTGTCATATAGTTTACGCATCCTTCCAAGAATATTTCCTTATATTATCAATGCATTGCAGTCAACAATTAGAGCTACTTTCCCATTTCCTAAAATAGTTGCTCCTGAAATCGCAAACACACTTGTTAAATATTCACCAAGTGATTTTAAAACAATTTCTTGTTGTCCAATAAACGAGTCTACTACTATTCCAGCTAGTTTATCCCCTTTGCGTACAAGCACAATAGAGTGAAATTCTTCCTCATTACTCTCTCTAGGAACATCAAACACATCTTCTAAAAATACTAATGGAACTACTTTCCCGCGGAAATCAATCACTTTTTGGTTGTGTGCATTTAGAATATCAGACGATTTAATAATAGCGGTCTCAATAATAGAAGATAATGGTATAGCATAAATCTCTTCACCAAGTTCCACTAACATTACAGAGATAATTGATAATGTTAAAGGTAATTGAACCGAGAACAATGATCCTTTTCCTTCTGTGGAAGTAATATCAATTGTTCCCCCTAATGATTCAATCGTAGTTTTCACAACGTCTAAACCTACTCCACGTCCAGACACATCTGAAATTACATCTGCAGTAGAAAAACCGGAAGATAAGATAAATTCTGCTACTTGCTTATCACTTAATGTTGCAGCAACTTCCTGACTCACAAGTCCTTTGGAAATAGCTTTTTTAAGAACTTTTTGACGATTTACTCCAGCTCCATCATCTTCAATTTCGATAAAGACATGATTTCCACTATGGTATGCACGAAGCACTACTGTACCTTCTTCTGGTTTACCATTTGCTTTTCGAATTTCTGGACTTTCTACTCCATGATCTAAGGAATTTCGGATAAGGTGAACGAGTGGATCCCCAATTTCATCTATTACAGTACGATCTAGTTCTGTATCTGCGCCAATTACTTCCAGGTTAATTTTTTTATTTAAATCTCTAGCTAATTGTCGTACCATTTTAGGGAAACGATTAAATACTGTTTCTACTGGCACCATTCGCATATTTAAAATAATACTTTGTAGATCTCCAGTAATTCGCGACATCCTTTCAACCGTTTCGTCTAATTCATTATTATGTAGTTCTTCTGAAATAGATTGAAGACGACCACGGTCGATGACTAACTCCTCAAATAAATTCATCAATATATCTAAACGCTCAATATTCACACGAATCGTCTTATTCCCAACTGTTTGATTAGCTTTAGATGAATTTGACTTTTCAGATGAAGTAAGTGGAGATTCATTTGTATCACTTGGTTCTTCCGTTTGCACTACTAATTCTTGCGTTTCTACAACATTTTTCAATTCATTATATTGACGGTTTTTTAATTGTTCAATTGTTACAGGATTTACTTTTACTTCTGTAACTTCAGAAACTTTCAGAAGTTTCTTTTGTACATCATCTTTAGGTTCAGAAGTAACTAAAGCAACGTAGAATATATTATCAAATTGTTCGTCCTCTAGTTTTTCTACAGATGGTGAAGATTTGATAACGTCTCCCATTTTTTCTAATAATTCAAATACCATGTATACGCGAGCTGCTTTTAAAAGACAATCTTCTCGAAGTTGCACGGAAATTTCATATGTTTGATAATCTTGTTCAAATGATTGTTGAATGATGGTTAGTTCATAATCATCATAAGAAAGCCAGTTTTCTTGTGCCACTTCATGTTCTTCATTCGTTTCAACCGTAGTAGCAGCAATTGGTACTTCTTCACCTGTTTCAATCACATGTAATTTTTGAACTGTATCGGTCACATCCAACTTACCTTTTCCACCAACAGCGATGTCCAAAACCATTTCTTCTAATTGATCAACTGCGATAAAAACAACGTCTAATAATTCAGTTGTAACATGTAATTTACTATTTCGAATTAGGTCTAAGACATTTTCCATTTTATGAGTTAAATTAGCAATATCTTCATAACCCATAGTAGCCGACATACCTTTTAATGTATGTGCAGAACGAAAAACCTCATTTACAATTGCAATGTCTGATGGATTTTTTTCTAGTTCTAATAAATGTTCATTACAAGCTTGTAGATGCTCTTTACTTTCTTCGATAAACATTTCTAAATATTGACTTGTATCCATTAATAAACACCCCTTTAAGGCAAGTATTGTAAAATTGTTTGTGTTATATTTTCTAAATCTACTACTTCATTTACTAAGTTAGTTTCTACAGCAGCTTTTGGCATTCCATAAACAATGCAACTATTTGCGGATTCTGCAATAGCAACCACGTTTCCATTTTCTTTCAATTTCCGAAGTCCAGATGAACCATCTGAACCCATACCTGTCATTATGACAGCTAGTTTATCAAAATCATTAAACCGGCTATTATCTTCAAATAGCACATCCACACTGGGTCGATGACCGGCTCTCGGGGGTTCCACATTGTCTAAAACAATGGTATAATCATTTCCCATTTTATTTAAACGTAAATGATAACCTCCTGGTGCTATATAAGCATAACCATCTCGTAAAATATCACCATTTTCGGCTTCTTTCACTTCTATTTGCGATAATTGATTTAGTCTAACTGCTAACGATTTTGTAAATCCTGCAGGCATATGCTGTACGATAAGAACTGGAGCTTTCATATCTTTAGGAAACTTAGTAATTACTTCCTGTAGCGCCCTAGGGCCGCCAGTTGATGTACCTATTAATACCATTTTTTTATTTTGTTTATTCCAACTCAATGGTTTGGTTGCCAATGGAATAACAGGTTCCCTAATCTTCGAATCTTTAGGAGAAATGGTAGTCTTTTTGGTTTCAAGCGAAGTTCTTTTCATTTTTATAATCGACACATTCGCTGCATTTTCCACTTTTTCTACTAATTCTTTTTTTATTTTATGTAAATCCAAAGAGATCGTACCACTTGGTTTTGCAACAAAGTCAACTGCTCCATATTCCATAGCACGAAGTGTGCTTTCAGTCCCTTTTTGCGTAGTACTTGAGAGCATAACAACCGCAACAGGTGTATTAGTCATTATTTCTTTTAAAGCATCTATCCCGTTCATTTCAGGCATTTCTACATCCATCGTCACTACATCTGGTTGAAGAGATTTAATCTTTTGAATAGCGTCTTTTCCATTCCGAGCAATTCCAACAACTACAATAAATTTACTATCGCAAAAAAAATCCGTTATTAGCTTTCTCATGAAAGCAGAATCATCTACTATCAGAAGTTTCTTTCTTTGTAATTGCTCCACTAGTTCACGACCTCCCCGTAAAGAGATTTTTTAATCTAGATATTAATTTACTTTGTTTACGAATATTTTCTACTTGTAATTCTAAATCTGAGAATTTGCTAGCAATCACTTTTAACTTTTTTGTTATTTCTGCATGGGGGTACAATAACGAAAATGGAACTTGTTCTTTCACAGCTTTTCGAACTACTGGATCCTCTGGCAATGATCCAAGCACAATAATTTCTTTAGATAAAAACTTAGACATCGCTAATTTTAATCTAGATGTTGTTTCTATCCCTTCTTCTTCTGTAAAAGCTCTATTGCACAAGAGAAAGAAATTTTTATCTGGATCTTTATAATAAATAAACTTCATCATGGAATATGCATCGGTTATCGATGTTGGTTCGGCGGTCGTTATGACGATAATATCATCTACAGAAACTAATAAATCCAACGTTTGATTGGTCGCTCCTGCCCCCATATCAAATACGATATAATCGTAGTTTTTTTGCAAAAACTCAAATGCTTCTATTAATCTTGCAAACATTTCTTCGTTCCATTCCATAACACCCGATAAACCTGATCCACCAGAGATATATTGAAGATTATTTGGTCCATCGAATAACACTTCTTCAATCGAAGCATCTCCTACTAAATAGTCTTTCAAGTTAGATGAGACCGTTTCACCTATCAAAATATGGATATTCCCCATACCAATATCCATATCAATGAGGACCACTTTTTTACCTATGGAACTAAGCATTGCAGTGAAGTTCATGGAAAAATTACTTTTACCCACTCCCCCTTTACCACTGACAACTGCGATAGAACGACCTAGTTTGTTCTGACTCCGAAGCATTCGCATTCTTAATTCTTCCGCTTGATCACTCATAACGAATCCCCTTCAAAAGCAAATTGAGTAATTCATTTTGATTAGCCTCAACAATATCCTCTGGGACTTCTTGACCATCCGTATAGTAAGCAAGTCCCTTCTTATATTTAACCATTAAATTAATAATTGAGCCAATAGAATTTGTTTCATCTAACTTTGTAAATACATATTTTTCAATAGGGAAGTCCTTAAACTGTTCTATAATCACTTCCATGTCTTTTTGTTTCGAAGTAGAAGAAAGTACTAGAAAGGATTCAGTATTTTCTTTTAGGTCAATTAACTTTTGCAAGTCTTCTACAAACTTTGTTTCTTTATAGTTTCGACCTGCTGTATCGATAAATACGATATCTAAAGACTCAAAACTCTTCATTGCATCCTGTAAATCTTTTTCATTGTATACAATTTCAATCGGAGCTTGAAGTAATCCTGCATACGTCTTCAACTGCTCTATTGCAGCAATTCTATAAGTATCAGTTGTAATAAATCCGACTTTTTTCTTTTTTTCTAAAACTGCTCTAGCAGCCATTTTGGCAATGGTTGTCGTCTTTCCTACGCCTGTAGGACCTAACACATTAATGTATTTCTTCGAATAAGTAATTCCTCCAAAAGGAACTTGGTCTAAGAGTGACGATAATAATTTCTTTGTATTTGTAATTTGTTCTTCTAAATCAATTTTTTTATTATTTTCTTTCATATGCATAAAAAGCTCATCACTAACTGTTGTGATAAGCTCCTCTGCTAACTCTTGTTCCTTCAAATGATGAATAAGAGCACTTAGTTCGTCTGGATAATTAACATCCATCTGTGGACGTTGAATCGATTTCACCATATGCTTTAAGTCTTCTAATTCTTTTTTAATTTCGTCCGTTGCCTTGTTGGAATGAACCATTTGGACAGTCTCTTTTTCTGCAGGAGCAGGAGGTGGATCAAACGTATCAATACCCGCTAACACTTCGATAAATTTCTTTTTGAACATTCCTAAAAAACCTTTCGAATAAGCAACTTTTGAATTCAAAATGACTGCTTCTTCCCCTAATTCTTTTCGGACTAATTTCATCGCTTCGGGCATTGTATCAGCCGTATATTTTTTCATCTTCACTCAACATTCACCACCCCAACGCTTTGTACCTCAATGGATGATTCTAACTCATTATAAGAAAGAATCGGAACTTGAGGGAAATATCTTGCTGTCATTTGACGCATATATACTCTTACTGCAGGAGAGCATAATATAATGGGGGATTGTTCCATTAATGATGCTCGTTCTATTTCTTTGGCCATCGATTCTAAAATTGCTTGTGAATCATTTGGATCGATAGACAAAAAGTTTCCATGTTCCGTTTGCTGGATGCTATCTGCTATTAATTTTTCTACTCTTCCAGAAACAGTTAAAACTTTTAATACATGATTATTTCCAGCATATTGTGTCGTAATTTGTTTCGCTAATGATTGCCTTGTATACTCAGTTAATATATCGACATCGGAAGTCATTTTTGAATAATCTGCAAGTGTTTCGAAAATAATAGGAAGATTACGAACCGATACATGCTCTCGTAGTAAATTCCCTAAAACTTTTTGTATTTCTCCAACTGAGAGTGGTGTTGGTGTTAGTTCATCCACAAGTATTGGATATGTTTCTCTAATATGATCAATCAGTTGTTTCGTTTCTTGACGACCTAGTAAATCATGCGCATTATTTCGAATTATTTCCGTCATATGTGTAGAAACAACACTTGGTGGATCAACAACCGTATAGCCAAGTATTTCAGCTTCTTCTTTTACTGATTCCGTAATCCATTTGGCAGGTAAACCAAAAGAAGGCTCAATTGTATCGATTCCTTCAATGGAATCATCATCACCAGGACTCATCGCTAAATAGTGATCAAGTAATAATTCGCCTCTTGCCATTTCATTACCTTTAATTTTCAGTCGATATTCATTTGGTTGTAATTGAATATTATCTCGAATACGGACAACAGGTATGACAATACCTAACTCTAGTGCAAGCTGTCTTCGTATCATTACTACCCGGTCAAGTAAATCTCCACCTTGTGCAGTATCTACTAAAGGAATAAGTCCATATCCAAATTCAAACTCGATTGGATCAACATTTAGAAGATTAATAACATTTTCCGGACTTTTCATATTGTCCGTTGTGACTTCTTCTTCAAATTCTTCTATTTCATTTGGATCTTCTTTGCTTGATTTATTCATCATATAGGCACCTACTGCTAAAGCGATTGCAATTGGAAAAGTTATGAAAACACCTACTGGAGTAACTATTCCAAGTAATGCAATGGTTCCAGCTGCAACGTAAAGTAATTTGGGTTGAGAGAATAATTGACTAGTAATGTCACTACCTAAATTTCCATTAGATGCCGCTCTCGTTACAACAATACCCGTTGCTGTGGAAATTAATAGAGCAGGAATTTGAGAAACGAGACCATCCCCTACAGTTAATGTAGAAAAAAGTACTGCCGCTTCCGCAAAAGGTAGTCCTTGTTGCACTACTCCAATGATAATACCAACAACAAGGTTGATCAGTACTATGATAATACCAGCAATGGCATCCCCTTTTACGAATTTTGTCGCACCATCCATTGCACCATAAAAATCTGCTTCTCCACTAACTTTTTCGCGTCTTTCTCTTGCTTCCTTTTCAGAAATCATCCCTGCATTTAAATCAGCATCAATACTCATTTGTTTCCCTGGCATCGCATCTAACGTAAAGCGAGCAGCAACTTCGGATACACGTTCTGCACCTTTCGTAATTACGATAAATTGAATAATTACTAATATAGTAAAGACAACTAATCCTACTAATATATTTCCACCAGTTACAAATGTACCGAAAGTTTCTACAACCTTACCAGCATCACCTTCAGATAATATGGCTCTAGTAGTGGACACATTCAGACCGAGTCGGAATAATGTTACGAGTAATAATAAAGGAGGAAAAACAGAAAATTGAAGGGCCTCTTGCATATTCATAGCGGTCATTAATATTAACAAAGCAATCGTAATATTAATGATAATAAGAAAGCTTATTAACCAATGTGGAAGAGGAATTACTAGCATTGCCACAACAGATATTACAGCTGCTAATACGGTTATATCTCGGACTTGCATATACTTCCACCTCAAACTTTACCTTTAAATTTTTTGTTTAATTCGATATACATAAGCAAGTACTTCAGCAACAGCTTTGAAAAATTCATCCGGAATCCGTTGGCCAATTTCGACTTGGTCATACATTGCCCGAGCAAGCGGACGATTTTCGACCATAACTATATCATGTTCTTTTGCAATAAGTTTGATCTTCTGAGCAACAAAATCTGCACCTTTGGCAACTACTGTAGGAGCATCCATTGATTCATCGTCATATTTTAAAGCGATTGCAAAATGAGTTGGGTTCGTAATAACCACGTCTGCTGAAGGAATTTCTTGCATCATTCGACGCATAGCCATTTCCCTTTGACGCTGTCTTATACGGGATTTGATAATTGGATCTCCATCTGAATTTTTATGTTCATCTTTAATGTCTTGTTTCGACATTTTTAGATTTTTTTCATAATCAAAACGCTGATAAAAATAATCCAAGATTGAAACAAATAATAATACACATGAAGCAGTTATTCCCATCATTCCAGCCAACCACCCTACCGTGGATAGTGTGTCCCAACCGGTTTTAAATGATAAAGATAACACCTTTTCCAAATTCATCCAAAGAATAAGAGTAGTAGCGGAACCAATAAATGATATTTTCAAGATAGATTTTAACAGTTCGATGATTCCTTTTAGAGAAAATATCCTTTTCAACCCTTTAATAGGGTCAATTTTTTTCAAATCAAACTTCAAAGGTTCGGTTGTAAACAACAATCCAAATTGAAAATAATTAGCTGCAATAGCAGCTATTACGGCAACCGCCATAATTGGAAGCAATATTGTTGCCATTTCTATTAGTATATCTGTGTAGATTTCCATTGCAGTTTCAATCGTTACGGTTTTGATTAACATGTATTTTGTAAAAGTTTCACTAAAAAAAGAAAATATTTTGGTTCTTAAAAAACCAGCACTGAAAAGCAAAAAAAGAAACATCGAAAGTAACACAATAGCGCTAGTAACATCCTGACTTTTTAACACTTGTCCTTTTTTGCGGGAATCTTGTCGTTTTTTAGGGGTCGCTTTTTCTGTTTTTTCTCCAGCAAAATACTGTAAGTCTAAACTGAGCTTTAACACACTAACCACCACCTAAAATAATCATTAAATCCCGCATACTAATTACCATAATTTCAAACATTTTTTGAATAACTGCCATTAACACACCCATCATTGAAAATAGCACTAAAAAACTTACTCCGATTTTAATAGGAAAACCAACAACAAAAATATTTAACTGAGGTACAGTCCTAGCCGTAATTCCTAGTGCAAGGTCCACCAAAAATAGAGTTCCTACTATCGGAATAGACATTTGAAACGCAACCGCAAACATTCCAGCAAAAGTTTTCATAATATATTCGATATAATTCTCTTGTCCAAAAGCAGTTATGGATAAATCCATAGGAATAAATTGATAACTGTAATAAATACCATCTAATAACAAATGATGTCCATTCATCGTCAATAACAATAAAAGGGCTAAAGTATTCAAAAATTGACCGAGTAATGGACTTTGTGCTCCAGTTTGAGGATCAATTACGTTGGCAATAGCAAAACCCATTTGAAAATCAATAAATCCACCAGCTATTTGAATCGCAGACATTATGATATACGCGATTAACCCAATAAATAAACCAACGACTACTTCTTTGATTATTAATAATATGTAATCTCCGTTCATTTCAAACGGCTCTACATCCATCGTATAATACATCATCCATGACAAAACAACAGAGAACGCAATACGATGACTTGCAGGAATTGTTTTATGTGAAAAAAGTGGCAACGTGACGAAAAATGCAGAAACACGTGCTATCACAAGCAATAATACTGTTAGTTTAGGTAAAATTTCAGCCATAGAATTACCCAATATATCGACTTAAATTTTCAAAGATATCTGATGCATATGATGTTACATGAGAAAGCATCCATGGGCCAAAAAAAATAATTCCAACTAAAACAGCAATTATCTTAGGAACAAATGCTAATGTTTGCTCCTGAATTTGAGTAGTGGCTTGGAAAATACTCACTGCTAGTCCTGTTATTAAGGCAATTAATAGTAGTGGACCTGATGTAAGAAGAACGATTTTAATAGCTTGTTCTGCAATCGAAATTACCATTTCATTACTCATTACGATCAGCTCCTAAAAACTTTGTAATATCGATTTCATTACTAAATACCAGCCATCAACTAAAACAAATAATAATATTTTAAAAGGTAAAGATATCATTACTGGGGGTAGCATCATCATACCCATAGACATTAAAATACTCGCTACAATCATATCAATCACTAAAAATGGGATAAAAATCATAAATCCAATTTGAAATGCCGTTTTAATCTCGCTTAATGCAAAAGCAGGTACCATTACGGTTAATGGGATATCGTCAATAGATTCTGGTCGTTCCGCTTCTGTATAACGTAAAAACAATTCCAAATCTTTTTGTCTTGTTTGCTTGCTCATAAATTCCTTAAAAGGACCACTTGCATTTTCATACGCCTGTTCCAATGTAATTTTCTCATCAAAGAGTGGAGTAAGTGCTTTTTCATTCACTTCTTGAAATGTAGGGGCCATAACGAAAAATGTTAAAAATAATGATAATCCTACAATCACTTGGTTCGGTGGCATTTGCTGTGTAGCAAGCGCCGTTCGAACAAATGAAAGAATAATAACGATTCTAGCAAATGAAGTCATTAGTATTAAAATACTAGGTGCCAAAGATAAAACCGTTAACAATAGCATTAATTTAATAGAAGTGGCGACGTTTGACGGATCGCTGTCCGAAAAAAACTGGACGAAATCATTCATTTTCTTCGCGCTCCTTTGTCTTCCAATCCTTTATTACATCGCTACGGTCTTTTTGGATTTCTTGTAATCTTTTTTGGAACGTTTCTTTAAATGTAGGATCTTTTTTTTCATTACGATTCTTTTCTTTAGAGAGATTTCCTCTTAGGAGGCTAAAAAGCTCTGTTATGTAAGGTACAGTCTTTCCTATCTCTAACTTTTCATCGTATTTTTTAGTTAGTTTGTCTATTTCCTCAGGATCTGTTATTTCTTTGAGTAAGGAAACATCTTCCCCTATTCCAACTAAAAACAGCGAATTTCCAACTTGGAGGAGTTGCACAGATTTACCTTGACTAATCCCAACTCCACCTAAATTTTGAATAAGTTGGTGCGTTTGATACGTTTTATTTTTACTGTTCACAAATCGTAATAATCCATAAAGCAAGAGAATTACGAATGCTAATGCAAAAATCATTTTCACGTAATCCCAAGCATTTATAGAGATTCCACCGGAGGGAATATCCGCATCCGGTGTCTTTTCTAATTCAACTGGGGTAGTATTGTCTATATCTTCTTTTGATTTATTTAAATATTCTTTCACTGTTTCATTCGTGTCTGTTGCTGCATGGACTACCGTTTGAAAAGGTAATAGTATTAGCAAGCATAAAATGCAATAAACGAGGGTGAATTTTCTCTTCATTTCATTACGCTAGCGCTTTTGAAATTGCTTCAATTACGCGATCTGCTTGGAATGGTTTAACGATAAAATCTTTCGCTCCAGCTTGAATTGCATCAATAACCATTGCTTGTTGTCCCATTGCAGAACACATAATAATAATTGCATTTGGATTTTTTCCTTTAATTTCTTTTAATGCCGCGATTCCGTCCATTTCTGGCATAGTAATATCCATTGTTACTAAATCAGGCTTTAATTCCGCGTATTTCTCCACAGCTTGAGCGCCATCTCCTGCTTCTCCTACTACTTCAAAACCATTTTTTGTTAAAATATCCTTAATCATCATGCGCATAAACGCTGCATCATCCACTATTAAAATTCTTTTCGACATGTTATGACTCCTCCGTTGCTTATCTCAAATTGTGAATTCGTTCTGCTTGACTTAAAATATCTGTAATTCGAACTCCAAAATTCTCATCAATTACTACAACTTCACCTTTTGCGATATGTCTATTGTTTACTAGAATATCTACAGGTTCTCCTGCTAATTTATCTAACTCAATTATTGATCCACTAGTTAGTTCTAGAATATCTTTTACAGTTCTTTTAGTACGACCTAATTCTACTGTTACTTGAAGCGGAATATCAAGTAGTAAATTTAAATTTCTTGATTCATTTTGTGATAGACTTGGTGTTTCAAAACTAGCAAATTGCGCTTGTTGTACTTCCACTTGTGGTGTTTGTGGACGCGTTTGCGTAAACTGCATTTGTGCTTGAGGTTGAACCTGTTCATGCATCTGTTGTTGCTGTTGTGGGACAGGAGTTGGAGTTGCTTCCACTCTTTCTTCCATGATTGTCGCAGCTACTTGATTTTCTTCATCCTCACCCATTAAAGATTTTACTAATTTTAATCCAAACTCCAGGGGAAGTAATTGCATAATATTTGAATCTATTAACTCCCCTATCTTTAGTCGGAAGGAAATCTTAATGAGTAATTCATCATTTGGAATAGCATTTATTCCTTCACCTGCTCCTAAATTCATCAAATCAATAGAAGGGGGAGAAATATCTACTTTTTTATTAAATACTGTCGACATAGATGTAGCTGCCGATCCCATCATTTGATTCATCGCTTCTTGCACAGCACTTATTTGAATTTCACTAAGTTCTGGTTTTGGATCTGTTCCATCTCCACCAAGCATTAAATCCGCGATAATTGCTGCATCGGATTGTTTAATAACGAGTAAATTCATGCCAATTAGTCCCGCAGTATATTGCACTTGTACTGCTACGTATGGCTGAGGAAACTCCTCTTCTAATCTCGAACGCTGAATCATATCAATACTTGGAGTAGTAATTTCTACCTTTTGACCTAAAAGAGCCGACAAAGCGGTTGCAGAGCTACCAAAAGAAATATTACCAATCTCCCCAAGTGTATCTTGTGCAAAGGAATCTAAATAATCTTCTACATTAATCTCATCTGTATCTTTTGCGCCTTGCTCTTCTTCAATTGAAGTTCCTCTAAGGAGGGCCTCAATTTCTTCTTGGGAGAGCATATCATCACTCATCATCATCCTCTCCTCCTTTCAAAGTTTCAATGACTTGTACAGCCATCCTTTTTTTAAGTTTACCCGGTTGCGCCTTGAATTTAGGTATTTCCCCCACTTTTATAATTAATGGATCCTCTATTTTAGCATTCAATTGAATGACGTCACCTAATTGCAAAAATAATAAATCTTCTATAGATATATCCGTTCTACCTAACTCCGCTACAATAGGAATTTCAGCAGATTTCACTCGTTTTTCCAACACTTTTAATTGTTCAGGAGAGACTTCTTTCTTATTTGTTTGCATCCAATATCGTACGGATAAGTTAGGAACAATTGGCTCTAATACAACATGTGGTATACAAATATTAATCATCCCACTTGTTTCTCCGATAATGGTATTGAATGAAATAACAACAACCGTTTCGTTCGGTGAAATCATTTGTAGAAATTGGGGATTCACTTCCAGCTCCGTTAATATTGGATCAATATCAGCTATATTCGCCCAAGCTTCTCTTAGATTATCAAAAGAGCGCTCAAACAAGTTGGTCATAATTTTTGTTTCAATTTCCGTTAAACTATCTGTTTTTGTATATGCCCCACCCTTTCCGCCCATCAATAAATCATACATCGTATAGGCGATATTCGGATTAATTTCCATTAGAATATTCCCCTCAAGTGGAGGAACTTCAAAGACATTGATCAGTGTCATATGCGGTACCGAGCGAACAAATTCTTCAAATGGTATTTGATCAACAGATACTACTGAAATTTGTACATAAGTCCTTAATTGGGCAGAAAAAAATGTAGTTAATAATCGAGCAAAGTTTTCATGTATACGCGTTAAACTACGAATCTGATCCTTGGAGAATCGAAGCGCTCGTTTAAAGTCATACACTCGTACTTTACGAGATTCTTGCTCGTTTTTCATCTCATCTGCTGTCATTTCTCCTGTTGAAAGTGCACTTAACAACGCATCTATTTCTGATTGAGATAATATATCCCCTGCCAATCTGCCCACCTCCATTCAAAAATATTAGCTTACTGAATAATACAAGAAGTTATATAAACTTGTTGAACTTCACCTATATCCATTAACTCATTTATTTTAGCTTTTAATGTTGCTTCAAATGTAATTTTCCCTTGTTTTCCTTCTAAGTCTTGCGGAGTCATCTCCGAAAGCTCGGTAATAACAATATTTTTGATTTGGAAATCACGTTTTGTTAATTCCACTGCAGCTTTTGCACTATCCGTTTGTACTTTCAATGATATACGAATAAATTTATTACCAGCTAAATTAGTTGTAATTTCGGGTATATCAATGGAAGATTCAACAATTTGATCAATTGTAGGCTCTGCACTTTTATCCGTTTTATTTAACTGGGTAATAATTACCAATGCAACGACACCGAGTAACGTAATGCAAACTAAAATAATTAGCATAATGGTTAAAAGTTTGTTTTTACTCTTCATGTTCTTCACCTCTTATATGGGGGTTAGATAAAATATGTATTTCTTTGTAAAACTGAGCGATTTGACTTGCTACCTCTTCTCGAGATTCTAACGCAACATACTTATGACCATTCGTGAGCGTTATCGTAGTATCCGGAAAAGACTCAACCGTCTCTATGTATAATGCATTCAACGAAAACTCTTTGCCATTTAAACGTTTTAAATTAATCATTTTAAAGGGCCGGGCCTTTAAAGGAACGGCCCACCCCTCCCTTACAAAAATTAATTTTTAAATGATAGGATCTGTTATAGTACACTGTTGATTTCCGTTACAGGCGGACGCTTTCCGCGGGGTGAGCGATGAGCCATCGCCGCCGCATTCGCGTCGTTTGCGATGTCTCATCTGTCTCACTCATCCCGCTGGTGTCGCCGCCTTTCACTATAATCAAATAAATGGGTAAAATTACAACAAAACATACCATTGCCAATTGTTAAATATATTAACGTTTTAAGTTGATAAGTTCTTCTAAAATAGAGTCAGAAGTTGTAATAACACGAGTGTTTGCTTGGAAACCACGTTGTGCAACGATCATATCTGTGAATTCTTCGGATAAATCAACATTGGACATTTCTAGGAAACCTGAGTTTACTGAGCCCATACCTTGTTCTGTCCCTACTGAATAAAATGGTTGCCCAGAGTTTGAAGATACTTTGTAGTAGTTCGAGCCTGTTTTTTCGAGACCACCTGCATTTGGAAATTTTGCAAGTACTAATTGACCTGCATATCTTAAATCACCTTCTGAATCTACAAATGTTACTGTACCATCTTGAGATATAGACATACTTTGTGCATTTGTTGGAATCCTGATTGGAGTAATAGCATTATTTACTGCTCCTGGTAGTGAACCATCAGAAGACGTTACTAAGGATGCAACATCTTCCGCTAATTCAAAATCTATATCCGTCTTTGTAGCATCATTCGCTGCTACATCAGCAAAACCATAAACATATTTACCATCGCCATTTACTAAATATCCTGCCGCATCCATATAAAAATTTCCCGCTCTGGTATAAGAGGGATTTTTATAACCATCGAGTGTATCTGGGACACCTGCAGTACCTAATGTTTTAACTCCATCTGCAACAATAAAAAATCCATCACCTGAAATGGCTAAATCTAGAGTATTACCGGTTGTTTGTAAAGATCCACCACTATGAATCGTGTCAATAGCAGCTATTTGTGAACCAAGACCAACTTGCTTTGCATTTATCCCTCCTCGAGTTGCTGAAGAACCCGAAGCACCAGAAGTTGTTTGTGAAATCAAGTCTTTAAATACAGTGCGTCCCTTTTTGAAGCCATAGGTATTTACATTTGCGATGTTGTTACCAATTACATCTAATTTTGTTTGGAAGTTTTTTAAGCCTGAAATACCAGAGTACATTGAGCGAATCATTTATTTTTCTCCCTTCAATTTGCGTGCTAGCTTCTATCAGTCAGCTGCACATAGCATCCTTTGCAGGTCCTGCTATAGTATTAGTTCAGTACAATCGTACCGTCGATATTTGTAAATAATTGATTTTTCGCTTCCGTGCGATCCATTGCAGTAATCACCGTTGCATTTTTTGCACTGACGATTAATGCAGCTTGATCCATCAATACTAATGAGTCATTCACACCTTTTGAGCGTGCTTCTGATACTTTTTCACTTACAAGTTGCCATTCTGCGTCAGAGATATGTATATTTCTTTCCACTAAGCGCTGATTAGCATGTTTGCTTACCTTTAGTTCAGTTTTTCCAGTTGCTTCATGTAAGTGCTGTAAAAACGACTGTTTAGGAGCAGTAACTTGATTAGGTGTAAGCTGTTGACGGATACTTGGTTGCAGAGGGACTCGATTAATAGAAATGTTGTCCATTGCATATCTCCGTTCTCGTTTATTTAATGGAAATAATTTGATCTGCTGTTATGGAAGCACCACCAACCAGATTAAATACAACTTTTCCATCTTTTTTAGATACAGATTCTACTTGTGCTGAAACTGCTGTATTTGTTCCAGTTTCTGCTTCTGTATCATCTACTGTGTTTGGCTCTGTGCTTGTTGGAATATAGCTAACTGTTTTTCCAATCATCATGCTTGCTTCAACTAAGCTATTAGAACTTGTACCACTTGAAATAACTTCGGAAATATTACCAGGAGTTATTACTTTTCCATCTGCTAATGTAAATTTCACACTTCCATTAACAAACCTAATAGAAGAAATAGTGCCAGTTCCTTCATTTATTATTGGATTTTTTTTCTCATCTAACTTATCCGTCATTTCGTGCCACTTTACTTGTTTTCCAACAAAATTACTATACTCTATCATTTGAGTTTGTTCTTGAACTTGTGCATATTTTTCAAATGCAGTTGTTAAGTTCGTCATTTGCTCTAATGAAGAAAATTGCGCCATTTGTGCAATGAATTGTGAGTCATCCATTGGTTTTGTAGGATCTTGGTTTTGTAATTGAGCCATTAATATTTTCAAAAAAGCATCTTTACCTAACGTACCGTTTCCAGTCGTTGCTGTTTTAGGAGCTTTATTGGCTAAGTACATATTACTATTAATTGCATTCATTTCAGCCATTGCTTAGACCTCCATTTCTTTTAAAAAGTCTTCGAAACTAGTAGGCTCTTCTGTGTTGTCTTTACTATTTTCCTGCTGCTCTTGTTGCTGTTGTTGTTGCCTAAATGAGTCTTGGAAAGTTTGGTTTCGTTCTTGTCTGGATGAGTCCTGTAATGCTTGCGTAATTTCAAATTTATCCAGTTGTATGTTTTGGTTTACTAAGCTTTGCTTTAATTGATTTGAATGTGAATCTAACATCTCTTTTCCAAGAGCAGTAGACGCCAGCATTTTGGTAGTAAGCATGCCATCTTTTTGTATTAACTCGATTCGAATCGTCCCAAGATGTTCAGGATAAAGCTTTACTACGAGTCTGTTTGCACCGCCTACTTGACCAAACTGTACACGATTCATTACTTTTTGTAATTCTTTCATAAACTCTTCTGATTGAGCAGGTTTTTCAGTAGGTAAAGTGATAGACACGTTTTCTACTTTTGCTTGTACTATGGTAGATGTCTGACCTTGAACATTTGTGGTTACTTCTTTTGTCTCTGTAACTGTTTCGGTTGGAGAGGTTACTTGTTTAATAATCACTTGTTGAATTATAGGTTTCATAGCCTGATCCAATGTTAGTGGCTTTATTGCATTAGTTAGTACCTGATTACTTTCGCTTGTTGAAGCATTTTTAGAGACTGCTTCTTTTAAATCGTCTACTAATTGATTTATATCAAATAATGTTGACTCTTGTTTTAAAGTCAAATCTGATTTCTTACCAATCAGTTGAACAACTTTCAATAATTGTACTGCCTCTTTTGCTTCAACAGGAGTTGCGGTACCTTGACCATTAAAAGATTGGAGAATAGCATCCCTCAGTTGGCTAGCTTGTTCATTGATACCTGCCAACAAATCCCAGACATTTGATTCTCTTAGATCATCATCTGTATCCGTTTTTTCTCCTGAAAGCTTATTTAAAAGTTCTTTCAGTTCCTTTGGCTTCACTGTCAGTTCTTCCAATCCTATCAAAGTCTCGACTTCTTCCAATGAATCTGCATTTAATATAGAAGATAATTCTTGCGTAAGATTTTTTTGCGATTCAATGGGATTCGAAGGTACTAATTGTTGCACCTGCTGATTCAATAGTAGCTGTCCAAATACATTTCCAAACTTTTGATTGTTTTGAGTAAGTGCTTGTTCTTTTGGTTGAACCGCAATACTATTCTTCATGTTTACGACTGCTGCGATATTCAATATTTCACCTCCTCTCGAATTTGCATTTGTTATTGTTTTGTCATTAACTCCGTATATTTCGCAGCTGCATCTGGAGTCATTTTTTCGAAAATTTGTGCTACAGTATCTGGTTTTAAACTAGTTAAAATTCGTAAAGCCTCTGCGTCGCTCATTTTTGTAATGACAGGAGCAGCTGCTTTTGCGGACATTTTTTCGAACGTAGAAACAATTGCAGTATACTCTTTCTTAGTATTAGTTTGTTCACGTTGAAGGTTATCAATTTCATCCAGTAACCGTTGTTGTTCAATTAATAAACTTTCATTTGTTTTTGAAGAATTGTCTAATTCTATTTGCAGTTTACCAATTTGTGCTTCTTTTTCTTGAATTTCCGCTTGAATCGAGACAACTTTTTTTTCTAATCGTTTTGTTTTTATATCCTCTGTAACTTCTTTAGGTTGATCTACACCAGTTAGTTCTTTTGCTTTTTCAAAAACATTTACATTTGTTAGTTGTGCAACAAGTAAGAGAATAAATATAGTAAATAAAAAAGGTATGATAAACCAATAAAAAAACATTTTCAATTTGCCTACACCTTTGGATTCATCGTCAACTTTTTTCATGCTATTATTTGTTTTGTTCCGTTTAGCCACGTTTTTACTCACCTAATCTCTTTGTTTTGAAACTTTAAAGATGATATTTCATCTAACTGTATTGTTTCAAGTCTTTGTTGTTCTTGCTGAAAAAATTCATAGTCTTTTTCTTTTATCTTTTCAAACTTACGAACTTCTAGAGACTTTTCTAACAGCCTTTCTTCAAACCAATGCATTTTAGACCGTGCTTGGATAACTTCTTTCTGTACTTTGTCAATTCTTTTTTGCAATCCTTCGATATAGTTTGCATAGTGATGAATATGATTAATGGATAAACCTTGTGTTAAATTGTTATTTTGGTCATCCGTCGTATCTTCTTTCTTCTTTAGTAGCGTGTATAATTCAGTTGCCACTTTTTCAAAAGCCATAACAGATTCTTTGTAAGCCATCTCAGTTTCTGTTTTCTCTTGCTCTCGAACTGTTAAGACTTTAGCAAATTTATATTGATAGGCTACCATTTTTATACACCACCATTAGACAAACTTATTAGTTCGTTTACTGTTGATTCAAGCGATACTTTGTCTAAATACCCTTGTTTTAGAAAGGATGTTATGAGAGGCTCATACTGAATTGCCTCATCTATTTCTTTTGAAGTCCCTCGCTTATATGCACCAATATTAATTAAGTCTTCTGATTTGTTATAAGTAAAATATAAATCACGTAAACGTTCAGCAGCTTTTATATGTTTTTCATCTGAAATATGATTCATTAAGCGACTAATACTTTTTAACACATTAATCGCTGGATATTGACCTTTATTGGCGAGCGCTCGATCAAGTACGATATGTCCGTCTAAAATACCCCGGACAGTATCTGCTATCGGTTCATTCATATCATCACCATCTACTAATACAGTATAAAAAGCTGTAATCGATCCGTGTTCATTGGTACCTGTACGTTCCAATAATTTTGGTAAAATCGAAAATACAGAAGGGGTATACCCTCGCGTAGCAGGTGGTTCCCCAACCGCTAATCCTATTTCTCGCTGTGCCATTGCAACTCGGGTAACGGAGTCCATCATCAGCATGACGTTCAATCCTTTATCGCGAAAATACTCGGCAATAGCTGTAGCGGTAAAAGCACCTTTTATACGCATTAAAGCTGGTTGGTCAGAAGTAGCGGCAATAACAATAGAACGTTCTAAGCCTTCTTTACCTAAATCTCTTTCGATAAATTCGCGCACTTCTCTTCCTCGTTCTCCAATAAGCGCAATAACATTTAAATCGGCATTTGTATTTCTCGCAATCATTCCAAGCAATGTACTTTTACCAACACCAGATCCTGCAAAGATACCAACCCTTTGGCCTTTTCCAACTGTTAACATGCCATCAATAGCTTTTACTCCTACTTCGATCTGTTCATGAATAGGTGGTCTTCTTAATGGATTCGGAGGGTCTTTTTCTGTTCCAACCGTCATCAATCCTTTTGGCAATATTGTTCCATCGATGGGATTACCCATTGAATCTAATACTTTACCAATAAGATCAGAGCCTACTTTCACTTCAAGTGGTCGATTAGTACCTTCCACTAAACAACCGGTTGAAATTTCTCTAATATTCGTATAAGGCATTAACACGACAATTTCTTCTTTAAAACCTACTACTTCCGCAAGAATGACGGAATGTCCATTTTTGGAAGAATGTATGTGAATTTTACATACATCACCGATTGAACTTTCGGGCCCTTGTGATTCAATCATTAATCCAACAACACGATTCACACGCCCATATTTTTTAAATGTAGAAAGATTGGGAATTTGTTGGATTAGATCGATTGCTTTCATCACATTCACTCCATACTATCTAGAAAATCAACTAACTTTAGTCGTAATTCATGTAGTTGTTCATCGATACTTACTACAATTCTTCCATGGTTTGTTTCTATAAAACAATCAGTTGCGTCCATATCTTCATCTACAAAAATCATAAATGGGACATCTACCGGGAAAATGGAAGCAAGTTCTTCTCGATTACTTGATACTAACGAAAAGTACGCAGGAGAAACATAAAGCTTAATCTCTTTCATTTCTCTTGCTTCTTTTAAACCTCTTTTCACTATCGATAAAAAGAGGTCCTCGTCTTCTTCAAGTTTCATGCCAATAATCCGCTCCGCTGTCCGAACAGCAAGTTCTAAAATAACTTGTTCTTGCTGTTGTAAATAACTTGATGCATTTTCATGTGCTATTTGTATGGTTTCATTCGCAGTAGTTAATGCTTGCATCGTATCTTCCTGCGCCTTGCTTCTTCCTTCTTCATGACCTTGGCTGAAGCCTTCATCGTACGCTGCATGCTGAAAAGCTACTTTTTGTTCTTCCCACGTTCTTAACTGAGTTTCAATATATTGCTTGTTTTGTTCAATCTCATTTTCAAGTTCTGCTTTTTTTGTAAGAATAGTTTGTTCCGCTTCTCGGATCATTTGGTCTCGTTCTTGCAGAACTACATCAAGCGTTAAAGGCTTTTCTACATCTATTTCATCAATTAATTGAAGATTTTTTATTTGTATAGATTTAGCTTTTCCACTATCTCCATGCATTTGAACATTTCGGAAAATTTTAGACAATAATGTCATCTCCTCCGCCACGAGCGATAATTATTTCTCCCGCGTCTTCCAATCTTCTAATGACAGAAACAATGCGAGTCTGCGCATCTTCTACATCACGTAATCTAACTGGCCCCATAAATTCCATTTCTTCTTTAAACGAGTCGGCCATTCGCGTTGACATATTACGGAATATAACATCTTTCACTTCTTCACTTGATACTTTCATCGACAATAATAAGTCTTCATTTTCACAATCACGAATAACTCGTTGAATCGAACGATTATCAAGTGTAACAATATCCTCAAACACAAACATTCTTTTCTTAATTTCTTCGGCAAGTTCGGGATCTTGAATTTCTAAAGCATCCAAAATTGTTTTTTCAGTTGTACGGTCTACTCCATTTAACACTTCAACAACTGCATCTACTCCACCAGTTTCCGTATAATCTTGTGTAACAGTAGAAGACAATTTACGCTCTAACACAGATTCAATTTCACTAATTACTTCCGGAGAAGTAGAATCCATTGTTGCAATGCGTTTAGCAATATCCGCTTGAACTTCTTGAGGCAATGAAGAGAGAATAATCCCTGCTTGTTGTGCTTCTAGATAAGATAAGATCAACGCAATGGTTTGCGGATGTTCATTTTGAATAAAATTAAATAATTGTGTCGGTTCCGCTCGTCTTGCAAAGTCAAATGGACGTACTTGGAGCGAAGAAGTCAAGCGATTTATAATAGCTTGCGCATGATCTACTCCTAATGCTTTTTCTAAAACCGTTTTGGCGTAGCCAATACCACCTTGAGAAATATAATCTTGTGCCAATGCGATATTATGAAACTCTTCAATAATATCTTCTTTTATCTCTGGTTCTACTTTTTTAACGCCTGAAATTTCTAATGTTAAACGCTCGATTTCGTCTTCATTTAAATGTTTATAAATAGAAGCAGACACTTCAGGTCCAAGAGAAATTAATAAGAGCGCGGCTTTTTGCTTACCACTAAGTTCTTTTTCCTTTTTTGTCATAGCCGACCCTCCATTAATCCTCTGCTATCCAAGTACGTAACAATTTAGCGAAATCTTCTGGCTTATCTTTTGCCATTTTTTCAAGTTGTTTCCGTCTTAACGTAGCTTCCGTTTCTTTTTCATCATTAATATCATCAATTTTCAGTTCTTCTCGCTGTTCTTCTAGAATCTCTAGTTCTTCCTCTTCGTTTCGTCGAGATCGAATAATAAAGATTACTAATAGAATAACTGCAACTAATAGAATTCCACCAATTACGTAAGCCCACCATGGAATTACAGGACTTGTTGCCGTAACGATGTTACCTTTACCGTTAAACGGTTGTACAGAGACAACAATTTTCTCTTTCAATTGTTGATCGGTTAAATTTCCTGCTTCTCCTTTATCAATCGAAGTACGAATAATAGTTGCAAGAATTTGTTCAATATCCCCTTGCACCCCATTCGGCATCGATGTAATATCTTTTGGATTTGGAGGTTCTACCATTACTTGGATTCCAATATCTCTAATTTTATAAGGACTTTCTACGATTTCTTTTCGAATTCGATTGACATCACTATTTAGAGTATCTTCTTTCCTTTCATAGTCACCATTTGCATTTGATCCTGCTACATAGTTTGTAAAGTTATCAGTTGCATCTTGCGCTTGCGGCGTTCCACCCGCAACTGGATTTGTTCCTGTAAATGTTTCGGAAATATGTTGTGCACTAATTTGAATACCAGACATATTTTCTACGTCTACTGGTTCAACTAAGTTTTCTTCTCGGTTCTCTTGTTTGAAATCGATATCGGTTGTAACAGAAACGACTACCTTATCTTGTCCCATTAATGTACTCAACATCGTTTGTACCTGTCTTTGCAGGTCCCGTTCGATTGATTTCTTAATGGACATTTGATCCCCAGCATTCGCTCCTGTTGTATGGGAATTTGCCGTTTGAAGATCAAAGTATTCAAAATATTGATTTGTAATGACTATATCTTCTGTCGATAAATTTGGAACCGATTTCGATACTAAGTTATATAAAGACTGAATCTGCGTATCAGTGAATTGATAACCTGGTTCTGTATTTAAGACAATAGATGCACTAGCTTTCCCATTGCTTTGAGATAGAAAGACGCTCTCTTGTGGCAATGAAATCATTACTTTTGCATCTTTAACTCCTTTTATACCTTTAATCAAATTAGCAAGTTCTGTTTGAGTAGAGGCTAATTTCAACACATTAAACTCATTATCAGTCATACCGAAACCAGCATTTTTAGAGAAAAAACTATAATCAATCATCCCAGATTGTGGGTAACCTTCTGCAGCAAGTTGAACCAATAACGAATCGACTTGATCAGATGGAACTAAAATAGATGTTCCACCAGGAGCTATTTTATTTTGGACACCTTGGGCATCTAATGTTTCTTTAATACGGCCTACTTCAGAAGGAGCGACTTCGGAGTACAAAGGCACAAAATCAGTTTTTGTCGAAAAGTAAGTTATGAATGCAGCTATTAGTATAACAGCAACTGCACTACCGATTATGGTTCCTTTTTGCGCTTTTGTCCGGCTAGTCCAAAAAGCAGAGATATCACTAGTGACTTTCTTTATACGTTCATTCATTTGTATCCTCCGGCTATGGTGAATATTTTTACTCGATATTTAGAAATAACCGAGGATTTATACAGGCATACGCATTATTTCTTGATATGCTTCTACAACTTTGTTTCTAATTTCTAATGTAGTATTTAAAGTAATACTTGCTTTTTGCGAAGCAATCATGATGTCATGCAATTCTACATCTTCCCCTCGGACTAACTTATCCGTTAAGACATCGGAAGCTTTTTGATCTTGATTGACGGATTCAATTGCACTTTTAAGAAAATCGCCAAAGTTGTGTTGAGCTTCTGACACACTTGTTTTCGGAGTAGATGCCGCCGGATTAATTTGGGCTGGATTAAATAACGAAATAGATTCTATTGCCATAACTTGCTTGACCTTCTTTCATTTCTATTTACCAATCTCTAGAGCTTTAGTAAGCATTGCTTTATTGGCATTAAATACGGTTACATTTGCTTCATAAGAACGAGTTGCAGAGATTAAATCTACCATTTCTCTCAATGGGTCTACATTTGGCATTTCTACATAACCATCTGCGTTCGCATCCATATGTGTTGGATCATAAACTAACTTTAGCGGGGTTTCCAAATCTTCTTTGATGCTTCCTACTTTGACGCCGTTGCCAACTCTTTGATTACCTTTAGCTACATTTAAAAAATTGGAGAATTGTCCTTCAAGGGGTTGAAATGTAACGGTTTTTCTTCTATACGCTTGCCATTCACCATTCACTAACTTAGACCTAGTAGTATCTACATTTGCCATATTAGAAGAGATGACATCCATCCGAAGACGTTGAGCAGTTAGAGCGGAAGCAGTAGTATTCATTCCGTGAAAAATCGACAAATTTAGCGACCTCCTTTAATGACAGATTGTAAAGTATTTAACTTGCCACTCATCCGGTCTACCAGTGCATTATAATAGATTTGGTTTGTTGCCAGATTCGCTTGCTCTTTATCCATGTCTACTCCATTACCATTCTGGCTATATTGAAAATCAGCATAATTATAAACACCTGGTGAACTTGTGTGCATTTGAAAGTTAAAATGTTTTTCATTCGTGCGATATGCGGAAATTGTCGATTGTTTTGCGTCAGATAAAAAATCCTTAAAATTCACACTCTTCGCTTTATAGTTTGGCGTGTCGACATTTGCAATATTTTGCGCTATTGCTTTATGTTTCATTGCAGAAAATCCTAAACCACTTTCTAAATTTGAAATTGTTCCTCCAAAAATACCCATTCATTACACCTCTTTTATTCTTAAAGGTAAAAATTTAATAATATTCTACGAAAATCACAATAATCTAATTGTAATGAAGTTGTAACATATTGTCTATTCTCTTTTTTTTTATTTTATAGGTCATTTTTCCTTTTTTTTCGATCTTTTTCTATTTTTAATGTCGTAAAGTAATAATCTATAATGCATACATACCAATTAGAAGGAATTTTCATAAAAAATAGTTTTATTTCTCTCCTAAAAAAGCCACACTCTATAAGCATAAAAAAACCTCCTCTACAAAAGTAGAAGAGGTTTTATTGTTGCTTATTTCAATTTTAATTGAGCTAGTTCTCCAAGGAATTTATCGTTAAGTACTTTAATGTACGTTCCTTTCATACCTAATGATCTAGATTCAATTACTCCAGCACTTTCAAGCTTACGTAAGGCATTTACAATAACAGAACGAGTAATACCTACGCGGTCAGCAATTTTGGAAGCTACTAGTAATCCTTCATTTCCATCTAATTCTTCAAAAATATGCTCAATTGCTTCTAACTCACTATAAGATAAAGAATTAATCGCCATTTGAACGACAGCTTTACTTCTTGCTTCGCCTTCAATTTCTTCTGATTTTTCACGTAAGATTTCCATCCCAACAACAGTAGCACCATATTCTCCAAGAATTAAATCATCATCATGGAATTCTTGTTTTAAACGTCCAAGGATTAAAGTACCTAAACGTTCTCCACCACCGATAATCGGTACAATAGTTGTTAACCCATCTTTAAATAATTCGCGATTTTCTACAGGAAATACTGTATGTTGGTTGTATACATCTAAATTTGAAGAAGTTTCGTTAACACTAAATAAGTTTTTTGTATAATCTTCTGGGAATTGACGTTCTTCCATCATTTTAATCATACGTTCATTTTCAATTTGTTGATGTACTTCATGCCCAAGCAGCTTACCTTTACGACTTAAGATGAAGGCGTTACATTCAATCACTTCGCTTAATGTTGCTGCCATTTCTTTAAAGTTCACAGGTTTACCTGCTGATGCTTGGAGCATCGAGTTAATCTTTCTTGTTTTATTTAATAAATTCATTGTTGTATCCTCCATTTAATTTACGTATTTATTTTTAATATTCTAAAGGTTTTTAATTGTTTTTGGAATAGTAAAAACTTATTATTACAAAATAAATTGCGATAAATCTTTATTCTTCACAATATTGTCAAGTTTTTGGTCAATATATCCAGGAGTTATTTGAATATGAGCCGGAGAAATGTCAGAAGCTTCAAACGAAAGTTCTTCTAAGATTTTTTCGAGTATCGTATGAAGTCGTCGAGCTCCTATATTATCCGTTTCTTGATTCACCTCATATGCTATTTCCCCAATTCTTTCAATAGCTTCATCTGTAAACGAAATGGTTACACCTTCTGTTTGAAGTAATGCTTCATATTGTTTTGTTAAAGAATGTTGAGGTTCTTTTAAAATTCGAACAAAATCTTCTTTTGTCAGTTTTTCTAATTCTACACGAATTGGAAATCTACCTTGAAGCTCCGGGATTAAATCAGAGGGTTTGGACATATGGAAGGCACCCGCTGCAATAAACAGGATATAATCCGTTTTTACCGCACCGTATTTCGTATTCACCGTTGACCCTTCGACAATTGGTAAAATATCTCGTTGAACACCTTCTCGTGAAACATCCGCAGAAGCACTACTACCATTTTTGTTTGCTATTTTATCCATTTCATCAATAAATATTATCCCAGACTGTTCGGTTTTTTCTATCGCAATTTGAGATAACTCATCATTATCAATTAGTTTGCTCGCTTCTTCTTGCAATAATACTTTACGAGCATCTTTTACTTTCATTTTTCTTTTCTTCTTTTTCTTTGGAACTAAACTAGAAAGGGCATCTTGCATATTCATCCCCATACTCTCCATCCCGCCGCCTTGAAGGGCGTCAAAGATAGATGGAGCTTGTTCTGTAACTTCTACCGTAACAATTTCATCTTCTAATTTTCCATCTCTTAAATCTTCTGCAATTTGTGATCTTTTTATACGAACTTCTGTATCATCAATTTCTTGGGGTTCATCATCTGATTTCCCTCCAAATAATGCTTCAAACGGATTTTGGTTTGCATTCTTTTTCTTTAAAGAAGGAACAAGAAGCTTCACAATCGCATCATTCGCTAATCGCATTGCCTGATCCTTCACTTCTTCCATCTTCTCTTCCTTCACAATTCGAATAGCTGCTTCCACTAAATCTCTTACCATTGATTCAACGTCTCTACCGACATAACCTACTTCTGTAAATTTAGTCGCCTCTACTTTTACAAAAGGAGCTTTTGTAAGCTTTGCAATTCTTCTCGCTATTTCTGTTTTCCCAACCCCTGTCGGACCAATCATTAAGATGTTTTTAGGGATAACTTCATTCTTCATATCTTCATCTAGTAATTGCCTTCTATATCTATTCCGTAGTGCTACTGCTACCGCTTTTTTTGCAGCATCTTGCCCAACGATATATTTATTTAAGTGCTCCGTAATTTGTTTTGGGGTTAAGTTATTTTCTTTCATTCACCTAATACCTCCACGATTATTTGATGATTTGTAAATACGCAAATATCAGCAGCAGTTGTTAAAGCGGCTTTTGCTATTTCTTCCGCAGTCATTTTTTCCCCCGCATATTGCTTTAATGCTCTTCCTGCTGCTAATGCATAGTTTCCACCAGAGCCAATAGCAAGTATACCATCATCTGGCTCAATTACTTCACCAGTTCCAGAAACGAGTAATAAATTATTATTGTCCATTACTAAAAGCATTGCTTCCAGTTGGCGTAACATTTTATCCCCTCTCCATTGCTTCGCTAATTCAACGGATGCTCGCTGAAGATTTCCATTATACTCCAATAGTTTACCTTCGAACATTTCAAATAAAGTAAAAGCATCTGCAACAGAACCTGCAAACCCCGCTATTACTTTGCCATTAAATAATCTTCTAACTTTTTTCGCAGTATGCTTCATAACAACTTGATTACCTAAAGTGACCTGTCCGTCCCCTGCCATTGCATGACTTCCTTTATGACTTACCGCAAAAATTGTCGTTGCATGTATTCCAGCTCCAGCCAAATTTCATTACCTCCAATATATCAAATTCGCCTTGGCGTATTTGAGCCCAGTTTTTGAATCGACCTCGCTCGATGAGCTCCTTTACAAAAACTGTGGCATCCGCCGGAGGCATAACCTTATTCAGAAAGTGTTTACTTGCACTGATGAATAAGGTTATGCCCTAGGATGAGCGTTCATATACGTTTTTCTTAAATGTTCCTTTGTAACATGTGTATAAATTTGAGTAGACGTTAAATGGGTATGCCCTAACAATTCTTGCACACTTCTTAAATCTGCACCATTATTTAATAAATGCGTGGCAAATGTATGTCGAAGCATATGAGGATATATAGTCGTGTGCATAGACGCTTTCTTTATCATTTCGTTCAGAATATGACGAACGCCACTTGAGGTTAAATGATGACCTCTGCTATTCACAAAAAGAAAAGAGTGGGAGGTAGACTTCATCAACTTAGATCTGCTTTTTTCTACATATGCTTCTACTGCTAATAGTGCATAATCGCCAACGGGAACATAACGCTCTTTTCTTCCTTTTCCCATCACACGGACAATCCCATAACTCTTATCTATATGACTCATTTCAATCGAAATAAGTTCACTTACCCGAATGCCAGTTGCATATAGTAATTCGAGTAATGCCATATTTCTCAAGGAAAGTAGATCTGTCCCTTTGTTTCCTTCGAACAGTTTTTCCATTTCTTCCTCATAAAAGAAATGAGGTAATTTCTCTTCTTTTTTCGGATGATATAACGATTGAAAGGCTTCATCTCTTATATTGTATTCCTTGTGCAAAAACTTGTAAAAAGAACGAACGGATGAAATCTTTCTTGAAATGGAGGTTCTCGCTAGTTTTTTTTCATAAAGAGTTGTAACAAATAATCTCGCGTGAACATATTCTACCTCATTTAAATGATTTACACCTTCTCTTTCTAGAAAAAGTAAAAACTGTTCAATATCTTTCTCATACTCATGGACTGTAAGATTTGAGTAATTTTTCTCTAATTGAATATAATCAATAAATGAATGTAATTCAATTAATCCAATCATTCGATCAACTCCAATTCTCTTTCCATAGTAAAAGCCTCTAAAAGTATATCAAGTTTTAGAGGCTTAAAGCAATTAAATCGATTCACTTTTCACAAAATTTCGAATTGTTGTTAATGCGCGATTTGCTAATTGCTCGGTTCTCACTTTTTTATCTCTCACTTTTGGTTGAAGCTCTGGGAATAGGCCAAAGTTAATATTCATTGGTTGGAAATTTTTCGGATCAGCTTCTGTAATGTATCTAGCCATACTACCTAGAGCTGTTTCGCTCGGGAATACGATTAATTCTTCCCCTTTTGCAAATCTAGCCGCATTAATGCCTGCAAGTAAACCACTCCCCGCAGACTCCACATATCCTTCCACACCAGTCATCTGACCTGCAAAGAAAATTTGTTGGTTTGCTTTTAGTTGGTAAGTTGGTTGTAGTACAGTAGGTGAGTTAATAAACGTATTACGGTGCATAACACCATATCGAACAATCTCTACGTTTTCTAAACCTGGTATTAGTTGCAATACTTCTTTTTGTGGTCCCCATTTTAAATGCGTTTGAAATCCAACAATATTATATAGTGTACCAGCAGCATCGTCTTGTCTTAGTTGAACAACTGCATATGGTCGCTTCCCTGTTTTTGGATCTTCGAGACCAACTGGCTTCATCGGTCCAAATAATAATGTTTTTCGACCTCTTCCAGCCATTACTTCTACTGGCATACATCCTTCAAAGTAGATTTCTTTTTCAAATTCTTTTAATGGGACAACCTCCGCTGCTATAAGAGCGTCGTAAAAACGATTAAATTCCTCTTCTGTCATTGGACAGTTTAAATAAGCCGCTTCCCCTTTATCGTAACGCGATTTCAAGTAAACTTTTTCCATGTCAATACTGTCTTTTTCCACAATTGGAGCTGCGGCATCGTAAAAGTATAAATAAGTTTGACCTGTTATATCTTTCACCTTTTCCGCTAAAGCAGAAGAAGTTAATGGTCCTGTTGCAATGACAGTAATACCTTCTGGAATCTCCGTTACTTCTTTGTTTACAATTTCAATTAAAGGATGATTACGTATCGTATCCGTAACTCTTCCAGCAAAATCGTGCCTATCAACAGCTAGTGCACCACCAGCGGGCACACTACTGTTGTCTGCAGCATGAATAATAAGAGAATCCAATATACGCATTTCTTCTTTTATAACTCCAACAGCGTTTGTCAAATTATTTGCACGTAGCGAATTAGAACAAACTAGTTCTGCAAATTTATCTGTATGATGAGCTGGCGTTTGTTTAACAGGTCGCATTTCAAAAAGACGAACCTTTATACCCCGCTTCGCAATTTGCCAAGCAGCCTCGCTTCCTGCAAGTCCAGCACCAATCACATTTACTATTTCAGTCATGTTAAATCCTTCTTTCTATTAACTCTGCGGATCTTCTTTGTAATCACAAGAAACACATTGAATTTGTATGCCTTTTTTCAATTTCTTTTCTACTAACATATCATTACATTTTGGACATGGTCTATTTATCGGCTTATCCCATGATACAAAATCACATGTCGGATATCGGTCACAACCATAAAAAATTCGTTTCGTTTTACTTTTACGTTCTACAATTTGTCCTTCTCCACAAGATGGGCACGGTACACCAATCTCTTTTACAATTGCTTTCGTATTCCGACAATCCGGGAAATTACTACAAGCCATAAATTTGCCAAATCGTCCTAATTTATACACCATTGGAGAGCCGCATTTTTCACAATCTTCTCCTGTTGGTTCATCTTTTATGACGATTTTCTCCATTTCAGCATCTGCATGCTCCACATGTTTCGCAAAGTCTTGATAAAACCCATCAATTACCTGAACCCATTTAACTTGTCCTTCTTCTACACTATCTAAGTCTTTTTCCATTTGTGCCGTAAACTCGATATTCAATACGTTAGGAAAAAATTCTAAAACTAGTTTATGAACAATTGTTCCTAACTCTGTAGGTACAAAACGTTTTGTTTCTAAAGCAACATAGCCCCTTTTTTGAATGGTATCCAGGGTTGGAGCATATGTAGAAGGCCTACCAATACCCAGTTCTTCAAGCGTTTTTACTAATCTTGCTTCTGAATATCTTGGTGGCGGCTGTGTAAAATGTTGTTTAGGTTCGATAGCTAAAGAATTCACTATATCTCCGACCTCTAACACAGGTAGTAATTTGTCTTTATCGTCGGTTTGATCGTCAGAACCTTCTACATACACTTTCATGAATCCCGGAAATTTCACTTGCGAACCGTTTGCACGGAACACCGCATCTCCATTTTTCATATCTACCGCAACAGTATCTAGTATTGCCGATGCCATTTGACTCGCGATGAATCGCTCCCAAATCAATTTGTATAAACGGAGCTGATCTTTAGATAGAATTGCTTTTACTTGATCTGGAGTTCTTAAAACACTTGTTGGTCTAACCGCTTCATGTGCATCTTGTGCTTTTTTAGATTGTTTTTCAGCATTTCTTGATGTAATGTATTCGCTGCCATATTCGTTATGAATAAATGCATGAGCTTCCGCTTTTGCGGTATCCGAAATTCTCGTAGAATCCGTTCTCATATAAGTTATGAGACCAACAGTTCCTTCTTTTTTCCCTAAGTCGATTCCTTCGTATAATTGTTGAGCGAGCATCATTGTTTTTCTAGCTCTAAAGTTTAGCTTTCTCGCTGCCTCTTGTTGAAGAGAAGAAGTTGTGAAGGATGCGGCAGGGTTTCTTTTTCTTTCTTTTTTTACCGCATTGGTCACTTCAAACTTTTTACCTTTCATACCTTTTAATACTTCTTTAACCTCTTCTTCGTTTGTAAGTTTTACTTTTTCTTTTTCAGAACCGTAGTATAGTGCATCAAAGGACTTTTTGCCTTTTTCAAATTGCCCTTCAATTGTCCAATATTCTTCCGGTATAAAATTGGATATTTCATTTTCGCGATCAATAATTAAACGTAAAGCTACGGATTGAACTCGACCTGCTGAAAGACCTTTCTTTACCTTTTTCCATAAAATAGGACTTATATTATATCCAACAAGTCGGTCTAATATTCTTCTAGCTTGCTGAGCATCTACTAAATCCATATCAATTGGCCTTGGGTGTTTAAAAGATTCTAATATTGCATCTTTTGTAATTTCGTTAAAAACAACACGACAATCCGATTCGATGTCTACGTTTAATGCTTGAGCCAAATGCCATGCAATTGCTTCCCCTTCTCTGTCAGGGTCAGCTGCGAGATAGATTTTCTTCACTTTTTTAGCAGCTTTTTTTAAATCTTGTAATACAGGTCCTTTTCCTCGGATCGTAATATATTTTGGTTCATAGTCATTTTCTACGTCTACACCCATTTTACTTCTAGGTAAATCGATTACATGACCAATGGATGCCTTTACTTTATATTTTTTTCCTAAATACCGTTCAATTGTCTTTGCCTTTGCTGGCGATTCCACTATTACTAAATAATCCGACATAAATGTGCCTCCTTATAGAAGGTAACTCGCTTTAAGCTTCAAAACAAATACCTGTTGCAAAATGTATAACAGATTCCTTACAAATGCAAGGCTTTTCATTTATTTAATTGTTTATTTGTTCATTATCACATAATTCTTCAAGAATTTGATATCCGTTCCAAATAGGCTTTGCTCCTTCTAAAATAAGCAAATGTGGTCCGGCAGATAGTGGTGAATCTATTGCACCTGGAATTGCAAATATTTCTTTCCCATTTTCCAAAGCATGTTCCATTGTAGAAACTGTACCACTCTTTTCTTTTGCTTCTGTAATAACAATTCCTTGTGATAAACCACTAATTATCCGATTTCTCATTGGAAAGTTCCACTTTTTGGGTGTTATATATGGCGGATATTCTGTCACTAATAAATGATTTTTCGACATTTTTTCTGCTAATCCTTCATTTACTCTTGGATAAGTATGGAATAACCCCGTTCCTAATACAGCAATTGTTTTCCCTCCGAGTTGGATGGTGATTTCATGCGCCATCGTATCCGCTCCTTTTGCAAGACCACTTACGACAACAAAATTTTGTTCTATCAACGGGGGTAATATCATTTTTATACTATTTTCAGAATACTCCGTAGCATCTCTGGACCCGATTATCGCTATTTTTTTAGGCATATTTAATAGACTAATATTACCTTTCACATATAGGACAGCTGGTGGATCATAGAGATTTTTTAAACTTAAAGGATAGTTGGGATTGGTATATATTATTGGGGTTATACGATGTTTTTCATAGATTTGTAGAAATGGGGTTTCTACAAACTTTTGATACATTTCTTTCAGTTGTATTGCACGTTTTTGTGAAATCTTTAGAATCTCTGAAAGTTTATTTGTTTGCATTTTCGCTAACTCGAATAAGGTGGGATCAAATTCAATAAGCGTTTCGATTTTGTTTAAAGGTACTGGAAATACATAGTGCAAGGCTAGAAATCGGTTAATCCATCGTTCATCTGTATAATTCATTACTTCCCTCCTATTTTATAAAAAAAGGTACGGCATCACCTATTGATGAGCCGTACCTTTATATTAATGTGTTTTACAAGCGTCGTAAAGACCTGCTTCTTTAATTGCTTCAATTAAAGTTTCACCGATTACAGATGGTGTAGCAGCAACTTTCATTCCTGCTTCTTTCATTGCTTTAATTTTACCTTCAGCAGTACCTTGACCACCTGAGATAATTGCACCAGCGTGACCCATACGTTTTCCTTCTGGAGCTGTTTGACCACCGATGAATCCAATTACAGGTTTTGTCATATTAGCTTTGATCCATGCCGCTGCTTCTTCTTCAGCAGTACCACCAATTTCACCAATCATAACAACTGCGTATGTTTCTTCATCTGCATTGAATGCAGTTAAAGCATCGATAAAGTTAGTTCCATTTACTGGATCTCCACCAATACCTACAGCAGTTGTTTGACCAATACCAGCTTGCGTTAACTGATGAACAGCTTCATAAGTCAATGTACCAGAACGGGATACAACACCTACATGACCTTTTGTATGAATATATCCTGGCATAATACCAATTTTACATTCATCTGCCGTAATAACACCTGGGCAGTTTGGTCCAACTAAACGAGTTTTCTTACCTTCCATGTAACGTTTCACGTTAACCATGTCTAGTACTGGGATATGTTCTGTTATACAGATTGTCATATCTAGTTCAGCATCTACCGCTTCCATAATTGCATCAGCAGCAAAAGGAGCTGGTACATAGATGACAGAAACGTTTGCGCCAGTTGCTTTTACAGCGTCTTCTACTGTATTAAAAACTGGTACGCCTTCAACTTCAGTACCACCTTTACCAGGTGTAACCCCAGCAACGATCTTAGTACCATATTCAAGCATTTGTTTTGTATGGAAAAGAGCAGTTGAGCCCGTAATTCCTTGAACGATTACTTTCGTATCTTTATTAATATATACGCCCATTTTATGTCCCTGCCTTTCTTATCCTACAAGATTAACGATTTTTTGAGCACCGTCTGCCATAGAGTCAGCAGCAATAATATTTAAGCCAGATTCATTTAATAATTTTTTACCTAAGTCAACATTCGTACCTTCTAAACGTACTACTAACGGCACAGCAAGACCAACTTCTTTCGCAGCAATAATAACACCCTCTGCGATTACGTCACATTTCATGATACCACCAAAGATATTAACGAAAATACCTTTTACGTTTACATCTGAAAGAATGATTTTGAATGCTTCTGTTACTTTTTCAGCTGTAGCACCGCCCCCAACGTCAAGGAAGTTTGCGGGTGAACCGCCGTAATAGCTAATCGTATCCATTGTTGCCATAGCTAGTCCTGCTCCATTAACCATACAACCGATATTTCCATCTAAAGAAATATAGCTTAAGTCATATTTAGAAGCTTCGATTTCTTTTGCATCTTCTTCATCATAATCACGCATTTCAAGAATATCAGCATGACGATATAAAGCATTTGCATCGAAGTTGAATTTTGCATCAAGTGCTAATACGTTGTCATCGTTCGTTACTACTAACGGATTAATTTCAACAATAGAAGCATCTTTTTCTTTATAAACTTGATATAAACCAAGCATGAACTTAGCTGCTTTGTTTACAAGTTTAGCTGGTATATTCATTTTAAAAGCCATACGACGAGCTTGGAAGCCTGTTAAGCCTACAACTGGATCGATTTCTTCGTAGAATAATTTCTCAGGATTATTTGCTGCTACTTCTTCGATATCCATACCGCCCTCTTCAGAGCCCATTAAAGTTACACGGGAAGTTGCACGGTCTAATACTAAACCTACATAATATTCCTTCTTGATATCGCTACCTTCTTCGATCAGTAAACGTTTAATTTCTTTACCTTCAGGACCTGTTTGGTGTGTAACTAACACTTTTCCTAATAGTTCCTTCGCGTATTCACGTACTTCATCTAAATTTTTAGCGATTTTTACCCCACCAGCTTTACCACGACCACCTGCGTGAATTTGTGCTTTAACAACAATAACGCTTGAGCCTAACTCTTTCGCTGCTTTAACTGCCTCTTCAGGTGAGAAAGCTACAATCCCGTTAGAAACTGCTACGCCATATTGTCTGAGGAGTTGTTTACCTTGATATTCATGGATATTCATTTTACATCCTCCAATCAAACTTATGTCCAGTAATTTACTACCTATCTCATTGTAATAAACCACGCACATCTTGTCTACAAAAGTACAGTATTTCTATTAAACTGCGAATATTCGGATATTTTGTCGAATTTAAGAGAACAAATTTGTGTTTTTACTTTTTTCTTTATCTAATTTATAAATGAATGAAAACACTTCAGCTACCGCTTGATACAACTCTTCCGGAATAGATTGATTTATATCTAATTGTCCTAGAAGTTCTACTAAACTTGGATCCTCTTGAATCGGCACATTATGCTCTTTTGCCTTGAGTAAAATATTTTCCGCTATCTTCCCTTTTCCTTTCGCTACAACGGTTGGCGCTTGTATAATGCCTGGTTTATAACTTAAAGCAACCGCTTCTTTCCGTGCGTGTTTTTCTTCTGTCATATTCGTATGTCTACTCCCTGTGATTCTTTTGAAAGTAATTTTGGGTTTAATTGCGAAGAAAGTTTGTGATCGTCAAAGGTCTTCATAATAACACCAGATAGCTTATACCCCACTGTTAAAAGTCCTTCTTTAAGTGAATCTTTCAGCGTATTTGCTATCGGTTGTAAGCTGGCATCATTATTGTATAGGGAAATTGTGACAACTCGGTTTTGAACTTGCATGTCCACTACCGTTTCTTCTAAAGCGTCCAATTGTAAATAAAACATAATTCTTGCAAAATCCGAGTCTATTTTTCCATCCTCTTTCATTCGTCCATTCCATTCAAGTGTTGCATCCATTTTCTTCCCTAGAAATTCTAATGGAACTTGCATTAACAACTGATGCTGCGGCCCATTTTCATTTGATAATATTTGTAAGCCATTCATGCGGTTTAATAATTGGGTTGCATGTTCTTTTAATGGTGTAGAGATTGCTTGATTTTGCAAAAGTTCTACTAATTGTGGTTTTAATTGGCTCGCAATTTCTCTAATATCTTCGCTACTCTTTCCAAGTTTGGCTTCATAGCCGAATCCAAGAGAATTTAAGACTACTTTTAAGGCATGTTCAAATGCTTTTCCATCCAATTGGCTAAGTGCTGCTTGTTCGAACTGTTGAAAAGAAGAGGAAAATATTTCTTTTGGACTATTTTTGTTTATAGCCAATGCTTGCTGTAGCGTTTGTTCAATTATCTCCTTGCTAGCACCCTTACCGAGCATTGATAATAAATGATCCTTCGCTGTTAAACCATTAGTATCAGTTGCAAACATTGCCGATTGGCTCTGTTTTGCAAATACTTCTACAAGTTTATTATTTAATGTTGAAATTTGTAATGGTTGCCCAGTATCCTTCAATATAGATATGATTTGCTCCTTTTGTCCTTCTGTCAATAAAGGTTGTGAACTTACCCAATTTCTAATTTGATCAATCATCGCCTTTTTTTCGCTAGAAGGAGATTGTATAAATTGAGTTATCAAATCACCCGCTGAATTCGGCATGGACGACTGTAATGTTAACGGCATATTATTAGCCAATGAAGCATTAGGTGGTAAAATACCCGCATCTTTTAGTCCTTGTAAAATAGGTAATTTCGTACTTAAGCTAGTTTGCGAGTTAAGTAACGTTTCAATTTGTTTTCCTAAAAATGCTCCCGCCACTGGACCCCCAAAAGGCTCCGCTAATTTTTGTAAACTTTGTAGTAAATTATTTTTCGTGTTTGTATTACCTGTTGGATCTTGTTCTAATGCAAATTTAAATTCTTGAATAAGCGATTGTAAACCTTCTTTAGACTTTCCACTTATAACAGTGTCAAACATTTGTTGTGTCAGCGGCAGCTTAATTTCCGTCATTTTTTGAATTACTTCTAGTGCTTGTTTTATTGTTACATTTGGAGGTAAATTCTTTACTAGTTGTTCTGCTTGAACTAATAATTCTTTCGAAATAGGCAATTGTTCCTTTAAAAAAAATTGAACGACCGCTTGCATTTCAGGTGTTTTTGTTAAATTCATTGCCTGCATAAGTTGTTGAGCTTGTTGGGGAAGGCTAGTTCCTTGCACAAGCGGTCCAGTAACTACTTTTAATTGGAGTTCCGGCTCTGAGTTAGTTACTTGAAAAAAGTGTGCATCTCCTGCTTTTAATGGCGTTTCTAATTTCGCAATTACTTTTTGATTACCAATTTGAACTTCTGCCGTTTGGTTTGGGTAAAGTTTTTTAATCGTCCCATGAATTATTTGTCCTTCTTTCATCGGCACTTGAATATTGGAAGAAGTTGGTTGCATTGATTGTGATTGTATAGACGAAAAAGATGTAGAAGACATTATTTCACCTCATTTTTTTATATTATCCCTGTTATATTTGGTGGACATTGAAAAAGTTTAGTTCTACATGATTGCTTCCGCACTGTCGTAATCATGTAGTATTCTTGAAAGTCGTACTGTTTATATAGTGCGCATTAGTTACCGCTAGGATTTCCGCTGGAGTCGCCGCCCTTTCACTACAATCCACAATATTTGCTAGCTAATCAGCGTCACTACGCTTAATTCAATCTTATGATGTATTTTCTAAAAAAAAAATCCGATAAATGATTGGTCGAGACCATATATGCTGTGAACATGACGAACTGGTCTAACAGATACTTTATTTCGGATTACGATTGATACGTTGCTCATTTAAAGATATATGTTCCTAACTATTTCCATCATGAAAAATGCAATATCAGAAATCCGCGTCTTTGATCAAATAAGCCATCTTCTGGATTCGCACATTTGAAAAACTGCATAACAGTAGGATTTAGCAAGGCGGTGCTGATAATCCTCTAACTCGGTTCAGGTTAGATGCTTATTAGTCGATAAGTTCAGTTGATTGGAACGCAAGGCGGCGACTCCTGCGGGAATAAGCGGGACAGGTGAGACCCCGCAGTAGAGCGCCAGCGACCGAGGAGGCTCACCGCCCGCCCCGCGGAAAGCGCCGCCTGGAGCGGAAATCATTGCTGTTCCCGTATAGTGCTTTTAAGACGCACTATACAAATATTGTGCATAATATGTCATTTAACAATAGGTTCACATCTTAATGGTGACCAAGAAATTTTACCTACTTTAATTCTTTAGGAAAGCTTCTAGATTTCACTTTTTAATAAAGTCTTAATCGGTTCGAATGTTTTCCTATGATGGATAGTAGGACCGTACTGATAGATCATCTCTACATGTTGTTTCGTACCATACCCGGCGTGCTTGTTAAATAAATACTGCGGATATTCTTCATGCAATTGATCCATATAATCATCACGTGCGGTTTTCGCTAATATAGATGCGGCTGCAATTGCCAAACTTTTAGCATCGCCTTTTATAATAGAGTGCGTTTCTATCCCAATCGGAAGTTTCATCGCATCTACCAAAACTACTGATGGACGTTCTTTTAAATTTAAGACCGCTTCTGTCATAGACTGTTTTGTTGCTTCGTATATATTAAGTTCATCTATTTTTTCTACAGATTGAAAATGAATAAAATAGCAGATTGCATTATTTTTTATTTTAATGGCTAGTTCTTTCCGCTTCTTTTTTGATATCTGTTTGGAGTCATTTAAACCGATAAGTTCATCTGTATTGTCATTTAAGATGACTGCCGCTGTAACTACTGGTCCAGCAAGTGGACCGCGTCCTGCTTCATCTACACCAGCCACTAAGTCTGTCTTGTGTCGGCAAAAGCTTGCATCAAACAAACACTTTTCTTCATGTGCAAGTATTTCTTTTTCAAGTTGAGATTGCTTGTTCTTCCAAGTATTTAATAACTTGATTGCACCAATTCTACTATCCGTCTCCAATTCATTCATCCACGACTGCCAAGTAATCGTACTTTCTAACTTTTCTTTTATTTCTTTCAAGCTTAGCATTTCGTTCACATCAACTTTCTATGTCTTAATATATGTATCGGTATATTTATGGAAAAATCGAGAAAACCCTTTTCACCAAATGGCAAAAAGGGTAAATTATTTTTGTTTTATTCAGTTACATTATCAAAAGTTAAGCGACCTAAATGAAGATTTCGAATATCTCGTACGATTAGTTCGGCTACTTGATCGTAGTCAATCTCTCCACCACCAGCAAAACATCTTCTTAACTTTCCAATATGATCGAAAGTTTCAACTAAATCCTCACTAACTTCTGTTAATTGATATCTTTCTTCCATACGCCTTGGATAATGTTCTTGCAAAAATCGAAGTCCGTACACTGCTAAATCTTCCATATTGATCAGCGCATCTTTTATAGCTCCGGTTAATGCAAGTTTATAGCCAACTTGTTGGTCTTCGAATTTAGGCCAAAGAATACCAGGAGTATCCAGTAATTCAATTTCCCTTTCGACTTTTATCCATTGCTGTCTTTTAGTAAGACCAGGTGTATTACCAGTTTTTGCAATGTTCTTTTTAGCAAATCGATTAATCAGTGTGGATTTTCCAACATTCGGAATACCAACAATCATTGCTCGAATTGCTCGAGGTTTTATACCTCTTTCTTTCATCCGATCCCATTTGGGCTTTAAAAGCTCTTTAGCGGCTTTAAAGACAGCCTGTAGACCTTTTCCTTCTAAAGAGTTTATCGCCACTGTAGGGAGCCCTTTTGAATCAAAATAGGCTATCCATTTCTTTGTTTCCATTTCATCAGCCATATCCATCTTATTTAATATAAGTAATCTTGTTTTTTGATGTACGACTTGATCAATCATCGGATTTCTAGAAGATAACGGCAAACGTGCATCCACTAATTCAAAAATGATATCCACCAGTTTTAAATTCTCTGTAACTTCTCTTCTTGCTTTGGCCATATGACCCGGAAACCATTGTATGGTCATTTAATATCTCCTCCTTTAAAGGATGAGAAAGTATTTACTCTTCTACTTTCTAACTTTCAATTATTCCAATAATTTTCGTTTTTACTATTTCACAAAGCCAATTTCATCAAATGGCCAGAAGACGAGATTTGTATTTCCAATTATCTCATCAATTGCAACCAAACCAATAAGTCGACTATCTTTACTGTATCTTCGGTTATCTCCCATGACAAAAATATAACCTTCTGGAATTTTATCCACTTGGGCAGCAGTCTCTTCTAACGTGAAGTCATCTGTTAAAGACCCCTCCGTAATTTCACTTTTGTACTGATCTAAATATGGTTCCGGAATTGCTTTTCCGTTAATGTATAGCTGATCATTTTTATATTCAACATGATCTCCAGGAAGCCCAATTACACGTTTAATATAATTTTTTTGCTCTGGGGCATGAAATACAACTATATCAAAACGATGTGGTTCACCAACCATATAACCAATTTTATTGACAACCATTCGGTCACCATTTTTTAATGTCGGCATCATTGATTCACCGTCTACTACTATTGGTGTAAATAAAAAGAAACGAATAATCGCGGCGATACCAAAAGCAATTAATAGTGCTTTGGACCATTCCCATAACTCGTTCTTTTCTTTCTTCACTCGCTCCATCAACTTGCCCCCTTTATATGCTCTCTTTATTGTACAAGGAAAATCTATTTCAAGCAAAAAGAAAAGAAAAAATTTTATTTTTAGTAATGATTTCCGGACGATTTTGTGAAACATCTATGTAATAGAGACTTTTTATAGGGATAGCAACCATTTCTCCATGTGATGGAGGAAATCAGCGTAACGAAAGTCATTCAACTAAATCATCTTGAAACACCGGATTTTAATATCGTTACTCTTTAATAAAAAAATGTTGTAGCAAAAGTGGCTTCACTTTTGCTACAACATTTACTTTTTTACTATTAGCGACGTTCTTTAATACGAGCCGCTTTACCGCGTAGATCGCGTAAGTAGAACAATTTAGCACGACGAACTTTACCACGACGAATTACTTCTAAAAGTGCAATTTTTGGCGTGTGAACTGGGAAAATACGTTCAACCCCAACACCCGATGAAATTTTACGAACTGTGAAAGTTTCGCTTATTCCACCACCACGACGTTGAATAACAATACCTTCGTACATTTGAATACGTTCACGAGTTCCCTCTACGATCTTAACGTGTACACGAACTGTGTCACCTGGACGGAAAGTAGGAAGATCTGAGCGTAATTGTTCTTTTGTGATTTCTGAAATAATGTTTTGCATCATTTTCTCTCCTTGTATAGAATGTTCTTACACCCATTATTCGTTGCAGCGGAACACCCAAAATGCGCACTTCACATAGAAGCACATAATAGAATATAACATAACAGGTCTCTTGGTGCAATAATTTAATAGTTTATTTATGATACGATTTTAACACGCGAAGGACTTGTTTATCTCTTTCAGTCAATACAGCTGTTTCTAATAACTCGGGTCTTCTTTCTACTGTTCTTTTCAGAGACTGTTCTCTTCTCCATTTTTCAATCTCCGCATGATTTCCCGATAATAATACATCAGGTACTTTGTGTCCTCGATACTCTACTGGACGAGTGTAATGCGGATGCTCGAGAAGACCAGTTGAAAAGGAATCTTTTTCATGTGACTCCGCATTTCCTAAAACATTCGGCAATAGCCTCACGACACTGTCTACAATCGTCATTGCGGCTAACTCTCCTCCTGTAAGCACAAAATCTCCCAAAGAAATTTCATCCGTTATCAGATGCTCGCGAATACGTTCATCATAACCTTCATAATGCCCGCAAATGAATATTAGCTCTTCCTCTTGAGAAAGTTCTTCCGCTTTTTGTTGGGAAAAGCGTTCTCCTTGAGGACAAAGTAATATGATGCGTCGCTTTTGCTCAGTATTTGAAGTAAGAGAATCAACTGCATTAAAGAGCGGTTCCGGCTTTAATACCATGCCCGCCCCTCCACCGTAAGGATAATCATCTACTTGGTGATGCTTGTTTCCAGAAAAGTCTCGGAAATTCACTACATTTAGAACGACTTCATTCTTTTCCTGTGCTTTTTTCAAAATGGATGTATTAAAAACACCTGCAAACATTTCTGGAAAAAGCGAAAGAATATGAATGTTCATCATGATAATAAACCGTCTAAAACTTCAATAACGATCTTTTTATTATCAATATCCACCGTTTTTACTACATCCTCAATATAAGGAATATAATGCGTCTTCCCTTTTGCTGGTTGAACAGTCCACACATCATTGGCACCTGTTTGAATAATTTCAGTGATTTTACCTATTGTTTCACCTTCAATTGATTCAACTGTACATCCAATAATTTCATGAAAGTAGTATTCATTATCTTCTAAGTCAGAAAGATACTTTTCAGATACTTTTAATAGCGCATTTTTTAAAAGTTCAACATCCTTTAACAATGTATAGCCTTCAAAAGTTAACAAATTAAAGTTTTTATGTTTTCGATGACTAGCTACTTTCACGATAATTGGTTTAGAGCCATCTGCTTTATAAAGCCCAAGTTCACTTCCTACTTCATAACGTTCATCAGGAAAGTCTGTTGTAGATATAACACGAACTTCTCCCCAAATACCATGTGTATTTACGATTTTACCGACGTTAAACCATTCCACAAAAATACCTCCTATCAAAAAAGGAAGAACAAATTGTTCTCCCTCTTTGTACATTAATCTAAAATGTCGACATATGTTTTTTTCTTCTGGTGACTGCCTGCTGCTGAGTAAACAATAGTACGAATCGCTTTCGCTACTCGCCCTTGTTTGCCAATTACTTTCCCCATATCTTCAGGATGAACAGATAGCTTGTAAACTATACGGTTTACGCTTTCTTCTTTTTCAATCTGAACCTTATCTGGATAATCAACTAATGGTTTTACGATTGCTTCGATCAGCTGCTTCACATTGTCCCCTCCGATTATTTGCCGAGTTTTGCGTTATGGAATTTTTCCATAATTCCTTGTTCTGAGAACAAGTTACGTACTGTATCAGATGGTTTCGCACCATCTTGAAGCCATTTTAACGCTAATTCTTGGTTAATTTTAACTTCAGCTGGTTTAGTAAGTGGATTATAAGTACCTACTGTTACAATTTGACGACCATCACGTGGAGCGCGAGAGTCTGCTACTACAATACGATAGAAAGGAGATTTATTTGCTCCCATACGTTTTAAACGAATTTTAACTGCCATTTTTATTGCACCTCCGAATAGTTTCACACAAGATAGTATATTATCAAGCTTTTATTTGTTTGTAAAGTGTTTTTTCTTAACACCCTATTTTTTTATGGAAAAATTATTTAAAAAGCGAGTCTAAACCCGGCATTTTCATCTTTTTCTTTCCTTTTGACTGCATGTTTGTCATTTGTTTCATCATTTTTTTCATATCTTCAAATTGTTTTAATAATCTGTTGATATCTTGGATGGTCGTTCCGGATCCTTTTGCAATCCGTTTTTTTCTTGGTCCATTAATAATTTCAGGTGTTGTTTTCTCTTGCGTTGTCATGGAATATATAATCGCTTCTACGCGATCCATTTGTTTTTCATCGACTTTCGCATTTTCCAAACCTTTAATTTTACCTGCTCCTGGAAGCATTTTTAAAATTTCGTCCAATGGTCCCATTTTTTTCACTTGACTAATTTGTTCTAAAAAGTCATCAAATGTAAAAGACTGCGTACGGAATTTTTCTTCTAGTTCCTTCGCTTTCTCTTCATCAACATTCGCTTGTGCTTTCTCTATAAGCGACATCATATCTCCCATACCTAAAATACGAGAAGCCATTCGTTCTGGATGGAAGGGTTCTAAAGCATCCATCTTTTCTCCCATACCAACAAACTTAATAGGCTTTTGCGTAACTGAACGGATTGATAGAGCTGCCCCACCTCGAGTATCTCCATCAAGCTTTGTTAATACAACGCCTGTAATGCCAATTGTTTCATTAAAATTATTCGCTACATTGACCGCATCTTGCCCTGTCATTGCATCCACGACTAAAAATACTTCATCTGGTTCTTTGATCGCACGAATATCTTTTAACTCCTGCATAAGTATTTCGTCAATATGAAGACGTCCAGCGGTATCAATGATGACAACATCATTATACTCTTCTTTTGCATGCTCTATCGCTTGTTTTACAATTTCTACAGGTGAAATATCAGTTCCTAAAGAAAATACAGGTAAAGACAATTGCTTACCTAACGTTTCAAGCTGTTGCACTGCTGCTGGACGATAAATATCTGCTGCTACAAGAAGTGGCTTTTTGTTATATTTTTTTCGTAGTAAACTCGCTAATTTACCTGTGGTAGTCGTTTTACCTGCACCTTGTAACCCGACCATCATAATAACAGTTGGTGGTCTTGTTGAAAAAGAGATTTGACTTTGCTCTCCACCCATCAACTTCGTCAGCTCATCTTTTACTATTTTAATGACTTGTTGTCCAGGTGTTAAACTCTTCATCACGTCTTGCCCAACGGCACGTTCTGAAACATTTTTGACGAACTCTTTTACTACTTTCAAGTTTACGTCTGCTTCTAAAAGTGCATACCGAACGTCTCTCATCATTTCTTTTACGTCGGCCTCAGAAATTTTTCCTTTTCCTTTAATTTTCTGAAGCGTCCCTTGGAGTCGTTCAGCTAATCCTTCAAATGCCATGCATGCCGCCTCCTAATCCCATTCTTTTAATTGATTAATGAGTTGAATCAGTGTGTTTTCAGATGATTGATCCCTTGCTACTAGCAGCAACTGTTCAATTGTTTCTTGACGGTTCTGAAACTTTGAAAAAAGACTAAGTTTTTCCTCATACTCTTCTAACATTGCTTCAGTACGGCGAATATTATCATAAACTGCTTGTCTCGAAATATCATATTCTTCCGCTATTTCTCCAAGTGATAAATCATCTAAATAGTAAAGCTGCATATAGCTTCTTTGTTTGTCTGTTAATAAAGCTTGGTAAAAATCGAAGAGAAAATTCATACGAGTTGTTTTTTCAATCATTCCCATCTCTCCTTACCAATTCAATTGTCATCCTCTAGTTTATTAACAGATCATTCATCTGTCAAGTAAAATTACTTGTCTGATTCATTTTCACTTTCAAGTTCTAAACCTTCAGCAAAAAGACCGTATACATATTTCTCGGAATCAAAAGGCTGTAAATCGTCCATTTGCTCGCCTAGTCCAACAAATTTAACAGGGATATGAAGCTTTGTGCGAATTGCGAGTACGATACCACCTTTTGCAGTGCCATCTAGCTTCGTTAACACAATCCCCGTTACATTTGTTGCTTCCTTGAACGTCTGTGCTTGCACAAGCGCATTTTGACCTGTGGTAGCATCTAGCGTAAGTAAAACCTCGTGCGGAGCATTCGGAATTTCCCTTGAAATAACACGATGAATTTTTTCTAGCTCATTCATTAAATTCACTTTGTTTTGAAGACGCCCGGCAGTGTCACATATTAACACATCTACATTTCGTGTCTTTGCTGCTCTTATAGCGTCATACATAACTGCGGCAGGGTCAGAACCTTCCGCTTGTTTAATCACTTCTACACCTACTCTGTCGCCCCAAATTTGAAGTTGGTCGATGGCACCTGCTCGGAATGTATCTCCTGCAGCAAGCATTACTTTTTTACCTTCACTTTTTAGACGATGGGCAAGTTTCCCAATGGTAGTTGTTTTCCCTACTCCATTTACTCCGACAAATAAAATAACAGATAATCCGTCATTCTCCAGTTGAAGTTCCGTTACATTGTCTTCTCCAGCTTCATAAATTTCCACTAGTTTTTCTGAAATAACAGATTGAATACTTGCCGTATCTTTTATGTTTTTTCGTTGTACTTCAAAACGTAATGAGTCCATTAATTCAGATACCGTTTCAAAGCCAACATCCGCTTGTAGTAATATTTCTTCTAATTCTTCGAAAAAATCTTCATCTACTTTTCGATATTTAGCAACAAGATCATTTACTTTGGAAGTAAATTGGTTTCTTGTCTTAGCTAAACCTTCTTTAAACTTATTCGTAATTGAAACTGTTTCTTCAATCTCTTCATTTGTCCCTAGCATTTTTTCTTTAAATTTCTTAAAAAAACTCATATCTAAGCTCCTTTGTTCTACATTAAGTTCATTAAGTTACTAATTCCTCTTCTAATTTAACAGAAACTAATTTTGAAATCCCCGATTCTTGCATGGTTATACCATATAAGACATCCGCACCTTCCATCGTTCCTTTACGATGCGTGATCACGATAAATTGCGTATCATGGCTGAATTTCTTTAAATAATTACTATAACGAGTAACATTAGCTTCATCTAATGCTGCTTCCACTTCATCCAGTATACAAAATGGTACTGGGCGTGTATGAAGTATAGCGAACAATAATGCAATAGCCGTTAATGCACGCTCTCCTCCAGATAATAGTGTTAGGTTTTGCAGCTTTTTCCCTGGAGGTTGTGCGATAATATCAATCCCCGTATCAAGTAATGAAGACGGATCCGTTAAGATGAGATCTGCTTGGCCACCACCAAAAAGTTCTCGAAAAACAACTTTAAAATGCCGCTGTATGTCATTAAAAGTACTTTCGAAGCGGATTATCATTTCTTCATCCATTTCTTTAATCACTTCATGCAATGTCTCTTGGGCAGAAAGTAAATCTTCGCGTTGTTCGGTTAGGAATGAATGGCGCTCACTCACTTGTTCAAATTCTTGAATAGCTCCCAGATTAATCGGACCAAGTTCTTCAATCGATCGTTTTAATAAGGTGACTTTTTTACGTGCTAGATGTTCTTCCATTTCAAAAGAAAAATCACGTTCCGCTTCCTCTAAAGTCAACTCATAAGTCTCTTCTAAGTGATTTTGTAAAGTATTTATCTCAACTTCTAATTTACTTAGTTTAATTTCAAAAGAACGCTCTTCATTAGAAAGTAATCCCGCTTGTTGTTGAAGGTGTTTGAGAGAACTTTCAGAGCGACTAATATTTTGAACAAGTTCTAGTCTGCCCATTTTTCCGCTTTGTATTTGTTCGATTAACCGGTCTTTTGTCATCTTATGCTGCGCAATTAAATTCGTTAATTCTTCGGCTGAGGGACCTGCTTGATCGTCATTCTCATACCATGCAATTTCTTTTTGTAACGTGTCTATTTTTTGTGTGCTCGATTGGATCGAATGCACAAATTGTGTTTTTTCTCTTTCTTGCTGTGTGAATTGTTCATTTACTACTGCAATTTGAGATAGTAGCATACCTAGCTCATTTTGAAATTTGTCTTTCTCTTCAATTGATTGCAATTTCAAATGTTGTAGGTCGTCAATCGTCCCTTGAATAGTAGCCAACGCCTCTTTTATCTCAGCATCTCTTGAAGTCGTTTTTTCTTTTTTACGAACTAAGTTAGATTGTAAATTAACTTTTTCCGTCTTTTCTTCATCGTATTCAAGTAACTGGTTTGTAAGCCTAGAAATAATTGTTGCACATTCTCTCGTTTCAGAAAGTAATGTAAGTTCTCTAGCCCTTAAATTCTCTCCAGCAAGTCGAGTTTCTTCTAATTTAACTTTTAACAACTGTACTTCGTGTTTTTTGGTAGAAACCAATTTTTCTGCTTGTAATACAGATTTTTCTAATTCTACTAGTTTATCATTAAGCTGTTCCAATTCTACTTTACGTGTAAACAAAGAAGATTGTTGCTTAACAGAACCACCAGTTAATGAACCACCCGCATTCACTACATCTCCATCTAACGTGACAAATCGGAATTTGTATTGCAAGCGAGATGCCATTTCATTTGCACCTTTTAAATCTTTTGCAATAATAATACTACCAAGCAGATTTTCTACAATAATTTGATACCCATCATTGTAATTTACTAGTTTATCAGCTGTATTAACAAAAGAAGGATGTTGTTTAATCATCGTTAATGTTTGCTCATTTAACTTACGAGATTTCATCACTTGAAGTGGAAGGAATGTCGCTCTTCCTACTCTTTTCTTTTTTAGCCAATCAATTGCCACGCGTGCGTCTTGACTAGTATCTGTAATAATATGTTGAGACTGTTGACCAATAGCTGTATCGATAGCATTCATATACGTATGAGGAATTTGGATCAACTCTGCCACCGCACCATGAATTCCGTTCAATTCTTTGTTATCACGTGCAACTAATACTTCTTTTACTCCTTGGAAAAATCCAGAAAATTCGGATTCTAATTCTTCTAAAGAGTCTTTTCTTGCCTGCATTTGATGCTTCATTTGATATGCTTTTTGTAGCATTGTTTGTTGCTCTTCAAATCCACGTTCAAGCTGTTCAGCTATTTCACGTTTTGTTTTGAAATCGAGCAGTTTTTGTTCTAACTCTTTCTGACAAGCAGAAAGTGAAAGATCTAATTCATTTTTACGATTTGTCAGCTTCTCTAATTCTTCTTTTATTTCACTATAATCTTCCATCATTTTTTCAGAAGAAACGAGTTCTAACTGAAGTTGCTGTTCCATATGTTTCATTTCATTTTTCATGGTCGCTTCTTCGTTTAATAAATCAATATAAGTACTTTTTAAATCTTCTATCTCTTCTTCTAATTCCGAAGCAGATTTACTTAAAACTGTATCAATTTGTAGTTTTTTCAAACGAAGTTCTTTTAGTAGAACTTGTTTTTCTGCCTTAGAAACATTATTTTCTTTCAGTTGATGCTCAAATATTTTCAGCTTTTCTTGCTCTTCTACCAGCGCTCTTTTTAATTGTGAAATTTGTTGACTAGCATTTTGCTTTTTCTCTGCAAGTAAAAGCTTTCTGCCCTCTAAACGTTCTAATTCTGAACTTGCCTCTACTAGTTCACTTTGCCCAGCATCCAGTTTTTCATCTATAGAAGACATTACTTTTCTATCTGATAGAATGTTTGCTTCTATATCATTTATTTGCAATAGAAGCGATTGTTTCGTTTCTTCAAGTGCTTGTAGTTTTGTATGTAATTCTGCACTTTCTCGAACAAATAGGTTTAAATCATGTGAGATAACCGCTATTTCAATACCCTTTAATTCATCTGACATTCTCAAGTAGTCTGATGCAAGCGAGGATTGTATTTGAAGAGGTTCCATCCGACTATCTAATTCATGTAAAATATCCAATACTCGATTTAAATTGTCATCTGTCTCAATAAGTTTGAATTCCGCTTTCTTTTTACGTTGTTTATATTTAAGTACTCCTGCTGTTTCTTCAAAAATAGTTCTTCTATCTTCAGGTCGGCTATTTAAAATTTCATCTACTCGCCCCTGAGAAATAATAGAAAAAGCTTCTTTTCCAAGACCAGAATCCATAAATAAATCTGTGATATCTTTCAATCTGCATGTTTGCTTGTTTAATAGATATTCACTATCTCCCGAACGAAATACCCTTCTAGTTACACTAATTTCTGCGAAATCGAGTGCTACTCGGAGATCCGTATTATCCAAAATTAATGTGACTTCTGCAAAATTTAATGCTTTTCTTGAATCGCTTCCTGCAAAAATAACATCTTCCATTTTTGCACCACGAAGGGATTTAGCGGATTGCTCCCCTAACACCCATCGAATTGCATCTGTTACATTACTTTTCCCACTACCATTGGGACCTACTACTGCTGTTACTCCCGGAACAAAATCTATTCCAATTCGGTCAGCAAATGATTTAAATCCTATTATCTCTAATCGTTTAAGGAACAAATTTATTCCTCCCGTTCATGATCCTTTAATGCAAGAATCGCAAGTCTTGCTGCTTGTTGTTCTGCTTCTTTTTTCGATCGCCCTTTACCAATTCCAAGCTCTCTTGTGTTTAACATAACGCGAGAAACAAAGGTACGGTTATGTGCTGGCCCTTTTTCCTCGACAATTTCATAGCTTATCATGCCATTATTTTGTTGCTGAATAACTTCTTGTAGTTGACTTTTATAATCCATCACATGCGAAAAAGCACCGAGTTCGATTTTAGGGAATACAATCTTTTTTAAAAATACAACGACTGTTTCTAATCCCTGATCTAAGTATAAAGCACCGATAAATGCTTCAAAAACGTCCGCTAGTAAAGCTGGTCTTTCACGTCCACCTGTCAATTCTTCTCCTTTTCCAAGCAATACATATTTTCCGAAGTTTAGTTCGTTGGCAAATATCACAAGTGATGGCTCACAAACAATTGCTGCCCGGAGTTTTGTAAGCTCTCCTTCGCTCATCCCTGTGTATTGTTGAAATAAATATTGAGAAACGGACAATTCTAAAACGGCGTCACCTAGGAATTCTAGTCGTTCATTATCGGCAAAAAATTTCCGTCGATGCTCATTCACATAAGATGAATGGGTAAAGGCTTGATACAATAATGTTGGGTTATCAAATTGAACTTCAAAATGTTGTTGAAACTGTACAAATTGTTCTATTACACTTTCAGGGAAAACTGTTTTTTTCGGATGAATATTTTTACGGTTAACTTTCATGAATAATCTGCCTTCCTAACTTAACATGTATGCTCTTTAGTTTACCTGTTTATAAGGCATTGTGCAAAAAGAAATAGAGACGTTCTATCCTTATTCGCAAGGAATAAGTAGAACGTCTCCTCAGCTAAATAGATTAGCCTTGTTTGCTTTCAATATAGCTAACTGCACTACCTACAGTTGAAATGTTTTCAGCATCTTCATCTGAAATTTCCATATCGAACTCATCTTCAAGTTCCATTACTAATTCTACTACATCAAGAGAGTCAGCACCTAAATCATCACGGAAAGACGCTTCTAATTTCACTTCGCTTTCATCGACACCTAGACGATCTACCACTACTTTTTTTACGCGTTCTAAAACTGTTGACACATTTGTCACCTCCCCTCAATGATTATACAAAAAACTTCTCTTTAATGAAAGGCAAAACTTACATGTACATGCCGCCATTTACATGTAATGTTTGACCAGTAATATAGTTCGCATCATCGGAAGCTAAAAATGCTACTGCTTTTGCAATATCCTCTGGATTACCAAATTTGGCAAGAGGAATCTGATTTAACATTAGTGTTTTCACTTCTTCCGAAAGTGCATCTGTCATATCTGTTGTTATAAAACCAGGAGCAACAGAATTAACCGTAATATTACGACTCGCTAACTCTAGTGCGGTTGACTTGGTTAAACCAATTACCCCAGCTTTTGCTGCTACATAGTTTGCTTGCCCCGGGTTACCTGAAACACCAACGATTGAAGTGATATTAATAATACGACCATGACGTTGCTTCATCATCTGACGAGTAACAGCTTTTGTACAAAGGAACACACCTTTAAGATTTGTATTAAGCACATCGTCCCACTCTTGTTCTTTCATGCGCATAAGAAGATTATCTCTTGTAATACCAGCGTTATTTACAAGAATATCTATCGTACCGAAATTTTCCAATGTTTCACTTATAAGCTTTTGCACTTCTTCCGCATGATCCACGTTCGCTTGAACTGCGAATGCTTCTCCACCAAGAGACTTAATTTCCTCAACTACAGCTTCCGCTTTTTCTTTACTCCCACTGTAGTTCACCGCAACTTTCGCGCCTTCTTTAGCCAAATAAAGCGCAATATCTTTCCCTATTCCTCGCGAAGCACCTGTTACGATTGCTGTTTTACCTTCTAATTTACCCATGCTTAACATCTCCTAATTCAGTCATTACTTGTTGCAACGATTCCTCATCAAACACGCAATAAGTAGTAACAGAACGATCGATTTTTTTTACTAAACCACTAAGTACTTTGCCAGGACCACATTCGATAAATACAGTGACGCCAAGCTTAATCATTTCCTGTACGGATTCTTCCCATCTGACTGGGGAATACAGTTGCTCGACCAATAATTCCTTCATTTTCGAAGCTTCTGTTACAGGAAGTGCCGTTACATTTGAAATGACCGGAGTTTTTGTATCTTGTAAGTCAATAGCTGAAATAGCAGTGTCTAGTTTATGTGCTGCAGGTCGCATTAATTCGGAATGGAATGGCCCACTTACTACTAATGGTATTGCTCGTTTCGCTCCTGCTTCTTTCGCTTTAGCAGATGCTAACTCCACTCCAGTAGCTGTTCCTGAAATAACAATTTGACCTGGACAATTCAAATTGGCTACTTGCACAGTTTCTCCACCTTTGGAAACTTCCTTTGTCACTTCAACTAAGGCATCTTTAGCTAATCCTAAAATTGCTGCCATTGCCCCTTCACCTGCTGGAACTGCTTCATTCATATATAAACCTCTTTGGTGAACCAATAAAACAGCATCTTCAAAACTTAAAACATTAGAAGCTACCAATGCTGAATATTCACCTAAGCTATGACCAGCAGTATATTCAGGTGTTATACCAGCTTCCAACAATTTTTTAGCAATCATTGTACTTGTCGTCAGCAATGCAGGTTGTGCGTGATACGTTTTCGTTAATTCCTCCGCAGGTCCTTCTAGCATAATATTTGAAAGAGAAAATCCTAATACTTCGTCCGCTTGCTCATAGAATTTTTTACTATCGTTGTCATTTTCGATAAATTGTTGCCCCATACCAACTGATTGGGAGCCTTGTCCTGGGAAAATAAATGCAATTTTAGTCATTTGATAATTCCTTTCTTAAAGTACTTTGTATAATTCCACAAACATCGTATTCTACCATTGTTCGTGCTTGTCGAATAGCGTGAAATATAGCATTCGCATCGGAAGAACCGTGCGCTTTAATAACAGGAGCTTTTAGACCAAATAATCCCGCACCACCATATTCCGAATAATCTAATTTAGTTTTCAATCCACGTAGTTCATCTTTCACTAACAGTGCAGAAATTTTAGTTTTCATAGAAGTATTGAAAGCCTCTTTTAACAAAGTAAAAATTCCAGCCGCAGTTCCTTCAATTGATTTCAATACCATATTACCTGTAAATCCATCCGTTACGACAACATCGGCAACACCTGTCAACAAATCTCGCGACTCCACGTTCCCAACAAAATTAATCGGCGCTTCTTTTAATAAAGAAAATGCTTCTTTCGTGAGTTCATTTCCTTTTTTATCTTCCGTTCCAATATTTAATAATCCAACTCGTGGTTTTTTTATACCACGTACCTTTTCAGCATAGACACTTCCCATTATAGCAAATTGATAGAGATGCTCTGGTTTTGCATCCGAATTCGCTCCCATGTCAAGCATCACAAAGCCTTGACCATCAATAGTAGGCAAAGTAGAAGCAAGTGCAGGTCGATCTACTTGGTCAATACGCCCTACAACAAATAAACCAGCCGCCATTAAAGCACCTGTATTTCCAGCAGAGACACATGCATCCACTTCTCCACTTTTCACCGCTTCCGCCATTTTGACCATGGAAGAGTTTTTCTTTTTCCGGACCGCTCGAACAGGTTCATCTGTTCCTTCAATAACTTCGTCTGTATGTATCACTTGTAATCGATCATGTGCAGTTACTAGTTTAGATAATTTTTCTTCATCTCCATATAATTGAATATGTAGATCATGAAACGCTTCTAATGCTTTATATACTCCTTTTACTATTTCATGCGGGGCATTGTCTCCACCCATTGCATCAATTGAAATTTTCATATGTCATCACCTTATTTAAGAATTTGTCACTCTATACATGCTGAATTGACCAACAAAAACAGTGTCATTTTCCACTTTACTTATCACTTCGATGAGTGTTGTATTTTTTTGCATATCACTTGAAACTACGATTGCTTTCGCAATTACTCTGTCCCCCGCTTTAACAGGTTTAACAAATGTAATAGTAGATTTCCTTGTAAGTGCTAGCTCATCATTTATTACAGCAACAGCCAATGAATTTGCTTGTGCAAATAAATGATGTCCCCTTGCAATTCCGTTCCGAGCAAACACATGATCTTTTGAAATGTCTAATAAGGATATGGCTTGTTTATCTAAATCAATATCGATAATTTCACCAATAACTTCATCAATCGGAAGTGACTTCACTTCTTCCCCAAAACTATGGGTAGCGACAGATTTTATACGTTCACGTAATTCTGGAATAGAAAGCTCCATTCGATCAAGACGAATCGTCTGCACGCTCACTTTAAATGCAGCAGCTAAATGTTCATCTGTGATAAATGGCGTTTTATCTAATGTATCTAAAAGTAGTTTTTGTCTTTCTTTTTTTGTATATTTCATCCAATCACCACCATTTTAGCACTTGGTACTAATATCAGTATATAAATATTAAAAAAAGAATGCAAGAATTGATTCAAAATCATTCTTGCATTCTGGCTAATCAATTCGTTCTCCGTCTAATGCTTTTGAATGTATTAGTATTTTGCGAAGACCTTCCATTTCTTCCGACTTCCAAAAATCATCGGAGTTTAATAGCCTTTCCGCATCAACTTTTGCCGTATTCAATGCACGATAATCATGGACAAGATCTGCCACTTTAAATTCAGGCAAACCACTTTGTTTTCGTCCAAAAAAGTCTCCAGGGCCTCGCAATTCTAAATCTTTCTCCGCCAAAACAAATCCGTCATTTGTTTCTGTCATCGACGTCATGCGTTCTTTTCCTTCTTCTGATTTAGGATCTGCTAGCAGAATACAATAAGACTGATGCTCTCCACGACCAACACGCCCTCTTAACTGGTGAAGTTGCGCAAGTCCAAAACGTTCAGCATCAAAGATAATCATAAAAGTAGCATTTGGTACATTCACTCCTACTTCTACAACTGTTGTGGAAACAAGTACTTTCACTTTCCCTTCAGAAAAGTCTCTCATCACTTGCTCTTTTTCATCTGGATGAAGTCGACCATGCATTAAACCTACAGAATAATCGGCTCCCAAATCAGCAGCCATCATATTGTAGACATCCACCGCATTTTGTACATCCAGTTTTTCTGACTCTTCAATTAGTGGACAAATAATATAGGCCTGTCTTCCATTCGCTAATTCTTTTTTCAGACGAACAATAATTTTATGGAGTTGCTCATGCTTCATCCAATGGGTATCAATTTTCTTTCTTCCAGCAGGCATTTCGTCAATAATCGATACATCCATTTCACCAAAAGCAGTAATCGCCAAAGTTCTTGGTATCGGAGTTGCCGTCATAAATAATACATCTGGATTTTCTCCTTTTTCCTTCAGAACTCTACGTTGTTCGACACCAAATCGATGCTGTTCATCTGTAATAACTAAACCCAGTTGTTTAAATGTTACATCAGGCTGTATCAATGCATGTGTTCCGATCAATAAATCAATATTACCCGCCTCTAAATTTTCTAAAACACTTCTACGTGCCTTCGCTTTTGTAGAACCTGTAAGTAGTGCGATTCGAACACCTATAGGAGATAGCCATTCATCTAGTGAACTAGCATGTTGCTCCGCAAGAATTTCCGTTGGTGCCATAAGAGCCCCTTGGTAACCAGCTGTAATGGCTGCGTACAAACAAATAGCTGCAACGATTGTTTTCCCTGAACCTACATCTCCCTGCAATAGACGATTCATTCGATGGGGTTCTTTCATATCTCGACAAATTTCATTGACAACTCTTTTTTGAGCATTTGTAAGTTCGTATGGCAAAGTTTCGATTAATTTCTTTAGTAAATCATTATGAAAGGAAACGCTATTTCCAACATTTTGCTCTTTCCGCACTTTTTTAATGGCCTGCATCTTAAGCTGAAAAATGAGTAATTCCTCATATACAAAACGCCTTCTAGCATCTTTGGAATGATCCGCATTTTGCGGAAAATGTATTCCTTCTAACGCTTCCGATATACTTGGTAATCGATACGGAACCCTAATTGAATCAGGTAATGGATCTATTAAATGCCCATCCACTTCATCTAAAGCTTGTCGCATAAACTTACGGAAAGTCTTTTGGTTAATAGTACCTTTCAAGGAATAAACCGGTTCAAAATCTTGTTGATCAGTTTTAGGTCCTGCGGAAAAAGTAGTAACATTTATAACTTGTCTACCTCTGTCCCATTTGCCTGTAACTGTAATAACTGAACCTGGAATAATTTTCGTTTTTAAATACGCTTGATTGAAAAACACAGCTTTTATGAGATGTTGACCTGCAAGTAAACGAACTTGCAATCTCGATTTACTTTTCCCTAAAAAAAGAAGAGAAGGTTCACTTTCGACCCTTCCTTCCACCGTTACTCGCTCATTATGTGCAGTTTCTGCTAAATTTTTTAATCGAAAGTCCTCATGTCGATATGGAAATGTCATAACTAAATCTTCTAAAGAGACAATTCCTAATTCATTTAATGCGTTAGCTATACTACTTCCCACTCCTTTTAAGGAAGTAACTAACTCATTTTTTTTAGTTTTCACTTCCTACTACCGCTCCACCAAAGATTTTAGCTTCTAACCATTTTCCAGTAGGAGTTGCGGCAAGCCCGCCTTGAGCTGTTTCTTTAAGTGCTGTAGGCATTGTTTGACCAATTTTATACATCGCATCAATTACTTCATCACAAGGAATCCGACTAGTTACACCCGCGAGTGCCATATCTGCAGCCACTAATGAGTTCGAAGCACCCATCGCGTTACGTTTCACACAAGGAACTTCTACAAGACCAGCGACAGGATCACAAACTAAACCGAGCATATTTTTAAGTGTAATTGCAAATGCTGTAGAGCTTTGTTCCGGGGTTCCGCCAGCCATTTCTACGATTGCAGCAGCAGCCATACCTGCCGCCGAGCCCACTTCCGCTTGACAGCCACCAGCTGCTCCAGATATTGATGCATTGTTCGCAACTACAAAACCAAATGCTCCAGCATTAAACAAATAGCGAATCATCTGTTCTCTCGTTGGATTCAATTTGTTTTTCACTGCAAATAATGTACCAGGCACGACTCCAGCTGAACCAGCAGTCGGAGTTGCACAAATTGTCCCCATCGCTGCATTTACTTCATTCGTTGCAACCGCTTTACTTACTGCATCAAGCATTAATTCACCCGATAACGTATTCCCTTTTTGCATATATGCTTGAAGCAGTACCGCATCTCCACCTGTTAAACCGGACTTTGAGTGAACACCTTTTAATCCCTTTTCCACCGCTTCTTCCATTACAGTCAAATTACGATCCATTTGTTCCATAATTTCTTCTCTTGAACGACCTGTTATTATAATTTCTTGTTCAATCATGATTTCTGAAATAAGTTTCTGCTCTTTATTCGCTAAATCAACTAATTCACGAACATTATGAAATAAAAATTCCATTCGTTTTCCCCCTTAGTCCGCTATTCTTGTTACTTGTGTAATATTAGGTAAAGCACCTATCTCTTCTAGTATATGTGTCTCAACATTTTGATCGACTTCGATAATCATTAATGCCATATTTCCTTTTTCTTTTCGAGAAACTTCCATATGACCAATATTTATATCGTATTTCGCTAAACAATTGGCAACGTTTGCAATACAACCCGATCGGTCTTCATGTACGACCAAAATCGCCGCTAGATTCCCCGAAAGTCTAAGTGGAAAACCATTTAACTCGGTAATTTCTATTTTCCCTCCACCAATTGATATACCAACCAAGGACATTTCTTGATGCCCATCGCCAATGACAATTCGGGCTGTATTAGGATGTTCAGTATGTGCTGTCTCCGGAATGAACTCAAAGGTAAGCCCCGCTTTTTCAGCATCTTCAAAAGCGGTTTTAATACGTTCGTCAAAAGTATCATAATCTAGCAATCCACCAATAATCGCAACATCTGTTCCATGACCTTTATACGTTTCTGCAAAAGATCCATATAAATGTATTTTAGCCCATGTAGGTTGTTTACCAAATAAATCTCTTGCTACTCTCCCGATTCGAGCCGCTCCAGCAGTATGCGAGGAGGATGGTCCGATCATAACAGGTCCAATTATGTCAAAAACAGATTTGAACTTCATTGCATAGACCCCCAATTTTATATTTTTCTTCTATTTTACACTGTATGCCCATATTAAACAAAACATTGATGAGATAACACTAATCAATCTAAGCATCTCAATATTCCATAAGCGCAAATGAATAGAGATTAAAGAATGAGATATTATTTAGGAAAACACTAGATTTCTTTAAGTGCATTTTGCCTTAACCGATTCCAGAGTGCTTTGGACTAAACATCAGCTACACTATTAACGAGGGAATTTTTGTGGATCGTGAAGTGACTGAGTCACTTCACGATCCATTTTTTCCGGTAATCTTGTGGTGGATGTTTGTCCGCCGCTCTCTTGAAATGTGTAAAGACAAGGTGCTTAAAGTTTGGTTAATGAGAGAATAGATCCTTCCCTACTCTTTTAAAAGCGGACGAAGATGCAATTTCGTCCGCTAAGCGCTACTTTATCAATGTTTGCTATCTATTTTTTTCAATTACAGCTAACTCATGTATACTGTAGACCATAAAAGTAATTCTTTTAAAAAGCCACGAAAAAATTCTCACGTGGCTTCCGATTATTCCACAGATAAAATGTATGGGTATAATGGTTGTTTACCGTTATATAATTCAATTTCTAAATCTTCAAACTGTTCTTCTATAAAAGCTGCAAAATTCGAAGCTTCTTCTTTCGAAACATCTTCACCGTAGATAATTGTCACAATTTCTGCATTCTCATCAATAAGCGATTGTGCAAGTTTTGTCGCTGCTTCTTCTCGAGATGGCGTAGATAGAATAATTTTTCCTTCTGCAATTGCCATGAAATCATCTTTCTTAATTTCCACGCCATCAATCGAGGTATCACGCACTGCAAAAGTCACTTGCCCCGTTTTTACATGTGCAAACGCTTCTGTCATATTCTTTTTGTTTTCTTCCACAGTAGCCTGTGCATTGAATGCTAAAATTGCTGCCATTCCTTGAGGAAGTGTTTTAGTTGGTACAACCGCCGCTTCAATACCTAAAACTTCTGCCGCTTGCTCTGCAGCCATAATAATATTTTTATTATTTGGTAATATTAATACACGCTCCGCACCAACCGCTTCAATAGCTTTTACAATATCTTCCGTTGAGGGATTCATCGTTTGCCCGCCTTCAATTACAGCGGATGCACCTAAGCTTTTCAGAAGCTCTGATATGCCTTCACCCATCGCAACGGTAACAACTGCATAAGGATGAACTTGAGCTTTTTTGGTTGGAGCTTCTTTTGTATAGCCTTCTCCTACAATCTCAGTATGTTGCTGACGCATGTTTTCGATCTTGATTTTGATTAAGTCTCCATATTGTTGACCATATGTTAAAACTTCACCAGGTGTTTCGGAGTGAATATGAATTTTTGCAATTTCATCATCCGAAATAACTAATAGGGAATCACCATATGCACTTAAATCATTCCGAAAAGCTGTTTCATCAAATACTTTTTTACCTTCTTCGAATCGAACCATAAATTCCGTACAAAATCCAAACTCAATATCAGCAGTATCCATGAAGCTTTGCACATTTTTATGATGTTCAGCACTTACTAAATCATCCATCGACGAGCTTACTGTTTTTTCTGGTAATGCTTCGCCCTTTAAGCTAGCTAAAAATCCTTCATAAACAAATACTAATCCTTGTCCACCACTATCCACAACGCCAACTTCTTTTAGTACCGGCAATAAATCTGGTGTTCGATTTAAAGATGCCTTCGCCTCTATTACAATTTTCTCCATTAGCAAACAAATATCTTCTTCCGTTTTACTAACATCTACCGCTTTCTTAGCTGAATCTTTTGCAACTGTTAAGATTGTTCCTTCAACAGGCTTCATTACGGCTTTATACGCTGTTTCTACTCCGTAATTTAAAGCCTGAGCAAATTGTTTGGTGTCTACCGTCGAAAGCTGCTCCACAGACTTTCCAAATCCTCGAAATAACTGAGATAAAATGACTCCAGAGTTACCTCTTGCCCCCATGAGTAAACCTTTCGATAAAGCTTGTGCTGTTTTACCAATATGTTCTACGGTGTGCGCAGCTATTTCTTTTGCACCAGAGGTCATAGATAAATTCATATTTGTACCCGTGTCTCCATCAGGAACTGGGAATACATTCAAAGCATCCACATAGTCCGCATTTTGAAATAGGTGATGAGCACCCATTTTGACCATATCTGCAAACTGTATACCATTAATTGATTTCATTGTTTTCTCTCCCTCATTTACACGCTTGCCACGCGAGCTCCTTGTACATATACATTAACGGATTTCACTGACATACTAAGAGATTTTTTTAGAGTGTATTTTACTTTCGATTGTACTTGATAAGCTATTTCAGAAATTTTTATTCCGTAACTAACAATAATATACATATCAATATGTAAGTCTTCTTTTTCTTGTCTTACAATTACACCTCTTGTAAAATTTTCTTTTCTTAATATATCTGTTAAACCATCTCTTATTTGATGCTTTGAGGCCATACCAACTATCCCGTAACATTCCATAGCAGCTCCGCCGGCAATTTGTGCGATCGCATCTTGTGATATATCAATTTGACCGAATTCATTTTTCAATTCAATTGACATAATGAAACCTCCTAAGTCCTTTTTGACTATCCATAATTGTACTACACGCTTTATAATTATAAAAGAGAGCGTTTACACTAATACTATTTCATTTTATATTATATTATATGGGAAGATTGTTCATTAAGGAAACATTAATAGTGTTTAAAGCAATTTTAGTGTGTAAAGGTTTTTTTCTTGATAAGCCTTGCACTTCATAAAAGTCTGTGGTAAATTATTAAAGTATGTGAAATAACGAACTGAAAAAAACTTTCAGCTTCTTTTTTAAAGGAGGAAATATAATGCCAAAAGTATGTGCAATCACAGGGCGTAAAGCTCGTTCTGGTAATGCTCGTTCTCACGCAATGAACGCTACTAAGCGTACATGGGGGGCAAACCTTCAAAAGGTCCGTATTCTTGTAAACGGTAAACCTAAACGTGTATGGGTTTCTGCTAGAGCTATGAAATCAGGAAAAGTTGAGCGCGTTTAATCGTACTCATAATTAATGCCAGGTTGACAATTGTCGACCTGGCATTTTTTCATTTTCAGGAAACAACACAATCCATGTAGACTTCGATCACAAGATTACCGAAAAAAGTGAATTAGGAAGCGACTCGGTCACTTCCTAATTCACTAACATTTTCCAATAATAGAGTAAGTAATGTGGCGATCAAGGCAAGGACACGTTACTCTTTCTTCACTTCTTCTTTTCTAAACATGCGAATACAAACTCTCATAATACTACTAACTGATTTAGGTAATCTAAATGTGTAAACCTTCACACAATTCCTCCCTTTTAGTCGCTGCTTCTTATCATTAAACATATGCCAGCGGTAATAGAGATAGTACCATTTCGTCCACTTACTTGATTACTAGTAAATTTTGCATTGCCTATCGAAATATTTTCTTCGGTTACTTCATATAAAAATCCTCGAAGTGAAATACCTTCTACTGTTTCTCCAAATGAGAAGAAAGAGATATATTTAAAGTAATAATCCTGGTCAATTTCATGCGTTCCAGGCAATAAAAAACGAATAATATTTTGCTTATTACGAATATAAAAAACAATCTCAGGGTATTCCCTTTGAAATCTTACCATATCATGCAAAACAGCTTCATAATGATCCAGTCTACCACCTGTTACTGCAGTTAAAATTACTGAATCTGGATTGTAAGTTAAGGCTCTAAGTATAGCTAAATGCGTATCCGTCTCATCTTTCTCTGGGTGCATAATGGTCATTTTTTCCACAGACTTTTTGAGAAATTGATATTCCTCTTCTAGTAAAGAATCAAAATCACCAATGATTTCATTTGGCGTAATTCCATTTGTCAATAAATGAAGAGCTCCCCGATCTGCTCCGATAAATACAGTTTCTTCTTTAGAAAAAGGAAGCTGTTTAAAATCAACAACTTCCTCTACTGGTCCTCCTGCACAAACAATGACGCTTTTCATTTTGTCTTAGCTCTAAGTCCAGCATCTTTTATTGCTTGCAAAGCTTTCCTCTTATCCGGAGCATTATAAATTGCAGAGCCTGCCACAAATATCGTAGCTCCAGCTTCCACACATGGAATGATCGTTTCTTCATTTATCCCGCCATCAATCTCTATTTCAATCGACAAATTTCTTTCCTTCACAATATCTGCCAATTGTTTTACTTTTGGAACAACTGAATGTATAAACTTTTGACCACCAAAACCTGGATTAACTGTCATAAATAGAACCATATCTATATCCTCTAATACATGCTGAATTGATTCAACTGGAGTATGTGGATTTAATACTACTCCTGGTTTTACTCCAAAAGAACGAATTAATTGAATCGTGCGATGAAGATGAGGACAAGCTTCCACATGAACAGTAATATAATCAGCACCAGCTTTTGCAAATGCTTCGATGTATTGGTCTGCATTTTCGATCATTAAATGTACGTCTAATGGAAGTTTTGTTAATGGTCTTAATGCTTCTACCACAATCGGCCCCATTGTAATATTCGGAACAAAGTGGCCATCCATTACATCAATATGAATGAGTTCTGCGCCCGCCTTTTCCACTTCTACTACTTCTTCCCCAAGCTTCGCAAAATTTGCAGCTAAAATCGATGGAGCAATTTTTACCATGTTTAGTACCTCGGCTTTCTTTCCAGAATTTCATTAAAAAACTGTAAATAGTGTTTATAGCGATAATCTTTTATTTTTCCAGTCTCTATAGCTTCTTTTACAGCACATTTCGGCTCATTTACATGCATACATCCTCTATATTTGCATTCATCTTGTATCTCTACAAATTCAGGAAAACAACTAGAAAGCTCTTCTTTTTCCATTAAGTCAAATTCAAAAGAGCTAAAACCTGGTGTATCAGCAAGCAAACCACCACAAACCTCTATTAGTTCAACATGTCTAGTCGTATGCTTCCCTCGACCTAACGCATCCGAAATAACACCCGTTTTTAAGTTTAATGTGGGTAGAATCGTATTTAGCAGCGTCGATTTCCCTACACCAGATTGTCCCGCAAGCACGGTTGTTTTCCCTTTCAATAAAGGAGTAATTTTATTATCAAATTGTGGATCGTCTTTAAAAGTCATGAAGACTTGATAACCAATTTGTTCGTATTCTTTTATATATGTTTTAATGGTTTCCTCCATTTTTTCATCTAACAAATCACTTTTCGTTAAACAAATAATGGGTTCGATATGAAAAGACTCTAGTACGACTAAAAAACGGTCTAATAAGATCGTATTAAAGTCTGGTTCTTTCACAGAAAACACTAATATGGCTTGATCGATATTGGCGATAGGTGGGCGAACGAGACTATTTTTTCGCTCATGAATAACCGTAATTGTACCGTCATTGTTCCCTTCTACTGTATAATCGACAAAGTCACCGACTAGCGGCGATTCTCCTCTATTTCTAAATACACCGCGTCCGCGGCATTGGATTAATTGATTATTATCATAAACATAATAAAATCCGCTCAACGCTTTTCTAATTTGTCCTGTCGGCATCCGATACCTCCCTAATCTATTTCATTAAAATCAATGGTTTCTTCTTTGAATACAGTTGAATCGACCATCACACGATAGGCAGCTTTTTGCCCTTCTGTAATTTCTAAATTTAATACTTTTTCTACTGGTTCCGTTAAGATAAATTCTTCCGTCGGTTCTGCCATTGTTCTTGTTTTATCTTGTATATAAATGCGAACAACATGTTTAACTTCAACCTCGCCAGTCTCTTCCTCAGCTGGTTCGTATGGAATAGTGATTGATTTTACAAACAGTTTTGTTCGAGCTGCTTTAGGTCCATCTGATAGAACAACTTCTATTGGACTTCCTGGCGCTAATTTGCTATTAGGCAACGGTAATTGACTTATTACGTTTCCTTTTGTGACTGTATCAGAGTTCTTTCTTTCAGCTATGTTAATTTTAAAACCGGAAGTCTTCTCGTAATCACTCAAAGCTTTCTCGTTATAACCAGTCAAATCATTCACTGTACGTAAATCTTGTCCTTTACTAACAGTAAATAGTAAATCCGTTTCGGATGGAATGATATTTTCTCCAGCTACTGGATCTTGTTCCAAAATAGTGCCAATAGGCTCATAAGAATACACTTCTTTAGTTTCTAACGAGCGTAAATCTTGGTTTTGTAGCAATGCCTTCACTTGTTCAATATCTCTACCCCTATAATCAGAAAGCTCAGAAGACTCTTTACCGGATGACACAACCAGGGCAATCTCCGTTCCTTTTTCGCGAAGCTTTCCTGCCTCGGGGTTTGTTAGAATGACATATCCTTCTTCAATATCTTCCGAATACTCAAGTTTTGGTTCACCAACCTTAAAACTTTCTGATTCTAATTGTTCGATAGCCTGCTTTAATTCTAAATTTACTACATTCGGGACTTCCACTTTGCTAGGTTTTAATAGTCCTGGAAATACAATGAAAGTCAAAAGTACAATTGCTATAATTCCCGCAATAACTCCACCTATCAACTTCCACTTTTTGTTTTTCTTCGTTACTTTCGTTTCTTTTGAAGTAGTCATTGTAGGTATTTTTTTCGTTTCCGATACCTCTGCAAAAGAAACAGGTTCTTTAATAACAGGTAGAACTTTTGTTGCATCATCATCCATAGCAACAACGAACTTTTCTTCTCCAAATCTTTCTGGAGATAATGCAGTTGCTAAATCTTCTTCCATTTCCTCTGCAGATTGATAGCGATTTTTCGGATCTTTTGCCGTTGCTTTTAACACCACATTCTCGAGGCTTTGAGGTATGGAAGGAATAATCGCTCTAATAGATGGCGTTTCCGTTTGTAAATGCTTCAATGCAATAGATACCGCTGATTCTCCTGAAAAAGGAAGTTGTCCTGTCAATAGCTCAAATAGGACTATTCCCAATGCATAAATATCTGATCTATTCGTTGCCATTCCACCCCGCGCTTGCTCAGGTGATAAATAATGGACAGTTCCAAGCACAGAGTTGGTTTGCGTATAGGATGTTGCACTTAATGCCATAGCAATCCCAAAATCAGTTACTTTTACCTTACCTTCTTCATCCAATAATATATTCTGTGGCTTAATATCGCGATGAATAATATGGTTGTTATGTGCATTGGCAATAGCAGATGTCAATTGCTTCATAATGGTAACTGATTTATTGGGAGAAATAGGCGCATCACTTTGTATGTATTGTTTTAACGTTTCCCCTTTCACATACTCCATTACAATATATTGAATGTCTTCGTCCTCACCTACATCATATATACTTACTATACTAGGGTGTGTAAGGCTAGTGGCAGATAATGCTTCACGCTGAAAACGGCGACGTAGCTCTTCTTCATTTGAAAAATCATAACGCAACACTTTAATCGCAACATCACGATCTAAGATCATGTCATGGGCCAAATAAACATTCGACATTCCACCGCCGCCAATCATCTCTAGCAACTTATATCTGCCGCTAATTCGTTTGCCTATTAACATCCTCACACCTCCTCATCATGATTAGATAATAATATTAACGATATATTATCTTCTCCACCAGTTAAATTTGCTTCGTCCACGAGCACCGTACCTTTTTCTTGTATAGACTGATCAGAATAAAGAATGGTGTGAATAAATGGTTCACTTAGTTTGTTACTCAAACCATCTGTGCAAAATAGAAAGTAAGAGTTTGGTCGAAATTCTACCTCATAAAAATCAGGCTGAATAGATATCTCCGTTCCTACCGCTTTCATGAGTACATTTTTCTTCGGATGGTTTTTTGCTTGTGCTTCTGTTATTTCACCAGAATCAATTAAAACATTTACGAAGGAATGGTCTCGTGTTATTTGCCATATTCCGTTCGGAGATGCTTGATATACCCGGCTATCTCCTACGTGGGCAATCATCCCTTTATAGCCTTCAAACAAACCGGCGATTAAAGTAGTACCCATTCCTTCACAACCTGGTGTTACGGAAGAATGCTTTGCAATTGTCTGATTGATAGACTGGAATGTATAGGTTAACCAATCCTTCGCTTTCACAATGGAAGGATTATAGGCTGCAAAATATTTTTCAAACTCCGTTATTGCTATTTCACTTGCAACATCACCCGCTTTATGTCCACCCATTCCATCTGCAACAACAGCTAGAATCCGTCCGTCTGGTCGAACAAAGACATCTACCCGATCCTCATTTACTATTCTTTTCATACCGACATCGGTTTTAACATCGAACTTCATTTATTCCTTCACCTCTTTTTAAATGGAAAGAAATCTCAACTTCTCTATACAGAATCTACTAGTGTCTTGCCTCCAGCCGCTCAAGATTGCCTTCTGCTTTTCTAAAGACCGAAACAAAAAATCCATCACTTCTTAAATCCTGCGGAAATAGTTGAAGCATTCCTTCTTGCTCTTGTACTTTTATACCTTTAATAACGTCTGGAAATGGTTGAAGTTGCATGTCAGGATGAGCTTCTAAAAATAATTTAGCCGTTCCTTCATTTTCATCTCGATCCACTGTACAAGTACTATAAACTAACAGACCATCTTGTTTAAGCAGTTTATACGCTTCATCCAATAAATTCAGTTGAATTGGTTTAAGAGATGCAAAATCTTTTTCATTTTTTGTGTATTTAATATCTGGTTTTCGCTTCATTACACCTAAACCACTGCATGGTGCATCCACTAAAATACGATCAAAACTTTGTTCTGGATAAACTTCCGTTGCTTTACGACCATCCATTTCAACCGTTTCGATAAAGCTAAAGCCTAGTCTTTCCGCATTTTCTTTCACTAGTTTTAGTTTATGCTGATGGATATCCATCGCTATGAGCTTTCCACTGTTTTTCATTTTTTCTGCAATATGTGTCGTTTTTCCTCCTGGAGCCGAACACATGTCAAGTACGGTCATTCCTGGTTCTACTTGAAGTGCATACGCAGGGATCATCGAACTTTCGTCTTGTATTGTCACGAAACCTTTTTGAAATGCAGTCGTTTTGGCAGCTTGACTATTGTATAAATAAATACACTCTGGGATAACTTCGCTTTGTGCCACGACATATCCTTCTTGTGTCATTAAATGAAGTACTTGTTCCACCGTTCGTTTAAATAAATTGACACGAAGCGTAGTCACAGGGGGTTCATTATTCTCTCTTAACATTATTGCTGTAGTTTCGTAGCCATATTCCGAAACAAATCGCTTCACCATCCAAAGAGGATGACTTGTTTCAATAGAAAGTCTTTCTACCTCATCTTTAATTTCTTCTGTAGAACGAACACCTTCTCTTAAAATTGATCGAAGAATCCCGTTTACAGCACCAGAAATCCCTTTATGTCCTCTTCTCTTAGCAATATTAACTGCTTCATTCACGGCCGCATGATCTGGAATTCGTGATAAGTAATGGATTTGATATAAAGAAAGACGAAGTAACTGTAAAACCCAATCATCTAATTTTCCTTTGATGAACGGTTGTAAATAAAAATCCAAAGTCATTTTATATTGAAGTGTTCCATACGTTAACTCGGTAAGTAACGCACGATCTTTATCTTCAATAGTATATTTTTCTATCGTTTGATGTAATAATAAGTTGCTATAAGCTTGTTGCTTTTCAACGGCCATTAATATTGTAAGTGCTGCATCACGAACATTACCTGTCCAAATTTTTTCTGGTTTTTTTGTCATTCAAATGTATCTCCTATTCGCAATTTCGAACCTACTCCGCGCAAATAATCGACTGCGGACATTTTCTTTTTTCCAGCTGGTTGTAATTCATTTATTCGAATTGCTTCTTCAAATCCTGTTTGAACAACAAAATAATCCGACTCTATTTGCACAACTGTTCCTGGTTGTTCTCTCGTATTCACTTGAATTGTGGCTGCTTTCCAAACTTTAACGGATTGTTTATCTGACGTCGTATAAGCAACGGGCCATGGGTGCAACCCACGTATTTGGTTGTGTATAGCTAGTGCAGATTTGTTCCAATCGATTCTCTCTTGCTCACGAGAAATATTTTTTGCAAATGTCACTTGCGATTCATCTTGTTTCACTCGGTTATTTGTTTTGGAAATGATGGAAGGTAATGTTTCTTTTAATAAATCTGAACCAACCGAACTTAACTTATCAAATAGGATACCAGTATCATCTGTATGCTCTATAGAGATTTCACTTTGCGAAATAATATCTCCTGCATCCAGTTTTTCTTCCATATACATAATTGTTACACCTGTTTTTTCTTGCCCATCGATAATGGCTTGATGAATCGGTGCACCTCCGCGATAAGCTGGTAACAAAGATGCATGCACATTAATAGAGCCAAGCTCAGGTACTTCAAGTAACTCTTTTGGTAATAGTTGTCCAAATGCAGCAGTTACGATTAGATCTGGATTTAAAGCAATAATTTCCTTTAATTCCTCCGAACCTTTTAGTTTGGTAGGCTGAATTACTGGAAGTCCAAGTTTCACGGCTTCTTCTTTTACTGGAGGAGCAGTTAATACTTTTTTTCTTCCAACAGGACGATCCGGCTGCGTGACAACCGCTAACACATTATATCCTTCTTCTACAAGCATTCGTAATATTGGAGCAGAGAATGCAGGGGTTCCCATGAAAACAATATTTGTCATGCTTCTTCCTCCTCATTCTCTAGTTCTTCCAAATCTACATAACGTTTGATTTTGGTTGTGAATAAAACGCCGTGTAAATGATCTATTTCATGCAAAATGGCTCTTGCTTCATAATCCTCTGCTTCTAATTCATATAAAGCACCATCTCGGTCTTGCGCTTCCACCTTAACATAGAATGGACGCTCCACTTCCCCATAAATATCTGGAAAACTTAAACAGCCTTCTATTTCAATCTCAGAACCGCCAATTTCGACTACTTCCGGATTAATCATTTCTATGATTTCTTGTCCTTCTCCTAGGTCGACGATTGCGACTTGAATTGTTTCTCCAACTTGTGGCGCTGCAAGTCCTATCCCATCGGAAGCAATCATTGTGTCGTACATATCATCTAACAGTGTTGCTAGTTTTTTATCAAAAGCTTTTACTTCTGTACATTTTGTCGTAAGTATTTCATTTGGATGTGTAATAACTGGCCGTATTGCCATTTCTTTTCCTCTTTTCAAACCGTTTATAAAATAGTGGATGGATCTAAATCAATTGATAAAATGATTCCTTTTTTCATCCACTCTGTACGATAAATTTTTATTAGTTGTTGTAGTTTTTCGATTAATAGGGGTTCTTTTTTGTATTTTATCAAACATTGGTAACGATATCTATTTTGTATCTTACTGATAGCACATGCCGTTGGTCCAACAACCATTGTCTGCTCCGATAGATTAGCTCTTAACCAATCCGTCGCGAGCCTTGCATATTCAGACGCAATTAGGACATTTTCATGCGTCACTTGAACTAATGTTAAATAATAAAATGGTGGATATTCATATTGTTTCCGAACTTGCATTTCTTTATGATAAAAAGGTTCAAACAACTGATCTTTCGAAAGCTCAATCGCGTAATGTTCTGGAGTATAGGTTTGTATATACACTTTTCCTTCTTTATCATGCCTACCCGCTCTTCCACTTACCTGCGTCATCAATTGGAATGTTTTTTCCGCAGCACGGAAATCTGCTAAATGTAAAGTGGTATCAGCATTTAACACGCCTACTAGCGTTATATTTGGAAAGTCTAACCCTTTCGCAATCATTTGCGTACCAAGTAAAATATCTGCTTCCCCGTCTCCGAACTGTTTTAAAATTCGCTCATGGGACCCTTTTGTTCTAGTTGTGTCTACGTCCATTCGAAGAACTCTAGCATAAGGAAATAATTTCGCGATTTCTTCCTCGACTTTTTGTGTACCTGTTCCAAAAAAACGAATATGATCACTCGTACATTCCGGACATTTAGTTGGTACTGGCTCTTCATGACCACAGTAATGACATTTAAGCTGCTCTCCAGCACGGTGATACGTAAGGGAAATATCACATTGTTTGCATTCCACAACTGTTCCGCAGTCCCGGCATAATACAAAAGAAGAAAATCCACGTTTATTTAAAAACAACACAATTTGCTCTTTTTTATCTAACTTTTCTCTTACAGCATCTGCTAGATCAATACTAAACATCGATCGATTCCCATTTTTCAGCTCTGCTCGCATATCGACAACATTCACAGTTGGCAATGCTTGCTCTTTCGCACGCATTTTCAATGTTAACAAAGTATAAACACCTTTAGATGCTCGTGCGTACGATTCTAGTGAAGGGGTAGCACTACCTAGTATAACGGGGCATTTGTGAAACTCACTACGCCAAATCGCAACATCTCTTGCATGATACCTTGGATTATCTTCTTGTTTGTAAGTAGATTCATGTTCTTCGTCTAAAATGATCAGGCCTAAATCTTTAAATGGAGCAAAGATGGCAGACCTAGCACCAACGACAACCTTTACTTCTCCGCGCCAAATTTTGCGCCATTCATCGTACTTTTCACCCACCGATAATCCACTATGCATAACAGCAACTTGATCACCAAAACGCAATTTGAAACGACGTGTCATTTGCGGAGTCAATGAAATTTCAGGAACAAGCATGATTGCTTGCTTTCCTTTTAAGATTGAATTTTCGATCGCATTTAAGTAAATTTCCGTCTTCCCACTGCCTGTAATACCATGGACAAGGAATGTCGTGCTTTCTGCATTATCTTGAGCATGATTAATCTTTGCTAATGCCATTGATTGTTCTTCTGTCAGTTGAAATCTTTGGTCTTTGTCATCGTATTCTAACGAAGAAATTTCACGATACACTTCTTCTTTATCTTTTTCTAAAATATTTTTTTCGATTAATGCTTTAATCGTACTACTATTTGAGTTAGCCGTTTCTTTCAATTCTTCCATTGTAAAAGAAGCTTGTTGTTGAATTAATAACCATTCCATTAATTCTTTTTGCTTGATTGCTGTCTTATTGAGATTACTTAATTGTTCATGAATAAATTCTTTATTGGCTACTACATGATACTTAGCAATCGTTTTTGCTTTGGCATGCTGTTTAATGACCGTCTCTAGTTGCACTGTCCCTTGCGTTAAATATTTTTTCATTTGTCGCAAGTAACCAGCTTTTTCAATCACATCATAAGAAACAGCTTCTCTTTTCCCAAACAACGCCAAAAAGTTTTCGTCTAGTTCAGAGGAATTGATTATCTTTATATTTTTCTTATACGAAGCACGTAAAGCAGCTGGAAGCATAACTTGGAGTGCATCAATTTCATAGCAAAGTGTTTTATTCGTAAGCCATTTGGATAATTGTAAGAGCTCTTCCGTTACAACTGGCTCCACATCGATGATCGATTGAATTTCTTTTAACTTGGATATATCAAAGTCCGTCTGTTCTTTTATGTTCGTTATAAACCCTTGCACTTTACGATTTCCAAAAGGGACATGGACACGGCTCCCACGTTCAACGAGAGCTTCCAAATGCTCAGGTACGCTATAATCAAATGGCCGGTCAATTGGATACGCAGACACATCAACAATGACTTCTACGATCATTTCAGTTCATCTTTTTCTAGTTTTAGGATAGTTTGAAGCAGTTGACGTGCAAGCTCCTTTTTAGGTAAATGAGCAAAATGCATTTCTACATTATGCTTGCCTACTAAAGTAACAGAATTTGTTTCAGTTCCAAATCCAGATCCTTCTTCTGTCACATCATTAGCAACAATATAATCCGCATTTTTCTTTTCCAATTTACCTTTTGCATAATGAATCACATCATTTGTTTCTGCTGCAAATCCGATTAGTAGCTGGTTCGTCTTTCTTTTGCCAAGCTCTGCAAGAATATCGCTTGTCCGCTCTAAAACAATCGTCGAATCCCCTTGTTGCTTTTTCATTTTTTGACTATGTATTTCTTTCGGTTTGTAATCAGCGACAGCCGCAGTTTTAATGACAATGGAAGCAGTGTCAAATCGCTCCATTACAGCGTCGTACATCTCTTTAGCACTTTCAATAGAAATAAGTGTAACGTTTGCCGGAGCATCAATACTAACGGGACCGGAAATTAAAAACGTTTCTGCACCTAGATTAGCTGCAGCTTCCGCCATTGCATAACCCATCTTCCCGCTTGAGAAATTCGTTAAAAAGCGAACAGGATCAATTAGTTCTCTTGTAGGACCAGCCGTCACAACTACTTTTTGCCCTTTTAAAGGTAAATCTTTTGGTGAAAAATGATCTTCTACAAGCTTCACAATATTTTCTGGTTCCTCTAAACGGCCTTTCCCTACATAACCACATGCCAAAAAACCTTCAGAAGGTTCGATAAATGAATAACCGTCTTTTGAAAGTCGTGTAATATTACGTATGACTGCAGCATTTTCATACATATGCACATTCATTGCAGGTGCAATCCAAACATTTGCGGTAGTCGCAAGTAAAGTCGTCGTCACCATATCATCTGCAATCCCGTTCGCAAGCTTGCCAATCACATTAGCTGTAGCTGGTGCTACAATTACTAAATCTGCCCAGTCAGCTAAATTAATATGCGCGATCACGCTAGAATCTTTTTCATCAAATGTGTCAAAATACACATCATTCCGAGACATTACTTGAAAACTTAAAGGTTGTACAAATTCCATCGCAGACTTCGTCATCATTACTTTTACGTCCGCTCCAGCTTGAGTAAGTTTACTTACAAGGGCAACCGCCTTATAAACAGCAATACCACCTGTCACACAAACAACAATTTTTTTAGAAGTTAACATATCAATTTCTCCCCTCTAAACAACAATCTCCCAAAGAACTATTCATTCTTTGGGAGGTGTTTGCTTCAAAATGTATTATACTTCGTCCTCGTAAATTGCATTTTCATGGGATGATTCGATCGTAAGCTCACCCTGTGCTACTTCTTCTAGTGCTTTCCCAACTTGTTTAGCAGAAACATATGAAGTTAAACGCTCGCCGCCTTCTTCTTGTAACTGTCTAGCTCTTTTGGAAGCTACACTTACTAACGAATATTTGGAATCGATTTTATTTTTTAATGAGTCTACTGATGGATATAACATTTATAATTCCCCTTCCAACATGGCTAAATATCTTTTTTCTACACGTTCACGTCGACAATGTTCGGCAGCAACAATCGCATTAATTTTTGCACACGCTATTGCAACTTCATCATTTTCAACGACATAATCATATAAATGCATCATTTCTAGTTCTTGCCTAGCAGCTTGAATTCTAGAATTGATCACATCTTCTGTTTCCGTTCCTCTACCTATTAGTCGCTGTTCTAGTTCAGATAAGCTAGGGGGAGCTAAGAAAATATAAAGTGCTTCTGGAGCTTTTTGACGTACAACACTTGCTCCCTGTACTTCTATTTCTAAAAACACATCTCGGCCAGAATCGAGTGTTTCATTAACATAATCAATCGGAGTACCATAATAATTTCCTACATATGAGGCATATTCTAATAACTTCCCTTGTTCAATTAACTGTTCAAACGCTTCTTTCTGCTTAAAGAAATAATCTACACCATCTACTTCGCCTTCACGAGGAAGTCTAGTCGTCATAGAGATGGAATATTCATAATTTGTTCCGGGCTCTGAAAACAATTCTTTTCTCACTGTCCCTTTACCGACACCAGAAGGGCCTGATAAAACGATCAATATACCTTTTTCTCTTCGCATAATGTCTCCTTCATATACATGCATACTCCGTTTGCCTGTACATTTATAACAGTTTACATACTTTAATGATTATAACACAAGTTTCCTTTAAAATGATAAGATAATAAAGAAAAGCGTTGGCTCGTAGCAGAACAGACTTGCTACTCGGATTTATCGCTCTGGCATTCGCTTTCCGCGGGGCGAGCGCCGAGCCTCCTCCTTCGCTACGCTTCGTGCGGGGTCTCGTCTGTCTCGCTGATCCCGCAGGAGTCTCACGCCGCCGCGATAAATCCTTTCATATAAAGTTAAGATTAAGCGAATAGTTACTATTTATAATGCTGAATTATAGTATTTCAGTTCACTGGCAAGGCGCTGAAACAGGACAATTTTTTAGGAAAAAGTGAATCGATATAAAGAACCTGGCGTTTTGAGCCAGTTCAAAAAATAAAGTTTTGAAAGAGGATATATTATGGCTTTTGATGGTTTATTTACAATTTCAATGAAAACTGAATTGCAACAATTAATAACAGGACGTATTTCTAAAATACATCAACCAAATGCGCAAGAAATTTTAATGCAAATTCGTGCTCAAGGGCAGAACTATAAATTATTGTTTTCTGTACACCCTTCCTATTCTCGTGTGCAAATTACAAACGAAACAATTGACAATCCTGCAACACCTCCATTATTTTGCATGGTTTTACGTAAACATCTAGAAGGCGGAATTATTTCTTCCATTCGCCAACATGAAACCGATCGGATACTTATCTTCCAAATTCAAAGTAAAAACGAAATTGGAGATGATATTACACGAGAAATCCATATGGAAATTATGGGACGTCATAGTAACTTACTATTAGTTGACCCAACTCGAAATCTAATTTTGGAAAGCATAAAGCACTTATCACCTTCTATGAATAGTTACCGAACAATTTTACCTGGTCAGCCCTATATTGCACCTCCTGCTCAAAACAAGCTCCATCCCTTAGCGTATTCGGAGGAACTGTTGAAAGTGATTCAATCTGTCAATGAATCCAATGAGATCGTCGAGCAGATTTCCGGTTTCTCTCCTTTACATGCAAAAGAATTACTTCATCGATTCCAAAACGGTGCGAATCGTGTCGAAATTTACAAGGAATATATGAAGGAATTCGAACAAGGTGGAGCGGCATTACAAATTGTCGAATCAGGCGGAAAAACGTATTATTCACCGAATGAATTAACTCATCTAGATGGCGACAAATTTAGCGAAAAAACGCTAGGGAATTTACTTGATAGAGTGTATTTCGCAAAAGCAGAACGAGATCGTGTAAAACAACAAGCTGGAGACTTAGAAAGATGGCTTCAAAACGAATTAAACAAATTGAAGCTGAAGATGAAAAAACTCCAAAAAGACTTTGAACAAGCCGAAAAATTAGATACATTCCAATTGTATGGAGAGCTTTTAATGGCAAATTCGTATTCAATTGAAAAAGGGCTAAAAGAAGTCGAGCTATTGAACTACTACGATGAGGATGGAAAAACAGTTCTCATACCTTTAGATAACCGAAAATCAGCAACGCAAAATGCACAAAGCTATTACAGTCGCTATACAAAAGCAAAAACCGCATTACTAAAAATTGAACAACAATTCGAGATTACGAATGAAGATATTGCCTACTTTGAATTACTATTGCAACAAGTGATGCAAGCATCTCCAACAGACATCGAAGAAATTAGAGAAGAATTAATGGAGCAAGGCTTATTAAAAGTACGAGCTTCGAAAAAGAAGAAAAAACCAACGAAGCCAACACCTGAAAAATTCTTTGCATCAGATGGTACAGAAATCTCGGTTGGTAAAAATAATAAACAAAATGATTTTGTTACATTTAAGTTAGCTAAAAAATCGGATACATGGCTTCATACCAAGGATATCCCAGGATCCCATGTTGTTATACATTCGGATAATCCATCGGAAACAGCTCTTTTAGAAGCAGCGAATCTTGCAGCATATTTTAGTAAAGCTCGGGAGTCTGCTTCGGTGCCTGTAGATTTTACGGTGATTAAGCAAGTGAAGAAGCCGAGTGGGGCTAAACCGGGGTTTGTTATTTATTTTGAGCAGACTACGGTGTTTGTTACTCCGGATGAGGAGAAGATAAGGTTGATGAAGAAATAAAAAAAGATTATCAGAGTAGCTTGATGAGCTATTTTGATAATCTTTTGTTTTAGGTAATAAACACCACATTGGACATGATACGGTTCACCGTAATATATCTTAGTGCAAATTTTCATCTCTATTTTTACGAAGATATCAAAATTGGAATTTAAAGAGTTTATTAATTACTAATTTGTTATTTCAATCATTCTCCTTGGGTAACCTTTGTACATTTTTGTATATTCTGAGGTTTCATTATATCTATATCTCAAGTATTGATTAGAGTTCTCTAATCTAATAGCTGGCATGATTACTAAAGTATCTTCTAAATTTGGTAGATTAGCCAGATTATATTGAGAGGATGTACTAATATTAATTTGCTGACCTTTATAATTAATATAAGAATTTAAACCTCTTCTGAAAGTATCTATGAAAGTTCCATTAAATTTATAGACAACTGGACAAATTCCATTATTTTCTAATATTTCACCAATCTCTTTTAATGCGTTACACGCTTTATTAATTTCTACACTATCAGGGAAATCCTCTCTTTTATGCTCAATTCTATTTCTTACACTAGCTATATTTTTTTGTTCAAAAAGTAACGTCACTTTTTTTAGTAAGTTATATACATTTTGATATACTTCTTCAGTAAAATCTAGGACCATTTTATTATGATGGAATGGAAATACATATAAGTCGGTTTTATTTACATATGAAGGAATATCAGTATTATTTCGTTTGTATATATCTCGAGTATTTACAAGTTCGTTACAATAGTCAGCAAGAATCGTAAACCCTTGGATAAGTGGATAAAGAGTGTTTTTTCCATTTTTATCAAATATTATCGGCCCACTATCAGTTATTTTTCTACCGCTTAGTTCTTGAGACATAAATAACCGTGCATTATCTAAATTAAATTTAAATTTTGTCTCTCCGTAATGATCTGATAATAATACCCATGTTATAAAAGATAAACTAGCATCTAAGATTTCTTCAACCGATACGAATAAGTTAACTGCTGAACTCCTTATATTCTCCTTATCCTCCTCTTTATATGAATGCATTGAATAAGATATTTTTTCGAAATGTTCTAAACGGTCCCAATATTTAGTTAGATAATCTGGAAACGAATTAATATTAAATCCTAATTTCCATAATATCTTATTTATTAATGTTTCTTCTTGAAGAGTATCATTTGGAATATAGAAGTTCTTTATTATTAGATAATCAAATGTAAATTTAATATGTTTAGGGTTATCTAGAAGAAAATCTCTTACTATTTGTTTTGGATTCTCATTCATCAATAAATTATCAAATTTATCATTAAAATCTTTTCCTTCTACTAATCTAAGTTTCCACTCTATTTCTTCTTTATCTTTATAGATAGACATGATTAGGTGCTTAAGTCTTAATGATGATAAGCTCTTATTTTTTGAAATGACTCTAAAACCTAAATTCGATACTTCACAGTTCATATTTAAGGAGTCGCCTCTTGTATATCCGAAATATGAACTTCTTATTTCAGTATGAGGAATTATTATTTGATTCGTGTTAATTAGATCATCTAAAGTAGAAATGATATCAATATTCTTGAAGAGTAAAATTAGTTGAAAACATTCATTTAAAGTAACATTCTGCGAAATATGTTTTGCTGATCCAGAGAGTTTTTTGCTTATTGGAGAATTTTCAGGACGCTTACTCCAGAAATACGAGTTCTTATTTATTAATTCTGATAATAAATCCTTAAGTTCTTTTTCACTAAAAGAATTAATCAAAACAAATGGTAAAGCTGATAAATCGTAATCAAATCTTTCGTTATCAGTAACGTATTCTCTTAAATTTTTTTCAAAATGTTTTGGTAAACTCTCTTCGCTTATAGATTTTGCTAGTCTTCCAAATCTCGTTTTGTCATATTCAGAGCTAAGTTCTACAAAGTGCAATTTATTGCAACTTAAATTATTGCAGTGCCATAAAGGTGCACTCTGTCTTACAGGTAACCATCTAGATTCTTCTGATTCTAACAATCCTAATGGACCTATTACATTTCTCCCCAATTGAAATACACCTATTGGAGTATCTTTAAGAAGTGAATTTGTATTAATATTATCAAGTTCCATTGGGCGTATTTTAAAGTTTTCAAAAAAACGATCGTAGAGTATTCTTTCATATATCCATGGGAATTTAATATTTCCTTTAATAATTTCATTTGAAAATGTATTTTTAAACCGTAATAAATCTGTTTTTTGAATATCAACTAATATTTCATCCGAATAGAATATATCTAGAATGCTAAGCTTTGTCTCAGATTCTGTATAATTTTCACCTCTTAATATTGATAATGCTGATACTAATTTTTCACCAGTAGATGTTAATATAATAGACTCTCCGAATTCAAATGGTGCATTATATTCAGAAGAAATAAAAGAGTTCTTGAAAAAATGACGTAAAATTAGTAATTCACAAAGTTTAGCATGATTATTTTTATTAATTTCTTCTGTTGAATATAGAGAAGCTTCCATAAAAAAACACATCCTTCATTATTGATTAGTATTTAAATTCCTAGAAATTAATTATTCATATGATATTTCATTTATTTTCAGGAAAATCATATTAACTATAACCAATATCACCAAAGAATTGTTTAGTATTGATATATTTAGAAAATTATTATCTTCTCTAACCTACTAAGTCGGTATATAATTCCCTTAACAATTTTTGTAAATCCGCACTTACATATGGAACTGGTCACCGTAAAGAATCTAAATGAGGTTTTCATTTGTGATTTCCTATTATAAAACGGCGATCCTAATATTTTTATTCCGAATCGCCGTTTTAAAATACTATGATTTATGGTGCCAGCCACCGAGACTATTTTGAATAGTTTGCGCGCCTGGACACTATGCACTTCAGTGCGTTTTTAAATTCATCATGTTGATTTGGCGTTCAGGATAATTTTCTATCAAATGAAAATGTGCCCGCCAATGTTCCACACTTATCATCTGATTAGAAACTCATTTTACTTCTCTTTCATACTAAACTTTGCAATCAACTCTTTACAAGTGTTCTACCACCAGCAATACCAGGATGTGTCATTTCAAATGGATCTAATATTAAATCTAATTGTTCTGCCGTTAAAGCGCCAGATTGTATACAAAGTTCACGTACAGAAGCCCCGGTAGCAATGGCTTCTTTTGCAATTTGAGCTGCAAGTTCGTATCCGATATGCGGATTTACTGCAGTGATAATTCCCACACTTTTTTCAACGTATTCTCTTAAACGTTCTTTATTCGCCGTAATGCCTACTAAACATTTTTCAGTAAATACTGTAAAAACATTATTCATAATCGAAATGGATTGGATTAAATTATAAAATAGAACCGGTTCCATGACATTTAGTTCAAATTGGCCAGCTTCAGAAGCTGCAGAAATGGTTAAATCATTCCCCATGACTTGGAAAGCTACTTGGTTTACGACTTCAGCCATTACGGGATTTACTTTTCCAGGCATGATCGATGACCCTGGTTGACGAGCAGGTAATTTGATTTCAAATAAACCATCTCGTGGTCCAGAAGCCATTAAGCGCAAGTCATTTGCGATTTTTGACATATTAATCATACAAACTTTTAAATTTGCAGATACTTCCGTATAACAATCTGTATTTTGAGTAGCGTCCACTAAATGTTCGGCACATTTTAATGGTAAGTCACTGAATTCACTAAGATTTCGAACGACTAATTCAATATATAAAGGATCCGCATTTAATCCTGTACCAACGGCAGTTGCACCCATATTGATGTCATATAAGTGTTGTCTCGAAAGTGAAATACGATCAATGTCACGTGAAATGACACGACTATATGATTCAAATTCTTGACTCAGTAAGATTGGCACGGCATCTTGAAGATGAGTACGCCCCATTTTAATAATACCTTCAAATTCTTTTGCTTTCGAAACAAATGCTTTTTGCATTGTTTTAGTAGCTTCGAGTAATTGATCCATTAAGCGCAGTACTGCGATATGTATAGCCGTTGGGAATGCATCATTTGTTGATTGGGACATATTAATATGGCTATTTGGGCTAATGAATGTATAATTCCCTTTTTCTTCTCCCATTAACTCAAGGGCACGATTTGCAATGACTTCGTTTGCATTCATATTAATTGATGTTCCTGCACCACCTTGAATTGGATCGACAATAAATTGATCATTCCATTTCCCAGCAATAACTTCATCACATGCTCGAATAATCACTTGTCCGATTTCTTTCTCCAACATGCCAACTTCCATATTTGCTAATGCTGCTGCTTTTTTCACGATACCTAAAGATTTTATAAGTTCCGGGTGAATTCGATATCCTGTAATCGGAAAGTTTTCGACTGCTCTCATTGTTTGAACACCATAATAAGCATTTTTCGGAATTTCTTTTTCCCCTAAAAAATCTTTTTCCATACGAAACTCTGTGGTAACCATTATCATAATCTCCATTTCTAAGAAAACATTTATTTTAGAATATTATTCATCTATTAATAGATTAACATAATTTAAAAATAATAATCCTAGATTATTCACCTACCAACACAAAATCCCACTAAAAGGTTGACTTGTCTGCTTTTCAGTGGAATTCTCTATTTCAACTAAAAGATGAAAAAAGAATCCTTTTCTGTTAAGGTTATTGCTGTTAACAGGCATTTTATTCCTTCTCAAAAACGTCAATTTTTTTCAAATTCCTTCAGATGAAAATACACAATCACTTAAAGGCCATATAAAGCTTCTTCGTATAGTAGTCTAAATGCAGGTTTTTCACTTTCGTCTCCAATAATTTATTGGAAATCGGTGAATACCATTGTTCAAATGCTATTTTTCATGTAATCCTATCCATTTGTGTGATCCTTTTTAGTGGATTTGTATAGGTTACTACCATCAAACCATTATAAAGGTTTTTTCTATGGAGAAATAGTAATGCAGAAAATTCGAATCTAATTCGTGTATTAAATTATCTTAATGCGACACTAGAGAAATTATATATTTTTAAAGTTTCAGTTATAGAATTGTAAAGGGCCATTTTAATTAAATCCCTAAAATAAAATAAGCCTAAAAAAACGGCTTGTTTTTCTAGAGAGCACTGAAAAAGTCCAGATAGTTTAACTTATCGAGATATTCGACGATTTAATCGTGGAATATCTCGATTTTTTTCATTTAAATCGATGGAACATACAGAGCAGGAAGCTTTCCAAATGACCGAGGGATTCAAGGGAAAAGCGAAATTATTCTACAAGATTGAAGCGAAAATCAGTGACCTAAAGAACAGACACAGGTATGATCTAGCCTCATCCACGGGTCTATTTGGAATAAACATACAGGGACCCCTTGCCGTATTCGCTGTCAATCTCTAATTCATAATCTTGACGAAGGAAAAAGAGTAGAAATAGGGTAAAAAGAGAGCAGAAAAAGAAGGCAACTTTCCACCATATTGACGGGAAGTTGCCTTTTTTCATAATAGCTGTTTTAGCAAATTGAAAAATCGGAGTTTTCAATGCCTTCGGAGTACAAGGGCAACTTTTGTATTATATAATTTAAAATAGAATATCCTTAATGAGTTTTACTTTTTCAAATAATTCATCGTCTGTAAGTATCTCTATTGATTTTGACTCTGATCTAAATTATTCAAATGATGTTCTCTCCGTATCTTTTAAATAAGTGAAAGGCACCAAGTTGTAATGCAATTCTGAATTGATCGATAACGAGGCACCTTAAATTAAGATACTTTACTATTCCTTTGCCTATAAATAATTTTTCTAACAAAATTATCCAGCACTTTAAAGCCATCCATTATAAAAGAATATGAATTACCATTGATGAAAAGTGATTTGAGCTCCGTTATAAACTAATTTCCATGAACTTGTCACATATATTCTACTATCCTCGTCTTGAGTTATGAATAAACTTTGGGAGGTTATATTATGACTCAAAAATGGGATGTTATTATTGTCGGTGGTGGGATAGCTGGTTTCGTGGCTGCTAATTTTTTAGCTAAAACCGATTTGTCTATATTAATACTAGAAAAAGGGAAAATAGTTGGTGGAAGATCTAGAACCGATCGGATACGTGAACAGTATTTCAATTTAGGTCCACACGCTCTTTATAAAAAAGGAAAAGCCAAGTCGATTCTCGAAGAATTAGATGTACAACTTAAAGGAAAATCCCCTAAATTAGGTGGCATTTTAGTTGAAAAAAATATGGAATACGCAGCGCCTTTTACTCCTTTAGGACTTTTCACAACAAGTCTTTTAAATTGGAAAGAACGTATTGAATGGGCTAGAGTTTTAATGAAAGTGATTTCCATTAATACCGAAAAGTTAGCACAGCAGACTTTCGAGCAATGGGTACAGCAAACAGCAGGTTCAGAAAAAGTTCAATCATTACTCTATTTACTAGGAAGACTTGCGACGTATTGCCATGCTCCTGAAAAGGCAAGCGCAAAGTTAATGGTATCGAATATGAAAATTGCTATGGGCGGCGTACTTTATCTAGATGGGGGTTGGCAGACAATCATAGACCAACTCCACAATAAAGCAGTTATCTCTGGTGTACAGGTTAAATCACGTACAGTTGTAAAACAAATTGAATCGGTCGAACATGATTATTTTAATTTAGTTTTGGCCAACGACGAGGAAATTCATGGGAAGTATGTAATTTGTACTACTGGTCCTCACGAACTTATTAAAATGTTAGGTGAAAAGATTAATCTTCCCCAGAGGGAATTTTTTTCACAAATAACAACTGTAAGAGGAGCAACTTTAGACGTTGCTTTAACGCAACTTCCTAATCCAAAGCGATTGTTCGCCATGGGCATCACTGATCCCTTCTATTTTTCCGTACATTCGAATTATGCACGACTTTCCTATGATGCAAAAAGTTCAATTCTGCATGTGTTTAAATATCACCACCCAGATGAACCCATAGAAAGAAAAAAGGTTAGAAACGAGCTTGAACTATTCTTAGAGAAGCTACAGCCAGGGTGGCAAAAACATGTAATTACAAGCCGTTTTATCCCTCAAATTACAGTTAACCAACGCTTACCTCAAATAGGAGATGAACAAAAGTTAAGCCGTTTTAAAACCGAAATTCCAGGATTATATATAGCAGGAGATTGGGCTTCACTCAATTCTATTTTGTCAGTAGGAGCAGTCAGTAGCGGTAAACAAGCAGCGGAAGAAATCATTAAAAAGGAAAAGAGTTGATAACGTGCAAATTAGTAATGAGGATTATCAACAATTTAAACCATTGTTGTTTTCAATAGGTTATCGTATGTTAGGTTCAATCGTGGAAGC